>NZ_JBZAZF010000009.1:0-22891 GCF_058248265.1 Bacillus sp. NS1 | reverse complement strand
TCTGCCCCTTGTCTGTTTAAGGATGTATTAATCTCAATTCGGCCCGCTGCCGCCATAACTCTCACCGCCCTTTTTTCTTGTATTTGCTATCATGGAGAAATAAGTGTCCAATTTAGTTTCCAAATCTTCCAGCGTCTCTTCGTCCTCGAGACTGTAAAGGCGTTTGAGTTTAATCAACCGATCCCGTTCTTCTTTGTTGTGCTTAGTCGGTTTTGGCACTTCAGCAGCTCGAATACTCACGACCTCTTTAAATTTGGATTTATCTGAGAGGTTCTGGAGAAGAGCATTGAATTTATTCCAATGCAGAGTCCCTTGTAATTCGAATAAGTCCAAGTTATAGTCATACAAAAAAGACGCGTATATATAAGCCGCGTCTTTGTCCAGATCGTATAGTTTTTTATTTGGTGCATCGTTGTCCTGTTGTTCTTCTTCGTCGTCATCCTGCTTTTTCAGCCCGATGAAGTCATAAACAATAGTTTCGAGAGCCGCGTTTTTTTCTTCGACCTCAAGCAACTTTAAAATTTCCGGATTCATTGCAAACATTTCTAAAGCTATATCAAGCTTCTGACCTTCACTAAATCTATCGTCTTTAAAGAGCTCGAAAAGCCTCATTACCCTGTCAAAGGATAAATTCAAGTAAAGTATATTTTCGCCAATCATTATTTGATCGTCGAATCTTTCTGTCAGCTTAAAGTCCATAAAACTTCACTACTTTGTATAGTATTTCTTGCCGCGATTCTGAAAATCTTGAAACTTTTCTTCTACCACTTCAAGTAGACTAAATACAATTTCCGCTACCACAAATACTGATCGGCCGGCTTGCTCATAAATATGACTGTATGTGCCTTCTCCTAAAAACATTTCAATAGCTTGTTTGGTCAATCGTTCATTTTCAAGCTCTAACTGCTCCAATTGTTTGTCAGAGGCGTTATTGACATTTACTTTTTCAAGCTTTTTCACCGCTGCATAGTACTCTTTTGAAAAACTTTCGTATTTTTTCAAGGAATCATCATCAAAAGGAATCTGATAAATAGAATCCCCGATTTCAACCTCTTCATAGGATTTCTTGATTTCAATTTTACGAACAGCCATAGTTATTCCGCTCCTTTATAAATAAAAAAGGGCAGCCGTCTGGCTAGCCCTCTGTTGTTGGTTCTGGTTTTGTACGAGTTACTAATGAATCTGATGGTTCAGAGACACCAGCAGCATTAACAGCGCGGATCACAAATGTATATTGTGTGTCCGGTTTTAAACCTGTTGATTGATATTTATTTTCTGTTACATTATCAATTTTATTTCCGCTTCGGAAAATATCATATGAGTCAGCCCCATCTACTTTGTCCCAAGACAAGCTGATTTCATTTGCACCTGCCTCATAAGTTAGATTTTGGGGCGCATCAGGGTGTTTCAGTTACTTTTGGCACCCCGTTATAAGCGATTGTGACGCCGAACTCACCTTTTGCATTCGCATCACCAGAAGGCAGGGATATCTCAGTCATAGTCACATCACCCTCAACAATTACACCGGATGGATCTGTCCAGCGAAATTGTGTTTCCCTCTCAGATCCGTATTTCAACGCTTTTGAAGCAATAAAATTTTGCGCCGGATCATCATATTTCCGATGTCCGGAGAATGCAAGGGTTAACTGTCCCCCTGTTACTGTAGTGGATTTGTTTCCGTCACCGTCTAAATAAGATGTATCATCTGTTTCTTCATTCGGAGAAGGTTCAACGGATGAAAAGCCGGCTCCAACTCTTACCCATGTTGGTTCTGTGGCGTCCGGCGTTGTATTGATCTCAAATTTATGTTTTGCCTGAATGATAAAACTATCAGTACCTGGCATCATTTTGCCTCCCTTGCTTTGATAAATAACTCTGCATCAAAAGTGGATGCATACACATATTCCTGCTGCTCAGATTTCCCTAGAAAATTAGGCGTTGCAGAAATATTGCACTTAATAAATTCAAATGAATTGTCGCTACTTTGAACCTCGTTCTCTTGCAATCCAGATAAGAATTCGCCAATTTGAAGTAAAGAATTATATCCCACGAATTGCTGTTTATGCTTCACAAGAATCTGAAAGCGATATGTTTTCTCTATGCTGCCATCCATGTAATAAACATTTTCTGCATCAGATGAGGGAATGGGCGTTAATGCAATGCTATTCCCTTCTTGAAGCATTGGAATGAGTATAGTGCTATACAAATTCATATTTCGCTCGATATGATCAATTAAACGATCAGGGAAATCCATTTTTTCACCTTCTTAAATAGGCGTTAACTGCATTTTGTCCAACTGTGATCCAATCACCTTTATGTTCTGTAGCTGCCACCTCAGCCCACCGCGCTTTCGCATTTGGGTTTCGATCTAGAGATACACGCCTTGCATTCCACACTTTGCTTGCATACTTAGTATCCCAGATTACTTTCCCGGAACCAGGATGCGAGGCTCGTATACCACTTCTTTTTAGCTCCCCAGTATCTTGCGGAGCATAGAAGTTACCGTCTTTTAAAACTTGTTGATCTATAGCAATTTGAGCGTGGTCTAAAGCAGCAGAAGTAGCATTTAAAACACCGCTTAAATTAATATTCACGTTAAAACCAGCCATTAGATCAACTCCACTTCATAATGATGCGGTAGATCGCCATCAAAAGTATAAAATGGGCTCACCTTGTTGACTTTCATTGTGCGACCGTTGAAAATGACTTCTGATTTCTCTTTCATTTCCACAAACGGCTTTGAATACTTGGCATCCAGAAATAACATAGATTGAGAGTTAACCTGTTCCCCTGTTGCTGTGACAGTAAGAGAAGTCGAAGGCTTTACAAGAACGTTAATAACAGGGACAACGTCAAGCCATCTTTCACCCCATCGTTCATTTTGTTCATATTCTCTGTATTGCACAGAGTGAATAAGCAATTGTTTAGGAATAGGTCTAACCATAAGTAAAAACCTCAATGCCTGAATACAAAAGCCCTGTAAACTGTAAGTAAGCTATAGTGGTAGGTGAAACCCTTTTTTGATTTCTAGTGAGCTCAGGATTCGATTTACTATAATTAAACCCTCCGATACTAACGCTAGACATGTCATCTGAAGCACCAATTGTGTCCCCACCATTCAACACGTAATATTCCACTTGAGCTGCCGTGGCCTTTTTCACGTTTTCATCAATGAAGCTGTTAGCCGCCAAGTTAATAGCTCCATTTTTAATACGAAAATTGGTCAATTGATCAATTAGGTCAGACGCTCGTCGAATATACTTATCTAAAACCTCGTCATTGTCCTCAGATTCGCCTACATACGTTTCTCTGTAATAATCAACATCAATATAACCCACTGGAGAAAAACCTCCTTAAAACGAAAGAGACAGCTTTATATTAAGCTGCCCCTCTCTAACTTGAACTTGATTCAGTTGTTGGTTCTTTTTGCGTCCGTGTGACAAGGTTTTCTGATTTATCAGAAGCACCCACTTCATTGACAGCTGCGACAGCGAATGTGTATTGAGTATCAGCCTTCAAACCACTAGAAACATACGTGGTTTCAGTAGTGTTATCAATTTTATTTCCGCTTCTGTATACGTCGTATGAAGTTGCCCCATCTACCGCATCCCAAGTGACGGTCACGCTATCAGTCGTAGCCGTGAACGATAGATTTTGGGGCGCATTAGGGAGTAGTTTGCTCAAGGGAGACAATAACGCCATCCTGTTTATTTTCTAACATGAATAGATCATGATAAATACGGTTTTGATAAAGGTATCCGTCACCTTCTGTATGCTGCCCTGGCGCAAACAAATAAACAGAATTGAATTTTGCTTTCGCAATAACATTTGTTTTAGCAACGATCAGGAAGTTAATTTTCTTGGCTCCCTCTGCCGGTTTAAATCCTTCTGAGAAATCAAAAGAATCATAGAAACGTGATTCGTCCCAAACTTCAACTAAACGAACGCCATCGATAGATGAAACTCGTGTTTCTAATGTTCCGTTATTATTAGTTACATCAATTTTACGAGTGAAATCCTTAGAGAGTTCTAGCGCATCCATTACCTCACTCGAAACATACGCGATTAGGTTTCCTGGTCCATATTTTCTCAAAGGACGGATTGCAGCTTTTAATGTTGTGAAAATGTTCTCTTTGTCAATAGCACCTGTCTCA
The DNA here is from genome assembly GCF_058248265.1 of Bacillus sp. NS1. NCBI lineage: Bacteria > Bacillati > Bacillota > Bacilli > Caryophanales > Bacillaceae > Bacillus > Bacillus sp. NS1. The sequence continues at coordinate 18,737 of NZ_JBZAZF010000009.1, read as the reverse complement.
ATTTGATTTCTGTCGACAGCGTATTTGGCCAACTTCGAGAAACGATATGCATCAAGCTCCGGCGTGGCATGCTCTGTTGTGAATGTTGCAGTAACATTTGAAGCAGAAGCAGCCTCATTTGATTCATCGACATCTGCTTTGTCAACGAAAAATTCAATGTCTCGATCAAATTCAAGAGTATAAGGCTTCTCAGTTGTTGTAACGGTTCCTTCGTTGTACCCTTTATTTCTTGTATGCGGCTTATATCCTGTTGTAGACACTGATTGAACTTTAAATGTTTTTGCATCCAACCAGTTTACATTAGGCGTTTCTAATTCTGCTGTAAGTGCACCTTGCACCAATTTTTGATCTAGAGCGTCTTGATACTTTGATACATAGTTAATAGAGTTTGGCATTATTGAGTTCCTCCTTTAAGTCCTAATCCTGTAAGAAAGGCGTCCATTTTCCTGCCTTTGGATTGATGCTGCCCTTGAGAAAAGCGCGGCTTGTCTACCTGTGTTGTTACTTCACTATTTGTAAATTGTGGGTATTTCTCCACAACTTTTTTGATCGCTGTTTCGATATCTACATCATCATTCATCTGTGCTTTTGCAAGCAGAAGAACATCATCCAGCGACTCTTCATTCACACCAGCCTTAAAAGCTGACAGCTTGGCATTAGCTTTAAAAAGCTCCTCATCTTTTTCTTTATTTGACTGCTCAAGCGCTTCATACGCTTCCTGTTGTTTCTGCTGCTCAGTCTTTTGAGATTCAAGGTATTTTCTGTGATCTTCGACGGCAGCCTTTGCCTCATCGAAGTTTTCAAAGCCAAGTGATTTTAAGATCTCCTTTTTTACATCCTCATCTGAGGGCGTTGGATCAGTTTGTTCTTCGTTACTTGGTTGTTCAGTTGGAGAGCTGGTCTGTACATCAGTATTACCTTCTTGATTAACTGTTTCGTCGGTAGCCACCGAATCACTGTTCCCTGCTTCCCCGCCAGTATCTTCTGAGAAAAACTGCAGATTCAATTTTAAAAGTGGGATTGTCATATATGTTCCTCCTTCTGTTTTAGGCATAATAAAAAAGATTGTTCTTTTATGCCTGCAATCTTCTAAAAAGGCAATAATTCAATAAACTTGTTCACGATATCTTCGGCGCTCGCGTCCGGTTTCCTCAATAAATGCACGCATAGCAGCTTGTCTTTTTCTGATCTTCAATTCTGCTTTGGCTGCCCCCTCTTCATCCCCGAGAGCTCGAAGCATATTGGCTTCATTTTTGGCTTTTCGGATCTGCCTTTCGATATATCGTTGTTTCTGGCTCTGTTCATATGCTTTTGCATTCTCTCTTTGGTTATAGTGTTTATTTCTGCGTATTGAAACACCTTCGATATAGGCATATTTTTGATGACCGCAGTTAATCCCAAATAAGCCGTCTGGTTCCCCGTAGCTTGTGGATGAGAGAGGCGGGTACCTCGGATGATTCCCGGATAAAGAAAATATCTTCCCTTGATACCGGGCGCATTTTGGTCGTGCCCCCGAATGACTTGATATCTCAACAAGATCGATTCCGTAGCTTGCACATCTATCTTCTTGCATTTGATTAGTTACATTATTTGAAACAGTCCTGATCACAGTTCCTACATGAGCCTCTGTACTCCATTTCCGGCCGGTCCTGCTTATAAATGCCGGGATTCCTTGTTTATTGTATTCAATACAGGCTGAGCGCAAAGCCTCTTGATGCGTTTTCAATCCACTCAGAACCTCAGCTGTTGTTTTATTTACAATATCCCTATAGACCTGTTGAGACTGAATAAGGATAGTTGAATTTGTAAGATTAAGTTTTGTTTTAGCCTGCTGATAGTAAGTATTTAACGTATCAATAATAGTCGGGTCTTCTTTAACTGGAGGAGCCTGCTTTAAATTTCCGCCCTTTGCAACACGTTGTAAAAAGCTTTCTTGCTCGGCAATTCCTGTAAACCCCGCATTTTCAAGAATAGAATATATCGTCTCCTCTGCTATCCCTGTCCTTTCAGATAACACTTCGATATTCTCCTTAGTAAGAGCCTGCAGTTGGTTAAGCTTTTGAAATTGCCATGAAAGAATGGTTTCCGATGTCTCTTCCTCATCAGTTTGCAATTTCGAAGCGATATTTTGAAGCAGTTCACTCTCCATAGCGTTATAAATCTCAATTAAAGGACTCGTGAAAAGATCAAGTTGACGTGGGGTGAGGCTCATTCAACTTCATCTTCTTCCGTTTTTTCCTCTTCTTCCTCATCCTTTTCCAGTTGACCTTCTTTTTGGCCGAATGTATCTAACATAAAAGCATCATCAGCCGTAGCATTTTCATCTTTGATTTCTTGCAACATTTCTTCCGCTTGTTCTTCTGTTAGATCAAGGATTCGCTGAAGAGCATATTTCTTTGAAATAAGTCCGGCGCTCTGTAATGTCATATAATACGTGGCATTTGCCGCCCTATCTTCTGCAATGCTATCGTCAAAATCAACTGTTACATCATAGTCATCAGGAGCTGTAAAAATATCATATAACTCGGCCACATTAACAATGACATCAACGAGCTCTTTAATCCCTTCTTCAACTATTGTTTCATGGCTATTTTTAGTTCTGAACGTCTTACTGTTTTCACTGACAACCTCTGTCGCGGTCTTTAACCCCTGTGAATCAAAGGTAAATGTTCCCGCGGAGAAACCCAGCTGCATGGACAGTAAATTTAAAATGCTATTGATGGCATCAATATGTTCACTCACTCGCAACTCAACACTAATGTCTTTTATTGCATCTTCGCTTTCAAAGTTCATAGCCTGATATGCTTCATCTTCAGCGTCAAAATAACGTGACATTTTTCCGGTCTGAGGATCGACTACTGTCTTTATCGCGGATTGCGGAACTAAAATACGTTTTTTCCCTAATCGGAATTCCCTTTGAAAGCTATCATAAGCAATATCCAGAGTTTTTAATGTATCAAGGGCATTTGCATAAATGGAGATCCCTAAAGGCGAATACATATCAAAATTATTTGCTGTGTTGGGCCGAATATAAACGAACAAAGGCCGTGTGAGCCCCTCAATCCTCGCCTCTTCCTCTAAATCCGGATACATTGTAGATAAAGGGACTTTAATGCCTAATGTAGCTGAGTTATTACTCTCATAAAGTTCATTGGTAATGACATATTCAGAGCCTTCCCACGTATGCCATTCAAGCAGTGTATATTTTTTGTCGCCTTTTCTTGTCTCATTAACAAAAACGCCTTCTGTCACTTCGTCACTTGTTGAGGACAAAGGATAAAAGGCGTCAGCAGCAACGTATGAAATTTTTATTTGGTCGGCATCTACATGTACTTTCATAACCATGCCGCCAAGAGCAAAACTGTATTCCAAATATCGTTGAAATTGCTTGCCAAATTTATTATGGTCCAGAACCTCTTTGATATTGTCATACAGTGCATTATCCGATACATTCACCAAGCATTTTTCATTAAACACCAGCTGGGCCATTTCTGCAGCCGCAACTTTAGGCATATTCAGTGTGGCTCTGCGACGTGATCTCTCACCGGCAACTGTTTTATATGTTATATCATGAAAGTCTTTGTGGTATCCCTTGTATAAGGCATACCATGTATCCACGTATTCATAATGCTCATCGGTAACCATTACCTTTTTGCTGTCTGTAATCTTGTTTATTCCTTGTATTAAACCCATTCTGTACATCACCGCCTTTAATGCAGAGCCTATTTTTTTGATCATTGTTTCACCGCCCTAATTTTTCAAGCCGAGCTTTTGTAAATTGTCGTTAACGTAATATTGAAAGGCGTCACAAGTGTGATCATCAATCTTTATTATCTTCGGATCATCTGATTGAAGAGTGTCTGCATCCCACTGGTATTTCCTGTGCTCGGTCAAAAAGATTTGATTCGATTCTGTTTTAAGCACAAAAAAACGCCCTTGAGCCAATAGGTCTTGAACGTTGTCGATCATGTCAATTTTCTTTTTCTTCGCTACCGGGTGCAGCCTGATTCCGTAGTCTTTGAAGAATTGATTTCGAAGGGCACCTTCAGCTGAATCGATCGTCTGCTTGTCGAAATACTTGTTGTATTCTTGGCTTATCTTATCCATCCACTCTTTTAATTCTGTAGAAAGTTCAGATGGAGCCTTTTTCACGACTTTGTTTTCCGGGCTATAGTAATACGTATCAAGCAGAATGACATTTTGTTTCTTTGTTAAACCGAACGCCAGATAGGTTGTCGCTGATACTTGGTGCCCGGTATCAATAGCAATATCTATTAGAATCAGTGCATCATCCTCTGGCAGCTGATCAATTTCATGAAAATGGTTCATGTTGTAGACCATATCCCCAAGACCAATAACCTCGCCGCTATACATCCATCGCCAGTAATCCTCATCCTGTTCCTTATAACGCTCAATTTTACGAATGAGCTGATCAGATAAGAAGCCTTTTTCATCCTCAAGGTATGTTGAGTGGTGGAGGAAATACTCATCATCTCCCGCCTTATCATCTCTCCACTCATTCACCCATGCGTAAGGATTCCGAGGCGGGTTATAAGAATAGTAAATCTTCACTTCTTTTTCGCCCAGGTCTTGTCGGATGAATGTATCCTCTACAATATCAATATCTTCTACACCGCTAAACTCGGCCAACTCCTCAAACCATAGAGCCATGATATAACCTACTGCTATATTCATCGATTTCAGCTTCTGCGGATCATCCACGCCATAGAAATAAAAAGCCGTTTTCGTTTCCTTGTGTTCGATCTTTAATGGAGATTTACCAAAAAAGAATTCATCCTCCACACCAAGCATGTAAATAGCCCATTTTATCTGTTCATAAACAGAGGTTGAAAGGTATTTTGCAACCTTTCGCAGACAAATCACATTCCCTTGAGGATCATCTAAAAAATCAATGACGAGTTTCAAAGAAATCACGGATGATTTCATAGAAGAACGGCCACCAGATAATATTGATTTTGGTCTTTCGTTCAACCAGAAAGAATAGAAATTCTTATTCATGAGGTCAGTAATTCTAATTGTCTTGGTTTCCATCGCTAATTGCCTTCCTCATAGCATCTTTATCATTGACGATGACAACCCGGTTCTTTCCGGATTTCTCGTTCTTCGTCTCAGCTTTTGTTTTTTCAATATTAAGGCGCATCTGCTCCAATTTAAGGCGTCGCTCGTCTTCTTCATGGGCCAGCTGGTCAAATTGCTTTATCAAGCTCCTGAGCTCTCCCATTGCCCGAGATTGGGCGTTTAGGAAGGTTGCATGACGATCCCAAGCAAATTGTATTTCAAGCTCTTCTTCCGCAATAGACTTTTCAAAATACTCATTGCCATCTTCGTTCTCTTGAGGTTGATAAACGTATTTCGCCTTTTTCAGCTCTTTCGCAAGATCATCTTTATCCTGTACGAACATAATGCGCTGCGCCCGGATAATGGCTGCATATTGAATCTGAATTTGATCCCATATCATATCAGCAGGCGAACGCTCCTGAATCTCTTCCATGATTTCAAGCGTTTCTTCTGGTAGGAATTTAGAGAAAAAGCCGTGAGTCACAGCGTTTTGATTGCTCGCCGGAGCCGCACCGCCTTTGTTTCCTAACGCATTTTTGTTACCAGGCTGTCCGCCCTTTTTTGTGTGCACCCTTTTTTCAGAGGGTGCACCCTTTTTTCTCTCCCAACCATGCCGCTGTTTCCACGATTTGATGGTGTTCACCGACACCCCGTATTTTTCGGCAAGGTCCTTGTATTTCATGCCTTTGACGTAATCCTTGTACGCCTGAATGTGCTTTTCAGCCATCTACATTCACCGCCGCCCCCTTCTAATTCGTGTTTGTTTTGGAGATATTCACTCTAAACTGAGCCCATACTCAGAGGCCTTACCAGCAGTCTGAGATTCACTGGACTCAGTTTACAAAGAATATAAAGAGAGCATCACCGTACTGATGACGCTCCGCTTGCTGCTACTTGATATAGAAATTGCTAGTGTAGAATGTTCCTAAAGTGGTGACATAATCCCCGTTTTTATCGTATTTATAAACCTCAACTTTGAAACGATAAGTACCAGCTTTATTCAGATATTCTTTGATGTCGAACTTATCATAAGCTTTTTCATCTGGTTTTAATGGGTTAGGTGAATCAATATCAAGAGATACCCACTTACCACTCACAAGTCGCTGAGGAATCAAATTGGGACCAGCAATATAACTATTGTCATTTTTGACTGCTACTGTGACGTATTTGTCCTCTTTCAAACTGTGCTGGGCCTTTGTAGGATTAGCACTTACTCCCTTTAATGATGACATGTTTCTCCCTCTTTTCCGGATACAAAAAGCCCTATACCTTATAAGGGCATAGAGCTCTTGGATCACTATATTTTATTTTGTTGTGACGCGGAATGTTTTCGCCTCCCCGTCCTGCCTTCAAGTTTACACTGCCGATTTAAACGAGTTCAAATATTGCAGAAAGTTGGCTTCTTTGACTTTATTGACGATGTTGCCGATTATGGCTGTTTTGATCTTTCTGATAGTATCCCGGGAGCAATCAAGGTGGTTTGCAATAGCAGTGTAGCTCATGCCTTCCATCATGCAATCATAAACGATACGGTGTTTTTCTTCTGCAATGTGTTCCATAGCGTTATCCAGGTAATGCACAATAGATTCATATTTGTGAAGCCGTCTTTCTCTTCGATCCATCTGTCGCAATTCTGCCTGACTGACGCCTGCTGATCCCCTTGGCATGCTTGCTTCATCCCCGTATGTTGCAGTGAGCTTTGTGCTAATAAAGTCTACTTTGTTCAACACACGGTTGAGCCTTTTGATCTCCCGGAGCATGAATTTATAATCACGAATCCATTCCTCAATCTCCCATGCAATCATTTGATCTGTCATAGTGCTTTCCCTCCTGATAGTTAAATAGAGTAAGTGTCATTCCAGTTGTTTGCTTTTTGCTCTGCGACATATTGAAGCCTCGATACCTCTTTCACGCTGATACTGAAGGTTTTGACCAAGAAGACTTTCAACTCGTTATAGAGCTCTTCTTTTCCGCAAAAGATATTTACAAGCTTTCCGTTTTTATAAGCGAATCCGTATTTCATCCTGAAACTCCCCTTTTACTTTCTGCGTTTATAAGCGCCACCTTTGCCACGTCTGAGTGTTTGCATGTTTGTGTTCATCATTGATTGCCAGAAACGATCTGAGCGCTCCTGTTGCTTCTGTGACGGTTTCTTTTTGGACTGTTTCATGTCTTATCACTCCTTTCATTGCTAGTAATCGTGATAGACATCCAGATAGTTGCGAAATAAAAAACGGACACTAAACAAACAGCGCTAATGCTGTAAGTTCAGTGTCCGCAGGCTTTCCGTCTTGGACTTATTCAGTTAAAGCAGCACGTATGTAGCAATGGTGCCGATAATAGATGTGATACATATTGCAGTTAAGTGATTCCGCAGCTGCGAATCCTTATCCTCTCCTATAGCTCCCATAAGAGAGATAACCATAACCAGCAAGAGAACTATTTTTAAGGCTATTATCATTTGTCTTCCCTCTTCTCTATATACTTATCAATATCTTTAAAGTAAGCCGCAGCCGTGAATGAAATGATTGCCCCGATCAAAGCAATGTTCGCTTTCATGTCTGGCCGGTAATCGTGTTGGAAATATGTCCAGAATCCGCATCCCGTCAGCAGAAAAAATATTCTGAGTACCATCCAATCCCCCTGAAAGTGATTATTTATCTAATATCAAAATCGATAGCATCAAGGAAAACAATCCTACAGGAATACCTGAGCTATACATGATTGCTTCAAAATCCTCTTTGTTTAAACCTGGCTTGAACAAAATATATAGCCCAAATGTAAATATTACACAGAATGCAATTGCAAGCCCTAATATTGCCATACCTCGTTTTTTACTCATCGCTTCTACTTCTTTCACTAATCAGTTTCAGCCGTATCCAATCTCTGAGCTTATCCATCACTCAGCTCCTTCTCCACTGCCTCAAACAGAGATATCCTGTAAACGCCTTGCGGTGACCATCCAGAATACACGAACGGCTCCACGTCTTCTTGGTTCATATCAACCAAAAATCCCAGACTTTGCGCCTTCTTCATCTTTTGCACAGCTTCATCAAACGTTCTTGCGTTAACATTCTTCACAAATTTTCTATACATTTTCCTTGTCCTCCTCCACAGGTAAAAACAGATCAACTATATACAAGTTAGGGTTATAGGCTCCAGCTACATCTGTTTGGTTCACAAATACCATAAACCCTAGATTATGCGCTTCTCGTATCCTTTCGCACACTTCTTCTGCGCTTGCGGCCCTGACTGACTTCACAGGTTTTTTATTCATTCTCCGCGCCTCCTTATCCCCAAAAGTATTTTATAGCACTAACAATTCCATAAACGATCCAGGATGAAGCGAAAAACAACAGTCTCCAATTTTGAGAGACGATCTGTTTGTTCTGACGTTCGACCGTCTGCCCTAATTCCTCATTCCTGCGGCGCAATTCCTTATTTTCTCTTTCGATAACGTCGATCTGTGCCTGTAATTGCATTTCACTTGTCACTCCGCGCCCTCCTGCTTCAAAATGATCTCTTTCAGATACTCTAATTCAGTGACGAAATCATTGAAAATATTATAAATATCATCATTTTTCGATAAGAATCCTGCTCTTTTTTCATAAACAGCTATCAATCTCTCTGTTTCCTCTAATGGTGATCTGATTTTTTCGAATCGCCCTGTCACTACCGCTTCAACTAATGAATAACGATCAACTGAATCAAGATCAGAATAATCATGATTGTTTATATCTCCCCATGTGCCATGAAAATGTATGATCTCAGAAATGATTGAGTCTCTATCTCCGTCCCCAATCTCTAATAACCTCACGAATGCTTTATACTGCCTGTCTGTCAATTTAAGCATCACTCCGCGCCCTCCAACAACTCTGGATTTTGATAAACGTCTCCGATGACTTCAACTTCATCACTCCGCAGCCATAAGTGCCTATAAAAACCTTCTTTTTTGCTAACGTGATCCATTCTGTCAAATCCGTTTTTTCGCTCTATCACATAACGATCAATGATATTCTCCTTAGACATAGGATGTATATAGGATTCCTCAGTAATATCCTTTTGGTATATATCCTTCCCTTTCTTGTCCTTCAACCCTGTGACCCACATGAGAGCCGCTCCATCTTCATGGCTTCCTGTAATGCAATGCTGAAAACCGTATCTATCATTACGCCACAAAACCCACTGAGTACCGATAATTCCCAAACTTATCCCTTCATCATTCCAATAATACATCTGCTCGCCGTCCCACACTCTGTATGCTGTGTTCATTGTGTTTGCTCCTTTGCTCTAAACTTGTACCGTGTTTTACAACCCTTGCTAACTTGTTTCAATTCAGCAGTGAAACAGTCGAGACAAATATTTTCTTGTTTTCGGTGGTCGCCAGTGTTTTGTTTTAACTGTTTAATATCTGATCGAAAAGCAAACCTTAAAGGCTTTTCAAAGATAGGCGAAGTATTTTCGTGAGTATCCAATCCACATGTTTCACAGCATAATTTATTCACGCTATTTCCTCCTCAACGCCCATGCTGCAGCCGCATTTCGGGCAGCAGGCATCTGGGCGGATTTTTATATCTAATTCGTTGTGACCACATTCAGGACAGCTGTATTCGATCATGATGCCGCCTCCTGATCCATAATCGCTTTGAATATGGGGTAAATCTGCTGAGGCACAACCGCGTTGCCTAATCCTTTAATTCTGTCCACCCGGTTGGGAACCCCATGAGCCACTCGACCCACGTCGGGTTCAGCTGCCCACCGACTCTTATCCCCTCTAGGCTTGAGACTGTATTTCCCAATCTGACATATTGCTTTTTCGCTCGTCTTTCTTCCTCCGTCATGTTGTTCCACTTGGTCGCATCGCTTGCAAGAGGCGTCGGATATAATTTCACCTTCTCCGGTAAACCCTGCTGTTTGCTGTTCGGACCCCGCCCTTTGTAATCGCTCGCTGTAGGTGTCGGGAAGAATTGAACATACCTCCCCAGCCCTATTGAACCGTCCGTCCCATTCCCGGTTTTCTTCCTCAGAGTCCCTGTGGAATTCACTGTGAAACTGTCGTTTTTCCCTATGATGCTCCCTGTTGTGCCGTCCGAAGCTGTCGGAGTAGGCAACAACGAAGGTTCGATCTCTTCGATGTTTGGCGTCGACGGCGCAAGCCGGTATAATAAACGATTGCCCTTTGTAACCTGCGCTTTCCAAGTCAAATAGCGTGCGGTCGAGCTCCATGTTTGCGAAGTTAGCAACGTTTTCACCAACAACCCAAGTGGGTCTAAGTTCTTTGATGATCCTAAACATTTCCGGCCAGAGGTCGCGGTCATCTTCCGTGCCTCTTCGCTTCCAGGCAATACTGTAAGGCTGGCAAGGGAATCCTCCTGAAATAATGTCAATTGTTCCACCTGGCTCAATCACTCCTTTTTCCTCTAAAAGCTGTCTATTCAAGGTGCGAACATCATCAAAGATGGGAACGCCCGGAAAGTTCTTATTTAATACTTTTTGGCAGAAGGGTTCACGCTCACAGAATGCAACTGTTTCAATTCCAGCCCATTCAGCAGCAAGCGCAATGCCCCCTATTCCTGCAAATAACTCGATGCTTTTCATGCTGTCATCCCCTTATTCCCAACCGACTGCGATTGTAAAGAATAAAACCAAAACCATCGCCCCAATGAGCCAGCCATTCGTCTTATCACGCTTTGCAATGATTGTTTCATCACCGATCATTTTCAGATCGTCTGACTTTGCCACGAGCACCGGTATGTAATCTGGATGCACTTTCAAATATTCCGCAGCCTGCTCAACTGTCATCGCTTCGTCTTTCGTGGCTTTGACTGCCCGCTGTAGCTCTACTTGTAAAGGAATCATTCTGCAACACCTTCTTTCACAAGCGAATCCCAATCAAACGTTTCAAGAATTTTAAGCAACCGTTCAACTTTTGGTGCTCTCCAAGCTGTCATAGCGTACGTATGAACCTTTTTCGTATAGTGGTAATGATTTTGTTTTATGTGCTGTTTTGCCTCCGCTTTAGTTAGAAACATTGTATTCTGACAAATGTAATGAACCTCTGTTTCTGGAATCAGATCAGCGTCTTTGTCTATATATTCGTGTATCCAATCTAATGCGGAAACTTCACACTCTATATCTTCCATCGCTTCTAACGCTTCTGAGGACAATCCTTTATTCTCCTTGATGTCCTTTAGATAACTTTCCAATTCATAAGATTCGCCATCTTCAGGAATGTAAACAGAAAAGCGTTCCGCGTCATCCTCTGAAGTCCGGATCCATTTATAATCCCCTACAGACCAAAACCGTGGTGCAGCTTGAGAGTCATGATCCTGTGTTTTCAATTCATTTTGAAGCTCTTTCAAAAATTGAATATCATTGTTCATTTCGCATCACCTTCCAATTCATTTTGGGCAACTGTAATTGCGAAATTGAGATTGGTAATGATCTTCTCTAATGCCTGTTTGTATCGCTTCCTATCCCCGCTTAAATGCCGAATGTCCTGTTGAGCCTGCCGGAACTGATGAACCGTTACCTCCTGCTGGCGCTTGTTTTCCTCAATGATTTCCTGCTGCTTAACAGACAGTTCAGTCCGATCAATCAGAAAATCAATATGCTCTTTAGTCATCCAGTATTGATCTGTTGGCTTAGCATTTTCATAGCCTTTTAGTTTTGAAATACGCGCTTTAATTTCCTGCAATTTATCCATTCCCGTTCCTCCCCCGCAGGGGAAAGCCCCTGCTATTTGATTTTGTAACCTATTTCGTGATCGACTCGAGCAAAGCTGCCCTTAGCCGTTTGAATGATTGTTTTGCCGTGTTCCGGGGCTTCCAAGACATGTGCGGTGCCCTGGCTCCCGTCTAAAACGATGATCTGTATTTTGCCCGGCTCAATTGCCTGTTCAATTGTTGTATCTTTGCTTAAATTAATTTCTCTTGGGTTGTACATTCTTAGCGCCCCCTGTGCTATGATAGAAGTACCAGTTCATATCAATGCATCGGGGCATACGCTTCGGTGCTTTTTTGTGTTTAATAGTGATCCGGTTTCCATCTGGCCATCGTGAATGTTGGCGATGGTTTCAATTCCTCCCGGTAAACGATCGGGTGCTTTTTCACGTATTCCGCCAGCTGTTCCGGCGTCATCTTCCATTCTTCAACCGGTCCTGGCAGGTAAGGATTGATGCTTTGCTGTTCCATAGTATCTACCTCATGAATTGATTTTGGGTATTTCCGTGCCGCCGAGCTTCTTGCAATCAGAACCCATTCGGCTGGCGCATGCCTTAAACTGAGAGCAACGTGTCATACAGGCCATGAGCTTATCTTCTTCCTGCACCCACAACGGCCGATCGTCTGCGATTACCACGTTTAACAGTGGACTTTCCCGCCTTTCTTTTGAGTTTTTTCAGCTTTTTAAGCTCGTCCAGCTCGATGAAGCCTAAAAAATCATCTAAAGCCAGTACCTTGAGTTGCGTTTCATATCGCCGCTCATACAGCTTGCGTTTGATGGCAAATTCCTTTGTTTCCACGCCTTTGATGTCAATAATCTCGATGCTGCCGTCCAAGTTATGAACCTCAAAGTCTGCAATATATTCAATCTTCCGAAAAGTTTTGCCGTTCTTTTTGAATGCTTCTTGCAGCAGGAATCGTGGCTGCAGCTTAAAATCTTTGATCTGCTTACTCACCTTGAGCCATTTCAGCTGCTCATAGTATTTGGCTTCAGCGATGCTATGGAACGTGATGCCGTCCACCTGTGTTTTTCTGGCGCCATACTTATTTACTGGCATGTGATGCCTCCAAAAGCTCAGGATTTTGATAAGCGTCGACAATGACTTCAACTTCATCAAACCATTTGACAAACGAATGTATATCAAAGGTACGGTTATTTTTCACGACTCCTACTCCGTTAATGAACAATTCTTCAAAACCCTCAATATCAAAAACAAACGATAAGTCATATTTGACCTGTCCTGTATAAACCTTTCCTGACTTATGTTTTGCGGTATAACCATCCCCCTCATAAATATCCCGGTCGTTCTTATCCTTCAATCCGGTGAATTGCCCAACTGTTTCCGGTCTCACTCTGTAAGCAAATGGAACACCAGCTTTATTAGAGATATAAGAACCAGGATCAATGCCCATGCTCTTGATTCTTTGTTTGATGATTGATAGATTGCCGTAATACCATTCACCGTTAATACCCATTCCTCTGAACTTAATTTCCCTCATTCTCCTTACCTCCCGTCATTCTTTTCCCATTGCTGAATCTGCTTTTCTTTTGCTGGCGCCGTGAGTATGATGGCCGGCAGCAGGATCACCGCTTTAAGCACTGCGCATCAGCTCCATTTGTCTGATCTTTTCCTCAAGCACCCGGATAGCTGGTGTGAGGTCTTGTCCGCCTGTTTGTTCAGCAGGCCCGAACAAATACATTCCTTTGGATCCTATAACGTTCGTTTTTTCATCCATTTCGCAACCCTGCCAATCTATGATTTAATAGCATTCTGTCACCCTTGATAATCACGCAATAGTCCGCACACATTTCATAAATCCGGGTGCCGAGTGCCTCATCAATCTCCACAAGTTTCTCGATGTCCAATTCACTCGAGATTAAGACCGGCTTATGATTCAGATACCGATAATTGATGACTGAATATGTCTGCTCCACCTGCCAATCGGTTGCCCGGGGCTTTCCATTCATAGGCTTGAATAAGTCATCTATGAACAGCACTTCAATCTCTTTCATGCGATTGAGTTTTTCTTCCAGCTTGTCAAAGTCATCTTTCAGATCGTTGAAGCCTTCGACGTAAGGGAAATATTGAACCGCAATATTCTTCGATTTGATCAGCTTGTTTGAAATAGCTGTCAGTAAATGCGTTTTCCCTGAACCCGGCTGCCCCAGCAAGGCAATGCTGTTGCTTCGGGTGCCCTGGATGCTGTCAAAATCCTTGTAGTATTCCACCGCAGTATCGTAAGCATCTTTCACAACAACCGGCTTTCCTTCCGTTGTGAAATTCTTGAATTTCAACTTCTCAAATTCAGCAGTTATGTCACTAGAATTCATCAGTTTTCGGATGCGCCTACGTTCTATGCATTTGCACCGGACCCAGACTTCATAGCCGTCTCTGTTCTCGATATATCCGAGCTGATCCTTACATTTAGGGCATTCAAAATCAGCCTTTTCTTCTGAGCCGTCCGACCCCGCCGAAAATTGGGCTGACTTTGCCTGAAGCTTCTTCAGTATTGCTGCCATTGCCGCGTCTGTACTGTGCGTTTTGTGTTTTTCCATGTTGCCACTCCTTACTTTTGTTCTTGTTTGACTGGAGAATGCGCTGAACGTAGGCCAAATTGCGAGCGTTCCGCGTTACTGCCTCTTTCATTGCGTCCAGTACCTTATCCTCGCCGTAATCGTCTATCAAGCTATTAAGCTTCTCAGCCATAAACGATGATAGTAGGCCGAATCCCTCGTCTTCGAAAAATGCAAATACGTTACTTTTCACTTTCCTCTCATCCTCCTGCTGCTCATTCGGTAATGGTGCCGGGTCTTTCTTTTTGTTGTAATTTCCTAGTTGTATGTACTCAGCGTAATGAAGAACTGTTACGATAAAACCGCGCTTTTGTGGTAGCCGGTCCAACTTCAAATATTCTTGTTTAACCATTCGATCTAGTGAATACTTGATCTGATCAGCTGACCAGTTGAAGCGTTTAGCCAGATCCACCAGCTTTATAATTGTTTGGCCGGGCTCTAATTGTTGATCCGGCCTGTACTCAGCCCTTTTAAACAAATGATCGTAAATCGTCTCATCGCGTGAATCCTTAAAGGGTAGCCGGGGCAGGATCACATACCCCAAACCTTGCATATCCATGCCGCTCACCTACTTCCTTTCACACAGTGCTGTCAGGGCTCTAAAATCAATATCAATCAATCGCAGAGTCGGTTCATTTTTTTTGAGGTAGTCAGTAACATACCGCGTATACAAGTCTTTTCGCATATCTCTGCGGACGGTTTTCACAAGCCAGACATAACAATGGGGAATAGGGACTTTGATCATTGCCCTTTCCATCAACCAACCAGCTCCGAAAAATGAATGATACTGTTCAGTTGATTAGTAGCCCGGCAATACTTGCATTTTTCACACCTTTCAGGCTTCTCCCCGCCATATTTAACCTGAATAATGCGCTCCATTCTCTTTTCAATTTCTTCGAGCTCTACTTCCATTCGGCCCTCGTCTATATTGATAACCGCTTTGTCCGGTGGGTCTTCTTTAGACACTCCAACGATCAGAGGTTCAAGCCATTCGTTACGCCCTGTCATCCGTTTTTCAATTTCTGCGTAAAGCGCCATCTGAGCGATGTATCCATATGCCTCAACAAAAGAGCAATATCCTATTTCCGGGTCCCAAACCCTTTCACGTAATGACCGTGCTGTTTTCAAATCGGAGAAACGTCCGCCAGCTGGGTTGTATACGTCCAGCTTTCCTTTCCATGGAACACCGAACAATTCAGCAGTTACGATGACTTCCTTTTCTCCTTGAAGAACAAACATACAGAGATCATCATTTTCAATCGCCTCAATCATCAGATCAGCTAACTGATACTGCTTGTATAGCTGACCTTTTTGAGTAAATAGTGAAGGTGTGTTCCTCTTGAATTCGTCAAAGGCCTGTTCTCCCTCAAGCCAGGCATGAACGTATTGACCGAAGAGAAGGGCCTCCGATGTTGGGGGCGTCCATTCTCCGTTAATCTTTGCCATCGTTGCTGCCTCACATTGCAGAAAACTTTTATATTGAGAGTTTGACATGTAGTGTCTATCAATCTCGTTAGAATAATAGTTCTCCTTGTTTAGCGCCGGTATCCGCATTAGCAGGATCACCCGCCTTTTCTTTGCTATCAGCAGGCTTGTCAGCTTGCTCTTTTTGCTTTTTGAACTCTTCCTCAGCCTTTGATTTTGTTGCACCTGTAGCCTTGGTATTGAAGTAATCTTCCTTCTTTGCCATACCATCACGTAAAGATGTATAAATGCGGCCAATCTTTAAAAAGTCTTGTTCTGTAAAGGCATCAACGTTACTTCCGATGTATTCCTCAATCATTTCTTTAGTGATCCCAAATTCTTTCTTGAATGTTGATAATGCATTTCTGAGACGATCTTCCAATGGTTCTTTATGTCCGTTTATTAACGTTTTCTGGCACATATCAACTGCAGCATCAACGATATCCCCAGGAATCACTCCAAGTATGCAGGAACGGAGTCGACGGGCTCCTTGATTGGCAACCATTTCGTAAATATCCCTTGCATCATTGAGCTTTGTCACTGTACCTTTTGCCTTTCTCTCATGCTTCACAGTGAATATTTTGGTTTGTCGTGTATTCGTTTCGAGGTCCCAAGCATACGCCATGACAGAGGATTCTCCGGCTTTTTGCTCGAGTTCCATAATTCCGTAATCAATGTTGCCCCAATTCTGCGCCAATGCCTCAGCCAATCGGATTGACGGACCAGAAACCTTTGTCCCACCGCGGGGATATTCATACACCGCATTCTCAGCTAACAATCTTCGTTCGCATGCTTTTTTTATCCGATCAAACGCCGCATATACGTCCCGCGGAAATTTCTTTGCAATAACCATAGCCGCCTGTACTTCTTGCGCCTGACGGCTTACCATTGCTTCTGTAGTCACACTTGATGCCTGCTGAGGTGCCGGCATGTAATCTGAGTAATCTACCTGTGATAATCCATTCATTGTGCTTCTGCCACCTTTCTTTTGTATGCTTCCGTTCCAAGCCGCTGCCATTCCCGGTAGTGATCCATTGAAGGGAAACTAAACTGCGCTTTACCGTTTTTGGCGAATACAATTGAACCGCCGACCTGTCTCAAACGTTGCTGATCCTCCGCACGCTCGCTGAATGCCACTTTAACTGCTTTAGCCATATATAAAACCTCCATTGATTTTTATGAGGCGTTTTGGTATAATTAAGTAACTATTTAAGTCAAAACGCCTTACTGAGTCCACTTTGCCGAGTGGGCTTTTTTATTGCTCATTTTTAAATTTGAAGCCAAGCTGCTCCCTGAGATAGCGATCAAGGTTCTCTCTCAAGATCACCGCGCCGCAATCGATTACATAATCATCGACTGGCGTAACATCATCCCCGAAAAAATCCTTTGGTGTTTCTGGCTCAGTCAGCTTATCGTGCCAGTTGTTTAGAATCATTGGATTTTCGATCATTCATATTCTCCTTTCTGTAATTCGCTGTGCGTTCATCCCAAATCAAGTGCAGTTCGCTATGGTTTCGGATTCTTTCACACCATGCTTTGACCTCCAACGCTGTTGCTGGTTTGTGGACAAAGTGAACCATCATCCCAAACACCTACTTATCACTGCCAAATTGATGCCTCGTTGTTGCATTTTCATAGCTGTTTCATACAACCGCCCTTTATTCGCCAGTCGGCTGATATCCTCTGTAAGAACTTTGATACTCCCGGCGAGACTGATTGCCTCTTCATAATCACCATCACGTAATGCCTCTAACAGCATGATAGAAAGCTCTTCCGCTGATTCAATTTTTCTTTTTGCTGCATCTACATCCGACTTCAAAAACTGATTAGTTTTCATACTAATACCGCCTTTCTTTCCTCTTGTTTTGCCATAGCAACCTGATCCATTAACGCTTTGCGCGTCCACCTGTCAGCCAATTCAGGCATCTTCAAACCGTAGTTCCGAACTAAAGAGTAAATGAGTGTTTTGTTTGCTGGTATAAGATCAAAGATTTGCTTTATATCATTCATCGGTAATTCTCCGGTTCTACCTGGCCGGTCATTTGCCAACCATCGGGCCAGATGCTTTGTAGCTTGCAATGCTTCTTCAAGTTGATGAATCATATTGATTACTGCGCTACTCGCACTTTCATTAAGTGCAGGGTCTATAGGTGCCGAAGCTGTCGGATGCAGCTTAAACAGGTAATGTACGAGATCGATGTGTTCATAGGCTTCGCAGGCTTCAAACCACTTGATACACAGCTCAGGTGTTAAAGGAAAAATGCCATTTTCGATATTAGAGACATACGATTGATCTCTGTTACCAATAATCTTTCCAATTTGGTACTGCGACAGCCTCGCTCTCTTCCGCTCTGTTTTGAGTATGATTGGTAAATTGTCCATATTGTATGGATTGTTCGACATAAGTTCGCCCCCTGATATATTTAGTTTTAATTGGTAAAATTTAAGTAATGAAGGAACTAGCTTGCTTGCTGTTTCAGCTTGTTGATGATGAAGGCTTGTCCCTTCGGAGTGATGCGCATTGTCAGCCAGGACTTCGGCGTCCCGTTTACATCTCGCACCCCCTGTGCGATTTCAAAGTAACCGCGCTCGATATATTCCTGGTATGGCTCATTTTTGTTGGCCATGATCATCTTCCATTCGCGCAGCTTCTGAAAGAGCCGTTTCTCACCGATAACAATGCCGTTTTTACAAGCAAGCTTTGCCAGTTCACGAACAAGCATTGATCTTTCTGATGCCATACAACTCTGTGCAAAGTTGACTAATGGTTCTTGAATTTTCAATGTTTGTTCAAGGTGCTGCCGTTCTTCTTGCTCGCTGATCCATCGCTTTGCCCGGCTGACTGGATCTTCGATCATGTAGGACGGCTGAGTCATTTTTTCCAATTCGGCTTCCAT
>NZ_JBZAZF010000008.1:0-55312 GCF_058248265.1 Bacillus sp. NS1 | reverse complement strand
GAACACGGAAGTTAAGCTCTTCAGCGCCGATGGTAGTCGGGGGTTTCCCCCTGTGAGAGTAGGACGCCGCCAAGCAAGGTTAAAACCCAGCTCAATGAGCTGGGTTTTTTGTTTATTCAAGATCGATAAAATCAAACAAATACAAACACCGACAGCTTATATAGCCCATATACTGATTTCAAGTTTCGAAAAGATCTAAATAGTGTATACAATATCCGGTTTAAGGGAAGGCTAATTGTACGGAGGTGGGGACGATGGACGAAACTGTTAAATCTAATCATACATGTGTGATTTGTGATCAAGAGAAGAATAGAGGCATTCATCTTTATACGAAATTCATATGCTTAGATTGTGAGAGAAAAGTAATTTCTACATCAACTTCTGATCCTGACTATGCCTTTTACGTAAAAAAACTAAAGAGCATTCATACACCGCCATTATATTCTTAGACCTGAAAAGGTCTTTTTTTGTACTCTTTCATAAGGAATGGGTTAATAAAAAGAAGATGAAACTTGTTTAGGGATAGAACGTAGTAGATAATAATAGTAAAACTGAGCATATACACAGGAGTCGATTAACTCATGCAGAGATTTTTTCACTTTTTGATATGGAGTTTAACAAGCAGTGCGACTTTTGTTTTTATAGGGATATTGAGCTTTTTCGGTTTAAATCAGTCGCTTTTCCTATCTTTTGTTTATGGGCTCGCTTCAGGGGCAGTCGTATATACAGCTGGCATTTGGAATGCGAGACGGTTGTTTCTTAAAAGGCATGAACTGACAGGAAGAGAATATGCCTACATTAAGAAAAACCTCGAGGAAGCAAGGCAGAAAATCATACGCCTTCGAAAAGCTTTGTTTCAGGCAAAAAGCATTCAAATGTTTAAACAAAATGCAGAAATGCTGAGACTTGTCAGAAGGATTTATATCCTCACAAAAAAAGAGCCTAAACGGTTTTATCAGGCTGAGCGCTTTTTTTACCAAACTCTCGATTCAGTTGTTGAATTGACAGAGAAGTATGCCTTTTTATCATCTCATCCGAAAAAAAGCAAAGAATTGTCGTTGTCGTTGAGTGAGGCGCGTATCACACTTGCGGAATTGACAAAGCGATTAGAGGAAGATTTAACTCAAGTAATGGGTGATGAAATTGACGAACTGCAATTTGAATTAGATGCAGCAAAGCATTCATTAAAGAAATAATGGAAGAGGGTAAGAGCGATGAATCGAGATCAAAGCGACCTTCATATAGATGAATTATTGGCGGACCCTTTTGGTGATATAGAGATATCTAGGGCGGAGGATATAAAAGCAGAGAACAAGCAAGTACGCCTTGTTGATGTTCTTCCCGAGGAAAACAAGGAAAAAGCAATTCAGCTCGCTGGGCAGATCGATCATAAAAATATGCAAAGTATTGTCTTATACGGTTCACAAGCCCAATCTAAACTGCTGAATTTTTCTCATACTATGATTGATCATGTTCAAAAGAAGGATGTCGGAGAGATTGGCGAAATCCTTGGAGAGCTGATGAAAAAGCTGGATCAAGTAAATCCTGATGATCTTCAGTCTAAGAAAAAGGGTTTTTTGGCACGCATGTTTGGAAGAGTATCGAATTCTCTTCAGGAGGTGCTGTCTAAATATCAAAAGACCAGTGTACAGATAGACAGAATCAGTTTGAAGCTGGAGCACTCTAAAAATGCTTTAATCAGTGACAATAAGCTGTTAGAGCAGTTATATGAAAAAAACAAAGAGTACTTCGCCGCGCTGAATGTTTACATTGCTGCAGGAGAACTGAAGCTCGAGGAATTAAAAACAAAAACGATTCCTGAACTGAAGCAAATGGCCGAATCAAGTGCACATAACCAAATGGCCGTTCAGGAAGTAAACGATTTGCTTCAATTTGCGGACCGGTTAGATAAAAGGTTGCACGATTTGCTTCTGAGCAGGCAAATTACAATCCAAAGCGCTCCGCAAATCAGGCTGATCCAGAATACAAACCAAGCGTTAGCTGAAAAAATTCAGTCATCCATTGTGACAGCAATTCCGCTTTGGAAAAACCAAGTAGCAATTGCGCTGACGCTTTTAAGGCAGCGCAATGCAGTGGATGCGCAACAGAAAGTATCTGATACAACCAACGAGCTATTGTTGAAAAACGCGGAGCTTTTGAAAACCAATACGATTGAAACCGTGCGGGCGAATGAACGAGGCCTTGTTGATATCGATACTTTAAAGAAGGTGCAGGAAAGCTTAATCAGCACGCTTGAAGAAACGCTGACCATACAAGAAGAAGGACGAATCAAACGCCGTCAAGCAGAAGAAGAGCTCATGATGATGGAAGGCGATCTGAAGCAAAAGCTGCTTACAATAAAGGAAAGATAGTTACCAGTAAGTCTAGCTTTAAGTTCTGTCAGAGGCACGATATAATAAAGTATAAGAAGACACATTCAAAGGATTGTTTTAATGAACACACCTTTATATAAAGCATTGATTCAACATGCGAGAAGAAATTCTCATTCATTTCATGTTCCGGGACATCACAATGGAGATGTCTTTTTTGATGACGCTAAGTCGATATTCGATCCGCTTCTCACCATTGATGTAACTGAACTGGCAGGACTGGACGATCTCCATCATCCTTCTGGGGTGATTAAGGAAGCTCAAGAGCTTGTCAGTCAATTATATGGATCGGCGGAAAGTTTTTTTCTGGTGAATGGTACGACTGTCGGGAACTTAGCAATGATTTTATCTGTTTGTGAACCGGGTGATACAGTTCTGGTTCAAAGAAACTGTCATAAATCTGTATTTCATGCAGTTGATTTGGCTGGTGCTGAGCCTGTTTATCTCGCACCTGACATTGATGAAGCGATGCATGTGCCTACGCATGTTCCGCTTATTACAATTAAAAAAGCTTTGGCAGCATATCCAGATGCAAAAGGCTTAGTGCTGACCAATCCGACATATTACGGGCATAGTGCTGATTTGACCGAAATCATTTCAGAGGCCCATCATTACGGGATTCCTGTTTTGGTGGATGAAGCGCATGGCGCACATTTTGTTTTAGGGGAGCCTTTTCCGGTCTCAGCTTTAAAAATGGGGGCAGATATTGTTGTTCAGTCGGCTCATAAAACGCTGCCTGCCATGACGATGGGTTCTTATTTACATCTCAACAGCAGCTGCAGAATTGATCGGAATCGGGTGGCAGAGTATTTAAACCGATTACAAAGCAGCAGCCCGTCTTATCCGATTATGGCTTCATTAGACATTGCCCGCGCATATGTACAGCATATTATAGAAGAACAAAAGCTTTCTGACATTCTGCAGCAGATCCAATCACTTAAACAAACGTTTGATTCACTTTCAAATGCAGAAGCAGTCACACCGGCAGATCCACGGATGATAACAGATCCGCTGAAGCTCACAATTCGTTCAAAACGAGGCCATTCTGGGTATACGCTGCAAAGCATATTAGAGCGTGCCAACATGTTCACTGAGCTTGCTGATGAAAATCAAGTACTGCTCGTTCTCCCATTGGGAGGAAAACGCAGAATAAACGCTGAAACGATTAAAAACATTGATGAAGAGATTGAAAAAGCGCCCCCAGATCAGATGTTTGTTTTTGCAGAATGGAGAGCGCAGCCCATTACTGTCTTGCCTTATCAAAAAAAAGTCTTACAAACGTTCAAGAAAGAATATGTGAACTTTGATGAAGCAGCAGGCCGGCTGAATGCAGAGGATATCATCCCTTATCCTCCGGGTATCCCCATGATCATGGCGGGAGAAAGAATTACAAAAGAAAGTGTGCAAAAGCTCAGCCGCTTGATCAGCATGAAAACGCATGTTCAAGGGAATATGAAAATCAAAGAGAAACAACTACTTGTTTATATAGAAGAGGAGAAATCATGAGCGGTTTATTTATTACATTCGAAGGTCCTGAAGGTGCGGGGAAAACGACAGTTCTGCAGGAAATCAAAAACATACTGACAGCAGAAGGCCTTCAGGTTACAGCAACTCGAGAGCCAGGCGGCATAGATATTGCGGAACAAATTCGAGAGGTCATTTTGAATGAGAACAATACTTTAATGGATCCAAAAACAGAGGCTCTTTTATATGCGGCTGCAAGACGTCAGCATTTAGTTGAAAAAGTAAAACCTGCTTTAGAACAGGGGCATGTTGTTCTTTGTGACAGATTCATAGACAGTTCGCTTGCATACCAAGGATACGCAAGAGGACTTGGGATTGATGAGGTACTGTCAATTAATGAGTTTGCCATCGGAGATATGATGCCCCATGTGACGGTTTATTTTTCAATTGACCCGGAAGAAGGACTGAAACGTATTCACGCAAACGGTTCGCGGGAGAAAAACAGGCTTGATTTAGAAAAATTAAGCTTCCATACAAAGGTACGGGAAGGTTACCAAGAACTGATGAAGCGATTCCCAAAAAGATTTCACTCAGTTGATGCCAGCCAACCCAAAGACCTCGTCGTTCAGGACGTCCTAAAAGTGATCAATGAAGCGTTGAAAAAAATTCAATTGTGACCTGTTTCCCAATAGTTGATATAATAATGTAAACGAGATCATTGTTGTTTCCAATCTAAAGGAGGCCTTCACAGATGAAATTGATAGTGGCAGTTGTACAAGATCAGGACAGCAACCGGCTTTTGAAAACCTTAACGGATCACAACTTTAGAGTTACAAAGCTTGCGACGACGGGAGGATTTCTTAAATCAGGCAATACAACATTTATGATTGGTGTCGAGGATATACGCGTCGATAAGGCATTGAGTCTCATTAAAGAAAACGGACAGAAACGTGATCAGATGATTGCCCCTGTATCTCCAATGGGCGGAAATGCTGATTCATATGTCCCTTATCCAGTCGAAGTTGAAGTTGGCGGAGCGACAGTATTTGTCCTTCCAGTCGATGAATTTCATCAATTTTAAGGATTTGAAACTGTGAAAATTAATAAAGATATACGTACATTTATAGATAATAAGCAGCTTCCTTCTGTGAAAACATCTGAGATCACAGCGTCGTTTAAAACATCAATGGAAAACCAAAGCAGCAAATTGAAATTTGATCAGCTTACCAGGCTCTTATCGGATATAGAAGCGTTTGGAAAAAGACTGACGAAATCCCGAAATTTTAAAGACTTAGCGAGATTTAAAGGACTTGTGAAACGTTTTGTCAAAGAAGCTGTAGACAACGGTCTTTCACACGAAACATCGAAAAGCTTTGACCTGTATGGAAACAGCAGAACGCTGGGACTTGTGAAAGAAATAGATGACAAATTGATACAGCTTACGGAAGAGATGATGGATCAGGAAAAACCGGCAATTGATTTGCTGGAGCGTATTGGCGAAATAAAAGGTTTATTGATTAACCTTTACACATAGAGAGTGATACAATGGCAATATCCTGGAAGGAAATGAACGAGCTTCAGCCCAGAGTGATGAAGCTCTTATATAATAGTATTGAGAAGGACAGATTATCACACGCTTATTTGTTTGAGGGGAAAAAAGGAACAGGCAAGCTTGATGCCGCATTGCTTCTAGCGAAAAGCTTTTTTTGCCTGGAGGACGGCGCGGAGCCTTGTGAGAACTGCCGAAACTGTAAACGGATAGAGTCGGGGAACCATCCTGATCTCCATCTTGTTCAGCCTGATGGTTTATCGATCAAAAAGGCGCAAATTCAAGCGCTGCAAGAAGAGTTTTCTAAGACAGGGCTTGAATCGCATAAAAAGCTGTATATTATTTCGCACGCAGATCAAATGACAGCAAATGCGGCGAACAGCCTGCTGAAATTTTTAGAAGAACCGAATAAAGACACAATGGCCATCCTCATTACTGAGCAGCCCCAAAGGTTATTGGACACCATCATTTCAAGATGCCAAACCCTTCCATTTCAGCCTTTGCAGCCGGAAGCAATTGAAGACAGACTGATCGAACAGGATGTTTCGCCTCATATCGCAAGGCTTCTGGCCAACATGACCAACAATGTAGCAGAAGCAGTCGAATTAAGTCGAAATGATGAGTTTGCAGAGTCTAGAGCGAAAGTGATAAAATTGTATGAAGTCCTACACCAGCGGAAAGGACATGCTTTTTTCTTTATTCAAGATCAATGGATGCCCTTTTTCAAAGAAAAAACCCATCAAGAAATGGGTCTTGATATGCTCTTATTGATATATCGTGATGTGTTGTCCATCCAAATAGGAAATGAAGATAAATTGATTTATCAAGACTTATTCCAATCAATAAAACAGCATGCGCTACAATCAACACAACAAAGCGTTACGAATCAGATACTTGCTGTTTTAGAAGCAAAGAAACGGCTTCATTCCAATGTGAATGTACAAGGATTAATGGAGCACTTGGTGTTAATGTTGCAGGAGGGATAAGCTTGTACAATGTAATTGGTGTCCGCTTTAAGAAAGCGGGTAAAATATATTATTTTGATCCGAATGGATTTCATATAGAACAGGACAGCTGCGTAATTGTAGAAACTGTCAGAGGCGTAGAGTACGGCCAGGTCGTAATTGCAAATAAACAGGTGGATGAGCATGATGTCGTGCTTCCCCTGCGAAAAGTGATACGTGTGGCTGACGAGCGCGACCTTCTCATCGTAGAAGAAAATAAACAGGAAGCTTTATCAGCATTTGATATCTGCCAAAAGAAAGTGGTTGAACATGGCTTGGATATGAAGCTGGTCGATGTTGAATTCACGTTTGATCGCAATAAAGTCATTTTTTACTTCACTGCTGACGGCCGAGTAGACTTTAGAGAGCTTGTAAAAGATTTAGCTTCTATCTTTAAAACAAGAATTGAGCTGCGCCAAATCGGGGTAAGGGATGAGGCGAAAATGCTCGGAGGAATCGGTCCTTGCGGAAGAATGCTTTGCTGTTCAACGTTCCTTGGAGATTTTGAACCCGTTTCCATTAAAATGGCCAAGGATCAGAACTTGTCTTTAAATCCTACGAAGATTTCAGGTCTTTGCGGACGCTTGATGTGCTGTCTAAAATATGAGAACGATGAGTATGAGACGGCAAAAGAACAGCTTCCCGATATAGGAGAAACGATTACAACAGCAAACGGCCCCGCAAAGGTCGTCGGACTTAATATTCTGGAACGGGTGCTTCAGGTGGAACTGATAAACCGTGAAAAAGTGATAGAATATACTTGGGAAGAGCTCTTGGAAGAGGGCGTCGTATCCGCACAAACCACAGATTAACGAGGTGTGGAACCTTGGATAAAAAAGAGTTATTTGATACAGTCATTAACTTAGAAGAACAAATTGGCTCACTGTACCGGCAGCTGGGGGATTTGAAGCAGCATATCGGTGAGATGATTGAGGAAAATCATCACTTACAGCTTGAAAACAAGCATTTGCGCAAACGGCTGGACGATACGACGCAGCAGATTGAAAAGTTCAAAGCTGATAAAAAAGAATCAAAAACACAGAAGACAGAGCAAACTGATATAGGGGAAGGGTATGATAATCTGGCACGTCTGTATCAAGAAGGGTTTCATATCTGCAATGTCCACTATGGAAGTGTCCGAAAAGAAGATTGTCTTTTCTGTCTGTCATTCTTAAATAAAAAATAAGGAAAAGGCTTCCGCATAAGACGGGAGCCTTTTTCAAAGGTACTGAAAGGATAAGAAGATGGTTTCATTACGTGATGATGAAAGATTAGATTATTTGCTGGCAGAGGACATGAAAATCATACAAAGTCCAACGGTGTTTGCTTTTTCATTGGACGCTGTGCTTCTGTCCAAATTTGCGTACGTTCCGATTCAAAAAGGAAAAATTGTTGATCTATGTACCGGCAATGGCATTGTGCCGCTGCTGCTCAGTACAAGATCAAAAGCAGACATTCTTGGAGTCGAAATTCAAGAAAGGCTGCATGATATGGCTGTTCGCAGTGTGGAGTATAATAAGCTGCAGGATCAGATTCAGATTATACATGATGACCTGAAAAACATGCCGGAGAAGCTCGGACATAATCGATATGATATTGTCACCTGCAATCCGCCGTATTTTAAAACGCCAAAACAAACTGAACAAAACATGAATGAGCATCTTAGAATTGCAAGACATGAAATTCACTGCACACTGGAGGATGTCATTTCAGTCAGCAGCAAGCTGCTCAAACAAGGTGGAAAGGCAGCCCTTGTTCACAGGCCGGGACGGCTTCTGGAGATTTTTGAACTGATGAAAGCTTACCAAATTGAGCCGAAGCGTGTGCAATTTGTTTATCCGAAGCAAGGGAAAGAGGCCAATACCATTTTGGTTGAAGGCATCAAAGGCGGGCGTCCGGATTTAAAAATTCTTCCCCCTCTGTTCGTTTATGACGAACAAAATGAATATACAAAAGAAATCAGGACCATTTTATATGGAGACAAATAATCATTTCTTCTATGTCGTGCAATGCAAGGACAATAGCTGGTATGCCGGGTATACTAACGATCTGCAGAAACGGGTGAAAACTCACAATGATGGAAAGGGCGCAAAGTATACCAAAGTTAGACGTCCAGTTGAATTGATTTTTGCCGAAGCTTTCACAACGAAGCGGGAAGCCATGCAGGCGGAATATTATTTCAAAAAACTAACTCGAAAGAAAAAAGAGCTTTATATAGAAGAAAAGCGGAACAGCAAGGAGGCTGTATATGTTAAGGCGCCAAATGAGCTTTAATGGAAAGTCGGACATGGGGATTCTTTATTTGGTCCCAACCCCAATCGGAAATTTAGAGGATATGACATTCCGGGCGATCAACACGCTAAAATCAGTGGATGCAATTGCTGCGGAAGATACGAGACAAACGAAAAAGCTTTGTCATGTATATGAAATTGAAACACCACTCGTTAGTTATCACGAACATAATAAAGAAAGCAGCGGGCACAAAATCATTGAATGGCTGAAATCGGGAAAAAACATTGCCCTTGTCAGTGACGCCGGGCTGCCGACGATTTCTGATCCTGGAGCTGAAATCGTGAAGGATTTTACGGAGATAGGCGGTTATGTTGTTCCGTTGCCGGGAGCAAATGCTGCATTAACAGCTCTAATCGCTTCAGGTATTGTACCGCAGCCTTTCTTCTTTTACGGTTTTCTCAACAGACAGAAAAAAGAAAAGAAGAAGGAGCTTGAGGGTCTTAAAAAACGGAAGGAAACGATCATCTTTTATGAAGCGCCTCACAGATTGAAGGAAACTTTGTCAGCGATGGCGGAGATATTAGGAGATCGAGAAATTGCTGTAACGCGTGAACTCACAAAAAAATATGAAGAGTTTATCAGAGGCACGATATCCGAGGTCATTGAATGGGCAAATGAGGATCAGATACGCGGTGAGTTTTGTCTCGTCGTAGAAGGCAGTAAAAATGAAGAATCAGATGAGGAAACACAATGGTGGGAAACCCTCACGGCGAAAGAACATGTCGAGCATTACATCTCGAAAGGCGCTACTTCTAAAGAAGCTATTAAAAAAGCAGCAGTCGATCGCAATGTTCCAAAGCGTGAAGTATACGATGCTTACCATATTCAGCAATAAAAAAACGTTCTTGTGTCATAACAAGAACGTTTTTTGTATAAGAAACGATTATTTAAGGTTTTGAAGCTGGTTTTGGATTTCGCTGATGATTTGCTCAGCGCCTTCTTTACTAAGAACCAATTTACCGCCTGCAAGTTTAAGGTTATCATCAGAAACTTCACCAGTTACTTGGCAAGTCATGTTTGGTTTATATTTTTTAAGGATGATTTTTTCGTCATCAACATAAATTTCAAGAGCATCTTTTTCTGCGATTCCAAGAGTACGACGCAATTCGATAGGAATAACTACACGTCCTAATTCATCAACTTTACGTACAATACCAGTAGATTTCATAAACATTCTCCTCCCAAGAGATAATTATTGTTTAAATTATATTTTTCTTCGTCATTATTCGACAAAATCCTTACCTTCATAGCATAACAAGGTTTCCAATAATCGTCAATCATTTTGTTTACTATTCATTGTAAGAATTAGTTCTTATAGTCAGTAATGTCTTGGAAACTACCGGAATAACAGCATTTTATAAATATTTAATAAAGCTATTATCCTACTAAAAATCCTTTTAAATCAAGACTTTCGAACCAAGGTTTTTTATTTCATTTGATTATATACGACAAAATTCGACATGAACAGACTTTTTTTACTTTCATTAAAGATTTTTAATTTTAATTATTCTTTTTCAGGGCATACGTATATATTCTTGATCTTAAAGGCTAAGATGGTATCATAGATAAAGGATAAATATAAATAATAATCATATATGATTTGCACTTATCGCCGCTCTCGTCCTTTGGGCGGGAGCTTTTTGACATTCTGATTGGGAGGTTTCAAGATGCCGCAAGAAAACAATACATTTTACATTACAACACCGATTTATTATCCAAGCGGAAAATTACATATCGGCCATGCATATACGACAGTCGCGGGAGATGCGATGGCACGCTACAAAAGATTAAAAGGGTTCGATGTTCGCTATTTAACAGGAACGGACGAGCATGGGCAAAAGATCCAGCAAAAAGCTGAACAGGAAAACATTACACCTCAGGAGTATGTGGATCGTGCAGCGGCAGATATTCAGAAACTGTGGAAGCAGCTTGAAATCTCAAACGACGATTTTATCCGTACGACAGAAAAACGGCATAAAGTTGTGATTGAAAAGGTGTTTCAAAAGCTTCTTGATAACGGAGACATCTATCTTGATGAATATGAAGGCTGGTACAGTATCCCGGATGAAACATTCTACACGGAAACTCAGCTGATTGATATCGAGCGAAATGAAAAGGGAGAGGTCATCGGAGGAAAAAGCCCTGACAGCGGTCACCCAGTTGAATTGATCAAAGAGGAATCTTATTTCTTCCGTATGGGTAAATATGCGGATCGTCTTCTGAAATACTATGAAGAAAACCCGACATTCATTCAGCCGGAATCACGCAAAAACGAAATGATTAACAACTTTATCAAGCCTGGACTTGAGGATTTGGCTGTATCACGTACCACTTTTGACTGGGGAGTGAAGGTGCCGGAAAATCCAAAGCACGTTGTATATGTTTGGATCGACGCGTTATTTAACTATTTAACAGCACTCGGTTATGATACAGAAAACGATGAGCTTTATCAAAAATATTGGCCTGCCGATGTTCATTTAGTTGGTAAGGAGATTGTAAGGTTCCATACCATTTACTGGCCAATTATGCTAATGGCGCTTGATCTTCCGCTGCCAAAGCAAGTATTTGCGCATGGCTGGCTTTTGATGAAAGACGGAAAGATGTCGAAATCAAAAGGGAACGTTGTGGATCCGGTCACATTAATTGAACGCTACGGTTTAGATGAGCTTCGTTATTACCTGCTTCGCGAAGTGCCATTCGGATCTGACGGTGTATTCACGCCGGAAGGTTTTGTTGAGCGGATTAACTATGATTTAGCGAATGATTTAGGAAACCTATTGAATCGTACGGTTGCGATGATCAATAAGTATTTTGACGGACAAATTGGTTCTTACAAGGGTGCCGTGACGGAATTTGACCAAACGCTCACTTCAGTCGCTGAAGAAACGGTGAAGGCTTACGAGAAAGCAATGGAAAACATGGAATTCTCGGTGGCTCTTTCGACATTGTGGCAGCTAATCAGCCGCACAAATAAATACATTGATGAGACAGCTCCATGGGTGCTTGCGAAAGATCCGGCAAAAGAAGAAGAACTGCAATCAG
This sequence comes from Bacillus sp. NS1, assembly GCF_058248265.1. Classification (NCBI taxonomy): domain Bacteria; kingdom Bacillati; phylum Bacillota; class Bacilli; order Caryophanales; family Bacillaceae; genus Bacillus; species Bacillus sp. NS1. The sequence goes on along the minus strand of NZ_JBZAZF010000008.1, from coordinate 43,571 downwards.
TTATGTACCACCTTGCTGAATCATTACGTATTTCAGCTGTGCTGCTTCAGCCGTTCTTAACAAAGACACCGGAAAAAATGTTCGAGCAGCTGGGCATTACTGAAGAAGCTTTAAAAGCTTGGGACAGCATTACAGCTTTCGGCCAACTGAAAGATACAAAAGTACAAAAAGGCGAGCCGTTGTTCCCTCGCTTAGAGGCAGAAGAAGAAATTGCTTACATCAAAGGGAAAATGCAGGGCTCAGCACCAGCTAAAGAAGAAACAAAAGAAGAAGAGCCGCAAGAGGTTGATCGTTTACCTGAAATTACGATTGATCAATTCATGGATGTAGAACTTCGCGTGGCTGAGGTCATTCAGGCAGAGCCTGTGAAAAAAGCGGACCGTTTATTGAAGCTGCAGCTGGATCTTGGTTTTGAAAAACGCCAAGTCGTATCTGGTATTGCGAAGCATTATACGCCTGAAGAGCTTGTTGGGAAAAAACTCGTTTGTGTAACAAATCTAAAACCGGTTAAACTGAGAGGAGAGCTTTCTCAAGGTATGATCCTTGCGGGGGAAGCAGACGGCGTATTAAAAGTCGTGTCTATCGATCAGTCGTTACCAAAAGGCACAAGAATTAAATAGTGATAAACAAAAGGTGTTTCACGTGTAACAATTCGTCGAACACCTTTTGTGTTTCGACAAGAAAGGAGTTTTTGACTTATGTTGTTTGACACACACGCGCATTTAAATGCAGAACAATATGATACTGATCTGGAAGAGGTTATTGAACGGGCAAAAGCTGAAAAAGTAGAACGGATTGTTGTAGTTGGTTTTGACCGTCCGACCATTACTCGTGCGATGGAAATGATTGAGGAATATGATTTTATTTATGCAGCCATCGGTTGGCATCCTGTTGACGCAATTGATATGACAGAGGAAGATTTAGCGTGGATTAAAGAGCTTTCTGCTCATGAGAAAGTGGTAGCGATAGGTGAAATGGGACTGGATTACCATTGGGATAAATCTCCTAAAGATGTTCAAAAAGAGGTGTTCAGAAAACAAATCGGCTTAGCAAAGGAGGTCAATCTTCCTATTATCATTCACAACCGTGATGCGACGGAGGATGTTGTGACGATTTTGAAAGAAGAAGGCGCAGAAGCTGTGGGCGGAATCATGCACTGCTTTACAGGAAGTGCAGAAGTGGCGAGAGAATGCATGAAAATGAATTTTTATTTATCATTTGGGGGACCGGTGACTTTCAAAAATGCGAAGAAGCCGAAGGAAGTTGTGAAGGAAATTCCGAATGACCGGTTGCTGATTGAAACTGACTGCCCGTTTCTCACACCTCATCCTTTTCGTGGAAAAAGAAATGAGCCAAGCTATGTGAAATATGTGGCAGAGCAAATCGCTGAATTAAAAGGAATGACTTTCGAAGAAGTTGCTTCAATCACGACTGAAAATGCAAAAAGACTTTTCCGTATAAACTGACAAAAAACGCTAGCGGGTTTTGTAAGAGCTTGTCCCTTACAGCGTTTTTCTATAAAAGTTCTACATGCTTTCTTCTCCTCATAGGATAGGTTTGTCGACAAGTCTTTCTTCCGTTTCTCAGTGTAATTCAGGATAATGAAGAAGATACTGAGCTTTTGGGAGAAAGAGAGGGGAGGGTTGACAGCCTTTTAGATACTCTATATAATCTCTCCGAGGAGAAGGAGGCGTTTTTCATCACACAAAAAATGAAAAAGCTGTTTTCCGTAAAGCTTAGCAAAAGCAAAGTCATTCTGGTTGCTGCTTGTTTGCTTTTGGCAGGAAGCGGGACTGCATACGCGGCTCATGAGCTGACAAAACAATCAGTCTCAGTTTCTATCAATGGCAAAAAGAAACATATACGCACACATGCAAAAACAGTCGGTGATCTTTTAGATACGCTTGATATAAAGACAAGAGACGAAGACAAGATCACACCTGCTAAACAGACAAAGATCACAGCAGATATGGATGTTGTGTATGAGGCTGCAAAACCTGTGAAGCTTACAATAAACGGTGAAGAAAAGACATTATGGTCAACAGCAAAAACGGTCGGTGCATTACTGGACGAACAAAATGTTGATGTGAAAGAACAAGATCAAATTGATCCCGCAATAGATACAGATATTTCGAAAGACATGAAGATTAACATAGAACCCGCATTCCAAGTTACTGTGAATGATGCAGGAAAACAAAAGAAGATCTGGACGACTTCGACTACGGTCGCTGACTTTTTAAAACAGCATAAGATGAACATAAAAGACGAAGATAAAATCAAGCCTGCGTTAGATGTAAAGCTGACGAAAGGAAAGGCTGATGTTACAATTACTCGTATCGAAAAGGTCACCGATGTAGTTGAAGAGAAAATCGCGTTCGATGTGAAAAAGCAAGAAGACGCTTCTCTTGAAAAAGGGAAAGAAAAGGTCGTCCAAAAAGGGAAAGAAGGCAAGCTTAAAAAACATTTCGAAGTCGTGAAAGAAAACGGCAAAGAAGTGTCCAGAGAGCTTGTAAAAGAAGAAACAGCTGAACAAAGCAAAGATAAAGTGATTGCTGTCGGCACAAAACAAAGCAGTCCAAAGATTGAAAAGGTCAGTGCTTCCGGTGATTCAAAAACAGTTGTGTCCCGCAGCAATGAATCAACAGGCAAAGTCATGACTGTATCATCTACGGCTTATACGGCAAGCTGCAGCGGTTGTTCAGGTCATACAGCTACAGGCGTCAATTTAAAAAATAACCCGAATGCCAAAGTTATCGCTGTAGATCCAAATGTCATTCCGCTAGGCTCCAAAGTCCATGTTGAGGGCTATGGATATGCCATTGCTGCGGATACTGGTTCAGCAATTAAAGGGAACAAAATAGACGTCTTTTTCCCGGAGAAATCATCGGCGTACCGATGGGGAAATAAAACAGTCAAAATTAAAATCTTAAATTAATATATACTTATGTATTCAGAGGGTTTTGCGCCCTCTGTTTTTTTCGTTATAATAGACAAAGTGTATTTTCTGCTTATTAGACGCTCGACATAAGAAAAAGTTTCATGAATATACAAAAGTTTTTATTTTGTCTTGGAGGAAATAATGAAAATTAAAGAGATCATTGTGGTCGAGGGGCGTGATGATACGGCCCGCATCAAATTGGCTGTTGATGCAGACACAATTGAAACAAATGGTTCAGCCATCGATGATCAAGTGATTGACCAAATCCGTTTGGCCCAGAAGACCAGAGGCGTCATCATTTTAACGGATCCGGACTTCCCTGGAGAGAAGATCCGCAAAACCATTTCAGAGGCTGTACCCGGCTGTAAGCATGCATTTTTGCCTAAACATCTTGCCAAACCTAAAAACAAGCGGGGAATTGGTGTGGAGCATGCATCGATTGAAAGCATTAGGGCATGTTTAGAAAACGTGCACGAGGAGATGGAATCGCAGCCGAGTGACATTTCAGCTGAGGATTTGATTCATGCTGGACTGATTGGCGGATCTGCGGCCAAACGCCGGCGCGAACGACTGGGTGATCTGTTGAAAATCGGCTATACAAATGGCAAACAACTTCAAAAACGGCTGCAAATGTTTCAAATTAAAAAAAGTGATTTTATGAGTGCGCTCGATACCGTTAAGCGGGAGGAACAGAATGAGTAAAGATATTGCGACACCGATTAGAACGAAAGAGATACTGAAGAAATATGGTTTTTCTTTTAAAAAGAGCTTAGGACAGAATTTCTTAATTGATACGAACATTTTAGACAGAATTGTCGATCACGCGGAAGTGACGGAGAAAACAGGTGTCATAGAAATCGGCCCGGGAATCGGGGCATTGACCGAACAGATTGCCAAGCGGGCGAAAAAGGTCGTGGCATTTGAAATTGACCAGCGATTATTGCCGATTCTGAAGGATACGCTGTCACCTTACGACAATGTCACTGTCATTCATCAGGACGTGTTAAAGGCTGATGTCAAATCGGTCATTGAAGAACAATTTCAAGACTGCGATGAGATCATGGTTGTAGCCAACCTTCCTTATTACGTGACAACGCCGATTATCATGAAACTGCTTGAAGAACATCTTCCGCTGAAAGGGATTGTGGTCATGCTGCAAAAAGAAGTGGCAGAGCGCATGGCGGCAGACCCTTCATCTAAGGAATACGGCTCCCTTTCGATCGCGGTGCAATTTTATACAGAAGCCAAAACGGTGATGACCGTTCCGAAAACTGTGTTTGTTCCTCAGCCTAATGTAGATTCCGCAGTCATTCGGCTGATTCTCCGCGACGGCCCGGCAGTGGACGTGGAAAACGAAGCCTTTTTCTTTCAGTTAATCAAGGCAAGCTTTGCTCAGCGCCGTAAAACGCTGCTCAATAACTTAGTCAACAACTTGCCTGATGGAAAAGCACAAAAAACAGCGATTGAGCAAGTTTTGGAAGAAACAAATATTGACGGCAAGCGCCGAGGTGAATCCCTGTCTATCGAGGAGTTCGCAGCGCTGTCTAACGGATTGTATAAAGCCCTTTTCTAAAAGGGCTTTTTGTTTTGCGCACCACATGGACTGCCGCTACATAGGCTAGAGAAGGACCTTTCATTCAATGATAAGAAAAAACTTGGACTCAGCGAAAAAAGGCGCTTTCTCAAGGCTCTTTCTTTCATGATGAGGCTTAGTCTATGTGTGGAGTGAGGAACTTGCAATTTCAAATAGGGGATATGGTAGCCAGAAAATCCTATCAAATGGATGTTTTGTTTCGCATTATAGGAATAGAGCAAACAAGCAAAGGAAATTCAATCGCTATTTTGCATGGTGATGAAGTCAGGCTGATTGCTGATTCGGATTTTTCTGATCTGGTAGCAGTGAAAAAAGATGAGCAGATGATGCGGAAAAAGAAAGATGAGAGCAGAATGAACGAATCGCTCGAATTGCTCCGCCAGGATTATAAGCTGCTCAGAGAAAAGCAGGAGTACTATGCGACAAGCCAATATCAGCATCAGGAGCATTATTTTCATATGCCGGGCAAGGTGCTACATCTGGACGGTGATGAAGCATATCTGAAAAAATGCCTGAATGTCTATAAAAAAATAGGAGTGCCGGTCTACGGCATCCATTGCCATGAAAAGAAAATGTCTGCTTCTATTGAAGAATTGCTCGACAAATATCGACCTGACATACTGGTGATAACAGGGCATGATGCGTATTCGAAGCAAAAGGGCAGCATTGATGATTTGAACGCATACAGACATTCAAAGCATTTTGTTGAAACAGTTCAAAACGCCCGAAAAAAAATCCCTCACTTAGATCAGCTTGTTATTTTTGCGGGGGCCTGCCAATCCCATTTTGAATCACTCATAAGAGCGGGGGCAAATTTCGCGAGTTCACCATCAAGAGTCAACATTCATGCGCTTGATCCGGTATATATCGTCGCGAAAATCAGCTTTACGCCGTTTATGGAACGAATCAATGTATGGGAAGTGCTCCGAAATACGCTGACAAGAGAGAAAGGGCTTGGAGGTATTGAAACAAGAGGAGTGCTGAGAATTGGAATGCCTTATAAGTCTAATTAACAGTTGAAAACCTGTATAGGAGATCTATGCGGGTTTTTTATTTTACATATTGATACATAATTTACCGAAACTTGCGGAAAATAATTGAGGAATCATAGAATTTTGTCAAAATAATTTTATTGACAACGTCTTATTAACGTTGATATAATTTAAATTTTATTTGACAAAAATGGGCTCGTGTTGTACAATAAATGTAGTGAGGTGGATGCAATGGCGAAGACGTTGTCCGATATTAAAAGGTCGCTTGATGGGAATTTAGGTAAACGGCTGACGTTAAAAGCAAACGGTGGCCGCCGAAAAACGATTGAGCGTTCGGGCATTTTAGCTGAGACGTACCCTTCTGTTTTTGTGATACAACTAGATCAAGACGAGAACTCGTTTGAAAGAGTTTCATACAGTTATGCTGATATTTTGACTGAGACTGTTGAGCTGACATTTAATGATGACGCCGCAAGCTCAGTGGCATTTTAACGGGCAGTGAACCTTTTGTTTACTGCTTTTTGTTTTGCCCTTTTTTGGTTTCCAGTAATTTTAACGAAAGTTCCATCTGATTTAGCAAAAGATATAACGGTCACACCATATTATCGTGACGTGCACGAATGGCTATCACTTCTAAAAAAGGGGTTGTTTCGTTTGGGCAGACGTCGTGGAGTTATGTCAGATGAGTTTAAATATGAGCTGGCTAAAGACCTTGGTTTTTATGACACAGTCAAAAATGGAGGCTGGGGCGAAATTCGGGCCCGCGATGCCGGTAACATGGTAAAGCGCGCCATCGAAATCGCCGAACAGCAAATGGCTCAGAACCAGAATAACCGATAAGGATGTGACCCGGGGAACATGGCGTTCCCCGGTTTTTGTGTTGGATATAAATACATAATTGGCTGCAATATGGATATGTTCATCCTGTACTTCAAATGTGATACAATGTTCATACTTATGTTTAGATGGAGAAGTAGGTGAAAGCTATGCGTATTTTAGAAAAAGCGCCAGCCAAGATCAATCTGTCACTTGACGTCACCCGAAAACGCCCGGATGGCTATCATGAAGTCGAAATGATCATGACGACGATTGATTTAGCAGATCGGATTGAATTGATGGAGCTGGCAGAGGATGAAGTGAGGGTTTCCTCCCACAACCGTTTTGTGCCCGATGACCAAAGAAACTTAGCTTATCAGGCTGCCAAGCTGATCAAGGACAGATACAATGTGAAAAAGGGAGTTTCCATCATGATTACGAAGGTGATTCCGGTGGCTGCCGGTCTTGCCGGCGGAAGCAGTGATGCGGCGGCGACCCTTAGAGGGCTGAACAGACTGTGGAATTTAAATCTTTCAGCAGAAACGCTTGCTGAGCTGGGAGCAGAAATTGGCTCCGACGTTTCATTTTGTGTCTATGGCGGAACTGCACTAGCAACAGGACGCGGCGAGAAAATTAAACACATCAGCACGCCTCCGCACTGCTGGGTCATTTTAGCGAAGCCGACAATCGGTGTTTCAACTGCTGAAGTGTACAGACAGCTGAAGCTGGATGATGTAGAGCATCCCGATGTACATGGCATGATTGAGGCTATAGAGGAAAAGAGTTTTCAAAAGATGTGCAGCCGTTTAGGCAATGTCCTTGAATCTGTAACGCTAGATATGCATCCTGAAGTTGCGATGATCAAAAACCAGATGAAACGCTTTGGTGCAGATGCCGTGTTAATGAGCGGGAGCGGCCCGACAGTGTTTGGACTGGTTCAGTATGAGTCGAAGGTACAGAGAATTTATAACGGGTTAAGAGGCTTCTGCGATCAGGTTTATGCGGTGAGAATGATCGGCGAACAGAACGCTCTTGATTAAATCCGTATGTTAAGTTATATTGATCTTAAAATATTCGGATTTTGGGGGTAAGTTCATGAAGTTTCGTCGCAGCGGCAGATTGGTGGACTTAACAAATTACTTGTTAACCCATCCGCACGAATTAATACCGCTAACCTTTTTTTCTGAGCGGTATGAATCTGCAAAATCATCGATCAGTGAAGATTTAACAATTATTAAGCAAACCTTTGAGCAGCAGGGGATCGGTACTTTGCTTACTGTTCCCGGAGCTGCCGGAGGCGTCAAATATATTCCGAAAATGAAGCAGGCTGAGGCTGAAGAGTTTGTGCAGACACTTGGACAGTCGCTGGCAAATCCTGAGCGTATCCTTCCGGGCGGTTATGTATATTTAACGGATATCTTAGGAAAGCCATCTGTACTCTCCAAGGTAGGGAAGCTGTTTGCTTCTGTGTTTGCAGAGCGCGAAATTGATGTTGTCATGACCGTTGCCACGAAAGGCATCCCTCTGGCGTACGCAGCTGCGAGCTATCTGAATGTGCCTGTCGTTATCGTTCGCAAAGACAACAAGGTAACAGAAGGCTCCACAGTCAGCATTAATTACGTCTCAGGCTCATCAAACCGCATTCAAACGATGTCACTTGCGAAAAGAAGCATGAAAACGGGTTCAAACGTACTCATTATCGATGACTTTATGAAAGCAGGCGGCACAATTAATGGTATGATTAACCTGTTGGATGAGTTTAACGCAAATGTGGCGGGGATCGGCGTTTTGGTTGAAGCCGAAGGAGTAGATGAACGTCTTGTTGATGAATATATGTCACTGCTTACTCTTTCAACCATCAACATGAAAGAGAAGTCCATTGAAATTCAGAATGGCAATTTTCTGCGTTTTTTTAAAGACAATCTTTTAAAGAATGGAGAGACGGAATCATGACAAAAGCAGTTCACACAAAACATGCCCCAGCGGCAATCGGACCTTACTCACAAGGGATTATCGTAAACAATATGTTTTACAGCTCAGGCCAAATTCCTTTGACTCCTTCAGGCGAAATGGTGAACGGTGATATTAAGGAGCAGACCCATCAAGTATTCAGCAACTTAAAAGCGGTGCTGGAAGAAGCAGGTGCTTCTTTAGAAACAGTTGTAAAAGCAACTGTATTTATCGCGGATATGGAACAGTTTGCGGAAGTAAACGAAGTGTACGGACAATATTTTGACACTCACAAACCGGCGAGATCTTGTGTTGAAGTCGCGAGACTCCCGAAGGACGCACTGGTTGAGATTGAAGTAATTGCATTGGTAAAATAATAAGAAAAAGTGATTCTGGGTGAGCTCGGAATCACTTTTTTATTTACCTTATGCCCGAAATGAAAGCTTTATGACCTAATTGTGTAACTATATCCTATTTTTTCAAAAAATATTTTAAAAACGAGCAGGATTTCAGAAAAAATCGTGGAATTGATACACTAATGCTTTTATATAGGGAAAAGGTGGTGAACTACTGTGGAAGTTACTGACGTAAGATTACGCCGCGTGAATACCGATGGTCGCATGAGAGCGATTGCATCCATCACGCTGGATCACGAATTTGTTGTTCATGATATTCGTGTGATTGATGGAAACAATGGTCTTTTCGTTGCGATGCCGAGTAAACGCACCCCTGATGGAGAGTTCCGCGATATCGCTCATCCTATTAATTCAAGCACGCGAGGTAAGATTCAAGATGCCGTGTTAAATGAGTATCATCGTCTGGGTGACACTGAAGCATTAGAATTCGAAGAAGCTGGAGCTTCTTAAAAAATAACCAAAAAGCAAGGACTGCTGAAAGGGCTGACAAAAGCCTTTTTCCGGCGGTCCTTTTTTAATTCTGATTTTTCAAACTTAATTGTACTCAATAGAAAATTCTTGCACTTCATCAAGTCTCCTTGAAATCATAAGATATTTAGGATATATTTTTCTATGGATAAAAGGGATATTGGAGGCCAATAAATGGATAAGCGGTTTGCAGTTGTTTTAGCGGCTGGACAAGGAACGAGAATGAAATCAAAGCTTTATAAAGTCCTTCATCCAGTTTGCGGTAAGCCTATGGTAGAGCACGTCGTAGACGAAGCCTTAAAGTTATCTTTATCGAAGCTTGTCACGATTGTCGGACATGGTGCGGAAGAAGTGAAAAAGCAGCTTGGTGATAAAAGCGAGTACGCGCTTCAAGCAGAACAGCTTGGCACTGCTCATGCTGTAAAACAGGCACAGCCATTTCTTGCTGACGAAAAAGGCGTTACAATTGTCATTTGCGGAGATACGCCGCTTTTAACAGCAGAGACAATGGAACAGATGCTGAAAGAACATACACAAAGAGAAGCGAAAGCTACGATTTTAACTGCGGTTGCAGAAGATCCAACCGGATACGGCCGCATTATCCGCGGTGAAAACGGAGCGGTTCAAAAAATCGTTGAGCACAAGGACGCCTCTGAAGAAGAACGTCTTGTGACTGAGATCAATACCGGTACGTATTGTTTTGATAATGAAGCGCTGTTCCGGGCCATTGATCTGGTGTCTAATGATAATGCTCAAGGCGAGTACTATTTGCCGGATGTCATAGAGATTCTTAAAAACGAAGGCGAAACTGTTGCCGCTTACCAGACTGGTAATTTCCAAGAAACGCTCGGAGTTAATGATAGAGTTGCTCTTTCTCAGGCAGAACAATTTATGAGAGAGCGTATTAATAAACGGCATATGCAAAATGGCGTAACGCTGATTGACCCGATGAACACGTATATTTCTCCTGACGCTGTCATCGGAAGCGATACTGTAATTTATCCTGGAACCGTGATTAAAGGTGAGGTGCAAATCGGAGAAGATACGATTATCGGCCCTCATACGGAGATTATGAATAGTTCCATTGGCAGCCGTACGGTTATTAAACAATCGGTAGTCAATCACAGTAAAGTGGGGAATGATGTAAACATAGGACCTTTTGCTCACATCAGACCTGATTCTGTCATCGGGAATGAAGTGAAGATCGGGAATTTTGTTGAAATCAAAAAGACTCAATTCGGAGACCGAAGCAAGGCTTCTCATTTAAGCTATGTCGGTGATGCTGAGGTAGGCACAGATGTAAACTTGGGCTGCGGTTCAATAACTGTCAATTATGATGGAAAGAATAAATATTTGACGAAAATTGAAGACGGCGCGTTTATCGGCTGCAACTCCAACTTGGTTGCCCCTGTCACAGTCGGAGAAGGCGCTTATGTTGCTGCAGGTTCAACTGTTACGGAAGATGTACCTGGAAAAGCACTTGCTATTGCCAGAGCGAGACAAGTAAATAAAGACGATTATGTGAAAAATATTCATAAAAATTAATCCTAAATTCGGAGGTTTATCCATGTCTAATCAATACGGAGATAAGAATTTAAAGATTTTTTCTTTAAATTCGAATCCAGAGCTTGCAAAAGAAATCGCAGATATAGTTGGAGTTCAATTAGGGAAATGTTCTGTCACAAGATTTAGTGATGGGGAAGTCCAAATTAATATCGAAGAAAGTATTCGCGGATGTGACTGTTATATCATCCAGTCTACAAGTGACCCCGTTAACGAGCATATTATGGAACTGTTGATTATGGTAGATGCATTAAAACGCGCTTCTGCAAAAACGATTAACATTGTGATTCCTTATTACGGTTATGCACGTCAAGACAGAAAAGCAAGATCCCGTGAGCCAATTACAGCAAAACTTTTTGCTAACCTGCTTGAAACAGCCGGTGCGACTCGTGTGATTGCACTTGACCTGCATGCGCCGCAAATTCAAGGATTCTTTGATATACCGATTGACCACTTAATGGGTGTTCCGATTTTAGGAGAATATTTTGAAGGTAAAAACCTTGAAGATATCGTCATTGTTTCACCAGACCACGGCGGTGTGACACGCGCCCGCAAACTGGCTGACCGATTAAAAGCGCCGATTGCAATTATCGATAAGCGCCGTCCGCGTCCAAACGTGGCGGAAGTCATGAATATTGTAGGTAATATCGAAGGGAAGACCGCTATCCTTATCGATGACATTATCGATACTGCAGGTACCATTACACTTGCTGCTAATGCGCTCGTAGAAAACGGAGCGAAAGAAGTATATGCATGCTGTACGCACCCTGTATTGTCAGGCCCTGCTGTTGAACGGATTAATAATTCAACAATTAAAGAGCTTGTTGTGACGAACAGCATCAAGCTTCCTGAAGAAAAGAAAATTGAACGGTTTAAGCAGCTTTCAGTCGGACCGCTTCTGGCTGAGGCAATTATTCGCGTTCATGAGCAGCAATCAGTCAGCTATCTATTCAGCTAAACCGTTACTTTGAGGTTTAAATCCTTATCGTTATGGGTATTGTTTGTAATAGGACAATAAAACGATAATAGGATGGTGCTGAATATGGCAACTTTAACGGCAAAAGAAAGAACGGACTTTACTCGTTCGTCTCTTCGGAATATCCGTACTTCAGGACATGTTCCAGGTATCATATATGGGAAAGACACGGGAAACAAACCTGTATCATTAGACAGTGTGGAGCTGATCAAAACGCTGAGGGATGAAGGAAAAAATACAGTCATCACGCTTGACGTCAGCGGAGAAAAACATTCTGTCATGGTAACAGACCTGCAAACGGACCCGCTGAAAAATGAAATTACTCATGCTGACTTTCAAGTGGTCAATATGAGTGAAGACATTGAGGTGGAAGTTCCGATTCACCTGACTGGAGAAGCCATTGGAGTGAAAAACGGAGGCGTGTTGCAGCAGCCGCTATATGCACTTACTGTAAAGGCTAAGCCAAAAGCCATTCCGCAAACGATTGAGGCTGATATTTCAAACCTCGATGTAAATGAAGTACTGACTATAGCGGATTTGCCTGCTGGCGGTGACTACTCCTTTAATCATGAATCAGATGAGGTCGTGGCGTCTATTCTTCCTCCGCAGCAGCAGGAAGCAGCTGAGATAGATGAAGAGGAATCCGCTGATGCTCAGCCTGAAGGTGAAAACAAAGAACAATAATAGCTTAAGGCGTAACCCTCCCGCGGTTACGTCTTTTGTGCTAGAATGAGAAGAATTATAGCCCGCTTATGCAGACGGGAGTTTATGTGACTAAGGGAGGATTCGCCATGCTTGTGATAGCCGGTCTCGGAAACCCGGGGAAGAACTATGAAAATACTCGGCATAATGTCGGATTTATGGTGATAGATCAGCTTGCAAAGGAATGGAATATTGAGCTGAATCAAAATAAATTTAACGGATTATACGGAACCGGATTTGTTTCCGGCAAAAAGGTTCTACTTGTTAAACCGCTTACATATATGAATTTATCAGGAGAATGTTTGCGGCCTTTAATGGACTACTATGATGTCGATAACGAAGATTTGACTGTCATTTACGACGATCTTGATCTTCCGACTGGCAAGATCCGTTTAAGAACGAAAGGAAGCGCCGGAGGACACAATGGCATCAAATCACTGATCCATCATCTTGGAACATCCGAGTTTGACCGGATCCGCATCGGAATCGGCCGGCCTGTAAACGGCATGAAGGTCGTTGATTATGTGTTAGGCTCTTTCACCAAGGAGGAGGCACCCGACATTGATGGAGCGATCGATAAGTCTGTGAAGGCTTGTGAAGCTTCTCTGAGCAAACCGTTTTTAGAAGTCATGAACGAATTTAACGCGAAGGTATAAAATGAATCAACAAAGTCCATACTACACCAAAATGACTTTTTCATCAGGAGGTCCCTTGTATGGCTTTGCATTATTATTGTCGTCATTGCGGAGTGAAAGTAGGCAGTCTCGAATCTTCTATGGTATCGACTGACTCACTTGGATTTCAGCACTTAACAAACGAGGAAAGAAACGATATGATTTCTTATAAAGAAAATGGAGATGTCCATGTTTCGACGATATGTGAAGATTGCCAAGAGGCGCTTGACCGAAATCCGCATTACCACGAACATCACACATTTATTCAATAAAAAGCTTTGGTGTAGATACTAGACCAAAGCGTTTTTCTGTTCTCACAGGAAACAGAGAGGAGGGGCCATATGGACAACATTCAAACCTTTATAAAAGAAAGCGATGACTTTAAATCCATCATCAACGGTTTACACGAGGGGCTGAAGGAACAGCTGCTCGCGGGTCTGTCGGGTTCCGCGCGTTCTGTTTTTACTTCTGCCCTGGCTAATGAAACGAATAAGCCTATCTTTCTAATCACCCATAATTTATATCAAGCCCAAAAAGTAACGGATGATCTGACTTCACTTCTAGAGGATCGGTCTGTCCTTTTGTACCCTGTCAATGAACTCATTTCATCAGAAATCGCAGTCGCAAGCCCTGAATTGCGGGCGCAGCGATTAGATGTCATTAATAGATTAACGAGTGGAGAAGCGCCAATTGTCGTTGCTCCTGTAGCTGCACTCAGAAGAATGCTGCCGCCTGTAGAGGTCTGGAAAAACAGCCAAATGCTCATTCAAGTGGGCCATGACATCGAACCTGACCAGCTTGCATCACGTCTGGTAGAGGTAGGATATGAGCGTTCTGATATGGTTTCTGCACCTGGGGAATTCAGTATTCGCGGAGGAATCATTGATATTTACCCGCTGACGTCAGAGCACCCAGTTAGAGTTGAACTTTTTGACACTGAAGTGGATTCAATCCGCAGCTTTAACTCAGATGATCAGCGGTCAATTGAGACTCTTACCTCGATCAATATCGGTCCTGCAAAGGAATTGATTATCAGACCTGAAGAAAAAGCGCGGGCGATGGAGAAAATCGATAAAGGCCTTGCCGCAAGCCTGAAAAAATTAAAGGTCGACAAGCAAAAAGAAATTCTTCATGCGAATATTTCTCACGATAAAGAACGCTTGTCAGAAGGCCAGACAGATCAGGAGCTGGTGAAGTATCTCTCATATTTCTATGAAAAGCCTGCTAGTTTACTAGATTATACTCCTGAGAATACACTTCTGATTTTGGATGAAGTCAGCCGGATCCATGAGATGGAAGAGCAGCTTCAAAAAGAAGAAGCGGAGTTCATAACAAACCTTCTTGAGGAAGGGAAGATTTTGCATGACATCAGTTTGTCATTCAGCTTCCAAAAAATAGTGGCTGAGCAAAAACGGCCTCTGCTGTACTATTCTTTATTTTTACGGCATGTACACCATACGAGTCCGCAAAATATCGTCAATGTATCAAGCAGACAAATGCAGAGTTTCCATGGCCAAATGAACGTGCTTGCTGGTGAAATGGAACGTTTTAAAAAATCCAACTTCACCGTTGTGTTCTTAGGAGCAAACAAGGAACGTACACAGAGATTATCTTCAGTTCTGGCTGATTATGAAATCGAAGCGGCCATGACAGATAGCAAAAAGGCGCTTGTTCAGGGACAGGTCTATATTATGGAAGGCGAGCTCCAATCGGGATTTGAGCTGCCGTTAATGAAGCTTGCGGTTATTACGGAAGAAGAACTGTTTAAAAACCGTGTGAAAAAGAAGCCTCGAAAACAGAAGCTTACTAATGCAGAGCGCATCAAAAGCTATTCCGAGCTTCAAATCGGTGATTATGTCGTTCATATTAATCACGGGATCGGAAAGTACTTAGGGATTGAAACCCTTGAAATTAATGGTATCCATAAAGACTATTTAAATATTCATTACCAGGGAAGCGACAAGCTTTACGTCCCTGTAGAACAAATTGATCAGGTTCAAAAATATGTCGGCTCCGAAGGAAAAGAGCCGAAGCTGTATAAATTAGGCGGAAGCGAATGGAAGCGGGTCAAGAAAAAAGTAGAAACATCCGTTCAGGATATTGCTGATGACTTAATTAAGCTGTATGCCGAAAGGGAAGCAAGCAAGGGCTATGCGTTTTCTCCTGACCATGAGATGCAGCGTGAATTCGAATCAGCGTTCCCTTATCAAGAGACTGAGGATCAGCTTCGTTCCATTCACGAAATCAAAAAGGACATGGAAAGAGAACGTCCGATGGACCGCTTGCTATGCGGAGATGTCGGCTACGGTAAAACAGAGGTTGCCATACGTGCCGCGTTTAAGGCGATAGGTGATGGAAAGCAGGTAGCCCTGCTCGTTCCGACAACTATTTTGGCACAGCAGCACTATGAAACCATTACCGAGCGCTTCCAAGACTATCCGATTAATATCGGCCTTCTCAGCAGATTCAGAACGAGAAAAGAAGCGAACGAAACGATCAAAGGATTGAAAAATGGCACTGTTGATATCGTTATCGGGACGCACCGGCTGTTATCAAAAGATGTCGTTTATAAAGACTTAGGGCTCCTCATTATTGATGAAGAGCAGCGCTTCGGTGTAACCCATAAAGAAAAGATCAAGCAAATTAAAGCCAATGTTGATGTATTAACATTAACAGCGACACCGATTCCGCGTACGCTGCATATGTCTATGCTTGGCGTAAGGGATCTTTCAGTCATCGAGACTCCGCCGGAAAACCGCTTTCCCGTACAGACGTATGTTGTGGAATACAACGGCGCCCTTGTCAGAGAGGCGATTGAACGCGAGCTTGCACGCGGAGGACAGGTCTATTTCTTGTACAACCGGGTAGAGGATATCGAGCGGAAAGCGGATGAGATCTCAATGCTTGTCCCTGACGCTAAGGTAGCGTATGCACATGGGAAAATGACAGAAAATGAATTAGAAACCGTTATGCTGAATTTCCTTGAAGGAGAATCAGACGTTCTCGTCAGCACAACCATTATTGAAACAGGCGTAGACATCCCGAACGTCAATACGCTGATTGTATTTGACGCCGACAAGATGGGTCTTTCTCAGCTTTATCAGCTGCGGGGGCGTGTCGGCCGTTCTAATCGGGTGGCGTATGCGTACTTCACGTACCGCCGGGATAAAGTGCTGACAGAAGTGGCTGAAAAAAGGCTGCAGGCTATTAAAGAGTTCACAGAGCTCGGTTCCGGTTTTAAAATCGCAATGCGTGACTTAACGATTCGCGGAGCCGGGAATCTTCTTGGCGCCCAGCAGCACGGCTTCATCGATTCGGTCGGATTTGACCTCTATTCACAAATGCTGAAGGAGGCCATTGAAGAGCGTAAAGGAGATACAGCGAAGACAGTGCAGTTTGAAACAGAAATTGATGTCGAGCTTGACGCGTATATTCCTGAAACCTATATTCAAGACGGCAAACAGAAAATTGATATGTATAAACGCTTCAGGTCTGTGGCTACAATCGAAGAGAAGAATGAACTTCAAGACGAAATGATCGACCGGTTTGGAAACTATCCAAAAGAAGTCGAATACTTGTTTACTGTTGCAGAAATGAAGGTTTATGCGAAACATGAACGTGTTGAACTGATTAAGCAGGATAAAGATGCGGTCAGATTGACGATTTCTGAAGAAGCAAGTGCAGAAATTGACGGCCAGAAGCTGTTTGAGCTTGGCAATAAATATGGCAGACAAATCGGGCTGGGAATGGAA
Organism: Bacillus sp. NS1; assembly: GCF_058248265.1. Classification (NCBI taxonomy): domain Bacteria; kingdom Bacillati; phylum Bacillota; class Bacilli; order Caryophanales; family Bacillaceae; genus Bacillus; species Bacillus sp. NS1. The sequence continues at coordinate 26,730 of NZ_JBZAZF010000008.1, read as the reverse complement.
GGAAAAAAACTCAAAATCTCCGTACAGACAAAAGGCCGCAGTGCCGATGAATGGCTCGAAACGGTGCTGGGCATGCTGAAGGGTTTAAAAAATGTGAAAAAGCAAACCATTTCATCAACGTAAATTTTGTTACTCTCTGGTGTATATTACATTTGATGTGACGGATACTAATTTCAAGCGAGGCGGAAGGTACATAAAGTAACTGCTTTAGGTCTTTCCCACATGTATATACCATCAAATGAAAGAGAGGCACCAGAGATGAAAGCAACCGGTATCGTACGTCGTATTGATGACTTAGGTCGGGTCGTAATTCCTAAAGAAATTCGCAGAACTCTTAGAATCAGGGAAGGCGATCCGCTTGAGATTTTTGTAGATCGTGACGGAGAAGTGATTTTGAAAAAGTACTCTCCGATCAGTGAGCTTGGAGACTTTGCAAAGGAGTATGCAGACGCGCTTTACGACAGTCTCGGCCATTCAGTGCTGATTTGTGACCGTGATGTATATATTGCCGTGTCAGGCAGCTCGAAAAAAGACTACTTAAATAAGTCAATCAGCGAAATGCTGGAAAAAACAATGGATCAGCGCAGTTCCGTCCTTGAGAGTGATGCAAAATCAGTACAGCTTGTTAATGGCATAGATGAGGACATGAATTCTTATACTGTCGGCCCGATTGTGGCGAATGGCGATCCGATAGGCGCTGTGGTGATTTTTTCAAAGGATCAGACAATGGGCGAAGTAGAGCATAAAGCCGTTGAGACAGCAGCTGGATTTTTGGCTCGTCAAATGGAACAGTAGGTCTTATTCCTTTTATCGAAAATAGGTATGAAAAGAACAGCTCTCCTTGGGACGCTGTTCTTTTTTATGCATGCCCAAAAAGGATTCCAAGGGTTGGGATGTGGTATAATAACCTCGTTTTTATTTGTGCCGCGGTAATATGTAAACCGTATTGCCCCTGACGTTGGGAAGGAGCTTTTGGATGGACGATTCAATAGGCGTTAAACGGCATTGGATTTGGCAGGGGGCTTTTGTTTTAATCCTGGCAGGAGTCATCTCAAAAATATTAAGTGCCGTTTACAGAGTCCCGTTTCAAAACATTGTCGGAGATGTTGGATTTTATATATATCAGCAGGTGTATCCCTTTCTTGGTATTGCAGTCATGCTGTCCACATCAGGATTTCCGGTCATTATTTCGAAACTGATGAATGATTATAGTGAAAAAAGTCATCACACCATATTAAAAATATCAGCGTTATTTTTGTCTTTAATCGGTGTTTTATTATTTCTTTGCTTATATATGGGTGCTGTTCCAATCGCACTTTTTATGGGAGATTCACATCTCGCCATGTTAATTCAAGTGACTGCATATGCATTTCTGCTGTTCCCGTTTGTCGCGTTGCTTAGAGGAGGTTTTCAAGGGCGGCACGATATGCTCCCGTCAGCCTTATCGCAAATGACAGAGCAGTTTCTGCGGGTTGCGGTGCTCTTGGGCTTATCTTTTTGGCTCGTCAAAAAGGGAGCCTCGCTCTATATTGCGGGAGCGGCAGCTGCTTCTGGATCTCTTGCCGGAAGTTTTGTTGCGTTGATCATACTCGGATTTTTTTGGTTTAAAGCGAAAAGTGACAATCAAACGGACAGGCAAAATGAAAATGTCATAACAATAAAAGAATTGACGAAAAAACTGTTTTTATATTCGGTTACAATTTGTGTAAGCAGTTTGCTGCTTTTGTTTATCCAGCTTGTGGATGCTTTGAATTTATATGCTTTGCTTTCGGGCGGTGAAGCAAGCGAAGAAGCGAAACGCCTAAAGGGGATTTATGATCGGGGGCAGCCCTTGCTGCAGCTCGGTTCGGTTTTCGCGGTGAGCATTGCGACGTCACTCGTTCCGTATATTTCTAAGGCTGTAAAGAACAAAGAGCTGAAGATTATGAAAGAAAAAGTTGCGTCCTCTTTAAAACTATGTCTTGTGCTGGGTACAGGGGCGTCAGCTGGACTAATTTGCATTCTTGAGCCGGTCAATATCATGCTATTTCAAAATGGTGAAGGGACAGCTGCGTTACAAGTTTTCAGCTGCTCTATTTTGTTTGCATCCTTGGCAGTTACGGCAGCCGCAGTTTTACAGGGCGCGGGATACACAGTTTTTCCTGCGATAGCGGTAGGTGCAGGTGTTGCAGTGAAATGGGTGTTAAATACTCTTTTGGTTCCGCACTATGGGATTGAAGGTGCATCACTTGCAACAGCGGCTTCCTTTGCGGCTGTCGCCGGACTTAACTTGTATCGGCTTCGGCAAAAGGAATGGCTTGGTAAGCTCAAAGGCATTATGATTCCGGTCATTGGATCTGCCCTTTTGATGTCGGCTGTCTTGCTTGCATATATGCGTCTCTGGACTTTTTTGATTCCTGCAGCAGGAAGAGGAGCGGCAGTTATTGAAAGTCTTTCTGCTGTTGCCATTGGTGGCGCGGTGTTTATTTATTGTATGATGAAATTGGGAATATTTACGGATGAAGAGCTGAACAGTGTGCCTTTTGGCAGCAAGTTAAGCAAAATCGTGAGAAGGAGAGAACAAAATGGCAGGTAATATTACAGTCGTCGGACTTGGTGCCGGAGACATGGACCAATTGACAATTGGTATACATAGGCTGCTGACGAAAGCAGATACGCTGTATGTCAGAACCAAGGATCACCCTTTAATTCAAGAGCTTGAAAAAGAAACGAAGAACATCCGTTTTTTTGACGATATATATGAAAAACATGACCAATTCGATGCGGTTTATGAAGAAATTGCAGATATCCTCTTTGAGGAGGCGCAGCGTGAGGACGTGGTTTATGCTGTGCCGGGACATCCTTTTGTCGCAGAAAAAACAGTACAACTGCTGACGGAGCGGCAGGAAGAGGAAAATGTTCAAGTAAAAGTCGCGGGAGGACAAAGTTTTCTTGATGCCACATTCAATGCCTTGCAAATCGACCCGATTGAAGGTTTTCAATTTGTGGATGCCGGCACGTTGTCCGCGGATGAGCTTGAGCTCAGACATCACCTGATCATTTGTCAGGTTTATGACCAAATGACCGCTTCTGAAGTCAAGCTGACATTAATGGAGAAGCTGCCTGATGATTATGAGGTTGTGATCGTGACTGCGGCTGGAAGCCGTGACGAGGAGATCCAGACAGTGCCTTTATTTGAGCTGGACCGCAATGTCGCATTGAATAACTTAACAAGTGTGTATATTCCGCCGATTAAAGAAGAGAAGCTGCTTTATCACGAATTCTCCGCGTTCCGAAGCATTATCAGAGAGCTTCGCGGGCCAAATGGATGTCCGTGGGATAAAAAGCAGACGCATCAATCATTAAAACAGTACATGATTGAAGAATGTTATGAACTTCTCGAAGCAATTGACGAAGAAGACACAGACCATATGATCGAAGAGCTTGGCGACGTTTTGCTTCAAGTCTTACTTCACGCGCAAATTGGTGAAGATGAAGGTTATTTCACAATTGATGATGTCATAAAAGGAATCAGTGAAAAAATGGTCCGAAGACATCCCCATGTGTTTAAAGATGTTAAGGTTCAGGATGAAAACGATGTTTTGGCAAATTGGGAAGACATAAAAAAGGCCGAAAAAAACACATATGAAGCATCGTTATTAGACAGCGTGCCGAAAACCCTTCCAGCCCTTTCGAAAGCCGCTAAACTTCAGAAAAAAGCAGCAAAGGTAGGTTTTGATTGGGAAGACGTCAGCGATATTTGGGAAAAAGTAAGCGAGGAAATGAAGGAGTTTTCTTCTGAGGTTTCTGAAGATCCTCATGAACACAATCTCAAGGCTGAGTTTGGCGACATTTTGTTTGCACTGGTGAATGTAGCCCGCTTTTACAAAATAGAACCGGAGGAAGCATTGGCCATGACCAATGACAAATTCCGAAGACGGTTCTCGTATATTGAGGAAACAGCGAAAGAAAAGGGAATCGAGCTGGCTGACATGTCTCTTGAGGACATGGACAAACTGTGGAATGAAGCAAAAGAAACTGAGAGGAGATCGTAAATATGAGATTAGATAAATTTTTAAAAGTATCACGGCTGATTAAACGACGTACACTAGCAAAGGAAGTAGCTGACCAGGGGCGCATCGCTATTAACGGTAACCAGGCCAAAGCAAGCTCTGACGTAAAACCGGGAGATGAACTAACGGTCCGCTTCGGCCAAAAGCTTGTAACGGTTCAAGTAAATGAGTTGAAAGACACGACGAAAAAAGAAGAAGCTGCAAACATGTATACCATCCTAAAGGAAGAAAAACTCGGCGAATAGGCTTGTTCTAAAAAAATCCCCTGCCTCATACAATGCAGTAATAATGCTAAAAGTATCGAGGATATGGGGGCTGAATAGATGAATTCATATTATGATCAAAAAGGTTCTTCGTCTGTTCCGGAACAGCATGATGTGACAATGAAAGGCCGGAAGCATTTAGATATTTCTGGAGTGAAGCATGTAGAGAGCTTTGATAACGAAGAATTCCTGCTGGAAACGGTGATGGGAATGCTCTCAGTCAGAGGCCAAAACCTCCAGATGAAAAATCTAGATGTAGAAAAAGGGATTGTTTCTATTAAAGGCAGGGTATTTGATTTAGTGTACTTAGACGAACAACAAGGGGATAAAGCTAAAGGGTTTTTTAGCAAGTTGTTTAAATGACGCTAACGACACAATTCTATACAATGCTGGCGATGTCCGGTATGGGCCTCTGGCTTGGGGCGTCGCTTGATACATACCGGCTCTTTGTCATTCGTGCCAAAACAGCCAGATGGCTATTATTTATTCATGATATTCTTTTCTGGATTGTGCAAGGGCTGCTTTTCTTTTATGTCTTGCTACATGTAAATGAGGGAGAATTCAGGCTTTACATCTTTTTAGCGGTTCTGCTGGGTGTTGCGACGTATCAGAGCCTTTGCAAACGAATCTATATAAAAATACTGAAATTCATCATTTACCTTGTTGTTTCTGTTTATCAATTCTTCAAAAAACTCATTCAGCACGTGTTATTTCGTCCTATTGTATGGACATTCGGAGCGATCATCTGGTTGGGTGCGTTTCTATTAAAGAAAACATACCGCCTAATCATTTTTCTCTTGTTGTGTCTATATAAAATAGTCATGGTTCTGTGTTTTCCGATCCGTTTTATCGCAAAACAATGTTTGAAACTTCTTCCTGTAAGAATGCGTCTAACTTTTAGACGTTATTTTGAAAAAGGTGCAGGATTTCTCAAAAAGAAGAAGAAACTATTGGTAACCATAAGAACGACCATTACACGTTTTTTGAAGAGATGAAAGGAGGACCGTCTGGTTTGAATTTTTCCAGAGAACGAACGATATCTGAAATACAAAATGACTATAAAGAACAAGTAGAGCGGCAGAATCAGCTGAAGAAAAGAAGACGCAAAGGGCTATACAGACGGTTGACTGTATTCGGCGCCCTAGTATTCCTGACGGCAATTGTGCTGGCAAGCTCTGTATGGTCCCAAACATCTTCCCTTAGCGCAAAAGAAGAAAAGAAAGAACAACTTGAAAAAGAACTGAAAAGTTTAAAGGCAAAACAAACGGATTTAAAAGAAGAAATATCCAAATTGAAGGATGAGGATTACGTCACAGAGCTTGCCAGAAGAGACTTATTCATGTCTGGAGACGGAGAAATTATCTTCAATGTGGAGAAGAAGAGCAAGTAGCCTTGTTGACACTTAAATTTTTATTTAGGTATAATTAAGCAAACGATCTTTTTATAAGCCTAAGGAGGAGCACTTTTTTTATGTCGATTGAAGTTGGCAGCAAGTTGCAAGGGAAAATTACAGGTATTACAAATTTTGGAGCATTTGTTGAATTGCCTGGAGGCTCAACCGGTCTCGTTCACATCAGTGAGGTAGCTGATAACTATGTCAAAGACATTAATGATCACTTAAAAGTCGGCGACCAAGTTGAAGTGAAAGTCATCAACGTTGAAAAAGACGGGAAAATTGGTTTATCTATTAAAAAAGCTAAAGACCGTCCGCAAGCCAGACCTAGAAATGATTTCCGTCCGAAAGAATCTTTTGAACAGAAAATGAATAAGTTTTTAAAAGACAGCGAAGATCGCTTGTCATCTTTAAAACGCAACACGGAATCAAAACGTGGAGGGCGCGGAGCAAGAAGAGGATAACTTGCTGCTTTCTATAAATAAACGAAGCATCCGTTCATCCCGCGGATGCTTTTTTTATTATCCTCACACGCTTTAAGAGTCAGAAAATTATAACATTAAAGTTTCTATTGACGAAAAGGACAAACCTTTGTATTATATAACTTGTGCTTAGAAGCACCAATAATATGGCGGTGTAGCTCAGCTGGCTAGAGCGTACGGTTCATACCCGTGAGGTCGGGGGTTCGATCCCCTCCGCCGCTACCATATTTGTTTGGCCCGTTGGTCAAGCGGTTAAGACACCGCCCTTTCACGGCGGTAACACGGGTTCGAATCCCGTACGGGTCATCCTAAAAAATCGGTTTCTCTTGTAGAAGCCGATTTTTTTCATTTTTAGACAACATTCCGGAAATTCTTTTGAGAAACGAATATCAAGGCAGAAACCGTCGAAGATTTCTTTGGTATTGTTACCTTCTTTTGACAAAATCCTATCTGTGCTTTCGCTATAATGACAGGCAACGAATATAACAGGTGGGAGATGAGAGGAATGGAAAAAGCAGAAAGAAGAGTGAACGGGCCAATGGCGGGACAAGCTTTTGAAAAACTCCAATCGTTTTTTAACAGGGGCACGAAGCTGGTGACTCATCATTTGCATTCACTGTTTTTCTATAAAGGATTCATTTATGTTGTCATCGGATTTTTGCTTGGACGGGCTTTCATATTATCCGAGGTGCTTCCTTTCGCACTTCCTTTCTTTGGAGCAATGCTTCTCATCAGAAGAGACAAGGCGCTTTATGCGGTGCTGGCTGTGCTTGCAGGTGCGCTGACCATTTCTCCGAAGCACTCATTGCTCATACTAGCGGCATTACTGGCATTCTTCATATTTTCTAAAGTGGCCGCCTTCATCACCGACGATCGCGTGAAAGCACTCCCGATTGTCGTGTTCTTCTCCATGACTGCAGCAAGAGCCGGGTTTGTTTACGCTCAACATGGCGCATTTACAACCTATGATTATGTGATGGCTGTCGTTGAAGCTGGACTATCCTTTATTTTAACGCTGATTTTTCTTCAGAGCCTTCCGATTTTCACTGTGAAAAAAGTAAAACAGTCTTTAAAAATAGAGGAAATCATTTGCTTTATGATACTTATTGCTTCTGTTTTGACAGGGCTTGCCGGCTTGTCCTATCAAGGGATGCAGGCAGAACATATACTGGCTCGTTATGTTGTATTGAGTTTTTCCTTTATTGGCGGAGCGAGTATTGGCTGTACGGTTGGTGTGGTGACCGGTCTGATTCTTGGATTGGCGAATATTGGAAACCTCTATCAAATGAGTTTGCTCGCTTTTTCCGGTTTATTAGGCGGTTTGCTGAAGGAAGGGAAAAAAGCGGGCGCAGCAATCGGGCTGATCGTTGGATCACTTCTTATTTCTTTATATGGTGAAGGCTCTGCCGGTCTGATGACAACACTTTATGAGTCATTAATCGCAGTCGGCCTGTTTTTGCTTACACCTCAATCGATTACAAAGAAAGTGGCGAGATATATTCCGGGAACTGTGGAGCATCTTCAAGAGCAGCAGCAATATGCAAGAAAAATCAGAGATGTTACTGCTCAAAAGGTAGACCAGTTCTCCAATGTGTTCCACGCGCTGTCTGAAAGCTTTGCAACCTTTTATCAAGCATCAGACGATCAGACAGATGACAGCGAAGTTGATTTGTTTTTAAGCAAGATCACAGAGCATTCCTGTCAGACGTGCTACAAGAAAAACAGGTGCTGGGTAGAGAACTTTGATAAAACATATGACTTAATGAAACAAGTTATGCTTGAAACAGAAGAAAAAGAATATGCGTCGAACCGAAGGCTGAAAAAAGAGTTTCATCAGCACTGCTCTAAATCAAAGCAAGTTGAAGAGCTGATTGAGGATGAACTCTCACATCATCATGCTCATTTGACGCTTAAGAAAAAAGTGCAGGACAGCAGGCGTCTTGTTGCTGAACAGCTTTTAGGTGTTTCTGAGGTCATGGCAGACTTTTCTCGGGAAATAAAAAGAGAGCGGGAACAGCACTTTCTGCAGGAAGAGCAAATCATAGAGGCGCTTCAGCATTTTGGAATCGAGATTCAGCATGTGGAGATATATAGTCTTGAACAAGGAAATATTGATATCGAAATGACCATTCCATTCAGCGGACATGGAGAAAGTGAAAAAATCATTGCCCCTATGCTTTCTGACATTCTGGAGGAACAAATTCTTGTAAAAGCCGAACAGCACTCTCCGCATCCGAATGGATACAGTCATGTCGCCTTTGGATCAACAAAATCTTACAGGGTGTCTACAGGTGCGGCTCACGCTGCGAAGGGCGGCGGCCTTGTCTCTGGCGACAGCTACAGCATGATGGAGCTAGGAGCCAGAAAATATGCTGCGGCAATCAGTGACGGAATGGGCAATGGCGCAAGGGCACACTTCGAAAGCAATGAAACGATCAAGCTTCTGGAGAAAATCCTTGAATCCGGCATTGATGAAAAAATAGCAATTAAAACGATCAACAGCATACTGTCCCTGAGGACAACTGACGAGATATATTCCACGCTTGACCTATCTATTATCGATCTTCAAGATGCCAGCTGTAAATTTTTAAAGGTCGGATCGACGCCTAGCTTTATCAAACGGGGCGACCAGGTAATGAAAGTTCAAGCGAGCAATCTGCCAATCGGTATTATTAATGAATTTGATGTGGAGGTTGTGAGTGAACAGCTGAAAGCGGGTGACCTCTTGATTATGATGAGTGACGGCATTTTTGAGGGCCCTAAGCATGTAGAAAATCATGATTTATGGATGAAACGCAAAATGAAGGGGTTAAAAACAAATGATCCGCAGGAGATTGCCGATTTACTCATGGAGGAAGTCATCCGCACGAGATCCGGCCAAATTGAGGACGATATGACAGTTGTTGTCGTCCGGATTGACCACAATACACCGAAGTGGGCATCTATACCTGTTCCTGCCATCTTTCAAAACAAACAAGAAATTTCATAACGCTTCCGTATAAATCAAATTTCTTCTGGCGAAGATGGGAATATATGAATCTGAGAATCCTCGTATTCTCCAGGAGGAATGAATGTGAATAACGGACATTTAAATCAAATTTTGCTGATAACGGATGGCTGCTCGAACCATGGGGAAGACCCGCTAGCAATGGCTGCTTTTGCTAAAGAGCAGGGGATTACGGTAAATGTCATAGGTATAATGGAAGAAAACCAAATTGACCCTGAGGCAATGAAGGAAGTCGAAGGGATTGCGCTTGCCGGAGGGGGCGTGCATCAGGTCGTTTATGCATCTCAGCTTTCTCAAACCGTACAAATGGTAACAAAAAAAGCAATGACGCAAACATTACAAGGTGTAGTCAATCAAGAGCTGAAACAAATTCTAGGAAAGAATGTGGAAATGGAGGAGCTTTCACCCGAAAAACGCGGCGAAGTCATGGAAGTGGTAGACGAGCTCGGAGAAACGGTGCATCTTCAGGTTTTGGTTCTGGTTGATACAAGCGCAAGTATGGCGCCTAAGCTTCCTACAGTAAAAGAGGCGCTGATTGATTTGTCTGTCAGCCTCAATTCCCGAATCGGGAATAACGAATTTGCGATGTGTATATTTCCCGGGAAAAAACAAGAGGTCGAGCTTGTGCTGAACTGGACACCAAAGCTGCAATCTCTTTCCACACTCTTTGCAAAGCTTTCAACAGGCGGCATCACGCCGACAGGTCCGGCGATACGTGAAGCGACGCAGCAATTTGAAAAAATCCGCTCAAGAAGGAGCATGCTGGCAGATGATGAACGACGCTTTGACGAGTTTGGCATGTAGCCTTAGGCCTGGTACGACAATCAAAGGCAAGTGGAACGGAAACACTTATACATTGCGTAAACAGCTTGGAAAAGGGGCCAATGGAATTGTGTATTTGGCAGAAGCATCAGATGGACATGTTGCCTTAAAGGTGAGCGATGACAGCCTGTCTATTACTTCTGAAGTGAATGTCTTGAAATCTTTCTCAAAGGCCCAGTCTGTTACGATGGGGCCTTCTTTTTTTGATACGGATGATGCCTACATCCCAAGTGCCAATACGAAAGTTTCGTTTTATGCAATGGAATACATAAAAGGCCCGTTGCTTTTGAATTATGTCAATGATAAAGGAGCAGAATGGATACCGGTATTGATGATTCAACTGTTATCCAGCTTATCGGTGCTTCACCAGCAGGGATGGATATTTGGCGATCTTAAACCTGATAATCTGATCGTAACCGGTCCGCCCGCTAGAATCCGCTGCATTGATGTAGGCGGCACGACAAAGGAAGGCCGGGCGATAAAAGAGTATACCGAGTTTTACGACAGAGGGTATTGGGGGTATGGAACAAGAAAAGCAGAGCCAACCTACGATCTGTTTGCAGTTGCCATGATTATGATCAACAGTGTGCATAAAAAAGAATTCAAGAAAACAAACCAGCCTAAGGAACAGCTCAGGTCTCTAATCGAAGGGCACCCTTTGCTGAAAAAGTATAAAAAAGTGCTTTTTTCAGCATTGAACGGAGATTATCAATCCGCAGATGAAATGAAGAAGGATATGCTCGACGCGGGGCAAAAAGCAGTACAGAGAAAACAAGCTGTAAAAGCAGCGCCGCAGCCTGTTACAAGACAAGCACAGCAAAAACCGCGCCAAGGAAAAGTAACGAAAACGCGATATACTCCTAAACAGAAGCCGCCTAAGTCGGGGGGGTTATTTGAAACAACACTTATCGTGATCAGCGTTTTGGCGCTTTATTTCGCCTACATTATCTTTTTCTTAATCTGAATGGCACAATCTGCAAAGCCTATGCTTCTTCTTTGCTTGGAAGGATTGAAAGTGATAGGATATGAATATCTTTAAAAAACCTGCTCATTGTGAGGAGGACATTGTGAAAAGTGTCAAAGATTTTTTAAACAAATACAATCTTACGTTAAAAGGGGCGACAATCATTGTAGGCGTTTCCGGCGGTCCGGACTCAATGGCTCTTCTTCACGCACTGCATAAGCTATGCGGCCGTTCAGCGAATATTATTGCAGCTCATGTCGACCATCGGTTCAGGGGCGCGGAATCTGAGGAAGACATGCGTTTTGTCCAAGCTTATTGTGAAGCTGAACAGCTCACGTGCGAAACGGCTCAAATCAATGTAACAGCATATTCGCAGGAAAAAGGTCTCAATAAGCAGGCTGCGGCACGTGATTGCCGCTATCAGTTTTTTGAGGAAATCATGTTGAAGCATCAAGCGGACTATCTGGCGCTTGCGCATCATGGTGATGACCAGGTTGAAACGATGCTTATGAGATTGGCTAAGGGCACGCTTGGAGCGGGACTTGCGGGAATGCAGCCGGTCAGACGTTTTGGGACGGGGCGGATCATCAGGCCGTTCTTAACCATTACAAAGGAAGAGATCCTTCACTATTGCCGTGAAAACGGCTTGGGCTACCGGACGGATGAAAGCAACGCCAAAGATGACTACACAAGAAACAGATTCAGAAAAACAGTGCTCCCGTTTTTGAAACAGGAGTCGCCGGATGTGCATAAAAGGTTTCAGAAAGTGAGTGAGGCACTGACGGAAGATGAGCAATTCTTACAGTCATTAACGAAAGATGAAATGAATAAAGTAATCACAAGCCAGTCTAATACATCAGTTGAAATCAATTCCTCTCAATTGCTTGCCCTCCCGATGCCTTTACAAAGAAGAGGAGTTCAACTAATATTAAACTATCTTTATGAAAACGTTCCATCATCCTTTTCAGCTCATCACATTCAGCAGTTTCTCGATTGGGCGGAAAAGAGCGGCCCTTCAGGAATATTGGACTTTCCAAAAGGGCTGAAGGTGGTCAAATCATATCAGACATGTTTGTTTACATTTGAACAATGGCAGTGCAAAAATGTTCCCTTTGAATACCAAATAAGCGGAGCTGCTAATGAAACGGCAGTGCTCCCTAATGGATTTCTGATAGAGGCAAAGCATTATGCGGATCCGCCTGAAGAACATGGGAATGCTGTTTTTATCACAAGTGAAAAAAAGGTGCGGTTCCCCTTAACGATCCGGACGAGAAAAGCTGGAGACCGGATCAAACTAAAAGGGATGAACGGCTCGAAAAAGGTAAAGGATATATTTATTGATAAGAAATTGCCTCTCCGAGAAAGAGACAACTGGCCGATTGTAACGGACGCAAACGGTGAAATTATCTGGATACCTGGCTTGAAAAAATCAATTTTTGAAGATCTTGTGATTCCAAACAGCGACCGCATTGTATTACAATATAGACAGCATGAAAAGTGTAGGGGGCAAGCAAAATCATGATGAAACATGATATCGAGAAAGTACTGATCTCAGAGGAAGAGATACAAGAGAAAGTAAAAGAGTTAGGCGCAGAATTAACGAGCGAGTATCAAGATACATTTCCGTTGGCAATCGGTGTGTTAAAAGGAGCACTTCCTTTTATGGCGGATCTTATCAAGCATATTGATACATATTTGGAAATGGATTTCATGGATGTATCAAGCTACGGAAATTCTACGGTTTCTTCTGGAGAAGTAAAAATCATTAAAGATTTGGATACATCTGTAGAGGGCCGGGACATCTTAATTATTGAAGATATCATCGACAGTGGGTTAACCTTAAGTTATCTAGTAGAGCTCTTCCGATACCGTAAAGCAAAATCAATTAAGATTGTTACCCTTTTGGATAAACCGAGCGGAAGAAAAGCGGACATCAAAGCAGACTTTGTAGGCTTTGAAGTTCCTGACGCGTTTGTAGTGGGTTACGGACTTGATTATGCTGAGCGCTATCGCAATCTGCCTTATATCGGAGTGTTAAAACCGGCAGTTTATGAAAGCTGATCGGCAGCCTGCTTCCGAGATGGTTATTGTTTGTATTGGAATGATTTTCTATGGTACTATTGAACATAGTTGTGCTTACTGTGGGAGGAGGTAAGGAATGAATCGGGTCTTCCGTAATACCATTTTTTATTTACTTATTTTATTAGTAGTAATCGGGGTTGTGAGCTACTTCCAGACCTCAAATCCGAAAACAGAAAATATGTCGTACAGTACGTTCATCAAAAACCTGGATGACGGGAAAGTTGATAGCGTATCGGTTCAGCCTGTCAGGGGTGTTTATGAGGTGAAAGGGCAGCTGAAAAACTACGACAAAGATCAATACTTTTTGACTCATGTTCCTGAAGGAAAGGGAGCAGACCAGATATTTAATGCTTTGAAAAAGACAGACGTAAAGGTTGAGCCCGCTCAAGAAACAAGTGGATGGGTAACATTCCTGACGACCATCATCCCGTTTGTCATTATCTTTATTCTGTTTTTCTTCCTGCTCAATCAGGCTCAAGGCGGCGGCAGCCGTGTCATGAACTTTGGTAAGAGCAAGGCGAAGCTGTATACAGAGGAAAAGAAACGCGTCAAATTTAAAGACGTTGCAGGGGCTGACGAAGAAAAGCAAGAACTCGTTGAAGTTGTTGAGTTTCTGAAAGATCCTCGCAAGTTTGCCGAGCTTGGTGCGAGAATACCAAAAGGCGTGCTTTTAGTCGGACCTCCGGGTACCGGTAAAACATTGCTGGCAAAAGCTTGTGCAGGTGAGGCCGGCGTACCTTTCTTCAGCATCAGCGGATCTGATTTCGTTGAAATGTTTGTAGGTGTCGGTGCTTCCCGTGTGCGTGACTTGTTTGAAAATGCAAAAAAGAATGCGCCTTGTTTGATCTTCATCGATGAAATTGACGCAGTCGGACGCCAGCGTGGCGCGGGTCTCGGCGGCGGACACGATGAACGTGAACAGACGCTTAACCAATTGCTTGTTGAAATGGACGGATTCAGCGCCAATGAAGGAATCATTATCATTGCTGCGACGAACCGTGCGGACATCTTGGACCCAGCCTTACTTCGTCCGGGACGTTTTGACCGTCAAATCACAGTGGATCGCCCAGATGTTATTGGCCGTGAAGCTGTATTGAAAGTCCATGCGAGAAACAAACCGCTGGATGAAACGGTTAACCTGAAATCAATTGCTATGAGAACGCCAGGCTTCTCAGGCGCGGACTTAGAAAATCTATTGAATGAAGCTGCTCTTGTGGCGGCTCGTCAAAACAAGAAAAAAATCGATGCGCGTGATATTGACGAAGCGACGGACCGTGTGATTGCCGGACCAGCTAAGAAGAGCCGTGTCATCTCCAAGAAAGAACGCAATATTGTAGCTTATCACGAAGGTGGACACACCGTTATCGGACTCGTTTTAGATGAGGCTGATATGGTTCATAAAGTAACGATTGTTCCTCGGGGCCAGGCTGGCGGTTATGCCGTTATGCTTCCAAGGGAAGACCGTTACTTCCAGACAAAGCCGGAGCTGCTTGATAAAATTGTCGGCCTCTTGGGCGGACGTGTCGCTGAAGAAATTATCTTCGGTGAAGTCAGCACAGGAGCGCACAATGACTTCCAGCGTGCGACGAATATTGCAAGACGAATGGTTACAGAATTCGGTATGTCAGAAAAACTGGGACCGTTGCAATTTGGACAGTCTCAGGGCGGTCAGGTTTTCTTAGGCCGTGATTTCAACAACGAACAGAACTACAGTGATCAAATCGCTTACGAAATTGATCAGGAAATTCAGCGCATTATCAAAGAATGTTATGAGCGCGCGAAACAAATTCTGACTGAAAATCGTGACAAGCTTGAATTGATTGCTCAAACGCTTCTGAAAGTTGAAACGCTTGACGCTGAACAAATCAAACACCTTGTCGATCATGGAACATTGCCTGAGCGCAATTTCTCAGATGATGAAAAGAACGATGATGTGAAAGTAAACATTCTGACAAAAACAGAAGAAAAGAAAGACGATACAAAAGAGTAATTCGTTTTCTCTCTAAAAACTGCCGGTTAACGCTGGCAGTTTTTTTATGTAAATCAATGGCTCGGCTGCGGCTTTTACAATCATCCATTTCTGGTATCGATTTGTTTACAAATGAGCCGCAGATCGTGTATGTTATTGTAGAATGTTTGTAAAAAGTAAAGTAGAGAAACTATTCAAAAGTGGTGATAGAGGTTGTTACTGGTTATCGATGTGGGGAACACCAATACTGTACTTGGTGTATATCATGATGGAAAATTAGAATATCACTGGCGTATAGAAACAAGCAGGCATAAAACAGAAGATGAGTTTGGGATGATTTTGCGCTCCTTATTTGAGCATTCCGGGCTTATGTTTGAACAGATAGATGGCATTATTATTTCTTCAGTAGTGCCGCCAATTATGTTTGCATTAGAAAGAATGTGCACAAAATACTTTCATATCGAACCGCAAATTGTCGGTCCGGGTATGAAAACGGGTTTAAATATAAAATATGACAATCCGAAAGAAGTAGGAGCAGACAGAATTGTAAATGCTGTCGCTGCGATACATTTATACGGCAATCCATTAATTGTTGTTGATTTTGGAACTGCAACAACGTACTGCTATATTGATGAAAACAAACAATACATGGGCGGGGCGATTGCTCCTGGGATTACGATTTCGACAGAGGCGCTTTACTCGCGCGCGGCAAAGCTTCCGCGTATCGAAATCACCCGGCCTGACAATATTATTGGAAAAAACACTGTAAGCGCGATGCAATCTGGAATTTTATTTGGCTATGTCGGTCAAGTGGAAGGAATCGTCAAGCGAATGAAATGGCAGGCAAAACAGGAACCAAAGGTCATAGCGACAGGAGGCCTTGCGCCACTCATTGCAAACGAATCAGATTGTATAGATATCGTTGATCCGTTCTTAACCCTAAAAGGGCTGGAATTGATTTATGAACGAAACCGCGTAGGAAGTGTATAGGAGGTTTTGCAATGGATTATTTAGTAAAAGCACTTGCGTATGATGGGAAAGTTCGCGCTTATGCAGCGAGAACAACTGATATGGTAAATGAAGGGCAAAGACGCCATGGTACATGGCCGACAGCATCCGCTGCACTGGGCCGCACAATGACAGCCTCACTTATGCTCGGCGCAATGCTGAAGGGCGATGATAAGCTGACAGTGAAAATCGAGGGCGGAGGTCCGATCGGAGCAATTGTAGCTGATGCTAATGCAAAAGGGGAAGTCAGAGCATACGTTTCTAACCCGCAGGTTCATTTTGATTTAAATGAACAAGGCAAGCTTGATGTCAGACGTGCGGTTGGAACAAGCGGAACGTTAAGTGTCGTAAAAGATTTAGGTTTGCGCGAGTTCTTCACAGGACAAGTAGAAATTGTTTCAGGGGAATTGGGCGATGATTTCACTTACTATCTTGTGTCATCTGAGCAGATTCCTTCATCAGTGGGCGTAGGTGTGCTCGTAAATCCTGACAACACCATTCTTGCGGCAGGAGGCTTTATCATTCAGCTTATGCCGGGAACAGATGATGAAACCATCACAAAAATTGAACAGCGTCTATCCCAAGTAGAGCCAATTTCTAAGCTCATACAAAAAGGCCTGACACCAGAAGAGATTTTAGAAGAAGTCCTAGGCGAGAAGCCTGAGATTTTGGAAACGATGCCTGTTAAATTCCATTGTCCTTGTTCAAAAGATCGTTTCGAAACAGCCATTTTAGGACTAGGCAAAAAAGAAATTCAAGATATGATAGAAGAAGATGGACAAGCCGAAGCAGTATGCCATTTTTGTAATGAAAAGTACTTATTTACAAAAGAAGAGCTGGAAGGGCTTCGTGATCAAACTACCCGCTAAGCTCTTTAGCGGGTTTTTTTGAATTTGAGAAAAGGGGCTGAAAGCAGACTTGAAATCAAGAACAATCTGGACGATTATTTTAGGGGCGCTGTTGGTTTGCTGTATTTCCGTTGCATATACGCTGACGAAATCCCAAGCCGGCGCATCGGCTTCCGGTGAGTCTATTGCGACCATTGGAGGCAAAAGCGTGACAAGAGAAGAATGGCTGAAAGAAATGGAAGACCAATATGGAAAGTCGACACTTGAAGATATGATCAATGTTCGAGTCGTCGAGCAGCTAGCCAAAAAGAACAACCTCAAAGTATCTAAAAGCGAAATTGATCGTGAGTTTTTACTGATTAAAGCGGTCAACAATTCTTTTTACGAAGATGAACATACAACTGAGAAAGAGTGGAAAGACCAAATTCGTTATAATATCCTTCTTGAAGAATTGTTAACAAGGGATATTGATATCTCAAACAAAGAACTGAAATCATTCTATAATAAAAATAAAGAACTGTATCAGTTTGATGATTCGTATCGAATTCGGCACATTGTTGTAAAAGATGAAGAAGAAGCGAGAGAAGTCCTGAAAGAACTGAAAGGCGGCTCAAGCTTTGAAGCTGTCGCGGCGGAAAGGTCTACAGACAGATATACATCACCATACGGCGGAGATTTAGGTTTTGTCACAGAAGCATCAGACAACATTCCGTCAGCATATTTTGAAGAAGCAAAAACACTCAAAGAGGATGAATGGTCTGACGAACCGATAAAGGTCAGTAACGGATATGCGGTTATCCAGCTGAAAGAAAAACTAAAGGCAAGAACATTTTCAAATGATGAAGTAAAGGATCAGATCAGACGGCAAATCGCAATGGATCAGCTAGGCGATAAAGCGACAGTCAAA
Organism: Bacillus sp. NS1; assembly: GCF_058248265.1. Taxonomy (NCBI): domain Bacteria; kingdom Bacillati; phylum Bacillota; class Bacilli; order Caryophanales; family Bacillaceae; genus Bacillus; species Bacillus sp. NS1. The sequence goes on along the minus strand of NZ_JBZAZF010000008.1, from coordinate 8,933 downwards.
ACACTTTGGAAAGAAGCCGATGTATCGTGGTTTTATGGGGAAAAAAGTACTAAGTGATTGACAAAAAATTTTGAAATTGATAGATTATATACATAATACCAATAAAAATAGTCGGAAATTGAGGTGTCGAGAATGGTACGTGTAGCAAACTCCATTACTGAATTAATTGGGAATACGCCAATCGTTAAATTAAATCGCCTTGCAGATGAAAACAGTGCGGATGTATATCTAAAGCTTGAATACATGAACCCTGGAAGCAGTGTAAAAGACCGTATCGGTTTAGCTATGATTGAAGCTGCTGAAAAAGAAGGGAAATTAAAAGCCGGTGATACAATCATTGAACCGACAAGCGGAAATACTGGAATCGGGCTGGCGATGGTTGCTGCTGCTAAAGGATTAAAAGCCATTTTGGTTATGCCTGATACAATGAGCATGGAGCGCCGCAACCTTCTTCGCGCATACGGTGCTGAGCTTGTGCTTACTCCTGGTGCGGAAGGCATGAAAGGCGCCATTAAGAAAGCTGAAGAGCTTGCTGAGAAGCACGGATACTTTGTGCCGCAGCAGTTTAATAACCCTTCTAACCCAGAAATTCACCGTCAAACAACGGGTAAAGAAATCGTTGAGCAATTCGGTGAGGAGCAGCTTGATGCATTTGTAGCGGGGATCGGTACAGGCGGAACGATTACAGGAGCGGGCGAAGTTCTGAAGGAAGCATACCCTTCCATCAAAATTTACGCTGTTGAACCGTCAGATTCCCCAGTGCTTTCAGGAGGAAAACCAGGCCCCCACAAAATTCAGGGAATCGGAGCTGGATTTGTACCGGACATCTTAAATACTGAAGTATATGATGAAATCTTCCCTGTGAAGAATGAAGAAGCATTCGAATATGCGCGCAGAGCTGCACGTGAAGAAGGAATTCTCGGGGGCATCTCATCAGGCGCGGCCATTTATGCTGCTCTTCAAATAGCGAAAAAACTCGGAAAAGGCAAAAAAGTATTGGCCATCATTCCAAGTAACGGCGAACGTTATCTGAGCACGCCGCTTTATCAATTTGATTAAAAAAAAGCCAAACTCCCGGTTCACCGGGAGTTTTTTTATATTCGTGCATCAAATATGCCATGTCTGCGACGAATGTTATTCTTGGAAGAGAAATTCACTTTTTTCACTAACAAGATTGCTTTACAATAAAAAAACAAGCAAAAAAGAAAATAGAGGAATGATATAAATGGCACAACGCAGACCGGCAGGCAAAAAAGTACCTTTTCAAAAAGACTCATTCTTACAACAATTTGAGAAACTTGCGCAATCCAAAAAACAGCATGTACTTCTTGAAAGTGCAAGAGGCGGCAGATACAGTATAGCCGGTCTTGATCCAATTGCGACTGTAAAAGGAAAAGACGGAATTACCACGATTAAGCATGGAGATGAGATGCTGTTTAAAGAAGGTGATCCATTACGCGCCTTCCATAGCTGGTTTAAAACGCTGGAAACAGAAACAGATCACGAGCTTCCGGATTTTCAAGGCGGGGCAATTGGGTTTCTCAGCTATGATTACGCACGTTACATTGAAAATTTTAAAATGCTCTCATTAGATGATCTGGAAACACCAGATATTTATTTTCTTGTTTTTGATGATATAGCAGTTTATGACCATCAAGAAGAGTCTCTGTGGCTGATTACTCATGTTAATAGTACTGATAACGATTCTGCTGACGTGAAGCTATCTGAGCTGGAGCGGATGTGGCTGGCTGAGCCTCCTGCTGTCCCTTCGCGAGAGATAAAGCATGAAACAGACGGTTCCTTCGCGGCACCATTTACCGAGGATGGATTCACACAAGCTGTAGAGAAAATCAAACAATACATTGCCAGCGGAGATGTGTTTCAAGTCAATCTATCAATTAGGCAATCACAGTCACTGTCTGCCCACCCATATCAAATTTACAAGACCCTGAGAGAAGTAAATCCTTCGCCGTATATGGCCTATCTAGAAACACCTGATTTCCAAATTATTTGCGGATCGCCTGAACTGCTTGTCAGCAAAAAGGGCAAGCTATTGGAGACGAGACCGATAGCGGGCACCCGTTCCAGAGGGAAAACTGATGATGAAGACGAAGCGCTCGCAAACGAATTGATCCACAATGAAAAAGAACGCGCTGAACATGTCATGCTGGTTGATCTTGAGCGAAATGATCTGGGAAGAGTATCACGTTACGGGTCTGTGCGCGTGAACGAATTCATGGCGATTGAAAAATACTCGCATGTGATGCATATTGTGTCTAACGTTCAAGGTGAACTGCAGGATGGGTATGATGCTGTAGATATTATTCATGCTGTGTTTCCCGGAGGAACCATTACGGGTGCTCCCAAAGTAAGAACGATGGAAATTATAGAAGAACTTGAGCCGACACGCCGCGGGCTTTATACTGGATCTATAGGATGGTTTGGATATAATCACGATCTGCAGTTTAATATCGTCATTCGAACCATCTATGCAACCGGAGGGCAGGCATTTATGCAGTCCGGCGCAGGAGTTGTGATTGATTCTGTGCCAAAGCACGAGTACAGAGAATCATTCAAAAAAGCTTTTGCAATGCAAAAGGCATTAGAGCTGAGCAAAGAAGAGACAAAAATTAGATGAGGTGAGCGGAGAAATGATTTTAATGATTGATAACTACGATTCATTCACGTACAACTTGGTACAATATTTGGGAGAGCTTGGGGAAGAGCTGATTGTGAAACGCAATGACGACATCACGATCGAAGAAATCGAAGAGCTTTCTCCTGATTTTTTGATGATATCACCTGGACCATGCAGTCCTGATGAGGCAGGGATCAGCCTGGAAGCAATTAAACATTTCGCAGGGAAAATTCCCGTTTTTGGTGTATGCCTCGGACATCAGTCCATCGCACAAGTGTTTGGTGGTGACGTGATTAGGGCAGAACGGCTTATGCACGGGAAAACCTCAGATATCGAGCATGACGGCAAGACAATTTTTGAAGGTTTAAAAAATCCCCTTGTTGCGACCCGTTACCACTCGCTGATCGTAAAACCTGAGACGCTGCCAAGCTGTTTCACAGTAACAGCACAAACGAAAGAAGGAGAAATCATGGCCATTCGCCACAATGACCTCCCGATAGAGGGCGTGCAATTTCACCCAGAGTCCATTATGACCTCCTTTGGGAAAGAAATGCTCAGAAATTTCATTGAGACATACCGCAAGGAAGTTATTGCGTGATGATATATGTTAACGGCCGGTATATAGAGGAGAAAGATGCAGTTCTTTCTCCTTTTGACCATGGTTTTTTATATGGGATCGGTGTTTTCGAAACCTTCAGGCTCTACGAAGGCTGCCCATTTTTGCTTGATTGGCATATAGAAAGGCTTGATCGCGCTCTTAAGGATCTGCAAATCGAATATACTGTTTCGAAGCATGAGATTCTTGAGATGCTGGACAAGCTGCTTCGGCTGAATAATATCAAGGATGGCAATGCCCGCGTCAGGCTGGACATATCAGCCGGAATCAGCGATAAAGGCTTTGTTGCCCAGACTTACGATAAGCCAACCGTTTTATGCTTTGTGAACCAACTGAAACCAGAGAGTCTTCCTTTACAAAAAGAAGGAAAGATTTTATCGATACGGAGAAACACACCGGAGGGGCCGTTCCGGTTAAAATCTCATCATTATTTAAATAATATGTATGCGAAGCGGGAAATCGGAAATGATCCGCATGTTGAAGGGATTTTCCTAGCGGAGGATGGAGCTGTTGCGGAGGGCATCATATCAAATGTTTTCTGGAGAAAAGACAGCTGCATCTATACCCCTTCTCTTGATACAGGTATTCTGGACGGTGTCACGAGACGTTTTGTCATGGAGAATGCAAAGAAAATAGGGCTGGAACTCAAAACGGGCCGATATGAGCTGAAAGCCCTTTTGACAGCTGACGAAGCGTGGATGACGAACTCGGTTCTTGAGATCATCCCGTTTACTAATATAGAAGAAGTAAACTATGCGGGCCAAAGCGGAGAAGCAGCATCTGCTCTTCAAACGCTATACAAAAAAGAAATAAAGAACATGATTCATGAAAAGGGAGGAAGAGAATGGCGCAGCAAACGATAGACCAAACACAAGTAATCCACACCAAGCCCAGCGCTTTATCATATAAAGAGAAGACACTGGTGATGGGGATTTTAAACGTAACGCCTGACTCTTTCTCAGACGGCGGAAAATATGACAGCTTGGACAAGGCGCTCCTGCATGCGAAAGAGATGATCGATGACGGTGCCCATATCATTGATATCGGAGGAGAATCAACAAGGCCTGGCGCTGAATATGTCTCAGAGGATGAGGAAATGTCCAGAGTAATTCCGGTAATTGAGCGGATTACAAAAGAACTGGGCGTGCCGATTTCTGTAGATACCTACAAGGCTTCTGTCGCAGATGAAGCTGTTAAAGCCGGCGCATCTATCATCAATGATATTTGGGGAGCGAAACATGATCCGAAGATGGCTTCCGTTGCAGCCGAACATAATGTTCCCATTGTTCTCATGCATAACCGCCCTGAGAGAAATTACAATGACTTATTACCGGATATGCTGTCGGACTTAATGGAGAGTGTAAAAATCGCTGTTGAGGCGGGAGTAGAGGAGAAGAACATTATTCTTGATCCCGGTATCGGTTTCGCAAAAACCTATCACGATAATTTGGCAGTGATGAACAAACTCGAGATTTTAAGCGGACTGGGGTATCCGGTTCTTCTGGCAACCTCCCGAAAAAGATTCATCGGACGTGTTCTGGATCTTCCGCCCGAGGAGCGGGCTGAGGGCACAGGTGCCACCGTGTGTCTCGGCATTCAAAAAGGCTGTGACATTGTCAGGGTCCATGACGTGAAACAAATGGCCAGAATGGCGAAAATGATGGACGCGATGCTGAATAAGGGAGGGGTGCACCATGGATAAAGTCTTTGTAGAAGGAATGGAGTTTTACGGATATCACGGTGTGTTTAAAGAAGAAAATAAGCTTGGACAGCGGTTTAAAGTTGATTTAACCGCTGAGCTGGATTTAAGCAAAGCCGGACAAACAGACGATCTTGAACATACAATTAACTATGCTGAGCTTTATCACGTATGTAAAGATATCGTAGAAGGGGAGCCTGTGAAATTGGTGGAAACGCTGGCAGAACGTATTGCTGACACAGTCCTCAAGAAATTTCAGCCGGTGCAGCAATGTACTGTGAAAGTGATTAAGCCAGATCCGCCGATTCCCGGACACTATAAATCAGTAGCAATTGAAATCACGAGAAAAAAATCATGAACAACATAGCTTATATTGCACTTGGATCTAACATTGAAGATAGAGAAACGTATTTAAGGCAAGCAGTGGCATTGTTGCACCAGCATGATGCAGTGACAGTCACTCAAGTGTCGTCCATTTACGAAACTGACCCGGTTGGATACGAAGATCAAGATGAATTTTTGAATATGGCTGTTGAAATCAAGACATCGCTGAACCCATTTGATCTACTTGAACTAACGCAGCATATAGAAAATGAATTAGGCAGAACGAGGGAAGTAAGATGGGGTCCGCGGACGGCAGACCTTGACATTTTGCTGTTTAATCGTGAAAATATTGAAACAGAGCAACTAATTGTTCCGCATCCGAGAATGTATGAGCGTTTGTTTGTCCTTGCGCCGCTTGCGGAGATTTGCCCGCAGGTTGAAAAAGAGGCAACAAGCGCGGAAACAGACCAAGAAGGTGTAAGAGTATGGAAGCAGAAATCTGGGGTAGACGAATTCGTGCATTCAGAAAGCTGAAAGGTTATACTCAAGAAGGATTTGCAAAAGCGTTAGGTATATCAGTTTCTATTCTCGGCGAAATTGAACGCGGAAACCGATTGCCGTCAGCTGCCATCATTCAAGGTGCAGTTGATGTTTTAAATATAAGCGCGGACGAATTAGCGCCGCCAGAAAAAGATAACAAATGAAGGGGGGGCAATAATGTTTAAAATCGGTGATATTCAATTGAAAAACAGGGTTGTGCTTGCCCCTATGGCTGGTGTCTGCAACTCAGCATTCAGATTGACTGTAAAGGAATTCGGAGCTGGGTTGGTATGTGCTGAAATGGTCAGTGACAAAGCGATCCTTTACAACAATGCAAGAACCATGGGTATGCTGTACATTGATGAACGTGAAAAACCGCTCAGCCTTCAAATTTTTGGAGGGAAAAAGGAAACCCTTGTGGAAGCGGCGAAGTTTGTAGACCAAAACACAACTGCTGATATTATTGATATAAATATGGGATGTCCTGTACCAAAGATTACAAAATGTGATGCGGGTGCGAAATGGCTTCTTGATCCAGATAAGATCTATGAAATGGTTTCTGCAGTAGTGGATGCCGTTGATAAACCAGTTACTGTGAAAATGAGAATGGGCTGGGATGAAGACCACGTTTTCGCAGTGAAAAACGCACAAGCTGTAGAACGTGCGGGCGGAAAAGCCGTTGCACTTCACGGCCGTACAAGAGTGCAGATGTACGAAGGAACGGCTAACTGGGACATTATCAAAGAAGTAAAACAATCAGTATCAATTCCGGTTATCGGAAACGGTGATGTGAAGACACCGCAAGATGCTAAGCGTATGCTCGATGAAACAGGAGTAGACGGTGTCATGATCGGTCGCGCCGCACTGGGCAATCCGTGGATGATTTACCGTACAGTTCAATACCTTGAAACAGGTGAATTAAAAGAAGAGCCGCAAGTACGTGAAAAAATGGCGGTATGCAAACTGCATCTTGACCGCCTGATTAACTTAAAAGGTGAGAACGTAGCGGTAAGAGAAATGAGAAAGCACGCTGCGTGGTATTTGAAAGGCGTAAAAGGCAATGCAAAGGTTCGTAATGAAATCAATCATTGCGAGACAAGAGAAGAGCTTGTACAGCTTTTAGATGCATTTACTGTTGAAGTTGAGGCAAAAGAGCTTCAAGACGCAAAAGTAGGATAATACTTACCTCTATTTGCTGCTCACTGCCAGTTTTTGCGCTGGCAGTTTTTCTGCTTTTTTCATGAAATAATATCTGTAATGGAGTGATAACAATGAGTCAAGAAGAGCATAACCATGAAGAATTGAATGACCAGCTGCAAGTCAGACGCGATAAAATGAATCAGTTAAGAGATAACGGCATCGATCCGTTCGGCGCCCGTTTTGAAAGAACTCATCAATCTCAGGAAGTTATTTCGGCATATCAAGATCTTACAAAAGAAGAGTTAGAAGAAAAAGCAATTGAAGTCACAATCGCAGGCCGTATGATGACAAAACGCGGCAAAGGAAAAGCCGGCTTTGCGCATCTTCAGGACTTAGAAGGCCAAATCCAAATCTACGTAAGAAAAGACAGTGTCGGTGACGATCAATACGAAATCTTCAAGTCTTCTGACCTCGGTGATCTTATCGGCGTAACCGGAAAAGTCTTCAAAACAAATGTAGGCGAATTGTCTGTTAAAGCAACTTCTTTTGAATTGCTGACAAAAGCGCTTCGTCCGCTTCCTGACAAATACCATGGTTTAAAAGACGTTGAGCAGCGCTACCGTCAGCGCTACCTGGATCTTATCGTGAATCCAGACAGCAAACATACGTTCATCGCACGAAGCAAGATCATTCAAGCTATGAGAAGATACCTTGATGATCACGGATACTTAGAAGTAGAAACACCAACAATGCACAGCATTCCCGGGGGAGCTTCTGCACGTCCGTTTATCACTCACCACAACGCGTTAGATATTCCGCTCTACATGCGTATTGCAATCGAATTGCACCTAAAACGCCTAATTGTCGGCGGTTTAGAAAAAGTATATGAAATCGGCCGTGTTTTCCGTAATGAAGGTGTCTCTACACGCCATAACCCTGAATTCACGATGATTGAGTTATATGAAGCATATGCGGACTATAAAGATATCATGAGCTTAACTGAAAACCTTGTTGCTCATATCGCCCAAGAAGTACTTGGAACAACTACGATCCAATACGGCGAAGAACAAATCGACCTTAAACCTGAGTGGAAAAGAATTCATATGGTTGATGCAGTTAAAGAAGCGACTGGCGTTGATTTCTGGGAAGAGGTTACTGTTGAGCAGGCGCGTGAATATGCAAAAGAACATGGCGTAGAGATTAAAGATTCTATGACAGTAGGCCATATCATCAACGAATTCTTCGAACAAAAAATTGAAGAAACGCTTATTCAGCCAACGTTTATTTACGGACATCCTGTAGAAATTTCTCCTCTAGCTAAGAAAAACCCAGAGGATCCGCGCTTTACAGACCGTTTTGAGCTGTTTATCGTTGGCCGTGAACATGCAAACGCGTTTACAGAGCTGAATGATCCTATTGATCAAAGAGAACGCTTTGAAGCACAATTAAAAGAGCGTGAAGCCGGTAACGATGAAGCTCATCTAATGGATGAAGACTTTGTTGAAGCCTTGGAATACGGTATGCCGCCAACAGGAGGTTTAGGCATCGGTATCGACCGTCTGGTTATGCTGCTGACGAATGCTCCTTCTATTCGCGATGTGCTGTTATTCCCGCAGATGAGACAACGCTAATAAAGAAGAGCGGCATCCTTTCTTTTATGAAGGGATGCCGCTCTTTTTAAATTCCTAAGTATTTCTTCAAAAAAACTATTGCACTATTATTTACAAGGTGGTATATTATTATTCGTTGCCGCTAAACATGGTGATAACGAAAAAAAGAACTTCAAAAAAAGTTATTGACTTCACTGATTCAACGAGTTATAATAATAAAGTCGCTTGAACGAAGTGAACAAAATGATCTTTGAAAACTAAACAAGACAAAACGTACCTGTTAATTCATTTTTTTATAAAATCGCACAGTGATGTGCGTAGTCAGTCAAACTACTTTATCGGAGAGTTTGATCCTGGCTCAGGACG
>NZ_JBZAZF010000007.1:0-59816 GCF_058248265.1 Bacillus sp. NS1 | reverse complement strand
CGAACACGGAAGTTAAGCTCTTCAGCGCCGATGGTAGTCGGGGGTTTCCCCCTGTGAGAGTAGGACGCCGCCAAGCAATTGATAAAAGGGCAGCTCATATGAGCTGCCCTTTTTTGTATTCTGGCTTATTAGTATCATAAAATTTCTTTTAATTGTATAATATAATAACTTTACACTGAATTTTAAATCGGCAATCAGGTTTTATGGGCCGGGAAAATGGAAATAATAAAGGATAGAGCGAGAAAGTTGAAAATTCTCGAGAAACGCCTTATAGTAAGATTAAAGTCAAATATAGTCAAAGTCAATAAAGGAGGGGGTTGAGTGGGACATAATATTTCTGACATCATTGAACAATATTTAAAACGAGTGTTAGATCAAAATGGCAAGGAAATTTTAGAGATTAAACGAAGTGAAATAGCAGATAAATTTCAATGCGTTCCTTCCCAGATTAATTATGTCATCAACACCAGGTTTACAAGCGAAAGAGGATATATTGTTGAGAGCAAACGCGGGGGCGGCGGCTACATCAGAATCATTAAAATTAAAATGAACAATGAAGTTGTCCTGATCAATAATATTATTTCTCAAATTGGTACCCATTTGTCTCAAGCAGCCTCTGATGACATTATTTTAAGGCTATTAGAAGACAAGGTGATTTCAGAAAGAGAAGCAAAAATGATGGTCAGCGTGATGGACCGCTCGGTTTTACACATTGACTTGCCTGAGCGTGATGAATTAAGAGCGAGAATGATGAAGGCTATGCTGACTTCTTTAAAATTAAAATAAGCGGGTGAAAAGATTGATTTGTCAAGAGTGCCACGAGAGACCAGCCACTTTTCACTTTACAAAGGTTGTTAACGGAGAAAAAATAGAAGTTCATATTTGTGAACAATGCGCCAAAGAAAATAGTGATTCATATGGTATAAGTGCAAATCAAGGTTTCTCTATTCATAATTTACTTTCGGGTTTGCTGAACATGGATTCTTCATTCCAAAATGCAGGAACTCAAATGTTCAGTCACTCTGAGCAAATATCAGCTTGTCCGAAATGCGGAATGACTTTTCAGCAATTTAGAAAAATCGGCCGTTTTGGATGTTCTGAATGTTATAAAACATTTAATAGCAACATTACACCTATCTTACGCAAAGTGCACAGCGGAAACACTGTGCATGCTGGGAAAATACCTAAACGTATAGGCGGCAATCTCCATGTCAGACGGCAGATTGACATGCTGAAAAAAGAATTAGAATCCTTAATCCATCAAGAAGAATTTGAAAACGCAGCTCATGTGAGAGATCAAATTCGTTCATTAGAACAATCACTCAAAAGTACAGATAGTGAGGAGGAACAGGGGTAATGTCGCTAGAGCATTTTATTCAGGACGCACTAAGCAGTTGGATGAAGCAGAAAGGACCTGAAAGTGACATTGTACTCAGCAGCCGCATACGTTTAGCAAGGAACTTTGAACATATGCGGTTCCCTACGCGTTATTCCAATGAAGAAGCCTCATCCATCATACAGCAGTTTGAAGATCAGTTTTCAGAACAAGAAATTCCCGGAATCGGCAAATTCGTATTGATCAGAATGCATGATGCACAGCCATTAGAAAAACGTGTACTTGTTGAAAAACATCTCATCAGTCCGAATCTGACAGAATCTCCATTTGGCGGCTGTTTGCTTTCTGAAAATGAGGAAGTAAGCGTCATGTTAAATGAAGAGGATCATATTAGAATTCAGTGTCTTTTTCCCGGATTTCAGCTTTTAGAAGCAATGAAAGCCGCAAACCAGGTCGATGACTGGATTGAAGAAAAAGTTGATTATGCATTTAATGAGCAAAGAGGATACTTAACCAGCTGTCCTACAAATGTAGGTACGGGTTTAAGGGCTTCAGTCATGATGCATCTGCCGGCACTGGTTTTAACTAGGCAAATAAATCGAATTATACCGGCAATTAATCAATTAGGCTTAGTTGTTAGAGGAATTTATGGGGAAGGCAGCGAAGCAGTAGGAAATATCTTTCAAATTTCAAATCAGATCACGCTTGGTAAGTCAGAGCAGGATATTGTGGATGACCTTAACAGTGTTGCTGCCCAGTTGATTGAACAAGAACGATCTGCCCGAGAAGCGCTTTATCAAACTTCTAAAATTGAACTTGAGGATAAGGTATATCGGTCTTATGGGGTCTTGTCAAATTGTCGGATGATAGAATCGAAAGAAACTGCAAAGTGTCTTTCAGATGTCCGATTGGGCATAGATCTAGGCATTATTAAAGGACTTTCAAGCAACATACTTAACGAACTAATGATTTTGACGCAGCCAGGATTTTTACAGCAGTACTCGGGAGGCGCTTTGCGTCCGAACGAAAGGGACATTCGAAGAGCGGCTCTCATCAGAGAACGGCTTCACTTAGAAATGAATGGGAAAAGACAGGAGGATGAATCGATATGATGTTTGGAAGATTTACAGAACGAGCTCAAAAAGTACTGGCGCTTGCACAGGAAGAAGCACTTCGATTAGGTCATAATAACATTGGCACTGAGCATATTTTATTAGGACTGGTACGAGAAGGAGAAGGGATTGCTGCTAAAGCTCTACAAGCGCTTGGACTTGGTTCAGATAAAATTCAAAAAGAAGTTGAGAGTTTGATCGGTCGCGGGCAGGAAATGTCTCAAACGATTCATTACACTCCTAGAGCTAAGAAAGTCATTGAACTTTCAATGGATGAGGCAAGAAAACTCGGTCATTCTTATGTCGGAACAGAACATATTCTTCTTGGTTTGATTCGCGAAGGTGAAGGTGTTGCTGCGAGGGTTCTGAATAACCTCGGTGTCAGCTTAAATAAAGCAAGACAGCAGGTGCTCCAGCTTCTTGGAAGCAATGAAACAGGATCATCAGCGACAGGAACAAACAGTAATGCGAATACGCCTACGCTTGACAGCTTGGCAAGAGACTTAACCGCTATTGCGAAGGAAGACAGCCTTGATCCTGTAATTGGCAGAAGCAAGGAAATCCAGCGTGTGATCGAAGTGTTAAGCCGCAGAACGAAAAACAACCCTGTTCTCATCGGTGAACCCGGTGTAGGTAAAACGGCTATCGCAGAAGGTTTGGCACAGCAAATTATCAATAACGAAGTTCCCGAAATCTTGCGCGATAAACGCGTGATGACATTAGACATGGGAACAGTTGTTGCCGGCACAAAATATCGCGGAGAATTTGAGGATCGTCTGAAGAAGGTCATGGACGAAATTCGCCAGGCAGGAAACATCATTCTATTCATCGATGAACTCCATACATTAATCGGAGCGGGCGGAGCAGAAGGTGCCATTGATGCATCTAACATTTTAAAACCTTCACTTGCTCGCGGCGAACTTCAATGTATTGGGGCGACGACTCTTGATGAGTACCGCAAATATATTGAAAAAGATGCAGCGTTGGAACGCCGTTTTCAGCCGATTCAGGTTGATCAGCCGTCTGCAGATGAAAGTATTCAAATTTTAAAAGGCTTGCGTGACCGATATGAAGCTCACCACCGTGTATCAATTACAGATGATGCCATTGAAGCTGCGGTTAAGCTTTCTGACAGATATATTTCTGACCGTTTCCTTCCGGATAAAGCAATTGACTTAATCGATGAAGCGGGTTCAAAGGTGAGACTGCGCTCCTTTACAACGCCTCCTAATTTAAAAGAGCTTGAACAGAAGCTTGATGAGGTTCGTAAAGAGAAGGATGCGGCAGTGCAAAGCCAAGAGTTTGAAAAAGCTGCTTCCTTGCGTGATACTGAGCAGCGCCTGCGCGAACAAGTAGAGGATACGAAGAAATCATGGAAAGAGAAGCAAGGACAGGAAAACTCAGAGGTGACTGTTGATGATATTGCGATGGTTGTATCCAGCTGGACTGGGGTGCCTGTATCTAAAATCGCGCAAACTGAAACAGATAAGCTTCTCAATATGGAAAGCATTCTTCACTCCCGTGTGATTGGCCAGGATGAAGCAGTTGTAGCTGTTGCAAAAGCAGTCAGACGTGCAAGAGCAGGGTTAAAAGACCCTAAACGCCCAATTGGCTCATTCATTTTCTTAGGCCCTACAGGTGTTGGTAAAACAGAGCTTGCGCGAGCACTTGCTGAATCTATTTTCGGTGACGAGGAAGCCATGATCAGAATTGATATGTCTGAATACATGGAAAAACACTCAACTTCAAGACTTGTCGGTTCACCTCCGGGATATGTGGGATACGATGAAGGCGGCCAATTAACAGAGAAAGTCAGAAGAAAACCTTACTCTGTCGTGCTTCTTGATGAGATTGAGAAAGCGCACCCTGATGTCTTCAATATCCTTCTGCAAGTTCTTGAAGACGGAAGATTGACTGATTCTAAAGGGCGTACAGTCGATTTCCGCAATACCATTCTGATTATGACGTCAAACGTCGGAGCAAGTGAGCTGAAACGCAATAAATATGTCGGCTTTAACGTTCAGGATGAGACGCAAAATCATAAAGACATGAAAGATAAAGTAATGGGTGAATTGAAGCGCGCGTTCAGACCGGAGTTTATCAACCGGATTGATGAAATCATTGTCTTCCATTCACTTGAGAAAAAACATCTTACTGAAATCGTGTCATTGATGTCTGATCAATTAACGAAACGCCTAAAAGAACAGGATCTTTCTATCGAATTGACCGATGCTGCAAAAGCGAAAGTCGCGGAAGAGGGTGTTGACCTGGAATACGGTGCCCGTCCGTTAAGAAGAGCTATCCAAAAACATGTCGAGGACCGTTTATCTGAAGAACTCCTCAGAGGAAATATTCATAAAGGACAGCATATTGTTCTTGATGTAGAAGATGGCGAATTTGTCGTAAAAACGACTGCTAAAACGAATTAATATAGAGACGGAAATGAGGCATACAGCATGTAAGTGTATGCCTCACTTTCATATCAAGAAATTGAACAAGGGAGAGGTCTTACACTATATATGGCTAAAACAAAATCGAAATTCATCTGCCAGTCCTGCGGCTACGAGTCTCCAAAATGGATGGGGAAATGTCCGGGCTGCGGTGCTTGGAACACAATGGTGGAAGAAATGATAAAAAAAGCACCAGCCAATCGGAGAGCGGCTTTTTCTCATTCTGTCCAAACCGTACAGAAACCCTCACCTATTACATCAATCGAAACATCAGAAGAACCCCGGGTTAAAACCCAGCTTGGCGAATTTAACAGAGTACTCGGCGGAGGTGTCGTTAAAGGCTCACTCGTTTTAATCGGCGGCGATCCCGGTATCGGAAAGTCAACGTTATTACTGCAGGTTTCCGCTCAATTATCAGACTCATCGAACAGTGTGCTGTACATTTCGGGAGAGGAATCGGTCAAACAAACGAAACTAAGAGCAGACCGTCTCGGCATTAATAATCCGTCACTGCATGTTTTATCTGAAACCGATATGGAGTATATTTCGTCTGCTATACAAGAGATGACTCCAGCGTTTGTCGTTGTTGACTCTATTCAAACGGTTTACCAAAGCGATATTACATCGGCTCCGGGCAGTGTGTCACAGGTCAGAGAATGTACGGCTGAGCTGATGAAGATTGCAAAAACAAAAGGTATTCCGATTTTTATCGTAGGGCATGTGACGAAAGAAGGGTCTATTGCAGGGCCGAGACTGCTGGAGCATATGGTTGACACTGTTTTATATTTTGAAGGGGAACGTCACCATACTTTCCGTATTTTGCGGGCTGTAAAAAACCGTTTTGGTTCTACAAATGAAATGGGCATTTTCGAAATGCGCGAAGAGGGGCTCACTGAGGTTTTGAACCCTTCAGAAATTTTCTTGGAAGAACGTTCAGCGGGATCTGCAGGCTCAAGCATAACTGCTTCTATGGAGGGCACAAGGCCGATTCTCGTTGAAATACAGGCGCTAATCTCGCCAACAAGCTTTGGCAATCCGCGGCGTATGGCAACGGGAATAGACCATAACAGGGTTTCGCTGTTAATGGCTGTGTTAGAAAAAAGAGTTGGGCTGCTGTTGCAAAATCAGGATGCTTATTTGAAAGTGGCTGGTGGCGTTAAGCTTGATGAACCGGCAATTGATCTTGCCATTGCAATCAGTATCGCGTCCAGCTTTAGAGACACACCTCCAAATCCTGCAGATTGTTTTATAGGAGAAGTGGGATTAACCGGAGAAGTCCGGCGGGTATCAAGAATTGAACAGCGTGTGAAAGAAGCGGCTAAGCTTGGTTTTAAACGCATGATTATACCCGCGGCAAATCTGGATGGGTGGACAAAACCAAAAGGGATTGAGGTTATCGGAGTAGCAAATGTTGCAGAGGCGCTTCGTACTTCATTAGGAGGATAATAGATGGAAAAAGAGAAAAAAGGGGCGAAACACGAGTTAGACCTGTCATCTATATTGCAGTTTGTTGCTCCGGGTACTCCGCTTAGAGCTGGAATCGAAAATGTACTGAGAGCAAATACAGGCGGTCTGATTGTTGTTGGATATAATGATAAAGTAAAAGAAGTTGTGGATGGCGGTTTCCACATTAACACTACTTTTTCTCCGGCGCATTTATATGAGCTGGCTAAAATGGATGGGGCGATTATTTTAAGTGATTCTGGTCAAAAGATCCTATACGCCAATACACAGCTGATGCCTGAAGCCACAATTTCTTCATCAGAAACAGGAATGCGGCACCGCACCGCCGAAAGAGTAGCTAAGCAGACCGGCTGCCTTGTGATCGCCATTTCTGAAAGAAGGAATGTTATAACGTTATATCAGGAAAGCATGAAGTATACACTAAAAGACATAGGATTTATCTTAACAAAAGCGAATCAAGCCATTCAAACTCTTGAAAAATATAAAACGATCCTGGACAAAACCATTAATGCACTGAATGCTTTAGAGTTTGAGGAACTTGTTACATTCAGCGACGTTCTGTCTGTGATGCACCGTTATGAAATGGTATTGAGAATCAAAAATGAAATTAACATGTATATCAGGGAACTCGGAACAGAGGGTCATTTGATTAAGCTGCAGGTCATTGAACTGATTACAGATATGGAAGAAGAGGCCGCTTTATTTATTAAGGATTATGTGAAAGAAAAGATTAAAGATCCGTTTGTTCTCTTGAAAGAGCTGCAGGATATGTCCAGTTATGATCTGCTGGATGATTCCATTGTTTATAAGCTGCTTGGTTATCCGGCTTCTACAAATCTTGATGATTATGTATTGCCTAGGGGATACAGGCTGTTAAATAAGATACCGCGTCTTCCCATGCCGATTGTTGAAAATGTTGTAGAAGCATTTGGAGTCCTCCCGAGGATTATTGAGGCGAGCGCAGAAGAATTAGATGAAGTAGAGGGAATCGGTGAAGTACGAGCCCAAAAAATCAAAAAAGGATTAAAACGCCTGCAAGAGAAGCATTATTTAGACAGACAGCTGTGATTTCGGTTAAAACATTATGAATACGGGTATATTAATGTTGGTTTTTGTTTATTCTGATATTCGTAGGATGCATAAAACTTTGTGAAATAAAAAGTTAAAAAAGGAGGTGGGGGTATGTTAAAACGAATAGTTCAGGCGTTCTTCATTATCTTTGGCGGCGTTGTTGGTATATTTTTAATACCTGAATTGTTTGTACTGTTAAGTATACAGGACATACCTTTAATAACAAACGCATATACGTCTGCGGCAATAGGAGCAATTATCTTTTTTCTCATCAGTATATGGGGTACAGAATACGTTGTGAACTGGGTGAAGTGGATAGAGGATTCATTGTTAAAAGCGCCAGTTCCAGATTTGTTATTTGGAAGTCTTGGCCTGGTATTTGGACTTATAATCGCTTATCTTATCGTAAATGTTATTCCTTTAGACAATATACCTTACCGCATATTCAGCACAATCATCCCTGTGTTTTTAGCATTCTTCCTCGGTTATCTCGGTTTCCAGGTGGGCTTTAAGAAAAAGGATGAATTGATCAGCCTGTTTTCCATTTCTGCCAGAATGCAAAAGAAAAAAGGAACGGCCGATGAAGAACATGAGGTTCAGGACAAGAAGCTGAAAATTTTGGACACAAGTGTTATTATTGATGGGAGAATAGCAGATATTTGTCAGACTGGGTTTTTAGAGGGGATTATCGTGATTCCGCAGTTTGTTCTTGAGGAATTGCAGCATATTGCTGATTCTTCAGATGTTTTAAAACGAAACAGAGGACGCCGCGGTCTTGATATCCTGAACCGCATTCAGAAAGAATTAGACATTAAAGTTGAAATTTATGAAGGCGACTTTGAAGATATACAGGAGGTTGACAGCAAGCTCGTCAAACTCGCTAAACTGACATCCGGGGTCGTCGTGACGAATGATTTTAATTTAAATAAAGTATGCGAGCTTCAGAAAGTAGCAGTATTAAACATCAATGACCTTGCCAATGCGGTCAAGCCTGTTGTGCTGCCCGGCGAGGAAATGAATGTTCAGGTCATTAAGGACGGGAAAGAGCATAATCAGGGAGTTGCCTACTTGGATGACGGTACGATGATTGTCGTTGAAGAAGGACGCAATTATATCGGCAAGCATATTGATGTACTTGTTACAAGTGTGCTGCAAACGGCAGCGGGACGAATGATTTTTGCTAAGCCCAAGCTGTTGGAGAAGGCGCTGTAAAGGGAGAAAAAACAATGAGTTATGATGTGGTGATTCCTGCAGCCGGACAGGGAAAACGGATGAAGGCAGGGAGAAATAAACTGTTCATCGAGCTGAAAGGAGACCCGGTGATCATTCACACGTTAAGAGTGTTTGACAGCCACCGGCCGTGCGAAAAAATCATTTTGGTGATTAACGAGCGCGAGCGGGAGCACTTTCAGCAATTGCTGACCGATTATCCGTTTCAAACCGCTATTGAGCTTGTGGCAGGCGGAGATGAGCGCCAGCACAGTGTTTATAAAGGGCTGAAAGCCGTGAAACAAGAAAAGATAGTCCTTGTTCACGACGGCGCCCGGCCTTTTATAAAGCATGAACAAATTGACGAACTGATCGCTGAAGCGGAACAGACAGGAGCGGCCATCCTCGCTGTCCCTGTAAAAGATACGATTAAACGCGTTCAAGATTTACAAGTCAGTGAGACGATTGAACGTTCAAGCTTGTGGGCTGTCCAAACGCCACAAGCTTTTCGTCTTTCTTTATTGATGAAGGCCCACGCCGAGGCGGAATATAAGGGATTTTTGGGGACGGATGACGCCAGCCTCGTTGAACAGATGGAAGGCGGTTCGGTCCGTGTTGTAGAAGGCAGCTATACAAATATTAAGCTGACGACGCCAGACGATTTAACGTCTGCTGAAGTTATTATGGAATCAGAAAGTGGGAATAAACATGTTTAGAATTGGACAAGGATTTGATGTGCACCAATTAGTGGAGGGACGCCCTCTGATTATTGGCGGAATTGAAATCCCGTATGAAAAAGGGCTGCTCGGCCATTCTGATGCAGACGTATTGCTGCATACCGTCGCTGACGCCTGCCTCGGAGCTGTGGGAGAAGGCGACATCGGCAAGCATTTTCCTGATACTGATCCTGAGTTCAAGGACGCAGATTCTTTCAAATTACTTCAGCATGTCTGGGGGATCGTGAAACAGAAGGGTTATGTTCTTGGAAACATTGACTGCACCATCATTGCACAGAAGCCAAAGATGCTGCCGTACATAGAAGATATGAGAAAAAGAATCGCTGAAGGGCTTGAGGCGGACGTATCTCAAGTAAATGTAAAAGCAACAACAACAGAAAAGCTTGGATTTACAGGCCGAGCGGAAGGAATAGCGGCTCAAGCGACAGTACTAATACAAAAAGGCTAACTTGCTTTGATGCCGGGTCTATTTGGTGGTAGAATAGATTCATACATTTTTGCCTGAGGCCATACATGACATGAAAGGAAGTATTTGAAAATGGGAAACGAAGTACGCGTCCGTTATGCACCGAGTCCAACCGGACATTTGCATATTGGAAATGCCAGAACGGCGCTTTTTAATTATTTATTTGCACGCAATCAAGGCGGTAAGTTTATTATTCGTGTTGAGGACACTGATAAAAAGCGCAATATTGAGGGCGGAGAACAAAGCCAGCTGAATTATCTGAAATGGCTTGGTATTGACTGGGATGAGAGTGTGGATGTCGGCGGTGAGTACGGCCCATACCGTCAGTCAGAGCGTAACGATATCTATAAAGTGTACTATGAAGAGCTTCTTGAAAAAGGGCTTGCTTATAAATGTTACTGTACGGAAGAAGAGCTTGAGAAAGAGCGTGAAGAACAGATTGCCCGTGGAGAAATGCCGCGTTATTCCGGAAAACACAGAAATCTAACTCCGGAAGAACAAGAGAAATTTATTGCTGAAGGCAGAAAGCCAAGTATTCGTTTCCGTGTGCCGGAAGGAAAAATCATTGCCTTCAACGATATCGTAAAAGGCGAAATTTCTTTCGAATCAGATGGCATTGGCGACTTTGTTATTGTGAAAAAGGACGGGACACCGACTTACAACTTCGCGGTAGCTATTGATGACTACTTAATGAAAATGACACACGTGCTGCGCGGTGAGGACCATATTTCTAACACACCGAAACAGATTATGATTTATCAAGCATTCGGATGGGATGTTCCTCAGTTCGGACACATGACGCTGATCGTAAATGAAAGCCGTAAAAAGCTCAGCAAACGAGATGAGTCCATTATTCAATTCATCGAGCAGTATAAAGAGCTTGGCTACTTACCGGAAGCGCTGTTCAACTTTATCGGCCTACTTGGCTGGTCACCTGTTGGAGAAGAAGAACTATTCACAAAAGAACAGTTTATTGACATTTTTGATGTAAACCGTTTATCTAAATCACCAGCTTTGTTTGATATGCATAAGCTAAAATGGGTTAACAATCAATACGTGAAGAAGCTGGATCTTGATCAGGTTATTGAACTGACGCTTCCACATTTGCAAAAAGCCGGCAAAGTTGGCACTGAGCTTTCTGCTGAAGAACAAGAATGGGTTCGCAAACTGATTTCCCTGTATCATGAGCAATTAAGCTACGGTGCGGAAATTATTGAGCTGACTGATTTGTTCTTTACGGATAAGATCGAGTATAATCAAGAAGCAAAAGCTGTTCTGGAAGAGGAACAGGTTCCTGAAGTGCTCAGCACATTCGCTGCGAAGCTTGAAGAGCTTGAGGAGTTCACTCCGGATAACATCAAAGCATCAATCAAAGCCGTGCAGAAAGAAACTGGCCATAAAGGGAAAAAATTGTTTATGCCGATCCGTGTTGCTGTAACAGGGCAAACTCACGGTCCGGAACTGCCGCAATCAATTGAATTGATCGGTAAAGAAACTGCAATTCAGCGTTTAAAAAATATCTAAATAAACGATTGTTGACAGGGAAGAGTATAAAGCTTTAGGCCATTACAGAAAGGATCTTCATTGGCTGAGAGAGATCCATGAGCCGGGTTTTAGAAGTGCGCCCTTAAGACCTTTGAAGAACATTTTTCGAAATCAGTATTCAAAGGCGGCCGCCGCCGTTAAAGGCTGAAGTTGGGAGAGCAGAAGTCTGCTTTTCAAACAGAGTGGAACCGCGCGGTTAAAGCGTCTCTGTCATGTTTTCATGCAGAGGCGCTTTTTTTATTGGGTGAAGAGGAAATCAGATAGAGAAGTGGGGGGAAGCATGTGTTTTTTAGAATGCTCAAAGAAGACATTGATACAGTGTTCGATCAAGATCCTGCAGCAAGAAGCTATTTTGAAGTGATTTTAACTTATTCTGGTTTACATGCTATATGGGCGCACCGGATTGCACATGCTTTATATAAACGAAAATTTTATTTCCTTGCACGCCTTATATCTCAGGTAAGCCGATTTTTTACCGGGATAGAAATCCACCCCGGCGCTACAATTGGGAGAAGATTTTTCATAGACCACGGTATGGGGGTTGTCATTGGGGAGACATGTGAAATCGGCAATAACGTAACCGTTTTTCAGGGGGTTACCCTCGGGGGAACGGGGAAAGAAAAGGGAAAAAGGCACCCAACGATTAAAGATGACGCATTGATAGCCACTGGTGCTAAAGTGCTCGGTTCAATTACTGTCGGCGAAGGCTCAAAGATTGGCGCTGGTTCAGTAGTGCTGCACGATGTTCCTGACTTTTCAACAGTTGTCGGTATCCCTGGACGGGTCGTTGTACAAAATGGCAAGAAAGTAAGACGCGATTTAAACCATCAGGATTTGCCCGATCCGGTTGCTGATCGCTTTAAGTCTTTGGAACAGCAGATTTTAGAGCTGAAGGCAGAACTTGAAGACAGAAAAGAAAGGATCAATCAAAAATGACAATCACTCTTTATAATACATTGACTAGACAGAAGGAAACATTCGTTCCTCTTGAAGAGGGAAAAGTGAAAATGTACGTGTGCGGACCGACAGTTTACAATTACATTCACATCGGGAACGCGCGTCCGGCTATCGTATACGATACGGTTCGAAACTATCTGGAGTATAAAGGCTATGATGTGCAGTATGTCTCTAACTTCACAGACGTAGACGATAAATTAATTAAAGCGGCAAATGAACTCGGTGAGGATGTACCTACTATTTCAGAGCGTTTTATTAAAGCATACTTTGAAGATGTAGGTGCGCTCGGCTGCCGAAAAGCTGACCTTCATCCGCGAGTGATGGAAAACATGGATGCGATTATCGAATTCGTAGATCAGCTCGTGAAAAAAGGCTACGCTTATGAATCAGAAGGTGACGTTTATTTCAAAACAAGAGCATTTGAAGGGTACGGAAAGCTTTCTTCGCAATCTATTGATGAACTGAGATCAGGTGCACGCATCCGTGTCGGCGAGAAAAAAGAAGATGCTCTTGATTTCGCATTGTGGAAAGCGGCAAAAGAAGGAGAAATCTCTTGGGATAGCCCGTGGGGAAAAGGCCGTCCGGGCTGGCATATTGAGTGCTCAGCGATGGTGAAAAAGTATCTGGGTGACCAGATTGATATCCATGCGGGCGGACAGGATTTAACCTTCCCTCACCATGAAAACGAAATTGCGCAATCTGAGGCGCTGACAGGCAAAACGTTTGCGAAGTACTGGCTCCATAATGGCTATATCAATATTGATAATGAAAAAATGTCAAAATCACTGGGCAACTTTGTACTTGTGCATGACATCATTAAACAGCATGATCCGCAGCTTTTGAGATTCTTTATGCTTTCTGTTCATTATCGTCATCCGATTAACTATTCAGAAGAGCTTCTGGAGAATACAAAAAGCGCATTTAACCGTTTAAAAACAGCGTACAGCAACCTTCAGCACCGTCTGAACAGCAGTACGAATTTAACGGAAGATGACGATCAATGGCTGGAGAAAGTTGAAGAACACCGCAAAGCATTCGAAGAAGCGATGGATGATGATTTTAATACGGCGAATGCAATTTCTGTCTTATTCGACCTAGCGAAGCATGCCAATTATTATCTTCAGAAAGATCATACGGCTGATCGTGTGATTACGGCGTTTATTGAGATGTTTGACCGTATTGTTGCTGTCCTCGGTTTTTCATTGGGTGAGCAGGAACTGCTTGATCAAGAGATTGAAGACTTAATTGAAAAAAGAAATGAAGCGCGCCGGAACCGCGATTTTGCATTGTCAGATCAGATCCGTGACCAGCTGAAAAGCATGAATATCATTCTTGAAGATACAGCTCAAGGCACTCGCTGGAAACGGGGAGAATAACGGATGCTTGATTTTGAAACGATAAAAGATTCAAAGCAGCTTAACGGTCTTGCGCTTGCTTATATAGGTGATGCCATTTTTGAAGTGTATGTAAGGCATCACCTGCTTAAGCAGGGCTTTACCAAACCAAATGATCTTCATAAGAAATCAAGCCGTATCGTCTCGGCAAAGTCACAGGCTGAAATCCTATTCTTTCTGCAGGATCAATCATTTTTCACGGAAGAAGAGGAAGCGGTGCTGAAAAGAGGCAGAAATGCCAAGTCGGGAACGACACCTAAAAATACAGATGTTCAGACGTACCGCTACAGTACAGCATTTGAAGCGCTGCTGGGCTACCTTTTTCTAGAGAAAAAAGAGGAACGACTTAGTCAGCTCGTTGCCGAAGCTATACAATTCGGGACGTCAGGGAGGAAAACAAATGAGTCAGCAACATGATTACGTCATAGGGAAAAATGCAGTGATCGAGACGTTAAAATCAGATCGTAAGCTGTATAAGCTGTGGATGGCGGAAAACACCATAAAGGGACAAGCACAGCAGGTGATTGAGCTTGCGAAAAAGCAGGGAATCACGATTCAATATGTCCCGAGAAAAAAACTCGATCAAATGGTGACAGGGCAGCATCAAGGTGTAGTGGCACAGGTTGCAGCCTATGAATATGCGGAACTGGACGATTTATATAAAGCAGCCGAAGAAAGAAATGAACAGCCTTTCTTCCTCATTCTGGACGAGCTTGAAGACCCTCATAATCTTGGTTCCATTATGAGAACAGCTGATGCGGTCGGTGCCCATGGCATTGTGATTCCAAAGCGGAGAGCTGTCGGGCTGACAACAACAGTAGCAAAAGCCTCAACAGGGGCAATTGAGCACATTCCTGTAGTAAGAGTCACCAATTTGGCGCGGACGTTAGAAGAAATGAAAGAGCGGGGTATCTGGGTTGTCGGAACGGATGCATCCGCGCGTGAGGATTACCGCAATATGGACGGCAATATGCCTTTGGCTTTAGTCATTGGAAGTGAAGGAAAAGGGATGGGCCGCCTCGTTAAAGAAAAGTGTGATTTTCTTATTAAACTCCCGATGGCCGGGAAGGTAACTTCACTGAATGCATCTGTTGCGGCTGGTCTTTTGATGTATGAAGTCTACCGGAAACGAAACCCTTTGGGAGAATAAAAACCCATGGATATCCTGTTAGTAGACGGATACAACATGATTGGAGCCTGGCCGCAGCTGAAGGATTTAAAAGCGAACAGTTTTGAAGAGGCGCGAGACGTACTGATTCAGAAAATGGCGGAATATCAATCGTATACAGGAAACAGGGTTATTGTTGTTTTTGACGCGCATCTCGTAAAAGGGCTTGAGAAAAAACAGACCAACCACAGAGTTGAAGTGATTTTTACAAAAGAAAATGAGACGGCTGATGAGCGGATAGAAAAGCTTGCTCAGGCTTTGAATAATATAGCGACTCAAATTCATGTTGCGACCTCTGACTATACTGAGCAGTGGGCGATTTTCGGACAGGGGGCATTGCGGAAATCGGCCCGGGAGCTTTTGAGAGAGGTAGAAGCGATAGAAAGGCGAATAGAGAGACGGGTAAGAAAAATCACTTCCGAAAAGCCGGCGGGTAAAATTGCTTTATCGGAAGAGGTTTTGAAAACGTTTGAAAAATGGAGGCGGGGAGACTTAGATTAAGTTGACGCTTTTTTGCCCAATACTGTATAATATTTCTATCTACGTGCGCCGGGGGGATCGGAGTGAATCTACAGAACAACAAGGGAAAATTCAACAAAGAGCAGTTTTGCCAGTTGGAGGACGAGCAGGTCATTGAAAAGGTTCATGTTGGGGACAGTGATGCGTTAGATTACTTGATTACGAAGTACCGAAACTTTGTTCGGGCAAAAGCAAGATCCTATTTTTTAATAGGTGCGGACAGAGAAGATATTGTTCAGGAAGGTATGATAGGCCTCTATAAGTCTATTCGTGACTTCAAAGAGGACAAGCTTACCTCATTCAAAGCTTTCGCAGAATTATGTATTACCCGCCAAATTATTACCGCAATAAAGACAGCTACTCGCCAGAAACACATTCCTTTGAATTCCTACGTCTCATTAGATAAACCGATTTTTGATGAAGAATCAGATCGAACGCTGCTTGATGTCATTTCAGGAGCGAAAACCTTAAATCCTGAAGAAATGATCATCAATCAGGAAGAATTTGATGATATTGAAATGAAAATGGGAGAACTATTAAGTGATTTAGAGAGAAAAGTACTTGTCTTATATCTCGACGGAAGAAGTTACCAAGAGATTTCCGATGAACTGAACCGACATGTGAAATCGATCGACAATGCCCTTCAGCGTGTGAAACGCAAGCTGGAGAAGTACTTGGAAATTCGTGAAATCAGTTTGTAATAGGGATTTATGTTATATTGACAGTATTTTTCTGACTATGATATGTTACTAAGGATAAGAACTAATGTCTATTTAGAAAAAGGTGTAATGACATGAGAAAAAAGATTACGCTAGCATGCAAGACATGCGGAAACCGTAATTATACGACAATGAAGAGCTCTGCATCAGCGGCTGAGCGATTAGAAGTAAAGAAATACTGCAGTACTTGCAATTCACATACAGCTCATCTTGAAACAAAATAGTTTTTGCGCTTTTAAATTGTGGAGGTCTTTTACATGCGTATTATGAGATTCTTTAAAGATGTTGGGAAAGAAATGAAAAAGGTAAGCTGGCCTAAAGGAAAAGAGTTAACGCGTTATACCATTACGGTGATTTCAACAGTTATCTTTTTTATTATCTTTTTTGCCCTCCTTGACACAGGAATTTCTCAATTAATTCGTTTAATAGTTGAATAATGATCAGCAATACGTGCTATAATAGATCATAATATCACTTGCCAAAACCCGTTCAGCGGGTTTTTTATTGTGGCTTAAAATGAAAGTTATCATAGGTTTTCTGCCTATTTTTTGAAGCGTTATGGTAATTCACTAAAACCAAATGCGGGGAGGGAAGGACTGGACAGTCCTGAAGAGAATGGAAAAGAATTGGTATGTTGTTCACACGTACTCTGGTTATGAGAATAAAGTAAAAGCCAACTTGGAAAAACGTGTTGAATCAATGGGGATGCAGGATAAAATTTTCCGTGTAGTCGTACCTGAAGAAGAAGAAACGGATATCAAAAACGGCAAGAAAAAAGTCGTGAAAAAGAAAGTATTCCCTGGTTATGTGCTTGTTGAAATTGTAATGACAGACGACTCTTGGTATGTTGTCCGCAACACGCCGGGCGTTACTGGATTCGTAGGATCTGCCGGCTCTGGTTCAAAACCGACGCCGCTGCTTCCGGGCGAAGCGGAAACCATTCTGAAGAGAATGGGTATGGACGAACGCAAAACAGACATTGACTTTGAACTCAAAGAGACAGTGAAAGTAATAGACGGACCTTTTGCTAACTTTACTGGATCAATTGAAGAGATTGATTATGATAAAAGCAAGGTCAAAGTTTTCGTTAATATGTTCGGCCGTGAAACGCCTGTTGAGCTGGAATTTACCCAAATCGATAAATTGTAATGTGAAAAAACTTGAAATTGCTATATATAAATGATAATATAGCAAAGGTACGTCTTGGACTTATCCAAGGCAACTA
The DNA here is from genome assembly GCF_058248265.1 of Bacillus sp. NS1. NCBI lineage: Bacteria > Bacillati > Bacillota > Bacilli > Caryophanales > Bacillaceae > Bacillus > Bacillus sp. NS1. The sequence goes on along the minus strand of NZ_JBZAZF010000007.1, from coordinate 42,444 downwards.
GCTTGATATTTCGTCATTCATATAAAGAATGAAACCTTGAGTGGGAGGGTTTACCCTATTACCACATCACGGACTTAAGGAGGTGTGTCTCGTGGCTAAAAAAGTAGTTAAAGTTGTAAAATTGCAAATTCCTGCTGGAAAAGCTAACCCAGCACCACCAGTTGGACCTGCACTTGGTCAAGCCGGTGTTAACATCATGGGATTCTGTAAGGAGTTTAACGCTCGTACAGCTGACCAAGCTGGTTTAATCATTCCTGTTGAAATTTCGGTTTACGAAGACCGTTCATTTACATTTATTACAAAAACTCCACCTGCTGCAGTATTGCTTAAAAAAGCAGCTGGAATTGAGTCTGGTTCTGGTGAACCAAACCGTAATAAAGTGGCAACCGTTAAGCGCGATAAAGTACGCGAAATCGCTGAAACGAAAATGCCTGACTTAAACGCAGCAGACGTTGAAGCGGCAATGCGCATGGTTGAAGGTACTGCACGCAGTATGGGTATTGTAATCGAGGATTAATTTGTTTCTTGTCGGGTTGCGAGTTTTAACAAGTTCGCAACCCTTATTCGTGGGAGGTTATTCCGCTATAACCACATAAGGAGGAAATTTTAAAATGGCTAAAAAAGGTAAAAAGTACGTTGAAGCTGCTAAGCTTGTAGATCGTTCAAAAGCTTACGACGTTTCTGAAGCAGTAGCTCTCGTTAAAAAAACAAATACAGCTAAATTCGACGCTACAGTTGAAGTGGCTTTCCGTCTAGGGGTTGACCCTCGTAAAAACGATCAGCAAATCCGTGGAGCAGTTGTGCTTCCAAACGGAACTGGTAAAACTCAGCGCGTTCTCGTTTTCGCAAAAGGCGAAAAAGCGAAAGAAGCTGAAGCTGCTGGTGCAGATTTCGTTGGCGATACTGACTACATCAACAAAATTCAACAAGGCTGGTTCGATTTCGATGTAATCGTAGCTACACCTGACATGATGGGTGAAGTTGGTAAAATCGGTCGTGTACTTGGACCAAAAGGTTTAATGCCAAACCCTAAAACTGGTACAGTTACTTTCGAAGTTGAAAAAGCAATCGGCGAAATCAAAGCTGGTAAAGTTGAATACCGCGTTGATAAAGCTGGAAACATTCATGTTCCTATCGGTAAAGTTTCTTTCGAGGATGAAAAACTTGTTGAGAACTTCACAACAATGTACGATACAATCCTGAAAGCTAAACCTGCTGCTGCAAAAGGCGTTTACGTGAAAAACGTTGCTGTAACTTCTACTATGGGACCTGGTGTCAAAGTAGACTCTTCAACTTTTAACGTAAAATAATATTGACATGACATCAACATTCTGATATTATTCAAAATGTTGTAAAATAGAATATCATTTATACCGTAGACAGTAGGGGCCTAACCGCTTAATTATCCTACCGAGGTGTATATTATCACAGCTATTACGTTACGTATGCTTGTATATACAGCCTCCATGTCTCATGGAGGCTTTTTATATGGAATCCGTCGTCTCAGTCGTGATCACCTAACGGTATAAGTGTTACACAAGAATCTACAGGAGGTGTAACCATGAGCAGCGCAATTGAAACAAAAAAAGTTGTTGTTGAAGAAATTGCTTCTAAACTGAAAGAAAGTAAATCAACGATCATCGTTGACTACCGCGGACTTAACGTTTCTGAAGTAACAGAACTTCGTAAACAGCTTCGCGAAGCTAACGTTGAGTTCAAAGTTTACAAAAATACGATGACTCGCCGTGCGGTTGAACAAGCTGAGCTTAATGGTTTGAATGATTTCTTAACTGGACCGAACGCGATCGCATTCAGCACTGAAGATGTTGTCGCTCCGGCTAAAGTTCTTAATGAGTTCGCTAAAAATCACGAAGCTCTTGAAATCAAAGCTGGCGTTATCGAAGGTAAAGTTTCTACTGTTGAAGAAGTGAAAGCTCTTGCTGAACTTCCATCACGCGAAGGCTTGCTTTCTATGTTGCTTAGCGTACTTCAAGCTCCAGTTCGCAACTTTGCTCTTGCTACAAAAGCTGTGGCAGAACAAAAGGAAGAACAAGGCGCTTAATCTAATCAGTTTTTCATAAATTAAAACAAAATGGAGGAATTACAAATGGCTTTAAATATCGAAGAAATCATTGCTTCCGTTAAAGAAGCAACTGTACTTGAATTGAACGACCTAGTAAAAGCAATCGAAGAAGAATTTGGCGTAACTGCTGCTGCTCCTGTAGCTGTAGCTGGCGGAGCTGCTGCAGGCGGAGCTGCTGAAGAGCAAAGCGAATTCGACCTTATCCTTGCTGGTGCAGGTTCTCAAAAAATCAAAGTTATCAAAGTTGTACGTGAAATCACTGGTCTTGGCTTAAAAGAAGCTAAAGAACTTGTTGACAACACTCCAAAACCACTTAAAGAAGGTATTGCTAAAGAAGAAGCTGAAGAGCTTAAAGCTAAACTTGAAGAAGTTGGCGCTTCTGTAGAAGTTAAGTAATCTTCACTTACCTGTAGGGGAAGCTCGCTTTTATGAGGCGAGCTTTTTCTTTGCCATTCTTTAAGAAATGACAAAAGGAGGTTCTAATAATGAGTGAGCACTATTATTCAGAAAAACCTTCAGTAAAAAGCAACAAGCAAACCTGGTCTTTTAGGCTTCGTAATAAAGATTTCAAGTTTACAAGCGACAGCGGGGTTTTTTCAAAAAAGGAAGTTGATTTCGGATCCCGTCTGCTGATTGATTCTTTTGAAGAGCCAGAAGTTGAGGGCAGCATTCTGGATGTAGGCTGCGGGTATGGCCCGATTGGTCTGTCATTGGCCAGCGACTTTAAAGACCGGACCATCCACATGATTGACGTTAATGAGAGAGCTGTAGAGCTATCAAATGAAAATGCGGAACAAAACGGAATAACAAACGTTAAGGTTTATCAGAGTGATATGTTTTCAAACGTTGATTCTGCTCAAACATTTGCTTCTATTCTTACAAATCCCCCAATCCGAGCCGGAAAAAAAGTTGTCCATGCTATCTTTGAGAAAAGCGCTGAACACTTAAAAGCTTCAGGTGAGTTGTGGATCGTCATACAGAAAAAGCAAGGCGCGCCTTCTGCCATTGAAAAGCTCGAGGAACTGTTCGATGAAGTTTCTGTCGTTCAAAAAAAGAAAGGCTATTATATCATTAAAGCAAAAAAAGTTTGACTCGGTATTTTAGCTATGTTAATATTATAAAATGCCAATGTATATATTTTGCTTGATAAGATGAATTGTCAATATCTATGTATAAATTATACAAGTATGGAAATGCTAATAAAATCGGTATTTGTTTTTGGATGTGGTTTTCTTAATTAGAAACCCTTTTTTCTTTTGTCTTGTAAAAGTATTTTCTTTCTTTGAAAGAAATGCTTATTACACATATAATACGCATGATTTGAGGGGTGAATCAGTTGACAGGTCAACTAGTTCAGTATGGACGACACCGCCAGCGCAGAAGCTATGCTCGCATTAGCGAAGTGTTAGAATTACCAAATCTCATTGAAATTCAAACCTCTTCTTATCAGTGGTTTCTTGATGAGGGTCTTAGAGAGATGTTTCAAGACATATCGCCAATTGAGGATTTCACTGGTAACCTCTCTCTTGAGTTCATTGATTATAGTTTAGGTGAGCCTAAATATCCTGTAGAGGAATCAAAAGAACGTGATGTGACTTACTCAGCTCCGCTAAGAGTGAAGGTTCGTTTAATTAACAAAGAAACTGGAGAGGTAAAAGACCAAGATGTCTTCATGGGTGATTTCCCTATTATGACAGATACAGGTACTTTTATCATTAACGGTGCGGAACGCGTTATCGTTTCCCAGCTTGTTCGGTCTCCAAGTGTATATTTCAGTGGTAAAGTAGACAAAAACGGTAAAAAAGGTTTTACCGCGACTGTCATTCCAAACCGTGGCGCATGGTTAGAATACGAAACTGATGCGAAAGATGTTGTTTATGTCCGCATTGATCGCACACGTAAGTTGCCGGTTACGGTTCTTTTGCGTGCTCTCGGCTTCGGTTCCGATCAAGAGATTCTTGATCTCGTAGGAGAGAACGAATACCTGCGAAATACGCTTGATAAAGATAACACAGAAAACAGCGACAAAGCGCTGCTTGAAATTTACGAACGTCTCCGTCCTGGAGAGCCGCCTACAGTTGAAAATGCGAAAAGCTTGCTTGATTCTCGTTTCTTTGATCCGAAACGATACGATCTTGCCAATGTAGGACGCTATAAAATTAATAAAAAACTTCATATTAAGAATCGCCTCTTTAATCAGAGACTTGCTGAAACGCTTGTTGACCCTGAAACAGGAGAAATCCTGGCTGAAAAAGGTCAGATTCTTGATAGAAGAACACTTGATAAAGTACTGCCATACTTAGAAAACGGAATCGGTTTCAGAAAGCTGTATCCGAATGGCGGCGTTGTTGAAGATGAAGTAACTCTTCAATCAATTAAAATCTTTGCTCCGACTGATCAAGAAGGAGAACAGGTTATTAATGTAATCGGCAATGCTTACATTGAAGAAGAGATTAAAAACATTACGCCTGCTGATATTATTTCTTCTATCAGCTACTTCTTCAACTTGCTGCACGGAGTAGGCGACACAGATGATATCGATCATCTTGGAAACCGTCGTTTGCGTTCTGTAGGTGAGCTTCTCCAGAACCAATTCCGTATCGGTTTAAGCCGTATGGAGCGTGTGGTTCGTGAGAGAATGTCAATTCAAGATACGAATACAATTACGCCTCAGCAGCTGATCAATATTCGTCCTGTTATTGCGTCCATTAAAGAGTTCTTTGGAAGCTCTCAGCTTTCTCAATTCATGGACCAGACGAACCCGCTTGCTGAATTAACGCATAAGCGCCGTCTGTCAGCATTAGGACCGGGCGGATTGACACGTGAGCGTGCCGGAATGGAAGTACGTGACGTTCACTACTCCCACTATGGCCGTATGTGTCCGATTGAAACGCCTGAGGGTCCGAACATCGGTTTGATCAACTCACTTTCATCATATGCAAAAGTAAACCGTTTTGGCTTTATCGAAACACCTTATCGCCGCGTTGACCCTGAAACAGGGAAGGTAACGGGCAGAATCGATTACTTAACTGCTGATGAAGAGGATAACTATGTTGTCGCTCAAGCGAACGCTCGTCTTGATGACGAAGGCGCATTTATTGATGACAGCATCGTTGCCCGTTTCCGCGGGGAGAACACCGTTGTTTCCAGAAACCGTGTAGACTACATGGATGTATCGCCTAAGCAGGTTGTTTCTGCTGCGACAGCATGTATCCCGTTCCTAGAAAACGATGACTCCAACCGTGCTCTCATGGGAGCGAACATGCAGCGTCAGGCTGTGCCTTTGATGCAGCCAGAAGCGCCATTCGTTGGAACTGGTATGGAATACGTATCAGGTAAAGACTCTGGTGCCGCTGTTATTTGTAAACACCCTGGTATCGTTGAACGCGTAGAAGCGAAAAACGTTTGGGTTCGCCGTTATGAAGAAGTAGACGGTCAAAAAGTAAAAGGAAACCTGGATAAATACAGCCTGCTGAAATTTGTCCGCTCTAACCAAGGTACGTGCTACAATCAGCGTCCGATCGTAAGTGTCGGCGATGAAGTAGTAAAAGGAGAAATCCTTGCTGACGGTCCTTCTATGGAGCTTGGTGAACTTGCACTTGGCCGTAACGTAATGGTCGGCTTCATGACATGGGATGGCTACAACTATGAGGATGCCATCATCATGAGTGAACGCCTTGTGAAGGATGATGTTTATACATCTATCCACATCGAAGAATACGAATCAGAAGCACGTGATACTAAACTTGGACCTGAAGAAATCACTCGCGATATTCCAAACGTCGGTGAAGATGCGCTTCGCAATCTTGATGACCGTGGAATCATCCGTATTGGGGCAGAAGTAAAAGACGGAGATCTTCTTGTTGGTAAAGTAACGCCTAAAGGCGTAACTGAACTGACTGCTGAAGAACGCCTGCTTCACGCCATCTTTGGTGAAAAAGCCCGCGAGGTTCGTGATACTTCTCTTCGTGTGCCTCACGGCGGCGGCGGAATTATCCACGACGTTAAAGTCTTTAACCGTGAAGATGGAGACGAACTTCCTCCAGGTGTTAACCAGTTGGTTCGCGTATATATCGTTCAGAAGCGTAAGATTTCTGAAGGGGATAAAATGGCCGGTCGTCACGGTAACAAAGGTGTTATCTCTAAGATTCTTCCTGAAGAGGATATGCCTTACCTTCCTGACGGCACACCAATTGATATCATGCTTAACCCGTTGGGCGTACCATCACGTATGAACATCGGGCAGGTATTGGAACTTCATATGGGTATGGCCGCTCGTTACCTCGGCATTCACATTGCATCTCCTGTATTTGATGGAGCGCGAGAAGAGGATGTTTGGGAAACACTTGAAGAAGCCGGTATGTCTCGTGATGCCAAAACAGTGCTTTACGATGGACGTACTGGAGAGCCATTTGATAACCGCGTATCTGTCGGTATCATGTACATGATCAAACTGGCTCACATGGTTGACGATAAACTTCATGCACGCTCTACAGGTCCTTACTCACTTGTTACGCAGCAGCCTCTTGGCGGTAAAGCACAATTTGGCGGACAGCGTTTCGGTGAGATGGAGGTATGGGCACTTGAAGCTTACGGTGCGGCTTACACTCTTCAAGAAATTCTAACTGTTAAGTCTGATGACGTGGTTGGACGTGTGAAAACATACGAAGCCATCGTTAAAGGCGACAATGTTCCTGAACCAGGTGTTCCGGAATCATTCAAAGTATTAATCAAAGAACTTCAAAGCTTAGGTATGGATGTCAAAATTCTTTCTGGTGATGAAGAAGAAATAGAAATGAGAGATTTAGAAGACGAAGAAGATGCGAAGCAAGCTGACGGCCTGGCATTATCAGGTGATGAAGAGCCGGAAGAAACAGCATCTGCAGACGTTGAACGAGATGTAGTAACAAAAGAATAATCTCTAGTTATAAAGGCAAGTGACATCGGTTAATCCGAAGATAAAAAGGGAGGTAGGCCCCTTGCTAGATGTGAACAATTTTGAGTATATGAACATCGGTCTTGCTTCACCGGATAAAATCCGTTCATGGTCTTTTGGTGAAGTGAAAAAGCCTGAAACGATAAACTATCGTACGTTAAAACCTGAAAAGGACGGTCTATTCTGCGAACGCATTTTCGGACCGACTAAGGACTGGGAATGTCATTGCGGGAAGTACAAGCGAGTTCGTTATAAAGGCGTAGTTTGTGACCGCTGCGGAGTCGAAGTAACACGGGCTAAAGTCCGTCGTGAGAGAATGGGGCACATTGAACTGGCTGCCCCAGTTTCCCACATTTGGTATTTCAAAGGTATTCCAAGCCGTATGGGTCTTGTGCTGGATATGTCACCTCGTGCTTTAGAAGAAGTCATTTACTTTGCTTCTTACGTTGTAACTGATCCGGCAAACACACCGCTTGAAAAGAAACAGCTTCTGTCTGAGAAAGAATACCGTGCTTATCTTGATAAATACGGTAATAAATTCCAAGCGTCTATGGGTGCAGAAGCGATTCATAAACTTCTACAAGATATCGATCTTGTAAAAGAAGTTGATATGTTAAAAGAAGAGCTAAAAACTTCACAAGGACAGCGCCGTACTCGTGCGATCAAACGCCTTGAAGTTTTAGAAGCCTTCCGTAACTCAGGAAACAAGCCTTCTTGGATGATCCTTGATGTGCTTCCTGTTATTCCTCCTGAGCTTAGACCGATGGTACAGCTAGATGGCGGACGTTTTGCGACTTCTGATTTGAATGACCTTTATCGTCGTGTCATCAACCGTAACAATCGTTTGAAACGCCTTTTGGACCTTGGTGCGCCTAGCATCATTGTTCAAAACGAAAAGCGTATGCTTCAAGAGGCTGTTGATGCTTTAATTGATAACGGCCGCCGCGGACGTCCTGTAACAGGTCCTGGTAACAGACCGTTAAAATCTCTTTCGCACATGCTGAAAGGGAAGCAAGGCCGTTTCCGTCAAAACCTTCTTGGTAAACGTGTCGATTACTCCGGACGTTCTGTAATCGTTGTTGGTCCTCATTTGAAAATGTACCAATGCGGATTGCCGAAGGAAATGGCGCTTGAACTTTTCAAACCTTTCGTTATGAAAGAGCTTGTTGAAAAAGGTCTTGCTCACAACATTAAGAGTGCGAAACGTAAAATTGAGCGCGTACAGCCTGAAGTATGGGATGTACTCGAATCAGTTATTAAGGAGCATCCGGTACTTCTGAACCGTGCCCCTACACTTCACAGATTAGGTATCCAAGCGTTTGAACCAACGCTTGTTGAAGGACGCGCAATTCGCCTTCACCCGCTCGTATGTACAGCTTACAACGCTGACTTTGACGGTGACCAAATGGCAGTTCACGTACCATTATCTGCTGAAGCTCAAGCTGAAGCACGCATCTTGATGCTTGCTGCTCAAAACATCTTGAACCCTAAAGATGGTAAACCGGTTGTAACACCGTCTCAGGATATGGTACTGGGTAACTATTACCTGACACTTGAGCGTGCCGGTGCTGTCGGTGAAGGTATGGTCTTCAAGAATACAGACGAAGCGCTTCTTGCTTATCAAAACGGATATGTTCACCTTCATACGAGAGTAGCTGTTGCAGCTAACTCCCTTAAGAATGTGACATTTACCGAAGAACAGCGCTCAAAATTGTTAATTACAACTGTCGGTAAGCTTGTCTTCAATGAAATTCTTCCAGAATCATTCCCTTACATGAATGAACCGACGAAGAGCAACATTGAAGAGAAAACACCTGACCGTTTCTTCTTAGAAAAAGGTGCCGATGTGAAAGCTGTCATTGAACAGCAGCCAATCAATGCACCGTTTAAAAAAGGTATTTTGGGTAAAATCATCGCGGAAATCTTTAAACGATTCCATATCACGGAAACGTCTAAAATGCTTGACCGCATGAAAAACCTAGGTTTCAAATATTCAACAAAAGCTGGTATTACAGTTGGGGTTTCTGACATCGTCGTACTCGATGATAAACAAGAAATTCTTGAGGAAGCGCAAAGCAAAGTAGATAACGTCATGAAGCAATTCCGACGTGGTCTAATCACTGAAGAAGAACGCTATGAGAGAGTTATCTCTATCTGGAGTGCTGCCAAAGATGTTATCCAAGGCAAACTGATGAAGTCACTTGATGAGCTCAACCCGATCTACATGATGAGTGACTCTGGTGCCCGTGGTAACGCGTCTAACTTTACGCAGCTTGCCGGAATGCGCGGCCTGATGGCCAACCCGGCTGGACGTATCATTGAATTACCGATCAAATCAAGTTTCCGTGAAGGTCTGACAGTATTGGAGTACTTTATCTCCACTCACGGTGCGCGTAAAGGTCTTGCCGATACCGCCCTTAAAACTGCTGACTCAGGTTACCTTACACGCCGTCTCGTTGACGTTGCGCAGGATGTTATCATTCGTGAGACTGATTGCGGAACTGACCGAGGCATCCTTGCTCAGCCTCTTAAAGAAGGAACTGAAACAATTGAGCGCTTAGAAGAACGCTTAATCGGCCGTTTTGCACGAAAACAAGTGAAGCATCCTGAAACAGGTGAAGTGCTTGTAAATGAAAACGAACTGATTGATGAAGATAAAGCACTGGAAATTGTAGAAGCCGGTATTGAAGAAGTGTGGATCCGTTCTGCCTTCACATGTAATACGCCTCATGGTGTATGTAAACGATGCTATGGCCGAAATCTTGCAACTGGCTCCGATGTTGAAGTCGGTGAAGCTGTCGGTATCATTGCTGCCCAATCAATCGGTGAGCCTGGTACACAGTTAACAATGCGTACATTCCATACAGGCGGGGTTGCCGGAGACGATATCACACAGGGTCTTCCGCGTATCCAAGAGCTTTTCGAAGCGCGTAATCCGAAAGGTCAGGCAACAATTACAGAAATCGACGGTACAGTCGTTGAGATCAATGAAGTTCGTGATAAGCAACAGGAAATTGTGGTTCAAGGCGCAGTGGAAACACGCTCTTATACAGCACCTTATAACTCTCGCCTGAAAGTAGCGGAAGGAGATAAAATTACTCGAGGCCAAGTACTGACAGAAGGTTCAATCGATCCGAAAGAGCTTCTTAAAGTGACTGACCTGACTACTGTTCAAGAGTACCTTCTCCACGAGGTTCAAAAGGTTTACCGTATGCAGGGTGTTGAAATCGGAGATAAACACGTAGAAGTAATGGTTCGCCAGATGCTTCGCAAAGTCCGCGTAATTGACGCCGGTGACACTGATGTGCTTCCAGGTACATTGCTTGATATTCACCAATTTACTGAAGCGAACAAAAAAGTATTGCTTGAAGGCAATCGTCCTGCTACAGGTCGTCCTGTCTTGCTCGGTATTACAAAAGCATCTCTTGAAACTGATTCATTCTTATCTGCTGCTTCCTTCCAGGAAACAACACGTGTCCTTACAGACGCAGCGATCAAAGGTAAGCGTGATGAGCTTCTCGGCTTGAAAGAGAATGTTATCATCGGTAAGCTTGTTCCAGCTGGTACAGGAATGATGAAATACCGTAAAGTAAAACCAGTTTCAAATGTTCAGCCAACTGAAGACATGGTTCCGGTTGAATAATTGATTTAATGCTGCTGAAAGACTGCCAAAACAGTCTTTCAGCAGATATATTTAATAAAAGTCACTCAATGAGAAGAACGAAACTAAAAAATGTCATACCTTGTTGACATTCGTCTCCTAGAATGATAATATAACCAAGGTGCTCGAAATAAACCTGTTACTTTGGAGGATATGTTTATGTCTTATGATAAAGTATCACAGGCCAAATCAATTATTATTGGTACGAAGCAAACAGTGAAAGCTCTAAAACGAGGTTCAGTAAAGGAAGTAGTCGTTGCAAAAGACGCAGATCCGATACTCACGTCAAGTGTTGTTTCACTTGCGGAAGATCAAGGTATCTCTGTCTCAATGGTTGAATCCATGAAAAAGCTCGGCAAAGCCTGCGGAATTGAGGTAGGAGCAGCCGCTGTTGCCATTATTTTATAACGTACTTTTGTTTTTGCGTAAGATTTCATCTTGTGTAAAGACATTGTTTTTTGCCTTTTGATGAACCACCTGGGTATGTGGGTTATAAAACGTAATGAAGGGAGGAAAATATAATGCCTACAATTAATCAGCTAATTCGCAAAGGACGCGTGAGTAAAGTAGAAAACTCAAAGTCTCCTGCACTTAACAAAGGATACAACAGCTTTAAAAAAGAGCACACTAACGTATCTTCTCCACAAAAACGCGGGGTATGTACTCGTGTTGGTACAATGACACCGAAAAAACCGAACTCAGCACTTCGTAAATATGCTCGTGTTCGTTTGACTAACGGAATCGAGGTTACGGCTTACATTCCTGGTATCGGTCACAACCTGCAAGAGCACAGTGTTGTACTTATCCGTGGCGGACGTGTAAAAGACTTACCAGGGGTACGTTACCACATCGTTCGTGGTGCGCTTGACACTGCTGGCGTAGAAAACCGTGCGCAAGGCCGTTCTAAATACGGAACTAAACGTCCTAAAGCAAAATAATAAACACAAAAACGTAAAAATAATGAAGGGAGGATATTCAGATGCCACGTAAAGGTCCTGTAGCAAAAAGAGATGTTTTACCTGATCCGATTTACAACTCTAAGCTTGTATCTCGTCTAATCAACAAAATGATGATCGATGGTAAAAAAGGTAAGTCTCAAACAATCCTATACAAGTCATTCGATATCATTAAAGAACGTACTGGCAATGATGCAATGGAGGTTTTCGAACAAGCATTGAAAAACATCATGCCTGTACTTGAAGTAAAAGCACGCCGTGTAGGTGGTGCGAACTACCAAGTTCCTGTAGAAGTTCGTCCTGAACGTCGTACGACTCTTGGACTTCGCTGGTTAGTTAACTACGCTCGTCTTCGCGGAGAAAAAACGATGGAAGAGCGTTTAGCTAACGAAATCCTTGACGCAGCTAACAACACTGGTGCTGCTGTTAAGAAACGTGAAGATACTCATAAGATGGCTGAAGCAAACAAAGCATTTGCACACTATCGTTGGTAGGATTTATATACTAAAAAACACAATTTCCCAATAAGGAAGGAGAAATTACCCAATGGCAAGAGAGTTCTCCTTAGACAAAACTCGTAATATCGGTATCATGGCTCACATTGATGCCGGTAAAACGACTACTACAGAACGTATCTTGTTCTATACTGGTCGTATCCACAAAATTGGTGAAACTCATGAAGGAGCTTCACAAATGGACTGGATGGAGCAGGAACAAGAACGTGGTATCACAATCACTTCCGCTGCGACAACTGCACAGTGGAAAGGATACCGCGTAAACATCATCGATACTCCAGGACACGTAGACTTCACAGTTGAAGTTGAACGTTCTCTCCGTGTACTTGATGGTGCTGTTGCTGTACTTGACGCGCAATCAGGCGTTGAGCCTCAAACAGAAACTGTTTGGCGTCAGGCAACAACTTACGGAGTACCGCGTATCGTTTTTGTTAACAAAATGGACAAAATCGGTGCAGACTTCCTTTATTCTGTAGGAACTTTAAGAGACCGTCTTCAAGCAAACGCTCATGCAATTCAATTGCCGATCGGTGCTGAAGACAACTTCGAAGGTATCATCGACCTTGTAGAAAACGTTGCGTATTACTACGAAGATGACCTCGGAACTCGTTCTGATGCAAAAGAAATCCCTGAAGAGTACAAAGAGCAAGCTGAAGAGCTTCGCAACAGCCTCATTGAAGCTGTTTGTGAGCTTGATGAAGAGCTTATGGATAAATACCTTGAGGGTGAAGAAATTACGATTGACGAGTTAAAAGCAGGTATTCGTAAAGGTACATTGAATGTTGAATTCTACCCTGTTCTTGTTGGTTCTGCCTTCAAAAACAAAGGTGTTCAACTAGTACTTGATGCTGTGCTTGACTACCTTCCTGCACCAACTGACGTTGCTGCAATCAAAGGTACTCGCCCTGATACAAATGAAGAGATTGAGCGCCATTCTTCTGATGAAGAGCCATTCTCTGCATTAGCATTTAAAGTTATGACTGACCCTTACGTTGGTAAGTTGACGTTCTTCCGTGTTTACTCTGGAACACTTGATTCCGGTTCTTACGTGAAAAACTCTACTAAAGGCAAACGTGAGCGTGTTGGACGTATCCTTCAAATGCACGCTAACAGCCGTGAAGAAATCGCTACTGTATACGCAGGAGATATCGCAGCTGCTGTAGGTCTAAAAGATACAACAACTGGAGATACTCTATGTGATGAGAAGGACCTTGTTATCCTTGAATCAATGGAATTCCCAGAACCAGTTATCGACGTTGCTATTGAGCCTAAATCAAAAGCTGACCAAGATAAAATGGGTATCGCTTTAGCGAAACTTGCTGAAGAAGATCCTACATTCCGTACACAAACAAACCCAGAAACTGGCCAAACGATTATCTCTGGTATGGGTGAACTTCACCTTGATATCATTGTTGACCGTATGAAACGCGAATTTAAAGTGGAAGCCAATGTTGGTGCCCCTCAGGTTGCGTACCGTGAAACATTCCGTACCGGTGCAAAAGTTGAAGGTAAATTCGTACGTCAGTCTGGTGGACGCGGTCAGTTCGGACACGTTTGGATCGAATTCGAACCAAACGAAGAAGGCGCTGGCTTTGAATTTGAAAATGCGATTGTCGGTGGGGTAGTTCCACGTGAATACATCCCAGCTGTTCAAGCAGGTCTGGAAGATGCACTTGAAAATGGTGTACTAGCAGGCTTCCCGCTTATCGACATTAAAGCAAAACTTTTCGATGGTTCTTACCATGATGTTGACTCAAACGAAATGGCATTTAAAGTTGCTGCTTCTATGGCATTGAAAAATGCAGTCAGCAAATGTAACCCAGTTCTTCTTGAACCAATCATGAAAGTAGAAGTGGTTATTCCAGAAGAATACATGGGAGATATCATGGGTGATATTACTTCACGTCGCGGACGCGTAGAAGGTATGGAAGCGCGTGGTAACGCTCAAGTTGTTCGCGCTATGGTTCCTCTTGCTGAAATGTTCGGTTACGCTACTGCACTTCGTTCTAATACGCAAGGTCGCGGTACGTTCACTATGTTCATGGATCACTACGAAGAAGTGCCGAAGAGCGTTTCAGAAGAAATTATCAAAAAAAATAAAGGCGAATAATTGATTTTGCCTCTTAACTCAAGTATAACTACTATTGTAAGATGAGGAAGTGAAAGCTTTCTTTCACTTCCTATCACTCTATACATTACTAATTAAAAGCTCTTAAGGAGGATTTTAGAATGGCTAAAGAAAAATTCGACCGTTCCAAATCACATGCCAATATTGGTACAATTGGACACGTTGACCATGGTAAAACAACTTTAACTGCTGCTATCACAACAGTACTTCATAAGAAATCTGGTAAAGGTACAGCTATGGCGTACGATCAAATTGATGGTGCACCAGAAGAACGCGAGCGCGGTATCACAATCTCTACTGCACACGTTGAGTACGAAACTGAAACTCGTCACTATGCACACGTTGACTGCCCAGGACACGCTGACTATGTTAAAAACATGATCACTGGTGCTGCGCAAATGGACGGAGCTATCCTTGTAGTATCTGCTGCTGATGGCCCAATGCCACAAACTCGTGAGCACATCCTTCTTTCTAAAAACGTTGGTGTACCATACATCGTTGTATTCTTAAACAAATGCGACATGGTAGACGACGAAGAGCTTCTTGAACTAGTTGAAATGGAAGTTCGCGATCTTCTTAGCGAATACGACTTCCCTGGTGATGATGTACCAGTAATCAAAGGTTCTGCTCTTAAAGCTCTTGAAGGTGACGCTGATTACGAAGCGAAAATCTTCGAACTTATGGATGCGGTTGATGAGTACATCCCAACTCCAGAACGTGACACTGAAAAACCATTCATGATGCCAGTTGAGGACGTATTCTCAATCACTGGTCGTGGTACAGTTGCAACTGGCCGTGTAGAACGCGGACAAGTTAAAGTCGGTGACGAAGTTGAAATCATCGGTCTTCAAGAAGAGAACAAGAAAACAACTGTTACAGGTGTTGAAATGTTCCGTAAGCTTCTTGATTACGCTGAAGCTGGAGACAACATTGGAGCCCTTCTTCGCGGTGTAGCTCGTGAAGATATCCAACGTGGTCAAGTACTTGCTAAACCAGGTACAATCACTCCACACAGCAAATTCAAAGCTGAAGTTTACGTTCTTTCTAAAGAAGAGGGTGGACGTCATACTCCATTCTTCTCTAACTACCGTCCTCAGTTCTACTTCCGTACAACTGACGTAACTGGTATCATCCATCTTCCAGAAGGCGTAGAAATGGTTATGCCTGGAGATAACACTGAAATGAACGTTGAACTTATCTCTACAATCGCTATCGAAGAAGGAACTCGTTTCTCTATTCGTGAAGGCGGACGTACTGTTGGTTCAGGCGTTGTTTCTACAATCACTGAGTAATAGTATGATTATAAACGAGACCCATTGTGGGTCTCGTTTTTTGTTTGCTTATCTTTTTCTTGTATAATAGGATCTATCATATTCGAGGGGCTAATTTTTTATGATTCCTGAAGAGAGATCAATCGCTATCATGAAAGAACTGAGCATTGAAAATACAAAGCAAATGCTGATGATTAATGGGTCAGATGTAAAAAATCCATTGCTGCTTTTTTTACATGGCGGTCCGGGGACGCCGCAAATCGGATATGTTAGACATTATCAAAAAGACCTGGAACAGCATTTTACGGTAGTACATTGGGATCAAAGGGGATCCGGGCTTTCGTATTCAAAACGAATTCCTCATCACTCCATGACAATAAGTCAGTTCATTAAAGACACAATTCAAGTCACTCAATGGCTTCTAAATCATTTTTCAAAAACAAAAATATATCTTGCCGGTCATTCGTGGGGCTCACTGCTTGCACTTCAGGTACTGCAGCAGCATCCGGATTTGTTTTACGCGTATTTTGGAATCAGTCAGGTTGTTAACCCTCACTATGAAGAATCAGCTGCTTATCAATATATTCGTGAAATCTTTGATGGAAAAAGAGACAGTATAGTATTCCCTCTCATACGTTTCATTGGCGCTCCGCCTTGGAAGAAGGATATCCAGCATTTTATCTTTCGGTTATGTGTCGAGATGAGTAGGGGAGGGTTCACTCAGCATCGCCGCCAATCCGTTGCTATATTATTTCAAATGCTTACCGGTAAGGAGTATGGAATAAGAAACATGCACAGTTTTCTCAATGGATTGCGCTACAGCAAAAAACATTTAACTGATGAGTTGTACCGTTTTAATGCATTTAGATCAGTTCCTTCTATTAAAGTACCGTGCTTTTTCATTTCGGGGAGACATGATTTAATTGTTCCTGCTGAAATATCGAAACAGTATTATTGTGAGCTTGAAGCTCCTGAAAAGCGCTGGTTTCAATTTGAGAACTCCGCTCACACCCCGCATATCGAGGAGCCGTCATTATTCGCGAATACACTGAGTCGCCACGCACTGTACCATATATGATAGGTCCTTGAAAAATAAGAAAAACACCTGTATAATAAAAAAAGTGTGCAAACCATGCATATTTTAAATAAGTCTTGCAACATGCGTCTATTTTCTGTATAATGGTGTATGTTGGTCTTTGACTGCGATGAAGTGAGAGGTTGCTGACACACCCGGCCGCTTTGCCATGGCAAGGTGTTCAGGTTTTTCTCACGGAGAACTGTCTAACTTGATGTAGGCGAAAAGGAGGGAAAATAATGGCAAAACAAAAAATTCGTATTCGTTTGAAAGCATATGATCATAGAATCCTTGATCAATCTGCAGAGAAGATTGTTGAAACGGCAAAACGTTCAGGTGCTAGCGTATCTGGTCCGATCCCGTTACCAACTGAAAAATCAGTTTACACAATCCTTCGTGCGGTGCACAAATACAAAGATTCTCGTGAGCAATTTGAAATGCGTACACATAAACGTTTAATCGATATTGTGAACCCAACACCACAAACTGTTGATGCTCTCATGCGATTAGACTTACCATCTGGTGTCGATATCGAAATCAAACTTTAATTCTAAAATATAGAATGATCTTAATAGGAGGTGTGACGAATGACCAAAGGAATCTTAGGAAGAAAAATTGGTATGACGCAAGTATTCGCTGAAAATGGTGATCTTATTCCGGTAACTGTTATCGAGGCTGCTCCAAACGTTGTTCTTCAAAAGAAATCAACTGAAAACGACGGTTATGAAGCAATCCAGCTTGGTTTTGACGACAAGCGTGAAAAGCTTTCTAACAAACCTGAAAAAGGGCACGTTGCAAAAGCGGAAACTGCTCCTAAGCGCTTCGTTAAAGAATTACGCGGAGTGGAAATGGATGCGTATGAAGTTGGTCAGGAAGTCAAGGTTGAAATTTTCTCTGCTGGAGAAATCGTAGATGTAACAGGAGTATCTAAAGGTAAAGGTTTCCAAGGTGCGATCAAGCGCCACGGACAATCTCGCGGACCTATGTCTCACGGTTCACGCTACCACCGTCGTCCTGGTTCAATGGGACCTGTAGATCCTAACCGTGTATTCAAAGGTAAATTATTACCTGGACGTATGGGCGGAGAGCAAATCACTGTTCAAAACCTTGAAATCGTAAAAGTTGATGCAGAACGCAATCTTCTTTTGATCAAAGGTAACGTACCTGGTGCGAAGAAATCTTTAATCACTGTTAAAAGTGCTGTTAAATCTAAATAACTCTCTTAGGAAAGGAGGAAATTGATCATGCCAAAAGTAGCATTATACAACCAAAACGGTTCTACTGCTGGTGACATCGAATTAAACGCTTCTGTATTTGGTATCGAGCCAAATGAGAGTGTTGTATTCGACGCTATTCTTATGCAAAGAGCTTCCTTACGTCAAGGATCTCATAAAGTAAAAAATCGTTCTGAAGTACGCGGCGGAGGTCGTAAACCATGGCGTCAAAAAGGTACTGGACGTGCCCGTCAAGGTTCTATCCGTTCACCGCAATGGCGCGGAGGTGGTGTCGTATTCGGCCCAACACCACGCAGCTATTCTTATAAATTACCTAAAAAAGTTCGCCGCTTGGCAATCAAATCAGTATTGTCTTCTAAAGTGAACGACAACAACATCATCGTTCTTGAAGATCTTACTCTTGATACGGCTAAAACAAAAGAAATGGCAGCTATCCTTAAAGGGTTATCTGTTGAGAAAAAAGCTTTAATCGTAACTGCGGATGCTAACGAAGCAGTGGCTTTATCTGCTCGCAACATCCCTGGAGTTACTGTAGTTGAAGCTAACGGAATCAACGTTTTAGACGTTGTCAACCACGAGAAGCTTCTGATTACAAAAGCAGCGGTTGAAAAAGTAGAGGAGGTGCTTGCATAATGAAAGATCCTCGTGATGTTCTAAAGCGCCCCGTCATTACTGAACGTTCTGCTGATTTAATGGCTGAAAAGAAATATACTTTTGAAGTTGATGTAAGAGCTAACAAAACAGAAGTGAAAGACGCGGTTGAAAGCATCTTTGGAGTGAAAGTTGACAAAGTCAACATCATGAACTACAAAGGTAAATCAAAACGTGTTGGACGCTACACTGGTATGACTAGCCGTCGCAGAAAAGCGATCGTAAAACTTACTGCAGACAGCAAAGAAATCGAAATTTTTGAAGCTTAATTATCTGTAAAAAGAAGGAGGGAAATTCAAAATGGCGATTAAAAAGTATAAACCGACCTCTAATGGACGTCGTGGCATGACAACTTCAGATTTTGCTGAAATCACGACTGACAAGCCGGAAAAATCCTTGCTTGCTCCCCTTCACAAAAAAGGCGGACGTAACAACCAAGGTAAATTGACTGTACGTCACCAAGGTGGCGGACATAAACGCCAATACCGTGTTATCGATTTTAAACGCGATAAAGATGGTATACCTGGACGCGTTGCTACAGTTGAATACGATCCAAACCGTTCAGCTAACATCGCTCTAGTCAACTATGCAGACGGAGAAAAACGTTACATTCTTGCTCCTAAAGGAATTCAAGTGGGTACTGAAATCATGTCAGGTCCAGAAGCTGACATCAAAGTAGGTAATGCACTACCACTTATCAACATCCCTGTTGGTACAGTTGTGCATAACATTGAATTAAAACCTGGTAAAGGCGGACAGCTTGTACGTTCAGCTGGTACATCTGCTCAGGTTCTTGGGAAAGAAGGTAAATACGTTCTTGTACGTCTTAACTCTGGAGAAGTTCGCATGATTCTTTCTGCTTGCCGTGCTTCTATCGGTCAAGTAGGTAACGAACAGCATGAACTTATCAACATTGGTAAAGCTGGGCGTTCTCGCTGGAAAGGCATCCGTCCTACAGTTCGTGGTTCTGTAATGAACCCTAACGATCACCCACACGGTGGTGGTGAAGGACGTGCGCCAATCGGACGTAAATCACCAATGTCTCCATGGGGCAAACCGACTCTTGGATTCAAGACTCGTAAGAAAAAGAACAAATCCGATAAATTTATCGTACGTCGTCGTAAAAATAAATAACGGGGTTGTCTACGGTTCACTTCGGACCGTAGTGCAATCACGAAGGGAGGTTCCAAAATGGCTCGCAGCTTGAAAAAAGGACCATTTGTCGATGGACACTTGATGACAAAAATCGAGAAATTAAATGAAACAGACAAGAAACAAGTCGTAAAAACTTGGTCTCGTCGTTCTACTATTTTCCCACAGTTTATTGGTCACACAATCGCAGTCTATGACGGACGTAAACACGTGCCTGTATTCATCTCTGAAGATATGGTAGGGCACAAGTTGGGTGAATTCGCTCCAACTCGTACGTACAAAGGTCATGCTAGTGATGACAAAAAAACAAGACGCTAAGAGAGGAGGCTTTTAAATGCAAGCTAAAGCTGTTGCAAGAACAGTCCGTATTGCTCCTCGTAAAGCACGTCTAGTAATGGACCTGATTCGAGGCAAGCAAGTAGGTGAGGCAGTATCAATCTTGAACCTTACACCAAGAGCTGCTTCTCCAATTATCGAGAAAGTATTAAAATCCGCTATTGCAAATGCTGAGCATAACTATGAAATGGACGCTAACAACCTGGTTATTTCTCAAGCATTCGTTGACGAAGGCCCTACGTTAAAAAGATTCCGCCCACGTGCTATGGGACGTGCGAGCCAAATCAACAAACGTACGAGCCACATTACAATCGTTGTATCAGAAAAGAAGGAGGGATAAGTAGTGGGTCAAAAGGTAAATCCAGTCGGTCTTCGTATCGGAGTCATTCGTGATTGGGAATCTAAGTGGTACGCTGGTAAAGATTACGCTGACTTCCTGCACGAAGATTTAAAAATTCGTGAATACATTAGCAAACGCCTTTCTGACGCTTCTGTTTCTAAAGTGGAAATCGAGCGTGCAGCAAATCGCGTTAACATTACGATCCACACAGCTAAGCCTGGTATGGTTATCGGTAAAGGCGGTTCTGAAGTTGAAGCACTTCGTAAAGCCCTTAACAGCCTTACTGGCAAGCGTGTACACATTAACATTCTTGAAATCAAAAGAGCAGATCTTGATGCACAGCTAGTTGCTGACAACATCGCTCGTCAATTAGAAAACCGTGTTTCTTTCCGCCGTGCACAGAAACAACAAATCCAACGTACTATGCGTGCTGGAGCACAAGGTGTGAAAACAATGGTTTCTGGTCGTCTTGGCGGTGCAGATATCGCTCGTTCTGAATACTACAGTGAAGGAACTGTTCCATTGCACACATTACGTGCGGACATTGACTATGCAACATCTGAAGCTGACACTACTTACGGTAAGCTTGGTGTAAAAGTCTGGATCTATCGTGGAGAGGTTCTTCCTACTAAGAAGAAAACTGAGGAAGGAGGAAAATAATATGTTATTACCAAAACGCGTTAAATATCGCAGAGAGCATCGTGGAAAAATGCGTGGCCGTGCGAAAGGCGGTACTGAAGTACATTTCGGTGAATTCGGTATTCAAGCTCTTGAGGCTTCTTGGATCACTAACCGTCAAATCGAAGCTGCACGTATTGCGATGACTCGTTACATGAAACGTGGCGGTAAAGTTTGGATCAAAATTTTCCCTTCTAAACCTTACACTGCTAAACCACTTGAGGTACGTATGGGATCCGGTAAAGGGGCTCCAGAAGGTTGGGTAGCTGTTGTAAAACCGGGCAAAGTTTTATTTGAAATTTCTGGTGTGTCTGAAGAGGTTGCTCGTGAAGCGCTTCGTCTTGCATCTCACAAATTGCCAATTAAAACGAAGTTCGTAAAACGTGAAGAAATTGGTGGTGAATCAAATGAAAGCTAATGAAATTCGTGACCTTACCACTGCTGAAATTGAACAAAAAGTAAAGTCTCTTAAAGAAGAACTTTTCAATCTTCGCTTTCAATTAGCGACAGGACAACTTGAAAATACTGCTCGCATTCGTGAAGTGCGCAAAGCTATCGCGCGCATGAAAACTGTGATTCGTGAAAGAGAAATTGCTGCTAATAAATAATCACTGAGGGGAGGTCGTGAGCATGAGCGAACGTAACCAGCGCAAAGTTTACCAAGGCCGTGTAGTTTCTGACAAAATGGATAAAACCATCACTGTTGTTGTTGAAACATACAAAAAACATACACTTTACGGTAAACGCGTAAAATACTCAAAAAAATTCAAAGCACATGATGAAAATAATCAAGCTAAAATTGGCGACATCGTAAAGATCATGGAAACTCGTCCATTGTCTGCAACTAAGCGTTTCCGTCTAGTTGAAGTTGTCGAAGAAGCTGTTATTATCTAATAAAGTTCGGAATTCTTTTTCCGAAGGGAGGTAACAAATAATGATTCAACAAGAGACTCGTTTAAAAGTAGCTGACAACTCTGGCGCACGTGAAGTACTTACTATTAAAGTTCTTGGTGGTTCTGGACGTAAGACAGCTAATATTGGTGATGTAATTGTTTGCACGGTTAAACAAGCAACACCAGGAGGCGTTGTCAAAAAAGGTGAAGTCGTAAAAGCTGTTATCGTTCGCACGAAAAGCGGAGCGCGCAGAAGTGATGGTTCATACATCAGCTTCGATGAGAATGCATGTGTTATCATCCGTGACGACAAGAGCCCACGCGGAACTCGTATCTTCGGACCAGTTGCTCGTGAATTGCGTGAAAACAACTTTATGAAAATTGTTTCTCTAGCTCCAGAAGTTATCTAATGAAATAAATGCCTTAGTCAAGGAGGTGCGATCAGGATGCATGTTAAAAAAGGCGATAAAGTAATGGTTATCTCTGGTAAAGATAAAGGCAAACAAGGTACAATCCTTGCTGCTTTCCCTAAAAAGGACCGCGTTTTAGTTGAAGGTGTGAACATGGTGAAGAAACATTCTAAACCAACTCAAGCTAACCCTCAAGGCGGTATTTCTAATCAAGAGGCGCCAATTCATGTATCAAACGTTATGCCGCTCGATCCTAAAACAGGTGAAGTGACTCGCGTAGGATACAAAGTGGAAGATGGCAAAAAAGTTCGTGTAGCAAAAAAATCTGGGCAAGTTCTAGATAAATAGTATTAAAAGGAAGGGAGGTCTATCTCATGAACCGCCTTAAAGAAAAGTACAATAAAGAAATTGCACCTGCTTTAATGACAAAGTTCAACTATGATTCTGTCATGCAAGTGCCTAAAATCGAAAAAATCGTAATCAACATGGGTGTTGGTGACGCTGTTCAAAACGCGAAAGCAATCGACAGTGCTGTTGAAGAATTAACGTTTATCGCAGGTCAAAAACCTGTCGTTACTCGTGCGAAGAAATCAATTGCTGGATTCCGTCTTCGTGAGGGAATGCCTATCGGTGCGAAAGTAACTCTTCGCGGAGAGCGCATGTATGATTTCCTTGATAAACTTATTTCTGTTTCATTACCGCGTGTACGTGACTTCCGCGGGGTTTCTAAAAAATCTTTCGACGGTCGCGGCAACTACACACTTGGTATCAAAGAACAGTTAATCTTCCCTGAAATTGACTACGATAAAGTAACAAAGGTTCGCGGAATGGACATCGTTATCGTAACAACTGCTAATACTGACGAAGAAGCTCGTGAGCTATTAACTCAAGTAGGTATGCCGTTCCAGAAATAATCAATGAAAGGGAGGCGAAATCGTGGCTAAAAAGTCTATGATTGCGAAACAACAACGTACACCAAAGTTTAAAGTACAAGAGTACACACGCTGTGAACGCTGCGGACGTCCGCATTCAGTCATTCGTAAATTTAAACTTTGCCGTATTTGTTTCCGTGAGCTTGCATATAAAGGACAAATTCCTGGCGTGAAAAAAGCCAGCTGGTAATCCCCAAGAAAGGGAAGGAGGTAATTATATAATGGTTATGACAGATCCAATTGCAGATATGCTAACTCGTATTCGCAATGCAAACATGGTACGTCATGAGAAGCTTGAAATTCCTGCTTCTAAATTGAAAAGAGAAATTGCTGAAATTTTAAAGCGTGAAGGTTTCATTCGTGACGTTGAGTTCGTAGAAGACAGCAAACAAGGTATCATCCGCGTTTTCTTGAAATACGGACAAAACAACGAGCGCGTTATCACTGGTCTTAAAAGAATCAGCAAACCTGGTTTGCGTGTTTATGCGAAATCTAATGAAGTACCTCGCGTACTTAACGGTCTTGGAATCGCGATTATTTCTACATCACAAGGTGTTTTAACGGACAAAGAAGCCCGTGCAAAACAAGCTGGTGGAGAAGTTCTAGCATACGTTTGGTAAGAAGTTTAACATGAATGGAGGTGTTTGGTATGTCTCGTGTAGGTAAGAAGCTACTTGAGATTCCTTCTGATGTTACAGTAACGTTAAATGAAGACAATACTGTAGCTGTGAAAGGACCAAAAGGAGAATTAACTCGTACGTTTCACCCTGATATGGAGATTAAAGTAGAGGACAATGTGCTTACAGTCGTTCGTCCTTCTGATCAAAAAGAGCACCGTGCCCTGCATGGTACGACTCGCAGTCTGCTTGGCAACATGGTTGAAGGTGTATCTAAAGGATTTGAAAGAGGTTTGGAATTAGTCGGTGTCGGTTACCGTGCGTCTAAATCCGGAAATAAACTTGTTTTAAACGTTGGATACTCTCACCCTGTTGAGATCGTTCCTGAAGAAGGCATCGAAATCGAAGTTCCTTCTCAAACTAAAGTAGTCGTAAAAGGTACAGACAAAGAACGTGTAGGAGCTATCGCTGCTAACATCCGTGCTGTCCGTTCTCCAGAGCCTTACAAAGGTAAAGGAATCCGCTACGAAGGTGAAGTTGTTCGCCGCAAAGAAGGTAAATCTGCTAAGTAAGATCGCTTAAAGTGAAGAAAGGAGTGACCTGGATGATTACGAAAACTAGCAAAAATGCTGCTCGTCTTAAAAGACACGCTCGTGTTCGCGCTAAACTTTCTGGTACTGCTGAAAGACCGCGCCTGAACGTTTTCCGTTCTAACAAGCACATTTACGCTCAAATCATCGATGATGTAAATGGTGTTACACTTGCTAGTGCATCTACTCTCGATAAAGACTTGAACGTTGAAAGCACTGGAGATACTTCTGCTGCTACTAAAGTTGGAGAATTAGTTGCAAAACGCGCTGCTGAAAAAGGCATTTCTGACGTAGTATTTGACCGTGGCGGATACTTATACCATGGACGTATAAAAGCTTTGGCTGATGCCGCTCGTGAAGCTGGACTTAAATTTTAATAAAAGAAGGAGGGACACATGATTATGCGTCGTATTGACCCAAGCAAATTAGAGTTAGAAGAACGCTTAGTTACGGTTAACCGCGTAGCGAAAGTTGTTAAAGGTGGTCGTCGTTTCCGCTTCGCAGCTCTAGTCGTTGTCGGTGACAAAAACGGACACGTAGGATTCGGTACTGGTAAAGCACAAGAAGTACCAGAAGCGATCCGCAAAGCTGTTGAAGATGCGAAAAAGAATTTGATTGAAGTACCAATGGTTGGAACTACAATTCCACACGAAATCATCGGACGTTTCGGTGCAGGTAACATCTTGTTAAAACCTGCTTCTGAAGGTACTGGAGTTATCGCTGGAGGCCCTGTACGTGCGGTACTTGAGCTTGCTGGTGTAGCTGATATCCTTTCTAAGTCTTTAGGTTCTAACACACCGATCAACATGATTCGTGCAACACTTCAAGGCTTAAGTGAACTTAAGCGTGCTGAAGAGGTTGCGAAGCTTCGTGGAAAATCTGTAGAAGAACTGTTAGGATAAGGAGGGAATATTAATGGCTAAATTAGAAATTACCCTCAAACGAAGTGTAATCGGTCGCCCGGAAGATCAACGCGTTACTGTTAGAACACTTGGTTTAAAGAAAACAAACCAAACTGTTGTTCATGAAGACAACGCTGCGATCCGTGGTATGATTAATAAAGTATCTCATTTAGTTTCTGTTAAAGAACAATAAAAATAATTGATCGGATAAGGAGGTGTCCTAATGAAACTTCATGAATTAAAACCTTCAGAAGGTTCACGCAAAACGCGTAATCGCGTAGGTCGTGGTATTGGTTCTGGCAACGGTAAAACAGCTGGTAAAGGTCACAAAGGTCAAAACGCTCGTTCTGGCGGCGGTGTACGCCCTGGATTCGAGGGGGGACAAATGCCTTTATTCCAACGTCTTCCTAAACGCGGTTTCACTAACATCAACCGCAAGGAATACGCTGTAGTCAACCTAGACAAATTGAACGGTTTTGCAGAAGGAACGGAAGTCACTCCTGAACTTCTTCTTGAGACTGGTGTTATAAGCAAACTTAATGCAGGAGTAAAGATTCTTGGCAACGGTAAATTAGAGAAAAAATTAACTGTAAAAGCCAATAAATTCTCTGCTTCTGCGAAAGAAGCTGTTGAAGCTGCTGGCGGTACAGCTGAGGTGATCTAACTTGTTTAAAACAATCTCCAACTTTATGCGTGTGAGTGATATCAGGAATAAAATCATATTCACTTTACTCATGCTTATCGTCTTTCGCATAGGTGCGTTTATTCCTGTGCCTTATGTTAACGCTGAAGTGTTACAGGCACAGTCTCAAATGGGTGTCTTTGATCTCCTTAATACATTTGGCGGCGGTGCGCTTTACCAATTTTCCATTTTTGCAATGGGAATTACTCCTTATATCACGGCTTCGATCATCATTCAGCTGCTTCAGATGGATGTTGTTCCGAAGTTTACCGAGTGGTCTAAGCAAGGTGAAGTTGGCCGCCGTAAATTAGCTCAGTTCACAAGGTACTTTACGATTGTGCTTGGTTTTATCCAGGCGTTAGGTATGTCTTACGGATTCAATAATTTGGCAAACGGTATGCTGATCGAAAAATCCGGTATATCGACATATCTCATCATTGCTTTAGTACTCACTGGCGGAACTGCCTTTTTAATGTGGCTTGGAGAACAAATTACGTCTCATGGAGTAGGCAACGGAATATCGATCATTATCTTCGCGGGGATTGTGGCTAGTATTCCAAAAACGGTTGGACAAATATATGAGACTCAATTTGTCGGCAGCAACGATCAGTTGTTTATTCATATTGTGAAAGTCGCACTTCTTGTGATTGCGATTTTAGCAGTTATTGTTGGAGTTATTTTCATTCAGCAAGCCGTACGGAAAATTGCGATTCAATATGCTAAAGGCACAGGTCGTTCACCTGCTGGCGGAGGTCAGTCTACACACCTTCCATTGAAAGTGAACCCTGCAGGGGTTATTCCGGTAATCTTTGCGGTTGCGTTTTTGATAACGCCGCGGACGATCGCGTCATTCTTTGGAACTAACGATGTGACAAAGTGGATTCAAAACTACTTTGATAATACGCATCCGGTGGGTATGGCGATATATGTTGCGTTGATTATTGCCTTTACGTACTTTTATGCTTTTGTACAGGTTAATCCTGAACAAATGGCTGATAACCTTAAAAAACAGGGTGGCTATATCCCGGGGGTTCGTCCAGGGAAAATGACTCAAGATAGAATTACGAGCATTTTGTATCGACTTACGTTTGTGGGTTCTATATTCTTAGCCGTGATTTCCATTCTTCCTATCTTTTTCATTCAATTCGCTGGATTGCCTCAAAGTGCACAAATTGGCGGAACATCTTTGTTAATTGTTGTCGGGGTAGCCTTGGAGACAATGAAACAACTAGAAAGCCAGTTGGTGAAACGAAACTACCGTGGATTTATGAAAAACTAGAGGAAATGGATTTATCCATTCCCTCTTAATAAAGAGAGGACGGGGGAAATCCGAATGAACTTAGTCTTAATGGGGCTTCCTGGTGCCGGTAAAGGCACACAGGGCGAACGAATTGTTGAGGATTATGGGGTTCCTCATATCTCAACAGGAGATATGTTCCGTGCTGCTATGAAAGAAGAAACACCACTCGGACTTGAAGCAAAATCTTATATTGATAAGGGCGAGCTCGTACCTGATGAAGTCACAATCGGAATTGTAAAAGAAAGACTTGGCAAAGACGATTGTGAAAGAGGTTTTCTTCTGGACGGATTTCCGCGAACAGTCGCTCAAGCCGAAGCTCTTGAAGAAATTCTTGAGGAATACGGCAAGCCGATTGATTATGTCATTAACATTGAAGTCGACAAAGATGTTCTGATGGAACGTCTGACTGGACGCAGAATTTGCAGTGTTTGCGGCACAACCTATCATTTAGTCTTTAATCCGCCGAAAACGCCGGGTGTTTGTGATAAAGACGGAGGCGAACTCTATCAACGGGCAGATGATAACGAGGAAACCGTCTCTAAACGGCTTGAGGTAAACATGAAGCAAACTCAGCCTTTACTTGATTTCTATTCAGATAAAGGTTATCTTGCAAACGTAAATGGCCAACAGGACATTCAAGACGTATATGCAGATGTGAAGGATCTTCTTGGAGGATTAAAAAAATGATTATCTGTAAAACCCCACGTGAACTTGGTATCATGCGGGAAGCAGGGCGAATCGTGGCTTTAACTCATGAAGAGTTAAAAAAGCACATTAAACCAGGAATCTCTACAAAAGAATTGGATCAAATTGCCGAACGTTTTATTAAGAAGCAGGGTGCAATCCCATCTTTTAAGGGGTATAATGGGTTTCGCGGGAGCATTTGCGTATCAGTTAATGAAGAACTCGTTCACGGCATTCCTGGCAGCAGGGTGCTGAAGGACGGTGACATCATCAGTATTGATATCGGTGCTAAATTAAATGGTTATCATGGTGACTCTGCATGGACATATCCGGTAGGAAACATCAGCGATGATGACAAAAAACTTCTGGAAGTGACAGAGGAGTCTTTATATAAAGGCTTGCAGGAAGCAAAACCAGGTGAACGTTTGTCGAATATTTCCCACGCAATACAAACGTATGTCGAAAATGAGCAGTTTTCAGTTGTTAGGGAGTATGTCGGACATGGTGTTGGTCAAGACTTGCATGAGGACCCGCAAATTCCTCATTACGGTCCGCCCAACAAAGGACCACGGCTCAAACCTGGCATGGTTCTCGCTATTGAACCTATGGTGAACGCTGGCAGCCGCTACGTGAAAACATTGGCTGATAACTGGACGGTTGTAACGGTAGATGGGAAAAAGTGTGCTCATTTTGAACATACGATTGCGATTACGGAAACGGGTTTTGATATACTGACGAGAGTCTAGGTGATGATAATAATTCCGAAGACAGATGTTTTTCCGGCTTGATAGGGCAGAAAGTTTGGATCAACATTGGCAGGACCGAATTCATCTTGTCGTTGTCATTGGGATTGTTGACCATCATCAATGTACTAACAGCAGACGGAGAAAAGCGTACATTACATTCTCCTAAGAAAAAGAATATCAATCATTTAACCCTTTATGATTGCGTATCTCCGGAAGTTCAGAACAGTATAAACGAAACAGGGCGTGTGACAAACTTCTTTTGAAATTTGTCAGAAAGCAAGTTACTGATTTGAAGAAGGGAGAACACTTGAATGGCGAAAGACGATGTAATTGAAGTGGAAGGTACGATAGTCGAAACACTGCCAAACGCGATGTTCAAAGTTGAACTTGAAAATGGCCACACTGTTTTGGCTCACGTATCTGGTAAAATCCGCATGCACTTCATTCGCATTTTACCTGGAGACAAAGTTACGGTAGAATTATCTCCATATGACTTAACTCGTGGCAGGATTACGTACCGTTACAAATAAAGCACTCCGGAAACTGAAGGAGGTTGGAAACACATGAAAGTGAGACCATCAGTTAAACCAATCTGCGAAAAATGTAAAGTTATTCGCAGAAAAGGAAAAGTAATGGTGATCTGTGAAAATCCAAAGCATAAACAAAAACAAGGATAATTTATAAGGAGGTGCCCAGAGAATGGCTCGTATTGCTGGTGTAGATATCCCACGTGACAAACGTGTTGTTATTTCTTTAACATATGTCTTCGGAATTGGCCGCACAACGGCTCAGCAAGTCTTGAAAGAGGCTGGTGTTTCAGAAGATACTCGTGTGCGTGATCTTACTGAAGAAGAACTTGGTAAAATCCGTGATGTTATTGATAAACTGAAAGTAGAAGGTGACCTTCGCCGTGAAGTTTCTCTTAACATTAAGCGTCTGATCGAAATCGGAAGCTACCGCGGAATCCGTCATCGCAGAGGATTACCTGTTCGCGGACAAAACTCTAAAAACAACGCGCGTACTCGTAAAGGTCCGCGTCGTACTGTAGCTAATAAGAAAAAATAAGTAAGGGAGGTACCTAAACAATGGCTGCTGCTCGTAAATCTAACACGCGTAAACGTCGCGTAAAAAAGAATGTTGAGTCTGGAATTGCTCATATTCGTTCAACTTTCAATAACACGATCGTTACGATCACTGACACTCATGGTAATGCTCTTTCTTGGTCTAGTGCCGGAGCTCTAGGATTCAGAGGTTCTCGTAAATCTACTCCTTTTGCTGCGCAAATGGCTGCAGAAACAGCTGCTAAAGGTTCAATCGAACATGGTCTTAAAACTCTTGAGGTTACTGTTAAAGGCCCTGGTTCAGGCCGTGAAGCTGCAATCCGTGCACTTCAAGCTGCTGGACTAGAAGTCACTGCTATCAGAGACGTAACTCCTGTTCCTCATAACGGATGCCGTCCACCAAAACGTCGCCGCGTGTAATTTGTTTGTATAGATTTTGTGTCCCTGTCAATAATGGGTTATGATACAGTTATTTATGAAACGAATGCACCGACTCGTTGCCTGAGCACATACGGGACTAAACAATGGGGAATTTCGGATGGAATCTCATATGATTCTATTCGAGGTTTCGACGTTTTGAAGGAGGGTTTTAAGTAATGATCGAGATTGAAAAACCAAAAATCGAAACGGTTGAAATCAGCGACGATGCCAAATTTGGTAAGTTTGTCGTAGAGCCACTTGAGCGTGGATATGGTACAACTCTGGGTAACTCCTTACGTCGTATCCTCTTATCCTCACTCCCTGGTGCCGCTGTAACATCAATCCAGATAGATGGTGTACTGCACGAATTCTCGACAATTGAAGGCGTTGTGGAAGATGTTACAACGATTATCTTACACATTAAAAAGCTTGCATTGAAAATCTACTCTGATGAAGAGAAGACGCTAGAAATTGATGTACAGGGTGAAGGAACTGTAACGGCAGCTGATATTACACACGATAGTGATGTAGAGATCTTAAATCCTGATCTTCATATCGCGACTCTTGGTGAGAATGCGAGTTTCCGAGTTCGCCTTACTGCTCAAAGAGGACGTGGGTATACGCCTGCTGACGCAAACAAGAGAGACGATCAGCCAATCGGCGTGATTCCGATCGATTCTATCTATACGCCAGTTTCTCGTGTATCTTATCAGGTAGAGAACACTCGTGTAGGCCAAGTTGCAAACTATGATAAACTTACACTTGATGTTTGGACTGATGGAAGCACTGGACCGAAAGAAGCCATTGCGCTTGGTTCAAAGATTTTAACTGAACACCTTAATATATTCGTTGGTTTAACTGACGAAGCTCAGCATGCTGAAATCATGGTTGAAAAAGAAGAAGATCAAAAAGAGAAAGTTCTTGAAATGACAATTGAAGAATTGGATCTTTCTGTTCGCTCTTACAACTGCTTAAAGCGTGCGGGTATTAACACGGTTCAAGAGCTTGCGAACAAGACGGAAGAAGATATGATGAAAGTTCGTAATCTAGGACGCAAATCACTTGAAGAAGTGAAAGCGAAACTAGAAGAACTTGGACTCGGACTTCGCAAAGACGATTGACTAGTTTCCCTTGTGAACTAGGATTTTCGTGTGTTTATTATTCAGATACAGCATTCCAATAAAGGAGGGGACATCACATGTCATACAGAAAACTAGGACGTACGAGTGCACAGCGTAAAGCTATGCTTCGTGATCTTACAACTGATTTGATCATCAACGAAAGAATCGAAACAACTGAAACACGTGCGAAAGAACTTCGCTCTGTAGTTGAAAAAATGATCACGCTTGGCAAACGCGGTGATCTTCACGCTCGCCGTCAAGCTGCTGCATACATCCGCAACGAGGTTGCTAACGAAGAAAATAACCAAGATGCACTTCAAAAATTATTCTCTGACATTGCAACTCGTTACGAGGAGCGCCAAGGTGGATACACACGTATTATGAAGCTTGGTCCTCGCCGTGGTGACGGAGCACCAATGGCAATTATCGAATTGGTTTAATATCACATATTTTTGTGTGTCTAAAGAAGGG
Source organism: Bacillus sp. NS1 (assembly GCF_058248265.1). Classification (NCBI taxonomy): domain Bacteria; kingdom Bacillati; phylum Bacillota; class Bacilli; order Caryophanales; family Bacillaceae; genus Bacillus; species Bacillus sp. NS1. Next base: position 10,598 of record NZ_JBZAZF010000007.1, on the reverse strand, counting down.
CGGGACAGTTTCTAACTGGATCTATGCCCTTTTTTTAGATACTGCAACTTTTTATATAGAGAGAATAGCAGAGCGTTAGCTGAGAGGAGGCCGGTTTTCCATGAATCAAAATCAGTTGATATCGGTAGAGGATATCGTATTTCGATATCGGAAAGACGCAGAAAGACGGGCACTAGACGGCGTCTCCCTGCAGGTGTATGAGGGTGAATGGCTTGCGATTGTAGGTCATAACGGTTCAGGGAAATCAACACTGGCCCGAGCATTGAATGGTTTAATCCTTCCTGAATCAGGCGACATCGAGGTTGCCGGGATTCAATTGACAGAGGAATCGGTTTGGGAAGTGCGTAAGAAGATAGGTATGGTCTTTCAAAATCCGGATAACCAATTTGTCGGAACGACTGTTCGCGATGATGTGGCTTTTGGTTTAGAAAACAATGGTGTACCGCGGGAAGAGATGATTGAGAGAGTAGACTGGGCTGTAAAACAGGTGAACATGCAAGATTTTCTCGATCAAGAGCCGCACCATCTCTCCGGAGGCCAAAAGCAGAGAGTTGCGATTGCGGGAGTTATTGCCGCACGTCCTGATATTATTATCTTAGATGAAGCAACATCCATGCTTGACCCGATCGGGCGAGAAGAAGTGCTTGATACGGTAAGACATTTAAAGGAGCAGGGCATGGCGACTGTCATTTCCATCACACATGATCTGGATGAGGCAGCAAAAGCAGACAGGATCATTGTGATGAATGGCGGTAAGAAATATGCCGAGGGGCTGCCTGAAGAGATTTTTAAATTGAATAAAGAACTTGTTCGAATTGGGCTTGATTTACCCTTCTCATTCCAGCTTAGCCAGCTTTTAAGAGAAAATGGACTGGCTTTGGAAGAAAATCATTTGACTCAGGAAGGGCTGGTGAAAGAGCTATGGACATTACAATCAAAGATGTAGAGCATCGTTATCAGATAAAGACGCCGTTTGAGCGCCTTTCACTGTATGATATCAATGCATCGATTAAAGAAGGCAGCTACGTAGCAGTTATTGGGCATACAGGCTCTGGCAAGTCCACTCTTCTTCAGCACTTGAATGGTCTCCTGAAGCCGACAAAGGGACAGATATCACTAGGCAGTACTGTCATTCAGGCAGGGAAAAAGAATAAAGAGCTGAAAACCCTCCGTAAAAAAGTCGGAATCGTTTTCCAATTTCCTGAGCATCAATTATTCGAAGAAACAGTTCTCAAAGATATTTCATTCGGACCAATGAACTTTGGTGTGAAAAAAGAAGATGCTGAACAAAAAGCGAGAGAGATGCTGAAGCTTGTAGGTTTATCAGAAGAACTTTTGGACAGATCGCCTTTTGAATTAAGCGGGGGGCAAATGCGCAGAGTTGCAATTGCCGGCGTACTTGCAATGAATCCTGAAGTGCTTGTTTTAGATGAACCGACTGCAGGATTGGATCCAAGAGGGCGAAAAGAGATTATGGACATGTTTTATGAGCTTCATCAACGAGGAAACCTGACGACAATCCTTGTGACACACAGTATGGAGGATGCAGCCGCATACGCTGATGAAATGATTGTTATGCATAGAGGCACGATCCAAGCATCAGGCAGTCCGCGTGATTTATTTTTAAAAGGTGAAGAGATGGCTGGCTGGGGGCTGGATCTTCCGGAAACGATCAAATTCCAAAGACAGCTGGAAGATAAACTAGGTGTCAAATTTAAAGAGCCTATGCTCACAATTGAAGATGCCGCTGCTGAAATTCGTGCTCTTTTTCAGGGGGAGAAGACCTTATGATGGACAGCATGATTATCGGCAAGTATGTACCGGGCGCTTCACTTGTACACCGGCTTGACCCAAGAACAAAACTTATCACGATCTTTTTATTTGTCTGTATCGTATTCCTAGCCAATAATGTGCAGACATATGCGCTGCTTGGATTATTTACAGTGGGCGTTGTTTCGTTAACAAGAGTTCCTTTTTCTTTTTTGATGAAAGGGCTAAAGCCTATCATCTGGATTGTCCTCTTTACGTTCCTTCTTCACATTTTAATGACACATGAAGGACCGGTAATTTTTCAATTAGGCGTTTTCAAAATCTATGAGGGCGGTTTGGTTCAAGGGATATTCATTTCTCTTAGATTCGTTTATCTGATTTTAATCACAACCCTATTAACGCTAACGACAACACCGATTGAGATTACCGATGGAATGGAGCAGCTGCTGAATCCATTGAAAAAAATAAAGCTTCCTGTTCACGAGCTTGCTCTTATGATGTCAATTTCTTTGCGGTTTATTCCGACATTGATGGAGGAGACAGATAAGATCATGAAGGCTCAGATGGCGCGAGGCGTTGATTTTACAAGCGGACCTGTCAAAGACAGGGTGAAGGCTATTGTCCCGCTTCTTGTCCCTCTCTTCGTCAGTGCATTCAAACGCGCCGAAGAGCTTGCTGTGGCAATGGAAGCCAGGGGCTATCAAGGCGGAGAGGGACGTACGAAATACAGAAAGCTTGTATGGACAGGAAAAGATACTTCTGTCATTGTCAGCTTGATGATTTTGGCTGCTTTGTTATTTTTCTTAAGGACTTAGAGGTGCTGTATGAGACTGAAGTGCACGATTTCTTATGACGGACATTTGTTCAATGGATATCAGGTACAGCCGGGCAAAAGAACAGTTCAGGATGAACTTGAGAAAGCTTTGGCTGTCCTGCATAAGTCGAAAGACAGAATTCCGGTCGTTTCGTCAGGAAGAACAGACAGCGGGGTTCACGCAGCCGGACAGGTGATTCATTTTGATACTCCGCTGTCTATCCCGGCGGAGAGATGGCCGTATGCCTTAAATGCACTGCTTCCGGACGATATCGCAGTCAAACAGGCAGAAATTGCGGATGATGGGTTCCATGCACGATTTAGCGCAGTCAAAAAGGAATATCGCTACTTTGTATACACGGAGAAATACCCGGACGTATTTAAACGGCATTACGCTTACCATTTTTCATATCACCTTAATGTGCAGAACATGAGAGAAGCGGCAAAGCATCTTATAGGGACACATGATTTTACGAGCTTTTGCGCGACTAAAACAGAAGTACAGGACAAGGTAAGAACGATCTACGAACTTGATTGGACTGAGACGGATGACGGTCTGCAAATGCGGATCACAGGCAGCGGTTTCTTATATAATATGGTCAGAATTATTGTTGGTACTTTGCTTGATGCAGGTATTGGTAAAATTTCTCCCGCTGATGTGAAATCCATGCTGGAAGCGAAGGATCGTGAAGCGGCAGGGCGCACAGCACCGGGGCATGGGCTATATTTATGGAACGTTTACTATGACAACTAAACCAGGTGTATAATATTTTCTTGACAGAGTCTGCATAAAGTTATAAGATATCATATGGTATGTATTTCAACCCCACGATAAGCCCCGGAACTTATTGTGTTGTGAAATAGAACGTAATCGAAGTTTATTGAAAATGACAGATCATTTAGGAGGGAAATTCAATGCGTACAACACCTATGGCTAACGCAAGTACTATTGAACGCAAATGGTTAGTTGTTGATGCTGCTGGGAAGACTTTAGGTCGTCTTTCTTCAGAAGTTGCAGCTATCCTTCGCGGAAAACACAAACCAACTTATACACCGCACGTTGATACAGGAGATCATGTGATCATCATCAACGCGGAAAAAATCGAGTTAACTGGTAAAAAGTTAACTGACAAAATCTACTACCGTCACACTCAACATCCAGGCGGATTAAAATCAAGAACTGCTCTTGAAATGCGTACAAACTACCCTGAGAAAATGCTTGAGCTTGCTATCAAAGGCATGCTTCCAAAAGGTTCTCTAGGTCGTCAAATGTTCAAAAAATTGAACGTATACCGTGGTTCTGAGCATCCACATGAAGCACAAAAACCTGAAGTTTACGAACTTCGCGGTTAATTAAAAAGGAGGTTACCAATTTGGCACAGGTTCAATATTACGGTACTGGCCGTCGTAAAAGTTCTGTAGCGCGTGTGCGCTTAGTTCCAGGAGAAGGTCGTATCGTCGTTAATAATCGTGAAATCAGCGAGCACATCCCATCTCCAGCTCTAATCGAAGATATCAAACAACCATTAACTTTGACTGAAACAGCTGGTACTTATGATGTTTTAGTAAACGTACATGGAGGCGGCTTATCTGGTCAAGCTGGAGCAATCCGTCATGGTATCGCTCGTGCTTTGCTTGAAGCAGATCCAGAATACCGTGCAACACTTAAACGTGCAGGTCTTCTGACTCGTGACGCTCGTATGAAAGAACGTAAGAAATACGGTCTTAAAGGCGCTCGTCGTGCACCTCAGTTCTCAAAACGTTAATTTTACGTTTTCAAAGCTCTCGACCTTGTGTTGGGAGCTTTTTTATTTTAATAAAACGCTCATATACAATATCTTGGTACCTCCGCATAAAAATAACTAAATGAACGCTTGTTGGAGCTAAGCAAAAACCTTGCCTATAAACAGTCTCACTGTAATAATCATGATAGCTTTCGTGTCACTCCAGTTAATTCGTTTGGAAAGCTGATCAAAGTTTTTTAAAGGTTATGTCGTCAGTCCAGTTCATCCAATTGTTACATCTCCCTGCTGATTCTTCATCTGTTTCATAGCTTTTTGCTAATGACACCATTTGACGAAATAAGTGTAAATTTGATGACGTAAATCACATATCTCCTTTGTGGTTTTTTTGCGTTTTTATGAACTTTTTTCTAAATATACAAAGGGAAAGCGATAACAACCTAGAAATATTTGTTATACTCTATACATTAAAGTAAGGAGAACGATTCATGAATGCGTTAGTAGACCATAATAGCAAAGCCTGGGATCAAAAAGTAGAAACAGGCAATGAATGGACTGTTGCTGCAGAGCAGCATGTCATCGAACAAGCGAAAACAGGCAATTGGGATATAAGGGTAACACCAATGAAAGATGTACCGAGGGATTGGTTTCCCCCTGTCAACGGGCTGAAAGTGCTCTGTTTAGCATCAGGTGGAGGTCAGCAAGGCCCGATTTTGGCAGCTGCAGGAGCGGATGTCACTGTATTAGATAACTCGGAAAAACAGCTGGATCAGGATAGAATGGTTGCTGAGCGCGATGTTCTCAAGATACATACTGTCAAAGGGAGCATGGACGACCTCAGTCGATTTAAGGATGAATCATTTGATGTCATTGTACATCCTGTTGCCAATGTTTTTGTTGAGAATGTCCTCCCAGTCTGGAAGGAAGCGCACCGTGTGCTGAAAAGAAACGGGGTTCTGATCTCCGGCTTTGTAAATCCAGTCGTATTTCTGTTCGATGTTGAATTAGAACAGCAAGGGATTTTAAAAGTAAAACACTCCATTCCATATGCCGACTCAGAAGATCTTCCAAAACATAAAGTGAAAAAACTGATTGAAAAAAATGAGGCTCTGGAATTCGGCCATTCATTAGAAGACCAAATCAAGGGCCAGATTGATGCCGGTTTTATCGTCACTGGATTTTATGAAGATAAAGGCGGGTTTGTATTGGACCAATATATTCATACATATTCTGCAACAAGAAGCGTGAAAGTATGAAAAGCAGCGACCTATTAAAGGGGCTGCTTTTTTAATAATCACTTATAGAACGCTTGTTCCTGTACCCTGCAGAAAGTGCTACACCCTCTTCTTTTTATCGATCCTGCACCTTCATTTGGGCGAATTTCCAATCGAATTCTGGCATTGTTTCACCATCCAATCCTCAAAATAACCGGTAAAAGGAGAGTGAATTTGTATGGCAGAAGTACTGTCTTTTATGGATGTGAAACGCCAAAAGGATTTTGAATTAGAAAAGAACTTGCTCAAAGAACTCTCTCTGAGACAAATTATCCAGTCTGTTAAGAGCTGTTTGGAACCATTATTCCCATTTTTTCATGATGAAAGAGATATTATTACCGAAGGATGTATTGATTTTGCTATAGAAGCTTATTTGTTAGGCGGGCGTTTTGGGATATTCGGCTATTACGGAGAATCGATGCAGAGCATCAGTGCCCGCTCTGCAAGAGAAGAAGAAGAGCTTCGTATGGAGTTTTTTGATTATCTCTATAATTGGACACACGAGCAATATGCAATTTTTGATAAAAACACGGTTTATGAAGCAGCACGCCAGTTCATTAAAGACTGGTGGACAGAGGGGTTTGTCCAAAGAGAAAAACAGTGTAAGCTTCGCATGCGTTAATCATATTTCCCGGCCCTGTCCCATAGTTATGTAGTAACGGACAAGCGGGAGGGGAAGGGATGAGGAAAAAGCTTAAATGGCTCAGTTTTTTGCTAGGCTTCATCGTATTACTATTTCTATTCAAGTATCAGTTCAGCAATAACGATTCTTGGAAGCCGTGGAGTATGCCCTTGAGCGGGAAAATTATTTATCTGGATCCAGGTCATGGCGGGCCCGATGGCGGAGCAGTCGGCGGAAAACTGTTAGAGAAGGATGTAACCCTGGAAGTGGCCTTTAGAGTCAGGGATTACCTTCAGGAACAAGGAGCGCTAGTCATCATGACCAGGGAAAGTGATACTGATCTCGCTCCAGAAGGAACGAAGGGCTACAGCAGACGAAAAGCTGAAGATTTAAGACAGCGAGTTAAATTAATAAACCATTCAGAGGCTGAACTCTATATCAGCATTCATCTCAATGCAATTCCGTCACAGAAATGGAGCGGAGCCCAAAGCTTTTACTACGGAAAATATGCGGAAAATGAGAAAGTAGCGAAATACATTCAGGATGAGTTGAGAAGGAACCTGGAAAACACAACCCGGAAAGCAAAGCGGATTCATGGTATCTACTTAATGCAAAACGTCACCAAACCGGGGGCGCTTGTAGAAGTCGGATTTTTATCCAACCCAAATGAAGCTAGGCTACTCGGGAAGTCGAAATATCAGGACAAGGTGGCATCTTCCATATATAAAGGTATCCTGCGGTATTTTACAGAAAAAGGAGACCCTCCAGAGTAAAGGAGGGTTTTCTTATGGTTCTAAGCATAAGACACCCGCCATTTATGTATGTTATAATAACGCTTGTAAACGAATACACAAAAGGGTGAGGTTCGATGATAAGAGAAGATGAAGTAAGAAAACTAGTCGGTGAAATGCGCGAACCTTTTCTTCAAAGACCTCTGGGAGAATTGGATGCCGTTAAGGAAATTAAAATAAAGCCTGAAAAACGGCATATCAGTGTAAAAATCGCTCTTGCAAAAACCGGAACTGCAGAACAAATGCAGATTCAGCAAGCGATCGTAAACGCATTAAAAGGGGCAGGTGCTGAAACGGTCGGCCTTCGATTTGAAGAGCTGCCTGAAGAAACGGTTGCAAAATTCCGGGCGCCGTCAGCTGAGAAAAAAACATTGTTAAATATGGATAACCCTCCAGTCTTTCTTGCTGTAGCAAGCGGAAAAGGCGGTGTAGGCAAATCAACTGTGTCAGTAAACCTTGCTATTTCTCTGGCTCGTCTCGGGAAAAAGGTTGGTTTAATTGATGCGGATATTTATGGCTTCAGTGTACCGGATATGATGGGTATCACTGTGCGTCCTACTATTGAAGGAGAGAAACTGCTTCCTGTTGAACGCTTTGGGGTAAAGGTGATGTCAATGGGCTTCTTCGTAGAAGAAAATGCTCCGGTCGTATGGAGAGGGCCAATGCTTGGCAAAATGCTGAACAACTTTTTCCACGAAGTAGAGTGGGGAGAAGTAGACTATATCGTTCTTGATCTACCACCTGGAACAGGGGACGTTGCTCTCGATGTACATACTATGCTTCCAAGTTGTAAAGAAATCATCGTATCGACGCCGCATCCAACAGCTGCTTTTGTCGCAGCGAGAGCGGGTTCTATGGCGATTAAAACCGATCATGAGGTCGTTGGTGTCATAGAGAACATGGCTTATTATGAAAGTGCAAAGACGGGGGAAAGAGAATATGTCTTTGGAAAAGGCGGGGGAGATAAACTAGCTGAGGAACTAAACGTGCCTTTGCTCGGCAGAATCCCGTTGAAACAGCCTGATTGGGATAAGGACCAATTTGCGCCGTCTGTTTATGATGAAAATCATCCAATCGGAGAAATATATCAGGACATTGCAAAAAAAATAGTTTCTAAAATGTCAGTTCAAGTATAAAAAAGGTGAACCGGGATTCTAGATCCCGGCTTTCCCTTTATTCACTTTCTTTGGCAGTGTCTTTTGCTGCTTTTTTCAGCTCATCTTCGAACTGTTTTTTGTAAAGCGGACTAGAAAGTGTTTCGTTAATAACCTCTTCTAAATAACTGCGGAATTCTTGGCTTTTTGCCAGTTCGCTGTACTTTTTATTCATGCCCGGATCCTGCATAACGCTCATCAGCATCTTCTGGTAATCCGGATCCTTCATCAGTTTTTTAATTACTTTTTCATGCTCTGTCTGAAGAGTTTTGGCAAAGCCTTCAGCAAAATCAGTGTCTTCAAAGATGTTTTTCCAAAATTCTTCACCTTTTTTAGAGGTAAGTGTTTTTTCTATTGTTCCTTTAATCGCATCTTGGTCAATCACCAGCGCTTCATTCATCGCATCATCGTTTAATAATTCCTTAATTGCTTTCTTACCATCGTCAGTTTTTAATATATCAACAACCATTTTTTTGGTCTGATCATAGTCCATATCCGCTGCTTGGTCTTTTGGAGCGCAAGCTGTTACAGATAATAACAAAAAACAGCTTATCAATAGCGTTTTGGCTTTTGACATGCTTAAGCTCCTTTCACATACTTGTCTTACTTTTAATATGATTCATCTGTTCGGAATTATACATAACAAAATATCGCGGTTGGCGATTTTTGAGGGGATGAATAAAGAAATGAAAAGCCGTGGTTTAGTTCGTTTTTTCTTTTCTATTTTAGCTGTCGGAGCGCTTATCACGAGTATTGTGGGTTTTGCTTTAAAATGGGGAGAATATAGGGGACTGTTTCTTGCTTTTGAAGCGGGACAGATTTTCTCTGTTCTATTTTGGTTTATCGGTGTAGGCATGATTTTCAGTGTGATCAGCCAAATGGGTTTTTTCGTGTTTTTAACAGTTCACCGGTTTGCGCTTGAGATATTAAGGTCCTCCTCTTTGTGGAATTTGCTCCAGCTGTTTATCATCCTGTTTGTTGCTTTCGATTTAATGTACGTGCGTTTTTTGTTTTTTGGAGAGAGCGGAGAGTCGCTGGCTGGTTATGCGTGGTTACCGGTGTTTTTATTGATGTTTGGAGTGATTACAGCTTATATAAAGCAAAAGCAGTCCTCTAAGAAAACGTTTGTGTCATCGTTGTTTTTAATGGTTGTGATTACTGCATTAGAATGGTTCCCTGCGTTAAGAGTAAATGATGAGGACTGGCTTTATTTAATGCTTTTTCCGTTAATGGCGTGCAATGCTTTCCAATTGCTGATGCTGCCTAAATTTGCAGCGAAGTGATTACTTTACTTCTGCGGATTTGGCGTCTGAATTTGCGATGAGATCTCCAACGGTTACATTTTTTAATCCTTTTTCTTTCAGCTGATGGATGATATCGGGCAACGCTTCTTCTGTTTGTTTTGCCGAGTCGGAGGCGTGTAAAAGTACAATGTCTCCTCCGGAAACTTGTTTGGTCACATTGTCGATGATTTTATCAACCCCAGGATTTGTCCAATCTTGAGAGTTCACACTGTAATGAACAACTGTATAATTGAATTGCTTTGCAACTGTTAGAACATTCTTATTGAATTGTCCGGTAGGGGGTCTTAATAGCTGTATGTCTTTGATCCCCAACTTTTCAAAGGCAGTTTGCGCACGATTAATGTCCTTTTTTATTTCGTTGCTTTCTAAATTGGCATAGTTTTTATAGGCGTACCCCATGCTCCCGATTTGATGGCCATCCTTCACAATACGTGCCACTGTGTCAGGGTGGCGTTCGGCCCAAGAAGCGGAAAGAAAAAATGTCGCATTTTTAATCCCGTTCGCTTTCAAGGTATCAAGAATGGGTTCTGCTTTTTCATCCCCCCAGCTGATATCAAACGTAAGTGCGATGTTTTTCGAATCCGTTTCTCCTTTATAAATGGCTTTAGGTCCGGTGTCAGTTGAAAACACGGGAAGCGGGACAGCTCTTTGAATGTAAAAAAAGCTGGCTGCTGCAAATGCGGCGATAAGAATAATAATAAATTGTTTCACTCGTTTAATGTGCCACACATAGAAGTGATTCACTGATGATGCCTCCTTATCTTGTCCATCATTCCTGTGTTACATCTTATGAGCATGGCCAATTGAATATAACCGATAAAATGTCTCTTTACACACAGCTTAAATTAGGTGTTGACCTTTTGATAATATCCGTGATATATTATTATTCGTCGCTGATAAACAGCTGACATTAACTAAAAGCTTCATTAAATACTTTGAAAAAAGTTATTGACTTAAAAGAAGCTAAATGTTATAGTAATAAAGCTGCTTCGTTAAGCGGCAGTAATGATCTTTGAAAACTAAACAAGACAAAACGTACCTGTTAATTCTTTTTTATAAAATCGCACAGTGATGTGCGTAGTCAGTCAAACTACTTTATCGGAGAGTTTGATCCTGGCTCAGGACGA
>NZ_JBZAZF010000006.1:0-213010 GCF_058248265.1 Bacillus sp. NS1 | reverse complement strand
ATATCGAGGCGGATCGCTTCATCAATGACGTGAAGCTCAGCGCCGATCGTCCAGGTCGGGAACATCTCCCAAATGGAAGCGTCGAATCCAAAGCCCGCGTACTTCGCACTGCGGTCCTCCGCTGTCATACTGAACGCATCGTGGTGCCAGAAGCAGAGGTTCACAAGCGCATGGTGCTCAACCATGACACCCTTCGGCTGTCCGGTCGTTCCAGACGTGTAAATCATGTACGCGAGGTTCTCCGCGTTTGCATCCGTCTCTGGATTTTCCTCATCGTTCTCATCAAGCGGCAGGCTCAGAATCGTGCGATCCCCATCGAGAAGGATGACGTCTCCTGTATAGCTGGCCGGCACTGAAATGCCTTCCTGTTTCAAGAGAAGCTTCGCGCCGCTGTCTTGTAAAATATAGTCAATCCGCTGATCCGGATAGTCAGGATCAATCGGCACAAACGCCGCTCCCGCCTTTAAGACACCGAGCACCGCGGCGGACATTTCCAGCGACGGCTTCGTGAGAACGCCGACGCGCTCATCCACGCTGATGCCGCAGTCGATCAGAATCCGGGCGAGACGGTTCGCCTTGGCATTCAGCTCGCCGTACGTCCATGATTGTCCGTTGAATGTGACAGCCGGGCGGTCTTTGTGGCGCTGGGCAGTCTCTTCGAATAGCTGATGAATGGTCTTGTCTGTCGGCACAGGCAGCGTTTTGCCTTTCCATGCATCTAGAAGCGTTTGTTTTTCTGGTTCAGTGACGAGTGACAGGCTGGAAAGCGGCTGGTTCGGATTGCCGGTGACTGCATCTAGAAGCTGCATCCAGTATTGCTTCCACCGTTCAATTGTTTCAGGTTTAAACAGCGCTGTATTGTATTCAAGTACGAACGTAAGCCCTCCGTCTGTTTCGTCAGCCGTCAGCGTGATGTCAAACTTGGCCGTTTTCCGTTCAAACGGATGCGGCTCCAGCTGAGTCCCTTTCATTGTTAGATTCTTGATATTCGCATTTTGCATTGAAAATACGGCATCGAACAACGGGTTTCTGCTCGTGTCACGCTGAGCCTGTACGTTCCCGATCAGGTCCTCAAGCGGGTAATCCTGCGCATCAAAAGCGCTGAGTGCCGTATTTTTCACTTCGCTAAGATAGTCAGCAAACGTCTTTTCACCCCTCGGATACGTGCGCAGCGCCAGTGTATTGACGAACATTCCGATGACGCGGCTGACGTCTGCTTGAGATCGTCCGGCTACTGGTGAACCGACAATGATATCGTCTTGTCCGCTCAGTTTCGATAAAAACGCACTGTATGAAGCCAGAAGCACCATGTACAGTGTGGAATCCGTTTCTTTTCCAAGTCTGCGCAGAGCATCAGCTTTGCCTGCTTCTAATGAAAATGCAATACGGTCTCCCTCAAATGTTTGAACCACAGGCCGGCTATAGTCAGTCGGAAGCGTCAGCACCGGCAGCTCTCCTTCCAGCTCCTTCAGCCAATGCTCCTCTTGCTTCTTATAAAGCTCAGACTGAATGAACTGCTGCTGCCACACGGCATAATCCTTATACTGGATACGGAGCGGCTCAAGGGTTTCTCCGTCATACAGCTTCGAAAGCTCCTCAATCAGCACACCGACTGACGCACCGTCAGAAATAATATGATGCATATCGAAGAGCAGCACATGCTCAGTGTCTGAATGCTTGATCAGCCCCATTCTGAACAGCGGAAGCCGATCGATTCTGAAAGGCTTGATAAACTCAGAAACGATCCGCTCTGTCTCTCCTTCTGCGGCTTCGTAATATGCCATCTCACACTCAGCTTCTTCCCAAATCCGCTGCACCGTTTCTCCATCTTTTATTTCAAACGTGGTTCTAAAGGCTTCATGACGCTGCATTAACTGCTGCATGACGCTGTTAAGCCTTTCAACATCAAGCTCACCTGTAAGGCGCAGCACCGCCGGCATGTTATAGCTCGTTTGCGCTCCTTCAAGCTGCTGAAGCACATACATCCGTTTTTGTGGTGAAGAGACAGGATACGTATCTTGTTTCTTTGCCGGGCTGATGCTGATGGCTGTCCCTTTTTCAGCAGAGGCCATCACCTGCGCTAAGCCTTCAACCGTAGGTGACTGGAAGAGATCTTTAAGTGACAGCTCAACACCCAGTTCCTGATGAACTAAGGCAAGCATCTTCATGCCTGCTAATGAATGTCCGCCGATGTCAAAGAAGTGGTCATAAACGCCGACCTGTTGAACCTGAAGCACCTGTGCCCAAATGTTTGCGAGTTTTTGTTCCATTTCATTGCGAGGCGCAACATATGAAACACCTCTTGAGACGCTGGCATCAGGAAGCGGCAGCGCTCTCCGGTCGATTTTTCCGTTCCCGGTCAGCGGCAGTTCGTCCATTTGAATAAACACCGCAGGAACCATGTAAGCTGGCAGGTCCTTCGCTGCATATTCTCTCAGCTCTTGAGATGAGATTTCTCCCTCTCCGACAAAGTACGCACAGAGCAGCTTGTCTCCCGCTCCTTGATCAACAGCAAGCACAACACTCTCCTGAACACGGTCGTGGGTTTGCAGCTGATGTTCGATTTCTCCAAGCTCGATGCGCTGTCCGCGGATTTTCACTTGATGGTCGATCCGCCCGATAAATTCGATGTCGCCATTCGGCAGCCATCTGGCGAGGTCACCCGTTTTATACATGCGTTCGCCGGATATAAATGGATGCGGAACGAATTTCTCCTCAGTCAGTTCCGGACGATTGTAATAGCCTTTCACGAGTCCTTCGCCGCTGACGCAAAGCTCCCCGGCGATCCCGGCAGGCTGCACGTGTCCCGCCCGGTCAAGAATGTATACTTCCGTATTGCTGACCGGTTTTCCAATCGGCACAGACAGCGTGTGCTCCTCCAATTCATCAACCGGATGATACGTTGCGAAAACCGTGCTTTCAGATGGCCCGTACATGTGAAGCAGCTTGCCTTTCCCAACCGTTTGCAAAGCTTTTCTTACATGCTCAACCGAAGCCCTCTCCCCGCCAAACATAATCTTGCGCAGTGTTGACAAGCACGCCGGATTCAAGTCCACAAGCAGGTGGAACAAAGCAGTAGTAATCATAAGAATGCTGATGTTCTCCCGCTCAATAACGCGAGACAGACGAGCCATATCCAATACTGTTTCTTTCGGTATCAATACAAGTTTGGCACCGTTTAACAAAGAGCCGAACATATCAAACATAAACGCGTCAAACACGTAATTGGAAAGTCCGAGAATCGTATCCTGTTCAGTAATGCTGAGATAATTCGTTTCCTTCACCGTGCGCAGAATATTGGCATGTGTCACGATATTTCCCTTTGGTGTTCCTGTCGTTCCGGAAGTATACGTCAGGTTGGCCATCGCCGCTGAATGAAGAGGCAGTGCGAGATTTTGCGCATCGGCATGATAGCTTTCTTCCTCATCTGCAAGCACGATAACGCCGTCGAATTCCGCTTTTTCTGCTAAAGCCTTTAATTTTTTCTGAGTAAGAAGCACCTTCGCTCCGCTATCACGGAAGAAATGCTGCATCCGCTGAATCGGATGTTCCGGATCAATCGGGACATAGGCCGAGCCAGCTTTTAAAACTGCGAGGATTGACACAATCATGTCCATTGAACGCTCGCATAAAACAGCCGCTGTTCTGCCTTCGCCTGCCCCGAGAGAAAGAATGCCGCGCGCTAGACGATTGGCCCGTTCATTCAGCTCACGATAAGTGAGTGATTCGCCTTCATATTGAAGTGCAGGTTGGTCTGGCGTTTTCGCCGCTTGCTCTTCAAACAGCTGAACAATCGTTTTGTCTTTCGGATAAGGTGTTCTTCCCGGATTAAACTGCCGGATTTGCCAAGCAGCCTCCTCTTCAGAAAGAAGCTTGTAGTCAGAAATCTGTTTCTCAGGCTCAGCCACAGCATCTTCAAGCAAACGTGCAAAATGGTTGAGCAGCCTGTCAGCCGTGCTTTGTTTAAACAGCTTCGTGCTGTAGTCCAAATCAAGCTCAATGCCTTCGTCGGTTTCTCTCGCCTGCATCGTCAAATCAAACTTGGCAATCTTGAAGTTGGTCTCATGAACAGACAAGGCCAGATCACCGACAGCTGGAATACCCTCTGTCGCATTTTGAAGACTGAACATCGTGTCAAACAGCGGATGTCTGCTTACATCACGCGGAATGTTTAAGTCTTCAACAAGCCACTCAAACGGATAGTCCTGATGAGAAAAGGCATCCAGCACCTGTTTGCGGACACGCATGATGAAACGGGTAAACGTCTCATCCTGCTTCACTTCACTGCGAATTGCGAGCGTATTGACGAACATTCCGACAATGCCCTCTGTATCGGAGTGGTTTCTGCCCGCTGATGGCGTTCCGACAATGATGTCATCCTGTCCCGTATACTTTGATAAAAGCGTATAGTAAGCAGACAGCATCACCATATATAGAGTCGCGCCATTTTGTTCAGCCAAACGATGTAAGCGATCCTTTAATCCCGCATCCAGCTTGATTGACACCCGATCTCCTTCAAAACTTTGAACAGGCGGTCTCGGATAATCGGATAGAAGCTGAAGCACCGGAAGCTCGCCCGCAAAGACTTCCTTCCAATACGCTCGGTCCTTCTGGTACCCTTCAGCAGCCTGACCGCTTTGCCAAACCGCGTAATCCTTATACTGAAGACGAAGCTCAGGAAGCTGTTCACCTTTGTATATCCGAGCTAACTCCTCCAAAATAATGCCAATGGACACACCGTCAGAAATCAAATGATGCATGTCAAACAGAAGCATATGACGGTTCTCTTCAAGTTCCATCAAACCGATTCTGAACAGCGGCGCTTTCGCCAAATCAAACCTCCGGACAAATGAAGTCATGATTGCCTCATCGGATCGGCCGCCTCTTTCAATCATCTCGATGTTGAAATCGACGCTGCCATGAATTTTCTGTCTCGGCGTGCTGTTTTCAAGAACAAATGACGTTCTCAAAGACTCGTGGCGTTGGATTAACCCTTGGAATGCGTGCTCCAGCTTTTGTTTCTCTAAAGGCCCTTCCAAAATCGCTGCCGCCGGCATGTTGTATCCAACACCCGCATCCTCGAACTGGCTGACGATATATGTTCGCTGCTGTGCCAAGGATAGCGGGTAATGCTCCTGTTTTTCAGCAGGTTCAATCGCTGCAAATTCCCGGCTTTCTCTGTCTTTGGCTTCCTCCGCAAGAGCCGCAATCGTCGGATGCTCGAATAAATATTGAAGCGGAATGTCAGCGCCTGTTTCCTTATGAATCTTTGTTAAAAGCGTCATAGCCTTCAATGAATGTCCGCCCGTTTCAAAGAAATTGTCAAAGATCCCCGCCTTCTCAACATTCAGAACGTCCTGCCAAATGGCTGCGATTGTTTTTTCCGTATCATTGCGAGGCGCCGTATAGGCCGTTCCGCTGAATGCCTTCACCTCTAGTGCAAACAGCTTGCGGCGGTCCACTTTACCGCTTGGCGTAAGCGGAATTTCTGTCACTTCTGTAAAGTAAGCCGGCACCATATAGTCAGGAAGCTGTCTGGCCGCATGCTCCCGCAGACTGGCCGGAGCAAATTCGCTGCCAGTCTTCTGCACAATATATGCGCAAACCTCTAGATTTCCTTGTTCGTCAGGACGTGCCAAGACAACGGCTTTCGCAACGTCTGGCGCCTGCTGAATCACGGCTTCAATTTCCCCAAGCTCAATCCGGTAACCGCGGACTTTGACCTGGTCATCCTCTCTGCCTAAATATTCGATTGTTCCATCTGGCAGCCAGCGCACCACGTCTCCGGTCCGGTACATGCGATCGCCTGGCACGAATGGATCTTGCAAAAACTTCTCAGCCGTCAATTCAGGCAAATGCAAATAGCCTCGGCCAACACCGTCGCCCGCGATATAAAGCTCGCCAGCCACGCCTTCCGGCTGCAGCCTGCCTTTTTGATCCAAAATATATAAGCGGTTATTCCCCAGTGCTTTCCCGATTGGCACATAGGCTGATTGAACAGCACTCTCTGGGATAACCGGATGAACGGACGCGTCAACACACGTTTCAGTCGGCCCGTATACATTAGTCAAGCGCGGCGCTGTGCCTGCTTCTTTAAATAGCTTCAGCAGCTTGTCCGCAACAACAGACGATAGGCCCTCTCCTCCGATCAGCATATGCTTCAGCTTGAGGCCTTCAAAATCGCCCGCGGCGATCAGCATTTGCAGATGGGCAGGTGTTCCATCCGTCGCTTCAATGCTGTGCCTGCGATAATATGCCGCAAGGGCAGAGCCGTTTGTCACTGTTTTCTTAGGTACGATATAAAGGGTTTGTCCCAAAAGAAGCGACGCGAAAATCTGCTTCACTGACGCATCAAAGTGGAACGGTGCAAGCAATGCCATCCGCAGTGTTTGGCTGCCGCTTTGGTAAATCGTCTGCTGCAAAGATTCAACCAAGTGATGAACCTGGCGATGCTCGATCATTACACCTTTCGGACGTCCGGTTGTTCCCGATGTGTAAATAATGTAGGCAAGGTTCCGTGCGTTCACATCTGCATTCAGGCTATCATCTGCACCTTCCGCAATCGCCTGATCAAAATCAATCAGCTCAGCATCGGCTGCAGGAGACGCCACCTTCGATTCAGTCAGGATGAAGTCCGCGCCGCAGTCCTCCAAAATATATTGAATGCGCTCAGCTGGAAAAGCGGGATCAATCGGCACATAGGCTCCGCCGGCTTTTAAAATCCCCATGATAGATGTAATCATCCGTTCAGAGCGTTCAATCAGAACCGCGACAGGACTGTCCGGGCCAACCCCTTTCTTTTTCAGCACATTGGCGATGCGTGCAGATTGTTCATGCAGCGTTCGATAGGACAATGTATAATCTTCAAACACAACCGCTGGATGATCAGAAAGCAGCTCAGCCTGTTCTTGGAACAGCTCTGGAATCGTCATATCCTTACGATAGCTGACAGATTCACCGCCGGCCCTCGCAAGCAGCTTCTCTTTCTCTGCTTCAGAAATCAGCGTTAATTCATCAATTGCATCTTCTGGATGCGATAACGCGTTCTCCAGCATCGTAATCATGCGTTCACAAACAATTTTGATTTCTTCACGTGAAAATAAATCAGTTCGGTAATCAAAATCAATGGTGAGTTTCCCAGTATCCCATCGATCCTTTACATGAATTGAGACATCATTTAATCCGCTTCCGCTGAAAATCGGCTCAGTCAAAAGCGCAAGATCCTCTTCTTTCTGCCACTGCATCACCTGATATTCAAGAGAAACCGTAAACAGCTTGGTCAGAGAGCTCTTTGTTTCACGCAAATCGTTGATCAGTAGGTTATACGGATACTTTTGGTGACGAAGCGTCTTCATAAGATCCTTCATCCGGTCTTTTACAAAATCTAAAAACGACTGGCCGCCGTCTACGTTTGTCCGAAGCGGAACTGTCGAAACAAACATGCCAAACATCTGCTTCTCTTTCGCATTTGTCCGGTTGCCCATAAAGGTTCCCGTCACGACATCATTCTGGCCGCTGACTCTGTACAAATAGGCGGCAAGCACCGATTGAAACACCGCAAGAACACTGACCTTGTTTGCCTCACAAAACGATAGGATCTGCTGATGAAGCGCTTCAGGCACATCTTTAGAAAACCTCTCAGCCTCTAAACTTCCTCCTGCCGAAGTATTCCGTTTCAGGGAAACCAGTTCTGGCACCGATTCGAATTGCTTGTTCCAAAACGCCCTATCCTTTTCAAACCGCTTCGATTGAGCATAGTCCTGTTCAGATAAAACATGATCTATAAATGAATGCGAGATTCCTTCTTTTGTTTCTGAACCGCCGGATAATTCTAAATAAATGTGCATAATCGCATTTCCGAGAATATTCATAGAAATTCCATCAGAAATCACGTGATGAATATTCGCGTAAAACCACACTTCATTTTCCTTTATGGTGAACATGGTAAAACGAAACAAGTTACAATCGTACAGCGGTAAAGGCTTTTTCGTTTGCTCCCGGCTCCATTGTGAAATAGACTCCATCGCATTTGGATCACCAGTGGTGTCAGTATGTTTTATGTCAACAGGCCGATACTCGCTTATATATTGAGCAGGCTCCCCGTTTTCATCAAGCCGCAAACGAAGGCGCATGGCGTCATTTCTGCGGATAAACTCTTGAATTGCCTGCTCAACAAGCATCCAGTCAACCTTATCAGTTGAAACCAGCTTACCAATCCCCGCAAGATTCGAAATACTTGTATGAGGATAAAATTTTTCTGTATACCAAATTCGTTTTTGTGCATCCGTTAAAGGGTAAAATGTTATTTCCATATTGTCATACCTCCCCTAATCTTCAATAAGCAGTGAACATGCGCAGCGTATTTCCCTTTCTTATCCATATAAGCTTTTAATCCTTATGAACTAAAAGTCGAAAAAGCCCAAAGTACTACACTTAAAAAGCAATGCATCCCAAACAAAAAACAGATTGACGCTATCAAAACGGGCTGCCATCATCATCATTGCGGCGTTTAACACAAGTGGATAAAGACCGCAAGATCCCACATCCCAACAGGAAACAATTTTGGCTATTTATTCATTGTTTTCAATATTTTTTTACATTACTACCGTTCACTTTAAATGAAAAAAATGTTTTTATCACCGAAAAATGGGTGAAAAGTTTCATGCGGGATGCCGAAAGATTCCAGTTTATTTACTGGGATATTTTTGCGGGATGCCGCAATAATTTCCACTAAACATTATTTACAGAAAAATAAAAATTTTCAAAGCAGACCTTTCTGTTTATTCTCCTTTATTGTTGAAAATCATTTACAATCTTTACATGACATCTATTTACCGCGCAAAAACCGAAAAACAAGCAAAAAAAAGACACCCTTGCGAAGAGCGCCTTACAACGATTCCTTTATGACATTTTTGTCGATATCAATCAATTCCATATAGCCCTTCCCCCACTCATACATGGCATCAAGAATAGGCATGAGGCTTTCTCCTTGCGGGGTCAAGGAATATTCAACCTTCGGCGGGACAACCGGATACACTTCTCTGTGAACAATCATGTCCTGCTCAAGCTCTCTCAGCTGATTCACGAGGATTTTCTGCGTAATATCAGGAATCAAAGTTTTTAATTCATTGAACCGTTTTGTGCCTTCTTTTCCTAAATGCCACAAAATGAGCATTTTCCATTTCCCGCCGATCACTGCAAGCGTTAACTCCTTCTCACAATTAAACCTTTTGTCGTCCATCCGGCTCAAAAGAAATCCCCCCTTAGTATACTTTTTATATGTTAGATACGTATCATCACTTACTTACTTTTTTGCAGACTCCTTTTTATTATACTCACTCATAAAACCAAGCGAAAGAAATCTGATTGCCTCTCCTCACAGTATCCTCCAAGTAACTAGTTGACTTCAAAGTGCCTACTTCTCATCAAAAGAGGGAACCTATAGAATGAAAAATAATTCGAAAAAGGGAGTGGATTAACTTTGGAATTACAGCTTGCATTAGACCTCGTAAACATCCCGGAAGCCATTGAACTCGTCAAAGAAGTGGAACAATACATCGACGTGGTTGAGATCGGAACACCGGTTGTCATTAATGAAGGCCTCAGAGCCGTTAAAGAAATAAAAGAAACATTTCCGCAATTGAAGGTTCTAGCAGACCTGAAAATCATGGATGCCGGCGGATACGAAATCATGAAAGCGTCGGAAGCAGGCGCTGACATCATCACCGTTTTAGGCGCTACAGACGATGCAACAATTAAAGGCGCAGTAGAAGAAGCCAAAAAACAGAAGAAGAAAATCTTAGTGGACATGATTAACGTGAAAGATATTGAATCCCGTGCGAAAGAAATTGACGCACTCGGTGTTGATTACATCTGCGTCCATACTGGATATGATCTTCAGGCAGAGGGTAAAAACTCTTTCGAAGAATTAACGACAATTAAAAATGCCGTAAAAAACGCAAAAACCGCAATTGCGGGTGGCATCAAACTTGATACACTGCCAGAAGTGATCAAACAAAAGCCTGACCTTATTATTGTTGGGGGCGGCATTACAAGCGCAACAGATAAAGCGGAAACTGCTTCAAAAATGAAACAGCTTATTGCCCAAGGATAACGTTATGAAAACGACTGAATACGTAACGGAAATTCTCAATGAGTTACACCGTTCAGCGGCTTACATTTCTGATGAAGAAGCTGATCAGCTTGCCGATCACATTATTTCATCCAATCAAATTTTCACTGCGGGTGCGGGGCGTTCTGGCCTGATGGCAAAATCCTTCGCGATGAGATTGATGCACATGGGCTTCAACGCTCATGTTGTCGGTGAGATTCTCACTCCGCCGCTCCGCGAAGGAGATCTCGTCATTATCGGTTCTGGATCAGGCGAGACAAAGAGCCTGATCCATACAGCAGCAAAAGCAAAAAGCTTAGACGGGGTTGTTGCCGCGTTAACCATCAATCCTGAATCAAGCATCGGAAAACAAGCCGATCTCATCGTCAAAATGCCGGGTTCTCCTAAGGACCAGTCAAACGGAAGCTATAAAACTATACAGCCAATGGGTTCTTTATTTGAGCAAACGTTGCTGCTGTTCTATGATGCAGTAATTTTAAAACTCATGGAGAAACAAGGGCTCGATTCTAAAACCATGTTCACCCACCACGCAAATCTTGAATAGTTTCACACAACCGGCCTGGAGATCAGGCCGGTTTTATTATTTCTAAAATAAAACTTTAAACTCAAAAACCCGATAAGTAATATGACCTACAAATTATAAAAAGGAGGAATTATTGTGATAAAACAACTAAAGCTTAAGCTAGGAACAAAAATTCTCTGCCTGGTTTTCGTAATTGTTCTTTTGTTTTCGATATCAGTAGGCACTGTGATGCTTAAGGAAATTACAGACAGCATGAAACAAATGGCGACTGAAAAAGCGAAAGGCGATCTGGCTTTAAGCAGTGCTTATATTGATGATGTCATTTCAGGGGACTGGCAGGTAAAAAACAATAAGCTTTATAAAGGCCAAACACAAATCAATGGAAATGAAGATATCGTTGATCTGCTTGGCGAAAAAACAGGTGATACCGTTACCATTTTCCAAGGAGATACTCGTGTAGCAACCAATGTCATGAAGAATGGCGAAAGAGCTGTTGGCACTCAGGCTTCTTCTGAAGTTACTAACACTGTTTTAAAAAACGGAAAACCATTCAACGGGCAAGCAGACGTGGCGGGCTCTTCTTATCAGACGGCATACATGCCTTTAAAAGATCAAAACGGGAACATCATCGGCATGCTGTATACCGGAGCCAATCAAAGCATTTTAGCATCACTTACGCAATCACTTTTCACTCAATTCGCTATCGTTCTTGTTATCGTCATTATTGCATCAGTCATCCTTGTCCTGCTTTTCACCAGAAGAATCAATAAGCGGCTGAACGCTTTAAAATACGCCTTTGAGAGTGCCGGAAACGGAGATATGACAATAGAGGTGTCAGATAAATCTGGTGACGAGCTATCAGAACTCAGCGTTTATTACAATAAGATGAGAATGAAACTGAACGATACCATCCAGACCGTACAGCAATCAGCCCTTCAGCTTGCGTCAGCCTCTCAGCAGCTCTCAGCCGGAGCGGAAGAAACAAATCAAGCTTCAGAAAAAATTACAGAAGCTGTACAGCAGATTGCAAATGGAGCCCAGCATCAGATCACCCGAATTGAAAACAGTGAAAGTTCATTAAAACAAGCTTCAGCAGACATCCGGGATATTTCTTCAAATACGGCTGCTATTGCTGACAAAGGACAGCTTGCGCAATCAAAAGCCGACATTGGACAAAAGGAAATTTCAAATGTACAGGCACAAATGAATGCGATTCACGATTCGATCCAGAAAAGCGGAGAAATCATACACCAGTTGGACGGCCGCTCTAAACAAATTGAGCAAATTTTATCCGTCATCACCCAAATTGCCGATCAAACAAACCTGCTCGCACTGAATGCAGCGATTGAAGCTGCCAGAGCCGGTGAACATGGCAAGGGCTTTGCTGTTGTTGCCGATGAAGTACGTAAATTAGCAGAAGAGTCCCAACAGT
Organism: Bacillus sp. NS1; assembly: GCF_058248265.1. NCBI lineage: Bacteria > Bacillati > Bacillota > Bacilli > Caryophanales > Bacillaceae > Bacillus > Bacillus sp. NS1. The sequence goes on along the minus strand of NZ_JBZAZF010000006.1, from coordinate 200,923 downwards.
CTGCGGGGCAGATTTCAAAACTGATCACAGAAATCCAAAATGATATGAACCAATCTGCAAGATCTGTTGAGCATGTGAAGACAGAGGCTGCAGAAGGTGTGGCCATGATCCAGCGCACAAAAGATGCATTTAAGGAAATTGCAGCCGCAACAGGTGAAATCAGCACTGAGATCAGTGATCTATCAGCATCTGTATCAAATATTTCAGCCAGTGCACATAACATAAACGACTCCTTTGCAGCCAATACGGCTGATATTAAAGATTCTACAGAAAATACCCGGCAGGCTGCAGCTTTAACAGAAGAGCAATTTGCTGCAATGGAAGAGATTACTGCAGCTTCTGAAACGCTATCTCAACTAGCTGAGGAGCTTACCGGTATCATAAGCCAATTTAAAATGATTGATCAACCCGAAAACGGCCGATGACTTGCTATCATTATTGTAAATTGGCAAAGGTATTTTACTGAAAACAAATATTTCGACCTGCTAAAATTACGATTTCGGCAATAAACTGAGTGTAAAACTAAAAATTCCAACCTTTACACCAAACGCTTTCTGAATTACTCTTGGATCAGTTTAAAGTTGCTAAAAGCGGGAGGTGAACATCACGATGGATATCATCAAAACGATACTTCTCGTCATCGTCGTCATAGCAGCTGCAGCTGTCGGCCTGATAAAGGGAGACTTTTTCTCAGCTGATCAAAAAACGTCTCAAACTGAAGAATATGACGAAACAATCGCCCTCCCTTCTGACCGTTATCCCGAAACGGCCAAACATATTAAGGATGCGATAAATGAGGGACACTCAGATGTGTGCACCATCGACAGAGACGGAGCTGAAGAACGCCGCGAGCAATCATTAAAAGACGTACCGCCAAAAACGGGGTATGACAGAGATGAATGGCCAATGGCCATGTGCAAAGAAGGCGGAGAGGGAGCTTCAGTAGAATATATTTCTCCCGCTGACAACCGCGGTGCAGGCTCTTGGGTCGGGCATCAGCTTACCGATTATCCAGACGGCACAAAGGTTTTATTCACGATTCAGTAAACAGTTAAAAGAGGAGGAACAGCACATTGATCAAGTCTTGGAAGCCGCAAGAACTGTCGATTTCATATCATCAATTTACTGTATTTCAAAAGGATTCTGCACCTCCTGTTATGGATTGGACTGACGAAGCGATCGAAAAAGGATTCGCTGCGGGTGACGGAGCGGTTTCGTTTGAAGCACAGAGAAATACAAAGGCCTTTATTCTTTTGCGCCTGAACAGTTCAGAAACTGTAAACTCCTACGAAAAGAAAGTGACTGTTCCTTTTCATGTCACAGATAACGGAATTGAAATTGAAAGCATTATGTCTAAAAGACTGTCCTTTGATCTCCCTAAAGGAGACTATCAATTGACATGCTGGACTGTGCCGGCTGAGATGTCAGATTTTCATGCCGACACTTATATTATTGATGCTGTATCTGTGTAATGAAAAAGCCCTGAGAGAATACTCTCAGGGGCTCTTTATAAACTTTCTCCGTTCGTCTTGATCACATCCTGATACCAATAAAAGCTTTTTTTCTTTAAACGTTTTAAATCATGTGTATTTTCTTCATCGCGATTAACATAAACGAATCCGTATCTTTTTTGGTAGCCATTCAGCCAGCTTAACAGATCAGTAAATGACCAGCTGCAATAGCCGATTAAATCGACACCGTCGCTGATGGCTTGTCTGCATTGCTCAAGATGCGAACGCAAATAATCAATTCGATAATCATCCTGTACAGTGCCGTCCTCAACTTTATCAAACTCACCCAAACCGTTCTCTGTGATAAACACTGGAAGCTGATAGCGGCTTGTAATTCGGCGAAGACCGATACGCAATCCGATTGGATCAATTGTCCAATCCCAGTTGCTCGTTGTCAGGTGCGGATTTTTTTTCGTTTTAAACACTCCGGGTATCCCTGTTTCCTGGTTGGTCCCCTTTTGGCCTGTCGTATTCATTTTCCCTTCCGACACACCATCAAGCGGATTTCGTTCATAGGTGATCGTCTGATAATAATTGACACCTACAAAATCTGGCTTCCCTTTTGCAAGCAGCTCCATATCTCCTGCTTTAATTGTCGGCGCCCAGCCTTGTTTTTCTAAATAGCGGAAAGGAATTTGCGGGTAGGTTCCCCAGCAATACATGTCCAGCCACCAATTATTCATAAATTCTTCAGCGTTTTCAAATGCCAGCATATCCACTGGATGGCTGGATAAAGGGTAAGCCGGAGAATAAGCAAAGCTTGGACCAATTTTGCCTTCAGGCACATATTCCCTAAAAGAATCAATGGCTTTCGCATTAGCAAGGAACGCAATATGGTTTGCTTCGTAAAATCGTTTTCTGTCTTTCACTCCAGGCGGGTGCATGGCTGTAATAAAACCGTGATTAAAATTGTAGTTCTGTTCGTTTAACGTAACCCAATATTTCACTCTGTCTCCAAAACGTTTATAAAGAGTAATACAGTAGTTATTAAAATCCTCTATGATGTTTCTTGATTCAAAACCGCCATATTCGTCCATAAGCGCCTGAGGCAAATCCCAGTGATATAAAGTCAGAACCGGCTCGATGTTATGAGCAAGCAACTCGTCAATCAAGTTATCGTAAAACGCTAAGCCTGCTTCATTGATCTCTCCTTTTCCATTTGGAAAAATCCGCGGCCAGCTGACGGAAAATCGATAAGCTTTTAAGCCCATCTCAGCCATCAAAGCGACATCTTCTTTATAACGGTGATAATGGTCAACCGCAATATCGCCATTGGTTCCTTTAAACGTTTTGCCCGGTATTTTCGTAAATACGTCCCATACAGAAGGGCCTTTGTTATCTTCGTTCCAAGCACCTTCAATCTGGTACGCTGCCGAAGCAGAGCCCCACAAAAAATGTTTCGGAAAAGATTCTGGATGCTGGTGGATCATAGTGTTTATCACTCCTGAGATATTTGATAAACCTATCATAGGTTATGAAACGCGTTTCATATCAACTCGATATTAATCGCGGAACAGACAGTTCAATACTTTCTATTTCCTGTCTGCAAAAAAATGCAAAAGCACCCAATTCCCATTGGATGCTTACCGTCTTAATGTCTTTTTTCAAACTTATGCGGGTGAGGATGAGGCTTTGGAACAAAGCCGTTTTGTTTCATCATTTCAAAGTGTTTGTCAATGTGATTTTTGATGTGTTCTCCTCTTTCTTTAGGCAGGACACCGTATTGCACATACTTTGAGATCACGTCTTTGCGCTTTTTTAGTATGTCTGCTTCGAGCTGTTCAATTTCTTTTTTCTGCTGATCTGTCAGTGTGACATTTGCAGGGGGCTGCTGCTGTTTTTCAGCGGCTTCAGCTGTGCCGGTCAGAGAAATGACAGCCGCGGCTATGAACATTGTGATGATATTGATTTTTATTCGTTTCATCCAATTTATTCCTCCAATCCTATTTTTCATATATTTTGCCGCATTGTATTTTTTATGCATACAAAATAAAAAGAGCGAATCATTATTCGCTCTTTCTGATTTATTCATCAGTATAAAGTTCTTCTTTCCCCGGTGCCGCGTAAGTGACATACGTTCCCGCGATTAAATCATGCAGTGTCCGTTTGTCTTCTCGTACGCCGATCAGAATCAGGCTGGCGATTAAGCCGAGTCCGAAGGTTAAAGTGTAAACCAGGCCGGCAACAATAACCCGCAAAAACATCGTTAACAGGCTGACCTGTGATCCGTCTTTTTTTACGATTCTGATACCGCAGATTCTTTTTCCGATAAGGTAGCCGTTCCAAAACGCCGGCAGCAACATAGAGTACAGCAGAACAATCAGACTGATGAACATGCTGTCGTTCGGGTCTTTTCCTGTAATCAGCCAATAGATCAGCAAAAGAGGCACCGAGACAATAATGTAATCCAGCAATGAAGCTCCTAGTCTAATCCAGAATCCAGCTGGTTTGTAAATATTCATTTGACTCCCCCATATGTCTTTTCAATATGATTTTGATGTTTCCAACTTCTTTCTTATCGAATATATCATATGCCTTAGGGGCATCAGCAAGACTTAATTTATGCGGAAGATCGATTTCATGCAACTTATTGGCATGAGATGAATGGCGGGTCCCGGCCCATTGATGCGGGTATGGATAATGGAAGCCTGAATCTGGGATGAGCTCAACATGCTCTTTTCCTTGTTATGTCACTGCTTTCATCCTTAGACAACTCCTTTATGATCACTCCTTCCCTTCATAGCTGCTTTTACACGCCCTCTCGCTTTTGTATACACAATTCGAACTTTTTGAAAACGTCATCAACATATTGCAACCCCTTATGTTCAATGCTATCTTTTTAGTTGATTAACAGATTGGGGGAAACAAAGGTGAAATCATTCATGCAATCCAAAGCCGTTATTTTCAGTTTTACAATGGCTTTCTTTCTTATATTGGCAGCCTGTTCCGGCAAAAATGAAGCCGGTTCCAAGGATACAGGCTGGGAGCAGATCAAAGACAAAGGGAAAATCGTTGTCGCTACATCCGGCACGCTTTATCCTACTTCTTACCACGATACCGATTCTGGTTCCGATAAGCTGACAGGCTATGAGGTTGAAGTCGTTCGTGAAGCGGCAAAACGCCTGGGGCTGAAGGTTGAGTTCAAGGAGATGGGCATTGACGGGATGCTGACAGCGGTGAACAGCGGCCAGGTTGACGCAGCCGCAAATGACATCGATGTGACAAAGGACCGCGAGAAGAAGTTCGCATTTTCCACTCCATATAAATATTCATACGGCACAGCAATCGTCCGAAAAGACGATTTATCAGGGATTAAAACGCTAAAGGATTTAAAAGGGAAGAAAGCGGCTGGCGCGGCAACGACAGTTTACATGGATGTTGCGAGAAAATACGGCGCCAAAGAAGTGATTTATGATAATGCGACCAACGAGCAGTATTTAAAAGATGTCGCCAACGGACGCACTGATGTCATTTTAAACGACTATTACCTGCAGACACTTGCGCTCGCAGCATTCCCGGATCTTAACATTACGATCCATCCTGACATCAAGTACATGCCGAACAAACAGGCGCTTGTCATGAAAAAAAGCAATGCAGCACTTCAGAAAAAGATGAACGAAACATTGAAAGAGATGAGCAAGGATGGCACTTTGACTAAGCTGTCGAAACAATTCTTCAATAAAGCAGATGTATCAAAAAAACTGGATGTCGACGTTCAGAACGTTGATTTGTAATCGGACGCCATGATCAATAGCATTCAGTGGGAATATATTTTCAACACAAAGCTGGCCATTGAATCGTTTCCTTATGTCATAAGAGGCATTGGGTATACGCTGCTCATCTCTTTTGTGAGCATGTTTGCGGGAACGGTAATCGGCCTTTTCATATCACTCGCCAGAATGTCTCAGCTTGCCTTGTTAAGATGGCCGGCGAAGCTCTATATTTCATTTATGCGTGGCGTTCCGATTTTGGTGATCTTGTTTATCCTTTATTTCGGATTTCCTTATATCGGCATTGAATTTTCCGCTGTCACAGCCGCTTTAATCGGCTTTAGCATTAACAGCGCCGCCTACATTGCGGAAATTAACCGTTCAGCCATTTCATCCGTTGAAAAAGGACAGTGGGAAGCCGCATCCTCGCTCGGCCTTTCCTATTGGCAGACGATGAGGGGCATCATTTTGCCGCAGTCGATCCGTATTGCGCTGCCTCCGCTTGCCAATGTATTGCTCGACTTAATCAAAGCCTCCTCTCTCGCTGCAATGATTACAGTGCCGGAATTGCTCCAGCATGCGAAAATCATCGGAGGCAGAGAGTTTGATTACATGACCATGTATATTCTGACCGCTCTCATTTATTGGGCCATTTGCTCAATTGCCGCGGCTTTTCAGAATATCCTTGAGAAAAAATACGCTCATTATGTTTAAACAAACGTTTCATTAAAAAAAGCCGCTCCGCAGGAGACGGCTTTTTTTCTATTGACTCAGCTTCCACTTAAACGGATCCTCAAACAGCGACCAGTCGGAATCAAATTCATACTCAGTCAGCAGGCATTGATCAAGCTCTTTCGTGATTGCTTCTTCATCCAAGTCTGTCCCGATAAACACCAGCTGTGTCAGGCGGTCGCCGAATTCTGGATCCCAGTCCTCCAAAATTTCGGGTTCCTGCTGTTTGACTTGCTCCTGCTCAAGCTTAGGCAGCGCCGCCACCCAATAGGATACAGGCTCAATCGTAACCGACGGCCCTGCTTGTGACATTAGCAAAGCGAGGTTGTTATGCGAGGCGCACCAGACGATTCCTTTGGCGCGAACCACGTTCTTTGGCATTTGATCCATCCAGTGATAAAACCGTGTAGAATGAAACGGCAAACGTCTCTTATACACAAATGAAGAAATGCCGTATTCTTCTGTTTCCGGGGTATGTTCCGCATGGCCCGCCGTCAGCTCTTGAATCCAGCCGGCCGATCCGCTCGCCTCCTCAAAGTTAAATAATCCTGTATTCAAGATATCCTGAGGTTTTACATTTCCTTTGACAGAACGAATGAATTTGGCTCTTGGCTGCAGTATACGAAGAACTTTCTCAAGCTGTTTGAGCTCTTGTTCGCTGACCAAATCACATTTATTTAAGATCAGAACATCGCAAAACTCGACTTGATCGATCAAGAGGTCGGCAATTTCTCTTTCATCCCCTTCCCCCAGTGCTTCCTTACGGTCCAGAAGGCTATCGCCTGACTGATAATCATGCCAAAAACGGTTGGCATCGACCACTGTCACCATCGTATCCAGCTGACAGAACTTTGTAAGGTCGATTCCCATTTCTTCATCAATATAAGAAAAAGTCTGGGCCACCGGAATCGGCTCGCTGATTCCCGTTGATTCAATCACGATATAGTCAAACCGTCCGTCTTTTGCCAGCTTCTCAACTTCAATTAATAAGTCTTCGCGAAGCGTGCAGCAAATGCAGCCGTTTGACATTTCCACAAGCTTTTCATCTGTTCTGGAAAGGCCTCCTTCCTGCTTAACTAAGCCCGCGTCAATGTTCACCTCACTCATATCGTTAACGATGACTGCTATTTTTAGGCCTTCACGATTTTGCAGAATGCTGTTCAGCAATGTTGTTTTACCCGCGCCAAGATAACCGCTCAATACGGTAACCGGAATTTTTTTCATATAAATGTCCTCCTTATAAAATAGAATCATTACGATTTAACTTGTGTGCTTCGCCGTATGCTCAATGGTGTAAGCAGCTTTTCGTGCTCCGGAAATATTTCTCGCTGTCGGCCCGATTTCTAATTCAGCAAAGGCTCCCATCACATATAAGCCTTTTCCCCATTGCAAATCCTTGCCGACAATCGGAAAACCGCAGTTTGCATAAGGCAATTGTTCCGCTTGTGCTGCTCTCTGTACCCACTCGAACCGGCTGATGTCCGAGGTAAAACCTGTTGCCAATGCGATACGCTCGTATTCGTATGGCGATTCGCTGGTTTTACCGAGTATCTGTAACTTGCCGTTATCTGTTTTTTGGCAAGAATCAATGTCATCCTGAATGACTTTTATTCTGCCCTCCTCCTTATAGACAGCAAGTGTTCTTGAAATGTCCTTTGGAAAAGAGCCACGATGTCTGGCGCTTGTAATCCATTGCCTTCTCTTTTGATAGTCAGACGTTTTACTGAATGCTTTCATATATTTCGGACCTAGCCAGCCTGGATCACTATCGAAGTCATAGATCCGGAACTTATGCCTCACCAGCATCGTCACATCATGCCCATCATCTGCGAGTTTTATGGCGTAATGAGCCGCCGTTATCCCCCCGCCTACAACTGCCATTTGCACACTTTCATTCCCTACATCATGCACATCTCTATCAAACACATGATAAATGCCGTCATTCTGAAATGGTTTTGCCCACTCCGGCCAAGAAGGCTGATGAGAAAAACTCATGGCTAAAACCACTCGTTCACCTGTGAGTGTTCCAGCGGCATCTGTCTCCGCTTCCCACAACCCGTTTGTCCTTCTCAAATTTGTCACCGTGCCTGTATTCCATGCTTGCTCAATATGTATCTCATCCAGCACAGTCTCGCAGTGCTGATTGAAGAGCAACAGCGAGGGCCTCTTATATCTTCCGAAGAACACTTCAGGCCATTGGCTTTTATCCGCATACATTTGCAGGCTGAACGGCTCTGTGTCCACGTGATGAACCGATGGAGAGCGCAAGTATTTCATCCGAATGCGGCTTGTGTTTCGTTTCCAGCATTCAAGAGGCCGTTCATGGGGGTCAATGACAGCAAGATCCTCAATCGATGCCTTTCCGCTTTTCACCAGATGCACAGCCAAGGTTGTGCCTTGGATGCCGCCGCCAATGATCAGCCATTTATACATGGGAGAATCTCCTCTCTATAAAACGTAATTGTTACGATTTAAATCGTATGTTCTTTTTTCCTATTTGTCAACCGCTTTTTCCATTCAGCTGATCACAATTTTTGTATGGTCAGGGATATGTTCATATATCCATTTCGCATCCGGGATGGTCAGCCTGATACATCCATGAGATGCTTTCGTTCCTAGTTTATCTGCTTCTTTTTCGATGACTTTTTTATCCTTTGTCATTGGCACACTGTGAAATAAAAACTCGCCATGATTTTTCCATGAGACCCAATATTCCGCGCCTTCCTGATATCCTTCAGAGAAAAACCATTCTCCCCGTTCAGGCTCTATATGAAAGGTGCCTTTTGGCGTAGCGTCGTCCTTTGTTTGATCAAGTCCTGACGAGACGATCATTGTATAGATGGTTTTGCTTCCTTCTTTGATGTAAGCCTTCTGTTCGTTCACGTCCACCTCAATCCAGACATGTTTCTGCTTGATATCCGGGTATTCACCGCCTGAATGCATTGTCCAATCAATGCTTGTTTTTTCTGGTTTTCGGGCAGCCGTTATGGGCTCGTCCGTTTTCTTCGTATCAGAGCTTGCGTGTTCTTCGGCATGAAAAGAACATGCTGACAGCAGGCAGGCCGACAAAAGAACTGCAACAATGAATAATGAGAGTTTCATATTCTATCCACCTGTTTCGAAAAACTCAGCTTCGCATAGGCATCGTGGAGATGGATCGATTCTTCATTACGGCATTCAATCTCAAAGGCTTGTACCCATTCAAGCTCATATAAATCCGCGGCAATCAGCCGGGTGAGATCCTCAACAAATCTCGGGTTTTCATATGCCATTTCCGTCACGGCTTTTTCATCAGGGCGCTTCAGCACCGGATGCAGTTTCGCAGAGGCATTTGATTCTGCGGTGTGAAGCAAATCGGCTTTAAAATCGCTTGGCATCGATGCGGCCGGATGAATATCAGCCCAAATGCTGACCGTTCCCCTCTGATTATGGGCACTGTATTCACTGATTTCCTTGGAACAGGGGCACAAAGTCGTTACTTTCGCTGAGATGCCGGCACGCTGTTCAAACGGCTGATCTTCGTGATAGGTGACAGACATCAATATGTCAGCATGCATCAGACCCGCTTTCTCAAGCTTCGGACTTTTCCGTTCGAAAAACCATGGAAACCGCACTTCGACTGAAGCTGAGGACTGGTCCATGTTTTCCGCTAGCTCTTTCGTAAATTGCTGAAGTGAGGAAAATGAGAGAATCCAGCCGTTTTGATGATAGACTTGCAGAAGCTCTGTTAACCGGCTCATGTTAATCCCCTTCTGATTTCTCCGCAAATCACAAGTCATTGTAAATTTTGCAGCCGTTGTTTGCTCAGCAGGCGTCATAGCAGAAGTGATTGTGACCGGATGGGATACATTAGCGACACCTACATGCTGAATGTCAAAAAAATAATCCTTCCTGATATTTTGCAGATCCTTCATTTTCTCTTTTTCTACAGGTTTCTCGCCTTTTATCGGACTGACCGACCCAAAGTATTGAAGACGTTCCGGTTTTCCCAGAAGCAGCGTGTGTTGATTCAATCAGAAAACTCCTCTCGTTAACAAATCGTAATAATTACTATTTATTTTGATCGCTTCACCGAATAAAATCAAGAGAAAATAAAAAAGACACGCTCAAATGCGTGTCCGTCAAAGCCTAAACATCAGCGGGGCTGCTTTCCGCGCTCCAGCTTTTTCTCCAGTAATAGCCTGCGGCGAGCACGAGCGCAAACGCCAGCAGCGCGATACAGGAAAACGTGATAAATCCGATAGCATATGTGCCTGTCATCTGTTTTAGCGATCCTAAGATATTCGGCAGGAAAAAACCTCCTATGCCGCCGGCCGCGCCGACGATTCCCGTCACCATGCCGATTTCTTTGCGGAAGCGTTGCGGGACGAGCTGGAATACGGCTCCGTTGCCCATTCCAAGCCCCATCATCCCGACAAACAATAGAACGATGACCATCGAGAGAGACGGCAGGCTGCTGACCCCGGCCATACACAGGGCCACAATAACAAACAGTACAGAAAGAACTTTCGTGCCGCCGACACGGTCCGAAATCAAGCCCCCGACAGGCCTGAAAAAGCTCCCCGCCGCCACACATAATGTAACGAAATCGCCCGCGTGAATTTTTGAAAGCTGGTATTGATCCACAAAGAAAATTGATAAAAAGCTTGATAGCCCGACAAACCCTCCGAATGTGACGCTGTACAGCAGGCAGAAAAACCATGTTTCCTTTTGCCTGAACACATGCAGATAGTTTTTGAGCGGCTGCGGCGCAGGCTGTGCAGGAGAATCCTTTGCCATGGATACAAAAAGAACAAAGACGATCAATAAAGGAATGAGCGCAATTCCCATGACAATATGCCAGCCGAACAGCTCTGCAAGACGCGGGCCAAACAGGGTTGCAAACAAAGTGCCGCTGTTCCCTGCGCCGGCGATCCCCATCGCAAGCCCCTGCAAATGAGGCGGATACCATCGGCTTGCCATAGGCAGCGCAACAGCAAAGCTTGCCCCCGCCACGCCAAGCAGAATCCCGATGGCATACAGCTCAGGCAGCGAACGGCCGCCAAATGTCCCCCACAATAGCGGAATCATTGTCACCAGCATCCCGATCACTGCCGTTTTTTTCGGTCCGATTCTGTCCGTTAAAATACCTAAAATGATACGAAACACAGATCCTGATAAAATCGGCACAGCCACCACAAGCCCTTTTTCAAAAGGAGACAGGCCAAAATCCTGAGAAATATAAACACCCAACGCCCCAAGCATAACCCATATCATAAAGCTCACATCAAAGTATAAAAAGGAACAGAGCAATGTGAGTGGATGACCGCTAGTTTTCAGTTCCGACAGCTTCATAAGATTCTCCCTTCTCGCCCTCAATTATTTTAAATTTTCTGAATCAAGGATATATGACCATTTTTTTCTGGAAAAGAGATGTGTAAGCTTTTGTGACACGTTTAATGCGTTAACAAAGCATTGTGACATAATTTTTAATAAGAGAAAACTTACATGCTGCATTAAAGGAGGTCTGGTACATGAAGAAACAAAGACTGGTGTTAGCAGGGAACGGAATGGCCGGAATCCGCTGTATTGAAGAAGTATTAAAGCTAAATCGCCAAAGGTTCGAGATTGTCATTTTCGGAAGCGAACCGCATCCCAACTATAATCGCATTCTCTTATCCTCTGTATTACAGGGTGAAGCGTCACTCGATGACATTACACTGAACAGCAAGGATTGGTACGACAAGCATGGGATCATCCTTTATACGGGTGAAACGGTTATTCAAATTGATACAGATCAGCAGCGGGTCATCACGGATCGGAAACGCACCCTGTCTTATGACAAATTGATTGTGGCAACAGGCTCCTCCCCTCATATTCTCCCCATCCCCGGGGCAGACAAAGAAGGCGTCTATGGATTTCGAACAATAGAAGACTGCCAGGCGTTGATGAGCATGGCCGAACACTATCAAAAGGCAGCGGTAATCGGAGCCGGATTATTAGGACTGGAAGCCGCAGTCGGTTTACAGCACCTCGGCATGGATGTCAGCGTCATTCATCACTCCGCCGGCATCATGCAAAAACAGCTCGATCAAATGGCGTCGCGGCTGCTGCAGACGGAGCTGGAGCGGAAAGGCTTAACCTTTCTTTTGGAGAAAGACACCGTATCCATTTCCGGCACCTCGCGGGCAGATGGCATTTGCTTTAAAGACGGCTCTTCATTGAAAGCAGACTTGATTGTGATGGCGGCTGGCGTAAGGCCGAATATTCAATTGGCTGTGTCAGCCGGAATCGCAGTAAACCGCGGGTTCATCGTGAATGACTATATGCAGACAAGCGAACCAAATGTGTATGCCGTCGGCGAATGCGCCGAGCATAACGGAACGGTGTATGGTTTGGCGGCCCCGCTGTATGAACAGGGAAAAGCTCTCGCCAAACATATTTGCGGTGTTCCATGTGAGGGGTATCAAGGGGCAGCACCATCCGCAGCTTTAAAAATAGCTGGAATTGATGTGTGGTCAGCCGGAAAGGTTCACGAAGATGAATGCACGACGAGCATCAAAATCTACGATGAACAAACAGGCATTTATAAAAAAGCACTCTTTGAGGATGACAAATTGGCCGGCGTTATTTTATTCGGAGACACACGTGACAAGCAGCGATTTCTCGACAGCCTGCTCAAACAAAGAGACATCTCTATTGTCAAAAGGCAGATCATCGAACCGGAGAAAGCCAGCACTTTATTTGAATCCATGCCCTCCAGTGAAACAATTTGCCAATGCAACTCAGTGACTAAAGGTGCGATTGAAAACGCAATGCACACGAAAGGCTTAACAACTGTTGAGGAAATCAAGCACTGCACCAAAGCATCCGGCTCCTGCGGAGGATGCAAGCCGCTAGTTGAAGACCTTTTGAGGTACATGACCAGCAGCGAATATACAGAGCCCGGTGGCACACCTTCGTTTTGCGGCTGCACTGATTTTACAGAAGACGACATCATTGCCGAGCTTCAGCGCAAGCCATTCTCTAGTCTGGAAGAAGCGATGAGCCAGCTTGGCTGGAAAACGAAAAATGGATGTCCCAAATGTGGTCCGGCGATTCAATACTACCTGGAAATGCTGCAGCCCGGTTTTGTTCAGCTTGAATTACCCACGGAAGATTCTTGTATCCTCATTCCGCAAATGTACGGTGGATGCACAAACGCGGAGCAGCTAAGAAACATTGCCAATATCATCGAGGCATACAACATCCCTGATGTATCCATCACTCACGGCCAAAGACTGAAGCTTTCCGGGATCAGACCCGAGGATCTCCCGAACATTAAAAAAGAACTGAAAATGCCCGTTTGTTCAAACGAACACCGCCGCACGCTGCAAAGTGTCAATGCATGTACATGCGGACAAAACCGATCGATTCAACAGCTGGCAGCCCAGATCGAGAGACATCTTGAGATGCTTTCCATGCCCGCTTATATTTCTATCAGCTTATCATGTGAAACAGACTGCACCGATGCCGCCATACAAGATTTCGGCGCGATTCAGACGCAAGCCGGCTGGGACATTTACATCGGCGGCGTCCGGGGAACTCATGCCCGTTCCGGAGCCCTGTTTTGCGTGACAGACAACGCAGACAGCACAGCCGACATGATCAAAGGACTAATCCAGTATTATCGTGAAACAGCTCATTACTTAGAATCCGTTCATCAGTGGATAGACCGTCTCGGGATCGTTCATATCAGAGAAGTGCTATTTGAAGAGGACCTTAGGACACATCTGCTGGAAAGCCTCCAAACAGACTTTTCACTGATTCAAAACCCGCCTATACAGGCTGGCGCACATAAGAAAGGATGAGTCATTTTGACTGAGCGACTGCTTAGATATTTCCGTGATAAACAACAAGACATCCAATCAGAAAAGACGTATGACACCCAATGCCCGTTTTGCAGCATGCAGTGCAAAATGCAGCTCGTGGAACAAACCATCGTTACACGGAAAAAGTACACAGCGATCGGGATTGATAATTCTACGACACAAGGCCGGTTATGCATGAAGGGCATGAACGCCCACCAGCATGCCCTGAACTCCTCTCGCATCACCCGGCCGCTGCTGAAGAAAAACGGAGAATTTATGCCTGTTTCCTGGGAAGAAGCATTGAATCATATCAAAGACCAAGTGACGATGATTCAAAACGAACATGGCCATGACGCCATGGCTGTTTACGGAAGTGCCTCAATTACGAATGAAGAGGCGTATTTGTTAGGGAAGTTCGCACGGGTGGGCTTACAGACAAAATATATCGACTACAACGGAAGGCTTTGTATGTCCGCTGCAGCAACCGCAGCCAACCAAACATTCGGCGCGGACAGAGGTTTAACGAATCCTTTATCAGACATTCCCCACACCCGTGTAATCATTCTGGCCGGAACCAATATTGCGGAATGCCAGCCTACGATGATGCCGTATTTTGAAAAAGCGAAAGAAAACGGCGCTTACATCATTGCCATTGATCCGCGCGAGACAGCGACGACGAAAATCGCCGATCTTCATCTGAAAATCAAACCCGGCACAGACGCCGCCCTTGCCAACGCTCTCGTCAAAATCATTATCGACGAACAGCTCGCAAACGAAGATTTCATTCGATCACGGACAAATGGATTTGCTGAGCTGAAGCAGCATACTGATACGCTGAGTCTGGAGGATATCGCTGCACAGACGAGTGTCCCGCTGGCGCACATGCGAAAAGCCGCTGTGAAGTTTGCCAAGGAAACGTCCGGCATGCTGTTTACAGCCCGCGGGATTGAACAGCAAACCGATGGAACAGCGGCTGTAAAGGGCTTTCTAAACATGGTGCTGATCACAGGAAAAGTCGGCAAACCTTATTCGGGCTACGGGGCAATCACCGGACAAGGCAACGGGCAAGGCGCCAGAGAGCATGGCCAAAAAGCCGATCAGCTTCCAGGCTACCGTTCTATCGAAAACGAAGAACACCGGGCACATATTGCGAAAGTGTGGGGAATCCATCAGGATGATCTGCCGAGAAAAGGCGTCTCAGCCTATGAAATGATTGAAAAAATCAATGACGGCGACATCAAAGGGCTGTTCCTCATGTGCTCAAACCCTGCTGTCTCCAGCCCAAATGCAAATCTCGTGAAAAAAGCTCTGAGAAAACTGAGATTCTTTGTCGCGATCGATTTGTTTATTTCTGAGACTGCGAAATACGCAGATGTGATTTTGCCCGCCTCCTCTTATTTAGAAGATGAGGGCACCATGACAAATGTCGAAGGCCGCGTGACATTAAGAGAAGCAAGCCGGCCATGTCCCGGTGAGGCAAAGCATGATTGGCAGATCATTTGTGATATCGCAACCGCTCTCGGAAAAGGCCGTTATTTTTCTTACACATCAGCAGAGGATATTTTTAATGAATTGAGAGAAGCGAGCCGAGGCGGAATTGCTGATTATTCAGGCATCACATACGACAGGCTCAGACGTGAAGGCGGCATTCATTGGCCGTGTCCGGAACCTGATCATCCCGGAACAGGGCGCTTGTTTACGGACTCATTTGCACATCCGGATCAAAAAGCGGCATTAAGTGTGATTCCAAACGAACCGGCTGTTCCGAAAGAGAAACCGACAGCCGATTATCCGCTTTATTTAACGACAGGCCGAGTCATGTCTCACTACTTAACAGGCGTCCAAACGAGAAAAAGCGCTGCCCTTGCTGCGAGACATTTTGAATCATTTATGGAAATCCATCCGCAAACAGCAGCCTCCTTCCATATTAAAGATCGTGTACTCGTAAAAATAGAGTCGCCACGGGGAAGCATCACCGTCCGCAGCAAATTATCGGAACAAATTAGAAAAGACACTGTTTTTGTCCCTATCCATTGGGCAGACGCTCAAAATGTGAATGATTTAATCGGAGAAGCCTTAGATCCTGCCTGTAAAATGCCCGGTTTTAAGGTGTGCGCCGTCCGAATCAGACCTATTTAATTTTTCATAAAATTTTTAGAACTTTTCGTATATTTTGTTACATTTTATAACATGCATCTTAAATATTTCTTTTTGCTGTGCTACGCTGGAAAAAACATTGATAAGGAGCGGATCATCTGATGGGAAAAAAACAGCTAGTTCTTGTTGGAAATGGAATGGCCGGGGTAAGGGCCATTGAAGAGATACTGAGTGTTGCAAAAGACGAGTTTCAGATCACAATTTTCGGTGCCGAACCGCATCCCAACTACAACCGAATCCTTTTGTCAAAAGTGCTTCAAGGCGATACCGACATCAAAGATATTACGTTAAACGATTGGGACTGGTACGAAGAAAACAATATTCAATTGTATACAAATGAAACAGTCATCAAAGTGGACACGGAGAACAAAACGGTCATCACAGATGCAGACAGAATCCAGCCTTACGACGAACTCATCCTGGCGACAGGCTCGGTCCCTTTTATCCTTCCGATTCCGGGCGCAGACAAACAAGGCGTCACAGCTTTCCGGGACATAAAAGATACAGACACGATGCTCGCCGCTTCAAAACAATATAAAAAAGCAGCTGTCATCGGCGGAGGCCTGCTTGGTTTGGAAGCCGCTCGCGGACTTCTGAATCTCGGCATGGACGTGTCCGTCATCCACCTCGCCCCATTCCTGATGGAACGCCAGCTTGATGCAACGGCAGGACGCCTGCTGCAAAACGAGTTAGAAAAACAAGGAATGACCTTTTTACTTGAAAAGCAAACTGAAGAAATTGTCGGTGATGGCCGTGTCGAAGGTGTTCGCTTCAAAGACGGCACCAGCATTGAAGCTGATTTGGTGGTCATGGCTGTCGGCATTCGCCCGAACACAGTGCTCGGAGCCGAAAGCGGCATTCCGGTTAACCGCGGAATCATTGTCAACGATTATATGCAAACTGAAATCCCGCACATTTATGCGGTCGGTGAATGCGCTGAGCACCGGGGAATCGCATATGGGCTTGTGGCGCCGCTTTATGAACAGGCAAAAGTGCTGGCGAAGCATATTTGCGGCATCGAAACAAAACCGTATGAAGGCTCCGTTCTCTCCACTCAGTTAAAGGTATCAGGCGTCGAGGTCTTCTCTGCCGGTGACTTTAATGAATCAGAGGAGAAAAAAGCGATTAAAGTCTTCGATGAGCAGGACGGCATCTATAAAAAAATCGTCCTGAGAGGCAATCAAATTGTCGGTGCTGTTTTATTCGGCGACAGCAGCGAGGGCAATCGCCTGTTTTCTATGATTCAAAAAGAAGCCGATATCACTGAAACCTCTAAAATATCAATCTTACAGCCTCTCAACCAAGAAGCAGGCACAAGCATTACCGCAGCGATGAGCGACGATGAAATCATCTGCGGCTGTAACGGCGTGTCAAAAGGTGCCATTATTCAAGCCATACAGGAAAAAGGCTGCTCGTCAACGGATGAGATCAAAGCATGCACCGGTGCATCCCGCTCATGCGGAGGCTGTAAGCCGCTCGTAGAAGAAATCCTCCAGCATACGCTCGGATCTGACTTTGATGCGTCAGCGCAGAAAGAAGCAATTTGCGGCTGCACCACATTGTCGAGAGATGAAGTCGTAGAAGAAATCAAAGCCAAAGGGCTGTCACATACAAGAGAAATCATGAACGTGCTCGGCTGGAAAACGCCAGAAGGCTGTTCAAAATGCCGGCCGGCCCTGAACTACTACCTAGGCATGATCAATCCAACCAAATACGAGGATGAACGAACATCCCGCTTTGTTAACGAACGAATGCACGCCAATATTCAAAAAGACGGAACATATTCGGTCGTGCCACGGATGTACGGCGGCGTGACCAACTCCACAGATTTGCGCAAGATCGCAGATGTCGTCGACAAATATGAGATTCCGCTCGTTAAAATGACTGGCGGCCAGCGAATTGATCTCATCGGCGTGAAAAAAGAAGACCTTCCGAAGGTATGGGAAGATCTAGATATGCCTTCAGGCTACGCATACGGAAAGACACTCCGTACAGTAAAAACGTGCGTAGGCGAACAATTCTGCCGCTTCGGCACGCAAGACTCCATGGCACTGGGCATTGCGCTTGAGAAAAAATTCGAAGGACTGAACACACCTCATAAAGTGAAAATGGCCGTGTCTGCCTGCCCGCGGAACTGTGCGGAATCCGGCATTAAGGACCTTGGCGTTGTCGGCATTGACGGAGGCTGGGAGCTTTATGTCGGCGGAAACGGCGGAACTCATTTACGTGCCGGTGATTTGCTGATGAAGGTGAAAACAAATGAAGAAGTCTTAGAATACGCAGGCGCTTACCTGCAATACTACCGGGAAACTGCAAACTATCTGGAGCGTACTTCCGCATGGCTTGAGCGCGTCGGTTTATCCCATGTCCAATCCGTGTTAAACGATCAGGAAAAGCGGCAGGAGCTGAACGACCGAATGAATGAAACACTCTCTGTCCACAAGGATCCGTGGAAGAACTTCTTGGAAAACAAACAAACCTCTAAAGAATTATTTGAAAATGTCGTGACGACATCATAATGACAAAAAACAATCATTAAGGAGGAATGGACATGGTAAACAAAGGCGCAACAAAAGTATGGATCGGAAAAATTGAAGAATTGCCTGAACAATTAGGCAAAACAGTGTATATTGAAGATAAGGAGCTCGCGGTTTTCAAGCTTTCAAACGGAAGCATCCGCGCCATCGAAAACCGCTGTCCGCATAAGGGCGGTGTCCTGGCAGAAGGCATCGTCAGCGGCGAATATGTTTTCTGCCCGATGCATGACTGGAAAATCTCCTTAGAAGACGGAATCGTCCAAGAACCAGATCACGGATGCGTCAAAACATACGAAACGCTGATCGAAGGAGAACATGTTTATCTCGTATATTGATCAAAAGACCGGATCACTTTTAAGTGATCCTTCACTTTTTACAGTGACGGAAGGATGACATGATCATGAAGAATGGAATCGTATATTTCGTGGGGGCCGGTCCCGGCGATCCTGGGCTGCTCACCATCAAAGGAAAACAGGCGCTCGAAGAAGCTGATGTTATTTTATATGACCGGCTCGCCAACCCGAAACTGCTCGAATTCGCATCACCGGACTGCCAGTTTATTTATTGCGGAAAACTGCCAGACCGCCATTTTATGAAACAAAGAGAAATTAACGCCCTGCTGGTTGAAAAAGCATCAATTGGGTTAACCGTCGTCCGTTTAAAAGGCGGTGATCCGAGTGTATTTGGCAGAGTCGGCGAGGAAGCAGATGCTCTCCATGAGAATGGCATCCGCTATGAAATGGTGCCTGGCATCACCTCTGGCATTGCAGCTCCGCTATATGCGGGCATCCCCGTTACGCATCGGGATTTCGCTTCGTCTTTTGCCATGATTACAGCGCATGATAAATCATTAAAAGGCACACCGAACCTCGACTGGGAAGGGCTTGCCCGGAGCGTTCAAACCCTTGTCTTTTACATGGGCGTCAAGAACTTATCTTATATTTGCCAGCAGCTCATCGCATACGGAAAATCTCCTTCTGTCCCTGTCATTGTGATCCAATGGGGGACGTGGGGACGCCAGCGGAGTGTGAAAGGATCGCTTGAGAACATTCAGCAAAAAGTACAGGAACACCAGATCACAAACCCTGCAATTATCGTCATCGGAGATATCGTCAATTTTCAAACACATAGCTGGTTCGAAAGCAAACCACTCATCGGCCAGCACATGATGGTTGTCACTCATGGCGAAGATGAAGACCCGCTTGCAGACAAGCTGCGTGCTTCCGGTGCCGATGTCATCGAATGGCCGAAATGGCGGACTGAAAACATGCCTGTCAATGAAGAGATTCTTCGGAAGATCGACACCTTTGAAGACATTGTTTTCACATCACGCCGTGCGGTTTGTGAATTTTTCCAAGCGCTGACATCCAAGAAAATCGACATCCGCCAGCTGACAGCCCGACTGAGTGCGGCATCTCAATATGCAGTGACGGAGCTTGAAAAACGAGGTTTTCTCGTCTCCACCATTCAGACTGATTCTGAAAAATGTCTTGTTGTCGGGAGCCGTCATTCAGTGGAAAACATGCAGATGCATGAGTCCTGTTCGTTTTATATCACCCACCAAAACGTCATAGATGACCGGTTTACCCACATGATTCAGCGAACCATCAGTGAATCTCCGCTGCACATGATCATATGCCCGAACAAACCGTCTGTTCAGCAATTGATCAGCGCAGGCGAACAAATTGGCATTTTGCCGGAACCATCAGCAAGCCGGCCTCCCATCGTCTGCATAGGCGATGACTCAGCTGCCGGCGCTTATGGATTTACAGCTGTCCAAGAACAGGATGAATTGTTTGCTTTGATTCAAAATCAACAGGCGGAAAAAAAGCTCATTCACAGCTGATTGCGGCAGCCCTTTTCTGAAGGGCTGCTTTATTTATGCACCAATTTTTTGTGATGGGTTGAATACATCGCCATATTCTCGGCCTTAGGGTCCAAATAAGCCTTCGCGCTGTTGACCGCTGTGGGGCCTTCCGTAAAGCCGCCGGCAATCAATCTCAGCTTGCTTTCATAAAAAGCTGCGTCACCCGCCACAAACACACCCGGAAGATTCGTCCGCATATGTCTGTCAGCTTTCACCCTGCCTTCTTCAATCTCCAGCCCCCACTCCTTCATCGGTCCGAGATCAATTTTGAACCCATGATTAATGATCAGCTCGTCAACCTCTATGTCTTCCCTCTGGCCAGACGCATTATGGCAAACAGTCACGCTTTGGATGCGCTCCTCATCGCCGCTCAGCTGCTCCAGCCGATAAGGAGTGAGTACCCGCACCGATGATTGCTTCATCTTCGTCACACTACTTTCCATTCCGCCGAATTCCTCACGCCGGTGAACGACAGTCACAGAAGCCGCAATCGGTTCCAGCTCATTAGCCCAATCGACCGCCGTATCTCCGCCGCCTGAAATCACGACCTGCTTGCCTTTAAACGCATCAAGCTTCTCCACTCCATAATGAAGATTTTTGCCCGCGTACCGGGTTGCATCCTCACTGTCAAACTCATTGACCTCAAGCGTTCCCATGCCGACAGCTAAAATCACGGTGCGTGTATAATGCTTTTCTCCTTCAGAACCTGTCAGCACAATGGTGCCGTCTTCCAAGCGTTCAAATCCAGTCACACGCTGATTCAGCACGATGTCAGGTTCAAACGTCGCCGCCTGCTCCTTCAGCTGCTCGATCAGCTGCTTCCCCGCAATTCCCGGTATTCCGCCGATATCCCGAATGATTTTCTCAGGAAAGAATAAAGATACCTTCCCTCCGAGCCGCGGCAAAAATTCGATTACTTTCGTTTTCAGCTCCCGCATCCCGCAGTAAAAAGCCGTAAACAGCCCGATCGGCCCCCCGCCTATAATCGTAACGTCATATACCTCTTGATTCTCAGCCATCCGTCCTGCCTCCCGTTCACATCTATATCAAAACCGTTTTAATTGAGAATGAATATCAATACAAAGTATATCATATTTCATGAGCCTGTGTTTATTCATTTCTGCCCCTTGTGGTAAATTGTTGAAAACCCTATAATAGGCAGAAAAACAAATGGGAGAAACAGATGAAAAGACGTGTTGAAACGATCACTTTCGAAGGACATACACTAGAATATTCTGTGACAGGCAAGGGAGCCCCAATTCTTGTCTTGCATGGCGGGCATTCAAATTGTTACGAGGAATTCGGGTACACGGCGTTGATTGAGCATGGGTATTCCATCATCACGCCTTCAAGGCCCGGCTATGGACGGACGTCAAAAGAGATGGGAAAAAATCTTGCCAGCGCATGCCGTTTCTATGTAAAACTATTAGATCATTTACAAATCGACAGTGTCCATGTGATTGCCATCTCAGCAGGGGGGCCAAGCGGCATATGCTTTGCCTCACACTATCCGGAAAGAGTAAGCACTCTGACCCTGC
This sequence comes from Bacillus sp. NS1, assembly GCF_058248265.1. NCBI lineage: Bacteria > Bacillati > Bacillota > Bacilli > Caryophanales > Bacillaceae > Bacillus > Bacillus sp. NS1. The sequence goes on along the minus strand of NZ_JBZAZF010000006.1, from coordinate 179,042 downwards.
AATCCGCCGTCACCAAAGAATGGCTCACCCCCAAAGACACAGAATACAAAGTGGGAAGAATCCTCTTCCGCCCGCCGGTGGAAAAGTGGATGTGGAAGCTGACTTCTTCTCTGGTAAATGCCTTCCCGCGTTTGATGTTTCGAGTCATGAGCCCACAATTCAGCACGCTTTCGTTTCAGCGAATCAAGTCCATGATGGTTGAAAAAGACATAGAAGCATTTCGGAAAATGAACAGCAGGCAGCGCTCAGGTAAAGGATTTCTGCTTGACTTGTCACAAACCGCCTCTTTTTCTTCGAAAGAGCTGCAGGCCATCACATGTCCCGTACTGATTATGCAAAGTGTTTATGATGGATTTGTCGACTTGTCACATGCACATCATGCAAAAAAACACATTCCTGACGCTACTCTCCATTTGCTTCACTCATGGGGGCACCTGATTTGGCTCGGGAAAGAAGCTGCTGAAACAGATAGAATCATACTCGAATTCTTAGAATCCTAAACAAAGTGAAACAATCCTTCCCCCACCTCCGTCAAACAAGCAGTGCCTTTTTTTCTGGTATCATAAGAGAGGCAGCTTAACATGAGCGGAGGTTTTATTGTGACAGCACAATCATCTTTTCTTCAGCTGAATTCTATTTTTATCAGCATTTTAATAGAAGCCATTCCGTTTATTCTGATTGGCGTTATACTTTCCGGAATCATTCAAATGTTTGTTTCTGAAGAAATGATTGCGAGGATCATGCCAAAAAACCGCTTTCTCGCCGTTCTATTCGGTGCGCTGGCCGGCGTTTTATTTCCCGCCTGTGAATGCGGCATTATCCCGATTACGAGGCGGCTTCTGTTAAAGGGGGTGCCTCTGCATGCGGGCGTTGCTTTCATGCTGACCGCGCCCATCATTAACCCTATCGTCTTATTTTCTACTTTTATTGCGTTCGGGAATAGATGGAGCGTAGTCTTTTACAGGGGCGGACTGGCGCTCGCCGTCTCGGTGATCATTGGGATCATCTTATCCTATCAATTTAAGGATAACCAGCTTTTAAAGCCTGATGAACCCGGGCATCACCACCATCATCACCACACCCTGCTTCAAAAGCTGGGAGGGACCTTGCGTCATGCCATTGATGAATTTTTCTCGGTGGGGAAATATTTAATCATCGGCGCATTTATCGCAGCCGCTATGCAGACGTATGTCAAAACATCCACTCTGCTTGCGATCGGACAGAATGATGTATCCTCTTCACTCGTGATGATGGGACTGGCATTTGTCTTGTCGCTTTGTTCAGAGGTTGATGCGTTCATCGCGTCTTCCTTCAGCAGCACGTTTTCATTAGGATCGTTAATCGCCTTTCTCGTCTTTGGTGCGATGGTGGATATTAAAAACCTATTGATGATGCTTGCGGCCTTCAAAAAACGATTTGTTTTCCTGCTGATTACGTATATTGTCGTAATTGTCTTAGCGGGATCACTACTGGTAAAGGGGTGATTGGATGTTTCGTCTATTGGTGCTGATGGGATTTACGTTTTTCTTTTATCATCTGCATGCCTCAGGAAATCTAACAAAATATATCAATATGAAATATTCCTATCTTTCCTTTATTGCGATCTTCCTGCTGGCCATTCTGACAGCCGTTCAAGCATATGTATATATCAAGTCACCTGAAAAAGGCGGGCATCACCATGACCATGATTGCGGATGCGGCCATGACCACGACCATGACCATGAACAAAACAAGCCATTTTATCAGCGTTATTTGATTTATGTTGTTTTTCTTTTTCCTTTGGTGTCAGGCATCTTCTTCCCGATCGCGACGCTTGACTCATCCATTGTCAAAACAAAAGGGTTCTCGTTTAAGGCAATGGAGAGCGGAGATCATTACTCCCAAACACAGTATTTGCGGCCTGATGCCAGCCTTTATTATGCGCAAGACAGCTATGACAAACAGATGAAACAGCTGTTTAATAAGTATTCCAGCAAGAAAGAGATTACTCTGACCGATGATGATTTCCTAAAAGGAATGGAAACCATTTATAACTATCCGGGTGAATTTCTCGGACGGACGATAGAATTTCATGGATTTGCATACAAAGGAAACGCGATTAACAAAAATCAGCTGTTCGTGTTGAGGTTTGGCGTCATTCACTGTATCGCTGATTCCGGCGTGTATGGGATGCTTGTGGAGTTTCCGAAGGACATAAACATCAAGGATGATGAATGGATTCAAATTAAGGGCACTCTTGCCTCAGAATATTATCAGCCATTCAAGTCAACTCTCCCTGTCGTGAAAGTAACTGACTGGAATACCATTAAAAAACCTGATGATCCGTATGTTTACAGAGGGTTTTAAGTGAAGACGAAACCAGTACAAGTACTGGTTTCTTTTTTATTTCTTTTTCATCAGCATCAAATCAAGATAGAGCTGGCACCGTGTCCTGAAATCGCTTAAATCAATTGACGTCATTTCAGTAATCTGTTTGATGCGGTAATTCAATGTATTTTGGTGAATAAACAGCTGCTCTGCTGCTGGTTTTGTTTTGCAGTTGTTGAGGAGATAGATTTCCAAGGTTTTGAGCAGTTCGGTGCTGCTTTCTTGGTCTTTCGCTTTTAATAAAGCCAAATCCTTATTCTCGTATTCTAAAAACTCATTTTTCTGTTCAATGCTTTCTAAGTAGCGGTAAATGCCGAGTTTGGCATATTCATATGGAATGTTTTCCTGATTGCCGGTGATTTCTGCGGCTTTGATGACTTCAAGTGCTTCTGTATAGCTCTTGCCGAGTTTTAAAAGGTGATCATATTCGTTTCCGATACCGATATAAATAGGGGTAGGTATTTTCTGAAAGTGAAAATGTGTTAACAGCTTGTTAATAAATTCTGAAGCTGCCGAGGAGACGGAGCTTTTTTGGGAAAAACTCGCTACGACGATAACAATATTTGATTCGATCGTTAAGACATGACTGACTTTATCCCGTAAATTCAGATACGACCTGATATTTTCCTTTAAATCCTCAACCGCTTCCCCATCCCCATTCGCGGCGTGCAGGATGACAACTGAAAACATGGAGGGCAGCACGGTGTTGATCCTTTCAGCTTCCCGTCTGAGTTCCTTCTCAGAGGTAAATTGCTGATAGATCGCCCGTTTGATGAGATCTTCTGCTTTTTCTTCCTTTTCTTGTTTCAGTTTGTTCGTTTTATAAATGATTTTCCCGACATGGAAAGAGGTCTCATACAAAAAGTCGAGTTCTTCTTCCGTCAGGTTTTGGTCCAGCTCCTGAACCCAGATGTAGCCCATAACTTCCCCTTTGTGCTTCGCACTCACGACCACCCTCTGGTTTAACCCAATGCTTTCAATTTTATTGACGCGAAAAGGCTCAGGTTCTGTTTTTAGTTTTTCAATGATTCCGTCCTTCAGAAACCTCTCAAAAATTTGAACCGGACATTTTTTTGAAAAAATAGTCTGCTGGTTGGCAGAATCAAAATGGTTAATATAGTAAGAATTATAGGCTAACAAAAAGAAATCCGCGCTTTCCAGTATGACTGGTTTTTGCAGTTCATAACTGATAAAATCAATCAGCTTATCAACATCTGAAAATGAAAAAACTCTCTCTAAAAGCTCTTCCATACCTTTTTCTCCTATACTTTTTTTACTTTAATCATATCCATACGAGGGCTCTTTGTATAGAAAAAAATACGTTTGTTTCCAAAAGAAAAAAACGTCCGCTTAAAAGGAGAAAAGAGGAAAAAGGGACAACCCCTTCCTCCTCCTTTCGATCTTTATTGTGACATTGTATCTTGGTAGTCTTTAAACTGGTCTTTGACAGCTTGTGACGGAGCCTGCGTCAATACACTGACGATATAGACAGATAATAGACTCGCAGCAAAACCAGGTATGATTTCATACAGAAAGTCCGAAAGACCGGCATTCGCCCAAATGATTACAGTTGCTGCTCCCACAATCATGCCGGCGAGTGCCCCCCATTTGGTCATTCGTTTCCAAAACAGACTGAGCAGTACAACCGGCCCGAATGATGCACCGAAGCCCGCCCACGCGTAGCTTACCAATCCAAGGATGGTATTATTTTTCTCCCAAGCAAGGAATAATGCGATGATAGAAATCACAAGCACAGCCATACGTCCCAAAAACACCAGCTCTTTATCAGAAGCCGAGCGTCTGAACATCGACTTATACAAATCTTCTACCAGAGAGCTTGATGTCACAAGCAGCTGGGAAGAAATTGTACTCATAATCGCGGCCAAAATAGCTGAAATCAGAAAACCTGTGATTATCGGGTGGAACAAAATATTCCCTAATTGAATAAAAATCGTCTCAGGGTCCTTCAGTATCATGCCATTCTGATGGTAATAAGCGATTCCGCCCAAACCGGTCAGCACAGCGCCGATTGCCGACAAAATCATCCAGCCCATCCCGATTCTGCGCGCTCTTTTAATCTCTTTGACTGACGTTATCGCCATAAAACGCACAATGATATGCGGCTGCCCAAAGTATCCCAAACCCCAGGCAAACAAAGAAATAATGCCAAGGATGCTTGTTCCTTTGAACATATTAAACATGTCTGGATCAACAGACCGGATTTCCGTAACTGTTTCACTTGCTCCTCCCGTGTGGAAAAATGTAACGATCGGAACAAGAATGAGTGCGGCAAACATAATGATCCCCTGAACAAAATCTGTCCAGCTGACTGCCAAAAAGCCGCCAAACAGGGTATATACCACAACAACACCAGTTACAACCCATAAGCCTGTATGATATTCCATCCCCAAAATACTGTTGAATAAAACGCCGCCGGATACCATTCCAGACGAAACATAAAATGTGAAGAAGACTAAAATCACAATCCCTGAAAACAGTCTCAGCAGCTTCGAATGGTCTCCGAAGCGATTCTCAAGGAACCCGGGAATTGTGATGGAATTCCCCGCTTGTTCAGTGTAGGTTCTCAGCCGAGGCGCAACATAGAGCCAGTTCGCCCATGCTCCAAGGCAAAGTCCGAACACTATCCAAATACCGCTCAGACCAGTTGAAAACATGGCACCAGGGAGACCCATCAGCAGCCAGCCGCTCATATCGGCAGCGCCGGCACTGAGAGCGGTTACGGCCGGACCCAAAGAGCGTCCTCCAAGCATGTAATCCGTCAGATTCGACGTACGCTTGTAAGCAAAGTAGCCGATCAGCATCATCCCCGCCATATAAATACAAATCGAAATAATCAGCTGTGTGTTTTCTATGGCACTTCCTCCTCTTTTTTATGGTATATGGATGAAATGGACATCCCCGCAGGGAGGATGCCCATTTAGTCCCGCTTTAGAACATTTCACTGATTGTTTTTGCTTGCATATGCAGTGCCAAGTAATCCGGTCCGCCTGCTTTTGAATCCGTTCCGGACATTTTGAAGCCGCCAAACGGATGGTAGCCGACGATAGCACCTGTACAGTTGCGGTTGAAGTATAGGTTTCCAACATGGAATTCCTGTTTCGCACGCTCGATGTGCTTGCGGTTGTTTGTGATAACCGCGCCTGTCAAACCATATTCAGTATTGTTTGCCACTTCTAAAGCTTCATCAAAGTTTGTCACTTTACAAAATGCAACGACAGGTCCGAAAATTTCTTCCTGCATGAGTCTTGCTTTCGGATCAAGGTCAGCGAAGATTGTCGGTTTGATGAAGTATCCTTTCGAATCATCACCAGTACCGCCGCTTACTAAACGCCCTTCCTGTTTTCCGATCTCAATATAGCTCATAATTTTATCATAAGAACCTTGGTCAATGACAGGTCCCATATAAACATCCGCACTGTCAGGTTTTGCTGTTACTTTAGATTCTGTAATTTCAATGACACGCTTCAATACTTGATCATACACTTTTTCATGGACAACTGCACGTGAACCTGCAGAACATTTTTGTCCCGCAAATCCGAACGCTGATGTAAAGATGGATTGAGCTGCCAATTCAATGTCCGCATCCTCATCGACAACAACCGTATCCTTACCGCCCATTTCAGCGATAACACGCTTTAAGTGCTGCTGGCCTGGCTGAACCTTCGCCGCGCGTTCGAAAATTCTCGTACCCACTTCTCTTGATCCCGTAAATGTGATAAGGCTTGTTTTCGGATGGTCAACAAGATAGTCGCCGACTTCCGCTCCGCTGCCTGGCACAAAGTTGACTACGCCTTTAGGCAATCCGGACTCTTCAAGGACCTCAACAAATTTTGCAGCAATGACAGGTGTAGCGCTTGCAGGTTTTAGAACTACTGTGTTTCCAGTAACGATCGGCGCCACTGTTGTTCCTGCCATGATCGCAAACAAGAAGTTCCAAGGCGGAATAACAACTGTTACACCAGTCGGCGTATATACATATTGGTTTTTCTCGCCTTCACGGCTGTTGACTGGTTTGCCTTTTGCCAGTTCGATCATTTGGCGTGCATAATACTCCATGAAGTCAATCGCCTCAGCTGTATCAGCATCCGCTTCGTTCCAAGGCTTTCCTGCTTCTTTTACAAGCAACGCGGAGAATTCATGTTTTCTTCTGCGGACTTTGGCAGCAGCGCGGAACAGGACAGCCGCTCTTTCTTCAGGAGACGTGTATCTCCACTCTTCGAATGCTTTCGCAGCTGCTTCAATCGCTTGCTCAGCATGCTCTTGAGAAGCTTTTGACACTCGGCCGACGACTTCTTCTTTATCAGCCGGGTTGATCGAAACGATTTTCGCTTCTGTTTCCACTCTCTCGCCGTTAATGACAAGCGGGTAGTCTTTTCCTAAATATTCGCTAACTGTCGCAAGCGCTTTTTTAAACGCTTCCACGTTGTTTTGATCTTGGAAATTTGTGAAAGGCTCGTGTTTGTAAGGTGTTGTCATGATAATCTCTCCTTTTTTACTTCTTTGTCATTCCTTTGAAAGCAAATGCAATGTTTGACGGACGTTCTGCAAGGCGTCTCATAAAGTAGCCGTACCAATCTTCGCCGTATGGCAGGTAGACTCTCATGTTATAACCTTCTTTTACGAGGTTGAGCTGGGTTTGCGACCGCATGCCGTACAGCATCTGAAATTCAAACTGGTCATTGGCAATGCCATGTTCCTTGGCAAGCTGCTTTGTATAGTCGATCATTTTGTCGTCATGTGTCGCAATCGCTGTATAGTGACCGTTTAAGAGCTGCTTTCGGATGATTTTTTTGTAATTTTCATCGACATCGCTTTTCTCCGGGTAAGCTACTTTTTCCGATTCTTTATAAGCTCCTTTTACAAGGCGAAGGAACGGGTTTAAAGAATCCAAATCGTCAATGTCTTTTTCCGTCCGGTATAGATAGGCTTGCAGCACTGTGCTCACATACTCGTATTTCTTTCTGAAATCTTTGAAAATATCAAGCGTTTTCTGGCATCTGACTTCATCTTCCATGTCGATGGTGACCATGATTTTATGCTTCTCGGCCGTCTGAAGGATTTTCGTCATATTTTCATACACCAGATCCATATCTATATCGAGACCTAAAGACGTCATTTTTAAAGAAACGTGTGAGTTCAGCTGCTGATCCGCAATCGTCGCAATGGTTTGAATGCACTCTTCCGTACGCTCCCGTGCGACCTCGGCGCTGTTCACAAACTCTCCTAAATGATCGACAGTAACTGACAAGCCTTGGCTGTTAAGCTGTCGAATGGTCGGGATTGAACTGTTAAAATCATTCCCTCCGATAATTTTACCCGCTGCTACCCGGCTTCCCCAGTTCTTTGCCATTTTATTAAGAAAGCCGCTTTTGGATAAAAATAAGAAAAAATCTCTTGTGATCACTTCCAACCTCAACACCCCGCAATCTAAGAAGTATTTGTATGAGTTTATTGTAAATGGACAAAACCGACGTTCACAATATTCTCAAAATACAAAGATTCTGATTATTTTTGTGGTTTTACCACAATCAGATAGTTAGAAAGTCGGGGAATCCTGTCGAATAAAGGAGAAAAGGAAGCGACAAAAAACATCAGCTTCCTCCATCCTTCCACACTTCTTCAACCGTATTTAAAAGTAACCGATTCAATTCAGGCGTCATATCCTTTTGTTCTGCTTTCAGCGTTTTTGCTACTTCCATGATTCTTTCGATTTCTGTTTCAATGAATTGGTGAATGACATGAATTCGCGCTTCGAGATCAAGCTCTTCGCCTCTTCTTTTCCGTACAAGTAAGGTTTCCATTTCTGCCTTCAGCTCAGGGTCATCAACAAGTTCATTCATCAAAACAGTAAAATCCATTGGCGGAATGGTCCCGTGTTTTTCAATCCATTTGCAAGCCAAAATAGGCCGAAGCACGTAGAAATACTTTTTGATTTTGACTTCTTGCCCTTGAAGGTAATCCTTGACGTTCCTTCTCGCCATATTGATATAGTGATACACGCTTGCTTCAGGCTTAAATGCCTCCGTCCGCAGTTTTCTTAACTGCTCTGCAGTCGTAAATGCTTCGTAATACACAATGTCTGAGGACAGCCATTCAAGGAGCGGCGGGTTTGATTTTTTGAAGAGGCGCAGCGTCTTTCTCAGCTCCCAGCCGCTGATATCCAGCAAATCGTGAATCGGTTCCTCAATGACATCACGCTCCTGCTCAATTGAAAAATACCACTCCTTTTTCGGAACATAAATAAAGCGGACATCATAATCACTGTCCCGCGACGGAAATCCCCATGCGCGGCTTCCTGACTCAACAGCATATACGATTTTGACTCCGTATGACTGCTCGATTCGTTTTAATTCATCAATGATCCTTTGTTTCATATCTATTCGTCTCCAGTCTGTTCTCATTCCGGCAGTTTGCAGAAAAAAACCGCCTGATGATGTGCGGCGGCCTTTCACGCTTAACAGCCTTTTAGATGCTGTTTAAGGAAAGCAAGTTTTTCTGTTTGAAAGGCAGGGATATACTCATGCCCGAAGTAGCGGTACACCTTGAGCTCTTTCTCTGTCTCCAAGTGGTTGTAAGCGGCAAACACGGTGGACGGCGGCGTGACCTTGTCAATCAGACCGATCGACATCAGGACAGGCACCTTCACTCGTTCAGCGAGATTCATAATATCGAAATATGTAAGTGTCTTCATCGCCCGCTCTTCCGTTTCCGGGCTGCCATTTCTTCTAAAAAAGGAATTGATTTCAAGGTACGGCTGTTCAAGCGCCACATCAATGGCCCGTTCAAAGTTGCTTAAATAAGGATAATCAGCAACCGCGGCTTTCGGAATGTCTGACAGAGCTGCTGCGGCAATGGTTAAGCCTCCGCCTTGGCTTCCGCCTGTCACACCGATTCTTGTTTCATCGACTTCGTCAAAGCTGCTGATGACTTCAAGCGCCCGGACAGCGTCTAAATAAACGCCCCGGTAATAGTATGTATCTTTATCAAGGATTCCTTTCGTCATCCAGCCCAAAGCGTGGCCGTGCGGAGAAATACTCGTATCCTCGCTGCTCTGCTGGCCGCGGACAAGCATACCGAAAGCGGCATATCCGTGGAGCGCCCAGTTCACCATTTCATGAATCTCACCGTCATAGCTTGCGTTGTAGCCATGATATTTGACGATGGCCGGATGCGGGCCTTCCTTGTCAGGCACTGCGTACCAACCGGCAATGCTGGCATTTCCGAAGCTTTTATATGTGAGGCGATACACCTTGACTCCATCTGCAGGATAATCAACCGGCTGTAAATCAGGTGCTGCTTGGACTTTCGCAAGTTCATCCAAAGATGATTTCCAAAACTCAGAAAAATCTTTCGGTGCTGTTTTTTCAGGTTTATACGTTTGCAATTGGTCAAGCGGCAGATCGAATAGTTGCATTTCCGATTATTCTCCTTTGTTTTATAAGATTTAGTTTGTATTCCTATACTACCACGTTTCCTCTCTGTTTTCTAAATATTTTCACTTTTGTTTTCCAGACAGTCTTCATCAAACGTTTGTTTAAGACTTTCCCGGCTCAGTTCCATAAAAGCCTGAGCTGTCAGACTGACATAGCGGTTCTTTAAAAATACGAAGACGAGGGTTCGGGATGGCGCGGATTGAATAGATAAATAGATCACACCCGGGTCTCTTTCCCTTCTGACCATATTCGGTGCCATTGTCACACCTAAGCCATTAGCCACAAGAGATTGGGCGGTTTCAATATGGCTCGTTTTAAAGGCAGTATTCGGCTTAAAACCGCTTTCCGCACAGAGATCGAGAACTGTCCTTCGAAATCCGAAGCCTTCTTTTAACAGGATAAACGGCACGTTCCTTACCATGTCAAGCGGCACGCACAGCTGGCAGCCCCCCTTTCCTTCCAGCGCTTTTTCAATCAGCGCGATCATTTCCGGCGGCATCCACCTTTGTTTTTCCTTCGGCACTGCGAGAACAATCGGTTCCGTGAGCAAGGGTGTAATGGAGAGCCGTTCATCCTCAATCGGCAAGGATAAGACAGAAAGGTCAACCTCTCCCTTTGCCGTCATCTCTTCTAAAGAAACAGGGTCTTTTTCAACAAGCTGAACCTCCACATGAGGATAGCGCGCCAAAAACTGCTTCAGCAGTGGCGGAAAAAGATATCTCCCCGTTACAGCAGGAACCCCAATGGAAAGCTTGCGCCCAAGCCCCTGAGACCGTTCCTGCATCTCCCGTAGCAAGTCATCTCTGGAACGAATGATGCCCTCGGCTTTTTCAATAAAACGCCGGCCGTGGGGTGTCAGCGTAACAGAGCCGTGGGATCTGTGAAAAAGCGTAAGCCCCAGCTCAGCCTCAAGCTTTTTGATTTGCTGGCTTAGAGAGGGCTGAGCGATATGAAGATGCTTTGCCGCCTTTGTAAAGCTTTGGCGCCGGGCGATTTCCGCTGCATATTCCATCACTTTAATATCCATTTCAGCCTCCATAGGTTGAGCCTATCGTTTTTATCATTTTTATATCTTGGACGAATCATAACAGAAATTGCTAACATAATCCATATCATCATTTACAAAAAAAGGAGCTGGTTCACATGAGAAACGAAACACCGTTTTCTAAAAATGCCGAGATGTACCGGGATGAGAAGGTATTTGCCGAGGGAGAAGATTTAGGGTTAATGATCAAAACGGCGGAATGCCGGGCAGAGCAGCGGCTGCTGGATATCGGAGCTGGTGCTGGCCATACAGCGCTGGCATTTTCCCCATTTGTACAGGAATGCATCGGCGTTGACGCGACGAAAGAGATGGTAGAGGTTGCGTCCTCCTTTGCACAAGAAAAAGGAGCGGGAAATGTACGCTTTCAGCAAGGAACGGCAGAGTCACTCCCCTTCCCAGACGATTCATTTGATATTATCACCTGCCGATACGCGGCCCACCATTTTTCAGATGTCCGCAAAGCCGTCAACGAAGTTGCGCGCGTGCTGAAAAAGGACGGACATTTTCTGTTGGTCGATCATTACGCGCCTGAAGATCCCATTCTTGATGAGTTTGTCAATCATTTGAACCGGCTTCGTGACCCTTCCCATGTCCGGGAAAGCTCATTATCAGAATGGCAGTCGATGTTCACCGCTAATCAACTGGGCTATCAAGACATCCAAAAGTGGAATTTGCCGATTCAATACGAAAGCTGGATCAAACGCGGCGGAACACCCGCCGACCGGGAAAAGCAAATCATCACTCACCTGAATGATGCATCAGACGAAACACGTGACACGTTCTGCATCAAATGGAATCAAAATGGACAGCCCGTCTCCTTTTGTTTAAAAGCGATTTTGATACAAGGGATAAAACGATAAAAAAGCCGTGCGCACCGCACGGCTTTTACATCGGCTGATAAAGATCCCAGCCGATTTTTAACGTCTCTACAATGTAATCAGCAACCTCTTCCGGAGAAAGGTTGTCTGTTGCGACTTTTGAATTGTGTTTGTCGTAAATGACTTTTCTTTCGTTAAACAGCTGTTCCATTTCATCCATTGAGCGATTATGGAGCACAGGGCGGCTCTCGATCAATAAGCCCGCTCGCTGCTTCCAGTTCTCCCATGACAGGTCCAGATGAAGCACGAGACAGTTTTCCAGACAGCAATTTCTGATTTCCTCTTGTTTAAAAGATCCCCCGCCCAGAGATACGATTTTGAATCGTTTATGACGGCAGATGTCTAAAATATATTCCTTCTCCGTTTTCCGGAAAAAGTCTTCTCCCTTTTTCTCAAACATCTCAGGAATTGTCATATTGAAATCCTTTTCGATCTCTTGGTCAATATCAATAAAATCTCTATATAATTTTTTAGCGACCAATTGGCCGATTGTTGTTTTTCCTACACCCATGAATCCGATCAGGACGATATTTCTTTCTCTTACTGGGATGGCTCGTTTAGCATTCATCTTCGGCGAAATCCTCCTAAGGAATGAAATTTTATATTCATTATATGCTTATTTAGCGAATATTCATATAGATACCGGCTTTACCGGTCAAGCTTATAGTGCGCTTTGTTGTTTAGCCATTTTTGCCTGAATGACATTCATTGTACAACATTTCCGCAGGTATTTTAATACTTCGACGCAAAAAAGCATTAAAACCTTCCGCCCTTATTGTTTTCCAGCTGACTCTTCGATGGAAGGGTCTTTTTCTGCATGATAAAATAAATAGGAAGGGAGAAATGGCGATGATCATTTGGATAAACGGGGCATTCGGTTCCGGAAAAACACAAACAGCCTTCGAACTGCACAGAAGGCTGAAACCATCTTACGTGTATGATCCCGAGAAAATGGGTTTTGCGCTGCGCTCCATGGTGCCGCAGGAGATCGCAAAGGACGATTTTCAAAGCTATCCCTTATGGTGGGCGTTCAATTACTGTTTGCTAGCTTCTCTGTCAGATACATACCGCGGCATCATTATTGTGCCTATGACGATTGTATATCCTGAATACTTCAATGAGATCATCGGCAGGCTCAGACATGAAGGCAGGATCGTTCACCACTTTACACTAATGGCTTCAAAGGAAATCTTGTTAAAAAGGCTGCGCACCAGAGCAGAAGGAAAAAACTCATGGGCCGCCAAACAAATTGACCGCTGTGTTGAAGGTTTATCATCACCCATTTTTGAGGACCACATTCAAACAGACAACCTGTCAATTCAGGATGTGGCAGAGAACATTGCCGCGAGAGCCGAACTCCCATTAGATCCTGATACGAGAGGCAGCCTCCGAAGGCTCACCGACAGATTAATGATAAAGCTGAATCATATCCGCATCAAATAAAGCTTCTGTACACGACAAAAGCCCGCTCCGAGAGCGGGCTTTCTTCAACTTATTTCCACCAGTCATCAAACATAGACGCCGGAACCTGGCGTTTATGTTCAGTCATGCTGTAGCGTTTTTCCAGCGCTTCTGATACTTTCGCTGATACTTCTTTTCCTTCGAGATAATCGTCAATCTCGTCGTAGGAAATGCCAAGCTCTGTTTCATCCGACTGCTGCGGTTTTTCGTCGAGCAGATCGGCAGTCGGTTCTTTTAAGTATAAGCGTTCCGGTGCACCCAGCTCTTTCAGCAGGGTTCTTCCCTGGCGCTTCGTCAAGCCTGTCAGCGGCAGGAGGTCTGCTCCGCCGTCACCGTACTTCGTAAAGAAACCAGTCACTGCTTCAGCAGCATGGTCTGTTCCTAACACAAGCAGGCCTTCCTGGCCGCCGATCGCGTATTGCGCGATCATTCTTGTTCTTGCTTTTACGTTTCCTTTATTAAAGTCAGTCAGCTGATCGCCTGTTTCCTGCTGATACTGATCAGAAAAAGCGCTGACTGTCGATTTAATATCAAACTTCCATGATTTATCCGGCTTAATAAACTTCAAAGCAAGCTGGGCATCGTCTTCATCCTGCTGTGTGCCATGCGGAAGACGGACAGCGATAAATTGAGCGTCTCCGCCCTCCTCGCGAATGCTCTCCACCGCAAGCTGAGCGAGTCTTCCCGCAAGTGTTGAATCCTGGCCGCCGCTGATTCCCAATACAAAGCCTTTAGCACCGGTTTTCTTTACATATTGTTTTAAAAAATTGATTCGGTCCTCAATTTCTTGCTTTGGATCAATTGAGGGCTTCACATGTAATTCACGCATAATCTTTTCCTGCATGCTCATCCCATTCATTCCTCCTGTACAATTCGCTGTTTCTTATTTGATCATTTCCCCAAATTGATGAAAATGAATCATGACAATTATGTATCCTTATTAAATATAGCACAGGTCTTGATTCACAGTGAACAAGAGAGATCAGCTGACTTCCACCCGTATTGACGTTACACTATCGCCATTGCACTTGCCTTTTTCTATCGGGCAGGAAGAAAACGCGACAACCAAATCCATTTCCGCCCGCAGCCTTACATAGTCCCCGGCATTCGAAAGCGGCGTCTCCACAGACAGGTTCCCTTTCTCATCAAGAACAGTATTCATAAAAATTGCAAACGGGTAATGCATGTGAGGCTTCGGTACGCCAAACTGCTCAAGCGCACGGTTCATATTGTCATAGCATGTATCCTGAAACTCATCCTTTTGCTTGCCGTATAACAGCCTGTTCATATCAGGACGGCAGGCGGGAAGCAACAGATCATGCTTGCCCACCGTATCTTCAATCAGCGTCAGCATCGGTTTGTATAGATTCGAGTAGATATGATCGTTGACTTTCACATGAATGGAATGATTGGCATCAATCGTTGCTCCCTGATCAAGATGCTCATAAAAATCCTTGGCATGGTACGCAACAAAATCAGCAACCTGCTGCCCTTCCACATCAACCACCTTTAAAATCTGCCCCTTTTTCAGCTTCAGCCCAAGCCCTTTTTTCGGCTCCACGATATATTGCTTTGTCATTGCTTCGCTCCTTTTTTCATTAGTATGAGCGTTCTCCGCCTTCCCCATGTAAAAAGAGGCAAAAATCCGATGTATATAAGCTTCGGGCGGGTCGCAATCTAACCTTAGATAAAAGGGGTTGAAATGATTATGAGTCAAACAAAAAAAGACCAGCAAAAAGGAAATTTGGCCTGGTGGCAGCTGTCATTAATCGGTATAGGATGCACAATCGGAACAGGATTTTTTCTCGGTTCCAGCATTGCAATAGTAAAAAGCGGTTTTTCCGTTCTGCTTTCATTTCTGATCGGGGCGATCGGCACGTATTTTGTATTCGAGCAGCTTGCCAAGCTGTCGGCAAAACATCCTGAAAAAGGCTCGTTTTGTTCGTATGCGAGAAAAGCATTCGGCAGATGGGCCGGCTTCAGCAACGGCTGGGTGTACTGGTCATCAGAAATGCTGATTACCGGGAGCCAATTGACAGCCATTTCATTATTTACGAAGCACTGGTTTCCTCAAGTGCCGCTATGGGTATTTGCTTCAATCTACGCGGTTCTTGGGCTTTTGATTATTTTCACCGGGCTGTCTGTTTTTGAGAAGACTGAAAACGTACTGGCAGTCATCAAAACAGCCGCTATTTTTATGTTTATTGTGATTGCCATCCTGGCATTATGCGGCATTCTGTCAGGCGGAAAGCACGATGTACAGATTCCAAATAAGACGAGTGAGTTTTTCCCATATGGCGCCATGGGGCTGTGGACAGGTTTAATCTACGCGTTTTACGCCTTTGGCGGAATTGAGGTTATGGGGCTGATGGCGGTTCACTTGAAAAAACCAGAGGAAGCGTCTAAATCAGGGAAACTGATGCTGGCGACGCTGGCGATTATTTATATTATTTCGATTGGACTGGCCTTGCTGCTGGTTCCATTAGACACGTTTACAGAGCAGGACAGCCCGTTCATTACGTCGTTAAAAGGATATAACCTTAAGATTATCCTCGATATTTTTAACGGGATTTTCATTATCGCCGGGTTCTCGACCCTCGTCGCTTCGCTGTTTGCGGTTACGACATTGCTTTGTACGATGGCTGATGACGGCGACGCACCGAAGTGCTTTACCTTAAAGGAAGGCAAAAAAATATGCTGGCCGGCGTTGGGGCTGACGTTTGCGGGGCTTGTTTTATCCATTATTCTGTCGTTAGTGCTACCCAAAAACATTTATGAGCACATGACGACAGCAGCGGGTCTCATGCTTTTATACACTTGGCTGTTTATCCTGTTCTCCAGCAAAAAGCTGACTGATCCTGAGGGCATGGGGAAAACACAGATTTACTTAGCGATGATTCTGATTGCTGCGGCTGTGTCCGGCACATTGTTTGAAAAATCAAGCCGGCCCGGTTTTTTTGTGAGTATAGGGTTTCTCGTGATCATTGCCATCGTTACCATGATCTATCAAAAAAAGCAGGGGCATAAAGACCGCCCTGCCAGCTCGTGAGTTATTTCATTTTGTTGAACATGTTCTTTAAATACGAAAACGGGCACTTCGATACCTGTTTTTCGTCATCACGGAGGAAATACTGTTTCCATTCGCGATTATCCTTTCCTCCATACCAGCCTAATTGCGGGTGAACCGGAGCTTGATCGTAGGCCTTTAAACGGGACCGGATCAGCCTGCTCATGTTGCGGCCAAATGCGGTTGAGCCGTTTAATTCTTCAAACACCCATCTCGGCTGAAACGTGATCATAAAAAAAGGAAAGCTCCGGCTTCTTCTCGCCTCGTGCCCCGGTGTAGCGCACAGGATAAAGTACGGCTCGCCGTCAAAACAAAACTCCCATTTATAATGCTCGGGATCGGCCGGAATATCTTCCGGCCATTCTTTTTTGTCTTGATGGCTCAGTCTATTTAAAAAGCTCCAAAACAGCTCTTCATACGCTTCAATCGAATAGTGCTCAGCCAAATCTTCCGGTGTATCAAACAACACAACCAGGGATGCATATTTACCAGTGTCCCGCGATATCTTGCCGTACTCCGTAAGCAATGGTGCCAGCTCCTCCGCTGTACGGTTTTCCCGCGGATCTCCGGCAAAAGCAATGCGAAGCTGATCAGTCAGGAATGCCTGGCGTCCGGGAATACACGGAAACGTATCCGCGTCATCCGCCACAGTTTCTGCCAAAAGCTCAAAAGCAATTCTTTGCCATTCAGGAAGCTCAGCTTGATTACGTTCCAGAAAACTTTTGGTGTAAATCCCATTCACCATTGATCCACCTCCAGTATCATCTGGATACTATATTAAAACTGGAGGCTGCAGGTGACTGTCCTTCATGAATCAGCCCAATAACTGTTTGATGCCTTGATAACCGAAGTAAAAGCCAAATATAAGGAGGGATACACCAGCGATTCCGGTCAATCCTCTCAACAGCTTTTCATGAAGCAGATTTCTGAACATGCTGGCTGTGATCGCCATGCAAAAGTCCCAGATTAAAATGCCGATCATGATGCCGGAGCTATAGATCAGAAGCTGATTCATATTGTAGGCCTCTGCTGTTTTCGCAAGTATGCTCCCGTAAATTCCGAGCCAAAAAAGGATGCTCAATGGATTTGACAGTGAAATGAGAAAACCCGAAGCGTACGTTTTCCTATATGACGCTTTTCCCCGCGAACTTCGCACATCCATCGGTTCTCTGACATTTTTCAGCGTTTCAATTCCGGTATAGGTCAGAACAAAAAAGCCGAAGAGCCACAAAAACGTTTTCACAAATGGAGCGGTCAAAAACTGTGACAGCCCGAAATAAATAAAAAGCATGTACAGTCCGTCCGCTGTCATGGCGCCTAAACCAAAAATCCACGCATGCCAAAAACCGTTTTTAATTCCTTTGTCTATTTGCGCCGCGTTCACTGGTCCCACAGGCGCAGACAAGGACAGTCCCAGCACAATATAGCTCAAAAAAATGTTCACCGGCCCGTACTCCCTTCTCTTACGTAACTTGTACAATTTATTCGGGAACGGGCCAAGCTATGCACAAAATTCGCTTACTGTTTCAGACGTTTAAGTTCTTCCTCCACAATATCGGCGGCTTTGCCTACGAAACTGAAAATGAGTTCCAGTTCTTCTTCTGAGTACTCATGGCACAAATCCATCGTTGACTCTGACAGAGAACGGAACAAATCCTTTACATGTTTTTTTGAAGCAGTCAATGGGACGATTATGACTCTTCTGCGGTCGTTCGGATCCCTTTCACGAGCCACATACCCCGCTTTTTCAAGCCGGTCAACAAGCGCCGTGACCGAACCCGTGCTGAGGCCCGTCTTTTTCCCCAGCTCTCCGGCCGTCATCGGCCCCGCTTCATTTAAGATGTCAGCTGATTTCAAATCGGTGGGAAACAGACCGAGAGCTTGAGCGGCTGCCTGATGAAACAGAACCGTTCTTGTGCCCAATTTCCGAAAAAGCTGAACGGCAGTCTTTTCCAACTCACTTCTGGAATTTCTTGTTGACAACTGACAGTCCTCCCTATAAAATCGAATTTATCTTGATAATCGAGATATTTAACAATCAAACTATTATCATGATATCAGAACTTACATAGAAAAGTAAGAGGAGGTAGAACAAATGGACACAACAGCAAAACAGGCTTCCACCAAATTTGTGGTCCTCGGTCTCCTGCTGGGCATCTTGATGTCTGCAATGGACAATACAATTGTTGCCACCGCGATGGGCAGCATTGTAGCGGATCTTGGAAGCTTTGATAAGTTTGCTTGGGTGACGGCATCCTATATGGTGGCGGTCATGGCTGGAATGCCGATTTACGGCAAGCTTTCCGATATGTACGGCCGAAAACGTTTTTTCCTGTTTGGACTTATTTTTTTCTTAATCGGGTCGGCTTTATGCGGTATTGCACAGACGATGAATCAGTTGATCATCTACCGAGCCATTCAAGGGATTGGTGGCGGCGCGCTCCTGCCGATTGCTTTTACCATTATCTTTGATTTGTTTCCGCCGGAAAAACGCGGAAAAATGTCCGGCATGTTCGGTGCTGTATTTGGGTTATCCAGTGTTCTCGGGCCGCTGTTAGGCGCGATCATTACAGATTCGATCAGCTGGCACTGGGTGTTTTACATCAATGTGCCGATCGGTGCATTGTCATTGTTTTTCATTATTCGCTACTACAAAGAATCTTTGGAGCACAGAAAGCAGAAAATTGACTGGGGCGGCGCGATTACCTTAGTCGTATCAATTGTATGTCTGATGTTCGCCCTAGAGCTTGGCGGCAAAACATATGATTGGAATTCCATTCAGATCATTGGCCTGTTTATTGTGTTCGCCGTTTTCTTCATTACCTTTTTTATTGTGGAGAGAAAAGCCGAAGAGCCGATCATTTCTTTCTGGATGTTTAAAAACAGGTTGTTTGCCACAGCGCAAATTCTCGCTTTCCTGTATGGCGGAACATTCATTATTTTAGCGGTATTTATTCCGATTTTCGTTCAAGCGGTATACGGCAGCTCAGCGACAAGCGCAGGCTTCATTTTGACGCCGATGATGATTGGATCCGTCATTGGGAGCATGATCGGCGGGATTTTCCAAACGAAGGCAAGTTTCCGCAATTTGATGCTGATATCTGTTGTAGCTTTCTTTATCGGCATGCTGCTTCTTTCCAATATGACGCCTGACACAGCACGGGTATGGCTGACAGTCTTTATGATGATTTCAGGATTTGGTGTAGGTTTTAACTTCTCCCTGCTGCCGGCAGCATCGATGAACGATCTTGAACCTCGCTTTCGGGGGACGGCCAACTCTACAAATTCATTTTTGCGGTCTTTCGGCATGACCCTGGGTGTCACTATTTTCGGAACGGTGCAAACCAACGTGTTCTCAAACAAGCTGAGCGACGCCTTCAGCGGCATGAAAGGCTCAGCGGGCTCCGGTGCCGCGCAAAATATCGGCGACCCGCAGGAGATTTTCCAAGCAGGGACACGTTCCCAGATTCCTGAGGCGATCCTGAATCGCATTATTGATGCGATGTCAACAAGCATCACATATGTCTTTTTGCTCGCTTTGATTCCAATTGTCCTCGCCGCGGTTACCGTTTTGTTTATGGGAAAAGCCAGAGTGAAAACAACAGAGGAAATGGCGAAGAAAGCAAATTAACATAATAAAGCAGTACATGGCTGGCATGTACTGCTTTTTTCTATTACAATCCTAATCTTGCAAGAATAAACGTCCATATACAAATGATCAATAACAGAATCAGGCTGTACGCCACTGTCCGTTTAAACAGTTTAGATTCCTTCCCTGTTTGGCCGACCGCTGCGGCGGCGATGGCGATAGACTGAGGAGAAACGAGTTTCGCCATCACCCCGCCCGCTGTATTTGCAGCTAACAGCAAATCAGAACCCGCACCGATCTGCGCCCCTGTGACAACCTGTAAATGTCCGAATAAAGCGTTATTGCTGACAACTGAACCGGTAATGAACACGCCGATCCAGCCGAGAACAGGACTGACAAACGGGAACAAGTCCCCTGTTTTCGCCAGTGCCAATCCAATTGAAGAGCTGAGCCCTGCGAAGTTGGCCAGATTGGCAAATCCCATCACGAAGCAGATCGTCATAATCGGCACCCACAGCTCTTTTCCTGTCTCCTTCAAGGAAGCAAAGGCATCCCGGCAGGAGAATTTTTTACTGAACAGCCCTGTCACGATGACCGCCGCTAAAATCGCTGTACCAGTCGCTGACAGCAGGTCGACTTTAAAGACGGCATCTATCGGCATGGCAGATGGCGCAATCGGCGGCATTTTCATCATTTGCTGATGCAGAAAAGGCATTTTCAATAAAAGTGTTGTTTGATATAACAGCCCGCCTTCTTGGAAAAGCGCTTTGAAGGCAGGAAGGCTCCAGATTGTGATCGCCGCAGTTAAAATGTAGAAAGGAGACCACGCTTTCGCAATGTCAGCGGCACTGTATGCTTTTTTTGCACCAGTCTCGCCGGCTCCTTCCTCCCGGTAAATCTCTTTCGGCTGCCATTTGCGGAGGAAGAGCGCAAGCCCGCCCATGCTGAATAAGGCCGCCAAAATGTTTGCTAATTCCGGTCCGAGCACTGCCATTGTCAGTGTCTGAACCGCTGTATACGCACCGCTCACAACTAACAGGGCAGGCCATGTCTGTTTGATTCCTTTCATTCGGTCTAATAGGAATACAAGCAGAAACGGTATCAAAAATGAGATCATTGGCAGTGTCCACACCAATGTCCGTGACAGCTGAAGAGCAGACAAATCACCTATCTGCGCCCCTGTAATCACAGGAATCCCGATCGCCCCAAAGGCTCCAGAGGCTGCGTTCGCAATCAAGCAGAGCGCCGCCGCTTTTAACGGTTTAAAACCAAGTTCGACGAGCAGCGCCGCACTAATCGCAATCGGAACACCAAAACCGGCCGCGCCTTCCAAAAACGCGTTAAAACAAAAACCAATTAATAATAGCTGTAATCGTTGGTCAGGCGAAATGCCGGCAATGCTGGACCGAATAATGGTAAACTTCCCGGTTTTCACTGCGATTTTATACAGCCATACCGCCATCAGGACGATGTAGCCGATCGGCCACAGCCCGCTCCCGATTCCTAACAAAACAGAAGAAATTGCTTTTTCAACCGGCATATGAAATGCAAATACGGAGACGAAGAAACTGACGGCTAGCGTAAGAAATGCCGCAAGAATGCCTTTCATTTTAAAAACAGTTAAAGCCAAGAGAAAAAAGAGAATCGGAGTGAGCGCCACGAGTGCGCTCACATACTCGTTTCCAAACGGATCATACAACTGCTCCCACATTGACAATCAGCCCTTTACTCTATAGTTGCGATTAGTTGACTTGTTGTTCTGCAAAATGAGGTTTTAAAATGTTTTTAAGGACACCTGCGCTGTGAAGGAACTGTTCTTTTTCTTTCTCATTTAAATTCAGCTCAGTGATGCCTGCAATACCTTCGCGGTTTACGACAGCCGGAACGCCAATGTATACGTCATCTGCGCCGTAATGCCCGTCCAAATATGTGCTGACAGTTAAAATGCTGTTTTCATTATGAAGAATGGCTTTTGTAATACGGGCAAGGCTCATCGCAACACCATAATAAGTCGCACCTTTTTTCTCAATAATATGGTAAGCGGCGTTTTTCACGTCATCTACGATTTGGTCTAGCTCCTCTTGTTTATACGCATCGTTCTTCTCAACGAGTTCACTGACCGGCACACCGCCAACATTCGCGTGGCTCCAGACAGGAAGCTCTGTATCGCCGTGCTCTCCGATAATATGCGCGTGCACGTTTTGAGGCGCTGCGCCAAAGTATTCGCTCAGCATGTAACGGAATCTCGCAGAATCTAGTGTTGTGCCGCTTCCGATTACTCGCTCTTTTGGCAGTCCGCTGAATTTCCATGTCGCGTAAGTCAGAATATCAACCGGATTTGTCGCGATTAAGAAAATGCCGTCAAATCCGCTCGCCATGACTTCACTGACGATGCCTTTGAAAATCTTTAAGTTCTTTTCTACTAATTCAAGGCGTGTCTCACCAGGTTTTTGGTTTGCTCCGGCGCAGATGCAGACAATATCAGCATCCTTGCAGTCTTCATATGTTCCGTAAGATGTTTTGACCGGATGCGGCGCAAACGCCTTTCCGTGGTTTAAATCCATTACATCGCCCATTGCTTTTTCTTTATTTAAATCAATGACCACAAGCTCATCTGTGATCCCTTGGTTCATTAACGCAAATGCATAACTGCTTCCAACAAAACCCGCTCCGATTAAAGCTACTTTATTTACATGGTTGTTCATCATTAATCATCCTTCCAGGGTATGTTTTTCTTCGGTGTTTGTTTGTGAAGTATTTCACATTTATATTGTGCAACATTTCACAAACTATTGCAAGAGAAAAGTTTTGTCTGATTTATGAACAAAAAAGAAACCATCTATGATGGTTTCTTTGGGATTTTTCCTCTGATCGCTTGCCCTCAATAAGGAAGAGAACCGCTTAAGCCAGAGTCGTTATATAAACCATTTTGCACATAATCAAACCCAGG
This sequence comes from Bacillus sp. NS1, assembly GCF_058248265.1. Lineage (NCBI taxonomy): Bacteria > Bacillati > Bacillota > Bacilli > Caryophanales > Bacillaceae > Bacillus > Bacillus sp. NS1. The sequence goes on along the minus strand of NZ_JBZAZF010000006.1, from coordinate 156,231 downwards.
CTGGTTCTGTCCGGGCACTTGGGAGCTGCCATTATTAAAAATCACTTTGGCGTTCGTTGTATCAGTATCCGCAGGCAGCGTCAGCGTGTAAATTCCATCAGCATTCTTAGTCATTGCTTTTCCCGGCCAAGATCCGGTCAATTCTATTGCCCGGCCCCCATCATGTTTATAGATATAAGCATTTACTTGGCCCCAATGATTTGGATTTTGATAGCCAATGGTTTTGGCCGCAGATGGGTCTCTTTTTACAAAGCTGTATTTCTGAGTTCTCGTTACACCGTCACTATTCGTTCCTGTTAACGTGATGGTGTATGTTGTGCCAAACGGATCTCCTTTTCCGATCGTTAATTGGTCTCCATCCTTAAACGCTGTCTCTTGCCCATTATTGATTTGATAAACGGCTTTTGCTGTATTCGCATCTGCACGCAGCGTGATCGTCAGTTGATCATTAAAAGAATGTGATACACCTGTTTTGTAATTGTCAAGGAAGACATGAGGCGCATTTGCAATATCGTCAGGATAAATCACAGCCACAGACCTGGCATTGATCGTGCCTGTCAGTTTACCATCGTTTACTTGAAATGAACCGGTCCCAGCTTTATTATCATACCTGCCATCAGGTAACTTCGTTGTCGTATTGATAGTGACAGAAGATGAACCTGCATTTGCCAACACAACGCCGTGTGAGCCGCGCTGATTCATGAATATCTGGTTGTTTCCATTCGGATTCGAGAGCTCCTCAGGCTGTCCAGCCATCACATTGTGAAATCTATTGACCGCAGTGATAGCCTGATCTTCAAATAAAGCACTCCCGCGATCGCCTATTTGGCTTTTCCCCGGAAATCTTATACCATTTCCGCCGCCCTCAGGCCTGGAAAAGAAAAGAGGCGTACTGCCTGAGCGAGAAGCAATCACTGCCCAGCCTAAGCGAATATCGTCATCACTCATCCATGTAGACTCTTCATCATCATTGGCATACGTGTCATGCGATTCCACCCATGTCACTAACTTGTCGGAAGACACATCAGATGCATAATGGGAGATATTCGACACACTCAGATTGCGATTCTTTAAAGCGGACCTTATGGAATGTCCATAGTTAGATGCTGTCACATTCATATAATTCGCATATGCAGCATCTCTGGAGGCGCTATCCTGCAGAATTTCTCCGTATTGGAACTCGGCAGATGTATTTGTGATATTCGGCCAAAATTGACTGCCGTAATTCCCGTCATCCGGAAGCTCAATATGTTTGGCGGCATCAAAACGAAAGCCGTCTGCCCCATCATTCAACGCTCTTTCTAAGAAACGTTTCAGATAGGACTGTACTTGTGTATTCTGTGTATTCCAATCATACAGCCCGAGCAATGAATTCTGCGTGACATCCCATCGATCGGACCAGTTTTTAATTTGTGTGTTTCCATGAGTCCAGTTTGGAATACTCTTAATCTCATTAGAAATTGCCGCATAGTCACTGGTGGTATGATTGATGACTGCATCAACAATGACCTTTACGCCATATTCTTCAGCTGCTGCACACATTTCTTTAAATTCTTGTTCAGTGCCTAAGTAGCGGTTGCCAATTTGGTATGATGTCGGCTGATACAGCCAGTACCAGTTCGACATGTTTTTATTTCCTTGGTTCCCTTCCTTTACTTGGTTAATCGGAGACGTCTGAATGGCTGTATATCCTGCATCATGAATATCCTTCATATTGTGTTTTAACGTATTGAACGACCAATTCCATGCATGAAGAATGGTTCCGCTTTTGATCGATGGCGCTGTCAGCTCATTCGATTTGTTCGCTGTTTCAGCATTCGCAGCCGTTGGTCCTGCCAGAACCAAATGAAACAGCAATAAAAATCCAGCGAATAACGGCAGTAAAGAGGTTTTGAATCGTTTTTCAAACATTCTTGACACTCCTTATTTGATTTTTGAAGTCTTATTGCGGAGTCAAAAATCCCTCTTACTTTATTCTTCCGCTTCCTCCTTTCAAACTGATGTGAAGACTGGATAATTTTGTTAACGCTTACATTTTAAATTATCACATTCACTCTATCAAAACAACTTGATAGAGTGAATACAAATCAATGTTCCTATAGAAAAAGCTGCCCGGAACTGTGAGCGTTTCTCTCACTTTACAAACAAAAAAAGAAACCATCTATCAAGATGATTTCTTCTCTGTCTCTTCTTTTACCGCTCTCCTGTAAGCCAGCTTCACAATCACGTACCGAAGCAGAAACAGAACGCCGCCGCAGACGATAAAAAGAAGGATCATTTTCAACCAAGCGAAGAATGTATGGGGAATCCCCCTGTCGTACATCGTAAGCACCACTACCGCAATGGCGACCGCAATTGATTCTATTCGCTGCTGTTTCACCCGTTTTTGCAGTTCTTCTTCGGTGTCTATTCTCGGCATGAGCATTCCAGATGCTGCTGCCCTGATGCAGTAATATAAGATAATGATGAACAAAAACACAAGGCTTGCAGCCCATTCTTTAAACGGAAATTCAAACATAATGCCGCGGATGATCACATCAAGCAACGCAAATGCTCCCGCTATCATCCCAATCTCCGACCAGATTTTTTGTTCTTTTTCTTTTACTCTCTTATTTTTCCCATTCACGCCTGAAAGTCTATTACGCAGATTATTCATGACCTTCCTCCCGCACTTTTACGAATGGCTTATGGCTTACATCTTACAATAACAGCCTGTGCTTCTGCAATGAATAATTCAAAAGCCCGCCGTACAAGCCGGCGGGCATCAGTATGGAATAAACAGCCTCGTAATCAATACACCGATACAGCTAAACACATAGACCGATTAAGGTACGATCTCAGAGCGAGCAGAAGCACATACCGAAACCATTTCACGTACCGAATCAAGCTTGCGCCAAGCACTATCATCAAGTCGCCGTAAACAGTAAGATAACGATCCCTGGACTTGGCTGCCGCCATCATCCACCCCCCCTCTTTTGTAAGAGCCGAATCATTATGGAGGATTTCCTTTCGGAATAAAATTTCGATAATCAATTTTTGAATAATAGGCAACAATAGGTTCGAACGGTTAGCTTAGATAGTTGTAATTGCTGCAAAAATGAGTCCATAAATCCCCAAGCCATTCTGGATAAGTGAACCAGATTATTACATAAGTTATGCAGCTAAAAGTGTGAAATGAGGGTAATGAATGAATGCAACAATACTAAAGTATAAAAACTTTTTTTCAATTCTTGTTCGATGGATTATTTTTGGAAGCATTATTGGTATCATTGTGAGCTCAACGACAACTTTTCTTTTAGAGACAAACGATTATTTAGGAGACGTGCGGGAAAAAAGAGATTGGCTTATTTTTCTTCTGCCTTTAGGAGGAGTGATCTTAGGATATATCTATATGAACTACGGAAAGGTATTTTCCAATAACACATTAAATGACACTGCTGAATTAAATAATCTAGTGATAGACGCGGTTCATGGAAAGAAAGTGGTTCCGCGGAGAATGGGACTTATCGTCTATTTGGGAACTTTCATAACTGTCTTTTTTGGCGGTTCTACGGGAAGAGAAGGTGCGGCTGTCCAAATGGGAGGAAGTATAGCTGCGGCAGTAAACAAGCTATTTCGTTTAAACATGTTCGACAGTAAAATGTTAATCATGAGCGGCATAAGCGCCGGGTTTGGCGCCGCCTTTGGTGCTCCCATAACAGGTGCTGTTTTCGGCATGGAAATGGCTGCTTTAGGAAAACTGAAATTCGAAGCACTTGTTCCTTGTCTGGCAGCCAGCTTTGCCGGTCACTTTATGACAACAGCAGTGTGGGGTCATAAACACGAAGAATTCTACATACAAATTGTGCCGCACCTATCTTTTATTACGTTTATAAAAGTTATTCTCGCAGCTGTTATCTTCAGTTTATTAAGTGTTTTATACAGCCAAATGAGACACGGTATACAAACATTTTCTGAGAAGCTCTTCAAAAAAAATCATATGAAAAGAGCCTTTGTTGGCGGATTGATCATTGTGGCCCTAACTCTAATAGCAGGTTCGCAAGATTACAATGGCCGGGGATTAGATATGCTACAACAATCCTTCAAAGAAGATGTTCCTCCTTTTGCCTTTCTCGCCAAACTGGTTTTTACAGCAGTTACTCTTGGAACCGGCTTTGTTGGCGGAGAGGCAATACCTTTATTTTTTATGGGGGCAACATTAGGGAACACCATACACACATTCATGGATTTACCCATGTCATTTCTCGCTGCATTAGGATTAATTGCTGTTTTTTGCGGCGGTGCCAATACCCCCTTAGCAGCCTTCCTATTGGCAATGGAGATGTTCCACGGAAAGGGGCTAGAGTACTTTTTCGCGGCTTGTATGGTTAGTTATTTATTTTCAGGACACCACGGACTATGGCCTTCTCAAAAAATATACGAGCCTAAGAGCAGGTTATATAATATCGCTTACGGAGAAACCATTGAGAATGTCGAAAAGAAAAAAAAATCTTAGACAAAAAAGCAGTATGCTGCATTTAGTTCCGCTAAAGTGACTATCGCTGAAGAATAGAATACATAATATAACCCACAATAAAAACAGCGCAGGAAGATGATTGGTTGAAAAGAGGGGATATTTTTGGATTTAAATTTCATATGGAAATCTATAGTAGTCGTGGCAGGAGGAGTTCTTATTTTACGGTTAGCTGGCAGAAAATCAGTTTCTCAGCTTACGGTAGCTCAAACTGTCATGATGATAGCGGTTGGATCATTAATTATTCAACCTGTTGGCAACAGGAACATTTGGATTACTATGCTGATTACGTTTTTAATGGTACTCACGCTTCTTTTTATTGAATATATCGTGTTGAAATCAGATGCCCTTGAAACGTTTATTTATGGAAAATCACTTATTGTAGTCGAAAACGGCAAAGCAAATGAAAGAAATTTAAAAAAACTGCGGTTAACAGTTGATATGCTTGAAGTAAGGTTGAGACAACAAAATATACAGCACTTGACTGATTTACAATGGGCTACAATAGAATCCAACGGCCAGTTAGGTTATATGTTAAAATCCGAAAAACAATACGCCACGAAAGAAGATATTCAAATGCTAAAATCGCTGATTGAATCGCAGCAATCTAAGCCCTCCAATGAATCCACAAAGACTTCAAATAACATTTTTACTGAAGTGAAAGATAGAAAGCATAAAGAAAAACCTAAAGACAATTTGGATTAAAAAAAATGATAAGTGGCCATGTCATCATAACCTTTTTACTTTAAGGTTTTCTTTGTTGGTTCTGCTTATATCTTTTTTTTTGAAGGAAAAAATGAAGGCTGTCGAGATTTACTCGGCAGCCTTCATTTTCTTTACTTCTTCAAATCTTCAATTGAATTGACGTTTTTCATATATTGAGGCACAACAAGCCCCATCTTCACGCCAGTGATACTGACGCCTACATCATCATATTTGCCTTTATATTTGACAGCGTATGGTTTATGGGTATTCGGCAGCCATGCGGAAAGGGATGCGTCCGCGCTTCCCGTCGCAATCGCCGTCCACATCGGACCAGCTTCTACCTGAGTGAGTTTCACGTCATAGCCCAAGTCTTCTAAGACTTTGCCTATAACGTTTGTACTTGCAATCTCACTGTCCCACGCCACATAGGCCAGGTTGATTTTGTCTCCCTTCACCTTTTGCACGCCTTTGGTCCACTCCGCGATTTGATCTTTGTGCTTCTTCACATAATCAGCAGCGGCTTTGGAAGGTTTCTCTCCTTCTTCCACCTTGATCATCACTTCACCCATGTCGTCTTGCGTCCATTTAAACTGGCTCAGAAGCTTAACGGCATTCGGCTGTTCTTTGCTGAAGCCTTTTCTGGTGATCGTATGAATCTCCTCAGCACTGCCATAAGTTTTTTTCGGATCATCAAGATATTTTAATTTATATCTGGAGAACATCCAGTGCGGAGTCCATCCTGTGATAATAATTGGTTTCTTCCGGTCGTATGACTTTTTGAGCGTAGCAGTCATAGCAGCGCTTGACGATGAAATCAGTGTCCAGTCGTTCAGGTTATAATCCTTCAACGCTTGATCAGTCAGGCTCATAATACCTGAACCGGGGTCAATCCCGATGATCGTCTTGTTCACCTGTTCAGCCGCGGACGCATTTTCGTCGTTTTCTGATCCGCAAGCCGCAAGTGAGAGTGCCAGCATGGCGGAAACACCGATACCGATGATTTTTTTAAACATCAGGCATTCCCCCTGCTTTTCTTCTTCACTTTAATATTTTGTGTAATACGGTCGAGCGTAATCGCAACGATAACGATAGCGATACCTGCTTCTACACCGACCCCTGTTTTCAGCTGTGTAACGGCGCTGTATACTTCTGAACCTAGTCCAGGCGCACCGACCATTGCTGCGATAACAACCATTGATAACGCAAGCATGATGCTTTGGTTGATTCCGGCCAGAATCGTTTTTGTTGCAAGCGGAAGCTGAACTTTAAACAAACGCTGAGCTGTCGTAGAACCGAACGCTTCAGTCGCTTCAATTAGATCAGCCGGCACTTGTTTAATACCGAGAACAGTCATACGGATTGTCGGCGGCATCGCGAAAATAACGGATGCAACAACACCCGGCACAACACCGATGTTAAAGAAGAAAATGGCCGGCAATAGATATACGAAAGCAGGCATTGTCTGCATTAAATCAAGAATAGGCGTTACAATACGGCGAACCGTTTCTTTCTGGGATGCCCAAATTCCGATCGGAACACCGACCACAATCGAAATAATGACAGATGTCAAAACAAGCGCCAATGTTTGCAGCATTGGATCCCAATATCCTAAATAATCGATCAGGAGGAATCCGATCAATGTAAATAACGCGATTCCCCTTGTACTAATCCACCACGCAAGTGCTGCGAAAATAATCGTTAACAAAATAGATGGGATAAATCCGAGGCCGCTGACAATTCCATTTACAAAAAAGGCCAACCCGTTTGCGATTCCGTCGAAGAATCCGCCAAACGTCATCGTAATCCAGTCAACAAAACGGTCAATCATATCGGCTAAAGGTATTCTAGGCAGTCTATCCATCTTACTTCACCTCCTGTACAGAAGGATCTTGTGTTTGTTCATCAGTGCCTTCAACATTAATGTAATCGTTATTGCCGGCAAGTGCGCCAATCAACGCGCCTTTTACGACAATCCCTCTCATTCTCTGCTTCTCATCTACAACCGCAATTGGAATGTTCGCATCAGAGACAACGTCAAAAATCTCTGTCAGATACGTATTCTCTGGTACAGTCGTAAATTCTGTATTTAAGATATCTTGAAGTGACAAATCAGACTCGGCCGCTTTTTTCGCATCAGCCGCGTGGATGACACCTAACAATTGCTTTTGTTTATCGACTGCGTAAATAGATGAAATCCCTAAGTTTTTCATCAATGTTAACGCCACACGAGGACCTTTATCAATCCGCACTGTTTCAGCGCGTTTCATAATGTGGCCTGCTGTGAGGACTTTAGATAAATCAACATCCTCAACGAATTTCTCAACATATTCGTTAGATGGACTCATCAGGATTTCTTCAGGTGTGCCGATCTGAACGATGTTACCGTCCTTCATCAAAGCGATTCTGTCACCGATGCGCAATGCTTCGTCAAGGTCATGCGTAATGAAGATAATTGTTTTTCCAACATTTTCGTGAAGGTCAAGAAGCTCATCCTGCATATCTTTACGAATCAAAGGATCAAGCGCACTGAACGCTTCGTCCATCAGAAGGATGTCCGGGTTATTCGTCAACGCGCGGGCAAGGCCGACACGCTGCTGCATCCCGCCGGAAAGCTGGTCAGGATATTGCTGTTCAAATCCTTCAAGTCCGACAAGCTTAAGGGACTCAAGCGCCTTTTGCTGACGTTCTTGTTTGTCTACACCTTGAAGTTCCAGCCCGTATTCTGTGTTTTCAAGTATCGTTCTGTGCGGAAACAGAGCGAACTTTTGGAAGACCATGCTGATTTTCTTCCGGCGGACTTCCCGGAGCTGGTCTTTAGACATATTTGTTATCATGTCACCATCAATGTAAATGTTTCCGGCAGTCGGTTCAATAAGCCGGTTTAACAGCCGCACTAAAGTTGATTTACCGCTCCCTGATAGACCCATGATGACAAATATCTCACCATCATATACATCAAAATCTGCCTGATTGACCCCAACGGTTGATCCGGTCGCTTTCAGGATCTCTTTTTTTGTCTTTCCGTTGGCAAGCATTTGAACTGCTTTCTTTGTTTGTTTCCCAAAAATTTTAGATATTTTCTCGACTTTTATCTTAATTGGTTTCTCATCTACACTCATATTTTCCCTCCATATTAAACAATCCTTATTACCGTAACACTTATGTAACATTCCACACAAACAGCATATACTCTTTTATTCTGTACCATTTCTTTATAAACATCCACTGTGACCACATGACCTTATTTATGCTTCTAAATGCTCTGCAATCCTCCTTTATGATTGTATTTTACAGGTGATATTTAGTCCAACCATGGTTGAAAGCGTTTCAAATGGAATTAAATTCCTTATTCCTATTACACCCCCTGCTCCTTCTCTGGAAAAATAAGGTGCTTTTCCACCTCCCATTATATATTATAGTTTCATGAAACAATCAGATGATCAAATCAGAGCCCAAATTTTTAAAGCACTGTCTGACGAATCAAGATTGCCATTATTCGTACGCTTTATTACAGCGGAAAAGAACTCAGCTGCGGTGAAGTAGGTGAAAAATGCAGCATTGTCAAAACCACAGCATCTTATCATTTTAAAACGCTGCGTGAAGCGGGATTGACGGCAACTCGGAAAGATTCGCGGACAAAATATGTCAGTCTGCGTGAAGACACATTTCAAACATACCTGCCTGGCTTTTTGGAAACCCTCTGACAAAGGGTTTTCTCTATACATATCTGTTTCATAGTTTCAAAGTTATAAAACTATAGGAGTGATAAAATTTGATTCGTATTTGGCTTTTCTTCAGTGTGATGTTTGTCATTGGCACGGATACCTTTTTGCTTTCTCCGCTTCTCCCGCTTTTACAGGATCAGTTTCATGTCTCTACCGATATGTCAGGCTGGATGGTCAGTGCTTATGCACTCGGTTATGCGCTTTTCGCTTTGATCGCAGGTCCGATCTCAGACAGGCTTAACAGGAAAACAGTCATGCTGTGGGGATTTGCAGGCTTTATCTTGTCCACGTTTTTATGCGGCATCGCTCCCTCTTTTGCCGCCATGTGCCTGTTCCGTTTTGCCGCAGGCGTTAGCGCTGCGTTTGTGACGCCTCAAATTTGGGCGTCCATCCCTGTCATCGTCCAGCCTTCTCAGATCATAAAAAGCATGGGGATTGCGACAGCAGGATTGGCCGCTTCACAAATGCTCGGACTGCCTATCGGAGGGTTTTTCGCTTCCTTTACATGGCATACGCCCTTTTTCGTTTTGTCAGGGTGCTCGCTTATTCTTGTGTTAATCCTGGCGGCCGTTATGCCTGATATTCGCCCTGCTGAACAAATGGCGCGCCCGTCAATATTCAGTCCATATCGGGAGCTGTTTTTACTGCCAAAAACATCGATCATTTTACTTGCCTATTTTCTCTTTCAAACCGGAAATTTCGCGTCGTTCAGCTTTCTCGGCACTTGGCTTTCCGCGGATTATCATTTAACCGTTTCGCAAATCGGCGCCGCTATGCTTGTACTCGGACTGGGTAATATGGGAAGCCTTATCGGCAGTCGGATTTCAGCAAAGCTGGGCATGTTTAAGACATTGACCGGCGGCATGCTGCTGATGGGCGCTCTCTATTTCGCTCTTCCTTTCTTTCCTAATTTATTTATAGTAGAAACGAGCTTTTTTCTCACATTCTTTACAGCTGGCATCATCTTTCCGTTGATGATGGGTGTCTTTCAATCCATTTCACCAGACGCGCGAGGAACCATCGCTTCCCTTTCCAATGCCGCTATGTACGCGGGAACCACTGTCGGCACATGTGTTGCAGGTTTTTTATATCAAAGCGCACATCATTTCGAAGCCGTCACAGGATTGACTGCCATTCTATTCATACTATCTATGGCGCTCTACCAGACAATCAGTAAAAACGGGAAACGCCAACCCGCAGTCCGGACACAAATGTAAAAAAGCACCTCAACCGAGAGGTGCTTTTCCTATTCTAGCTCAGTTTGTTTCGTTTCCTTTCCCATAATCAAAATACAAGCAACCGCGAGTAAGATTGCAATGCAAAAGATTGAAAAGATGACAGAAAAAGAAATATGACGGGCTGCAAGCGTTCCGACGAGCAAAGGCCCGAAGATGCCGCCGATTCTTCCAAACGCTGCTGTCGTTCCTGAACCTGTTGCCCGAATCACTGTCGGGTATTGCTCCGGCGTATAGGCATACAGCACGCCCCACGCACCAAGATTGAAAAACGATAACAGCATTCCAGCCGTAAGCAGAAGGCCTAAGGAATCCGCCGTTCCGAAGAAATAGGCGCTTCCTGCCGTACCAATCAGGTAAATGACAAGTATCCACTTCCGGCCGGCTTTTTCGATCAGCCACGCGGCAGAAAAATAGCCCGGCAGCTGAGCAAGCGTCATCAGCAGGACATATTCAAAGCTTTGAATCATGCTGAAGCCTTTCAGCAGCATGACACTTGGGAGCCATAGGAACATGCCGTAATAAGAAAACACGACGCAGAACCAAACGATCGACAGCATCACGGTCGCCCGTATATACTGTCTTGCCCAGACGCTTTTTACATTCTCCCACACCGATTTCTTTTTGGCAGAGAGCGACTCATATTTCGGCGAATCAGGCAGACTCGTTCGCAAATACAGAGCGTAAAAAGCAGTCAGCGCGGTTAACAGCAGGGCAGCCTGCCAGCCGAAGCTCGGTATCACAAAGTAAGAAATCAGTGCCGCTACGAGCCAGCCTACAGCCCAAAAGCTTTCCAGAAGCACAATCACTCTTCCCCGCTTTTCAGGCACAACCGCTTCCGAAACGAGAGTTGAAGCGACTGGAAGCTCGCCGCCAAGCCCCATCCCGATGACGAAACGCAGAATGAGGAATGCCGATAAGCTCGTCACAAAAGCGGAAATGCCGCTTCCGATCGAAAAGCACAAAAGGGTAATAATAAACACTTTTTTGCGGCCGATTCGATCAGCCAGCAGACCAAACAAAAACGCACCCGCAGCCATGCCGATGGAATTGACGCTTCCGATCCATTTCATTTCTTCGGGCGACAGATTCCACTCCACATGGAGCGCGGCGATTATAAACGATAATATTCCGACATCCATTGCATCAAACAGCCACCCCAAACCGGCGACGCCCAGCAGCTTACGCTGGGATATAGGCTGTTGTTTTCCCATTGCCAACACCTCTGATATGCAAAATGATTACCGTTTAAGTTTACACCTGTCTTTACACATTGTCATTAACTAATTGATGTAAAACAAAAACCCCCGCTTATGCTTCACAAGCGGGGGGTTTTTTATTGCTGCAATGCTGCTTTTTTAATATTATCCTGAAGCTCGGCAATTCGTCTTGCACCATCTTCGCGAAGGCGTTTGTTTTCTTCTTCGATTTGTTTTGTTTCCTGCATTCCGCTGACGATCGTGTTCCAAGACGATTCGATCGTTTCAATATCAATGCTCGGTCTGCCGGCCATTCTGGCAATTTCAACACTCTGGCTCGAGATGTTCTCCGCATTGCGTTTCAGCATCTCGTTTGTCCGGCGGTCAAGCTCGCTCATAGAGTCAGCCACAAGCTTTTGGCGTTTCACTGTAACGGCCTGAATAATGCCATTTTTGAAAATCGGAATCGTGATAATAAAAGCGGAGTTAATTTTCCCGATCAGCTTAGCATTACCGCGCTGAAGGAGACGGATCTGCGGTGCGGTTTGAAGCGCCACCATTCGCGCCATATCCAGATCATACACCCGTTCCTCAAGCGCCTGAATGCCGTTGCGCAGCGTATCAAGCTGCATTTGCGCAAGCTGGTTTCCGCTTGCCGCTTTTTCTTCATAGGAAGGAAGGATTGACTGCATCTCTTCCAGCTTCATTTGACCGGCAACAACGTATTTTTCAAGCTCCATGTAGTAGTTGATATTGTTTTCATACATTTCATCAAGCGTGTAGTTTGTTTTTGTCATCTCATCTTTATACTTGGAAATCTCAACGTTGATTTTTTCAATTTCTCCACCAAGCGTCTGATACTTTTTAAAGATTTTCTCAATCATGCTGCCGCCGCGTTTGAAAATTTTGGCCATCAGTCCCTTTGGCTCATCAAAATCATTTTTGTCAAAGCGGTCCATGATTTTTCCAAGCTGAGTCAGCATCGTGCCTGAATCTGTCACGCTTGTTGTTTTCATCATCCCCAAGATGCGGTCAGAGAACTTGGAAATTTCAACAGCCGGCTCCTTTCCGTACTCCAGCAGCTCCATTTGGTTTTTCACGTCAATTTGCTGAGCGAGGCGCTGCACCTCTGGTTCCTGGCGGAGCTGCAGGCGGATATCGTCTGCCTTTTGCTGAGAAATTTCTTCGTTTTTATCGAGAACAAGCGGATTTTGATTTTCTGTTGTCATGCTTTTCTTCTCTCCTTACTTTTGGGTAATCGTTCTGAACAGCCTTTTCACAAGTGAAGGCTCTTTATAGTCCTGCTGAAACACCATGTCGTCCAGCCAGTGGATATCATACTGATCCTCTTCAATAAACTGCTCAATATCTTGATGGCCGGGAGGGTTATAAATGATGATATCGATTCCGATTTCATTCAGGAACAGCAGGGCAGCAGCATCCGATCGCGTGAGCCCGCCGCTCATTTCTGTATGATATAAAACGAGTTTCGGAACGGTTTGCGCATAGTCGAACATTTGAATCAATTTCAGCAGATTAGCAGGCAAGTTTGTCGTTTGTTTAAACAAGTAGATTTGAACATCCTTGACTTGTTCCTGATGCAAAGCCTTAAGCCGCGGGTGCCTGCACATTCTCGAAATCGTTTTGGCAATGGCATCCTGAACACCCGCCGGAAGCTGCTTGTACTGCCACACATTGCTTGCCATCAGCTTGTCCGGATCAATGTTCCCTTCGTGGTCAAGCGCGTGGCTGTAATGAAATTGATAGTTCGATTTTATTTCTTCTGTAAACGGAAAGCTTCTTACCATTTCTGTTTCCTGATAATCTGCTAATGTATGAAGCCTGTTCCAATATTCTTTATTGTCTTTTGACACGCCCATAATTTTGGCGAATACATTTGGAATCTCGATGGAATGTTTATCAGCTTTGAAATTCGGGCGAATAAAGGCGCGCTCTTTCGTGATTAAAAACAGTTCATCATAGGTCGTTTTGAGCGTAACAGACACCGGGGTGTGATCTCTGAACTGCCATGGCTTATACAGCATGGATTCCTCGTGATTCAGCACATGTTCGAATTCCTTTGTTGAGCGGTAGGCGACTGTTGATTTCCGGTCCGGTTTTTCTTTCGGAAACGGCTGAAGCTCCGATACATCCGGAAGCTTTTCCGTAAAACTGAGCTCCTGCTTCGGATCAACAAGCGCCAGCTGATCGGTTCCCGCCGGATGGAACAGCAGAACATCACAGCCGACTAACATTAGATAATATAAGAAATAGAGCTGGCTTTTCGTCGCGTCTCCATACCAAACTACCTTTGGCATCTCCCGCTCTATATCGGTTTTTTCAAGCCAAGGATTCAGATGATTCAACGAAAACTTCGAGACATCAAGCAGCACTCTGCGAAAATCCGGATGATTCAGCCCCTGCTCATGATTTTCTGCAAAGGTATGTAAAAGCGTCATCAGCGCTTTTCTTAAATGGCGGTGCATCAAGGGATTCGAGTGCTTCGCAATCAGTTTTTCTCCTTCCAGAAAGGCAACAAAGCGGCTAACTGACAGCCCTTTTTCTTTCTGATTGATGGAATGAATGTGCTGGAGCTTTTGAAATGTTTCCGGCTCGATTGTTTTATCAAGCGTTTCACTCAGAATGGTAATGCGATCGTGAGTAGACAGCTCATACAGCTCGTTATAATAGTCCGTTTCATCAATAGGTGTGCCTAATATCTGCCCGGCAAGACGAGAAAAAGAAAGGCCTTGTTCTGTTTCATAGTGATCCCGCTCGGGCAATGGCTGAAACAGCAGGTTTTTCCAATTCCCATCAGCCGGAAATGCTTTATGAATGGTTAGTTCTTCTTGTCTCATCATATCCTCCTTTCCGGTTTGTTTGTGTAGATTACACGTGTTTTAATTTAGATATTTGCGATAAAACTGACGCTGTGATTTCTTCTCCCGCCAGCATGCCGCTTGCAACCGTTTTGCGAAGTTTCGGATCGTGACTCAATACCTCGCCGTGCGCGGGTGCGATGCCAAAATCGGCTTCACGGATCAGTTCAAGGTCAAGCAGAGAATCTCCAGCCGTATAAATTTCATCAAGAGAGAGCCTGGATTTCAGGTATTCGACCGCTTTCCACTTATTAAGCGGATTGGGAATAAAGTAAAGCTTTCGCCCCTGCAGGGATACTTGCCAGCCCTTATCGGCTCCCCACTTTTTCACAGCCGATATATCAATGTACGGTATTTTTTCCTCATGTAAAATGAGATACACAAAATAGTGATGGGCGATTCGGGTTCTTTTTACCGCATCTGATAACGAGAGACCTGCAATTTCCCTCAGCATGGCCTCGATCGGCAGACACGACGCCAGCTCCTCTTTCATCAGCTCGTCCCACTCTTTCAGAGGCTCGCCGTCCTTTAAGATGCACCCGCCATTTGTTGTCACCGCATATTCCGGCACAATGTCCTGCTGGAAACATACGATTCTCTTATACTGTTCGTTTGTACGCGTGGTCACAGGGATAAAATAGTGATCCTTCTGAATCTGATTTATATGCTCTTTTACGGCTGAGGAAATATAAGAAAGCTCCCGCCCATTTAATGTTTCTATCAGCTCAATCCCGGCTTCCTTATCGGGCGTGCCGATCATGCGCCTTGAATAAATTAATGTTCTGTCTAAATCGCTGGCAAACGCGTTCATAGGCTTTTCTCCGCCGGACGAATTAGCCCGCAGCAGCTGTAAGACATGTTCTCGTATTCTTCTACAGGCACTTCCCGATCCTTTGCCAGTAAAAGAATATGTTTCAGCGTTTCTTCAGCGCCAGGCTGAATTAGTATTTTCCAAGGCACTCTGCGAAGAAGCACACGGGTCGTTTCTCCGACTCCCGGTTTGATCAGGTTCGTATTGCTGATGCCAAATTGCTCTCGGATCGTCTCAATGGAAACCAAGCCGCTCCAATCCGGTTTCATATGTGCGCGCTGAAAGCTAATCGCCAGGCGTTCTGCTTCTTTAAAAATAGACGGAAATTGCTCCGCTATCGTTTCAATATAGAATACAGAAACATCCTCTTCGCTCAGCTCACGGTAATATTTCGCCCCGTGAAAATCATTCGGCCCCATCCATTTTTCATTTAAGACCGTTCGGCTGACAAGACCCGAGACCGTAGAGTTCAAGCAGGCACTCGGAATCAGAAAATCCTCCTTCGTTCCGTAGATGTCCGCGCAATCACCCGGATCGGCAAGCACCGCAATTTCTGAGGAAAGTTTCGTATTCCAGCGCTGGTTAAACTGTTGGATGGATCGGTTCAGTTCTTTTGTAATAGCGCCTTTGCCTGTCCAGCCGTCGATAAAGGCGATCTTTCCGTCTGGATGATGCTTCAGCATATACTGCAAGGCGTTTTCATCAATTCCTCTGTCCCGAATAATCGATATGCTGTAGTGCGGAACTGAGATGTGATACTTCATTTTGATGTACCGTTTGATCAATACACCGATCGGCGTGCCTGCCCTTGCCAGGCTGCACAAAACCATATGCTTACCGTGTTTGGCGAAAAGCTGCTCCGCCACAGCTCCGGCCGCCAACGCAACCTTCTGTTTACTGTCTTCAAGCGAGGCATAAAACAGTTTCATATACTCATCTGTCGGCTTATATTCGATCGGCAGCATTTCAGAGTAATGGGTGCCGCTTTGAATCGACCGTTCCCGTTCTTCCGTGCTTTTTTCAATCGAAACGGCGGACAAATCTTTTAATAGAAAGGTGACATCCTCCTTCGAATAGCTTCCAATCCGGTCAATTATCTCTGTCAATTCAGATCACGCCTTTCCTGAAAGGGTTACAATATGGATATGCGGCACTTCTTTTTCTTTGAATAGATGAAAAATTGGCTGTAACGCCTCATCCGAAACGGTCTTTTCAAGACAGAAAAAGACTTCGTCATACGCTCCGGAGGGGAGGTTATAGATAAAATGGCGAACCCCCTCATCTTCGGGATTCATAAATGAATATCCGTTTTGCACAGCATAGCCCTTTTTGGCAACAGGGTGAATCGGACTGCGGGTAGTAGATTGATAGGAAATAGAGCCGTGAAGATGCGCTGCGATTTTCATAGGGATGTACATCAGCTCTCCCGTTCCGAGCACAAGCGTTCTTCTCCCCTTCCGATATTGTTCCACATGCTGTGCAGCTAGGCGGCAGGCCTCGTGGACGGCCTGCCTGTCACTCGCCTTTAAGCCAAATCGCCCTGTTTCCTTCACATAAAAATGCTCGTCTGCGAATGTGGCCGGCTGATAGGGTAAGGATGCAAAGAAGCCGGACAAGTCGATGTCTGTTCTGTTTATTGCTGATTCCTGCGGCTTCGGTTTGTAATCATAGGTGGACTCTGACAAAAGCTCTCCCTTAAAGGAAATGCGCCCAGACAGTAAAGCTGTTGTTGATATGGTAACCCCTAATTCCCGTTCCGCTTCAGCATAAGCTTGTTTGTGTTCCTCAGTCCGCCAATCCAATAAAGACAAAACAGCGTACTCTTTGCGGGGAAATTTCGATTGTATATCCCGAATGATATGCAATGCCGTTTTTCCTGTTGTGATTTCATCATCCACGAGAATCACCGGGCAATTGTTGTTGATCATATGAGGTTCCGCATAGCACAGCTGATCGGTCGCATGGGAGTGCTCCTCGACAAATGTAATGGAAGGCTCGTTGTTTCGTATTTGTTCACGTGTTGTATGGACATACGACGCATTCTCAATGCAGTTATAAACCGCGTGTCCAAGTGCTGTCGCCGTTTCCGCAAACCCGATCACAAGCGGCGCCTCCTCTAGTGCCATGCGCTGCTTTTGCAATGTTCGATAAGCATCCCGAAGCCCGCTGTCCGTTCCTGAAAGAAACCCGTTCAGAATGTCAGCCTTCTCCTTCAGCTCACGGCCCGTTTTTCGTTCAGCGTACTCCAAAGCAAGCAGCCCTGACGCTAAAAGCGGCTTCAGCGGATGAACTGGAATATGCTTTCCCAGCACTTTGCTGACAAATAAAAAACCTCTTTTTTTGTTCACTCGCGCCGCCATTTCAAATAAGACTTGCTCCGGAATAGAAAGCGGATTGTCAGTGACCGACAGATCAACCGCCATATTGTCCAATATTTGAAGTGGTTTGCTGTTCGTTGAGCAAATCGGAGAAAGATCGGTTTTCATGATACACCCCATAAATTTCTGATTTTATTATGATGTTCTCAGCCCATTTCATATGGGGCTTCATTTCATTCATTTTGTTGGAAAAATGGCTTTTCATCACTCCGATTGAACCGTTTCCGTGATGAATAATGCTTAACGCATCCATATAGTCTTCCTTTGATACAACATACAGGCTGTTTACCGCTTTAAGCTGAGACGGGTGAATGACTGTTTTTCCGTGAATCCCGTTAGCAATATCAAGCTCTGTTTCCTTCACCAAACCTTTGACATGCTCATTCAGCTCAGCAGGCTGGTGTCCTGATAGAAGGTGAGGCTTTTGCGCTGCCTGGAAATATTCCCAGACCGGTCCAGAAACGACAAATGTCCGGCCGAAATAATTGATGACATCCGCCATAAAATCGGAAATCAGGCGAATATCATAGATGGTTTGTCCCGGCTTTCTCCGGATGCCGTATAACCCGCACAAATCAGTCGCACCGATTCGCACGTTTAGAATCAAGTCCTGATATTGATGCAGAACCGCACTCAGCTCTCCGAAAGCCTCCGTCCGTGTCTCTTTAGAAAGCAAATCAGGCGTTTCTAAAATCGGCATTCCATAAATCGGCGCTCTCCTATCGCGAGAGATGTTTTTCAGCGTTTCGGCATAGTCACGGGCGTTCACTTCTGAACATTTCGGAAACACAAAACCGGTTAACAAATGGAGAAGGTGCTTCAAGCGGCCGGCCAGCTCCTGCATCTGCTTCGGAGAACGCACCCTTATAAACATGATCGGAAGATTTTCCGGTTCTATTTTGTTTTGCTGAATTGCCTGTTCTATGAGCTCAAGCTGAATGTTGAGATTATGTTCAGCCTGCTTGACTTCATGATCCCCGATCGCATCCTCTAAGCAGAACACAACGGACGTTAGATCCTCGTATTTTTGTTCAGTAATCATAGCGCCGATGTCGTGGCGGGTTGCAGGCATATATAATAGGGCTCCCAGCGCTTGTTCAAGCCACTTTTTCGGCGCCTCTTTCGTGACCTGTTTCGGCACTTGATAAAATACATGCTCTTCTTGACGCGCTGATAAATAGTGGAAATACCGCAAACCAGTCACCCTCTTTTCTGTAACAAAAAAGGAAGGACATGAAACTCCCTCCTTGTTTTGTTTTATTCTTCTTTTGACGCAGCTGTTTGTTCGCGCACCTGCTTTTGTTTGTTGATATAGTGAATGATAAATGTCACCGCAAATGCAGCGATAATGATAATGAAGAATACAGAATGCGGCATTTCATAATGGAAAGCGCTCCCTGCCATTTTCAGCGCGATAATTCCGATTAACACGAATGCTGTGTTTTCAAGCTCAGGGATTTTATCGATCAGCACAAGGAATACTTTTGCCACTGTACGCATCATTAAAATACCAAGCATACCGCCGATCAGAAGAACCCATACTTTTTCAGATACCGCAAACGCGGCCAAGATGCTGTCCACAGAGAAGGCAAGGTCCATTAATTCAACTGAAATAACAGTCGCCCAGAAGATACCGAATGTACGGACCATCCAAGAATTTTTCTTAATACCGTCTGCTTCCTCTTCTTTTTCTCCGATCCAAAAGTGCTTAATGACGAGCCAAGCCAGGTAAAGCGCGCCAAGCACCTTGATCCACCAGAATTTAATGAGGAGCATACCGAGCCCGATGAAAATAAACCTGAAAATATAAGCTCCAAACAAACCATACGTTAACGCTTTTTTCCGCTGTTTTTCCGGCAGATGTTTGACCATCACCGCAAGAACAAGCGCGTTATCGGCCGATAAAAGGCCTTCCAGAACAACAAGGGACCCGATCAGACCCCAGGAAACAGGGTCAGAAAGCACTTCCCCCCACATTTTCCAATCGAAAAATGAAGCATACGTAGACATGATATGATGTAAAAAGTCCAAATTTTTTCCTCCTATTAATTTGAAACGGTGACTTCTCTATTTGTCACTCGCTTACACTTGCAAACCGTAGTTCCGGCACAATGCAGCCAGCCCGCCGGAAAAACCGCTGCCGATCGCATTGAATTTCCACTCGCCGCCGTGTCTGTAAAGCTCACAAACGACAACAGCAGTTTCAATTGAGAAATCTTCTCCCAAGTCGAAGCGAAGAAGCTCATTCTGCGTTTCTTCGTCAACAACACGCACAAACGCATTGGAAACTTGTCCAAAGTTTTGGCTGCGTGCTTCCGCGTCATGAATGGTAACTGTGATGCCGATCTTCTCAATGTGAGCAGGGATTTTTGAAAAATCAACGATGATCTGCTCATCATCTCCGTCGCCTTCTCCGGTGCGGTTGTCACCCGTATGAATGACACCGCCGCTCGGATGCTCAAGGTTATTATAGAAGACGAAATCGAGATCATTCACGCAGTTATCATGCGCATCCACTAAAAAGGCTGAAGCATCCAGGTCAAAATCGTGTCCGCCTGAGTACTTATTTGTATCCCAGCCTAAACCGATCACCGCTTTTGTAAGTCCCGGATTTGTTTTCGTTAAATCCACACGCTGTCCTTTTGCTAATTGAATGGCCATACTGCCTCTCTCCTTTCTGCTCTTCGTAATATGTCTTAACCGACTTGCAGGCCGTAATCTGTTGCGATGCGGGCAAGACCGCCTTGGTAGCCTGAGCCGATAGCGGAGAATTTCCATTCGCCGTTGTGTCTGTAAAGCTCTCCAGCGATAATTGCCGTTTCAATAGAGAAATCTTCCGCAAGATCGTAACGAATAAGCTCTTCATTTGTTTCTTCATTGACAATGCGCACAAACGCATTTGACACTTGTCCAAAATTTTGGCTGCGCGCTTCCGCTTCGTGAATCGTGATCACAAATGAGATTTTGTCGATATTGGCAGGTACGGCGCTGAGATTGACTTTTACATTCTCGTCATCACCCTCGCCAAGGCCTGTCAGGTTATCGCCTGAATGAACGACTGAACCGTTTCCGCCTTCAAGCTGATTATAGAAAATAAAATCATTTTGAGATGCGCATTTTCCAGACGCATCTAAAAGAAACACACTTGAGTCAAGATCAAAGTCATGTCCGCCGTCATACTTATTCGTATCCCAGCCCAAACCGACAACAACCTTTGAAAGACCCGGATTCGTTTTTGTTAAATCTACTTTTTGTCCTTTTGCCAATGAAATTGCCATGTTTCATCCACTCCTTTTTCTTTTATACGTATCGGTTGACAATATCTTCTAATCTTGTATCGTTTGTGCCTTCGCCGACCGCCGCGAATTTCCACTCGCCGTCCTGGCGGTAGATTTCAGCCGTAATCAGGCTTGTTCTGCCAGCATAATTGTCTTTCAAATTGTATTTGAGCATTTCTTCATGATTTGATTGATCAACAACACGGATAAAAGCATTTTGAATCATGCCGAAATCCTGTTTTCTTCTTACGCAATCATAAATATTCACAACAAATACAAGCTTATTAATGTTGGCAGGCACTTTCGCCAAATCAATTAAAATCTGCTCATCATCGCCCGCTCCGTCGCCTGTCAGGTTGTCACCTGTGTGCTTGACACTGCCGCAGCGGCTTTTCAGGTTTCCAAAATAAATGACATTTTTTTTATCAGTGAACTTGCCGTTTTCCAGCATCAGCACTGATGCGTCACAGTCAATATTTGGTCCGCCTCCGCCGAGCAGCTTTCCAAAAAAGCCGCCGCCTGATGAAACAGGGTCCCAGCCGAGACCCACCATCAATTTTGACAGACCCGCTTTTCCTTTTGTTAAATCAATTCGCTGACCTTTTTCTAAAGAAATTGCCACACGATTCACTCCTAATCATCGAAATGTGAATATAGTCACATTTATTTTTACGTACAAACGTAACTTGAATGCCTGTAAATTATTAATATATACGTTTTTTATTATATCAAAGTTTCGTAAAAGTTTAGAATAATTGACGAAAATCCTCGAAAAAAATCTCCCATATTTGATATATCTTTAGCAAATCATATGAATGACGGATCTTAAACAAACCATTTGACGTGAGCGAGTCATTTTGCCTATTCTTGTATCACATTCTAAAAAGCAACGGAAAGGAAGCGGCCTTTTGATTCATTTAAGCATACTTGATCAGGCACCTGTTTCTAAAGGAGAAAGCCCCATGACAGCCCTTCAGCATTCGGTTGAGCTGGCCGGACGAAGTGAAGAGTGGGGCTATAAGCGTTATTGGTTTGCCGAGCACCACAGCACGAAAGGACTGGCAAGCACGGCACCGGAAATTATGATCGCACGCATCGCGGCTCACACCAACAAGATTCGTGTCGGGTCTGGCGGTGTGCTTCTGCCTCAGTACAGCCCGTTTAAGGTGGCCGAAACCTTTCGCCAGCTTGAGGCCTTGTATCCGAACCGGATTGACCTCGGCCTCGGGCGTTCGCCGGGCGGAACGACGAAAACCCGGCTCGCATTAACCGACGGCATCAAAAAAAGCTTAACCGATTTTAACAGACAGCTTCAGGATGTCTCTTATTTTCTGACCGATTCGCTTCCCGCCGGGCATCCGTATGCCGGGATCAAAGCAGCGCCTCTTATTGATACAGTGCCGGAGCTTTGGGTGCTTGGATTGGGGGAAAACAGCGCAAGGCGAGCGGCCCATCAGGGAATCGGATATGTATTTGGACATTTTATTAACCCCGAACGAGGGGAAAGCGCGTTTCGCGTCTATCGTGAAAACTTTCAGCCATCAGCCCATTTCACATCTCCAACCGCACTGTTTACGATCTTTGTCATTTGCGCAAAAACAGATGAAGAGGCAGAGGAGCTCGCGTTAAGCCAAGATTTGTGGCTTCTTCGCGTCGGGAAAGGCTTGGACAGCAGGGTGCCAAGTATTGAGGAAGCGAAAGCATACCACTATACCGAATCAGATAAAAACCAAATACGAGAAAACAGAAAGCGCATGGTCATCGGTTCTCCAAGCACTGTAAAACAGCAGCTTCTAGAGCTAGTTGACCGCTATGAAACAAATGAAATGATGGTTCTTTGCAATGTGTTTGACTTTGAGGCGAAAAAAGAATCCTATGAGCGTCTTGCAGAGTTATTTCTATAAAAAAAGCAGTTTTTCCTGAAGGAAAAACTGCTTTTTATTTTTACCTGCGTCCTTTTTTACGCTGGGTTTCTTTTTTGATAAACGTCCATATCCCTTGAACTGCAAATCCGATCAAGAGCAGAACAATTAACAGCAGGGTAATGGAAGGCCCTGGCGGTGTGCCGAGCTGATAAGATGATGTCAGTCCCATAAATACACTGAATAAGGAAATGAGAATGGCTGACATAAATACCATGTTAAAGCCTTTTGCGATTCTAATGGCGAAAGCTGCCGGCAATACGAGCAGTGCCGATACGAGCAGTACGCCGATAATTGGAATAATAACTGAGATCGCAAGACCAGTGACAATACTGAATGACATCGACAGAATGTTTGTATTGATTCCGGACGTTTTGGCTGTTGCTTCATCAAATGTCAGCAGGTAGAGCGGCCTTTTTAATACGATAAAATAGAGCAGGATCAACAATGTAATGATGCCGATAATATAGACCTGCTGCTGGTTAACCGTCACGAGCGACCCGAATAAGTACTGGTCAATGCTCATATTGGCGGCGCCTTTCGAAAGGCTGATTAAAAACATCGCGAAGGACAGACCCGCCGCCATTAAAATGGCAATCGATACTTCCGAGTATGTCCGGTATGCCCGCCGCATGTATTCAATCCCGATTGCGCCGACGGTCACGACGACTATGCTCGCCGCGGTAATATTGGTGCTGAGGAAAAAGCCGATGGCAACACCTGACAATGAAATATGTGAAAGTGTGTCAGCCATTAAGGCCTGTCTTCTGAGAACGAGATACACCCCTAGTATCGGGGCCATGATGGCAATCATGCCGCCTGCTAGAAAAGCTCGTCGCATGAATTCCAAGTCAAACATTTCCATCCGCCTTTTTCTCCTCTCTCTAATCGAATCACTTTATCTAAAAATTGCTGTACTTCATTTTGTTCATGAGTGACCATCACAACTGTTCGGTTGTGATTTTTCACAAGATGGTGCATAAATTCGTAAAATCCTTTTCTGCTGTCGTGGTCAACGGCTGTTGTCGGTTCGTCCAGCATTAAGAGATCCGGGTTGCTGGCAAGCATTCTGGCGATACAGATTTTCTGCTTCTGTCCGCCTGATAAATCGCCGATTTTCCGGTGGCGGAGCTCCCACATTTCCACCATTTTCAGTGCTTTTTCCACTTCGAGATGATCTTCTTCATTTAAACGTTTAAACCATTTTCCTTTTGTGTAGCGGCCTGACTGAACAAGCTCCAGTACTGTGCTCGGAAAGCCGGCATTAAATGAAGAAATTTGCTGCGGAACGTACCCTATCGTCAGGCGTTTTCCTTCTGTATTCCTTTTACTGATCGTCACCGTGCCTTCCCACGGTTTCAGCATGCCGAGCATCACCTTCATGAGCGTCGATTTAGAGGCCCCGTTTGGTCCTGTGATGCCGACAAACTCTCCGCTTTCAATATCAAGTGAAACCTTATCCAACACAGGCGTGTGGGAATAGCCGAAAACGATATCTTTCAATGAGACGAGATTCATGTCAATCTTCCTTTCTCACAAAGAAATAGTGTGCACCCTCCGGCGCACACTATCTTATGATTTATCCAATAGTGAATCTTTCAGGGCATCGAGGTTTTGTTTCATAATGTCGATATACCCTAAACCTTTATCCTGTTCTTCTTTGCTTAAGCCTTCCAGTGTATCGAGCACTTCTGTCTTCGCGCCGATTTCATTGGCAAGCGTTTCTGCGACCTTTGAGGATGCAATTTCTTCAAAGTAAATCACTTTTACGTTATGTTCTTTGGCATATGTTTTCAGCTTTGCCAAGTCAGCTGCGCTTGGCTCTTGGTTAGGAGAAATCCCTGCAATCGGAACCTGAGTCAAGCCGTATTCTTTTGCCAAATAGCCGAAAGCTGTATGCTGCGTAATGAATTCTTTCTTCGCCGCTTTTTTTACGGTTGTACGATATAGTTTATCAAGATCCTGCAGTTTTGCAATATATTCTGCACTATTTTTCTCGTAGTATTCTTTATTATCCGGGTCCTGTTTTATGATTTGCGCCGTTATATTTTTAACTTCCTTTTGCGCCAGAACAGGGCTGAGCCATACGTGAGGGTCCATTTCATGGCTGTGCTCATGCTCCCCATGCTCATGCTCCTCGTGTTCTCCGTGCTCTTCATGTTCTTCTTCAGAGCCTTCCATTAAATCAATGCCTTTGCTCGCATTGACGAAAACGGCATGACCTTGACCCATGCTTTTTTCAGTTGATGGAACCCATGTCTCCATGTATTCACTATTATAAACGAACAAATCAGCATCCTGAATGTTGGCAATGTCTTTCGGCGTCGGTTCCCAATCATGCGGTTCGACGGAAGATGGAATTAACAAATCCACATCGCCTTTGTCTTTTACAATTTGTTTCGTAAATTCATACATCGGGTAGAACGTTGTGACAATATGCAATTTATCACTCTTAGAATCCGCCGACCCTTTTGTTGATGAGTTGCCGCATGCTGCAACCATTAAAAAGCACGCTGCAATCACAAACAAACCGCTCCATTTTTTAAACATATCGTATATCCCCTCTTTTTCATATTCACTTAAATCAAAATGATAACGATTTTGTAATCCTATATCATAATAAACCGAAGTCATTACGTTTTGCAAGTTAATTTTCATTTTGATTTTATTTTTCCCGTCTATGGCGCGAATATATGCACTTAAAAAACCCGGCTGAAAATGCCGGGCTGAATCATTTGATTGTATTGTCCAGAAGATACACTCTGCTCTCATAAGGCTGTAACACCATTTCGTCAGCAAGGTCGCCGTTGTTTTTAT
Source organism: Bacillus sp. NS1 (assembly GCF_058248265.1). Lineage (NCBI taxonomy): Bacteria > Bacillati > Bacillota > Bacilli > Caryophanales > Bacillaceae > Bacillus > Bacillus sp. NS1. The sequence continues at coordinate 130,769 of NZ_JBZAZF010000006.1, read as the reverse complement.
AATTGCTGAGAAGCAGGGATGACTGATCCTTGCCGCATTGCTTAGGCCAGCGGAAAACAGCCTGCTCTTTTGAAAAGTTATTGACCGACAAAAGCCGCTGTTTGCCGTTTTCTCTCATGTATACAAACAGCTGCGGATCATCCGGAAGCAAAAGTTCATAGCTTCCTTTGATGAGATCAGCGTATCGCTTTCTCAGGCTGATCAGCTTTTTGTAATAGGTTAAGATTGAATCAGCGTCTGTCTGCGCCTCTTCCACATTGATGGACGTGAAGTTCGGGTTGACCTTCAGCCAAGGCGTACCGTCAGTAAATCCGGCATTTTTGCCGCTGCTCCACTGCATCGGCGTCCGAGCGTGATCCCGGCTTTTGGCTAAGATCGATTTCATCACATCTTCCGGATCATAGCCTTTTTCAAACACCCGTTTATGATACATATTAATCGTTTGGATATCTTTGTAGTCCTCAATCCGGGTAAACGGAGCGTTTGTCATCCCGATTTCTTCTCCCTGATAAATATAAGGCGTTCCCTTCATGAGATAAAGAACGGTGGCGAGCATTTTCGCAGATGCTTTGCGGTATTCCCCATCGTCTCCGAACCTGGACACAATCCGGGGTTGGTCGTGGTTGCACCAATACAACGTATTCCAGCCTTCATGTTCAAGCTTTTTTTGCCATGTTGTCAAAACCGATTTTAAATCAGAAAGCTCAAGGGGCTTTACATCCCAATGTTCTTTTCCTGGCTGCTGGTCAAGCTCCATATGCTGAAAGTGAAAAATCATATTCAGCTCATGCTTATCGGTTCCCGTATACTTCAGCCCTTCCTCCGGTGTGACACTGCCAACCTCTCCGACAGACATCACATCGTACCGGGAAAATACTTCATCTGTCATTTCTTTTAAATAGTCATGAATTCGTTCGCCATTTGGCTGGAAAGGCTTTGGCTCTGCCTGCTGATTGATATAGTCCTCATACGAAGGAAGATATTCTTTCTTAGAAATGAGATGGAGCTGATCAATGCGCAAGCCGTCCACCCCTTTATCGAGCCAAAACCTCATCATGTCAAACACCGCTTGGCGCACCTCAGGATGTTCCCAATTTAAATCAGCTTGTTTGACGGCATTCATGTGGAGATAATATTCTCCCGTGTGCTCCTCGTATTGCCAGACCGGGCATCCGTAGTCAGACACCCAGTCCGTCGGAGGACCATTCTTTGTACCGGGGCGCCAAAAGTAATAGCTGCGGTATTTGCTGTTTTTGTCCAGCTCCGCTTCTTTAAACCACGGATGCTCGACCGAGGTGTGATTTAACACAAAATCCATCACCAGCTTTAAACCGCGCTGGTGCACCTGGTCAAGCAGTTCGTGAAAATCGTCCATCGTTCCGTATGAATCCATAATCGTCCTATGGTCCGTCACATCATAGCCGTAATCAACATTCGGAGAAGGATAGATCGGGCAAATCCAAATCACATCTGCCCCGAGCTCCTTTATGTAATCAAGGCGGGAAATGATCCCCCGCAGGTCTCCAATTCCATCTCCATTGCTGTCCTGAAAGCTTCTCGGATAAATTTGATACACCACCGCATCCTTCCACCAGTCTGTTTTCATCCCGCAATCCCCCTGTTTTGTGTTCTATTCAAGCTGAGATGGATAAAGTGTCATTCCGCCGTCGACGAATAGTGTTGTGCCGGTCACATAGCTCGCTTCCTCAGATACGAGCCAAGCCGCTGCTGCCGCCACTTCTTCCGGCTTTCCGAAGGTTTTCATCGGAATCTTTTTCAATTGTTTTTGTCTGTTCTCTTCCTTTTTCGTATCAACATTTGATTCTGTGGCAATGGTGCCGGGCGCTATCGCGTTGACGCGGATTCCCTTATCCGCATAGTTGAGTGCCAGCGTTTCTGTCATCATCTTGATGCCGCCTTTGGACGTGGAATACTGAACGTTGACGGGGCGCGGGATCTGCTGGTGAACGCTCGAGATATTCAGCACATTGCCTTTGATGTTGTTTTTCATCATGTGGTTAAGCGCTACTTTTGCTCCCATAAAGGTTCCTGTGACGTTGACATCAATGACTCTCTGCCAATCTTCTAGACTCATCTCATGCGGCATGGCCTCCGCGCCGTTAAAGCCGGAGTTGTTCACCATGATATCGAGCGTGCCGAAATGCTCTAAAGCGGCGTCCAAGAGCGCCTGAATCCCTGCTTCTTTTGACACGTCTGCCTCAACTGCGACAGCTTTCCCTCCGTTATGCTTAATGATGTCCATCGTTTCATCGGCTCCAGATGGGTCGCTGTGGTAGTTCACAACAACATTCATGTTCTCCTGTCCAAACCGTTCCGCAATGGCTTTCCCGATTCCTTTTGAAGAACCTGTCACAATCGCTGTTTTTCCGGTTAAATCTTTATACATAAACGATATCCTCCTCTGATTTTCCATTATGCAGTGGAAAATACCCTATTTTTCCGGGTTAAAAACAGCACAAAAAAACAGAGAACCGATTATGTTCTCTGCCATTTCCTATTGAAAACGCTGCTCAGCAAGCTTCTTTTTAATATTCATCAGCCTTTGGTAAAAGAAAGCGGCGGACTCGTAGCGTTCCAGCTGATTGAAACGTTCCGCTGTATCATGCAGCAGATCTTCAGCATCGGCAAGAAGCTGGCGGGATTCCAGCAGGTCAAAGCATTCTTTAAGTACATTCCGGTCGCCGCTTCCAAGATACAGCTCATGAATGAGGCGGAATTTCGTCAAATATATGTCATCTTTCCATTCAGAGGCGCTCTTTACCCCACGGTCATACGTCTCTACCGCTTTATCGTATTTTCCCTCTTTACAGTAGATATGGGTCAGTGAAAAAACGGCTTGAACGGCCTGCTGAAAGTTGTGCTCCTCAAAAATGGCGGCGGCTGTTTTGAAATAGCCCTCCGCTTCACTGTAATCGCCCAGACTGTACTTACAGTGCCCGACATTATAATGGGCAGCGGCGATCATATACGCTTCTTCCAGCTGCCTGGCATGATCTAAGGCGCTGCACAAGTGTGTCAGCGCTTTTTCATGATGATAAACATCGGTCAAATTTCCGGCGATGATAAATTCACACTGCACGCGGCGGCGCCCGTACAGTTCATATTTCGTATAGATATCAAGCGCCTGGCTCGCATAATTCATTGAAAAATACGTTTGTTTGATGTGATAATACACTTCTGCAACCTTAAAAAGAAACTCAGCTTTTTCGATCTCATCCTCGACATATTCGAGTTTTTCCTCGGCATGCTTATAATGGTCAATCGCTAGTATGAAATTTTTCTGCTTAAATTCGTACATCCCTCTGAAATAATAAAAGTAGTATTCCAATAAGCCTGTGAGTTTTTGCTGATTGCTTTCAATTTCGTTCAGCATATCAGAGAACGGAGGCTTGGTGTCGCTGTCTTTCACCGGCATCAGCTTATCAAGCATGATTCGATGCCGGAATTCCATCAAAGAAAAATATAAAAGCAAGTCCTGATTTTCTTCCATGTCTTCTAAATCGTATTCGATCTCCTGCTTTAACGCTTCTGCTTGATCTGCTTCAAATGCGCGAATGAGCTTGTACCATTCGTTTAGCTTTACTGCCACTTCCTCAGATGGAATCTTTGCTCTCATCGGTCTGCCTCCTTCCTCCTGCTACTATTTATGTTATATTTTATCATAGCTGTTCGCTTTTAGAGAGAGTCAATCGTATAAGCGTCAACATTTAGCACATCATGAGAAAGTGAGACCGATATGAAATTACCCGTAAAAACATCTGTTATCTTATGTATTCTGTTTCTTCTTGATCTGTGTTTTAGTTATATACGGCACGAATGGCATTCTCAAAATGCCCTGCAGGATATGCCTGTCCCTTCGGATCTTCATCCGATTGTAAAGCAGAATGCCGATGCCCTCAAGGCCGCAGCAGCGAATAAAGGCATCACCGTCGTCATTACAGAAGGATTCAGGTCCTTTAAGGAACAAGACGAATTATATAAACAGGGACGTACAAAAAAAGGGAATATTGTCACCTATGCAAGAGGAGGGGAATCGTATCATAACTATGGTTTAGCTATTGATTTCGCCCTTCAAAAAAAGGATGGCAGCATCTTATGGGATTTGGAATATGACGGCAATCAAAACGGAAAATCAGATTGGCTGGAGGTTGTCGAGATCGCTAAGAAACTCGGTTTTGAGTGGGGCGGGGACTGGACACGATTCAAGGACTATCCCCACTTGGAGATGATTCCTGACTAGACACCCTCACAGCCTTTTCTTTTTCCTTATGTGCGCATCAATATAGGAAGGATAAACCGGCTTATATACGAGTTTGTAATGCTGATCGCTGCCTGGTGTAAAATCAGGCTGCCACTCCAGCTTCACATCAAATGCGGCCAAAAACGTTTCTTTCGCTTCTTCAGCAGAAACATCCGGCCTGTGATTTATTGTTTCCAATTGTTCTGGATCAATATCCGGTGCCATAAAAGCGTCAACCATTCCCGTATCCGGATTGACAATGATGCGAGCAGCGCCAAACCGCAGCGGCACTCCTTTATACCAGACAGAAAAATGATTGCGGACCCTCCCTCTTTCATCAATTCGGACGGGATTCGCTCTGAAAAATTCAGCTGCTCTCGGATAGAGGGCATACAAAAATTGAAGCGCTGTCCTTTGGCATTCTTCCGTTGAGCATTGGCGGTTGTTCTGCTGGTCCATAAAAGAAAGCGCTGCTTTTAATTTTCCGGTTTTTTTATCCGTCTTCATTTTGATTGTGTTTTTATTTCTCGTTTCAAAATAACTCCCAATGCTTAAATCCTTACGCTCCGGCGCAGTGCCTTTTCGCCACGTGCTTCCTATTTCTTCTCCAAAGTCTCTTTCACTGACTTTCTGCATATCAGGGGTAAAACCCAGCAAGGCAAATATATCGACTTCTTCCTTGTTCTGAAGCGGCGGCAGGGGCGCTCCGTTTTCTATTCTTTCGTCTGCGATATGCTGGTCAGGCACGATTTCGTCTACATCCGCTGGGTAGCTGTATCCCGGCAGAATCGGTTCATACACAAGCCTGGGTGTTTGTTCGCCGTCAATGACATCGTACATCAGCTGCAAAGTCATTGTATTTAAGTAATGGGACATAACCTTCTCTTTTGCTACAAATTCCTTTGGAACTTCGGCTTTATGCTCTTCTCCGTAATATAAAAAATGGACAATCTGTCCGCTGCGTATCATATCAACTAAAAAGCCTGAATTGGGAATCGGAAGCCCCAGCTCCATTTTGGTATAGACAAACCGGATGTGCTGCCCCCGTTCTTCCTTGCCTTGAAAATGAAAATTCATAAATGTGCCTGGATGGTTGGCAGCAGCAAATTGAAGAGCAGTCAGCTTCAGCTCGGCATCTGGAAGTTTTTTGTCTGTCTCGGAGCAGACGGTTGTTGAAAAAGTGAGCAAAGCGCCGTCATGTCCAAGTTCAACTGTAATGTGTTTTTCCGGATCTTCAGGGTCCTTCCAGATAAAGTATGCCTGCCCCTTCTTCTTTTGCTTTTGGCCGTAATCTTCTATTTCAAGCTCATAATGCGGAGGTACATTCCCGATCTCTTGCGCCTTCTTTTTCAGCTGTTTATTAACCAATGAAGTCATCCTTTCAAAGAGTCTACGACAAAGAGAATCCTGTTTATTATATAAAAAGACCTTTCTTCATTTAAAGTGAAGAAAGGTCCTTTTCTATTATTGTCGTTGTTTTCTGATATTCTTTCTGTTACTTTCATCACATCTCACCTTATACATCTGCAGCAATTGCGTGACTTTTGGCTGTTTTACCATAAACTGAAAACCGGCTCTCCTGTATGGGCTTCGATAAAACGCGGATACACCGGCTTATAGACGAGCCTGTAGCTGTGTTCTTCATCATCGCGGTATTCTCTCTCCCAGCTTAGCTCAACGTTAAAATGCTGCCACAAGATAGACTTCGCTTGTTCTGCTGAAATAGCCGGAACCGGATGAATGGCTTCCAGCTCCTTTGGGTCAATATCCGGCGCCATATAAACGGTAATGTGCCCTGTCTGGCGGCTGACGCAAATTCTAATCTGACCAAACCGAAGCGGAACCCCGTGACAGTGTGCTTCGAATGTAAAACCAGCGACTGCGTTTTCTTCTTCATCCGGTTCATCGTACCTGATCTTAAAATATTGATCGGCATTCGGAAATAAAGCAAACAAGAAACGAAGCGCAATTTTTTCGCACTCTGCCTCAGTTACTGTTAACGGCCCTTTTTTCTCCATAAATGACATAACGCCTTCGAGTTTTCCGGTTTCTTTGTTATGGATGGTTTTCAACGCTTGATGGACCCGCCCTTTGAACCAGCTGTCCATGCTCTTATCAGCCGGCTGATACACGGGATCATCCGGATTCCGCCAAACGGTCCCAATTCTCCCGTCTCCCAAGTCCGCTTCCCGCTCTTTGACAAACCCTTTTTCGAGTCCAATCATACTGCCAAGATCAGCCTTTTCGTGAATGCCTTCGAATAAAGGGAGAGGAAAGCTTTCCGGCTCCCTGTCATCGTCATCAACAAATTCTTTTTCTTCTTGGACCAAATCTGCAGGTACAGTAATGGCCCTACATTCAGGCTCATACACCAAATGCGGCTGACCGTCCCCGTTTTTGTAAACAGAACGATTGAGAACTTCAAACAATAGGTTGAACTCCACATCCTTCTTGATAAAGGCAAGTGCCTCCTCATCATTCGCGATCCGCTTTGGTTTGATGATGCTGCCCGCTTTCCCGTAATAGCGGAAGTAAATGATCTCGCCTGATAAGGTGATATCCGCCATAAATCCGCTCATGGGAAGAGGAAGACCGTCCTCTATTTGAACATATGAAAATCTCACTTTATCGCCGGAGGTACAGTCATTTTCATCACGGACAAAGGCAGAGAGCGCTCCGGGATAATGAGTCTCGACAAATTGGCGCATGCTATTCTCTAATTGCTCTTCAGACAGCCTTTTTTTGCTCTCAGGCTCAATATCACGGGAAAGGGACGTAAGCTGCCCGTCCGGATCAAGTTCCACGATAATGCCGATGTGTTCATCCTGAGGATCTATCCAACAAAAATAGGTTCTTTTCTCATTATCGCCATAATCTTCAATTTCCAGTTTTAAGTGTTCCGGAACCCGGCCGATTTCCAGTGCTTTTTGTTTTCGTTCCTCTTTCTTCACCAAGACAACCCCTTTCATCGTTCTTATGTCCTCTTCACCTAATCAAAAAGTAATAGTCTAAAATACACAAATTTCTGAGTTTACCAGTTTTTCCAGAACATTTTTCACCAAAAATAGGATGATGAACCTATTCAATATGAAAGCTAATAATCTTAAAATTAATTCCGTTGTAACTTTTTATAGGTCCATTCATGACAAAGAAGGGCGGAGTTTCCAGAAAATCCGGTGAAAACCGTGAGAAAAGAACTGATTTTTTTGGTTATATGATGCTAATCCATTCAAAAAGATCCATTTCTTAAAGACAAAAGACTCCCCTTTCCTAAACCATTTGAGGAGGAAAAATGAATGTTTCAGAAAAAAACGTACGCTGTTTTCCTTATTCTTCTGCTGATGATGTTTACAGCTGCTTGTTCAGGAAGCAAAACAAACGCGGAGAAGAAAAATTCAGAAACAGAAAAAAGCTCAGATATAGCTCAAGTCAAAATCAAGGATGTCTCTTATACACTACCGTCCAAATATGATAAGTCCACTTCAGATGACCAGCTTGTGTTAAAAGTCAATGTCGCTGTGAAAAACACAGGAAAAGAACCACTGAATGTAGACAGTATGGATTTCACTTTGTATCAAGAGGATGCTAAGATGTCTGACACAGATCCTGAAGACTATAACGAAAAGCTGCGCAGCAGCACGATTAACGCTGACAAATCAGTTGAAGGAAGCCTCTTCTTTGTTGTAGATAAAGGCGAGAAATACGAGCTTAACTATACGCCGGAATCTTACGGTGATAAAAAGCCAAAATCAGTTACTTTCAAAATTGACGGAAAAGACAAAAAAATCCTTGCGACAGCAGATAAGCTCCAAGATTCTGCAAAAGCGTTATCAGCTTATGTTGATGTCCTTCTTTTCGGCAAAGATAACGCCGATTTCGAAAAAATCACCGGTGCTAACAAAAATGAAATTGTAAATGATTTTAATGAATCAGCCAAAGACGGTTATCTCTCAGCTTCCGGCCTTTCCAGCACATATGCGGACAGCAAAGCGCTTGATAATATCGTGAACGGCATTAAAGAGGGATTAAGCAAAAACTCTTCCATTCAGGCAAAAACGACTTCAATCTCTAAAGACGAAGCAATTGTTGAAGCCACAGTTAAACCTGTAGATGCATCTTCTCTTTCAGACCGTATCGAAGACAAAGTGAAAGACTACTACAGCAAAAATGCCGGCGCAAGCTATGAAGATGCTGTGAAATACGCGCTTCAAGTATATCCTGAGGAATTCAAAAAGCTCGGACCTGCTTCTTCTGAAAAAACAGTTGAAGTGAAAATGAAGAAAAATGACATCGACCAATGGCAGCTTGATATGGACGACTACAGAGCAGCAGAATTAGTTGAAGCATTCATCAAAGAATAAAACACCAAAAGGAAATAGCCTCCAAGGCTATTTCCTTTTTTATGTGAAGATCCCGCTGATAAAGTTTACCTCATCTTCAGTCAGTTCAATGTTCAAGGTTTTCAGGTTATCTTTTAATTGCTCAGGACGCTTAGCGCCTGGAATGATAGCGTCTATCGCCGGTCTCGTTAACAGCCACGCTAAGGCGACATGTGCCGTCTCCGCTTGTTTTTCCTCCGCTACCGCTTTCAGCTTATCTACTTTTTTGAGATTGTGAATAAACGCTTCTCCCTGAAATTGCGGCTTATCCTTTCTGAAGTCCTCGAAGACCGTGTCTTTCGTGAATTTTCCTGTCAGCAGTCCGGATGCGAGCGGAAAATAAGGAATAAAGGAAATGCCGTGTGTTTCACAGTACGGAAGCAGCTCCTTCTCGGCATCACGCTGAATCAGAGAGTATTCTGCCTGGAAGACCTCCAAATAGCCGTCTGCATTAAAATCCTGCAATTGCTGATAGTCGAGGTTAGAAGCACCGATTGCTTTGATTTTCCCCTCATCCTTCAGCTCCTTCAGCGTGCCTGCCACTTCAGCGAGAGGCGTTTTTCCATCCGGGAAATGAACATAATACAAATCAATGTAATCTGTTTTCAGCCTCTTCAGGCTCTTCTCGACCTCGCTGCGAAGAAACTCCCGGCTATTGTCTAATTCAATGCTGCCGTCCACTTCTTTATGAGCTCCTTTGGTGGCGATGATGAGCTCATTCCGCACGCTGCGTTCCTGTAAGACTTCGCCGATTAATTCTTCAGATCGCCCCAATCCATATATAAAGGCGGTATCGATAAAATTGACGCCGCCATCCAATGCCGTGCGCACTAAATCCTTCCCTGTTTCATCATTTAGATTTGGAAATAGATTATGCCCGCCGACCGCATTCGCGCCGAATCCGATCCGCTTCACCTTCAGCTTCGTTTTGCCGAGTGTACGTGTTTGATCCATTGTTCCTTCTCCTTTGAAACCAATTTTGATGAAAAATAGTGCAGGGTCACTTTTTGTATTAGATATCCTTTTTCTATTTTCCTTCTTTTTTCAGGATATACAAAAAGGAGAAAGTGTATTTCTCCTTTTGCAAGTTTATTTTGGAAGAACCCATTTGTCTTTCAGGAAGCAGGCTCTGGCTAGTAAAAAGAAGATGGCGATGAGCACGGCGATGGTTCCTGACGTAGACAAAATGGCAGCCGGGTCAACCATCCCGAATAAAAGCTGTTTAAATAACGCATGCAGGTTCAGAAACGGGATGAGAAAGTATGATAAATCAAATTGGTTCGGTGCCTTGCTGAAGATGAAAAACATCGGGAACACAGGCAGAAAGACGACGAGAGACATATAACTTTGCGCTTCTTTTACCGAGCTGGACATGATGCTGATGAAAAGCTCCATCGCAGAGATCAGCAATGCAGAGAGCACAATGATTAGCGCTGAAGCGCCGATTACACTCCACATATGATCTCCCAGCTGGAAGGCCGTTTTTAAATTCTCGGTAAATAACACGGTGGACAAAATCAAAAACACCAAAGCCAATACACCTGAAGCCACGCCAAAAGTGGAAACCGCAAGCCACTTGCCGACCAGCATTTTGTTTCTGCTGACTGGCGTTAATAGCAGCGCCTCGATTGACTTCCGATCCTTTTCACCGGCCATGATATCAAGAGCGATCGGCATTGCGCCGGAAACAATGGAAGTCAGAATCAGCATGGGCAGAATGGCGGAAAGCATAATAGCGGAAGTCCCTTTCTCCTCATCCGCTTCCTTTTGCTGAATCGTAAACGGCTGGATCACCGATTGATCAATATGCTTATTTGTTAAACGTTGCTGCACAATTTCATTTTTGTACTGATCTAAGGCAGACTGCACAAGCTGCATGGCATTTGAAGACCCTTGATCGATTGAATTGCCGTAAACATCAACCTTAAAAGGTGTCATGCTGTTGACATATGAGTCGAACTCTTTCGGGACGTTCAGATAGGCATCTGCTTTTCCTTCATCAACTGCCTCTTCAGGCTTTGCAAATGTTTTTACGCTGATTTCGTCAATCTCATTAAGCTTGCTTTCCAGTGCGGGCGGAAGCGAATGGCCGACAGCCAGCGTGTACTGCTCCCCTTTGTCGGACAGCATGCTTTCATAAAAGAAGACAAGTCCAAGCATCATAATCATCGGCACTAAGATTGTGAGTAAAATCGTTTTTCTGTCGCGCAAAGCGTCGATCATTTCTTTTTTATAAATATGGCTCAGCATTTAAGAAATCCCCCTGACAAGCTTAGACATAAAGATATAATTCAAATCCTCACTGCGCTCGCTCTCGTATAGGGATTCAAGCGCCCCCCGGTAAATCACCTCTCCGCTGTGAATCATGATGACACTGTCACAGAGCGCCTGCACTTCCTCCATAATGTGGCTGGAGAATAGAATGGTTTTTTGTTCTTTTTTCAGCTGCTGAATAAATTCGCGGAAGATGTTGCTGGATGTAATATCAAGCCCTGTTGTCGGCTCATCAAATAAAATGATGTCCGGATCGTGAATCAGCGCTCTGGCGATGGCGACTTTCTGCCTCATGCCTTTCGAGAACCCGCCTACTCTGCGGTTCATATAATCACGCATGCCGAATCGTTTTGATAAATCTTCTATTCTTGCTTTGATCTCATGGCGGTTCAGCCCGTACAGTTTGCCGAAATATTGCAGATTTTCTTTAGCGGTCATCCTGTCGTAAAGTCCGGTTTCTCCTCCGAATAAGACGCCGATTCTTTTTTTGACCTCGGCCGGCTGCTTGACCGTATCAAAGCCGGCTACTGTGACTGCACCCTCTGACGGTTCAAGCAAGGCAGCAATCATTCTCAGCATCGTGGTTTTGCCGGCACCGTTTTCTCCGAGAATGCCGACGACTTCTCCTTTTTGAATTGTTAAGCTTACATCTCGCACCGCTTTGACTACCTTTTTCTTATCATGAAACCTGCGGCTGCAATCGGTCAGTGTAATCATGTCACAATCTCCCTTTTCGTTATTTCTAGTAATGACTATATACGAAATGCTGGATTTGTTGGATAAAGTTGTCGCGAAGAGTTCTTTTTATGTCGCGAAATGGGATAGAATAAAGATGATTCTATGTAACTAGGGGAATGATAATGGTAAAAATCGGACTTGTCGATGATTATCGAGTAGATTTAGAGAAGCTGGAAGCGATCGTGTCCAGAATGCAGGATGTCGAAATTGTCTTTTCCACCGATTCAGCGGAGGAAGCCTACAGCCGGGTGAAGAACGGTGACATTGATCTGCTGCTTGCCGATATCGAGATGCCTCATATGTCTGGTTATGAGCTTGCTGATTTGATCAGATCCCATTCGCTTGATGTGGATGTGATTTTCGTCACCGGCAACGGCGGATATGCCGTTCATGCCTTTGACCTGAACGTTCATGATTATATTATGAAGCCGTACCATGCCGACCGGCTGAACGCTTCCTTCGACCGTTATTTGAAAAAGAAAACGGAAACGAATTTGAATGGGCGGATATTGATTAAGCAAAAATCTGAAATGCACGTGCTGCAAAAGAAGGATATCATTTTCGCAGAACGGACGGGACGTTCGACGACGATTGTGACAACTGCCGAAGAGGTGCAGACGTATCAAACATTAAATGATATTAAAGGCGACCTGCCGGAGAAGGATTTTCTCCGTTCGCACCGTTCCTTTATTATCAACATTCATTACATAAAGCACTTTTCCGCTTATACCAAGCATTCATTTACAGTTTCCTTTGAGGGAACGTCTAAAAAAGCGATGATCACCAAGCAGCAGCTTGATTATTTTCAAAACTACTATTTTTGAGGAGTTTAGTACGTGATTACCCTTTTTCAATGTCTTTGTCTGTTTTTATTTAGTTTTATATTTTATCAGGGGGCTGCTGCTCTTTCGCACAGTACAGCCGTCTCTTTTCTCGCCGCTGCTTTAGGCACGGCGGCAGCAGGGTTGTACCTATGGAAAACGAAGCAGATGTGGGACCGCTGTTCCCTCCAGCTTTGTACATGGATTGGCGTGATTCAAGTGATGTCAGCGGCGGCGGTGCTGGTTGGCTCTGACATACTGCTAGCATTGTTTGCGATCGTGATATATGCAGCGTGTGAAGGGCTCCGTATCGGACAGTCTGCTTTGCAGGCAAGGCTTTCTGATCAAATTGATAAGCTGACTCAGGCTGAACAGCACGCTAATCGAATGCTGATGGATGTCAGAAGCCGGAATCACGATACAATGAAGCATCTGACAGCGATCCGTTCAGCGCAGTCCAAGGCAGATACACAAGCATATATTCAAAACTGGGCGGATGAATACAGTCAATATGACCGTTTTTTGAAGGGAGAGAATGCGTACGTTGCAGGAGTGCTTTATGATTTTCTTGAAAAAGCACATGCTTCAGGTGTGAAGGTTTCGCTGCATATGCATACACCGCTTTCTTCACTTCCGTTTTCACCCGCTGATCAGGTCAGCTTGGTCGGCAACATATTAGAAAATGCGCTCGACAGCGCGGAGGAAGCCCGAGAAAAAGCGGAGATTAAGCTGGAAACTTCGCTGCGCAACGGGCTTTATGTGCTGATTTGTGAAAACAGCACGCCCGGCATGGATCCAAAAGTGCTCGATACACTGTATCAATCGTTTGGCCGTTCAACGAAAGGCGGCGCTCATGAAGGCATGGGCACGTTTATCATTCAAAAACTGGTGAAGAGCGCTTTTGGCAGGCTGGATTTTACCTACCGCCACCCCGTCTTCCGGTTAGAAATCAAAATTCCGTTTCAAAAATAAAAAACCTTGAAAAGCCAGGCTTTTCAAGGTTTTTTTCATTATGAGGATAATGTTTGTGCAAAACGATCCGCTTCGTCTTGCAACGTGCTTTCAATTTCTTTGTAACGGCTGGAAATTGTTGAGGCGCTGACGCCGTATTTTTTCGCCAGTTTGGCTTGAGAAACGGACGCGCCGTTAAGAGAAATCGCATTCACATAATATTCAACTGCCGCAGCAAAAGCTTCCGGTTTTCTGATAACAGGTGATTTTTTCTCACAGAATGTTTTCCAAATGTCAATGACAGCCGGAATCAATTCAGTCGGATACTCATCTCCGCTCATGCCTTCTTCAATAGCCGCAGCTGTTTCTTTCTCCATGTCATTTGCCCACTCAACACTGCTTTCTTCAGCTGCCTCTGCTTGCGGCTCTTCATCTTTCTCCGCTAACAGCGCGAACAGAACGTTGTTGAATTCTTGCTTCATGAAGTCTTCCGGCGTTTTGCCGTTCTTCACAGCGGCATCCGCATATTTCTTCACTTTGCTGATCAGCGCTTCCGTTCTCTTCACCGGGAAGATCGTGAACTGCATGAAGAATTCTGCTTTTTCTGCTTCGTGGATTGGATATCCGAGAATCAGGCTCCCCACTGGCGGGAGGTCTTGATTGTTGGCGTCCATTTCCACTTCGAATTGTTTTGTCGTAATAACATCCTCAAAGTGAATGACACCTTCTTTTATGTCCTGCAACAGCAATAAAGCAGGCGTCATGCTCTTCCATGATTCAACGATCTCACGCGTTTTCGGACGAGTGATTGAATCGCCTTTTTTCTGAAGGTACTCTTCGAAGATTGTCTTTTCACCAGCAAGCTGATGGAAGAAGATTCCCCAGATTCCTAAGTTAAATACGCTAATGTCTTTCGTCTGTCTGTCCATAGCAGAAAGGAAATCATGCTGGTTGATAAAGCCTGAAATACTTTCTCTATGTACTGTGAAGGCATACTCCACTAAGTCTTCCTGAATTTGTTTTGCTTCTTTTGCCGCTAGTTCTGTCGGGAAATCGACAACTTTACTTCCGCAGCATTTTTTATATTTCTTGCCGCTGCCACATGGGCAAGGGGCATTTCGTTTCACTTTTCCCACAATAAACCCTCCGAATTCTTTTGTAACTTTTCTATTTTAACAAAAATAACTTCTGAGGGCTTGGTTTCGGGATAAAAAAGAATTTGGTAATATGATAAGCTGGCTGATTATGCCAATTTACCTATGACATTTACACCAACTTTTGTGATTTAAGACTTATAACCTATTCCCACTTTAGGCCCTTCTTTTTTACAATCATTAGGTATTTATCTAAAATTTTAAGGAGTGTTTATGTTGGAACTAGCTGGTTTTATGTTGCGCGCCTGCGCCCTACTACTTGATGTGGTCATTGCCGCAGCAGTGATTTTGGCAGCCGGATTTACGTTTGGTGACGGGTCCGCCGGCGTCATTGTTGTCGCCATAATAATGCTGCTTGTGTATCCTTTGCTGATGCCGCTGACAAACTGGAAGGGTACACTGGGCAAAAAAATCATTGGGCTGCAAATCGTGAGAGACGAAACATACGAAAGAATATCCCTTCCACAGGCCATTGTCCGTTACATGATAGCGTGGGTGCATGTGTTCTCTCGCCTGATCTATTTGACAGCCGCATTTACGAAGAAAAAACAAACCGTTCATGATATGGCTGCGAAAACAATTGTGCTAAAAGCAGAATAACCTTGAAGAATAGAATTCTTCAAGGTTATGCATCTCGTTAGTTCGTATTTTGGCCTCCGCCGTTCAGTCCTTCTTTAATCAGGCTGTTGACTTGGCTGTTCATCAATAAACCGATGTGGCCAACACCATGAATTTGAACGTTTTTAGCACCGTCTAATTTTGATAAATAATTCATGACAATCATATCGGCACTGCTGTAAACGGATGTGTATAAAATCTTTTGGTTTGGATCTGTTCCTGGAAGCGCCTTGTTTGTCACCAAACGATTCGCGCCGCCAAGCGTTACGACGTTTTCAATTTTATTTCCGCCGTCCAAATTTTTTATGTAGTAAAGTGTGTTCGCGCCACCCATGCTATGAGCAACAATATCCACTTTTTTCGCACCTGTTTCATCTAAAACCTTTTGCACAAATCGTGATAATACCGGGCCATTATTATAATTCGTGCCTGTCTTGTCCCAAAAATCAACTGCATACAGCTTGTCCCGCGACCAGCCCTGAGATACGAGATAGCTCTTAATACCTGCAAAATTGTATGATGCTCCTCCAATACCGTGTACCATAACAACCGGATTGTGTTCAGCAGCTTTTGCTGACGGCTGCATCGCAAACAGCGATGTGACTGACAGCACCAAAATTGTTACAAGTGCAATGAACTTACTTTTTACAAATTTCATAATATCCTCCTTTTTTTGTAACAAATTCTTCAATTATATTACGTTACCAAATTAATTAAGTAAAGGGTAATTTTTACTTATTTTTAAAGAGATTTTAAGGTTCGGAGGGGATTTTTGGTCCTAAAATTGCAAAAAAAGAAGGCTTATTTGCCTTCTTTTCTTTAATACTCATTGAAATAGGCCTGGATTTTTTGAGGATCGTCTGTTTTGGTGAGCACGAGCATCTGTCTACTTACGGCTTTTTTCGTTGTAATATACTTCTTTTTTGTCTTTTCATGCAATGAATTTTTCTTGACAATTGATGAGTGAATCAAGATAATAGACCAGTCACTATATTTTTGATTGCAATTCAGTAAGGTGGGAATGTTATGAGTTATGGAGATTCCCGTGAGAAAATTCTTTCAGCTGCGACCAGGCTGTTTCAGCTGCAAGGGTATTACGGAACGGGGCTGAACCAGATTATTAAGGAAAGCGGCGCGCCTAAAGGCTCTCTTTACTACCACTTTCCCGGCGGCAAAGAACAGCTGGCGATCGAAGCGGTGAATGAGATGAAGGAATATATCCGCCAGAAAATTACGGACTGCATGAAAGCTTACACCGATCCAGCGGAAGGCATTCAAGCCTTTTTGAAGGAGCTTTCCTGTCAATTTTCATGCACGGAAGACATTGAAGGCTTGCCTGTCGGCTTGCTTGCGGCTGAGACGTCATTGGAAAGCGAACCGTTGCGGGAAGCCTGCCATGAAGCCTACAAAGAGTGGGCCTCTGTGTATGAGGAAAAGCTTCGGCAAACAGGCTGCAGCGAAAGCCATGCTAAGGAAGTCAGCACTGTGATTAACGCCATGATTGAAGGCGGTATTCTTTTATCTTTGACGGCAAAAAACAGCACACCGCTCCTTCATATCTCCAGCTGCATTCCTGACCTGCTGAAGAGATAAAAATAAGACATACTTATACTACGTTCGAATAGAGAGGGGAAATGTTTTTTGGAAACAGCAGCTAAAGCATCTCAGCAATACAAAGTGATGCCGATTATGATTTCCTTGCTGTTGGCCGGTTTTATCGGCATGTTCAGTGAAACAGCGCTGAATATCGCTTTAACCGATCTTATGAAGGAATTGAACATTACAGCGGCAACCGTTCAATGGTTGACGACGGGCTACCTGCTTGTACTCGGTATCCTCGTTCCTGTATCAGGACTGCTATTACAATGGTTCACAACAAGACAGCTTTTTACCGTTTCACTTATCTTTTCAATTATAGGAACCTTGATTGCGGCGCTTGCGCCAAGCTTCCCGTTTTTATTAGCGGCAAGGGTTGTTCAGGCACTCGGAACCGGTCTTTTACTGCCGCTGATGTTTAACACAATCTTGGTAATTTTCCCGCCTCATAAACGGGGCGCGGCGATGGGAACGATCGGGCTTGTCATTATGTTCGCGCCCGCTATCGGCCCGACTTTCTCCGGATTGGTTCTGGAGCATCTCAACTGGCACTGGATTTTCTGGATCTCTCTTCCGTTCCTTGTGCTGGCGCTTGTTTTCGGTATCGCATACATGCAAAATGTATCAGACATTACAAAGCCGAAAATCGATGTATTGTCTATCATCCTGTCGACGATTGGCTTCGGCGGCATTGTGTTCGGATTCAGCAACGCGGGTGAAGGCTCCGGCGGATGGTCCAGTCCGACTGTGATCGTCTCACTGATTGTCGGGGTTGTCGGTCTTATCCTATTTTCAATCCGCCAGCTGACGATGAAGCAGCCGATGATGAACCTGCGTGCGTTCAAATATCCGATGTTTATTTTGGGTGTTATTATGGTATTCATTTGCATGATGGTCATCCTGTCATCTATGCTGCTTCTGCCGATGTATCTGCAAGGCGGCTTAGTCCTGACGGCATTTGCTTCTGGCCTTATTCTCTTGCCGGGCGGCATTTTAAACGGCTTTATGTCCCCTGTTACAGGCCGTCTGTTCGACAAATACGGACCAAAATGGCTTGTCATTCCGGGATTTGTGATTGTTACTGTTGTCCTTTGGCTCTTCTCAAACATCACGACCACTTCAACGGCTGTGCTGATTATCATCCTGCACACCTGCTTAATGATCGGGATATCTATGATTATGATGCCGGCGCAGACAAACGGTTTAAACCAGCTGCCGCGAGAGTTTTATCCTGACGGCACCGCTATTATGAACACGCTGCAGCAAATGGCGGGCGCTATCGGAACAGCGGTTGCGGTCAGCATTATGGCTGCAGGCCAGCATGATTATATGAGCACAGTCAAAAACCCTGCCGATCCGGCAGTCATCCCGCAGGCTTTGACTGCGGGCGTGCAGCACGCGTTTGTGTTTGCGATGATTGTTGCTGTTATCGGTTTAATTGGCGCTTTCTTCTTGAAGCGAGTTAAGGTAGATCATTAATATGAAAAGCCCCTGACCTTGTGTTCAGGGGCTTTTGTATGTTTACATTCAGAGCGTTTTCGACGCGATTTCATCAATCGCATGACGCAATTCATCCTTCGTGTTATAAAAGTGAGGAGCGAGACGAATGACAGTGTCCCGCGGCGCGCAAATCACTTTTCTCTTCTTCAGCAGCGCCGCCGTTTCCGATGCCCGCTCATCCCGGATCGCAACCATGCCCGGTTGCTCTCCCACTGATGCCGCCAGCTGCAAGCCTTTTTCAGCAGCATATTGACATGCATCGGCACAGATCGTTTTCACATGATCCCGGATATGAGAAACCCCGATATGATTCAGCAATGATAAGGCCGCTGCCGCTGCGTATACACTGATAAAAGCAGGGGTGCCTGTTTGAAAACGCCGCGTGCCTTTCGCATAAGCTGCATCAAATCCGCTCTCCCGCCCGAACCAAGCTGATGCTTTCGGTTTCAGTGCATCCGCGACCTCCTTTCTCACATAAAGAAATGCCATTCCCGGTATGCCAAGCAAATACTTCCGGGTGCCAGCCGCCAGCATATCTACACCCCACGCCTTCACATCAATGGGAATGTGCCCCGCTGACTGATAGGCATCCACAAATAAAAAAGAACCCTTTCTCTTAGCAATTTCAGCGATTGCTTTTACATCCTGAACAAAGCCGTCACGATAATGAACGTGCGGAACACACGTCAGCACTGTTTCATCTGTAATATGCGTTTCATACTGTTCGAGCGGCAGCCCGCCGTCTATCGATGGAATGACGGATACGGTATAATCCGATTGTGCCTGCCAAACATGAGACACCGCCGGAAAATCCATCTCTGTATACACAATATGCTTCTTTCCAAAAACAGATAAAGATGATGCTACGGAAATGAGCGCATCAGAAACTGACGGCACAATTGCAATTTCATCCGGTTCAGCCCCTATCATCTTTGCAAACTCGTTTCTCGCACTTTCTGTTTTTTCGATCGCTTCATTCCAGTTCGTCCCCATATGCAGCAGGCTGTCATGATAGTCTTTAATCGCCTTTGATACAGGCTCTGCCAACGCGCTCTGAGAACAGCTGGCAAGCATCGTATGTGTCTGTACGGTTGGGAACAGCTGGCGATACTGCTGCGGCAAATGCTCCATTGTGATTCACTCCTTTTTATTATTTTGATGAAAAACCCAAAAATAAACAATAGAATAAAAGTAAAAAGGAGATGGGAAGATGAGAAAAAAAGTGCTGATCACAGGCTTTGACCCTTTTGACAAAGAAACCGTTAATCCATCATGGGAAGCGGCGAAACAACTGAATGGCTTAGAGACGGATGAAGCAATCATTAAAGCAGAACAAATTCCGACTGTCTTTAGAACTGCTCTGGACACTCTGCGGCAAGCCATTCAGAAGCATCAGCCCGATATCGTGATTTGTGTCGGCCAAGCCGGAGGGCGGATGCAGATCACGCCAGAACGGGTAGCAATCAATCTTGCAGACGCGCGCATCCCCGATAATGAAGGACATCAGCCGATTGATGAAGAGATTTCTCCAAGAGGGCCCGCTGCCTACTGGACGGGACTTCCCGTGAAACGAATGACTGCGAAAATGAAGGAAAATGGCATTCCAGCCGCAGTTTCATATACAGCGGGCACATTTGTATGCAACTACTTGTTCTACGGGTTAATGGATCACATTAGCCGGACATCCCCCCACGTTCGCGGCGGGTTTATTCATATCCCTTTCATTCCAGAGCAAACAATCGACAAAACAGCGCCGAGCCTCAGCTTAGACACGATTGTCCGAGCATTGAGAATCGCCGCTGTTACGGCCGCACAATACGATGAGGATTTGAAGACACCGGGCGGTACGCTGCACTAAGCGGCCGCTGTTTCGCTTGTCAGTCTCTTTTTGTATACAAACGCCGATAGGGTGACACTTACTTCAAACAGGACAAGCAGCGGGATCATGACGAGAAAATCAGAAATGAAATCAGGCGGTGTAATCAATACAGACACGACGATCAGCAAAAAATAGGACAGCTTTCTCGCTTTGGCCAGCCGGTAGGGATTTAGGACGCCCAGCCTTGTTAAAAACATGACCACTAAAGGCATTTCAAACAGAAAGCCAAACGGCAGGCTCAAATTCACCATAAACCTGAAATAGCGGTCAGCCGTAAACATTGTTTCAAAATGGCCGGAAGACAAATGAGTCAAAAAACTGAGCACGATTGGAAACAAGACAAAGTATCCAAAGGAGATGCCCGCCAAAAACAACACAAATAACCCGGGTATGTACATGAGCGTCACCTTCCGCTCCGTTTTCGTGAGCGCCGGGGCAACGAAACGCCACAGCTGGTACGCGGCAACAGGGATGGAAGCCGCAATGGCACAAATGCCGGCAAGCATCATATACACCCAGAGGATTTCACTCGGGCCAAGCACAGCCAGCTTTCCGTCTAAATCCCTGATCAGCCAGTCATAAATATCCTGCACAAACAAAAAAGCCGTGATGAGAAATAGAAGAAATGCCGCGAGAGTCACGATAATCCGGCGGCGAAGCTCTTCTAAATGCCCGATCAGATGGGTTTCTTTTTTATCCATTCAAAAAAGCCCTCCCTTTCATAAAAAAAGAGGCAGACCCGGTGTCTGCCTCATCAGCACTCAGCCCGCGTTTTTGTCCTGCTTTACCGCTGTCAGCTCAGCTGATTTTTCGTCTTTTTCATCACCAGACACAAGTGATTTTGTGGCGCTTTTAAATTCCAGCAGTGTCCGTCCGGCAGCACGCCCGATTTCCGGAAGCTTTGAAGGGCCAAAAATAATGAGGGCAATGACAAAGATTAGAATCAAGCCCGGTATACCAATGTTTGAAAACATTTTTTCCACTCCTTAATTCGTGATTTTTGCCCGTTTCTTAATCATTTGTTTTTCGTGGGCTTTGTTGTGTGCAAAGAAACGATCCTCTTCGACTTCATCGGATTGCTTCACCCCGCCTTGGATCATTGTGGATGATACCTTTCTCAATCCAGTTTGATCCTTTTGGTAAACGAATGAAGCCCGTGTTGAAACGGCCGCGCCCGGCTCTGTCACAAACGGCATCACCCGATAATCAGCTTTCCACTGGTGAGGCGTCACTGTACAGCGGACATATCCGCGATAATCGTTAAAGAACTTGATATGCGGATTTTCCTTTAAAATTTGATCTGTATCCGCTCGCTTATCCGCTCCGTTTCCTCCGGAGGTGATTGAGGTGCCGACAAATTCAGCCCCGAAAATTTTTGAGCTTGTTTTATTAAAATCAACGTGGAGGTTTGATGCCCAGCTTGCGTGTACATCTCCTGTCAGCACGACAACGTTATTTAGATTTTTACTTTTAATGAAATTGACAACCCGTTCGCGCTGAGCCGGGTAGCCGTCCCACGAATCCATGCTGTAGATCGGGCTTGCGCTTGTCCCAAAATTCCACTTCGCAAAGAAAATCTGCTGCGCCAGCACATTCCAGTGGGCGGTCGAGCTGCTCAAATTGTTGAAAAGCCACTGCTCCTGTTCTTTTCCTAACAGGGTCCGATTCGGATTGAGCGATTCATCAGAAGGCGGCTTATTGCCGTCGTTATTGGCTTGGTCATCCCTGTACTGGCGGGTATCAAGGACATTGAAGGAAGCCAGGTTTCCGTACGTAAAGTGCCGGTACAGCTGCATATCCGGACCATTCGGCAGAGAGGAGATGCGGAGCGGCATATGTTCATAGTACGCCTGGTACGCAGCCGCGCGGCGGAGCACAAATGCTTCAACCGACTGTCCTTTTTCCGGTATTTTATTGGCATAGTTGTTTTCGACTTCATGGTCATCCCACGTCACAACCCAAGGGAACGCCGCATGTGCAGCTTTTAAATTGGCGTCAGATCGGTATTGGGCATGACGGTTCCGATAGTCTTGAAGCGTAATGATTTCCGCGCTGTTGTGCGTGCGGACATTGCCTGTTTTTGAGACATATTCATTGGGACCGTATTCGTATATGTAATCACCGAGATGGAAGACAAGATCAAGCTTTTCCTTCGCCATATGCTTGTAGGCCGTATAATATCCATGCTCATATTGCTGGCAGGAAGCAAACGCAAAGGTCATTTGCGGCACATTGGCGCCAGGGGCAGGCAGCGTTTTTGTTTTTCCGACAGGGCTTAGTTCATGTCCGGTTTTGAAACGATAATAGTACACTTTGTTCGGCTCAAGCCCCTCCGCTTCCACGTGAATGGAGTGAGCGAGATTCGGCTTGGCCATTTCAGTGCCCTTTCTCACAATCTTGCGGAAATGCTCATCCTTTGCGACTTCCCATTTGACAGGCACCGCCTGATTTGGCATTCCCCCGCCGTTCAGCGGATCTGGTGCCAAGCGCGTCCACAGCACGACACTGTCAGAAAGCGGATCTCCAGACGCAACCCCTAACGTAAACGGATAGCTCGTGAACTTAGGCGCGGCATTTACTTCAAATGCACCAACTGACTGAGCAATAGTCAGTCCAAGAGAAAGTCCTGCAATCTTCCCCGCTCCTTGAATAAATTTGCGGCGGTCAAACGTATTGTTTTGAAAGCTTTCCTCTTTCAGTTTCTGTACCCATTCATCAAAACGATTGTCGTATGCCATTCAAGATCCCCTCTCTTCTCATTGATCGCCTCCATTATAGAAAATCATTGTTAAATGGCTGTGAAGAAGTGTGAACCGATTGTAAGCACTGAACATCAGAAACAGGTCTTCACTCACAAGCCTGCCGCTGAAACGTGCCGAAAGATGGCTAATTGGCGCGTTCTCTGCATATCTTGTCGTTTGCAAGCCGCCCATTCGGACTATTTTTCTTCACATGATCTTAAAAAAACAAAAACACCGAGCCATTTCGCAGAATGACTCAGTGCCTTATCAGTTATTTCGAAAATAATCTGCTGAAAAAACCCTTCTTTCTCGGATTTTCAGCAGGAGGCTCTTGTTCTCTTACAATTCCTTTTTTCTTCGCTTCTTTCAGCCAAAATGGAAATTCAGTAAGCAGAGTGTCATAAAGCTTATCATCGGAAATACTGTCAATCTCTTCGATTTGAAGGAAGTTCGTGTTATCAACAGCACGTCCTTCTAACGTATCCAACTTATTGAGAAAATCGATGCTTCCGTTTCCAACGCCGACAAACTGCCAAAACACCGGCTTATCAGAAGAGGCTTCAATAATCGATTTAATCGGCTTTTTACAGCCTCCGTCATTGATAAAAACGACGAAAGCGGGATATGAACTAGGTTCCTCCGCAATATATTTACGCAGCACATCTTTCAAGACCGGCGGCTCATCATTTCTGCCGAATTTATGCAAGCGGTCATTATTTAAAATTTCACGATCGACATAGCCCGAAAAATCTTTTTCAGAAACTGGCTTTAATCAGGAGAATTCGTTATCATACACCCATACATCCAGCAACCCGTTATCATCAAATTGACCAGCCACTGCCAAAATCCGCTCCACACCGTCCCGTTTTTGGTTCTCATTGAACCCGTGATATCAAGAACCAGTCCGACACGAACCGTCACCTTTGTTAATTGCTTTTTTTCCAGTACGACCTTTATCTTTTGCAAATCAATTGTTGCCATTCTGTCATCTCCGTCAGCTCTTTTTTCTCTATATCTCTTCAAAGAAAAACACCGTTCAATTTGAACGGCGTCCTGTCTCTAAAATGTGTTATATACATTTTCACACGTTTCCGCTGTCGGCTGATAAAAGCAGTGTGACTTAAATCTGGCCACAAACGGCTGGTTATACCACTGGGAGGGACAGTCTCCCTCCGGCCTGAAGTACCACAAACTAAATTTTGCAGGCCAGCGTCTTTCACCGTTTATTGACCGGCGTGCCAGGCTCCGCTCGCTATCCCGCGCCCTTTGATAAAAATATCCATGAGTTACAGCCTCAAACGCGTGCGGCTGAAAAATCATCTGTCTGATGGTGCGGAGGCCTTTAAAATCTGAGCAATTTGCCCGCAGCCGATTGATTCCCACGTTGCCGACAAGCAGCATCCCCTGCTTGCCTTCGCCTTCCGCTTCCGCTCTGAGCAGCCTTGCCAGTAAATCGACATCCGCACTCGTTGCTCTCACGACCGCCATCACGTCACCTCCCCTTGATCTCCTTTCATCATATTTCAGTACTTCAGAAGTGATGACGGAGGGACAGGTGAGTTTTTAAATTTATTCATTTGGATGTGCGACAAAGCCTAAAAACAAAAGGCTTGATGTTTGTTCATCTGTGATGACAAAGAAAAATGGGCGGTTGGCCATCAAGGTAACATCTGGCGTGAGTGCGGACTCAACAGTTTCCACTGACGAGGCAGCCGCAGCCTCGGTTCCTGCTTCATCCACCTTGATAAATGTGTGGTGATTCACATCATCGATTGAAACACCGCGCCCTTCAGTAAACATGCTGGAAAAGTCAGCAGCGGAAAAGACCGATTTCATCCCCATATCGTGAAGAGCGCGTTTTACGTTATACTGCCCTTTCAGTGTAAAGCGTGGCATGCTCAGCTTCACTGTTTTTGGCTGAAATGCGCTGTCCCATGCTTTTATGTTTTGACTTGTAAAAAGAGACATGAAAGAAGCCGGCTTTTTCTTCGGCAGAAATAAAGTGAAAGTAAGTTGTTGATCTTCATATGGAAGCTTGACTGCTTGGAACAGTTCATTTTCTAAGTAAGCAAGTCGTGCAGTCTGCTTCATCAGCAGCAGTTTTTTGGCCGAGCCGTCAGGCAGAAAAAAATGCTCTTCAGCGGTCACATACTGGTCAAACGGCAGCGCCCACTTTTCTTGAAAATAGACGGCGTTTACCAAAAGAGAAACAGCTTCCGGCGAAAGATGATCCGCGATGTCATCAATATGCCCTTTCGTTTGGTGAGCTGTCCATTGATTGATCAAGTTCTTTGCGGTCTGAATATTGTCATCCATTTTAAAGACTCTGCCCGAGAAGAATTGTTTAATCGTTTGTTTAAAGTCTGGCTTGGTCTCAATCCTTGTCCATACGGCATTGGCCGTCAGCAGTTCACCTTCAGGCAAGGATTCAAATCTTTTCATGAGCGCGAACGATGACTCATTTATGGCGCTGTCATGAAGGCCCGATAAATATAAAGCAGCTTTGATTTCTTTTAATGTATCTCCCTCCGTTCCATTTGCAGTCATCATCAGCACCTGCTGCAAGCTGTATGGGGAGATCAGCAGGTTGTCCGTTAACCCGTCTTGTTCTGACATATTTTGAAACAACTCGGTTCCGAATCTACGCTCCGCTTCAATAAAACCCTTATGAATATTGTAAGCTTTGTTTTTTGCAGAGTCAGATGGAGAAGGTGATTGAGCAGATGATGCCGGTTCTTCAGCGGGTTTGCAGCCTCCTCCAAAAAGCATACACATCAGCACAACTGTGAACATCTTTCCTTTCATAAAAACCCATTCACCCCCTTTATATGGACTGTAAAAAACACAATATAAGGTTTAACTTTTTGCATTTGAGGAATCATACATAACAAATCAAAATACAGAAGGAGGAACTTTGGAATGACACATGTGAAAGCGCTCGCGATTAAAGGTATTATGACAATTATTGTGTTGTATCTAGTGCTTGGTCTGGGCTTTGGTTTCACGTTCGGTGATACGCTCTTAATGACGCTTGTGTTAGGGATTATTTCTTATTTGCTTGGCGATCTTTATGTATTGCCGAGATGGAACAATATGATTGCGACCTTAGCTGATTTCGGTCTGGCCTTTCTTGTCATTTGGCTGATGGGCATGCCGCTTTCTATGGGGATGACTGGCGGTGAGGTTGCATTGGCGGCTTTATTCGGCGCGATCGCCATGGCAATCGGTGAATATTGCTTCCATTTCTATATGATGAGCAAAGAAATTGGCAAGAAGCATTATCTTGAAACAAGAACAGATTCATAATAGATAGGCCGGTGCTGTCAGCATCGGCCTTTTATGAATATTGGGCGCCTTTGTTTACGCATCTTGCTTGTCTGCGTTCCTGATCGCCATGTAGGAAAAAACCAAACCGAAAGCCGCTAAAGATAATGGGATATAAACAACAGACGAAATGGAGAAACCAGGGTTTGTTGAACTGATGAGCATAACAATCACTACAGATGATATGATGGTAGCCGGAACCGAGTGTTTACGCATCCCAAAAAAGATGGGAACTAAACTGGTTCCAGCGGCGCCAAAAGCGAAAACCGCCATTTTTACCGCCTGCTGAGACATGATTTCGGAAGTAAGCTCTCCCGGTATGAAATGGTAGATCGAGTTGAGCCAAAAGAAATTGGCGGCTATGAGTATATTTGATAGTAAGATTGTGATAAACGTCAGTCCGCCCGCGATCATGAGCTTAGCAGTGAGCAGCTTTTTCCGGCTGATCGGGTACGTGAACATCACAAGAATGGTTTTGTTTTTGTATTCCGAAATCACCAATTTTGCGATCAGCACTGCGCCAAAAACGATAAATACCGCTCTGACGAAAGTGCCGATGATGAGAAACGCTTCCTCCGTGCTTTGAAACGAAACCCCACTTTCAGCTTTTTCTGAATAACAGATCAGCCACAAAAAGCCCATGATGATCAAGTTGGCAATGAGGGCACCTCTGACATACCAGCCCATCTTCATTTTTCTCAATTCGATTCTGATCAAATTCATCAACGTGTCTCTCCTCCTTTACGCACTGATGCTATTGCCGTTGATCAAGTTGATAAAATAATCCTCCAGCGACGTATACTTTTTGGTCATTGATTCAATGTCTACATCATGTAAAACCAGCGCTTTAGATATGGCAGCCTGAGAGGCTTCAGCCTCGTAAATTCGAATCGTTTTCTCGTTTAAAATCTTAAAGTTGGTTAATCGCAGCTCTTTCTCCAGCACAAAGCAGGCCCTTGTCTGATTCGGTGTGACAAACTCGATGTATTCAGTATTCTGTCCTCTTACATCCTCCATTGACACTTCTTCAAGCAGCCTGCCGTCCCGAATGACGCCGATCGTGTCTGCAATTTGTTCGATTTCACTCAGCAAGTGGCTTGAGATCAGCAGCGTCATACCGTACTCTTTGCTCAGCACTTGAAACAGCTGCCTGATCTTTTTGATGCCGAGTGGATCAAGACCATTAACCGGCTCATCCAAAATAAGCAGATCCGGCTTCGTGAGGATGGCACGCGCAATCCCAAGGCGCTGCTTCATACCGAGCGAAAATGTTTTGACGGGCTGCTTGTCGATTTGTTTTAAATTGACCATATCCAGCACTTCTTGAATGGCTTTTTTATTGTGGTACCCCATGTATTCACAATGCAGATCTAAATTTTCTACTGCTGTCAGATTTTCATAAAAAATCGGATATTCAATCATGCTGCCGATGCTCCCCAGCACCTCGTATGACGTGTGGGTAAGCTTGTTCCCTAGGATACTGATTTCACCGCTTGTCGGTTTGACAAGGCTCGTCAGCATTTTCATAATGGTTGTTTTACCCGCGCCGTTCGGGCCGAGAAAGCCATAAATTTCGCCTTTTTTTATATGCATGCTGACATTGGATACGACTTCTTTGCCCTGATACGTTTTGGTCAGTCCGTTTGTTTGTACGATATAAGTCAAGTTCGTTTCTCCTTCCCTCTCTTTTCCTGTTTTCTATTGTAGCGGCGAGCCCTGTCATTTTTATTTCTCAAATCTTAAGAAATTCTTACGTTTGTTAATATGTCATTCGTTTCAATGTGATCGTAAATGCAGTCCGTTCGTACGGCTTGCTTTGAACCGATATGGCGCCTCCCATTTTCTCTGTAAGCCGTTTCGTGATGGTTAAGCCGAGACCGCTACCTTGAAATGCTTTATTTCTGGATTCTTCAAGCGTGTACAGCCTCTCAAACACACGCTGCTGATCGGTTTCACTAATCCCTTTTCCCCGATCCCATACGGTGATGGCAACGCTCGTCTCATCATACGACAGCGTTATGCCGATAAACTTGCCGGCCGCGCCATATTGAATCGCATTGGACAATAGGTTTTGCAGGATTCTGTCCAGTGCCTCTTCATTCGCGCGGGCATACACCGGCGTATCCGGGATATCGATGGCAGCTTCAAAACCTTTTGACTGAACAGCGTCATAATAGTGCAGGATATTTCGTTTGCATATGTCGTTCATATGTACTTTGGTGATCGGAATGTCTTTATCTTCAGATTCTAATTTCGCCAAATCAAAAAAGGAGTTGATCATCTGAATCAGTTCATTTGTTTTCTGGCGGAGCTTCCCCAGTAATCTTTCCCGCTCTTCATCCGGCATGTCTGGGTCACTTTGAATGGCTTCGATATAACCGAGAATGACCGTTAACGGCGTTTTCAGGTCGTGCGACATATTGGTCAGCATCCGCTTCATGGATTGCTCTGTTTTGGCAAACTGAGCGCTGATCTGCTGACGATTCTCAACGAAAAGATTGATGTTGACAAGCAGGTCTTTGAGCGCATGATCATCTGTAGGAAGCAAAATTTGTCCCGCCGAATCCCGGCTGAGCATGGAGCCAAGCTGTTCTGCCGTGTAAGCCAGATTCCCGTCCCGCTTCTTTTTCATCATGAATTGAATGACATTCAGACATACCAGAACGATGACAACGGCCATCCATAACACTGTCATTCTAAAACTCTCCTAATTTATAACCGATGCCCCATAACGTTTTAATATATTGAGGGGAAGAGGGATCGTCTTCAATCTTTTCTCTAAGCCGCCGCATATGTACGTTAATGATGTTTTGATCACCAAAGTACTCTTCATTCCAGACGGAACGGTAGATTTGTTCTTTCGTAAACACTTTTTTGGGATTTGCCGCAAATAGGCACAGCAGCTGCCACTCTGTTGACGTCAGCTGAAGCGGTTCTTCGTTTTTCAAAACTGAAACATTGTCTATATCTATTTCAAGCTGGTGAATCCGGATCACCCTATTCTTAGCCGGTTCCTCCGCCGAATATTGCGTCGCCCGCCGTATCGCGGCTTTTACTCTGGCTGTCAGCTCAATCATTGAAAACGGTTTGGCAATATAATCATCCGCCCCAAATCCCAGTCCCAATGCTTTGTCCACATCTCCGTCTTTTGCTGAAATCATCAAAACCGGAACGTTGCTTTTTTCCCGGATGATTTTCAAAAAATCCATGCCGTTCAGTTTCGGGAGCATGATATCAAGGAGAATCAAATCATATGAATCGTGCTGAAACAGCCGGATTCCTTCTTCACCGTCGAAAGCATGTACCATCTCAAAGCCTTCTTTTGTTAAATAATGACCCACCATTTCACTGATTGAATGGTCGTCTTCTACTAGCAATATGCGCTGCATCTTCTCACCTAACCTTTGCAAAATCAAAAAACAAACACGTGATTACACTTATTGTAATTGAAAAACGTGTGTGTTTTACAAAAATTATTCATTTTTACCTGTTTTCAGTTTTCTATATTCCATGCCCGTTATGACAATAAATACAGCTGCGCATCCAATGGTTTGAGTAAGCTGGAGCCGCTCACCGAGAAATAAGGCTCCAAAGAAAATCGTCAGGACAGGCCCTGCCATTGAAATAGTGGCAGCTCGCAGTGCCCCGATTCGTTTTATGCCCTCAAGCATCAGCACAAATGGAATTACAGTGGAGACGACTGCGGTGAACACAAACAAACCGTACACAGCAAGCGGATATGCTGTCATTGGCGTATTCATGCCGATCGCCGCCTTTATGCCTGTGTAAAGCATCATGGCCGCTCCGGCTGCTGTCATCCCGTAAGCATTGAGTCGGATGCCGCCGATTTGATGGACGAGACGCCCGGAAAGGACAAGATAACCAGCATAAACGGCCGAGGATAACAAAATGAATACAGATCCAATCATATTCGCCTGAAAAAGCTCAGCATTCCAGCCGCCGAGCGCAAAGAAAAAACCGATCATGACCATCAACACTGCGAAAAGGTCTTGGATGGAAACCATTTTCCGGTCATAACACGCGTTGAATCCGATCATAAACACCGGATAGCTCATCAGCAAAATACGCTCAACCATTGCGGGTACATGGTTCAGCCCGATAAAATCAAACAAGGGAGACAGAAAAAAACAAAACACTCCCGCGACACACGCCCTCCATAGATCTCCTTTTTTCATATCGTCTGGCATTGGAGGACGGTATAACAAAAAGATCAGCCAAAACAGCGGAACAGCAAACAGCTGTCTGTATAACAATACCGCGTCTGGCTCAGCACCCATTTGATATGCCCATTTAATCCAAATCGACTTAGATGCAAAACAAGCCGTTCCGATCAGCAAAAAAACCGTACCTGCCGATGCCTTGCGAATCTTACTCTGCTCTTCTACTCTCATCTCAGCTCAGCTTTTCTCCTTTACTTGTTCAAATGCTTTTGTATAAAATCCAGAAGCGTATTTCCTTGAGCCGTCAGAATGACGCCCTTCCCGCCGCAAGCTGGACATGGGCTGCCTTCGATTTCTCCTGCTCTTTCACACTCAGGGCATGCGACCTCAAGATCATCAGTTGCTATGACCACATGACATCCTCCTTTCCTCTTCATCTGTTATGCACCCACCAGCCATCATCCATTGGCCGTCACCTCCTTTAAGACACAAAAAACCCCCGTCCTATGCAAAGGACGAGGGTCTCGCGGTACCACCTTTATTAACAGCTATACAGCCGTTCACTCTCAGTACAGAAAACATCCGTTTCGATACGCCTCTCTTGGTAACGGGGAGAGAATCCCGGCTTCGCCTACTATCCGTTCAGCAAAGCAATTCAGAAGCCCATTCGGCATCAGGGGAGGATCGGTTCACACCTGCCACCGACTCTCTGAACCTCACACACTGACGCGTACTTACTCTTCCTCACGATTGTTGATCCGTTCTTTTGTTAGTAAAATTTATAATACTCGGTTAATTTTAAGAAGTCAATTCTTAATCCGATTTTACGCCGAGTGCCTCCAGCGCCATTTTGATGTGCTCCTCTTGCTGTGTCTGAAGAGCAAACTTGGCAACTTCCAGCGGATATGCCGCTTGCATCTCTGAAATGTGTTCCTGCATTTTTGCCCATACGCGGCCGCCTGCTTGATGATAGTATTCAAGCAAACGGGCAGTTTCCTCTTCCCCGAACAGCATTTGATAAAAGATAAAATCTTTTGCAGGATCAGCGACTTTGGCCTCTGTCCAATCTAGAAGGCCTGTGACATGTTCATTTTGGCCAATCAAAATATGCGGTGGATGTAGATCACCGTGTATCAGTACGGAAAACTCCGGCCAATATGCATCATCATTTATCCACGTTTGCCATCTTTGCCAAAGCTGTTCAGACACTCCAAGCTTGTTCTTTACGTCATCCATAGATTCAACTATGTTTCGCCTGACTTCTTCCGGACTCATCACTTTTATACCAGATTGGCAAGCGTCTGCTGGGTTCACTCCATGTAATTCAGCCAGTATCTCGGCTAGTGTCCTTATAAAATGGTCTGACGGCGGCTGATGATTCATATTCCATACATACTGTTTCTGTTCCAGATCAATCACAGCAGCTGGCGTTCCTTTTAACATTGGGTAAGCAATCAATTCCGGTGTGTGAATGTTCCAATCCGGTACATCAGCTGTAAGAACCGTGCGGAGAAAGGCAAGCGTTCTGCCTTCTGAAACTGCTCTTTCAACAACATCACTTCGCCGCGGTTTTCGCAGCACCCATGGCATACCTGTATCGTCTTCGGCGAATACAACTTGAAAATCCATTCCAGTTTCATTTAATTTCGCATTTTCAGAGTGAACCGCCAAACCTTGGTTGCGTGCAAGCGCGACAGTCTCTGTGATCAGCTGTATGTCGTTCTGGTTTGTCATCTCTTTTCCCCTTTCTCATGTTCCGCCTGTCGTAGAGAGAAGGGATGTTGAAGCACAAAAAGAGGGCCGCATCGCTACCCTCTTTTGATGACAATATAAGGGCTCATACATAGGCAGATTCATCCCGATTCTCCGCAATCAGGCGAGAGTCGTTCACTATTGAATTCGTATCAATCGGAATCTAATGAATGCCATGCTGTAACCCCTCCGTTCTTTGTATGTCGTTTACCTTTTTACATCATATTCCAATTATGAGCTGCTAGAACAATGAATCAAGTCACTGGTGCAGGATTAAACAAGCACAAATCATTATGAAGGCCCCACCGGTCCGCCCACGTTTGTTTTCGGCCGCTTGCCACATCCAGAATCGTCCTGAAGATTTCCCAGCCTACGTCTTCAATACTGGCTTCACCTGTTGCGATTCGCCCGGCATTAATATCGATTAAATCCGCCCAATGCTCTGATAATGAATGACGTGTCGATACTTTCAGTACCGGTGCAGCGGCCAAGCCGTACGGTGTTCCCCTTCCTGTCGTAAAAACCTGCAGATTCATGCCTGCCGCCAGCTGCAGGGTACCACACACAAAATCGCTTGCCGGTGTCGCCGCAAACAGCAGGCCTTTTCGCTCCGCCTTTTCACCTGGGCCGAGCACGCCGGAGATGGGGCTTGTGCCTGATTTCGCTACCGAGCCTAACGCTTTTTCCACCACATTGGATAATCCGCCTTTTTTATTGCCTGGTGACGGGTTCGCGCTTCGGTCTGCTTCCCCCCGCCGCAGATAGCTGTCATACCACTTCATCTCTTCGATCAGCGTATGTCCGACCTCTTCACTCACAGCCCGCGGCGTTAATAAATGAATCGCATCCCGCACCTCTGTCACCTCAGAAAACAAAACAGTTGCACCTGCGCGAACCAATAAATCAGCTGCATACCCCACCGCGGGATTCGCTGTCACGCCGGAAAACGCATCACTGCCGCCACATTGCAGGCCGATGACAAGATCAGAAACAGGGCAGGTCACACGGGTTCTGCTGTTCAGCCTGATCAACCGTTCTTCCGCCATTTCCAACATGGACTGAATCATTGCCGCAAAACCTTGATGATCCTGAAGTGATAGAATGTCATCCTGATTCTCAGAAGCAATTCTTGACGGGAGGAGCTTTTCACATCCTAATCCGATCACCATCACTTCCCCGCCGAAGTTCGGATGCTTCGCCAGATTTTGAATCGTGCGAATCGGAATGACGGCATCCGGCGCATTGATCGCCACACCGCAGCCGTATTGATGGTGCAGTGGTACAACATCATCGACATTTGGATATTTCGGCAGCAGCTCTTCTTTTATCCGTTTGACTGCATAATCCAAAACGCCAACCACACATTGAACACTTGTAGTGATACCGAGAATATTTTTCGTCCCCGCACTGCCGTCCGCATTTCGATACCCTTCAAACGTGTAGCCTTCAAGAGGCGGAAGCGGTTTGGGCACTCTGTTTGCGAGAGGAAGATCGTCTAAAGCCGGAGGAGCGGGCATTCTTACGAGGGCTTCCCTTATCCAGCTCCCGCGTTTGATCGTCTCATCGGCAAATCCGATCACCTCACCGTAACGAACAATCTCATCTCCTTGATTCAGATCGGTTAAGGCCACCTTATGGCCTTGAGGTACATCCTCTTCAAGTACGAGTCCACATGAAAAAACAGTGCCCTTTGGCAGTCCTCCGTCATTAACAATAATCGCCGTGTTATCTGTTTCATTCACTTTGATGTAAAGGGGCGCTTGGTTCTTTCTGAGGTTCATCGCCATCTGAAAATCACTCCTCATATCATAGTAAGCGTTTTCTATATCGGTTCAAAAAAGCCGCAGCTCTTCCCTTTCAACTGCGGCTGTAGTCTACAATTATTTCTTATCCATGCCCTTCAAAATTTTGTCACGGACAAATTTCAGATGCTCATACATGTGGTAATGCGCTTTGTAGGGGTCTCTTTTAGCAAGAGCGTCGTAGATTTTTTTGTGATATTCGACCGTTATATCTCTCTCCCTGTACGGTATCTGGCTGTCAATTTTCGCATGGGTGATCAGCAGGGATTGAATCATCCCTTCAACAACGGGGTTATTGGCACTTAATGCAATAATTCGATGAAATTCTTTATCTGCTTCACCATAAAGATTGTCAGTACTGCTGGCGATGTCGTCGATTGTCTTCTGCAAACGCTGAAGCTCATCCTCATTAATTTTTTCCGCAGCAATCGTCACAAGTCCGAGTTCTAACGCCATCCGCGCTTCAATGATAGCCGGAAGATTATCAGTGGCCAAGGCAAGCATGACGGAAAATGGCTGCATGCCGATTTTATCGTTGAAATACGTGCCGCCGCGGGTTTTTCTCGTAATCACCCCAAGTGTCTCTAGTGAGCTGAGGGCCTCGCGAAGCACCGGCCTGCTGACATGCAAAATGTCCATCAGTTCCATTTCTGTCGGCAATTTGTCTCCAGCCTTTAACTGTCCGCTCGATAATAAATGGACAATCCGTTCAATGACCTGCTTGGCTAATGTTTTCCGATTGACTGTATCGACTTTCAGATCTTCTAAACCTTCGTACACGAACAACTCTCCCTTCAGTTGTTCAATTGTAAGACAAAACAGCCAATATGACAATATTTGCAATAAAACTTATCGCACAAGACAAGGGCGTTTGCGGTCGAACTCCCAGTTGCTGATCAAAAACTGCATAGGGACCGCATCATTCCGCGCGCCTAAATTCATTTTTCGATAGAGTTCATGGGCTTTTTCCACTTGTTCCATATCAATGTCAATACCGAGACCGGGCTTATTCGGCACCTTGACACAACCCTCAGAAATCTCAAAAGGCTGTTTCGTTAAACGCTGCCCGTCCTGCCAAATCCAATGGGTATCAATCGCCGTAATGCGTCCCGGAGCCGCTGCTGCCACATGGGTAAACATTGCAAGGGAGATATCAAAGTGGTTGTTGGAGTGAGATCCCCATGTCAAACCCCAATCATGGCACATTTGCGCAACCCGCACCGAACCCTGCATCGTCCAGAAATGGGGATCAGCCAGCGGAATATCCACCGCATGAAGCTGGATCGCGTGACCCATTTCCCGCCAGTCGGTCGCAATCATATTTGTTGCGGTAGGAAGCCCTGTCGCGCGGCGGAATTCAGCCATTACTTCTCGGGCGGAGTAGCCGTTCTCATCCCCGCACGGATCTTCCGCATACGCGAGCACATCATGTTTACCTTTGCATAATGCAATAGCTTCCTCTAATGACCAAGCCCCGTTCGGATCAAGAGTGATCCTTGCCTCTGGAAAACGTTTTGCTAATGCGGTAACAGCTTCAATTTCCTCCTCTCCCCGCAGCACCCCGCCTTTCAGCTTGAAATCCTGAAAGCCGTAGCGCTCCTGCGCGGATTCAGCAAGACGTACAATGGCCTCTGGGGTTAGTGCTTCCTCATGGCGGAGACGGAACCACCCGCAATCTGACTGCTCATCATTTTGATATGGCAAGGTCGTCCGCTTTCGATCGCCGATGTAAAAGAGGTAGCCGAGCATTTTCACTTCATCACGCTGCCTCCCTTCGCCAAGCAAAGCCGCGACCGGTTCTTGAAGAAACTTTCCAAGCAAATCTAACAAAGCCGCTTCCAGCGCTGTGACGGCATGTATCGTGGTGCGCAAATCAAACGTCTGAATGCCGCGTCCTCCCTTGTCTTGATCGGCAAACTGCTTTCTAACCGTTTGCAATATTGACTGGTACGCACCAATGGATTTTCCGACAACAAGCGGTTCTGCCAGCTCGAGTGTACGGCGTATCTGTTCTCCACCAGGCACCTCTCCGACTCCCTGATTTCCGCTGCTGTCAGTTAAGATCACGATATTCCGGGTGAAAAATGGGCTGTGTGCGCCGCTTAGATTCAGCAGCATGCTGTCATGTCCCGCAACAGGGATCACCTTCATCTCACAAATTGAAGGAATATTCGATCTCTTTTCTTTTTGAACCTGCTCTTGTATTGGTGAACTCATGTATTTTCCTCCTTTTATAAAGCGCTTTCATAAATATTAGACAGGCAATGATTGATCGGGGTCCTGCTCTTGCTTCTTTAACACGACCCGTTTGATCGGCCCGACCAGCAGCAAATAGCTGAGGATCGCCGCAACAGCATTAGCACCGACAAACACGAGCGCGCCATTAAAAGATCCTGTGGCATTTACGATGTAGCCGATAATAATCGGCGTTGTAATTGAGGCTATATTTCCGAACGTGTTGAACAAACCGCCGCTTAATCCTGCACACTCTTTCGGAGACGTGTCCGACACGACAGCCCATCCCAATGCGCCGAATCCTTTTCCGAAAAAAGCAAGTGACATAATGACAACGACGAGCCACGCTGAATCTGTATAGTTGCAGACAATCATACTGCAAGACAGCAGCATGCCGACAATGATCGGCGCTTTTCTTGCAAAGGTCAGCGAACGGCCTTTTTTGAGTAAGATGTCTGACACAATGCCCCCAAGCACGCCGCCGGCAAATCCGCACAGCGCCGGAAGAGAAGCGACAAACCCTGCTTCGAGAATAGACATGCCGCGGGCCTGAACCAAATATACCGGAAACCATGTGAGAAAGAAATAGGTGAGAGTCGTAATGCAATATTGCGCGATGTACACGCCAATCAGCATGCGGTTCGTTAACAGCTGTTTGATATACGGCCAGTTCGATTCTTTTTCTTGCTTGCTTTTGCTGTCATCCATAGAAATCAGCCCGCCGCCCTTTTCGATGTACGCGAGCTCGGCTTCGTTGACCTTCGGATGTTTTTTCGGTTCATACACTGTTTTTAGCCAAATAACAGCCAGAAGAATGCCCGCGGCACCCATGACAACAAAGACAGAATGCCAGCCGAAAGAGTGGGTGAGCCAGCCCATTAAAGGAGAAAAAATGACGATTGCGAAGTATTGAGCTGAATTAAAAAAGGCTGAAGCTGTCCCGCGCTCAGAGCTTGGGAACCATGAGGCAACAACTCTGCCGTTTCCGGGAAATGAAGGCGCCTCGGACAAGCCGACCAGAAAACGCAGTGCAAACAACAGGATAATCGCTGTGCCGGCGGAGAAAAAACCAATCGCCCCCTGCAGCAGCGTAAAAAACGACCAGAAAAAGATGCTCAACGCAATGACAGTCTTTGAACCAAACCGGTCCAGCAGCCAGCCGCCCGGAAGCTGCCCGATGACATAGGCCCAGCCAAAAGCAGAAAAGACATAGCCCATAGCGACCGAGTCCAATCCCAGATCATGCTGGACGGAATCTCCGGTGATGGAAAGCGTTGCCCGATCCGCGTAGTTAATAGAAGTCACAAGAAACAGCATAAAAACGATGAACCAGCGTACAGACGTTTTTTTGCCCGCCGGCGAAACATTCGCATAGTCTTTTTTCATAGTATCTTCTCCTTTTCAAAGTAGAGAATCATATGCTGGCTGTGATAAAGCTGGGAAAGAGACGTCCGCCTCTTTCCAGCACCATTACGGCTTTACAAACACGGTTTTGATTGCCGTGAAAAAGTCCTTCGCCGCCTCACCCTGTTCGCGGGAGTGAGAACTCGACTGCTTCATGCCGCCAAAAGGCGCCTGAAGCTCAACACCCGCGCTTTCCGCGTTAATCCGGACAAGCCCCGCGTCAATTTCATCAACGAATGAAAGCATTCGGCCGATGTTTTGCGTGAAAATGGATGCGCTTAAGCCGAACTTTACATCATTGGCGATATTCAGTGCCTCCTCCATCGCGTCCACCTTGATCAAGGCGATCACTGGGCCGAAAATTTCCTCTTGGGCGATCGTCATCTCAGATGTCACATTGTCAAAAATGGCGGGCTGAACATAATAGCCGTTTTGATACTTACCGTCCTCTAGCTTTTCTCCTCCAATCAAAAGGGAAGCGCCCTCTTGTTTACCTTTCTCAATGTACGACAGGCAGTTGTCAAGCTGATTCTTGCTGGCGATCGGTCCCATCCAGACATCCTCTTTTAAGCTGTCTCCGATCGTAATATCCTTTGTGCGCTGGAGGAGTTTTTCTCTAAAACGGTCGTAAATTCCGCTTTGCACGATGACGCGGCTTGTCGCGGTGCACTTCTGGCCGGTTGAACGGAAGGCACCCGTAATGACAGCTTCTGCTGCCTCTTCAAGGTCAGCGTCATCGGCTACGATGACCGGGTTTTTGCCGCCCATTTCAAGCTGATATTTGGCTCCTCTCGCTAAAGCGGCTTGCCCGATGATTTTCCCGACTTGATTTGAACCCGTAAACGTAACGGCGTTTACACCTTCATGCTCAGCAAGTCCCTGCCCGACAACAGAACCCGGGCCTGTCACCAAATTGATGACCCCTGCCGGGATCCCTGCTTCTTCAAAGCAGGCAATGATTTTCGCGCATGTCACAGCTGTTTCTGTCGCCGGTTTGATGACAACGGTATTGCCGTATACCAATGCCGGGGCCATTTTCCAAATTGGAATCGCCACCGGGAAGTTCCACGGAGAAATCACGCCGACCACACCGAGCGGAACACGGGTGGTGAACATGAGCGCGTCTTTGTCAGTAGACGGAATCACGTCACCCATTTTGCGCATCCCCTCTCCGGCATAATAACGCAGAATGGCAATTCCGCGGGCTGTTTCGCCTTTCGCTTCGGGCAGTGTTTTTCCCATCTCACGCGTTGCACAGGAGGCGATTTCCTCTAAGTGCTGCTCCATAATATCCGCTGTTTTGTATAAGAATTGGCCCCGCTCGGCTCCCGTCAGCTTTCTCCAAGCCGTTTTGGCTTCATTGGCGGCCGCAACGGCCCGTTCCACATCTTCAGCCGTTGAATTCTGTACATAGCCGACAATATCGTTTACATCCGCAGGGTTTTCGACCTTGACCATATCGCCTGATTGAGACTTAACCCACTCTCCGTTAATAAAGTTGAGATACCTATTTTGTTCCGTGATCACAGACATGCCCATTGCCCCTTTCATGTTTTTTCTGTTTATCAAACCGTCGCGGCTTTTTTCGGAAAACGGTCAGCCGCCTGCTTCAAAATCGCTTCTAATTGCTGATAGTGCTCTTTTTCAACCGGGCCGACTGGCGGTCTGGCTGTGTTTCTCACATTCAATCCCATGATCTCCATGCCCGCTTTAATCAAAGATACGGCATATCCTTTCCGTTGCTTGCGAATGTTGTTGATTGGAAGAATCACATGCTGATAGAGCTCCTTCACAAGCTCGTTATTTCCGTTTTTCAATGCGTCATAGAACATCCGGGAAATATGCGGGATATAATTTGAAATCGCTGAAGAATAGGAGTGAAACCCGATCGACAGGTAAGCCGGCATCGTCACTTCAGCCATCGGCATTCCGTTGAGCCATCCTAAGCGGTCGCCGAGCGTATAGACGAGATTAATATTCAAATCCATATTCCCCACCCCGTCCTTCACACCAACCAGCTGTTCAAATTCTGTCAGCCGCTTGATCTGTTCAAGAGAGAGAACGGCGTTATCGCGCTGATAAAGAATTGCATTCAAATCGGTGCTTTCAATAATCGTTTTCGCATACTGATAAAGCCCCTCCTGTTCGCCATGCACCAAATACGGAGGCAGGATCAAGTATCCGTCGGCGCCTTTTTTCTCCGACAGCTGCGCCCATTCAAGCGCTGTACTGAGGTTACCGCCCACCCCCGTATAAACCGGAACCTTTCCTCCGGCTGCCGAGACTGCAACTTCCACCATTTGCTCGTATTCTTTCTGGCTGAGGGATTGAAATTCACCAGACCCGCAAGCAATAAAAATCGCTTCCAAGCCTTCTTCAAGCAAAAACTCGATATTTTGAAAAAGAGCTTCTTCCTCCAGTTTTCCTTGTGTATTAAAAGGTGCAACCGGAAAACCTAATATTCCAGCGGGTGCTTTTCTGATATGGCTCATCAACATAACCTCCTGTTATTTGTATATACAGCCCCTAACTGAAAGCGCTTTTATTATTTTTTGGTTTTACATCCGCTCCTTCCCTATATCCTTTTGTTTAATTGTAAGACAAATAAACAATAAGTCAATATCTTTATTTTCTGATATTTTATAAATTAACCAGTAAACCGCTGTCCCACCGGGGTTCTGTAGCAACAAAAAAACAGCCGGACCGGCGGCTGTTTTGGTTTACATCGTTCTTTGTTTCATCGTCTCGTGCAAAAGCTTCGCTTCCAAAAAGAACACGTGAATGAATTTTTTCATATTCACTCTTGCAGGGGCGAGAGGTTTTGCATCCTTGGATTGGAGTTCTTTCATTTTCTGGCTGACAACCGGAAAATCAAAGAATTTCGATGCATAGGTTTCAAATTTCGGATTTGAAAAATCAGTTGTCCCTAATGAAGCAAAATGGTGCAGTGAATGGATAATCGCTCTGCGGATGCGCTGCTCTGAGGCTTTCATTTCTCGATTGACCTCCGTTTCGGATGCCCCTGCCCCCAGCTTCCGTTCCGCTACTTGGGTGAAGATCTGTTTGAGCGAAGGGATATGTTTTTCGTACGGCTCAGATTGCTCATGTTCTGCCAAATACTGGAGCACGGCCATGAGATCATGTGCGCCGCCTTCCCCCATCATGCCCAGCTCGGACAACAGGAATGTTCCTGCTTCTTTTAAGCCGCTGTCACTTTGCTGCTGAGGGCGCGCTTTCTGTTCAGTCCGATTGACAAGCCGGCTTAGAGAGTGCTGAATAGCCCCAATCGATTGCTCAAGCTCGATCCGCTCCTTCACCTTTTGGAGAACCGTGACAATTTCTATGCGGTTAATCGGCTTATGGATAAAATATTCGATGCCGAGCGAGTACGCTTCCCCGACCATTTCCTTCGCTTCCACTTGTGAGATCATCACGATTTTGCCGGAGTACGTATTCTGGAGCTGGCGAATCGTCTCAATGCCGTCTCTTCCGGGCATTAACAGATCAATTAATAAAATATCAATCTGCTTGAATTGCAGCATATGCCCTTCCACCTGGCTCCCGTCGTCCGCTTCACCAGCAGCTTCTCCGAGATCCTCATCTTCAATGATCTGCCTTAAAATTGACCGTACTGCACGGTCATCATCAGCGATAAAAAAACGCATATCTTTCGGTTCATCCTTTCTGAATCAAATGCCGGACAGGCAGCGTGATGGCAAACACCACACCCCGCTGCTGGTTATCAAACGTAATATCCCCATCTAGTTCAGTCACTATTTCCTTCACATAGGAAAGTCCGATTCCCGTAG
This sequence comes from Bacillus sp. NS1, assembly GCF_058248265.1. Taxonomy (NCBI): domain Bacteria; kingdom Bacillati; phylum Bacillota; class Bacilli; order Caryophanales; family Bacillaceae; genus Bacillus; species Bacillus sp. NS1. The sequence goes on along the minus strand of NZ_JBZAZF010000006.1, from coordinate 89,350 downwards.
AAGGCGTGCCAAATTCGTCATATTTTGAAGTAAAGCCCGGATCAAACACAATGTCTCCTATTTTTTCAGGAATACCGGGACCATTGTCTTCCACCTGAAATTCTACCATACTCTCATTTGGCCTACGCAGGCTCAGGCTGATCATCCCCTCTTCTCCCATGGCCTCTACCGCATTTGCCGTTAGATTATTAATAATCGAAAGCACGATAAATACGTGATATTCGTCATGCTCTCCCTCTATCGAGCAGTGAAAATCAATCTGCTTTTTCAGTGATTCAGCGTACTTTTCATTCATTCGAATCACAAGCTGCAGCAAATCAGAAGCCCTCATATAATCTCTTAAACTCTCATTCGAAATCAGTTTTGAAAGCCCTGCGAAAATCCGCTGGTTGTCTTTTTTCACTTCATGAATCTCTCCGGCCAACCTCAGGATTCTGCCGCTGAGCTGATCATCCTTGCCCTTCACTTCCCGATAGAGCTGATACGAATCGTTCGTCACTTGCTCTGTCGTTTTCAGCGTCTTTTTTAAATGCACCGTTTCTTCGTATAAATTCGAAACGATCATCAGCATGTGCTCATGCTGCCGCCTCGTCTGTTTTTCTCTCGACTGCGTTTCATAAAGCTTCAGCACAGTATAAAAACTCATCACGATAAATGTGTGAGAAATCGCAATCACTGCGATATCCGTGATTTTCTCAGGCGTGACAACCGTATGGAAAATGAGAAACTGCACGGCCAGCTCGACACAATCTGACACAATTTCAATCATAAACCCGATAAAACCGAGCATAACCGGCCGTTCGCGGAAACGATTAGCCTTTAATACGGAAAACAGACAGGCGTAAGTCATATAAAAGAAAAAGCCAGACGCTTGGTCATACAGAATCGGAGTCAGTCCGCTGTGTCCCCCGCCCCATAATTCCAGGAAGACGCGAAAGATGAAAACAGCCGCTCCAGTCAGAAATCCCGGCAGCACAGCGGGCACTTGCCGCAGCAGCGATAAGAAGAAGAAAAAAGCGGGTGCGCCAAAGCTGATCCGGAACTCTTCATTAAGGGGATAAAATTTCAGTTCACCTGCCAGCGGCACCGTAATCAGCATGAGAGCCAGTATATATCCGTCTTTTTCAAAAAAACGTTCCAATTTTATCATGATCACATCCTCGCTTCTATTTTGGGGAAACAGCAGAAAACCTGCAAATTTCTTTTGACCCAGAACATGAGCTTTTTATAAATCTTACGGCTTATTTTCAAAATAGTTTTGTCGTATTTTGTATGATTCTGTAGTCGCCATTATACAGTAAATATACTTCCGCTTTTATGAAAGCGTTTAATGCCCCTTCAGCCTTCGTTTTGATAAACCTCAGTCCTTAAAGAAGAAAAACAGTAAGGAGGAATTCGATGAAAGAATTGATAAAAGAGCCCCAAACAGAAATAGACCCGGCATCACAGCTGCATGATTGGGTTGAGCACTATCGCCCCTTTGCCGCCAATGGACAAAGTGCAAACTATATCCCCGCTTTAGGAAAAGTCAATGACTCACAGCTCGGCATTTGTATATTGGAGCCTGACGGAACAATGATACATGCCGGCGATTGGAACGTCCCTTTTACCCTGCAAAGCATTTCAAAAGTGATCAGCTTTATTGCCGCCTGCATGAGCCGCGGCATTCCTTATGTGCTGGACCGCGTAGATGTCGAGCCGACAGGTGACGCCTTTAATTCAATCATTCGGCTCGAAATCAACAAGCCGGGAAAGCCATTTAATCCTATGATCAACGCGGGTGCCCTCACCATCGCCTCACTTCTACCGGGTGAGTCGGCACACGATAAGCTCGAGTTTCTGTACTCAGTGATGGAAACCTTGGTAGGAAAACGGCCGAGAATTCATGAGGAAGTGTTCAGGTCTGAATGGGAAACCGCCCACCGCAACAGAGCGCTGGCCTACTATTTAAAAGAAACAAATTTTTTAGAAGCAGATGTAGAAGAAACGCTTGAGGTGTACTTGAAGCAATGCGCCATGGAGGGCACCACAGAAGACATCGCATTGATCGGCCTGATCCTTGCCCATGACGGCTATCATCCGATTCGCCGCCAGCAGGTGATTCCCAAAGACGTGGCAAAATTGGCCAAGGCGTTAATGCTGACGTGCGGCATGTACAACGCTTCAGGCAAATATGCGGCCTTTGTCGGCGTGCCGGCCAAAAGCGGCGTCTCCGGCGGCATCATGGCTCTCGTCCCTCCAAGCGCCAGAAGAGAACAGCCTTTTCAATCCGGATGCGGCATCGGCATTTATGGGCCTGCCATTGACGAATACGGCAACAGCCTCACCGGCGGTATGCTGCTGAAGCATATGGCACAGGAGTGGGAGCTCAGCATTTTTTAAACATAAAAAAGAGGTGATTGTATGCAGCAAATCCTGGAACATATCGTCGGTATCGCAAATGATTTTTTGTGGTCAAAGCTATTAATTGTTTTGCTCCTTTCTCTGGGAATCTATTTTACGTTCAGGCTTAAGTTTTTACAGGTTCGGATGCTGAAAGAAATGGTCAGGGTATTAAGAGAAGGTGCTGCTTCCCGGTCGAAAAACAGCATTTCTCCGTTCCAAGCGTTTTGCATCAGCATGGCCGCCCGTGTCGGAACGGGAAATATTACAGGCATTGCCATCGCCATTGCTCTCGGCGGACCAGGCGCAATCTTTTGGATGTGGATTATCGCCATTATCGGATCAGCATCAAGCTTCGTGGAAAGCACACTGGCTCAGATTTATAAAGTAAAAGATGCAAACGGCTTCCGCGGGGGTCCGGCTTACTACATGGAAAAAGGGTTGAACAAAAGGTGGATGGGCGCGCTTTTCGCAGTGTTAATTACCTTATCGTTCGGTATCGTCTTTAACTCGGTTCAATCAAATACAGTCAGCCTCGCCTTTGAAAATGCGTTCGGCACAAACCGCCTGACTTTGGGGCTCATTTTAATTGCTGTGTTCGGCACGATTATTTTCGGCGGTGTAAAGCGCATTGCGAAACTGGCTGAATCCATTGTCGTCGTATTGGCTGTTCTGTATATCGGAGTTGCGTTTTTCGTGATTTTCACCAATATTACGCAGCTGCCGGACGTAATCGCGCTCATCGTGAAAAATGCGTTTGGTTTTGACCAGGCTGCTGGCGGCGCTTTGGGAGCGGCGTTAATGCAGGGTGTCAGACGGGGAATCTTTTCAAACGAAGCGGGAATGGGAAGCGCACCGAATGCCGCTGCCACTGCAACGACAAGCCATCCTGTCAAACAGGGGCTGATTCAAGCGCTTGGTGTCCTGTCAGATACACTAATCATTTGTACAAGCACCGCTTTTATCATCCTGTTTTCAGATGCCTACCATACTCCGGGACTGAGCGGAATCGCGTTGACACAAGCCTCTCTGAGCTCCCATGTCGGATCTTGGGCATCAGGCTTTCTCGCCATTCTGATTTTGTTATTCGGTTTCTGTGCTTTAATCGGGAACTATTATTATGGCGAAACCAATATCGGCTTTTTGAACAAAAGCAAAAAATTGATTTTTGTCTACCGTATCGGCGTGCTGGCGATGATTGTGTTTGGCTGTGTTGCCAAAGTCCAGCTCGTCTGGGATCTGGCTGATTTGTTCATGGGCCTGATGGTCGTCGTGAATTTAATCGCGATTTTCTTATTATCAAAAGTCGTTTTTGCGGCGCTCCAAGACTATACACGCCAGAAAAAAGCAGGCAAAGATCCGGTCTTTTATAAAAGTGTACTCAAAAACCACAATGGCATTGAATGCTGGCCGCTTTCTGAGACACAGGCTGACACAAACAACAAACAAATATCATAAAAAAGGGTGTTCAGACATACGGCTGAACACCTTTCCCTTTTGCGTTTATTGACAAACACGTAAACCTCCATTACGATTTTCATATCTTTTTCAAAAAATCTGAAAGAAGGCATCGGTACATTCTATGAACCCTATCCAACACATACTAGATACATACCCGCTTATTGTGCTAGACGGCGCCATGGCGACTGAGCTTGAACGCAAGGGCTGTGATTTGAACGACAGTCTATGGTCGGCAAAAATCCTGATGGAAGAGCCACACCTGATTAAACAAGTTCATACTGATTATTTCGTGGCAGGCGCCGACTGTGCGATCACCGCCAGCTATCAGTCTACGTTTGAAGGCTTTGCTGCACGCGGGCTGAGCGAAGCGGAAGCACGCCGGCTCATCGAGATGTCCGTCAGCATCGCAGCTGAAGCACGTGATGAATTTTGGTCACTTGAAGAGAACCGTCCGAATCGGCCAAAACCAATCATTGCTGCTTCTGTAGGACCTTATGGTGCTTATCTTGCAGACGGGTCTGAGTATCGCGGTCACTACGGAATCTCAGAGGATGAACTTGTTGATTTTCATCGCCCCCGCATGAAAGCGCTAATCGAAGCCGGAGCTGATGTTTTGGCATGCGAAACGATTCCATGTCTGACCGAAGCAAAAGCGATTGTGCGGCTGTTGAAGGAATTTCCTGAAACGTATGCTTGGATCAGCTTCAGTGCAAAAGACGGCCTGCATATCAGTGACGGAACACCTGCGGCTGACTGCGCATCATGGCTTGATGAGCACCGCCAAATTGCAGCGATCGGCATCAACTGCACGCCGCTTCAGCATATCCCTTCTTTAATAGAAAAGTTAAAAAAGCACACATCTAAACCGATCACCGTCTACCCAAATTCAGGCGAGCAATATGATCCGGAGACAAAAACGTGGAACGGCGCAGCATGTGCAGAACCTTACGGACAAAGCGCCCGCACTTGGCATGAAAAAGGAGCGAAGCTGATTGGCGGCTGCTGCCGGACAAAACCTGAAGATATTAAAGAAATTGCGGCTTGGGCGCGCTCTTTAAAAACAACTTGACTTATCGGAATTGTTTGTATATTCTATCTAAAAGCCGGTTCGCCGGAGTCTCGTGTCACTCGCTGACATGAGACTTTTTATTAGGTAGGAAATAAATCGCCGATAGAAAGTTGGAAAAAGATGAAATCTGCCCACAACAAGAATGAGACAAACTTTCAGAGAAGTATGAAAAGCCGGCACCTCTTTATGCTTTCCTTAGGGGGTGTCATCGGAACCGGACTGTTTTTAAGCTCGGGCTATACCATTCAGCAGGCAGGCCCAGCAGGAACGATACTCGCCTACTTAGTCGGCGCCGGCATCGTCTATTTGGTCATGCTGTGCCTCGGTGAGCTGTCAGTAGCCATGCCTGTCACGGGCGCCTTTCACACCTATGCAGCCAAATACATAGGGCCGGGCACCGGATTTACGGTCGCTTGGCTGTACTGGCTGACATGGACTGTAGCATTAGGATCAGAATTCACCGCAGCCGGCCTGTTAATGCAGCGCTGGTTCCCCCATACGTCCGTTTGGATGTGGAGTGCCGTCTTTGCGGTGTTCATTTTCTTGCTGAACGCATTTTCAGTCAAGTTTTTCGCTGAATCAGAATTTTGGTTTTCCAGCATCAAAGTATTAGCCATTATATTGTTTATTCTTTTAGGCGGCTCTGCCATGTTCGGCATCATCCCGATTCAAGGCGAAGAAGCTGCTCCGATGCTGTCCAACTTCACAGCGGAAGGCGGGCTCTTTCCAAATGGATTTGTCCCGATTTTGATGACAATGCTGTCCGTCAATTTTGCCTTCTCGGGAACTGAACTGATCGGAATCGCCGCCGGAGAAAGCGTTGATCCCGACAAGACGATACCAAAAGCAATTAAAACAACGGTCTGGCGTCTTTCACTCTTTTTTGTCGGAACGATTTTTGTGCTGTCAGGGCTGATTCCGATCCAAGATGCAGGCGTCATCAAAAGCCCGTTTGTCGCGGTCTTTGACAGAGTCGGTGTCCCGTATGCAGCCGATATCATGAACTTTGTCATCTTGACAGCGATCCTGTCAGCGGCTAATTCCGGGCTTTACGCTTCTTCCCGGATGCTGTGGTCTTTATCAAAAGAAAAAACGCTTCACCCGACATTTGCAAAGCTGACATCAAAAGGAACCCCGTTTAACGCGCTGATATTCAGTATGATCGGCGGCATTCTATCATTGCTGTCCAGCGTATTTGCGCCGGACACGGTATACGTTGTGCTCGTGTCGATTTCCGGTTTTGCGGTCGTTGTTGTATGGATGGGAATCGCCGCTTCTCAATTCATGTTCAGAAAACGTTATATTGAAGCGGGAAACAAGGTCGCCGATTTGAAATACCGCACCCCTTGGTATCCGTTCGTGCCAATTGCCGCGTTCCTGCTATGCCTGGCATCCGTCATCGGCATTGCCTTTGATCCAAATCAAAGAATCGCACTGTATTGCGGCATTCCGTTTATGGCCATCTGCTATGCAGTGTATTATGCGAAAAACCGCAAAAGCCAGCCGCCTGCTGATATGACTCATTCAAAATAAAAAGAACCTGCCTCCAAGCAGGTTCTTTTTCATCTTCAAACTTCCACCGTCCAGTTGAACGAGCCCTTCACTTTTCCAAGCTGAATATTTGTTAGCGTTTCATACAGCTTTTTCGAGATATCCCCGATTTTTCCGTCGTTGACAATCACCGTTTTACCATGAATATTCAGTTCACCGACAGGCGTAACGACCGCCGCCGTACCCGTGCCGAAGGCCTCTGTCAATTCGCCGCGTGCAGACGCCGCATAAATCTCATCAATTGAAACTCTCTCTTCTCGAACCGTAATGCCCCAGCTACGAATCAGTTCAATCGCAGACGCACGTGTAACTCCGCTTAAAATACTTCCGCTTAAAGCCGGTGTGACAGCTTCCCCGTTAATGACGAAAAAGATGTTCATGCTCCCCACTTCTTCCACGTATTTCTTTTCAATGGCGTCCAGCCACAGCACCTGGTCATAGCCCAGTTCATTCGCCTTCCGCTGCGCCTGAAGGCTGGCCGCGTAGTTTCCGGACGTTTTTGCACTTCCGACTCCGCCGTTCACCGCCCGCACGTACTCATCTTCGACATAGATTCTCACCGGCTTCAGCTGATCACCATAATAGGAGCCGACAGGAGAAAGCACGATCATAAATGTATAGCTTTTGGATGCCTTCACACCGAGACTCGGTTCTGTGGCAATGACAAACGGACGAATATACAGTGACGTTCCCTTTTCGTTTGGAACCCAATCTTTCTCCAGCTCAACTAATTGAGTTAATGCCTCAAGCACTAGCTCTTCGTCTAAAGGAGGCATACTCATGCGCTCACAAGATCTGTTCAGCCTTTTGATATTTTGATCCGGGCGGAACAGCAGCACCCTGCCATCTTCCGTTCTGTACGCTTTTAATCCTTCAAAGACAGCCTGGCCGTAGTGAAAAACAGATGAAGACGGATCTAACGTAAGCGGCGCGTACGGTTCAATTCTCGGATGGTACCAGCCCATTCCCTCTTCATAATCCATCACAAACATATAATCTGTAAAATACTTCCCGAATTCCAAGGATGACGGGTCGGGCTTTTCCTTATGAAATACAGTTTTTTCTCGTTCAATAAGCTTATTCAATCTAATCAGCACACCTTTCACAACGTAATTGTTTAAATATTCAGTCTTTTTAAAACTAAAAAAAGTATACAGCCTCTTCTTTGATTATACGCCGCTCCACACCTTTAAATTTCAGAATATTCTTTAGGATCATCAGCTATTATACACCACATTCATTGTCAAATGAAGATGAAATAAAAGAAAAACAGCCAGATTCATTCCGGCTGTCTGATTTAGATTGCTAAATAAAGGACGGCAATATGGCAAATCAGCAAAATATACACCGCAATCACAAATTGCCAATTGATCTTCTGTGCCCATGCAAACACCACCATCAAAACAGGAAGTATCACTATCCCCGCCAGCTTGTTAACCGTCATATCCGGACTGTTCGTTCCATCATAATGAATCGGCATCTCCGCCGGCAGAAACGGGTAAAACACGATTGAAAGGATGAAAGCAGCAATGACAGCCCCCCACAGCACTTTTCCATTCGTCAATAAAAACATAGAACCACCATTCCTTTCTTAAAACGCATTGCTTTATGAATGATATGACTGTTCTACGGTGAATTTCGTTCGGTCTCCCCGTGTAATAATTTGCGCATATTCCACCACATCTTCATTTTTATCATAGGTCAGGGATTCTGATAAAAACGCAGGCGCTCCGACGTTGGTTAACAAGTGGCCGCTGATCGTTTCATCCGTTAAAATTGGCTCGATCGATTCCGTGCCCCTGCTGATTTCAATATTGTATTTTGTTCTTAACAGTTCAAACAACGAGCCGGTGCACTCTTCCTGCACCAGCCCCGGTGCCGCTTTCCAAGGAATATATGAGGTGTGATACTGCAAGGGCTCCCCCTCGGCGTATCTGACTCTGACAAGCTTGTTAACAGGTTCATTCTCTTTCATTTTCAAAAGCTCGGCAATGGAGTGATCAGCAGGGATCACCACAAGTTCAAGCACTTTTGATTCAGAACGCAAACCTCTCATTTGTTCTGCAAAGCTCGTAATCTTGTGCGGAATCGGCGTTTGTATTTTTGCCGCCGATACAAATGTTCCTTTTCCTTGAATTCTCTTAATATATCCCTCAAGCTCAAGCTGTTGCAGAGCCAGTCTCACAGTTGTTCTGCTGACATCATATTGTTCGCAAAACTCGCTCTCCGTCGGCAGCTGATCATTCGACTGATATTTGCCCGACTTAATTAATTCAATGATTTTAAACTTGATAACAGAATATAAAGCTGTCATTTCATTCTCCCCATTCTGTATGTAAACCGTTCTTTTTGATTGAGACCATCATACCACTTGCCCTCCAAATACGAAAGATTTGTATCCTGCTTTTATAACAAATTTTCAGAAATTTATATTGACAGTTTGATGAGGGTGGTGCTAAATTCGTAATGACAACTATCATAAATTGATTATAACAAATATGGTGCTTGTCTATCTCTTTGAGGGGGTGTCACATGAAGATTATTATCGCCGATCACTATGAAGAACTCTGTAAGTTAAGCGCTAACATTATTAAAGAGCAGATACAGGCTAAGAAAGATTCTGTTCTCGGGCTGGCAACAGGAAGCACGCCGGTCGGCTTGTATAAGCAGCTGATTTCAGACTTTCAGGCAGGCGAAATCGATTTTTCAAAGGTTACTACATTTAATTTAGATGAATATGCTGGGCTCTCTCCATCTCATCCGCAAAGTTATAACCATTTTATGCACGAACATCTTTTTCAGCATATCAATATGCAGCCTGGCCATATCCATATCCCACAAGGAGACAATCCGCAGCTTGAGGCTGAATGCAAGGTGTACGAGGATCTCATCCGTCAGGCGGGAGGCATTGATGTTCAAATCCTAGGCATCGGCGCCAATGGCCATATCGGTTTTAATGAACCCGGATCTGATTTTGAGGATCGGACTCGAATTGTTAAGCTGTCAGAAAGCACAATACAGGCAAATGCCAGATTCTTCGGCGGTGATGCTGTCCTGGTACCAAGACTTGCAATTTCAATGGGCATTAAAACCATCATGGAATTCAGCAAACATATTGTGCTTTTAGCAAGCGGCGAGGGAAAAGCAGATGCCATTCAAAAAATGGTAGAAGGCCCTGTCACGACAGATGTACCAGCCTCCATTCTTCAAAAACACAATTATGTAACCGTTATCGCCGATCAAAAAGCAGCTCAAAAACTTAAGAAAGCATCATACTCATAAAGGAGACTATCATGTTTAAAAAGGCATTTCAAATTCTGCAGCAGCTTGGCCGCGCGTTGATGACTCCGGTTGCCGTTCTGCCGGCAGCCGGTCTTTTGCTTCGTTTCGGTGACAAGGATTTACTGAACATCCCCATTATAAAGGATGCGGGCGGCGTTGTTTTCGATAACCTGCCGCTTATTTTCGCCGTGGGGGTCGCAATCGGTTTAGCTGGCGGAGAGGGTGTAGCCGGACTTGCCGCTGTCATCGGATATTTAATTTTGACCGTCACCCTCGACAACATGGGAAAATTACTCGGCCTTCAGCTTCCTTATGAAGGGGCCGAGCACCTGATTGATATGGGGGTATTCGGAGGCATCATTATCGGACTTCTTGCCGCCTATTTATATAAACGTTTTTCATCAATCGAGCTGCATCCGGTCCTTGGATTTTTCTCAGGAAAACGGTTTGTCCCGATTATTACTTCAATCAGTTCATTGGGAATCGGCGTGATTTTCTCAATTGTTTGGCCGCTGATCCAAAACGGAATTAACGCTGCCAGCAGTTTAATTGCCGATTCAACGGTCGGCCTGTTCTTTTATGCAACGATCTATCGTTTGCTGATTCCTTTTGGCCTGCATCATATTTTTTATACACCTTTCTATTTTATGATGGGAGAATACACAGACCCGTCAACAGGCAGCACCGTAACCGGCGATCTGACGAGGTTTTTCGCAGGAGACCCGACAGCCGGGCGCTTTATGATGGGAGATTTTCCTTACATGATTTTCTGTCTGCCGGCAGTTGCTCTTGCCATTATCCATACCGCGCGTCCGGAAAAGAAAAAAATGATCTCCGGCGTGATGATTTCTGCGGCGCTCACATCTATGCTGACAGGCATTACAGAGCCTGTTGAGTTTTCTTTCTTATTCGTTGCACCCGTGCTTTATTTGATTAACTCTATTCTTGCCGGCGTTATCTTTGTCGTTTGTGATTTATTCCACGTGCGCCACGGCTATACGTTCTCAGGCGGCGGAATCGACTACGTCTTGAACTACGGGCTGTCGACAAACGGCTGGGTTGTCATTCCTGTCGGGATCGTGTTTGCATTCATTTATTATTATTTGTTCCGATTTGCGATTTTGAAATGGAATTTGAAAACACCCGGCCGTGAAACAGATGAAGCCGATCAGACTGAGGCAAAAGCTCCTGTAGCAAAAGACCAGCTTGCCTTTCATGTGCTGCAGGCCTTGGGCGGACAGCAAAATATCGCCAACCTTGACGCTTGTATTACAAGGCTTCGTGTGACCGTTCATCAGCCGAGCCAAGTCAGCAAGGATGAATTAAAACGGCTAGGCGCAGTAGGCGTGCTCGAAATCAACAACAACTTTCAGGCGATATTCGGAACAAAATCCGATGCCTTAAAAGACGACATCAAAACGATTATGGTCGGAGGCGTCCCTGACACCGCCGCCGCGCTGGATACAGAGACTAACAAACAGCAAAAGCCTTTTTCCGAAGAGACTTTTATTTATCCACTCAAAGGAGAAACGGTCTCTCTGACAGACGTGCCTGATCAAGTCTTTTCAGAAAAAATGATGGGCGAGGGGTTTGCGATTGATCCATCGGAAGGAAAAGTCATTGCCCCTGCCGACGGCGAAATTGTCTCCATTTTTCCGACGAAGCACGCCATCGGCTTTATGAGCGCCGGTGGCATCGAAATCCTAATTCATGTCGGCATTGATACCGTCAAATTGAATGGGGAAGGCTTTGAAACCTATGTCACGAGCGGACAAGCCGTCAAACAAGGCGAACTGCTTCTTACATTTAATCTCGATTACATCAAGCAGCATGCCGTTTCCGCTGTGACACCGGTTATTTTCACAAATGCATCTGAAGAAGATATGAAGCACATTCAAATGAAGTAAAAAAGTCCCCCCTGCTGCGGGGGACTTTTTCGCCAACATAATGAAAGCGCTATCAAAATAAAATTTGAAATAAGGTGCTTTCATTTAATTCACGAATGGTATGAATATGCCTCATCCTATCATCATGAAAAGGGGGATTCATTTGAAAAAATTGATCGCGTTCCAAATCTTAATCGCTTTGGCTGTCGGCGCAGTGGCCGGCCACTTTTTTCCTGATTTCGGGATGGCACTGAGGCCTGTCGGAGACGGGTTTATCCGTTTGATTAAAATGATTGTCGTGCCGATTGTGTTTTCTACCATTGTCATCGGAGCCGCAGGAAGCGGAAGCATGAAAAAAATGGGCAGCCTCGGTATCAAGACAATCATTTGGTTTGAAGTGATTACCACGTTGGTATTGGCGCTTGGACTTGTATTAGCGAATGTCTTAAAACCGGGTGTCGGGCTTAACCTCTCCCATTTGGCGAAAAAGGATATCAATGAACTATCCGGCTACACAGACAAAGTTGTTGATTTCAAACAAATGATCCTCGATATTATCCCTACAAACATTATTGATGTCATGGCAAGAAATGATTTGCTTGCCGTTATTTTCTTTGCAATTTTGTTTGGTGTCGCCGCGGCCGGCATTGGCAAAGCCTCTGAACCAGTTATGAATTTCTTTGAATCCACCGCTCAAATCATGTTCAAACTCACGCAAATGGTTATGGTGACTGCTCCTATTGGCGTGTTAGCTCTGATGGCAGCCTCTGTAGGCCAATATGGCATCGAACTCCTCCTCCCTATGTTTAAACTGGTTGGCACAGTATTCCTTGGTCTGTTCCTGATCCTCTTTGTCCTCTTTCCGTTAGTCGGTCTCATCTTTCATATTAAGTATTTCGAAGTGTTAAAAATGATATGGGATCTGTTTTTGATCGCGTTTTCCACCACCAGCACCGAAACCATTCTCCCCCAGCTGATGGACAGAATGGAGAAATACGGCTGCCCGAAACGAGTGGTATCATTTGTCGTTCCCTCCGGCTTGTCACTGAACTGTGACGGCTCCAGCTTATATTTATCAGTTTCCTGTATTTTTCTGGCGCAGTCCTTTCATGTAGACATGACATTGTCCCAACAGCTGCTCATGATGCTTGTGCTTGTCATGACCAGTAAAGGCATTGCAGCTGTTCCGTCGGGCTCACTTGTTGTACTTCTGGCGACTGCCAATGCTGTAGGGCTTCCTGCTGAAGGCGTTGCTATTATTGCGGGCGTTGACCGTGTCATGGACATGGCGAGAACAGGCGTGAACGTACCGGGGCATGCGATGGCATGTATCGTGGTGTCAAAATGGGAAAAGGCCTTCCGCCAAAAAGAATGGGCCTCCGCAAACGGACAAACCGAAAACATATAGAAAAAAAGAACACCTCGTTCCTGAGGTGTTCTTTCGATTATTCAGCAGCAGCGTGATCTTCTTTTTCAATCACTGCCAGTCTTGCGTTTACTTCTTCCTCTGTCATGTTGTGCTCTGAAACATACAGGTTTCTTGGGTTCGTGCGGCATTCGTGGCTGCAGCTGCGCATATATTTATACTCATTTTCCGGTGTGCATATCATTTTTTTGTTGCAAGATGGATTTGCGCAGTTCACATAACGCTCACACGGTTCACCTGTAAAGTAGTCTTTTCCGACAATCACATGCTCGACACGGTTGACAGGTACGCTGATTCTTTCATCGAAGACGTAGCACTGGCCGTCCCAAAGTTTGCCTTGCACCTCAGGATCTTTTCCGTATGTCACGATTCCGCCGTCAAGCTGTGATACATCTTCAAAGCCTTGCTTCATCAGCCAGCCTGAGAATTTTTCACAGCGCACGCCGCCCGTGCAGTACGTTAAAATCTTTTTGCCTTCAAGCATATCTTTGTTTTCTTCGATCCATTCAGGCAATTCACGGAAGGCTTCGATGTCAGGACGGACAGCGCCTCTGAAATGGCCAAGGTCATACTCGTAATCGTTACGTGCGTCGAGCACAATTGTGTTTGGATCCTGCATTTTCTCATAAAATTCTGCAGGCTTTAAATGCTGTCCTGTTGTTTCATTCGGATTCACATCATCTTCCAGACGAAGCGTTACAAGCTCTTTTTTATGACGGACAAACATTTTTTTGAACGTATGATTCTCTTCTTCATCAATTTTAAATACCATGTCCGCAAAACGAGGGTCAGCTTTCATTGTTTGCATATATTTTTCAGTCTGCTCAACCGTACCTGATACCGTACCGTTAATTCCTTCAGCAGAAACAAGGATACGGCCTAACAAACCAAGCTCCTTACAAAAAGCCAGATGCTGCTCTCTAAACGCCTCTGGATCTTCAATCGGAACATATTTATAGTAAAGTAATACTCTGTATTGTTTTTCCATGATTTAAACACCCTGTTCAATTATAGTTAGTTGCTATGCACACTCTTACTATATCATACAGGAAAATGCCGCAAAGATGAACATATCCGCACAGACTGATAAAAATATCCAAGCTCTTACAAACCCACGCGGCACAAGGGTTCATTCATAAATAATGGTATTTTCCATTAACTTACTAATAAAAGTAGTTATCTGAAAACTATTTTAATAGTTCCTCTTCAAAAGTTAAATTTATCGGCTCATCTAAAAGTTCTCCCGGCATTTCAAGGTTTGTTGAAGGAATGCTCTCATCTACCTCTTCAAAAACAACATGATCCATCCACACCTGACCCGGCCCAGATAATTGGACACCAAAAGATATCACAGCGCTATTTTCAGGGACATCGAGAACGATAGCATAATGATTCCAATTGGTTGTTCCCGTAATAGGTCTGTTGCTCATATTATCAAATTGGAGAACATCATCAGCAGCACTGTCAACCCGCATCCAAAGTGAGGCAAAATGCTGCACTTCTTTTGTTTTGATAAAACTTGATAGACGAAGCCTTTTTCCTAAATAACGATCTGCTTTAAATTGCTGCATCATCGTCGCAAATTCACCGATATCCTGCACCATCGTTGATTTTAAATACCCTGAAGCTTTTCCCTGATGTACATTTTCCCGGTCAACCCCCATTTCGAATTGGAACGGATGGCTCCCGCTCAATACCCAGCCCTTCATTTTTTTCTCCATGCAAGATTCCTCCTTTTTTGAAGTAAATCGCTTCATAAATGTTCGATATGCTCCAGGCGGCATGTGATACAGCTTTTTGAACGTCCTCGTAAATGATTCTTGAGATTCAAACTGATAATACAAAGCAATATCAATAATACGAAGATCTGTATAAAGCAAAGCTGCCGCTGCATTTGCAAGACGTCTTAACCGAATATAAGAAGCAACCGACACGCCGACTTCTTTTTGAAAAATGCGATGAAAATGGAACTTTGAAAAGCCTGAAACGTTTACAATATCCTCATTTGATATTTGCTCATGTAAATGTGATTCAATCCAATCGATCGTTTTCTGGACAGCTTTTTCATAATACATTGCACGCTTCAATCTCCTTTCTGTTTTAGAATAATGGATCACGGCTTATATGTTTTGATTATTTTTGCGATATGTAAAAATCCCCTGTTTACCACAGGGGACACCGCTCACTTAATAATGACAGCTGGCGTAATATGCTCCAGCCAAATGACACCGTCATATTGTTCCCTTAAGATCATCTGCTCTTCCATGAATCCCCAATAGAGTGCTGTTCGCGGGGTATACATCCACGAAGTGCCTTTCTTGTTTTTGGTATGGAGAAAATCAACAAAGACAGCTGGATGGTCCGCAGCTTTCAGCAAAGCTTCGAGACTCCCTGGTGGCGGCGGGCTAGTGACCGGCTTAACCGTCTTATTATCGGAGCTATCTAGACTCGCACCTGAGTAAGCGTAGATTCCAATCGTATAAGCTTGTTTTTTCAGCCACTCCGGCAAATAATCACCCATGTTAGGTCCGTTTAGCTGTACCCAGTCCTTTATCATTTTGGTATTCTGCTTGCGAAGATGATAATTGTGGCCCCAGACGATGATTTTCTTTTTTGGATAAAGGGTTTCCGCAACCCACTGAAATTGTTCAGCCATCATGCGGTCTCTCATAAAGAATGAAAAATCCTCAATATTCTCCGGATAATCCTCTAGCTTTTCTTTCATTTGTTCTAGCATGTATGTTTCCATGACGTCAATTCTCAGCTGAAGGGAATGCATAAAGATCTCATAAGCCTTTGGCTC
Organism: Bacillus sp. NS1; assembly: GCF_058248265.1. Lineage (NCBI taxonomy): Bacteria > Bacillati > Bacillota > Bacilli > Caryophanales > Bacillaceae > Bacillus > Bacillus sp. NS1. The sequence continues at coordinate 73,490 of NZ_JBZAZF010000006.1, read as the reverse complement.
TTTCGGAAGGTGCGCTTTAAGCGCTGAAGCATGTGTTTCAGCGAACTTGATAAGCTCCTGATAGTTTTTCACAAGCGCTTCCTTCTTTTGCGTAAATTCTTCAAACGTACTGCTGTCTGTCACCAATGATGAAAAGTCATTTTCTGATTGGGAAAGCAGCTCAGCTTTTTCAGGGTCTACCGCCTTTACCCATTGATTCGCAGCATCGTCAAATGAATTCTTGAGGCTTTGAATATCAAATCCAGTGAGGATGAGCGGATCGCCTTTCTCTTTTTGCTCTTTCATATAATCAAACAGTTCAACAACATCTTCTGTGTGCCATACGGGGTAAATGGATTTTTTCATCGTGCTCTTAGAGGTGGATTGCTCCGTATTGAGGTAGGATGCATTTGTATCAGTAAAGTCAGACTCAAAGGCTAATACATCATATCCCAGTTCTTCGTGAAGGTATTTGATCATACGGACCTTTGTTGCATTGATTTCACCAGCGCCGTGTGTGGTTTCCCCTAACTGAACGATTCGTTTTCCTTTCAGCACCTTCTTTAGAAATCGAAGGTCTTTGTTTGAGTCATCGGTAGAATCCAGTGGATGTGCATGTTGTTCAATCCAGCGATTCCAATGTTTTTCTTCCGAATCAGCTCGGGCGGATGCTGAAAAAGAAGTAAACACCAGACAGACAATCAGCAGGGGCAGAGCCGTTTTCACTATCATTCGTTTCAATTCTATCTCTCCTTTTCTGCAAGGTTCTCTAGTAATTACGAGATTGATACAGAAAAAGTTTCCTTTTTTCACCAACAAAAAAAGCTTCTCTATTAATAGAAGCTTTAGGTGGATCCTCTCATCACCTGATGAAAGTAAAACCGATACGTATTTCGTAAAAATGTCTCGACCGGAAGCTGCACGTCCGTCTGGTATTTGCCGATAATGAACGGAAACCGCTCGATTCCTTTCTCACGTAAATCACTCGCTTGCTCTTCATCCTTTGCCTTCTCTTGCAGAACCGCTTCAACAATTGGCCAGCACGCTTCCCGCACTTGCCGCAGGACGGCTTCATCTCCGGTGCTTTGATAATCTGTGATCCAGCTGATGATTTGTTTTTCCATGAGTTTCACCTTTCTTCAAAAAAAGAGGTGCTGCGTTTATGCGAGCTCCTCTTTTTACTCTTCGTAACCTATCAGTTCACCGACTTGGACTTCTTGGCCTTCTGTTAAATTGGCGGACGGCTGGAACGCGTCTTTTTCAAAAATCAAAATGACGGTTGAGCCGAATGAAAAGTATCCTAGCTCTTCGCCGATCTCCAGCTCGTTCCGTGTACTCGTCTGCACGATAGAATTAATATTCATCGCGCCGACAGGGATCATCAGGACATTTCGAGTGCCGCTATTCAGCTCGTACACAAACCGGTAATTTTTCGACAGCACATCTTTTCCGTATTTTAACCCTAATTGATTTACAGGGTATGAGCGATTTCCGAGCTCGGCCAGCTTTTGATACCTGCAGCTGATCGGGGAATGAAAACGGTGATAATGCCGCGGGCTTAAATACAAAACGACAAAGTACCCCCCGTTGAATTGATGGTCTGCTCTTTTACAGCCGGTCAGCTCAGCGAAAGAGTAATCTTTCCCCTTTACGGTAAAGGTTTGATTCGGGTTGATTGTTCCTACCGTCTGAACCACCCCGTCAACAGGGCTGACCACCGCGTGCGCCTCTTTTGAAACAGGGCGCCGCTCCAAATTAATATGTCGAATGAACAATTCGGACAGCGAACCGTAATCAGCGGCCGAACCGTCTACATCATCCCAATTTAGCCGAAAATGCTTTGAGAAAAGCGGAATGACCGGTTTGCTGATTTTAGACTCGCAAAATCCTTTAATCAGATAGGATGACAGTCGATGATTCGTCAGCTCTATCAATGATCGATACAGAATCTTTACAGCCGTATTAAACATGAATAATCCCTATAACCCTTCCGATTGTAATAAAAACAAAGCACCATAAAAAGGCGCCGATTGCCGCAAACGCAATATACGTTTTCAGGTTCATTTTGCCGATACCCGAAAAGTAACACGTTACATGTCTGACGCCGGGAATGAAATAACCTAAAATAAGAGAATATGGACCGTATTTATTCATCCATTTCTCTACCTTCATCATTCTCTTTTCTTTTAATCCGACCCACTTGCCGTACTTGTCGATAAACGGGCGCCCGGCTTTTCTGCCGATCATGTAGCTGATCAGCATACCTAACAAAGCCCCGACAAAGCTGATCAAAATTGAAAGCTCATAATTCAGCACGTCAGTATGCGTGAAGTAACCAACAACGGTCATCATTACTTCATCTGGAATCGGCAGTCCAACAATCCCTAGAACCAGCATCAAAAAAATAGCGATATAACCGTAATCCGCTATGAGCTGCTGAACTAATTCCATCTCTCGGACTCCAGGTTTTCTGCCGCATGTTTTTTAAAATGTGGGAATTTTATTTTACTCACCATTAAATAAGAAAGTCCGCAAGTGCCAATTGCCAGCAGGATCGGGTTATAGACGAAGCTTAGAATAACGAGACACATACCCGCAAATGGAATCGGCATTCCGATAAAGGTCGGGAGCTTGCTTTGCTCAATGTTAAATTTAGAGAGGCGAAGCATTCCGCAAATGCTGTACGTCAATGCGCATAAAATCCCGATAAACGGAAGGGCGTATAATGAGACACTGTACGCAAGCATAGAAGGAGCCACACCAAACGTCACCAGATCGGCAAATGAATCCAGTTCTTTTCCCATATCAGAAACAGCATTCAGCTTACGTGCTGCCATCCCGTCAAAGAAATCGAGAAACATGCCGGTAAAAATGAAAAGCACTGCTGAATGAACGTTGTGATATAACAAAGAATGAATCGCCAGCAGTCCGCAAGTAAAGTTTCCTATCGTAATCATACAGGGGATATAATTCACAGTGTAACCAAACCTCCAATTGTAAAACCATCTATATCATTCGACGATATGGATCGAATAGCGTTACAGGAAAAATTTTCTCTATTAAGCATGATAACATAGAATGCCCCCAAAAAAGCAGCACTCAAATCCTATTATTATACAACATTTGTTACCTTTTGAACAATGAATGTCAGTCTTTTCATGTTTCTTACTATTTTATTCTCCTCTCAAAAAGGACAAGACGCGTTGATTGACGTACTCTGGCTGCTCCAGAGATAACAGATGTCCGGCGTTCTTCACGATTTCTGCCTGAATTCCCGGCACCAATACTGAAGCCCGTTCTAAAGCCATTTGCTGATGGTACATGACCTCGTACTCACCGAACATCAGAAGTATCGGGACTGTTATCGATTTCAAATCCCGGTCTGTGAACACGTACGGAAAGCCATTTTCTGTCGGCTTCAGGCTTCTTTGTTCATCCTGCCATTCCACACCTGCCACAATTTGTGTTTGCAGCACAGGATGCAGGTCATAACGGCTATCGGTAATCCATTTAAGATATGCCTTAGCTCCTCTTGATCCTGTAAGCCCCGCTGCGTATTTATAGACGTCCGGATGAAATGAAATAAACGCTTCAGCAGGACTCATAACAACCGCCCGCTCTACTCTTTCAGGCGCTTGGAGCAAGAAGTTCACGATATGGGAACCGCCAATCGAAAGGCCTGCCAGGTGTGCCTTCTCAAGTCCAAGAGAATCAAAGACGTCTTTCAGCCATTCTGCGCAATCAGCTCTCGTATCCAGAGCAGCTGATGGGATACTTTTATTTTTGTCTCCTATTATATCGACCGCATATGTACGATATTGACTGCTCCACTCCGCGATATTCGGATACCACATAGCAGAGCTGAAAAGGCCCCCGTGAAGCAAAATCAGCGAAGGTGCGTCCTTTGGCCCACTTGCAATGATATGTGTTTTTCCAAAACGAGTAGAAACATAGAATGTTTCCGACTCAATCGGCCACAAAGAAAGGCTTTGATCATATGCCTGGTAAAAGCGAAGACCGCTTTCAGCCGCGGCAAGCTGCATTGAATCTTGTGTCATCTTCTTCTTTTTCCTCCGGGTTAGATTGATATAAAAATAAAGGATAAAGCTCCTTTTGTCTCGTAAGAAAAAATGCCTATTTCTTATTATCTCACATTATAAATTTCCAGTATATATCTTGGCTTCCTGTGATACATAAAAAAGGCAGTTTCTCTCGAAAGAGAGAAACCGCCTATTCTTTGAAAACTAATGGAATGACCTTATCTTTTTTATCCTCTGTTAATGAGATGTGATGGGTTACTGATTTTTCACCCTTCGTTAATGCGACTGAGTAGTCCCCTTTTCTGCCTGTATCCCATTTGATGTCTCCGTTTTTATCTGTTTTACCGAGTATCTCGCCAATCTCTATACTCGGCTCCTGATCTGAGGCCGGCGCTTCGACAATTGTCACTTGAACCCCTTCAACCGGCAGCCCTTTGGCATCCTCCACATGAAGAGTGACAGGAATAGCCGTTTCTTTCTGAGCAGAATGCGTCTGTGAACTGCATCCGCATAAAAACAAAATAGACATGAAAATAGCTAGTTTGCTGTATTTATTGATTTGCCCAATATTGAATATTGTTGAATACATCGTTCGTCACCCTTGTTCCCAAGTTATATGACGATCCCCCGTTCGTGTGAATCGCAATAGCTGTCTGCCCTGTGTCACTGTAGTTTCGATACACAGGCGATCCGCTTTGGCAGCCGTACGTATCGGTTGTATAGGTCAGCTTATACGTTTCAGCGGAGCGAATCGGCTTTGTATCAGACCACATCGTGCCAAATGTCTTGTCACATGGGTATCCTGTCACTGACGAGGAAAGACCCACAGGACTGCTGCTATTTGTTGTCCGATAGCCGTACCAGCCAACCGTGTTTCCCGGAGAACCGTTTAATTTAATAGCGCCGTAATCATAATTGGTGTTTTTGCTTTCCGTCCATCCTTTGACGGAGTAAAACATCGTGCCTGAATAAGTTCCGTAAGGATATGAAGAATCATTGCGCCCTGGCGCAGCGGTTATCGACGAAGCCCAGCCGTGATCCTGGCTGTACACACAATGTCCAGCCGTTACGACTGTATTCGGATTGACTAAAAATCCGGTGCATCCATAAGTGCTTGAGGTGTTGGGATACTTGATTGACAGTTGAACAGTTGCTCTGTAAGGAAAAGATGTTGTACTGGAGATTCTGACGCGTTCATCGGTTCCGATGATACTTGAAGGCTGTATGGTTTTAATGTTTTTTTCCAGTTGCGTTTGGCCATAAAGCGATTTGCTTGTTTTCCCGGTTCCCTCATAAGGGGCGGAAACCTGTTCTTCTTTTGACGTTTGGTTTTTCGTGACATCAGCTTCTTTACCGGTATTCGATACAGAAATTTGCGGGTTCTCTGCCGCTTTTGCCGGTACGCCGAAAGATACCCCCGCTGATAAAGCCAAGCACAAAACTGTTAAGTAAACGAACCATTGTTTTCTGAATGTTGAAACTAATTTCATTTTGTCATCTCCCTCCTTTTGTGTCAACCACCCTTATAGGTGGAAGACTTTTACATTATAATCGCGTTTCTGATTCTTATGATAAAACTTTTATGGTGGATGAAAAAAAAGGCCTTGTCCAAGACAAGACCCGCTCAAACTCTATTTTATAGATAGCTGATCCAATGCTTTCTTTGCATTCTCTCTTGCTGTTTCAACTGTATCAGCCGCAGAAAGCGCAACCGCCATACGGCGTCCGGCTTTCGTTATCGGTTTGCCAAAGACGCGGACTTGTGTCTTCGGAACTGCCAGGGCGTTTTCCAGCCCTTCAACAGTGTAATCCGCTGATTCTTCCGGAGCTTTGAGGGGCCTGCTGGCGCCAGGAGAAAGCTGAGTGATTTCTGTAATCGGAAAGCCGAGAATCGCCCGGACATGCAGTGCGAATTCTGACAAATTTTGCGTCACCAGCGTGACAAGGCCCGTATCATGAGGTCGAGGAGATACTTCACTGAAATACACTTTATCTTTCGCAAGGAACAGTTCAACGCCAAACAGGCCGTAGCCGCCAAGCTCATCCGTAATGGCTTTCGCAATATGTTTCGCTTCTTCCATTTGCTGCTCTGTCATATGATGCGGCTGCCATGATTCGATATAATCTCCGTCCTTTTGCACATGACCGATCGGCTCACAAAATGTCGTGCCGTTTACCGCACGTACGGTTAAGAGCGTGATTTCTGATTCGAATGGGATAAACTCCTCAACGATCACGCGCCCGTTTTTCACCCGTCCGCCTTCCATCGCCGTCTCCCAGCAGCTCTCTAAATCCGCTTCAGAACGGCACACGCTTTGGCCTTTTCCAGAGGAACTCATCAATGGTTTAACGACACAAGGGAAGCCGATCTGAGCTGCCGCTTGTACAAATTCTTCATATGTATTCGCAAATTCATAGCCAGCCGTCGCAAGTCCGAGCGTTTCCGCCGCAAGCCGTCTGATGCCTTCCCGATCCATGGTCAGCTTCGCCGCACGCGCATTCGGGATGACGCGAAATCCTTCCTTTTCAAGCTTCAGCAATTCATCCGTCGCAATCGCCTCAACCTCAGGCACAATCAAATCCGGCTTTTCTTTCTCAATGATGGTTCTGATCTGCTCGCGGTCCAGCATATCAGCAACATAGCTGTTATGCGCAACCTGCATCGCCGGAGCATGCTCGTAACTGTCCACCGCCACCGTCTGTACCCCAAGACGCTGGGCTTCAATCACTACCTCTTTTCCTAACTCACCTGAACCTAACAATAAAACCTTCTTTGATTGATACATCTTTGCCCCTCCTATCTGTTTCCCAACCATTATAACTGAAATATTCGAAAAATAAATTTTTATTAAAAAGATAAAATAAGAAGTCATCATGAACTGTATGATCAAGGAATTTTCACAAAGAAATGGAAGCGAATGCTGCATATACCATGAAAGACCACCTGAAATCTATTTTTGCGAAAACCACTACAGGAAGCCGGCGAGAATTAGCGCGGATGCTGATTCCAGCAGCTTTTCCTGCCTGTGCCTAAAATGATTAAATAGAACCAGTAAAAAAGTACCTTTTTTCCTTGTTTTTTCAGTTTTCACTCCTTTCCTGAATTCACCATGGTACCATATTTACAGGAAAATTCAGGCGAAAGGACACAGTACCTTGAAGATACTTGAAGCAAATACGATTTTAGAAACGGCTGAAACGCGCCTTAAAGCCTATCAAACATTGAGAGGGCATATGACTGCTCTGAAGAAACAGTTCAAAGAGATGACAAACTTGGATGATGCCATGACAGGCAAGGGTGCTAACGCAATTAAAGCTTTCTATAAGGAACAAGCTGCAGGGGCAGATCTGTGGCTGGACCTTATTGACATGAGAATCGCTTTTTTTAAAAATATTCCAGCCGCAATTGAGGAAGCAACATTTGATGACAATGCATACGTTGAGGAATCCTATCTCGATAACGAACTGCATAACGGTCTAATCAAAGCGGACGGCATTATAGATGCACAGCATAAAGACATGAAATCAATCCTGAATTCTATTGACGACATCTTGCCGTTATCTCTCTTTGATAAATCTACAGTCATCGACGAACTGGATAAAGCAAATAAAGAACGAGAAAAAACGATTACACATCTGCATAACCTGGATGAGAAACTAAACAGTGATTACGTAGCATCCGAAGCAGTGGAACAAGAGGTTCGTGCATTTTTCGAAGCACTGACCGGTGCCACCCGCAAAGGCGGAAACACAAATCCCATGACCTTTAACGCAAAAGCCTTTCATGAAACGGACGCTTATCAAAACAAAGCGGATATTCACAAACAAGCACAGCAGTTCATCAAAGCAAAAAAACAGGAAGAAATCGAGTTTCTCAAGAAAAAACTCGACAAAACTACTGACCCTGATGAATACCTGAAAATTGCAGACAAAATTGGCACTGACAACCTGAGCGCTGAGCAATTACAATACTATTCAAGCATTGTTCAAATGAAAGCCCAGCAGGAAGCAGGAAGAATGCTAGTCGAAGGTGGAAAAGGTGTAATTGTCGGGCTCTGGGATGCCGGAAAGGATATTGTCACCGGTGCATGCGACCTTGCTGTCGGTGCTTATGATCTTGCTGTATGGTCATATAGAGCACAGGGTGGAATGGGCATCGAAGAACAAGTGAAAGCCGGACAGGAACTTCAAAATATCATCTATAGCGCGCCAGAAACTTTTGAATACATGGTCGATTCCTTCAAAAAATCATGGAACGACAACATGGTTCACGGTGATGTCTATAGCCGCTCCCACTATATCACCTACGCAGTTGCCTCCCTATTTGGGGCCAAAGGACTCGGAAAAGCGGCATCAGCAACAAAAGCTGGGAAATTCGTGACAAAAGAAACAAAAACATTTTTGAACGATCACAAATCTTTAGCAAAGAACATTACTGAAAAAGCAAAACCTTATTTCAAATTGCCAAGTAACAATCAACTAGAACCTGCAATACAAGGAGCACAGAATTTTGAAAGCCCTATTTCGAAACTGGAGAAGGATTTTGATAAAAAACATGAAAACTTTGTCCAGATTAATGGCAGCGATCATAGCAAATCAGGTGGCGTAGGCCCCAATGAAAGTTCTAAAATTACACGTGATATTAAAACAGTAGAGGAAGCACACCAATGGGGGAGCAAGTATTATGACGATTGGATGAATTCATTAACTCCACGTGAACAAGTTGCAATTAAGCAATATACTGGTGACGATTATAAAAAAATAAATGATTATTTAAGAGGAATTAATGATTCTTTAGATGGCATTGATTTAGATACAATCTATAATATAAAGAATGGGTTGGATAAAGCGAGAGTTCCACACAATTTGCAAGTTTATAGAGGGACAGACCTAAGACCTTTAGAATCATTAATCCAATTTGACAAATATGGAGACATTAATGCTGAATCGTTAATTGGGAAGACTTTCAGAGACAATGGTTTTATTAGTACTGCAATTGTTAAAGAATCATCCTTTGATCACATGAAAGTCTCATGGGAAATAAATGTTCCAGCAGGAACTAATGCAGCCTATCTCGGAAAGATAAGTCACTTCCCTAATGAAGCTGAGTTACTTTTAAATTTTGGGCAAGAGATGGTTATTAAAAGCGCACATGTTGATAGCAGCAATAAGTTACATATTATTTTAGACTTAATTTAAGAGGGTGAAAAAATGAGAAGCAGAAGAATGATAGATAGATGGGAAGATGACAATAAGAGTTTTCTTAAACTTAATATAAAAAACAAAGTTCTTCCAACAATATACGGTGGCATTATAGGAGATATGTTAGGAGTTCCAGTTGAATTCAAAAAAAGAGGAGATTTTCATGTGCAGGATATAGTAGGATACGGCACCTATAATCAACCTCCTGGAACCTGGTCTGACGATACATCTCTGACCTTGTGCCTGATGGAAAATATGATTGAAAAAGGGAACATAAATGATTTAATGCAGAAATTTAAACAGTATCAAGATGAAGGTTACTGGACGCCGTATGGTGAAATGTTTGACATTGGCAGGACGACTGTTGAAGCGATTACCCGATTTAGAAAAGGTGTTCTGCCAGAAAAATGCGGTGGTCAGTCGGAATTCGATAACGGAAATGGAGCATTAATGAGAATTTCACCATTAGTGTTTATTTTGCATAAAGAATTTGATTTTGTGAAAAAAGCGGAGATGATTAAGAAATATACAGAAATAACTCATGCCCATCCGCGTGCTATAGTTGGTTCCATTATTTATGTTGAGCTATTACTAAGGCTATATTATAACAATTCAATTGATAAATCTTTAAGAGAAGTGAAAGAGCTTTTCGATGAGAATTTTGCAAAAGAACATGTATACCATAAAGAATTAACACATTATGAAAGAATTTTCGACAAAAGTTTTTTGAATACACCAAGAGAAGAAATTCGATCAGACGGGTATGCCGTTCATACTTTAGAAGCGGCAATATGGTGTTTCGGCACTACATCTTCATTTACCGAAGCAGTACTAGCAGCAGTGAACTTAGGAGAGGATACTGATACCGTAGCATCAATAACTGGATCAATAGCGGGAATGTATTATAAGATGGACGGAATCCCAGAAGATTGGTTAGACAAAATGGCTCGCAAGCAAGATGTTGATAAATTAATAAACAATTTCTACGAGTATTGTGCAGATAAAGCTATTATTGAGGAATATGGAAATCTTTAAATTCTTGTTAAAAGAAAAACACTATCTAGCATTTTCATATGTGGGATGGAAAAGAAAGCAGACCAATCAAGGTCTGCTTTCTCTATTCCAAACAGCAACATCATACAAGAAATCCCTAAAAATCATGCTACACTTAACCCAAGACCACCACACCGACAGGAGGCATCCCATGCAAAACGAAACCCGAACACTGCAGCTTGACCCGCACCTTAATATAGAAGCATACCGCTTCAAGGGGATTATGCAAAAATTCCCGAACCACTTTCACGATTATTATGTGATTGGCTTTATCGAAAAAGGACAGCGGTATCTGGCCTGTCAGGATCAAGAATATATTATCAATCCAGGTGATCTTCTCCTCTTTAACCCCCGTGACACGCATAGCTGTGAGCAGATTGACGGGCGGACGCTTGATTATCGTTGTATCAATGTGATGCCGGATGTCATGGAGAAGGCGGTCGAAGAGATTACTGGCGCCGGGCATCTCCCATATTTCTCCCAGCATGTGTTATTCCGCCACGAGCTGACATCCAGCCTGCAGGAATTGCACATTCTGATTTCCGAGGAAAAGCAGGCTTTGCGCAAGGAGGAGCTGTTTCTTCATTTGCTGGAAGAGCTGATCCGCCGTTATTCAGACGTCACGTTCCTCAACAGCATTCCGGAACCATCCGACGAAGTCAAAATGGTTTGCGGATTTCTAGAAGAACATTATGCCGAGAACGTCACACTCAATGATTTGAGTGAATTAACAGGCTGGAGCAAGTATCATTTATTGCGATCATTTACAAAACAAAAAGGAATTACGCCTAATAGCTACCTAGAGACAATCCGGATTAATCAAGCGAAAAAACTCCTGGAACAAGGGGGTAGACCGATTGATGCGGCATTTCAGACAGGCTTCAGCGATCAGAGCCACATGACGAAGTTTTTCAAACGGCAGGTGGGGCTGACGCCGAAACAATACATGAAGATTTTTGAAAAGGAGCTTCAAAGATGAGCATACAAAGGGAAACGGCCGGACATACCGCAGCCATTGTGACCATTCTGATTTGGGGGACAACCTTTATTTCGACAAAGGTTCTGCTGGCTGACTTTACTCCAATGGAAATATTATTTTACCGGTTTTTGATGGGCTTTATTGCACTTATTCTCGTACGTCCTAAAATAATTCCGTTCAAAAATTGGCGGCTGGAGCTGTTATTTGCCGAGGCAGGTTTATTTGGCGTCACCCTTTACTTTTTATTAGAAAATATAGCCCTTACGTATACATACGCTTCAAATGTCGGCATGATTGTATCCATTATCCCGATGATTACTGCTGTTCTTGCCCACTTTCTGCTTGAAGGCGAAAAACTGCGGCTGACTTTTTTCATTGGATTTGGGGCAGCACTGATCGGGCTTTTATTGATTACGTTCAACGGCAATGTCGTACTGCGGCTGAATCCGTTCGGAGACATCATGGCAGTCGGGGCCGCTCTCGTGTTTGGAGGCTACTCGATATTGATGAAAAAATTAAGCGCTTACGATTATCACATCATCGAGCTGACACAGAGAGTGTTTTTGTACGGTTTGTTGTTTATGGTTCCCGCTTTATTTTTGTTCGACTTTCATTTTGAACTGAGCCGATTTTCATCCGCTTCAAATGTACTCAACATGCTCTTCCTCGGCATCGGTGCTTCCGCCCTGTGTTTCGCAACATGGAATTACTCTGTCGGCGTGCTCGGCGCCGTAAAATCCAGCGCATATATTTACATGGTCCCGGTCATCACAATCACAGCCTCCATCCTGATCCTTCACGAAAACATGACATGGATCGCTCTTCTAGGAGGTGCACTTACGCTTTTAGGACTCTACATTTCTGAGCAGAAACCGAAAGCGAAGCTGATGGAGAACGGAAGTCATATGGATGCTTAACGGCATCCATTTTTTATTTTGTCCTACGTTTGCCACCTATAAATGAACGCGACCTAAAGAAGGAGGAATCGAAATGGATGAAATGGTCTTAATCACACAGCAGTGGCTGAACGAAACGTACAGCGGCAAACACGGGTATAACCCAGTAGAAGAAAGCGGGAAAACTGGGTGGGATACGATCTACGGTCTGACTCGTGCGCTTCAAATTGAACTGGGTATCTCGGAGCCAGCTGATAACTTCGGGCCGACAACACAGCGCTTATTTAAGCCTCTTAAACGTCAAGCTCCAGATTCAGAACCAAGCAACATGAATTTTATTTTACAGGGGGCTTTATGGTGCAAAGGCTTTAATCCCGGCGGTTTTACAGGTGTCTTTTACGAAAAAACAGAAAATGCGGTGAAGGAATTTCAGAAAGCTGCAGGACTGACAGCTCAGGATGGAATTGTCACCACGTTGATTATGAAAGCCTTATTGAACATGAGTGCTTTTAAGCTAGTGTCTGGGGGGGATCCAAGAATCCGTCAGATTCAACAAAACTTAAACCGGGACTACAATGACTATATCGGTTTAATGCCTTGTGACGGACTATATGCCCGCGATACCAACAAGGCCCTTATTTATGCTTTGCAAAAAGAAGAAGGCATGAGCACAAGTGTCGCCAATGGATTTTTCGGAAACGGCACAACAAGCTTATGCCCTACTTTAACTCCCGGCGATTCAAGAACAGGCTTTGTTTTAATTGTTCAGTACGCCCTTTATTGCAATGGAAAGTCATTCGATCCTGGTGAGTTTGACGGCAAATATGGCGTCGGTGTTGTTTCAGCCGTTAAAGCATTTCAAGAGTTCATGTGCCTGCCTCAAACAGGTTATGCCGACATGCCAACCATCAAAGCTTTATTATCAAGCTCAGGAGACACAACACGGACCGCTTCTGCTTGTGACACTGCTACAATAATAACAGCAGAAAAAGCTCAGACCCTGCGGAATAACGGTTATAAAACAGTTGGAAGATATTTGACCGGAAATGTGCGGACAAGCAATGGCCTTACTTCGAAGGCCCTGACATCTGAGGAACTTTCAGTTATTGTTGATGCCGGATTAAAGGTTTTTCCAATTTATCAAGACGGCGGTTATGAATCTTCTTATTTTGTAAAAGACCAAGGCACAAGAGATGCATACAGCGCTGCTTCAGCGGCTCGAAGATTAGGTTTCCCGTCAGGCACGATCATTTATTTTGCCGTCGACTTTGATGCATATGATTATGAAGTGACCGATAAAATTATCCCTTATTTTCAAGAGATCAAGTCAGCATTTACAAAAATGCAGACATTTTCAACCGCACCTAAATATGAAATTGGGGTTTACGGACCGAGAAACATTTGTATCCGCACTTCAGAAGCCGGGCTGACAAAATATAGTTTTGTGGCAAATATGTCAACTGGATTTAGCGGCAATCTCGGCTATCCGATGCCAAACAACTGGGCCTTTGATCAATTTTATGAGGGGACAATCGGAAGCGGCTCTGGAAGCATCGGAATTGATAAAGACGGATTTTCAGGAAGAGACTCAGGTGCAAGCAATTTGAATCCGCCGTCTGATCCGGTATATGATGCAAGACTACGTACACTGACAGACATTTTATCTACCATTCCGGCTTTAGAAAATCTATCTACTCTTGCAAACGCGATGTTTGAATTTGATACGACAGAAACCATTTTTACATCACCTGAGTTGGATATTATTCTATCAACTTCACTTCTGGCAACCATCCCAAGTGAAGGTTCACCAAACACAATTACCATTACAAATGGTAAACCAGGTGCCTATATCACGGGTTTATTGGGAGACACCCAAACGTCTCTCACTGCGTCACAAATTGACTCTTATCAAAACCTTTTAAACAGCCTCAGCTTGTCAGTACGCAACGGTTATTTGGAGGTTTATGTAAATCCAACTGCCCAATCGTTAAATATTCAAGTTAAAATCTATACTCCTGATATTCCAGTTGGTGACAGTGCAACAACTGGACTTACAACTACGATTACGTTTAAAATAAAACAGAAGCACTTTAGATTACCAGATACTGAGGAAGTATATTCACCAGATTGGGATACTATTGTCAACAACATGGTTCAGATAGGTATAGGTATTGTTATTGTTGCTGGTATCGGTGCCTTAGCTTTAACGGTAGGCGCTGAAGCAGGAGCAGTTGCAGTACTCTTCCGTACATTATTAGCGGCTTTTAAATAATCTTGGTCTCCATGGATCCTTTTAGAGGATTCATGGAGTTATTCTTAAGGGGGATTCTTTATGAAAAACAATATACATAAGTATCAGGAAATCACCAAAAAAATAGAAACGGATCTGTACCCAATTAGCCAAAATCAAAGTGATTTACTTTTATACTTAATGCAACAAGACTCACTCACACTCAGCCAAATGAAAGTGTGCTTAACTGAACCACAGCTCACATTCAAACACACCGTCAAAATCGTTTGTTTCGTGTCATTCGTAACTTTATATATTTATTTTTTTAGCACTCGTTTTAATGAATTAATAGAATTAGCTATACAAATGTTTTTTGCCTTGATCGGCCTTTTTTGGGTTTTTATTGTTTTCCCATTTTCAAGAAAAGTTCAAATCTCCCAGAACTTCAAACAAAAATCCGAAAACGCCCGCATTGTCAGTATGATTGACTTCGTATTAGAACAAAAATACAAAAAAAGCATCTCTGAATAATCCCGAAATCAGAGATGCTCACTTTCTGCTCTCATCCCTTCTCTATCACAGCCACACTGTCACGTGTGACTCCCGCAGGCTCCCTCAGCAACACATTCATCACGCTCGCCAGCACGAGCATCCCAATCGACAAATAAAAAGCCAGTGTATACTCACCCGTTACAGTATAGATGACGCCGGGCACATATGCGCCGAGTGCCGAGCCGATTTGATGGGCAAGAGACAGCCAGCCGATCATGAGGCCGATCGAGTAGTTTTGAAAGTACTGGGTAGCGAGCATTTGAGTCGGCGCTACCGTGGCGAAGTCCACTAATCCAAACAGAATCGCAAAGGCTAAAAGCAAGTAGGGCTCGTGGCTGTAAATCAGAATCACGATCGACAGCGCGCGTACCGCATATAAAAAGCACAGGATTTTCCGGCTGCTCCACCGGTCTGCTACAATTCCGGACAGTAAGATCCCAGCAATGTTAAAGCCGGCAAGCAGACTGACAGCAGCACTTGTGACTGTCGTCGAAAAGCCGTGATCGTGAGAAAACGGAATCAAATGGGTATCCATCAGCCCCACGGTCGTAAATCCGCAGATCAAAAACGGCAAAATCAGAAACCAGAATTGCTTCATCCGAAACATTCCGGTCACTGAAAGAGCAGTTGTTTTAGATGCTGTTTCTTTTTCCGCAGCAGCAAGCCCGCCAATCGGCTCTGTATTCTTTTCTGAAGGATTGTTCCGCAGCATCAGCAGTGCAGCCGGAAAGACAATCACGCTTAACAGCAAGCCCAACACCACAACCGTCAGCTTCCAGCTAAACCAATGGATCAGCATAAGTGAGCCGGGAACGAGAAGCATTTGCCCAGCGCCAAAGCCTGCTTCCATGATCCCAAAGGCTAGTCCCCGCTTTTTGCTGAACCAATTGACGACCAATACACTTGCTGCCACATTCGATGCTCCGCCAACTCCAAGCGAGACGCCCAGCCCATAAAGCAAAAACAGCTGCCATGGCGAAGTAACAAGGTATGTTAAGAAAATGCTGACTCCTGTCAATAACGCGCTCCATGACAAAACAGCCCGAGCACCCCATTTGTCCACAAGTCGTCCGATCACAGGCTGTGATATGCCATAAACAATAAAGCTTATCGTAGAAATCAGCGAGATGGTGCCTCTGTCCATTGAAAACTGCCTTTCCCAAGGCTCCACAAACGCACCAAATGACAGGCGCACCCCCTGAACGGCCAATAAGATCAAAAAGGTGACGGAAACGATGATCCAAGCATAGTGCAGTCTTTTCATGACAGCTCCAAATCCCACCGTTCTTCTGTCAGGCGCTGTCCCCATAATGGCGCTTCTTTTTTCACTTCACTGACCCTAAATCCAAATTTTTCATAGAGCGGACGAGCCTCGGCCATGGTGCTCACCGTCCAAAGGAAAACGCGTTCAAACCTCATGTCCCGGCAGTATGTAACCAGATGCTCCAGCAATTGAGTGCCGAGCCCTTTGCCCCGAAAAGCGGCATCAACGAGGAACCATCTGAGCTGCACTGTCTTTTCATCATGTTTGACCAACCCGACAGAGCCGGCAAATTTCCCGCCGCTTTCTGCAATCCATATCTTTTCGATTTCAGCATCAAATGTTTCATGAAGATAATCTAAAAACGTGTCGTCCCAGCCGTGAGCCTCCGCGTAAAATTGTCTTTGTTTCTCAATAAGGAGTTGAAGATCATCCGACAGAAAATAATCTCTAATCGATATCTCTGATGTTCTGGCAGAAAGCGACTGTGAAAGGATCGCTTCAATCTCTGCCATCGCCTCCGCAAGCTTGTGCTGGTCCTTTTGATCAATTTCCTCCAGCATCAGTTCCACTTGTTCGTTAGCTTTCTCCTCCAGTTTTTTATAAATCGTTTTTCCCGTTTCCGTGACATAAATATAATGGTGGCGGGCGTCATCTTTGCTCTTTTGTTTATAAATCAAATCTTCTTTTTCAAACTGTTTCAAAATCCTGCTGACATATCCCCGATCTAGCCCTAGCTTATCCTGAAGAGCCTTTGCCGTACAATTGGGCGTATTGAAAATTTCAAATAAAATACGTGTTTCTGTTAAGGAAAACGGGCTGTCGTAAATGTGCTCATTAAGGAAGCCAAGGACATTTGTGTAAAATCGATTGAACTTTCTGAATTTTAAACCGACAGTTGATTCACTGGTTTTCATACTCATCCCCACTTTCTTATATCGTTGATTAAGCCAATTATAATCACATATAGTTGCCATAGTCAACGATATGTTGGAAAGCGGGGGATTCTTATTTTCTTGATGCTTTCTTTTTCCTGATCACAATCAATGTGATATAGGATAAAGCCAGTGAAACCAAGCTATAGACAACCACCCACCCTAAAAATGATTCGTTAAAAATGGTAAAAGTGAACACTAGCGATATGATCAAATTAAGCACTGGCATCAGATACACGTTTTTACAAACACAAGTCCCGGCAATCGATAACAATATAATCCCTAAAGGCAAAATACCGAACGCGATATCTAATTCATCCACCTGCAACAGCCTCCCTCCAGATTTTTATGCGGCTCGTAAAAAAACATAACTGTAATATGAAAAGGATAATATTCACTTTTTTCTAGCTCAAATTTTGAAATTACCCGTTTACATTCACTCCGGACTATGATAATTTAAGAAAGCGCTATCATGATAAGTTAATAGCTTGGATGGAGATGAGGAGAGCCAGGAATCCAACCCCTTTTGACGAGGGGTGTTTTCTGGCTCTTTTTGTTTTTCAGAAAGGAGGCACGCCACACATCCAACACAAGCAGCAAAGGAGGATGATTTTGATGTTTCACATATTTAAACCGGCTCCTCACATTGAGAGACTGGATGATTCAAAGACGGATGCGGCTTATAAACGGCTCAGGCTCCAAGTGTTTATCGGGATTTTTATCGGCTACGCAGGCTACTACCTGCTGCGGAAAAACTTTGCCTTTGCCATTCCTTATCTTCAGGAACAGGGGTTTTCAAAAACAGAACTGGGGTTGGTGCTGGCCGCTGTGTCCATTGCATACGGATTCAGCAAATTCATCATGGGCATGGTGTCTGACCGCTGTAATCCGAGGTATTTTCTTGCGACAGGCCTATTTTTATCAGCAATCGTTAATATTCTCTTCGTTTCAATGCCTTGGGTGACTTCGAGCGTCACCATCATGTTTATTTTTATGTTTATCAACGGATGGTTTCAAGGAATGGGCTGGCCCCCATGCGGCAGGACGATGGCCCATTGGTTTTCCATTAGTGAACGCGGCACAAAAATGTCGATCTGGAATGTCGCCCATAACATAGGCGGCGGTATTCTCGCTCCGCTTGTCACTCTTGGCATTGCGATGTTCGTGACCTGGAAAAGCGTGTTTTTCTTCCCTGCTATTATCGCCATTGTCATTTCATTTTTGATTGTTTTATTGGTTCGCGATACACCTCAATCTTGCGGACTCCCGCCAATTGAAGAGTATCGGAATGACTACCCAAAACACGCGTTTAAAAATCAGGAAAAAGAATTAACAACAAAAGAAATCCTTTTTCAATATGTGCTGAACAACAAATTTCTTTGGTACATCGCGTTTGCCAATGTATTTGTCTATTTTGTGCGGTACGGCGTGGTTGACTGGGCGCCTACTTACTTAACAGAAGCCAAAGGCTTTTCTCCTGAAGACTCGCGCTGGTCATATTTTCTTTACGAATACGCCGGCATACCGGGAACAATCCTGTGCGGATGGATCAGTGACAAATTCTTCAAAAGCCGCCGGGCACCGGCAGGCGTTTTGTTTATGGCGGGCGTTTTCATTGCCGTATTGGTGTACTGGCTGAATCCTGCCGGCCATCCGCTCGTAGACAACATCGCCCTGATCAGTATTGGCTTCTTAATCTACGGGCCTGTTATGCTGATCGGCCTGCAAGCGATTGATCTAGCCCCGAAAAAAGCAGCCGGAACTGCAGCCGGTTTGACCGGATTTTTCGGATACATCGGCGGATCGGCTTTCGCCAATGCCATTATGGGCTTTGTCGTTGACCAGTTTGATTGGAACGGCGGCTTTATCATGCTGATCTCTTCCTGCATTCTTGCTATCGTCTTCTTGGCTTTGACGTGGAATACAGGAAAACGGGCGGAGCACGTTTAAGAAAGAAAAATAAAAGATTAATCATTTTCTAACACGCCGTTTACATCCGTTTTTTAATATGAAAGACAGGTTCTGTTTATCTATAAGGAGGAGAAATCATGCGAAAAAATAGAATACTAGCTCTGGCTCTTCTGTCGCTGGGCTTACTCTCATTTATGGTCACGCCGGTGTCGGCAGCGTCAAAAGGGAACCTGCTGTCACCTGACCGTATCCTTACAGTTGCGCACAGAGGGGCTTCCGGATATGTGCCTGAGCATACGATCCTTTCTTACGAAACCGCTCAGAAAATGAAAGCAGATTATATTGAGTTGGATCTGCAAATGACAAAAGACGGCAAATTGATTGTCATGCACGATGAAAAACTGGACCGCACCACAAACGGAACGGGCTGGGTAAAAGACCATACGCTCGCAGACATTAAGAAACTTGACGCCGGTTCTTGGTTTAATAAAGCCTATCCGGAAAAAGCAAAGCCGCAGTACGCCGGCCTTAAGGTTCCTACATTAGACGAAGTATTGAACCGTTTCGGAAAACACGCAAACTACTACATTGAAACAAAATCGCCTGACACCTACCCAGGCATGGAAGAAAAATTGATCGCTTCTTTACAGAAACATAAATTACTGGGCAAACATTCTAAGCCCGGCCAAGTGATTATTCAATCGTTCAGCAAAGAAAGCCTGGTAAAAGTCCATCAATTACAGCCAAACCTGCCGGCCGTTCAATTGCTGGAAGCCAAACAAATGGCGTCAATGACAGATGCTGACCTGGACGAAATCAAAACATACGCTGTCGGTGCGGGTCCGGATTACAAAGCGCTGAATGCTGAAAACGTCAGTATGATCCGCAGCCATGGCCTCCTGCTTCACCCTTACACGGTCAATACAGAAGCAGATATGCGCCGCCTGCTTGACTGGGGAGTGACAGGAGTATTCACAAATTACCCTGATGTCTTCCAGCACGTTAAAAAAGACTACAAAAAAAGCTGAGAATCCTAGGATTCTCAGCTTTTTCTCATCGATTTTCACCAATAACAGCTTCTGCAATATTTACCGCATGATCACCGATACGCTCCAGGTTGCTAATCATATCGACAAAGACGATGCCCGCTTGTCCAGTGCACAGCCCTTCATTCAGGCGGATAATATGCTTTTTGCGAAGCTTCCGTTCCATTTTGTCAATTTCATCTTCTTTTTCAATGACTTGTTCAGCTATCTTCACATCACTATGGTGCAATGCTTCCATAGACGCCTTCACAGTGGAAATCGTCAAATCCATCATTTCCGTTAAATCCGCCATGGCAGATTCAGTAATCACCACACGATGCGCCTGCTGATATTCAATCAGTTCAATCACATTTTCGAAGTGGTCGCCGATTCTTTCAATGTCTCTGACGGTATCCATCAGCATATGATGCTCTTCAGACTCGTGCTCTGAGAGAGAATTTGAGGAAAGCTCGATCAAATAATCGGTAATTTTCCGGTCAAGATTGTTAACCGCATCCTCTATCTGATAAGCATTCGCCGCGTATTTTGTCTGTTTTGTCACTAAAAACTGTTTTGTGACTTCCAGCCCCTGCACTGCAAAGTTCCCCATTTGCAGCACTTCTTCTTTTGCTTGTCCGAGAGCAATAGATGGAGATTGCTCAATAAAAATCGGATCAAGATGCGACTTGTATTCGACCATTGAATCCTTGCCCGGAATCAGTTTTGTTACGACCAAAGCCAATATTCCGACAAAAGGAAGCTGTATAAGCGTATTGGTCGTATTAAAGATTCCGTGTGCGAACGCAATCGTCATCTTCGGATCAAGCCCAATCGATGTCTGAAGCGATAAGATCAATGCTGTGAACGGTTTAAGTAAAATGAGAAAAATCACTGTCCCGATAAGATTAAACAGCACATGAGTAGCCGCAGCACGCCTCGCTGCAACAGATGCACCCAAAGACGCAAGAATTGCCGTAATCGTCGTTCCGATATTGTCACCGAATAACACTGGCAGCGCACCGTTAATATCAATCAGGCCATCTGAAAATAAACCTTGCAAGATACCAATCGTGGCGCTGGAGCTTTGCACCAGAACCGTAAACAAAGTCCCAATGACAACACCTAGAACCGGATTGGAGCTCATACTAACCGTTAAATCATGAAAGGCCTCAAGTGAACGGAGCGGTTTCATGCCGCCGCTCATTAACTCCAGCCCGTAAAACAGAGCCCCGAATCCAAACACAATCTGACCCGCGTTTTGCATATTTTTATGTTTAAAGAAAAACAGTAAAAATCCGCCGACAGCAATAATCGGCAATGCATAGGCCCCTATGTCGATACCGATAATAAACGCGGTAACCGTTGTTCCAATATTGGCTCCCATAATGACGCCAATAGCCTGGCGAAGCGTCATAAAGCCCGCACTGACAAGCCCAACGGTGATAACCGTGGTTCCGGAACTGCTCTGAATCAAAACCGTCACAATAATACCCGCCAATACGCCCATCAGCGGATTGCTTGTAAAACGGTCTAAAATATTTCTTAATCTATCTCCAGCCGATTTCTGAAGTCCGTCTCCCATGAACTTTATCCCAATCAGGAAAATACCGAGACCCCCGAGAAATTCGAACAGTAATGTTTGTATGTCAATCGCCAACATGTTCACCTCTGTTTAGACATTATTCAGCAAACTCTCTTCGATTATGTTTCAAGTTCAGATGATTGTAAATAAAACATCCACTTAATTTACAATAACTTAACAATAAGCCTTATGGTCCTATTAAACGTTTACATTGGTGTAACATTTCGCGATGAACATGACCAATCGACTACAAAAAACCTTACGTAATAGCGCAAGGTTTTCTCATCACAGGTTATTCTATCCCGTTGGTTTTTCAGTATACCCGGCGCAAAGAATAACAGGATAACCTCTAAACTGTTCCCTAAGAAAATCGGCAAAGGTTTAGCCATAACCAAAACGGGAATGATACAGGAAACACCACTCTTAAAATAGAAAGGAGTATCACCATGAAACAAAAGCTGTTACTTTCAGGTCTCGCTGTTTCAACCGTCGGCATCACTTCTTATCTATTAAAAGACCCGTCAAATCGCCAAAAAGCTAGAGAATTCATTCACAGCATGAAAATGAAAATGACCAAACAGCCGGATATGGAAAAGTTCCCAGTCGATAAAGCAGGACACCCGCACCCGCAAGATATTGAGGACAACAAAATGGTATCCGAAGGCTCTATGTATCCCGTCCAATACTACGATGAAAAAAAGAAGTAATCAAAAAGCTCTCTTCGATAAGGAAGAGAGCTTTTATATTTAACTTTTCCGTCTGATTCCGCTCATCACAAAACCGCTTTCAGGCAATGCCGGCATTCTCGCGAGACTGTAATGCAGCGATTGTTCCGGGACGTCGTATTCAATCTGATTGACGAGAAAATCCAGGCTTGCTTTCATGACTTCAATAGTAATGCCTTCCCCTGGACAGCGATGCCCTTTCTCGGCGTGGCCCCCGCCTTGAGGAATCAAATCAAACGGATTTTCTTCCCGCTCTTCAAATCGTTCCGGCCGAAATTCATCAGGCTTGTCCCACAAGCGGGGGTCGTGATTCGTTCCATATACATCAAGTAGTACCGATGTGCCCTTCTTAAACTCACAGTTATTCCATTCAAAATCCTTCTTGACAAGTGCCCCTAAAAACGGGCCGAACGGATAATATCTGCGGACCTCCTGCACAAACATTTCTCTTTCCCGGCTGCTTCCAGAACGCAGCCATTCCTTATACTTCGGATGCTTATGAAGCGCCAAAGCTGAAAACACAAGAAAGTAAGAGATAGCGACGATAGGCCGCAGTACATTAATCAGCTCAATGGCGGCCATCCTGGAATCTAGCTGGTTGCCATCCTCCTGTGTGTGAAACGCCATTTCATGCAGCGCTGTTCCAGCAGATGTTTTCAGCAAGCCGGCACGGACATCTTCAATCATTCTTTCAATCCACTCTTCCGCACGCGGCCTTGCTCTTCTTCCCTTCCAATGCCGCGGCCCCACAGCACCGAATGCGTCGACCATATCAATGAAGTCATCCGCTCTCTCTTTGACTTCCGTTTCCTTCAGCGGAACACCTGCCCAATAGCACGCTACCCGGCACAGGATTTCTTTTGCTTCCTCAAATAACACAACCTCATCTGCCTTCTCCCATCTTGTGACTGCTGCTTTCCACTCCTCTGTCATCAACTCAGCCAAACGTTTTTGATGCGGCGGTGTCATCAATGACAGAAAAAGCATCTTCCGATGGATATGCGCGCTGCCATCCATTCCCTGAATCGCATTAACACCAAACAGCGATTTCTGCACCCGCTTAGGCAAAGCGTTCTGCCGCTGGAATCGATCCGTATCATAAAACACCTTCGCCGCCTCAGCGCCAGTCATGCAAATAAAGTTTTTCCCCAACAAACGGGCCTGAAACAGATCTGAATTGTAGCGCTCTGTTCTGTTTTTAATAAATAAATACCCTTCCTTCAGCAGTGTCAGACTGTTATCGAGACTTTTGTCATGTGGAATCTGCTCATTCATCCGCTTACCCTGCCTTCCTTTTTACCCTCTATTTTCACGTTATCTTCCGAATATAAACCCAGTAACAGTATTTGTTTACAAAACCAAATTTAAGCGCTTTTTGATTATTTTTTAAAGGAAGAACAAACGAAATAGAGAAAAGGTAGTTAATCAAAACGAAGGGGAGAACAAAATGAAAAAATGGATATATGTTGTGCTTGTGCTGAGTATTGCAGGGATCGGCGGCTTCTCCGTCCACGCAGCATCATCTGCTCATGAAAAACACTTGAATGTCAGCAGAATGAATGTCGATGACGAATTCAAGGATACGGATGGAACCTTCATTCTTCACGATTTACAAAAGGATCAGACATTTGTCTATAACAGAAAACGGGCAAATCAAAGACAAACTCCGCAATCCACCTTCAAAGTCGTGAACGCTTTAATCGGTTTGCAGGTCAAAGCTGTAAGAGATGAATACGATGTTAAACGATGGGACGGGGTAAAGCGTGAATTCGAATCATGGAACCGCGACCATACGCTTGGCTCGGCCATGCGCGAATCCGCAATCTGGTATTATCAGGCATTAGCGAGAGATATCGGCGAGGAAAGAATGAAAACATGGCTTCATACACTATCTTACGGCAACGAGGATATCAGCGGGGGAATCGACCAGTTTTGGCTGCAAAGCTCGCTCACAATATCTCCGCTGGAACAAGAAACCTTTTTGGAGAAACTATTTAAAGAGGAGCTTCCATTTGACAAGCCGGTAATGAAAACCGTCAAGCGCATGATGATTCAAGAGGAAGGCGATCATTACACGCTCTACGGGAAAACCGGAACCCGCCTGACAGATATGGGATTAGGATGGTTTGTCGGATTCATCAAAACAGAGCATGGCTCTTATGTCTTTGTCACCAATGTCGATGATTCCGGCACAAAAGCCAAAAACATCACCGTGGATATCCTGAAAAAGTATGGCCTGATCACATCCTAAATAAAAGAGCCCTGCACGGCAGGGCTCTAAATCTCATGCTCAAAACAATAATGATTCACAAGCTCTTCAATCAAATCATGATCGGGATATTCTCCGTTAAATTCAAATTCGATTTCTTCCACAAATTCTCCGTGATGGTACACATGAATGGCTCCATTTTGACGGACGACGCTAAACTCCGGCTGAAATGTATATCCGCTTCGTTCAATTGCTCCCATTTCTTACCCCGCCTTTCAAAGCAGTAATTCATACACCTCGTTTAATTCCTTGGCCCGTTTTTGATCCTGTTCATTCTGGGCATATTTAATTTCTTTTTCTAATACATGATTCAAAAAAGACATTTCATTGTCATCTAAGTCTTTTACAAATTCCTCTTCATTCACATACCGCTTCGCCAGCATCTTCTTGCAAATCCGCTGGCAGACTTCATTTTCAAGATGATTCGAAAGTGATTCGCGCAAATACCCGAGTGTAACATCCATTTTTGAACACCTTTCCTTCTGCTATCTTTATCCTATAGCTTGCTGAAATAGGAAAAATCCATACGCCAAAAATAAAAAAAGAGACACTCCGTGAATGTCTCTTTTTTCTATGGTTATTCAGCCGCTTCGCTGCTTTTTGTCAAATTAGCCTGCGCACGTTTGCCAATCCCAAACACATAATAACTCATGACCACAAGCGCTAAGAAAATCACGCCTACAATCAGAGAGATGCGAGTATCATCATTAAACCACATGCCGACCAGAACCATCAGCAAGAAAGCAATCGTCACATAGTTTGTGAAAGGTGCAAATGGCATTTTGAATGGATGTTTATCTAATGCAGCACCCTTCGCTTTCCTGAATCCGATATGGCTGATCAAAATGACAAACCAAGGAATCATGCCTGGCAAAACACTCGCGCTGTACACATATACGAAAATCTTCGGTGGCGCGATATAATTCAGCACAACACCGACAGCCAAACCGATCAGTACCGCAATTGTGCCATACAGCGGCACACCATTGCGTGAAATCTTCTTGAAGAATTTCGGCGCTTGTCCATTAACGCCTAATGTATAAAGCATACGGCCCGCACTGAAAATTCCGCTGTTACAGCCGGACATTGCCGCTGTAATCACGACAAAGTTAATAATGCCGGCAGCTGCCGTAATTCCGATTTTCGCGAACGTAGACACGAACGGACTTCCGAGTGAGTTGAGCTCATCCCAAGGATACACCGTCACGATTACAAAAATAGCGCCAATATAGAAAATCAAAATGCGCCAGATAATACTTTGAATCGCACTTCTTAGCGTGTTTTGCGGATCTTTCGCTTCACCTGCTGTAATCCCGATCAGCTCAACCCCTTGATAGGCCGCAATGACCAGAGACAATGCAAAGAAGAATCCAGTGAAACCGCCTGCAAAGAATCCTCCATGAGACCACAGGTTCGACAATCCGATCGCATCTCCCCCGTTGCCAAATCCGAAGAAAATAATCCCGATTCCCGCAATAATCATTAAGATAATTGTCACGATTTTAATCATCGCAAACCAAAACTCAAACTCGCCAAACGACTTAACAGAAATTAAGTTCGCCGCACCAAGAATCAACATTGCCACGATACCAGGTATCCAAGCAGGCAAATCCGGGAACCAATACTTCATATATGAACCGACAGCGATAATTTCTGACATGCCGACGATAACCCACTGGAACCAGTTGCTCCATGCTGTCATATAACCTGCCAGCGGATGAATATATTTATGCCCGAATGTCGCAAAAGAACCTGTGCTCGGTTCGACGTACAGCATTTCACCCATCGCACGCATAATAAAAAAGATAAAAATTCCGCATATTGCATAAGCCAAAAGGACAGACGGGCCAGTCCATGAAATCGTGCTGGCAGAACCCATAAACAAGCCAACACCGATCGTACCGCCCAAGGCGATCATCTGAATGTGGCGCGCGCTCAGGCCCCTCTTTAATTCTTTATTTGCCATTCCTCTTCCCCCTCTTACAAAATACTCGAAAATGAGAAAACAGCAGGCCTGCCTGCCTCCACATCTTTCTCACCAATCAGTTATAACAATCAGAAAATTCAAACTTAAAACTGTTATATAATCTCCTAAATTACTTATTTCATCATAATAAATTTCTCTGGAAAATACAATTGTTTTTTTCAGGCAAACACCTTTAATCAGAGTTTTTCATCAAAACTTCGATTAAAATCTTTTATATAGATATAATGAAATGATTTGACTATTAAAATATATTCTTCCTTAAATTCTCATAAAAAAATAAGCTGTTCACAATGAACAGCTTACCTAATAATTCACGCCAGTTTGACGTTTTAATGTCTCAAGCCACCCGGTATCTCCGGCACCATAGCTCTTGCTTTGCCCCACATCTCTCAGAGATCCATTGCTGTAATCAATTGATAGGACGAAATCCGGAATGGCATTATACCCGGCTTTCGCAATTTTATTGAGCTCTGAACGATAGTGAGATATAGCATAGGAAGCCGTTTGTTTTTGCACAGGATTTTTTTCAAGCTCTTCTTTATATACGTCTAATAAGTCATGTCCATCAGGCGTTACATACCGCCCGTCAATCACTTCTAAATCCTTCAAATGATAGCCTGTGACTTCGTACATCTCACGAGCAGCCTGATACTTTTGATATGCCTCTTCGGAATATTGTGTTGAATCACTGCTTTGGCTTTTCATGATATGTAAAAATAGCTCTTTGCTGTTGTCTCCGGATTGCATCACTTGCTCAATTTGCTCAATTAGTGCCTGATCGTCTGTCCCGCTCACCTGTACTCTATAGTCAATCGGCGTAATTGTAAATCTCAGCTCTGTCCCCTGCGGAATGTGAATATGGTTTCGGTT
This sequence comes from Bacillus sp. NS1, assembly GCF_058248265.1. Lineage (NCBI taxonomy): Bacteria > Bacillati > Bacillota > Bacilli > Caryophanales > Bacillaceae > Bacillus > Bacillus sp. NS1. The sequence goes on along the minus strand of NZ_JBZAZF010000006.1, from coordinate 45,994 downwards.
CAACAGCACTTGCAGCTGCTGATTAACCTGGCTTCGCTGATACACCTTTGCATTCTCAGCCTCCACTTCCCCATTAAACGTGACATTGCGAAATGCGGCATCCTGCAGATTATAGTTTTGCGCCTTCCCTTTGAATAACCATTCTGTTTCATTATCGTAAGCAGCCTGTCTTTCTGCAGCTGACAGATCGCTTCTGAAATAAGGAGACTTTGAATTTTGGTACTTATCCTTTATATAGCCTAATGGGTCAGACTTTGTTTTGTTAATCGCATTCATCCTGCTGTATTTTTCATCAAGTATTTTTATTCTGATATCACTCTCAGATTCATAGGGGTTATTGGATTGAATCACTGTTTCTCCCCCTGTGTCTGTTACTGTTCGATCATTCGCTGATTGATACACTTTGCTGAACGTCCCGCTGTTTCCCGACACGCTGGTTTTAGAATAATTGAACTGATTGATTCCCCCAGTTGAAGATTGTGACTTAAGCCTGCTGTATGCCTTTTCCAGAACTGCCGCTGGATTTTCAGTCGCATTCTCCCGTTTGGCAGGCGCATTCTTGCTCAATATGTTCTGTGCCATCAGCTGAGTGCGGATAAATTGCCGATTCAGACGCATTAGGTTCCCTCCTGAACAATTCTCTCTTACTCTTTTTTATCGGCAAGAGCAATGTATATATTAACCTCAAAAAACATTTATTTACACCTCTAATGTTATTATGTATGATGGAAATAAAAGGAGGCTGTTTGAATGACAAAAAAATGGTTCATTCCATTCGCTATTATGCTGTCTGTCCTCTTCACCTTTACTTATTCGGCATCAGCTGCCGAAGTCACTGCTATTACAGGAAACAATTCATTTGATACCGCAGCACCAATCGGATATTGGAAATATAAGAATATCGATACAACGATACTAGAAGCCGGACAAGATGAAGCCTATTTCACCTTTACAGCTAATAAGGGAGAAAAAGTATACGTGAGAAGTACATACCAGAGCGCATACACTGGGATGAAAATTGAAATTTACGATAAGAACAAAGTACCTGTTTCACAAGGCACAGAAGTCATTAACCCTAATACTTTCTCTTCTTTTATTTATGCCCATGCTGACGCCCAAAACACGTCGGATACCTTTTATGTGAAAGTGTCACGCGGCACCTATAGCGGGAACATGTATTTTACGCTTTCAATTGAAGACCGAATCAAATCCGGCAGCGGAACGTTCCAATTCAGCGGCGTTGCTGAAAACAAAGGAAATACAACCCTTAGCCCCTCAGGTTCTGACTCCAGCGTAATCAAGGTTGATTTAACAAACCAATCTGGAATACCTCGCGATGCCATTGTAACTAGAGTACAAACAACCGCCACTCAAACACCAAGCCAGGGAAATACACGCCACTTCATCATGACGGGCGAAAACAACGAATGGCGCCGTGCACTTGTAAATAGCTCGACGTCAGGGTCCTATGATATATCATTGTCAGATCAACTCAGTGTCGCTAAGGTATGGAGTTTTAAATATAATACATTAGCGACAGCTAGATCGACGATGAGTAATGTCAAAGCAAAAATAGATTATGAATACGATGTAACAAAACAGTTTTAATTCATACTGAGCTGGTTCAAATCCCATGAGCCGGCTCTTTTTAATGTTTAGCAGCCATTGATTTAGCCTAGAATGCAATTGTTTTGATAAACTATAATCAGTACAACCAAGGGAAGTGCAGACATGGCATTAAAACAGATAAAAAAGCTGCTTTTTGACCGCCCTTTAAAGGACGGCATTATCCTAAATCATCATTACAGAATCGAAGAATGCCTCGGAATGGGCGGCTATGGCTTGGTTTATTTGTGCACCGATGTCCATACTCAAACACCCTATGTCTTAAAACAGCTCCGGCCGACAAAAGCGAAAAAGGAAAAAGAAAGAGTCAGGTTCCAGCAGGAAATGAAACTGCTCAAAAGCATGCACCACCCGCAAATTCCCGCCTTCATAGAAGATTTCACCATAAGCGGACAGGCTTATTATGTCATGCAGTTCATTGATGGAGATAATATAGAAGAATTATTATTTTTTCAAAAACAGCCATTTACAGAGCTCATGGCGTTACAGCTGATTTCACAACTCCTTGAGATTGTAGAATACCTGCATGAACGCCTGATATTTCACAGCGACATCAGAACGCCTAATATCATCATCAATGACGGCAGGCTCTGCCTCATCGATTTCGGCCTTGCAAAGCAACTGACTCCTAAAGAAACTGAGGAAGTAAAGATAAGGAAACAGGATGACTTCTTCGATCTCGGAGAAACGCTGTTGTTCCTGCTGTACTCTCAATATAAAGGAAAAAAGAAGAAAAATGGCACCTGGCTGGAGGAATTAAAGCTGACCAAAGAAGTCACCGTACTGCTGAAAAAATTATTGGGCATTGATGAAGAGTATCAGCACACCGCTTTGATACGCGAAGACCTAAACCGGGCCATTCAATCGGTCACATAAAAAAACCCTTGTCCCAAAAGCGGAACAAGAACTTTTTTTAGATTAACTGCTGCTGTAGCTCCGGCGCTTATAGCGATGACTGCCGCCATAACGGTCGTAGTGTCTTCTTTTGCCTGAGCTGCTGCTATAGCTTCGGTAATGTCTGCGCCGGCTGCTGCTGTAATGCCGGTGTCTGCGATATCGGTCACTAGAGCTGCTTGAGAGGTTCTTGATCGTTTTGATGAATTTTTTAAACATATGCTGATCACCTCATTTCTTTCTTCCTATTATATAGAGTTTATAGGAGAAAGAAAAACATCAGCGGGGGTACTCTTTTGAAAACAAGAACCGCGTTCCATTCTCATTTGTCTCCAGCTCATAAGTAATCGCAAGCAGCCTGCATATATCCTCAATAATCTTTAACCCAAGCCCCTCACTGTTCTGATTCGGATCAAATCCAATTCCGTCATCACGAATAAAAACATCGCCATGTTCAATCGTGACTTCCATCTTTTCAGCTTTTGAATGCTTTAACGTATTTTGAAAAATATTATCAAACAGCCTTTGCATCCATAACGCGTTGCTCATCCATATCACAACTTGATCTGCCGGCTTATAGTGCAGCTCAATCCCACTCATACTGTATAAATAATCCCACTTTTTCACCGCTGTTTCTAATAGCTCGTTTAGACGCACTTCTTCATTTACAATATAAGAGCTTTCCAGCGTCTCAGCGGAATATAGATTGAATTCATTGGTTAATTCCGAGATATATTCGATTTGCTGGCACAACGATTCAAATACGGCCTGATCATGACATTGTCCTTCCAAATAAAATAACTGCAGCCTGAGAGCGGTTAAAGGTGTATTAATGTCATGCCTCAGTTTTTGCAAAAGCTCCTTTTTGATTTCCTCCTGCTGCCTCAGTTCCAGTTCACGGTATGTCGTTCGTTCAATTAACAAATTGACCGACTTGGTTAATTCCCCGATTTCATCACTACGTTTCACTTCTATTTTATTAGGCACCCTTTGATCACTTGCCAGATGCCGAATGGTATGATTTAATAGATTGATTTTATGCAGCAGGGAATGAATCGACCTTGAAAATAAAAAAGCTAACATTAAGAGTGATAACAAAAATACAACGAGCATTGCCGGATACGCAAAAGACCTATGAAAAGGCGTACCGTGATTCATTGATTTAAACATGTTTTCATAAATGACAGACATCAAAATACTAACCGCCAGCAATAGCACCGGCACACTAATGACAGCCGTACATAATAACAACTGATATTTAGTCTTTAACTTCATTTCTTCACAACGGTATTCAGCCGATACCCTTCTCCATATATATTTTCAATCATCTCACCCGCTTGATCATTGATTTTGGCTCTGATTTTTTTAATGTGCACATTGACGATATTCGGGTTTCTGTCTTCGAGCTGCCACAAATATTCAAAGAAATGTTCCTTTGTCAGGGTACTGTCTCTATTTTCATATAAATAAAAGAAAATTTTCCGTTCAATCGCAGTAAACAACACCTCATCATGCAGGCTTTCATTGAACACTTTTTTCGTTTCCGCATCAATATACAAATGTTTGATTTGCGTAAAGGTGCCATAATGATGCTCAAGCATATTCTGGATTCTTAATAGCAGCTCTCTCGGGTCAAAGGGCTTCACCATATAATCCTCGCCGATCTGCAACCCTTGGAGCTTGCTGTCCATATCATTGCGGGCCGAGAGAAAAATGACCGGAATGCGCAGCCCCAGCTTTTTGATTTTGGCAGACAATTGATATCCGTCTTCACCCGGCAGCATCACATCCATAATGACCAAATCGACCTTCTGAATCACCGAAAGCACATCCGCTCCATCTGTTTTCCACATCACATGATATCCCTCACGCTGCAAAATCTTTTGCAGCATATCACCAATCATCACATCGTCTTCCACGATTAAAATATGATAACTCTTCATCTTTAGCGAACCTTTCTCATAAACTCCATGGAAAGTTTATATATTTGATCAGGCTGATATAAATAAATACTGTGTGTTCCCCTCAGTTCCTTTATATCGGCTGTATTGAATTGAGCCGCAAACGCTTCATAATCTTTTCGGTTTTGTATGGCATACTTTGAATGTCTATTTTGGTCAGAGACCGCATCTAGAATCAAGACGGGAGTTTCTTTTGGCGCCGGCAGATTCACAGATTTCCTGCCGTTTTGGCAAGACTGTAACAGCTCATGCTCCATATCTGCATTAAAAAATTGCTTAAAATTAATGGCTTGATAAATTTCTTTTTCTTTATCAGTTAAAAACGACTGCCGAATCACCTCAGGATTATATACAGCGGAAGGCATAAACCGATGAAAACCAATCGACGTTAACAGATGGAACCCTCTCACTTTCAACCTGTCAATCCCGCTCAATTTATACGTGACATACTGCTGAGGCAATCCAATATCCATCGCAATAATGGCCTTGATTTCCTTAGGATATTTCTGCGCCCAATATATCGCTTCAATTCCGGATATGGAATGAGGCATTAAGATATATGGAGGCTTATTTCCGCATTTCATAAGCGCTTTCCTCGTCTGTTCCAATATCGTATCTATATCTCTATCATCGTTAGACACATCACTGTATCCATAACCTGCCCGATCAACAACAGCAATCTTATTTTCCTTTGAAAATTTGCTGTACAACCCCTTCATCTCATAAGCAGGCGCAGCGATCCCCGAACCGGACATAAACACAAACGTATCCTCCCCGCTTCCCTCTTCATACACATTCATCTTTTTACCGTCAACATCGACTAGTGTACCTTTGCCCTTTAACAGTGCTGCTTCCTTATTTAATTGATAATGGTGGTAAATAAAAACGGAGACGGATACAAGTAAAACCAAAGCAGCCAAGCTGCCAAAAAAGACTTTTAGGACTTTCCATAATGTTTTCATATGATGCTCCTTTCTCGTGATATCTGAAAGGATACGATATGAAAATAAATTTCTGATTAACTTTGGAAAGATTTTATTTTGACATTTGACTTTGCCCTTACGGAAAGGTGTACATTTGAAGCATGGAGGTGATCGCTTGCTATCGATCGGTGAATTTTCAAAGATATGCAAAGTATCCACAAAAACACTGCGATACTATAATGAAATCGGATTAATCCACCCCGAAGACATTAATCCTGAAAATGGATATCGGAGGGTCTTTGCGCAATTTCTTATACGCAGCCTTCTTCAAGGAGAACCCATTGAGAAGGCTGCCTCTTATATCAATCTTTCACAAAACAGAATTCAGTTGTATTTCATCCATCTATTCACACAACAAAGCCTTTTTTTCTTCTTCCTGCTCGATAAACAGATAATTGTCAGGGCTGCCTAAAATGAAAAAAAGCACCAAAAGTAACTTCCATCCCCGGATCGGACTTCCGCATCTAAACTTCAACACTGCTCCTTCTGCTAAAGTAAACCTCAATGTTTGGCTTGTGCACCAATCAACTTTCACTTGAATTACATGTTCACCTGGCTGTAACTCAATTCGCAGCCTCCCTCCATCTTTGATATTTCCCATCTCATCACCATCAATTATCACAGAATAACCTCTCAATTTATTGATGTACTGCGATGTCCTGCTAATTTCAATGTACGTCTCTTGACTCACGATGACACATCCTCAAAATAATGATCATACAGACAAGCAGCGTTAGTTAGAACCCTCTCGCCATACCTTTATTTCTCATTCCTAGTATATTATAACTTGCTGTGCTTCAGCTCTCCGTCGGCAAAAATCCCTTTCAGCTTCAGTGTGCCTTCTACATGAGCTTATAAAAAAACATCCGCTTGTATAACGAGCGGATGTTAGATCTTTCGAAATTATTGATTGATATCTTTTAACGTCTGTTTCGGTTGTGAATGAAAAACCCTCAATGATGTAATAATTGCAATCATAACCCCTAACGCACCAACCCAGGTAATCGAGGCCAATGATACGTTTTCTACAAAAACGCCCCCTATTCCTGCGCCGACTGCCATGGCGAGTTGCATCATGGACTGATTCATGCTGAGCAAAACACCTGACATTTCCGGTTCTATTGTAGCTAGGTGAAATTGCTGTGTCGGACCGGTGGACCATGCGGCAAACGACCATAATATGAGAATCACCAACACTCCGATATAGGAATGAGTAACAAGTGACAGAAGAATCAGTGTGACGATATGCAACGTCATCCCGCCAACGAGTGTAAAGGGCACTCCCCATTTATCGGTGCTATATCCCCCAAACTTCGATCCAACCAAACTGGCAATTCCAAATATAAGCAAAACACCGCTAAGGAGCTTGCCGTTTATTCCTGAGATGTTCAAGAGATACGGTGACAAATAGGTATAAGCAACAGAATATCCCCCGAGCCAGAAGAAAGTGATTGATAACCCCATCGCTACTCTCCGTTTCTTAAAAAGAGCAAGCTGTTGAAGCAAAGGCACAGGTTTATCCCCTTCAGTATGCGGAAGAGTAAAGAATATAACGACCATCGCGATCAATCCCAACAAAGCAATTGCTCCAAATACAGACTTCCAGCCTAGTGCAACTGCTATCATTCTACCAAGCGGAACACCTATGATTAAAGAAGCGGTAAATCCCATCACGACCGTAGCAATGGCACTGCCCTGCTTCCCTTCCGATGCAATCTTAGCGGCAATCGTTAATGCGGTGACAACCACCACACCTGCTCCCATCGCCATAATGATCCGCGCTGCAATAAACCATCCATAACCAGGCAGTACAAAAGCCAGGACATTGCCGAACACAAACAAACCTAGGGCATACATCATCAATTTGCGTCTATCCATACTTGCTGTCAACGCCATAAGTACGGGTGTAGAAAGAGCATATACAAGTGAGAAAATGGTAATAAGCTGGCCCGCGGCAGCCAAAGTGATCCCGAGAGTATGGGCAATTTGATCCAAAATTCCCGAAATGATGTACTCTGAGGTTCCAACTAAAAAGCTGACAATGGCTAAAATATAAATTTTCCAAGTGTTAGACATAAAACATTCACTCCTTAATTATTAATAAACATATCACGAATTATCGATATGTTATTATAAAAAATAAACACATCGTAATATGTCGATATGTATGGTGTAAAAATAAACACCTTTTGATGTTTATTTTTATATCTCTGTTTTAAGAAAGTCAGCAAGTTTCCCAATGGCTTCTTCATCTCTTTTGTAATACGTGTACTTTCCGATTCGTTCCGCCTTAATCAAGCCGGCTCTTAAAAGGATGGTAAGATACTGGGAAGCCGTCGATTGCGTCATTTTCAATTTGTCTGTTATTTGACTGACACATACCCCGATTGTGTTCATATCAATCCCTTCATGGGGTGAAAAATGACGATCAGGCTCCTTCAGCCATTGTAAAATTTGCAGCCTTGATTCATTTGATAAAGCTTTGAATACTTCAATTGGTTCCATACGTATTATTATATAATTATATTTCGATATGTCAATTCGTTTTTTTGTTGCCTAGTTTTTTAGGCTTATTTCTGACTAATTCTGTGAAATGAAATTGAAGACAGCATATCAAAAGTGGCCTCTAATCATGGCATTGTATGCTTTTGGGAACCTGGAATTGGCTTTGTTAATCTAGACGTCCGCTTAGGTTGTGTATTACAAATCATCAATGATGGCAAACTCTAAAAAAAGAAGCGGAAGATGATTATGTTCAATCAGCTTCCAGCCTCTTTGAAAATTTAACCTCTGCTTGGGCTTGAATAGTATTGTTTAATAAAACACTTTAATTCTTCATATCAAAGATTTTTCTCTAGATCATTACATAATTTAAATACCATCACTCGTTCGCCCGTCCGGGAGCTTAAATCAGTATGAAAACTTTTCACTTTTTCTCCGGTTATCGTTAGGATGATATCCTTAAGACCTTCTATACCTGATTCAACTAACTCCGAACGCGTTTGTTTGATAGATAACATACCCTCTTTTGAACCACAAACTGCATATTCAGCTGGTGTTAAAATTCCTTTTAAATTAACGATGATCATATCCCGCAATATATCAGTCTTAACAGATACAGACCCACGCCCAAGATAATCCTTTTCCCATTGCGTAATGGACTTACTGATCTCTGATTCAATAGAACCTTTCGTCTTTTTCATATATAACACATCTCCTGGCAAGAAATTAGCATATTCTATTAGTTATTTCGTCTCATTAATATTCTCTTACAACATGTCCTTCATATACACCTTCGATATCCAAATCAGTTTTACCGTTCCTTGAGACCACTATCATTTTGGATAACATATTTTCTTCCATCATAGAGTGTACATGCAAAAATCGAACGCTTCCTAAATGGGTTTCCTCAACTTCTTCATAAGATTTTAAATGATAAAAATCAATTGCTTTTCTAATTACTTTTTTCACGCATTCCATATTATCACGATCAAACTGACTCATTTCCTCTATTGTTTCCGTTACAAAATCAGGTAAATTAGCGCCCATTACATTCTCCTTAGAACTGCTGCTTTCTCTTCATAAATGGGTGTAGAAGTTGACCCCTTCCACTTCATCGTGACAAACAATGATCAGGTAAGCTTGACGCCGTTTTAGTAGCAGGAACCTCAACAATTGAGGATTTTCCATCCTTATGATTAACAATTAAACCTCTAACTTCAACATATGACGGCACTAGTGGATGATGACGAATGATATCAACACTTTTTTCAATAGCGTCACTACTATTTTCATTCCCATTTAGCCATTCATCGAATGTACCACCTGAAAATTCAGGCTTACAATGTTGAAACAGATAATCTAATGTTTGTATTTTATCCTTCATTGTTTCATGTTGATTTAGTATATGACCTGTGGAAGCCCTCTTATCTTTTGTTCCTACAACATATACCTCTTCAACATCTTCCTGATAAATTGCAAAAATGACAGACCTCATGATTTCTCCATAAGGATGTGAGATACCGGCATCATAGCTTTGTATAGTCAACATATTTTCTGCTGGAGTGTTAGTCACTTCTTGTAAAATAGGCTCCAAGCCGTTTTCAATGTCCGTCAAAAATAATACTTTTTTATTTTTATTTACACTCATATAGCACACCTCTTCTACATGTTTATCATTTTTATATTGAGTAACAAATCCATTTGATAAATGTTTATATGATAGTTACCAGCTTTCCCAACATCCTTCTGGGTCAATACTAGCCAGTCGAACCCATCCATTTTGAACTTTTTGTAGAAATACTGGGTCATTATTTAATAACCGTTCGACATGCTGTCTAGGTGCTTGAATGACAATCAACAAACGAAGAGGAGAATGATAAGCCTCATGATCTGATTGCATGACGGATTGCCAAGGCAGTCCGGCTAACAAGTCACTTGCATTCCCCTGCATAACTCCGAGACCTGCAGTAACGGTTTGAGTTGCTTTATTTCCGCTGCCATAATAATGAGGTGCTACTGTTGATGCGTAATATTGTAAATTAATCCATTGGGCCACAGTTCCAGGTCCTGCAATAATATTTGCTAGGAGTTCACCGCTTTCATCCTGCTTCCAATCATAATTATGAAGGAAGGCTCTTCCTTCCAAATCACAATCCTGAGTCAGTTCACGTTGGCCGATAATAAAAGCGGCATTACGAGCCAGTCCCCATTCCGGACGTATCTCACTCCAATCTTCGGCAAATCGGTGTGCCTCAGCCTTCGGGTTTTTAAGTTTCGATTGGACATTCGGTAATTGGGCTAGACGTTCTGCATTTACGTTATGTCTCACTTTCGGCATAATAGCTTCGATATGTTCAAATGCTTCCTGTGCAGCTTCGGATAGCTCTGGCACATAAAGCCAATGTAATTCATCCACCGTTGTATTATGTTCAGCGGCGGCAAAAACCGTATCCTCAGGGATTTTCATTCCTTCACTTAAAAGAACCTCTCTTACCTCTGAAAGATTACATAAAGCAGCTAAAACTCTTGCATTGAACCCACCGGCCGCTCCACCGCAGGCACCACAATCAAGAGCTGCGGCATAAGGATTATTGGTACTTTGACTACCATGCCCGCAAATCACGACTAAGGGTGCGAAATTCTCTGTTAAGCCCATCATTTTTAGCGCTTGCCGAGCATAGTTCACTTTTTCTTCTTCAGTAAAACCCACAGGTATTTCTGCCTCTGTGTCATCATCATGATGAAGCGAGAGTTTTGTATCGGGTTTCCGTAACCAAGTCTCACGGAGATTACGGATGAAACGATCAGCTTTTCTTGGCACAAAGCTACGTGCTACCATTTGCAGACTAAGCCAAGGCCCACTTAGCTCAGGCAGAAGTAAGCTCGAAAGTACATTCTGTTTCATCGTTTTAAATGTATGGCTTACGGAATAAACCGCTTGCTTGCGTTGGGTGTATTTTTCGAGTACATCTTCATCTGCGAACTCTTTTACTTTATGTTGCGGTTTTTGTATGATCGGCAAAGAGGCATGACTGTGTTTACTGCCGAGTTCACAAGTTGCAATCGGCACTCCGAAGAAACCAGCAATACCGATCGTTTCAAACGGACCTTCTTTTTCTAGATGACGACGAAAAGGCTCTGACCGTACATCGATGCAGAATGCGAATTGAGCTAATGCAGACTTTTTACCGGTTTCACGCTGTTTCGAGATGATCTTCTGACTTAATCGATCAGTGTATGTTTGTTCCCAAGCTTCTAACCAAAGTTTCCTGCGAAGTTTCTCATCAAAGCTATGGGCAAATGATAAATATTCGTTTTGTTCACTGGCTGACATTTGAGACCATTCCTCTAGTGTCAGCCCACCCCAATGAATCCAAGCTGCTATAAGGGGAGTAATTGAAATTTCATTCTCAAATCGGTCATTATTAATAGGTAAATATGGTTTTATAAGGGCCCACTCCATGGATATCCGGACCGCTAAATATTCTGTTAGGAGTGCATGTTCATGGCTCGATTGTTGGGAGCGCCAAAGCATCATCCCTGCCCATCCAGGTAAGGAAAGTAAATGGCCTTCAAGATAAGTCTGGATGTCTGATTCTGAGATTCCTAGTGCGTATAACGCTTCTTGTAAAGCCATATGTGCCTCTTTCGGCCAACCCATTAACCTTTCACGCTGCTTTTTACTAAGTGCTGGATCATATTGAATGAGATGCTGCCAAGCACGATAGAAACCTTCCTCACGATTAGGCATTGTCCAACCCGCTTGAGAGTCATCAAGATATAATTTACTCCACTTAATGACATGATGATCTAGTATATTGACTAGCCTTTCACCATCTTGATTCTCTATATACGAACTTAGTGGTTGCATAAAAACATTCTCGATATGATCCAACCCACTACATTCACTTACTAATTTCTCCAGCTCATGTGATGATAAAAGGTCGGAAGGCAAGGGATCTAACTGTAATGCTGCATGACAAAATCGCTCTGCCACGTCCCTTGGGATGTGAAAGGAATGTGAATCAAGCCAACGCTGCAGCCCCATTTCCACAAAATCTTCATCAATCTCACCTTTATTCTTTGCTGAACGGATCATAGACGCACTAGGGTATATATCAACATCGCGAGTATTTTTCAACCAACCTGCAACCTGATCAAACGGTTGGATTTCAAGTCCCATCCACGGATTACGTGCAGCAAAGGTAGAAATAGGCCAAAGTGGCGCAATGACTCGGCTGGCAGATTCAATTAACACGTTAAGATCTCTTTCTTGAACATCTATATCTGTATCTTTCTTTTTTACATTTTCTTTCGTTAATACGGATGTCATGCCCAACACTTATTACCTCCTTATGATAAATATTGTTTAAAGTAGTCTGGATGACTCTCTACTGTCTTCGGTTTTGCTTCGCCTAATCGTACTAGCCAAAGGTAGAGTACTGCGAAAAAAACGGAAGAACGATGACGGGCAACCCACGTACCTAAAGCACTGCCACATAGTAAGAGACATACAACAATGATGACAGCTGACATTGGAGGTTGAACACTTTGAAAATCGATTGTATGCAGCCACTTATAGAAAAGGTTATGAATGATAAAATATACGAGGGCTGCTCCTCCTAAACATGTTAAGCCAACAATTCGGCCAATTTTCCCCTCTCCAAAAGCTACGAGCTGAGTCCAAGAAACGGACAATGACCACGCTAAGATTAGGGCACTAATGAATTGATACCCCTCTCCAGGAGCAGCGAGCCAAAAAGCAACGCCTATAACTAAGGATAAAATCCGACCAGCCATGATCCATAAATAGGATGTTCCTTTATTAGCGCGAGCTGATACTTCATGACGCCGTACTGCCGAACCAGCCTGTAAAAACAACGTAGCTTTGAATAAACCATGTAAAATAAGATGAATAATGGCTGCTATATAGGCGCCTAATGCACACTGAATGAGCATAAACCCCATTTGCCCAATCGTGGAGCCTACTAACTGGCGTTTATAATCAACCTGAACTAAACTAATACCTGTTCCAATCAATACAGAGATGCTAGCAAGCATAAGTAAAATAATTGAAGCTATACCACCATTAAATAGAGGTGTAAATCGAGCTAGTATAATACCGCCTGCATTTACTAAACCTGCGTGCATAATCGCAGAAACAGGAGTAGGAGCAACAATAGACTCAATTAACCATCTTTGGAATGGCCATTGAGCTGCAGGGATGATCACTGCTAATACAATCAACAGATTAATCCCTGTTCTCTCCCATCCCCCCAGTTGAGCTAAACTTTCATTTGTTAAAACCAATGATAACTGCCATTGACCTGTGACTTGAAAAAGCCAAATCATCGCGAAAAACAAAGAAAACCAGCTTAACAAAAATAATCGACCAGTAACCTTGGCTGCTTCGCTAGCTACTTGCCAAGCACTGTTTAACCTGATAAGTAAAGTTAAACCGACAAGAGTAGCTCCCCAAAAAATAACCATCAAGCGGAGGTCACCACTTAACCATGCAATTGAAGCAGCACCTGTAGTGAAAGTAAAAAGCGTAAAATATTTTCGATAAGATCGATCACCCATTAAGTAACGTACAGAAAAACGCTGAATGATTAGGCCAATTGACAAAACAAAGAAAGTCATTAACCAAGCTAAGGAATCTAAGTACCAAGGGCCAACAATTCCATTCACACTCCTAGTGGCAAGAATCACTAAGGAAACCAAGGGTGGTAAAGCCAAGATCCCAATATGAATGCGAACAAAACTCAAGGGTACGCGTGGATGTAGAAACAATAGTCCACTTATCCCGGAAGCAATAAGCATAATAAAAAATAATGTTAACAATGATGACAAATTCAGCGAAACTAACATTTCAAATTCTCCCTTTTTAAACGTCGTTATTGTTCAAAAGACCTTTAAGTCAGATCATATTTTTCTATCATTTATTCAAATTTTATCTATCTCTATTTTTTTCCAACAAAAAAACCGACAACTTCAAAATTTCAATGATGATTTTAGATCATTGAATCTTGAAAATTGCCGGCTTCACTTCAACTAACTTCAACGAAGTTTTTTGAAGAGCTACCTTATTATTGGTCATTTCTTTATGCTATGTTTTAAATTCCTTCTAAAGGAAGTATCGTTAAAACTTTAATTTAGTCCATTGATTCTAGAATAAATCGATTAATGTTACTCTTCCTTTTTTATATTAGAATACTTTTTCATCCAGTCAAGATTAAAAATTAAATATCAAAAGAATGCTAAAGGCCTAATTATGTAGAAAGGCGAAAGTAAACATCTGTACCGATTATTCAGTTATGTATAAGATATGCTAAATTTTAAACATTGTCAAGCTGTTGGAATACAGAGAATGAAGTATCAAATCCTTCTTTCCCTTTAAATATACATCCTGATTCTTTATACAAGGCTTATAATATCTATCACTTTAATTTTTTAAAATACAAGAAAAATTTTATAATCATTTTCTATTTTATTGTTTAGTAAATAACTGAGTTCAATTAGCAACTATAAATGAATACTGGTTCCTACTTTATTTTCAACAGCCTTAACGACCAAGAAATTGAACTAGCTGTTGTGAATATTGTTATAGCTAGAATTCCCCAATTTCTCCGTAGATGTCACTTTCCTTGAAAATACCTTCTTTATATTTTCATATTCTTATGGCAATCCTAAATATCTGCAAAACTAAACATAGCCATCTTTAAAACAAAAAACCCCTTTGGCTAAGCTGTAGCTTTGAAATAAAGGATGATCAAAAATAACACATGAACCATCAGTTTACGGCAAATTTAAAGAATCCATTTAGAAAAAAAAGATAGATCAAAATGGATTCTACAGTTTTGAATACAGATGGAATCTTTATAAAAGAGTTTGATCATTTTAGGTTACGTTTTTTTGAACATTAGCACCCGATTGTTGAATAAATCTAAAAGTTTTTTGACTTATTTTCCTTTCTTTTGAAGCGATAAAGAAGTATGTTTTCACATTTTTCATAAATTTTTATGGTAGTTTGAGTAACATTTAGTTTAGGGAATGTTAAATATATAAAAGTTGAAACTGCTAGGCTTATTAATACTCCTGCTAAAACATCAAAAGGATAATGAACCCCAACCCATATACGGGAGACTCCCACAAGAACAGCTAACAATACCCATAAAATTGACCAGCCTCTCTTAAAGAGCCAGAATGAAATACAATATGAGAAGAATAAAATTGTATGGTCACTTGGAAAAGAATTGTCTTTTTCTTTATGTATCAGTTTATTAACCTCTCCCAATTCAACAAAAGGTTGATAATTCGAGTAAAATACCCCTGAAACCTTCCCTATCGTAAAGGCACAAATGAAAGCGATAGATGCGCAAAGAATCATAATTCTATTATCCGTATCTCTTGTAAACCAAATAAAAAGAACACTTATTGCAAGTAAAAAAACCATATATTCAGCAATAAAACTAAATACAGGATTCAAAAAGGGATATTCTTTTCCTAAGTCATTAACTAGTCTAAACAGTGATATATTAACTTCTGAAATATCCAAACCCAACACCATCCAATCTCTTTTTAGAACATAGTAAAAGAAAATTAGATGATCTGCCATCGAATCAAATTACATTATTTGAGATTAAAGTTACATTTTTGTAAGATTGGTGTCACATCATTTATGTAAAAAGAGGACTCAATCAATTGGAATCCCCTTATAATTTTTAGTTACCTGCCTCTTTAGTTAAAATAGAAAAATACCCTTAGATAAAAATTATCTAAGGGAAAAAGCATCGCAACATTTTTATAAGCGTCGTAACTTTATTTTAAACATCTCATTTTTTTACAAATTTTAAAGCCACAAAAACAACCAAAGGGGTTAAACATTTTACTCCACAGTAACACTCTTCGCAAGGTTACGCGGCTTATCAACATCACAACCGCGATGCAGTGCAGCATAGTAAGCGATCAGCTGCAATGGAACAACAGAAACCAATGGAGCAAGCGCTGGGTTTACTTCCGGTAGTACGAATCTGTCATCCGCATCGTCTAGGCCTTTCAGTGAGATGATGCATGTGTTTGCTCCGCGAGCGGCAACTTCTTTAACGTTTCCGCGGATGCTTAGGTTTACGTGCTCTTGTGTTGCCAGTGCAAATACTGGTGTACCTTGTTCGATCAAGGCAATCGTGCCGTGCTTCAGTTCTCCGCCGGCAAAGCCTTCCGCCTGGATGTAAGAAATCTCTTTCAGCTTCAGTGCGCCTTCGACACATACAAAGTAGTCAAGGCCGCGTCCGATGAAGAAAGCGTTTCTGGATACAGTCAGGTATTCACGGGCGATCATTTCCATTTCGTCTTTCTGGTCGCAAAGGGCTTCCATTGCGTTTGCAGCGATACCGAGTTCTTTGACGAGGTCAAATCCGATATCGATGCCGTTTTTGTCAGCAGCCACAGAAGCAAGAACCGCAAGAACTGCAATTTGGGCAGTGTATGCTTTCGTTGACGCAACAGCGATCTCAGGGCCTGCGTGAAGCAGCAATGTATAGTCAGCTTCACGAGAAAGCGTTGATCCAGGTACGTTTGTGATTGTCAGGGCTTTGTGTCCGAGCGCTTTGACTTGAACGAGAACCGCGCGGCTGTCTGCTGTTTCTCCGCTTTGAGAAAGGAAAATGAAGAGCGGTTTCTTAGACAGAAGCGGCATGTTGTAGGAGAATTCACTCGCTACATGCACTTCAACCGGCACGTTTGCCCACATTTCAATATATTGTTTACCGACAAGTCCTGCATGGTAGCTTGTTCCGCAGCCAATGATATAGATGCGGTCCGCTTCCGCTACAGCGGAAGCGATATCGCCAGGCACAGACAGCTTGCCGTTTTCATCTTGATACGTTTGGATGATTTTGCGCATCACAACAGGCTGCTCATCCGTTTCTTTCAACATGTAGTGAGGGTACGTGCCTTTTTCGATATCACTGGCATCAAGCTCAGCAATATAAGACGCACGTGTAATCACGTCACCATCAAGGTTTTTGATGACGACTTGATCATCAGTGACGATAACCATTTCTTTATCCATCAGCTCAACATATTCGTTGGTTACTTGAAGCATCGCCATTGCATCAGATGCCACGACGTTAAATGTATCTCCAAGACCTACTAATAGAGGGCTTTTGTTTTTCGCTACAAAAATCGTTTCTCTGTTTTCGTTGTCGAATAAAGCAATTGCATAAGAGCCTTTTAACAGTGTAAGTGTTTTGCGGAACGCTTCTTCTGTCTCAAGTCCTCCATTGACGAATTGCTCGATTACTTGAACGACTACTTCTGTATCGGTGTCACTTTTGAGCTCTACATCTTGCAAATACTCTTGCTTCAGCTGAACATAGTTCTCGATCACGCCGTTGTGAACAAGTGTAAAGCGGCCCAGTGCGCTTTGATGCGGGTGAGCGTTCAGATAGCTTGGTTCGCCGTGTGTAGCCCAGCGAGTATGCCCAATTCCGGCTTTCGCTTCTACATTGGCATCCACAACTTCACGAAGATCTGCAATGCGTCCTTTTTCTTTGAACACATGGATTCCCTGTTCGTTGGCAACAGCAATACCAGCAGAGTCATAACCGCGATACTCAAGCTTTTCTAACCCTTTTAATAAAATTTCCTTCGCATCAAGCTGACCGATATAACCTACGATTCCACACATATTTTTCTTCCTCCTAAGATTGTAAAAGGAGACGAAGAAAGTCAAATTTCAAGGGGACTTTCAATCGTCCCCTCCTACATGTTTTTTGGAAGATCATGTGATTTCTCTTTGTTCAAGGAGTCACCCCCTTGGTTTGAAGAAATCCTTACGGCTGTGATCTGCACACTCAGCCGGGAGGCATCCGCCGAAAATTCGATAACCTCCATCCTCGTCAACTAAGCCTTTTTCCGGGCGCTTAGTTCGGGCGCTATAATTATAGGTAATGCAATAATCCCGTCTTCTTTTCCTATTGAGAAAATAAGAACAAGACAAGCTTGATTTTACAACATGTGGCATAAACGGTCAATTGTTTTTTAAACAACTTTGCCGTATGTCTCACAATTATCTTATGTAAACCTCGCTTGTCTTGTTCAGTCTCTGATAATAGACTTCGTTACTCTAATCCCATTTCTGACCGGACGACTTCAACAATGCGATTGACATACTCATCGCACAGCTCTTTCGTCTTCGCTTCAGCCATGACACGGACGAGCGGTTCAGTTCCTGAAGGGCGCACCAAAATCCGGCCGTCGCCGTTCATTTCTTTTTCAACTTCAGAAATAACAGCTTTTACTTTTTCGTTTTCTTCGACTTTATATTTATCAGTTACTCTCACATTGACTAACAGCTGCGGGAACTTCTCCATTTCAGCTGCAAGCTCTGACAGCGGCTTGCCTGTCGCTTTCAATGTGTTCATCAGCATAATAGCAGACAATAATCCGTCCCCTGTCGTGTTGTAATCAAGGAAAATAAGATGTCCTGACTGCTCACCGCCGACATTGTAGCCGTCTTTTTTCATCGCTTCTACCACGTAACGGTCACCGACAGCCGTCTGCACGCTTTTGATGCCTTCCTTTTCAAGCGCCTTATAGAAGCCGAGGTTGCTCATCACGGTTGAAACCACTGTGTCATCCTTTAAACGGCCCTCTGATTTCAGGTGTTTTGAGCATATGTACATGATTTGGTCGCCGTCAACGATATTTCCTTTTTCATCAACAGCAATCAGGCGGTCGCCGTCACCGTCGAACGCAAGGCCGAGATCGGCGTTTTTCTCTTTGACAAACGCGCTGAGTGCTTCAGGATGAGTTGATCCGACGCCATCATTAATGTTTAATCCGTTCGGGGAAGTTCCCATTGTTGAAACATCTGCATCTAAATCAGCAAACAGGTGTGTCGCCAAGGACGACGTTGCACCATTTGCGCAGTCAAGTGCTACATGAATGCCTGTGAAATCTTCATCAGCAGTCTGTTTTAAGAATTGCAGATATTTTTGTCCGCCTTCAAAATAGTCGTTTACAAGCCCGAGATCAGCTCCGACCGGTCTTGGCAGCTTATCCTCCGGTTCTTCCATCAGGCGCTCAATTTCAGCCTCCTGTTCGTCAGAAAGCTTAAATCCGTCTCCCCCGAAAAACTTGATGCCGTTATCCTGCACTGGGTTGTGAGAAGCAGAAATCATGACGCCTGCCTCTGCATCCATCGCTTTTGTTAAATAAGATACACCAGGTGTAGAAATGACACCCAGACGCATGACTTCTGCGCCAATAGATAAAAGTCCGGCGACAAGGGCTCCCTCCAGCATATGGCCGGAGATCCGTGTATCGCGGCCTATCAGCACTTTCGGACGTTGTTTGTCTTTTGTCAGCACATATCCGCCGAAACGTCCGACTTTGAAGGCCAGCTCAGGTGTAAGCTCACTATTGGCGACACCTCTTACACCGTCTGTTCCAAAATACTTGCCCATTTTATAATCGCTCCTTTTTTATTCTGATGAGGATTGTGAATCCGCTGTGGATTCATCCTCATCCTGATCTTGGTTTTGATCTTTATTTTCGTCTTGTTTTTGATCATTGCTGTTTTTATCAGTATTCGTTGTATCTTCTTGCTGATTGTTCTTTTGATCAGTTTGCATATCTGTGTCATCCTGGTTCCTTGATGTATTGCTGCTGTTGTCATTAGTTGATGTATTGCCTTTTTTAGACGTCAGCTTGATTTTGGCATTTTTCTGCCCCAAGGACCAGGTTACATTCTGGGGCCCGTTTACTTCAAGCTTCACGCTATGCTCCCCGTCATCTAAATCTGAAACATTCACATACAATTCAATATCTGATTTCTTCAGTTTTTTTATATTGGCGGGAGAGCCTTTAGCCGTCACGTCTATCGCTTGCGATTCAGGATCTAGAAATTCAATGTTTTGCGAGCCGCTCAGCCCTACAGTCTTAATAGAGACATTCTCAAACTTCTGATCCGCTTCACTATCTACCTCTATATGCAAAGTCACCTTTGACGGCGAGATTTTTTTGACGCCGTCAGGAAGCGGAATATCTGCCTCGATATCGGAATCCTTGTTAATTTTGCTTAAATCTAGGCTTACGCCGTCAATAAATTCAAGAGAATCCAATACATCCTGTGAGCCGTAAACCGTTACTTCACTGGGACTGGATTCAATTTTGGCTATGCTGACACCGTCAGGAAGGCTTCCTGTCCGTTCAATTTTAAAGGGCACCTTTTTACTCGGGCTTGTCACCGGAACGGTAATCTTGATGACAGAGGGCTCTACGTCGACAGGAAGCGCGTTTCCGTCTTTATCATAGACAGTCACTTTCGCTTCCTTTTCAATCGTTTCATCTGCGTTTTCCAAATTCACTGAAGCTTTTACAAGAGAAATATTATCAATCACATTTTTAGATCCGGTAATCTGAACATTTTTCGGACTGACAATCGGCTGCTCCGGAGAATAGCCTTTTTTCATCTTGCTTTTATTGTAGTACTCCACTTCTACGGGAAAGCTTTTGGTCGTCCGTTCTTGAATGGTAACTGTCGTAACAGACGGATTGATTGAGATTGTCAGCCCATCCGACACGTTTTTGGCCTTTAGCTCAACCTTATGTGTGCCGGTTTTCAAATTTTCCATATCGGCATATATTTCAAAATTCTTAGTCTGTCTAGCCTTTTTCACGGCGCTTGTCGAGCCTTTTATCGTGACATTAACCGTTTGCGGAACACCTGTCACGACGTAATTTTCATCATCATAATACGCTTTGACCGGAATATCGGTCAGTGTTGCTTCATCAGTTGTTGATGTCGGAAAGAAAGATTCACCAGGTTTTTTTGGAGTCGGTGCTTGATTGCTGTTAACCGCCACATAAAGCAAGAGCGCGAAAAGCAGAGCAATCATTTTCACAGCCCAGCGGTTGTTTAAGAATTTATCCATTTTTCTTGCCCCTCCAATACCAGCGGTTAGAAGAAGTGTCTCTGGTGTTTTTCTTAAACTCGGCTTCAAGCATTTCTTTCAACGCTTCTTCCGTCAGCTCTCTGTGAAGGTCTCCGTTCTTCGCCACACTGACGCCGCCGGTCTCTTCAGACACAATAATTGTCAAACTGTCTGTTACTTCACTGATGCCCACAGCCGCCCTGTGCCGCGTACCCAGTTCTTTTGAGATAAACGGGCTTTCAGAAAGCGGCAGATAACAGGCGGCCGCGGCAATCTCATTATTCTTCATAATCACCGCACCATCATGAAGCGGGGTATTTGGGATAAAAATATTGATCAGCAGCTCAGAGCTGACTTTTGCATTCAATGGTATGCCCGTCTCAATATAATCCCCCATTCCAGTATCCCGCTCAATGGTCAGCAGGGCGCCTATACGGCGTTTCGCCATATAATTGATTGCTTTTGTAATGGCCTCAATTGTTTTCTGCTGCGCTTCCTCTACAGGTGTGCCGCTCCTAGAAAAAAAGCGGCCGCGGCCAAGCTGTTCAAGCGCTCTTCTCAGCTCTGGCTGGAAAATAATAATAATTGCTAAAAATCCCCATGTTATCGCTTGGTCCATCAGCCATTGAAGCGTGCTGAGGCCCAAATATTGGCTGGCCATACGGACAAGCACGATCACTACAATTCCTTTTAACAGCTGAACCGCTTTCGTGCCGCGTATCACCATAATCAATTTATATATCACATACCAAACAAGGAGAATATCAACGGCATTGCCGAGGTACTGCAAAAAAGGGATATCCTCAAAAGCCATTTCCTCGTCCTCCAAGATTTCAGTCATTTCGTATTTTGTGTTTTACGTGTTACGCATATGTACTTTACATAGCGAGCCCATTATACCACATTTCGATTTGGCAAGTGAAATGTGCCAGCCCGTTCAGCCCATAAAAAAAGAGCAAAGCGGCTGACGCGCTTTACTCTTTCCCTTTCGGATTTAATGCATTGACTACACTTTTCCCCGCAGACTTCATCTTGTACCATGTCCAGTCGAATAATTGATTGATTTCTTCAATCTGACCGGTGACTTGTCCAGCAGAGGCCATATACTTTTCGCCGTTTACGACGGTTACATTCCCGTCTATTTTGCCTTTAATAATCAGCTTGCCGTTTTTGACAGTGACATCACCTTTGACCGTCTCACCTTCTGGCACGGTCACAGTGTGATTATGCACCACAAGATTCGGCTGCTTGGACACGCTGAAATTGTGGTCATTATGCCAGCTGTTAAAAAAACCTCCGCCCATCAAAATGATGAATACCGCAGCAGCTGCGATAACAGGATGGGTTCTGAACCACCTTTTCACAGAAGCTCTTTTCTTCTCCTTAGGCAATTTCGCCATGACATTAGCGGTAAAATCCGCGGGGGCTTCGACATGCGATGTGCTCCGGACGAGCGCTATAGATTTTTCCATCTCATAAAAATGCTTTCTGCATTTCTCGCATGTCTCCAGATGTTCATTTAATACGTGTTCATCTTTTGGAAGGATATCTCCATCAAGATGCATATGCATAAGCTGCACAATTTGTTCAGGACAGCTCATTTCATCACCCCACTTAAAGATCCCTTAATTGTTTTCTAAGAGCCTCTCTGCCCCTGTGAATCCGAGTTTTCACAGTCCCCACAGGAATGTTCAGAATCTCCCCGATTTCAATTAATGAGAGTTCATCAATATACTTTAATACGATAACTGTTCTGTATTTGTCAGGAAGCTTTAAAATTTTCTGCTGAATCGTGTTTGAGAGCTCCAGTGACACAACTGCATCCTCTGGCAATACCCCATCTGCGGCGATTTGGGAATACATGGTCAAGCCTTCCGTACCAGCCACCTCTGCATCGAGGTAATAATCCGGCTTCTTTTTGCGAATGCGGTCAATAGTTAAGTTGGTCGCGATTCGATAAAGCCAAGTTGAAAATTTCCGGTTAATATCAAAACTGTCGATATTAACGTACGCTCTGATGAAAGCCTCCTGTGCTATATCCTCTGCCTCATGCACATTACCAAGCATACGGTAGCAAAGCTGATAAATTTTATCCTTGTAAATATCTACGATGTCCGCAAATGCATCTTGGTCGCCTTTTTTGACTTGTTTAATTCTCTTTTTAATCATCATTTCCATATTTATCTAACCTCTGCCTTCACCGGTCTGTATGTATACGAGCTTCGTTTCAAAAGGTTTCAATTTTTTTATAAAATAAGTTTAACAAATTTTTGGCAGGGTGTAGATGGTAATTCGTGAATAAACTACCTTAACATATTTTTAAAATTATTATACAGACTGAACAGTTAGAAGTTGGAATTATTTTTCAAAAAGAAAAAAGACACCTTTTGGTCAAAGGTGTCTGTGACTGGGCTAGCTGGATTCGAACCAACGCATGACGGAGTCAAAGTCCGTTGCCTTACCGCTTGGCTATAGCCCAATAATGGTGGAGGGGGGCAGATTCGAACTGCCGAACCCTGAGGGAGCGGATTTACAGTCCGCCGCGTTTAGCCACTTCGCTACCCCTCCATATTCATATTAAGAAAAACAGTGCCGGCAAGAGGACTTGAACCCCCAACCTACTGATTACAAGTCAGTTGCTCTACCAATTGAGCTACACCGGCAAGATGGTGGAGGATGACGGGCTCGAACCGCCGACCCTCTGCTTGTAAGGCAGATGCTCTCCCAGCTGAGCTAATCCTCCAAATGGTGACCCGTACGGGATTCGAACCCGTGTTACCGCCGTGAAAGGGCGGTGTCTTAACCGCTTGACCAACGGGCCGTTTGTGTTCTCGTCGAGCTGACAAAAGTTATTATATACAGGTTACCCCCTGTTTGTAAAGAGGAAAATTAAATTTTTTATTTTCAAACTTTTTAACTCCTTTTTTAACTGAAAAAGCCTCCCAACATTAGTCATTTATTTTATGATAGAGACAAACGATGCAAGAGAGGAGAAACCAATATGATCCTAGTCAGTTCTTGCCTTGGAGGCATTGAATGCAGATACAACGGCTCTCACGCCGCATCAGAGAAAATCAGAAAACTTGTCGGTGAAAATAAAGCAGTTATGGCTTGCCCTGAGCTTCTTGGCGGCTTCTCAACTCCTCGTGAACCTGCAGAAATTATCGGAGGCACCGGCGAGGATGTTCTCAATGGAACCGCGAAAATCATGACAGCTTCAGGAGAAGATGTAACAGAATTATATATGGAAGGTGCCGCTAAGACATTAGCTTATGCAAAAGAAATCAATGCCTCTGCCATCATATTAAAAGAAAACAGTCCATCGTGCGGAAGCGGTTTTATCTATAACGGCACATTCTCTGGCGCAAAAATCACCGGCAGCGGAGTGACCGCCGCACTGTTAGAGCAAGCAGGCTACCGCGTCATTTCAGAAAACCAGCTAGACGACATATTGTAAGGAGGCCGCCACATGACTCTAGACATTTCTTTATCCTTCTATAAGCCTGAACACTTGCCGGAGCTTCAATCATTCACGCTTAACAACGATGACAAACGCTTTACCTCTCTCCCCAAAGAGGTGCTGACTCAGGCCCTGAGCATACGGGACCGGTATCCGGTTATCATCTTAAAAGACGATCTCCCAGTCGGTTTTTTCATTTTACATACATCAAAAGAAACGCTGGCACCCTATTCTAACAATCCATTTGCTTTACTGCTCAGTTCCCTGTCATTAAACGCTGTGCATCACGGAAAAGGCTATGCAAAAAAAGCAATGCTTCAGCTTCCCTCTTTTGTGAGCGGTTATTTTCCATGGTGCGATGAAATCATTTTGGCCGTCAATCATCTGAACACACGCGCAAAGCGCCTTTATATGAAAAGCGGGTTCCTTGATAAAGGCAGGAGAAGAATCGGACCGCTCGGAGAACAGCTGATCCTTCATTATTTCTTATAGCCTGAAGTGAAATAAAATTTCAAAAATGCAAAAACATAGTTGAAATATCATGACAGAAATGAATATACTGAATATTAAGATACATTATTCTAAACAGGGGGCATCCTCATGTCAGAACCATTAAACCTTCACCGTCTTACAACGGAATCACGCAATAGCCAAACAGCTGAAATCCATAAAGCAAATACACTCGACATCCTCAAAATGATCAACAACGAAGATTTAAAAGTCGCAGCCGCCGTTCAGCAGGTTCTCCCCGATATTAAAACAGCTGTAGACTGCGCGTATGACTCATTTCAAAATGGAGGCCGGCTCATATACACAGGCGCTGGCACAAGCGGCAGACTCGGTGTCATGGATGCTGTTGAATGTCCTCCCACCTACAGCGTAAGCCCAGATCAGGTCATCGGAATTATGGCTGGAGGTCCCAAAGCATTTTTACAGGCAGCAGAGGGCATTGAAGACAGTGAAGAAGCAGGAGCCGAAGATTTAAAAAACATACAACTCACTTCATACGACACCGTCATTGCCATCGCAGCAAGCGGCCGTACACCTTATGCAGCGGGCGCCCTAACATACGCCCGCAAAGTCGGAGCACACACTGTCGCCCTTACCTGTAATGAGCATTCGGCCATCAGCAAGGATGCGGATCACAGCATTGAGGTTGTCGTCGGACCTGAGGCTATTACAGGATCAACACGTATGAAAGCCGCAACTGCTCATAAAATGATTCTAAACATGATATCTACCGCTGTAATGGTCAAAATCGGCAAGGTTTACGAAAACTTGATGGTAGACGTCAACATCAGCAACAAAAAACTAAAAGAACGCGCCATCAGCATCATCCAAAGCCTTACAAACGCTTCATACGACACAGCCAGACACACTCTAGAACAAGCCAATCATCACGTCAAAACAGCAATCGTCATGCTCAAAACTAGCACAGATCAGGAACAAGCTAAAACATTGCTTGATCAAACAAACGGTTTTATAGACAAAGCAATCGAAAATTACCATTCAGAATAAGGAGAGACCAAGAATGGCAACAGGCGGTTTAGCGATCATTCAATCAATGAAACACAAGCTCCCTCCATCCGAGCGTAAACTTGCGGATTACATCCTAACTCATCCCCACAAAGCAATTGAAAGCACTGTCAGCGAAATCAGCGCCTTAGCCAATTCAAGTGACGCTGCCGTCATCAGGCTCTGCAAATCACTCGGTCTAAAGGGTTTTCAAGATTTAAAAATGAGAGTGGCAGGCGATCTGGCAAAGCCTGCTGTACAAGGCTATCGGGACATTGCGCCTCACGAACCTCTGTCCTCCATTTCTGAAAAAGCGGCCGGCAATGCCATTCAAGCCATTCAGGACACTTCAGACTTGATGGACTACAAAGAGCTTGAACGAGCGGTTTCTCTGCTTCTCAAAGCTCATACTGTGCATTTTATCGGCGTCGGGGCTTCCGGCATTGTCGCCAAGGACGCCCAGCAAAAGTGGCTTCGCATCCATAAACTAGCAACTGCGTTCACAGACACTCATCTTGTGGCATCATTAATCGCAAATGCAGATAAGGGTGACATCGTATTTGCCATTTCGTTTTCGGGAGAGACGCAGGAAATCATCGAACTGATTACGATGGCTAAGGAAAAAGGCATCACAACGATCAGCCTGACACAATACAGCCAGACATCCGTCTCCGCGCTGGCTGATGTCCCATTATACACAGCACATTCCAACGAAGCCTTAATTCGAAGTGCAGCCACTTCCTCCCGCCTCGCCCAGCTTTTTATGATCGATGTTTTGTTTTTAAGCATGGCGGCTGAGCAGTATGAAGAAACAACCGGTTATATCGATAAAACGAGAGCAGCCATACAATCTATGAGAAAAAAATAAGGCATCTTGAAGAGGAGGGGTTTTGATGAGCAAAGAAAATAACTACCATCATCTCGCAAAGAAAATCCTTGAGCTATGCGGAGGAAAATCCAATATTTCCTCGTATACGCATTGCATGACACGCCTTCGAATTACGCTTTACAATGAAAGCAAAGCAGATGCTCAGGCTATAAGAGAGCTTGACGGCGTTTTTGGGGTCGTCGAAGCTGAAACCTTACAAATCATCCTCGGCACAGGAGTTGTCAACCATGTCACAGCCTCTTTCTCTAAGCTCGTATCAGCAGAAGAAGGTGTCGACGTCAAAGAAGCAGCGGCCAAAAAGAAAGCCGACATAAACCGAAAAAACGCTACTCCTTTTAAACTTTTCTTACGTAAAATTGCCAGCATCTTTATCCCTCTAATTCCTGCACTCGTCGCTTCCGGTTTAATCACTGGGATTACCAAAGCAATCATTCAAGCCGGCTGGCTCTCTGCAGAATCACAAGTCGCTGTTATCCTGACAGTCATCGGATCAGGATTGTTCACTTACCTCGGCATTCTCGTCGGCATTAACGCATCGAAAGAATTTGGCGGGACACCCGCTCTTGGAGCTCTGGCAGGGATCTTGATTATGAATCCGGAGATCGCAAAGATCAGTTTATTCGGAGAACAGCTCCTTCCAGGCAGGGGAGGCCTGATCGGGGTTCTTTTCGCAGCCATATTCATTGCTTACACCGAACAATTTATCCGCCGTTTTATTCCTCAATCACTCGATATCATAGTCACCCCAACCGTCTCACTGTTAATCACCGGAATCGTAACGTATGTCGTATTTATGCCTTTAGGCGGCTTCATTTCTGATGCCATTACATCCGGCCTTCTGTCCATCTTGGACATCGGCGGCATCGCTGCAGGCTTTATTCTGGGCGCTACCTTCCTACCTCTTGTCGTAACTGGACTGCATCAAGGCTTGACGCCTGTGCACATGGAATTGATCAATTCAATCGGCAATGATCCTCTGCTCCCTATATTGGCTATGGGAGGCGCGGGACAGGTAGGCGCCGCCTTTGCCATCTTTGTGAAAACGAAAAAAACAACATTGAGGAAGGCAATCGCCGGTGGGCTTCCGTCGGGGCTGCTCGGTATTGGTGAACCGCTTATTTTCGGAGTCACGCTGCCACTTGGACGCCCGTTTTTAACAGCATGCTTAGGAGCTGGAATCGGCGGCGCTTTTCAAGCTTATTTTCAGGTAGCCACCATTGCGATTGGCGTCTCCGGGCTGCCGCTTTCCTTTCTCGTCCTGTCTTCGCAAATCATCCTATATATCATCGGACTCTTTATTTCCTACGCGGCCGGCTTTTTATTGACCTATGCATTCGGATATAAAGAAGAAATGGCTTCCCAGTTCGATTAAATTATTCTGTTTTAGGGATAGTAAACGGGATAGAAGCACGGAAAGGAGCAAGCCAGTGAAAACACAGATACTGTTCTTATTCAGTGCCATTTTCACCCTATCTATATTGACGCCAGCCGAAACCTCCGCGCAAACAGCAGACTACCAAGTTGAGCCGAAAACCATAAATGCAGAAACTGTACAATTCTCGTCGAAGAAACTAAGGAAGGTTGATCAGATGATAGAACGGGATATTGCAGCAGGATTTCCAGGCGCCGTTCTTGTCGTAGTAAAGGATGGCCGCATCATAAAAAAAGAAGCATACGGCTACAGTAAAAAGTACGAAGGAACAGAACTGCTGCGCCGTCCGGCCAAAATGAAAACCCGCACAATGTTTGACTTGGCCTCAAATACAAAAATGTATGCAACAAATTTTGCATTGCAGCGCTTAGTCACCCAAGGAAAACTCGATGTTCATGAAAAGGTTTCTGCATATTTGCCTAATTTCAAGGATCAGCCTGGAGACCCGATCAAAGGAAAAGACAGGATTCGTGTTATCGATGTCCTTCAGCACCAATCAGGGCTCCCCTCAAGCTTTTATTTTTACACGCCGGAAAAAGCAGGCATGTACTATTCTCAGGAGCGGGAGAAAACGATTGAATATTTAACGAAGATTCCGCTTGATTATCAAACAGGGACAAAACACGTATACAGTGACATCGGATATATGCTCCTCGGCTGCATTGTTGAAAAACTCACCGGTAAACCGCTTGATGTCTACGCGGAGCAAGAGCTCTATAAGCCGCTGGGGCTGAAGCATACCTTGTACAATCCGCTGCAAAAAGGCTTTAAACCAAAGCAGTTCGCAGCTACTGAACGTATGGGCAATACACGGGACGGTGTGATTCATTTCCCTAACATCCGTACACACACGCTGCAAGGAGAAGTGCATGATGAAAAAGCGTTTTACTCAATGGATGGCGTGTCTGGCCATGCCGGATTGTTCTCAAATGCTGATGATATGGCCATTCTGCTCCAGATCATGTTAAACAAAGGATCATATCGGGACGTTTCTTTATTTGATCAGAAAACAGCCGACCTATTTACAGCTCCTTCAGCAACAGATCCGACATTTGCTCTTGGCTGGCGTCGAAACGGAAGTAAAAGCATGGAATGGATGTTTGGCCCTTATGCCAGCGAAAATGCTTACGGACATACCGGCTGGACAGGAACAGTTACCATCATTGATCCAACATACAATTTAGGCATTGCACTTTTAACGAACAAAAAGCATTCACCAGTTGCTGATCCAGAGGAAAATCCAAATGTGTTTAAGGGTGATCAATTTCCAACAGGCAGTTACGGGAGCGTCATTACCGCGATCTATGAAGCGATGGAATGAATGATTTACGATAGGAGGAAGTTTCTATGAAACCTGTCTTTCCGCTTATCCTTTCAGCCGTTCTCTTTCTCTCAGGTTTTCTCGGCGCCAGTCAGACAAAAGCCGCTGCATCCAGCGGCTCAGCCGACGCCAAGCAAATTGTCAAACGAATGACGTTAGATGAAAAACTCGGCCAGATGCTAATGCCGGATTTCAGAAATTGGCAAAAGGAAGGCCAGTCCTCTCCGCAAGCCTTAACGGAAATGAATGAGGAAGTCGCCGGCCTCATCAAGAAATATCAATTCGGGGGCGTCATTCTTTTTGCAGAAAATGTAAAAACAACAAAACAAACTGTACAGCTGACAGATGCTTACCAAAAGGCGAGCGCTAAAATCCCGCTTATTCTGAGTATTGACCAAGAAGGCGGCATCGTAACGAGATTAGGGGAGGGAACTAATTTCCCAGGGAATATGGCGCTGGGCGCAGCAAGAAGCAGAATCAATGCCTATCAGACCGGCACCATCATTGGCAAGGAGCTTTCTGCCTTAGGCATTAATACAGATTTCAGCCCTGTTATGGACATTAATAATAATCCTGATAATCCTGTGATCGGCGTACGGTCATTCAGCTCTAATCGAGAACTGACAGCACGACTCGGTTTGTATACGATGAAGGGTTTGCAGCGGCAGGATATAGCTTCTGCGCTCAAACATTTCCCGGGACATGGAGACACAGACGTTGACAGCCATTACGGATTGCCGCTCGTTTCCCATAATCAAGACCGGCTTCGTGAGGTCGAGCTCTATCCTTTTCAAAGAGCAATTGATGCTGGTGCTGATATGGTAATGACAGCACACGTTCAATTTCCTGCCTTTGACGACACCACATACAAAAGCAAACTTGATGGATCGGACGTTTTGGCCCCGGCTACACTCTCGAAAAAAGTGATGACAGGTCTTCTTCGTGAGGAAATGGGCTTTGACGGCGTCATCGTTACCGATGCTCTCAATATGAAAGCAATCGCAGATCATTTTGGCCAGGAAGAGGCTGTAGTCATGGCTATAAAAGCCGGTGTCGATATTGCATTAATGCCTGCCTCAGTTACTTCTCTGAAAGAAGAACAGAAATTCGCACGTGTTACTCAAGCTTTGAAAGAAGCAGTGAAAAACGGAGACATTCCTGAACATCAAATCAACAAATCGGTTGAAAGAATCATTTCCCTGAAAATAAAACGCGGTATGTATCCAGCTCGAAACGACGACAGCATAAAAGAAAAAATAGCCGAAGCCCAGAAGATCGTAGGAAGCAAGCATCACCTGAAAGCGGAGAAAAAAATAGCCGAAAAAGCCGTGACCGTATTAAAAAATGAACAGCACACCTTGCCGTTCAAGCCTAAAAAAGACAGCCAAATCTTAATTGTCGCGCCTTACGAAGAACAAACTGCTTCAATTGAACAAACCATTCGCGATCTCATCAAGCGAAAGAAAATCAAATCCGTGTCCCTCAGTAAAATCAGTTTTGCAAACCAAGTATTTAATGCCGAGCATGAACAACAAGTAAAAGAGGCTGATTATATCATTACCGGCTCCTACGTCGTGAAAAATGACCCTGTCGTCAACGACGGTGTCATCGACGACACCATTTCAGATTCTAGCAAATGGGCCACCGTATTTCCGAGAGCTGTGATGAAAGCCGCACTGCAGCACAACAAACCATTTGTCTTAATGAGCCTGCGCAACCCATATGATGCCGCCAATTTTGAAGAATCTAAGGCACTCATTGCTGTCTATGGCTTTAAAGGGTACGCGAATGGCCGTTATCTACAACCCAATATTCCGGCCGGAGTTATGACGATATTCGGCCAGGCAAAACCTAAAGGCACACTTCCAGTTGACATTCCGTCAGTCACGAAACCGGGAGACATCCTTTATCCATATGGCTACGGATTAAATATCAAAACGGGAAAACCGCTCTAATAAGGAGGGACACATGAGAAAAACTATATTCGCTTTTCTCACAGGGCTTATGATGTTCGGAACGATAACAGCTGCCTCAGCATCATCCGATTCCAAGAATCAAACGGCTAAAAAACCTAAAGTCCAGACCGGCATAGACACGCTTTTCCCGGATTATAAAAAGCAACTCAAAGGAAAACGAATCGGATTGATCACCAATCCAACAGGCGTAAACGCATCTCTGAAAAGCAGTGTTGATATTCTTTACGAGAACCCCGATATCAAGCTGACAGCGTTATTCGGCCCTGAGCACGGCGTACGCGGAGACGCTCAGGCGGGAGACGAAGTAGGCTCTTACATTGACGAAAAAACCGGGATTCCCGTATACAGCCTCTACGGAAAAACGAATAAACCGACACCAGAGATGCTGAAAAATGTCGATGTTCTTATGTTTGACATTCAGGATGTCGGGACCCGGTACTACACGTACATTTATACAATGGCATACGCAATGGAAGCCGCTAAAGAAAACGGCATTCCTTTTATGGTGCTGGACCGTCCGAATCCTCAAGGCGGGAATCATATTGAAGGGCCAGTCTTAGAACCTGAATACGCCTCGTTTGTCGGATTGTATCCCATTCCGTTAAAGCACGGAATGACCATAGGCGAATTAGCTTTACTGTTCAACAAGGAATTTGACATTGATGCCGATCTGACAGTGGTGAAAATGAAACACTGGAAACGAAAAATGGATTTTAACGATACCCGACTGCCTTTCGTCCTCCCTTCACCTAACATGCCGACGGTGGAGAGCACATTTGTTTATCCTGCAACCGGGCTGATTGAAGGAACAAATATATCCGAAGGGCGGGGGACAACAAAGCCATTCGAATTAATTGGGGCTCCCTTTATCAAAAGCACAGAGCTTGAAGAAACATTAAACAGCCTCAATCTGCCGGGAGTCACATTCAGGGCAGCTTCCTTTACGCCGACGTTTTCTAAACATCAAGGAACGCTTTGCCACGGTGTGCAGCTCTATGTGACAGACAGAGAAAAGTTTGAAGCGGTTAAAACAGGTCTGTCACTCATTAAAACAATACACGACCTCTATCCTGAAAATTTTGAGTTCCTATCAACAGGTTCATTTGATAAACTGGCAGGCAACGGCTGGATCAGGACAAAAATTGAAAACGGCACTTCTATTAAAGACATCATAGACAACTACAAAAAACCACTCAAGCAATTCAGCAAAACAAGAAAAAAATATCTTATCTATTAAGACGTAAGCATCGTATGTTACACGTGTAACATTTTCTTACCGAACAAAAGACCCTTACTTTTATATCTGAGTAAGGGTTTTTTTTATGACAAAAACCCACCAGCTTTATATAGGAAAACTTTCATTTATTTGGTACAATTTTATTGAAAATGATTATCAATTGAATGTTTCTGAAAAGGTGGTCTACTCTTGCAAAATACAGTGATTTATCATCCCATACAAATTGAATATCTAAAAAAAACAAGTGATCTCTTCTCAGAACAGCAATTAGCGGATTCATTTGTACTGATCTTTCATTTAAAAGGAAACGGCCATATTTCAATCGGAACAAACATCAGTCCTCTGCAAAAAAAGACACTTTATGTTTGTCCGCCTAACGAGACCTTTGGCTTTACGCCCGCAGCCGAAGGTCATATAGATGCCTGTCTGATCAGGCTTCAAAGCTATGTCAAGGAAACCGGGCAAGATATCTTAACACCCTGTACAGAAACGGAATTAGCCAAACTGAAGCTTGTGAATGTTTCACATATCGAAAACCTTACAGCCCGGCTTCAGGAGCTGGCAGCGCTATGGAATGAATCGACTCGGCTTTCTCAGCTAAAATGCGCCATTGAAGTACAAAGCCTGGTTTATGACCTCTTCACTGCCAGTTTTTCTGAGCAGACGGATACACATTCAGCAATCGAAAAAACAAAACAATATATCGAAACCCATGCAGATACAAAAATTACACTTGCCCAGCTGTCGCAAATGGCCGGAATCAGCGCCAAACACTACAGCGAAAGTTTTAAAAAATGGACAGGTCAGAGTGTAACAGAGTTCATCACAAAAACACGAATCACCCGAGCAAAACGGCTCATGGCTAGATCAAATTGCAAATTAAAGGAAATCGCTCATCAAACTGGCTATCAAGATGAATTTTATTTCAGCAGAATCTTTAAAAAGCATACTGGCTGTTCACCTACAAGCTATATGAAAAAACGCCGAAAAAAAATTGCCGCTTACGGAAAGGGCACAATGGGCCATCTCATCCCTCTTCATCACATACCGTTTGCGGCCGCGCTGCATCCAAAATGGACGTCTTACTACTATCAGCATTATTCGACAGATATTCCCGTCCAGCTCAGCGCATACCGGTTTAATGAAAAATGGGAAGAAAACCTGCACACGTTATCTCAGGCTGAACCAGATGTGATTTTCAGCATGGATTCTATTTCTCTAGAAGAACAAAATCGCTTGAATCGTATCGCAGAAGTCAATTATCTTCCTTCAGAAGAAAGCTGGAGAACTCACTTTCTGCAAACTGCCTCAATCTTAAAGGAAGAGTCTGAAGCAGAAAAGTGGCTCGCGTCTTATGACCAGCAGACGGCGGCCGCCAAAAAAACACTTCAGCACGCCCAAGGGCTGCGTTTTCTGTTTCTGAGGCTGCATAAGCAAAACTTCTATCTGGCACATAATCGAAGCGTCCGCGAAGTCTTCTTTGGCGATTTAGGACTCCGCTCGGCAAAAACACCAGATACGCCTTTAGATCAAGCCATTTCGTTAGAAAATATCGCAAATTACCAAGCTGACTGCATAATGCTTTTTCTATTTAAAGAGCCTGAAACCATTGCTTATTACCAGCAATTGCAGCAGACAGAAGCCTGGCAAAACTTAAGCGCTGTGCGGTACAAACGTGTTTATCTTCTATCCTTTGACCCTTGGAATGAATACTCAGCTTGCGGGCACGAACGGATCGTTCAGCAAACCGTTTCTTTACTATCCGGTGATTGTCCATGATAAATTTGGAATTTGTCCATGGTGTTATATCTGTTCATTCTCTATAATTCCAATTGATAATAGTTATCAATTGAACAGGAGGCTCTATAGATGAAAAAGATATCTCTTACCTTATTAATCTTGCTTCTCGCGCTGACGGCGGCAGCTTGTGGCAGCAAAAATGAATCGACTGCCAGCAAAGCAAGCGGCACATCGTCTGAGAAGAAGAAAATTGAATACCTGGATAAAACATATGAAGTACCTGTACCGACAGACAAAATTGCCATTACAGGAAGCGTAGAATCAATGGAAGATGCGAAACTGCTTGACGTTCATCCGCAAGGCGCAATTTCATTCTCCGGCAAATTCCCTGATATGTTCAAAGACATCACTGATAAAGCCGAAGCAACCGGAGAAAAAATGGAGCCAAACATTGAAAAGATTCTTGAAATGAAGCCAGACGTCATCCTTGCTTCAACAAAATTCCCGGAAAAAACACTGCAAAAAATCAGCACAGCCGGCACGACGATCCCAGTTTCTCATATCTCTTCAAACTGGAAGGAAAACATGATGCTGCTTGCCCAGCTGACTGGAAAAGAGAAAAAGGCGAAAAAAATCATCGCAGACTATGAACAAGATTTAAAAGAAACAAAAACAAAAATCAATGAAAAAGCAAAAGATTCAAAAGCGCTTGTCATCAGAATCAGACAAGGCAACATTTACATTTACCCTGAACAGGTGTACTTCAACTCCACACTTTATGGTGATTTAGGCCTTAAAGCGCCGAATGAAGTAAAAGCTGCAAAAGCGCAAGAGCTGATTTCATTAGAAAAATTAAGTGAAATGAATCCTGACCATATCTTCGTCCAATTTTCTGATGATGAAAATGCAGACAAACCTGATGCCTTAAAAGATTTAGAGAAAAATCCAATCTGGAAAAGCCTTAAAGCAGTCAAGGAAGATCATGTGTACGTCAACTCAGTGGATCCTCTCGCACAAGGCGGCACAGCTTGGAGCAAAGTCCGCTTCCTGAAAGCGGCTGCTGAAAAATTGACACAAAACTAATTCAGAGTAGGTTTTTGTATGTATTCAAAACAGTGGACACGTATCATATTGATTACTTCTCCATTTGCTATTGCACTGTCGCTGCTGCTTTCGATCTTATATGGCGCAAAGCACCTAAGCACAGATATTGTTTTTACATCTCTTATTCATTTCGATCCGGGAAACACAGACCATCAAATTATATGGCATTCCCGGATTCCAAGGGCTGCCGGCGCTCTGCTCATAGGGGCAGCCCTTGCTGTTTCTGGAGCACTTATGCAAGGCATTACGCGCAATTACTTAGCTTCGCCCTCCATTATGGGCGTTTCAGATGGTTCCGCGTTTATCATCACGCTTTGTATGGTTCTGCTCCCGCAATCGTCTTCGTTTGAAATGATCATTTACTCTTTTATCGGCTCAGCATTAGGAGCTGTGTTAGTATTCAGCCTTGCTGCCATGATGCCTAACGGGTTTACCCCCGTGCAGCTAGCCATCATTGGCACAGTCACAAGCATGCTGCTCAGCAGTTTATCAGCGGCCATGTCGATTTATTTTCAAATCTCACAAGATCTCAGTTTCTGGTACAGCGCCAGACTTCATCAAATGAGTCCTGATTTCCTGAAGCTAGCCGCTCCGTTTTTCCTAATTGGCATCGTAATGGCCATTTCTCTCAGCAAAAAGGTGACCGCTGTATCATTAGGCGATGACATTTCTAAAAGTCTGGGACAAAAGAAAAAAACCATTAAAATCATGGCGATGCTTTCAGTCATCATTTTAACCGGCAGTGCAGTAGCGCTGGCCGGAAAAATTGCGTTTGTCGGATTAGTTGTTCCGCATATCACGAGATTTCTCGTCGGCTCTGATTACAGCAGGCTGATTCCATGTTCCTGCATCTTAGGCGGAATCTTTTTAACCCTATGTGATCTCGCAAGCAGATTTATCAATTATCCGTTTGAAACACCGATTGAAGTCGTGACATCTATTATCGGTGTGCCTTTCTTCCTTTATTTGATTAAACGAAAAGGAGGGGAGCAAAATGGCTAAAAAATATGCCGTGTTCATCGCTTTAATTCTCGTTGTCAGCTATTTCAGCTTAACGAGCGGATCATTTTCTGTTCGTCCGGCTGAATTGCTCTCCACTCTTTTTCAGATTGATCCGAATCCGCAGTATGACATTTTGCTGTTCGATTTAAGACTGCCGCGGGTTGTCATGGCAGCTATTATTGGACTCGGTCTAGGCATTGCAGGCGCCGTCATCCAAGCCATCACACGTAATGGCCTTGCAGACCCGGGAATTCTCGGAATCAACGCAGGAGCGGGAGCCGGGATTGTCGCGTTTATGCTATTGTTCCAAGGCCAGAAAGAAGTGACATCCATAGCTGCGGCGATGGGAATGCCAATCTTCGGATTGATAGGCGGACTGATTGCGGCGATCCTGATATACATATTTGCGTGGCACAGAGGCAATTTAGATTCAGGAAGAATTATTCTGGTAGGAATCGCGATCAATTCAGGATTTAGCGCCTTGTCTCTGTTTTTATCATTAAAAATGGACCCGCAAGACTATCAAATGGCCATGGTGTGGAAAAACGGAAGCATCTGGTCTGCCAACTGGACGTATATCACAGCCGTTCTCCCTTGGATGCTGTTATTTATACCTATTCTTATCGCCAAGTCCCGCTTGCTCGACACCATTCGTTTTGATGAAGACACAGTCAGAAGCCTGGGTATTTCATCAAATAAAGAAAAAACCATCCTGCTCGTCGCTTGCGTAGCAATCATCAGCGCCTGTGTCTCCGTAGCGGGCAGCATGGCGTTTGTCGGCTTAATTGCTCCCCATATCTCACGGAGACTGGCTGGTGTCGAACACCGCGACATCTTGCCACTGAGCGGTTTAATCGGCATGCTGCTTGTGATAAGCGCAGACTTTGCCGGAAAGCTGTTTTTCCAGCCAGCTGAAGTGCCCGCAGGCATTATTTTGGCGATCCTCGGTGTTCCTTATTTCTTATATCTGCTTTTCAAGCAAAAAAAGGGGGAGAATGCTTGAAAGGATCTCTTTCAGAACACAAAGCTGGAAAAAGGAGGTTCACGCTGTACCTTCCTCCTTCCTACAGCCCAGGCAGCAGGGGATTTCCTGCTGTTTACGTGCAGGATGGCAGTTTTTTGTTTCAGGGCCAAATCGAATTATTAGAAAACAAATTTCAACAGCGAAGGCTGCCCGAACTCGTGCTGATCGGTATCATACCCGAAAACCGGCTGGATGAATATACCCCTTGGCCAGCTGCATCACTCAGTGATCGGTTCCCGGACTTCGGAGGCTTGGGATATCACTATCTGTCTGACATAACAAACCGGTTCATTCCATTTATCGAAGAAAACTGGAACGTCACCAGGGAACCGCAATCAAGAGGAATGATTGGTGCCTCATTAGGCGGCCTCATTTCAATGTTCGCCTTATTAAAGTATCCGTCTGTGTTTGGAAAAATAGGCTCTATCTCAGGCTCCTACTGGTACGAGAACGCAGCGGAAACCATTCATTTATCTTCTTTAAAGCCCGGCCCTGCACGTGTTTTTATGTCTGTCGGCAGTGAAGAAGGCCGTGAAAAACAATCCATTCAGCGACATATGCTGCAGAATACAAAGCAAGTGCATCAAAGTTTAAAAGAAAAAGGCTTCACTGAAAAGCAACTATGTCTTTCAATTGAAAAAGGGGCAGTGCATCACCGCAAGTACTTCTGCCAACAGTTCATCATCGCGCTCGAATGGCTATACGGAAAAAACCGCTCGTAGAATTGAGCGGTTTTTTCATGCTTTCTGCAATACAGGTTTTAGTTCAAAACGATTCAGCATATAGCCAAACAAAGCAGCCAGTATCTGCTGAAACAGCATGCCGATCACCACCGGAACGGCAACCTGGGACGGGAAGAACGTAACGGCAAGAACTGCACCGGCACTGATATTTCTCATGCCTCCCGTAAAAATAAGAGATACAATTTCCTCCTGCCGCCTTTTCATCATTTTTCCGATCAGCCAAGCAGCGGCATAGCCGGTTAACGCGATAAAGAAAACCGTCACAGCTATACCTACAAATCTCAAGTCAATCGCTTTGAAATAAGGAGCAATTGCTGAACTGTTAATCGCAATGACAGCCATCAGGCAAAGCTTTGAAAAAGGTGACAGCGCACTGCTAACAGATGCGGTTCTTTCTGGAGATGAGATCTGATTAAACAGCATGCCCAGAAAAGAAGGAATCACGACCATCACAATCAGCCCTTTCATCATTCCCCACACATCCATATGAACCTGAGCGCCGGCCAGCAATGAAAGGCTCAGCGGTACGATCAACGGCGACAGCACAGTATCAACCAAAATAATCGAAAGCGTCAAACCGACATTCCCTTTGTACATCGCTGCCCAAATCAAGCTTGTAATCCCCGTAGGAATCACAACAGCCAATGTTAAGCCGGTGATCGTCAAAGGATCTCCTTTAAAGATAAGATGGCCGCTGCCCCAGGCAAAAAGCGGCATAAAAATATGAAGAACAAATAATGCAAGAATCATAGGAAGAGGATGAGACAATGCATGTCTCAAAGATTGAAAGTTAGCGCTCAAACTGCCTGCAAACGTAATAAAAGCAAAGATCCAAGGCACAGCCCATTCATACCCGTTTAAAAACTGAGACAGCAGTACGCCCAGCACCACACTAGTCGGCGTTAAAAGCGGCATGACTTTCCCCAATACACGGTTCAGCTTCTGAAGCGTCATATACAAGTCTCCTATTAAATATTTCTTTCTCACTCTATTATATCAATGCTGTTCAGCCATAGTGATATAAAAAAGCCCAGATCTCATCAATCTGGGCTTTCACACTTTATGTCATTTGCTTCATAAGAGCTTTACTAGCATTGTTCAAACCCTTTACTTCGGCTTCAATTCCTTGCTCTTTAAACTTCGCAACAATCTTATCAAGCGCTGCCGCTCCTGAATCATCCCATACGTGGGCCTCAGTTAAGTCAATCACAACTCGCTCAATATCCTCTTGATAAATAAAAGCATTCGTAAGATCAGTCACTGACGCAAAAAAGATTTGCCCCTTCACTTTGTACGTTCTCAGCTTTTGATCCTCTGCATGAGAAACAATTTTCAGCTTCGAGATTTTTGCCACAAAGAACACGGCGCTTAAGAGAACGCCGACGAATACGCCTTTCGATAAGTCGTCTGTCACAACAACCGTAATCACAGTCACAACCATGACAATTGAGTCTGTGAGCGGTGCTTTTTTGAGGCCTTTTAAAGAAGACCAATCAAATGTGCCGACAGAAACCATAACCATAACAGCCACTAACGCTGCCATCGGAATTTTCACGACGACAGTACTCAAAACGGCAATTAAAAACATCAGAAAAGCCCCGGCAACAAATGCAGATAAACGTCCGCGGCCGCCCGCTTTTGTATTAATGACAGATTGTCCAATCATAGCGCAGCCTGCCATGCCGCCAAAGAACCCAGTCACGATATTCGCAATCCCCTGTCCGCGGCTCTCTTTATTTTTGTCACTGTCCGTATCCGTCATCTCATCAATAATCTGTGCTGTCAGCAAAGATTCCAGCAATCCGACAAACGCTAAAGCAATCGAATAAGGAAAAATGATTTGCAGCGTTTCAAAGGTAAACGGAACATCAGGGATTAAGAAATGAGGCAAAGAACTAGAAATATTGCCCATATCTCCGACCG
Source organism: Bacillus sp. NS1 (assembly GCF_058248265.1). Taxonomy (NCBI): domain Bacteria; kingdom Bacillati; phylum Bacillota; class Bacilli; order Caryophanales; family Bacillaceae; genus Bacillus; species Bacillus sp. NS1. The sequence continues at coordinate 5,721 of NZ_JBZAZF010000006.1, read as the reverse complement.
TCCGTACATCCACATGGAAAGTAACCGCAATAATCGTCATCACAATAATCGCGACAAGTGGAGACGGAACCGCAGTCGTAAATCGCGGGAGTACATAAATAATTACCAACGACCCGGCAAGCATTGCATACATGCTCCAAGAAGCACCCTCAAACTGAGGAAGCTGAGCAGAGAAGATAAGGATCGCCAGCGCATTCACAAACCCAATCATCACAGAACGCGGGATGAATTTCATTAATCTCGCAATTTTACTGATACCTAAAATCACCTGAATAATTCCTGTCAAAATCGTTGCCGCAAATAAATATTGAAGCCCATGATCAGCAACCAGCGAAACCATAACGACCGCCATTGAGCCAGTCGCAGCTGAAATCATGCCTGGTCTGCCGCCAAAAATAGAAATAATAATGGCTATACAAAATGACGCATAAAGACCGACCATCGGATCAACACCGGCTATAATAGAAAAGCCAATTGCTTCAGGTATTAATGCTAACGCAACTAAAATGCCAGCAAGAATGTCTTTTCGGATATTCCCGAACCATTGCTGCTTTAATGTAAAACTATTATTCAAATATAACGACTCCTTTTTAAAAAATAAATCCGCACCGTATTAGTTGTATTGGGAGCTGACTTTATTTTACGGGAGAATATGAAAAGGAACACGATCGGGGAAAAAGGGGAAACGTTGAGTATGTTGTATTGAGGCAAGGAGTTATTATACAAAGAGTATCATATTAAATTTTGATCAAATACGCAAGATGAATGCTGAAGAAAATAATGGCTCAAACTTAGTTTGAGCCACTTCGCTGCATTATATCATATCCGGATGAGAAACAAGAATCGTTTTAACTGCAGTAATATCTTTTCTCTCATTTGAAAACGGATCTATGCCCATCAATTCTTGAATGGCAGCCTCATAGTTATCAAGCGAGGTTTTCTCCGTAATCAGTTCAGAAAGCTGAGGCATGTCCGCGGCACATGAAACCGCATCCTCCATAATCTGGCGAGCCTCTCCGGTTCCAACGATTGTCACGCCATTAGAAAGCAGCTGGAAAGGCCTGATTTTCATCTCATACGTATCATCAAATCCCATTGGCACAAGCCTGCCGCCCTTATCTATTAATGGATACGCCCAATCAAGCTGATTGCCGATCGCGTCAAAAATCACATCAAATTTTCTCCCTTGATTAATGCGTCTGACCTCGTCCACCGTTAGATCCTGCGGATGATAAACATAATCGGATATCAGGCCTGCCGCTTCTGTTCGGTACTCTCCCACCTCAGTCGCAACCGTCAGCCTTGATAATTTTTTCACCATCATTTGCACAAGCAGCCCGATCGGACCCGACCCTAGCACCAGTACAGAATCGTCAGGTTTTATTGCAGCCCGCTCTACCACATTTAATACACAGGAAAGCGGCTCAATTAAAGTGGCTCGTTCCCATTCCATATCGTCAGGTATTTTATACATAAAACGGTCCTCGCCTACGTAATAATCGGCAAAAGTGCCATGCGCTCCTAATCCCAACTGCCAGTCTTCAAATGTCTCACAATAACAGGTTAATCCTTTCCTGCAATAATAGCACTTTCCGCAAAACTGAGTCGGATCGATCACCACGCGATCACCAGGCTTAACGTTATTCACCTCAGGCCCCGTTTCTGTCACCACTCCAACAGATTCGTGGCCTAGGATCATATTATGAGTCGCATGCATCTTTCCTTTTAGCACATTTAAATCCGTTCCGCAAATGCCTGTCCCGTATATTCTTACTTTCACATCGTTCATTTTTTTGATTTGAGGTTCTTCTACTTCTTGCATTTCAAGCCGATCATTAGGAGTCCAGACCAACGCTTTCATATGTCTCTTCCTTTCCGTCCCAGCGAATTTGATCCAGCAGCTTCTGATGCAGCTCCTTCGTTGACGCAGCAATGCATGACTGCTGGTTATTGTAGCTAAGATCCGTCAGATGTGTATCATCCAAGGACTTACCATACGCATCAGTAATGACAACTCCCGCTTTTTTCGCCAAAAACACACTTGCGGCAATATCATAAGGAAACAGATGCAGAACCTGTCCATTCCCCACATCCTGAAAATCTTTCAACAGCGCAGGATCGTCCTTTAATAAACGATTACCGATATCCACATAAGCATCCATCTGCCCTGTAATAATTCTGGAGATTGAATAAGAAGCGCTATTGAAAACAAATACACCGCCATTATTGGCTGACTGATCAATCAAATGACCGTACGCATCAATCATTAGGTGCGCGGGATGCCCATTAAACTCAAGGCTCCAGAACATATGTTTAATATCTGTTACTTTACTGAGATTCGGCAGGGTGCCTCGATAACCTTCATAATAGATTCCCTCAGAATAAACATCCGCGTACATATAGGCACCTGTTTTCAGCTCAAGCAGAAAAGCAAATTCAATATCCTTAATCTTTGCATCAGGCTTGTATGCAGCCAATGCGATAGAAATACAAGACATTTCAAGTCCTGCAGCTGCCGGGCGGGTGCCGTCAATCGGATCAACGATCAAAATATACTGAGGATTGTCTCCAAATATCTTCAGACCGCCATCTTCCGTATAAAACGCGACTGACTCTTTCTTGCTTTTCACATATTCCAGCACTGCGTTCTCAGCAGCGGCATCAATGTTAAACTGTGCATCTCCGCCCGGGGAATACCCATTGACTAACCGGTTTTTCAGTGTTCCTTTCTGTCCCTTCACTTCTTCATAAACAAATTTTCCGAGCTCTATAATATATTCTTTCACTTGATATCCTCCAATAGCTTACGAAGTTTGAAACAAAGCACCTCAGCCTCACTAAGCGTAATTGTGAGCGGCGGACGGATTTTAAATACATTTCCGAATCCGTAACGGGAAGTCCGCAAAATTAACCCATAATCCATAGCCCGCTTGGCAATATAATTGGTCAGCTCTACATCAGGCTCATTATTCTCTTTTACAATTTCAACACCGATCATCAAACCTACGCCTCTGACGTCAGCCATAAATGTAAATTCTTTCTTCATATGCTCTAAGGAATCCATAATATAATTCCCAACAATTGTTACATTTTCTAAGAAGCCCGGCCGCTGCATGATTTCGATTGTCTTACAAGCAGCTGCCGAAGCCATCACATTCGAGCCATAAGTAAATGAGTGATTGTGGCCGGCTAATCCCATATACTTTTCCTCCGTCAGGGTAGCGGCAACCTGGAATCCCGTGCCTCCCAATCCTTTCGCGACAGTCATCATATTCGGTTTCACATCAAAGTAATCAGCGGCAAACATCTTGCCTGTCCGGCCGAATCCGGTTTGAATTTCATCAAAAATAAGTGCAATATCATGCTCATCACAGAGCTTTCTTAACTGCTTAAAGTACTCCTTAGGCGGAACAATGTTTCCACCGTTGCCGGAGATCGGTTCAATAATCATCGCTGCAATTTTTCCGTTACTCGCATATTCAATAAAATCATTAATTCTTTCTACACAAAGCATTCCGCATGAATCTGGTTTCTGATTGTAAAAACAACGGTTGCAATAGGGGTCAGGCACCTGCAAACCAAAAGAAAACTGAGGGGGGAACGGCTCTCTTCGAAATGAATTCCCGGATAGCGCAGACATCATATACGTTTGGCCAAGATGGCTCCGGAATAAAGAAATGACATCTGTCTTTCCAGAATAGTTCTGGGCCATTTTAATAGCTCCTTCATTCGCGGCAGAGCCACTGCTAACCTTAGGGTGAACTTTAGTGAGATTGTCGGGGGAGATTTCTACAAGTTTTTCAGCTAGTTTATTAACGGCGTTGGTTTGGTAGGAAGAAGTGACATGTATCAGCTGGTCAGCCTGTTCTTTGACTGTATCAATAACTTCTTTATTGGTATAACCCAAATTCAAGTTGAAAGTAGCAGAGGCACAATCGATATACTCATTGCCCTCTGAATCGTACAAATAGATGCCTTCACCTCTTTCCATGACCACATCATCCACTTTGTAATACAAACTGTCTGGATTCGTAATTTCTTTCGTCCCCACTAACAACACCCCTATTCAATAAAATATGTAAAACTCGTTAATCATCGTATAAATTCTAGAAATTAATGTCAACTACATAAATAGTAAAATTTGTTAACTATTTGTTAACGTTTGCATTGAGGGTTTCTATTCGATCTTCGTATGTTATGATAGAAATAAATGGATTTAATGTAAAAAACTAAATACAATCAACATAAACAGCTTATTTTTACTACCAGTCCTATCATGTAAATTCTAGGGAGTACTATTTATATCAAAGGAGATTAATGAATGAAAACTCGTTTACTGTGGATTGGATGTTTATCTTACGGATCGATCGCCTTTACTCTTGTTATACTTGGAGCTGTCCTGCCAGAATTGCTTTCTCATTACGCACAAAGCTACAGTAATGGCGGAGTATTAGTGTTTTCGCAATTTATGGGGTTTTTAATCGGTGTACTGGGGATGCCTTATGCTGTAAAGAGGTTGGGACGAAGAAAAGTAGTTGTTATCGGACTAGCCATGATCAGCTGCGAATTGTTTATTTATTTCCTTCCCCCGTGGCCGTTGCTCTTTCTTTTTGTCAGTATGGCTGGACTTGGAGCCGGATTGGTTGAATCTTGCGTAGGAACAATTATCCTAACAGCAATTAAAGAAAAACAAGCAATCGCCATGAGCAAGATGGAAGTAGCATACGGCTTAGGAGCTCTTTTCATGCCCTTGCTATCTGGCTTTTTAATCAGCAATAATATATGGGCATTGGCCTTTCTTGTTTTGGGGCTAAGTTCATTTCTTTTGATGCTTGTTTGGAGCCGAATGAGTTTTGGCAGTTTAGACGATTTGCTCACCCGTCAAACAAATACTTCGGGCAATGGTAACCAACAAGCACCTATAAGCTTTCGAAAACATGGCATACTGTTTATTTCTTTAGCAGCTGCTTACTTCTTTTTTTATGGAGGCAGTGAAGTATCGATTGTCCACTTTATCCCTTCCATCTTCGCAGAGAAATGGGAGATCTCTAACTCCTTAGCAACAATAACGGTAACAATATATTGGATCGGTATGATCATTGGCCGTTTACTGACTGGCCCAGTTTCCGAAAAACTAACCTATCATCGTTATCTCAAGCTAATTAATATTGGCGGCCTCATTTCACTATGTATTTTAGCTATCAGTAAAACAGCTTTTGCAGGGTTTGTTCTCTGTTTCTTCTTAGGATTATTTATGGCTGGTATGTTTGCCATTGCTTTAATCATCACCAATCAATTCTATCCTGGAAAAACAGAACAAACGACAAGTATGCTGCTCGCTGCCAATGGATTAGGCGGATCTATCCTGCCAATCGCAGTCGGATGGAGTCTAGATGAGTTCCCCGCACAAACTACATTTTGGTTATTTACGGGTCTTATGTTGATCATGCTGGGGATTGTATTGGTATTAAAAATATTAGAGAACCTAAAAAGCAGAAAGCTCGATAAAATGGATACCGAAGAAAGCAAATCAGTACAGATATAAAACAAAAAACCCAGCTCACTGAGCTGGGTTTTACCTTTAAACCAGAATACAAAAAGGGTAGCTCATATGAGCTACCCTTTTTTCAAACTGCTTGGCGGCGTCCTACTCTCACAGGGGGAAACCCCCGACTACCATCGGCGCTGAAGAGCTTAACTTCCGTGTTCGGTATGGGAACG
>NZ_JBZAZF010000005.1:0-237953 GCF_058248265.1 Bacillus sp. NS1 | reverse complement strand
TCGATCAAAGGAATCCAGATGGCGAGCCGCTTGAACCAGCACGGCTGGAAGCTGGAGATGAAAGATCTCTTCCAGCATCCGACGATCGAGGAGCTCACACAATATGTGGAGCGTGCCGAAGGCAAACAGGCAGACCAAGGCCCGGTGGAGGGAGAGGTCATCCTGACACCAATCCAGCGCTGGTTCTTTGAAAAGAACTTCACGAACAAGCACCACTGGAACCAATCTGTGATGCTTCACGCCAAGAAGGGCTTCGATCCTGAACGGGTGGAGAAAACACTGCAGGCGCTGATCGAGCATCATGATGCACTTCGCATGGTCTACCGTGAGGAAGACGGAGAGATCATTCAAGCTTATAAACCAATCAGCGAAAGCAAGGTCAGCTTCGAAATCGTGGATCTGTACGGTACTGACGAAGACATGCTGAAAAGCCAGATCAAGATTCTCGCGAACAGGCTGCAAAGCAGTCTCGAACTGCAAAACGGACCGCTTCTGAAGGCGGAGCAATACCGTACGGAAACTGGCGATCACCTGCTCATCGCTGTACACCATCTCGTGGTCGACGGCGTATCATGGCGGATTTTGCTTGAAGATTTTGCTTCAGGCTACGTGCAGGCGGAGAAAGAAGAGAACGTTGTCTTCCCGCAAAAAACAAATTCCTTCAAGGATTGGGCGGAAGAACTGGCGGCATTCAGCCAATCAGCGGATCTTTTACAGCAGGCTGAATACTGGTCGCAAATCGACGCTGAACAGGTTTCCCCTGTGCCGAAGGACTACGAAACAGAGCAGCGGATCGTCAAGCATACATCGTCCGTTCTATGTGAATTAACGGAAAAAGACACCAAACATCTCTTAACGGATGTTCATCAGCCATATGGAACCGAAATCAATGATATTCTTCTCAGCGCGCTCGGTTTAACGATGAAAGAATGGACAGATGGTGCCAAAATTGGCATTAACCTGGAGGGACACGGACGGGAGGACATCATCCCGAATGTGAATATCTCCAGAACGGTCGGCTGGTTTACGGCACAATATCCTGTTGTGCTCGACATGACTGAAGCAGATGCCTCTGCTGTGATCAAATCAGTCAAAGAAAACCTGCGCCGTATTCCGGACAAAGGAGTTGGCTACGGCATTCTCCGTTATGTCACAGAAACAGCGGAAACAAAGCGCTTTACGCCAGAGATCAGCTTCAACTATTTAGGCCAGTTCGACAGTGAAGTAAAAACCGACTTCTTTGAGCCGTCCGCTTTCGACATGGGGGGGCAAGTAAGCGAAGAATCAGAGGCGCTGTACGCTTTAAGCTTCAGCGGCATGATCAGAAACGGCCGGTTTGTGCTTTCCTGCTCCTACAATGAGAAGGAGTTTGAAAGAGCTACAGTCGAGGGGCAAATAGAACGGTTTAAAGAAAATCTCCTGATGCTGATCCGCCATTGTACGGAAAAAGAAGATAAGGAATTCACGCCTAGCGACTTCAGTGCTGAAGACCTTGGAATGGACGAAATGGGCGATATTTTTGACATGCTTGAGGAGAATTTAAAATAAAACGCAAGGGAATTACAGAAGGCGGGAGCGAAGCATATGAGTCAATTTAGCAAGGATCAGGTTCAAGATATGTATTACCTATCGCCGATGCAGGAAGGGATGCTGTTTCATACCATCCTGAATCCCGGCCAGAGCTTTTACCTTGAACAAATCACGATGAAAGTAAAAGGCAGCTTGAATATCAAATGTCTTGAAGAAGGCATGAATGTGATCATGGACCGGTACGATGTATTTCGTACCGTGTTCATTCACGAAAAAGTAAAAAGGCCTGTCCAAGTCGTTTTGAAAAAACGCCAGTTTCATATAGAAGAAATCGATCTGACACACTTAACGGACAGAGAGCAAACAGCGAAAATCAATGAATACAAGGAACAGGATAAGATCAAGGGCTTTGATTTGACGCGTGATATTCCCATGCGGGCAGCCATTTTCAAAAAAGCTGAAGAAAGCTTTGAATGGGTGTGGAGCTACCACCACATTATTTTGGACGGTTGGTGCTTCGGTATCGTCGTGCAGGATCTGTTCAAGGTATACAATGCCCTGCGCGAACAAAAGCCGTACAGCCTGCCGCCTGTCAAACCGTATAAAGACTATATCAAGTGGCTTGAAAAGCAGGATAAACAAGCATCACTGCGTTACTGGCGAGAGTACTTAGAGGATTTTGAGGGACAGACGACGTTTGCGGAGCAAAGAAAGAAACAAACGGACGGCTACGAGCCGAAAGAGCTGCTCTTCTCACTTCCGGAGGCGGAAACAAAGGCCTTCACCGAGCTTGCAAAATCGCAGCAAACCACTTTAAGTACGGCCTTGCAGGCAGTCTGGAGCGTATTAATCAGCCGCTATCAGCAGTCTGGCGATTTGACTTTCGGCACAGTCGTTTCCGGGCGTCCCGCGGATATCAAAGGCGTTGAACACATGGTCGGGCTGTTTATCAACGTTGTCCCAAGACGGGTGAAACTGTCTGAGGATATCACATTTAACGGTTTGCTCAAGCAGCTGCAGGAGCAATCGCTTCAGTCTGAGCCACATCAATATGTCCCGCTCTACGACATCCAAAGCCAGGCTGATCAGCCAAAACCGATTGACCACATCATTGTTTTTGAAAATTATCCGCTTCAGGACGCAAAAAATGAAGAAAACAGTGAAAACGGCTTTGATATGGAGGATGTTCATGTTTTTGAGAAGTCGAATTATGACCTCAACCTAATGGCTTCCCCGGGAGATGAGATGCTGATTAAGCTTGCCTATAACGAGAATGTGTTTGATGAGGCGTTTATCCTGCGCTTGAAATCTCAGCTTCTCACAGCGATTCAGCAGCTTATCGAGAAGGCGGATCAGCCTGTCAGCACGATCAACCTCGTCGACGATAAGGAAAGAGAGTTTCTCCTTACTGGCTTAAACCCGCCGGCTCAAACTCATGAGGCTAAGCCTCTGACGGATTGGTTCAAGGAAGCGGTGAACGTCAATCCAGATGCACCGGCGCTTACGTATTCCGGCCAGACTCGCTCCTATCGCGAATTAGATGAGGAAGCGAACCGCCTTGCACACCGTTTGCAAAAGCAAGGCGCAGGCAAAGGCTCCGTCGTAGCGTTGTACACGAAGCGCTCGCTTGAACTGGTGATCGGCATTCTCGGAATATTAAAAGCAGGAGCGGCTTATCTGCCGGTTGATCCGAAGCTGCCGGAGGACCGAATCTCGTATATGCTGACTGACAGTGCGGCAGCCTGCCTGCTCACACATCAGGAGATGAAAGAAAAAGCAGCTCAGCTGCCGTTTACAGGGACAACGCTCTTCATTGATGATCAAACACGGTTTGAAGAACAGGCATGTGACCTTGAAATCTCGATTGAACCCGATGATCCGGCATATATCATGTATACGTCCGGCACAACCGGAAAGCCGAAGGGCAATATCACCACTCATGCCAATATACAAGGATTGGTCAAACATGTAGACTACATGGCATTTTCTGAAAAAGATACGTTTTTATCTGTTTCGAATTACGCCTTTGACGCTTTTACCTTTGATTTCTACGCTTCAATACTAAATGCGGCACGGCTCATTATCGCAGATGAACATACGCTGCTTGATACAGAACAGCTCACAGATCTGATCCAGCAGGAGAATGTCAATGTTATGTTTGCGACGACTGCACTATTTAATCTTCTCACAGATGCGGGAGAGGATTGGATGAAGGGGCTTCGCTGCGTGTTATTCGGCGGAGAGCGAGCATCAGTGCCTCACGTCAGAAAAGCGCTGCGGATCATGGGGCCGGGCAAGCTGATTAACTGCTACGGTCCGACTGAGGGAACGGTGTTTGCGACAGCTCACGTTGTACATGATATACCGGAGTCCATCTCCTCTTTGCCGATCGGAAAGCCGATCAGTAATGCCAGTGTTTATATTCTCAACGAGCAACACCAGCTCCAGCCATTCGGAGCGGTCGGTGAACTATGTATCAGCGGAATGGGCGTATCAAAAGGGTATGTAAACCGTCATGACCTGACAAAGCAAAAGTTTGTCACGAACCCGTTCAAACCGGGAGAAAGGCTTTACCGAACAGGGGACTTAGCACGCTGGCTGCCGGACGGAACGATTGAATACGCTGGCCGGATTGATGACCAGGTCAAAATACGCGGACACCGGATTGAGCTTGAAGAAATCGAAAAGCAGCTGCAGGAATATCCAGGAGTGAAAGATGCGGTCGTTGTTACAGACCGCCATGAGTCTGGCGATGCATCAATTAACGCCTACCTCGTGAACAGGGCGGAGCTTTCAGTTAGGGACGTAAAGGCGCACCTGAAAAAACAGCTTCCTGCTTACATGGTGCCGCAAACCTTTACTTTCTTGGACGAGCTTCCTTTAACGACAAACGGGAAGGTCAATAAACGTCTGTTGCCAAAACCGGATCAGGATCAGCTGACGGAAGAATGGATCGGGCCAAGAGACGAGACGGAAGAAACAATTGCACAAATCTGGTCTGAGGTTCTCGGCAGACAGCAAGTCGGCATTCATGACGATTTCTTTGAGCTCGGCGGGCACTCCTTGAAGGCAATGACCGCCGCTTCACGTATCAAGAAAGAGCTCGGGATTGATCTCCCGGTGAAGCTTTTGTTTGAAGCACCGACGATTGCCGGCATTTCAGCGTATTTGAAAAATGGAGGCTCAGATGGATTGCAGGATGTAACGATAATGAATCCCGATCAGGATCAGATCATTTTCGCGTTCCCGCCAGTCTTGGGCTATGGCCTCATGTACCAAAACCTTGCCAACCGCCTGCCGTCATACAAGCTGTGCGCCTTTGATTTCATTGAGGAGGAAAACCGGCTTGACCGCTATGCGGATTTGATTCAGAAGCTTCAGCCAGAAGGGGCTTTGACATTGTTCGGGTATTCAGCAGGGTGCAGCCTGGCGTTTGAAGCTGCCAAAAAGCTTGAGGAACAGGGACGCATTGTTCAGCAGATCATCATGGTAGATTCCTATAAAAAACAAGGTGTCAGTGATCTGGACGGACGCACGGTTGAGGCCGATGTCGAAGCGTTGATGAATGTCAACCGGGACAATGAAGCGCTCAACAGCGAAGCCGTTAAACAAGGCCTCAAGCAAAAAACACACGCCTTCTACTCATACTACGTCAACCTGATCAGCACAGGCCAGGTGAAAGCGGATATTGATCTGCTGACTTCTGGCGTTGATTTTGACATGCCGGAATGGCTTGCATCGTGGGAAGAGGCAACAACAGGCGCTTACCGTGTGAAAAGAGGCTTCGGAACACACGCTGAAATGCTGCAGGGCGAAACGCTGGATAGGAATGCAGGGATTTTGCTCGAATGTCTTAATACACAAACCGTAACGGTTTCTTAAATGAAGTGATGAAAGGAGGAGACGGCCATGAGCCAACTCTTCAAATCCTTTGATGCGTCGGAAAGAACGCAGCTCATCTGTTTTCCATTTGCCGGCGGCTACTCGGCATCGTTTCGCCCTCTCCATGCTTTTTTGCAAGGGGAATGTGAGATGCTCGCTGCCGAGCCGCCAGGACACGGCACAAATCAAACATCAGCCATTGAGGATCTCGAAAAGCTGAGCGATTTGTACAAACAAGAATTGAACCTTCGTCCTGATCGGCCGTTTGTGCTGTTTGGGCACAGTATGGGTGGAATGATCACCTTCAGGCTGGCGCAAAAGCTGGAGCGTGAAGGCATCTTTCCGCAGGCAGTTATCATTTCAGCGATACAGCCGCCTCATATACAGCGGAAGAAAGTGTCCCATCTGCCTGATGATCAGTTTCTTGATCATATTATCAAATTAGGCGGGATGCCCGCAGAGCTTGTTGAAAACAAGGAAGTCATGTCCTTTTTCCTGCCTTCCTTCAGATCGGATTATCGGGCTCTTGAACAATTTGAGCTTCACGATGTAGCCCCGATCCAATCGCCTGTTCATGTCTTTAACGGGCTTGATGATGAAAAATGCATGAGGGATGCGGAAGGCTGGAAGAAGTGGGCGAAAGATATCACATTCCATGAATTTGACGGCGGGCACATGTTTTTGCTGTCACATACGGAAGAAGTGGCAGAACGGATTTTTGCGATATTGAATCAGCATCCGATCATTCAGTTATAATCAAAAGCGGACAGCGCTGGCTGTTCCGCTTTTTTGTGTAGAATGTCAATTTTTGCATGACATAATAGTCGCAATACTCAAATAAAGGCAGGTTGAAACATGCGCGCGTCTCCTCAGGTGAAATGGTTTGTATTGCTGTTTACGTTTGTTTTTGCCATCGGAATGAACTCATTCAGAAATTCCTTTCAATTTTTTATGCTTCCAATCGCGGATACCTTCCATGCCGACAGGTCGCTGATCTCGGTTTCTGTCAGCATTTTTATGATCACAACGGGAATCGTTCAGTTTTTTGTCGGTTTTTTTATCGACCGGTTCAGTGTCAGAAAAATTATGGCGATCGGGGCTGTTTGTATCAGCGCAAGCTTTTTGGTGCTTTCGTATTCACTGAATGTTCATGCGTTTTCTGCCATTTACGGAGTGCTCGGCGGAATCGGATATTCCTGTGCGGTCGGCGTGACGACCCAGTATTTCATCAGCCGCTGGTTTGATACACACAAAGGCCTTGCGCTCGCTATTTTGACCAATGCCAACTCAGCGGGCCTGCTGCTGCTCTCACCCATTTGGGCCGCGGCTCCGTACCATGCCGGCTGGCAAAACACTATACCATATTGGGCATCGTCATGGCGGCTGTTCTGCTGCCGCTCCTTGCCTTCGGGATGAAGCACCCGCCACATGCGCAAGCGCCGTCAGTGAAAAAATCTTATGACTGGCGGGGATTTTGGAACGTGGTAAAGCAGTCCCGTCTCATACATATCCTGTACTTCGGCGTGTTTACATGCGGGTTTACAATGGGGATCATTGATGCTCATCTCGTTCCGATGCTGAAGGATGCGCATGTCTCTCATGTCAACGGAATGATGGCCGCGTTCGGTGCGTTTATTATCATTGGCGGGCTGGCTGTCAGATCTCCTAGGCAGCAGAAGCGTGATGCTATCCATCTTATTTTTCATTCGGCTGTTCAGTCTGATTTGTCTGTTCATTCCTATTATTGGAATCCATTACAGCGAACTTTGGTACTTCGGTTTTATTTTGTTATTCGGGCTCAGTTACACAGGTGTGATCCCGCTGACCGCGGCGTCTATTTCAGAAAGCTATCAAACAGGATTAATCGGCTCGCTGCTAGGCATCAATTTCTTTATCCATCAGATCGCTGGGGCTCTCAGTGTGTATGCGGGCGGTTTGTTTTTTGACATGACCCATAATTATCTGCTGATTGTTGTTGTGTGCATCGTGTTTGCAGGTGTATCGGCTGTAATAGAACTGGTGCCGTTTTTAGATAAACAGAAGGCAAAAGAAACGCATCAATCACTATAAAAGGACCAGCACTGTCAGCGCTGATCCTTTTTAAATTTCACTTTTTTTGTCTCAGTATTTTTAATGATAATTCCCCTGAATCTGCTCATCTCTTCTTTGGAATGAAAAAAATGTTTTGGTATCGCAATATATTGGCTGCTGGATGTATTGATCCGGAAGCTATTCTTATATTCGAAAACAGCTGTGACTTCATTCCAATGAAAAATAAGGTCATACTTTTCAGAACATATACGGATTCCTTCTTGATTGAGGGTATATGTTCTTTTGGATTTAATCCGTTCGTTCTTTTTGTATGCTCTAGAAAACTTTACATATAGAAGAAGGAGAAGCAGCAGTGTAAACAGAACAGACATCACGATAATTAGTATACTATTGATAAAAATGTTAAGCGTGTCGCTGCCATAAACGATACGGGGCCATCCGTTAATGAAATAAACTGCAGCAAAAATGGCGCAAAATAATATAAAGTAAAAGAATGAGATTTTTCCGAGTTGATAAAAAAAGATTTCTCTTACGTCTTTGAAAGTAATTTTTCCTGGAAGATGAATACTTTCACTAGCATATTGAATCATACGGTAAACTTACACCTCAAACCATGTTTTTCCTATCAGTCTAGCATAATTTCTCATTTTTTTGCAGGGAACCTATGGCGATTTGTCTTTTTCTGCAGATTGGTATTGCTCCCCACCACGCCAATCATAATACAAATCGCTCCGGCAAGATGATACCAGGCCAGGGTTTCGTTTAGAATCACCACGCCTGCAATCATCGTCACGATAGTGGCTACATGATTAAAAGCGCTCATTTTAAACGCCTCAATCCGTGACAGTGTATAGTTGGACAGAAACGAAGTGACGAGTGAAGACAGTACGCCCAAATACACAATGGCGAGAACAAAGCCGGGCTCCCGGAATGGCTGAAAATAAGTGCTGACAGTTCCAGCCGCGCCGTGGCGAATAAGGGCGATGGCGTTGAAGACGACAAAGCCGATGGCTGACATGATGTAGGTAAGCTCGGTCAGTTTGAACCGCTGGGTCATTTTTCTGGCAGCGGTATTGTACATCGCGGAGGACAAAGCGGACAGCAGGATCAGCAAAGAGCCTGTTAAGCTGGCTGATTCCACATCGACGCCTTTCATCACAAAAATAAACATGACGCCGGCCACGGATAAAACCGTGAAACCCTTCTGCGTCCATGTCGAGCGTTCCTTTAAAACATAGGCGGCAAGAACCATCGTGAAAATCGGAATCGCTGCCTGAATAATTCCCGCTTCAGAGGAGGACGAGTACACAAGGCCGAATGCCTGAAAGCTAAAAAACAATGCCGGATACAGCAGGGCAAGCGGCAAAATGGCAATGACGTCCTTTACGCGGATTGATAGCTTTATCCAGCCGAATAAGACGGGTACAGTGGCCGCAGCAAACGCAATGGTGAACCGGTGCGCCAGAATATCAAACGGTTCGGCTGTTTGCAGTGCGATTTTTACGAATAGAAAAGATAAACCGATAATGAACGAATATAAGATAGCCGCCATATAAGCGGAGGCTTGCTGATTGTTAACCATAATGGAAGGTGCTCCTTTACCTAAATTGCGCCGGTCGCTTTATTTTATTGTATGGCCGTGACCAGAACGGTACAATGAGAAAAACAATGAACTGTACCGGTACACAATAGGGAGAGAGGAGAAAGCATGGAGAAATATATGAGTCTTTTAATGAGGATAGAGGAGATGATGCAAAGCAGCGCCTATCAAGAAGGAGACAGGCTTCCGTCCATCCGTCAGCTGTCCGCCCGCTACCAAGTCAGCAAAAGCACAGTGATCCGGGCGCTGCAGGAGCTGGAAAAGCGCCACCTCATCTACTCTGTTCCGAAAAGCGGCTATTTTATTGTGAAAAAGACGGGAAAATCAAAAAGCGGCCAGCCGGGCTCCATCGACTTTGCCACTTCTGCTCCGGACCCAGATGTGTTTCCGTATCTTGATTTTAAGCACTGCATCAACAAAGCAATTGATACATACAAAAATGATTTGTTTATTTATGGAACGCCAAAGGGGCTTCCATCACTCATCCGTGTACTCCGAAAGCTGCTGGCCAATCAGCAGGTATTTGCGGATGAACGGCACATTTTCATTACATCAGGTATCCAGCAGGCGTTGTCCCTGCTTTGTGCAATGCCGTTTCCAAATGGGAAAGAGAAGATCGCCATTGAACAGCCAGGCTACCATTTGATGATTGAACAGCTTGAGACGCTTGGGATTCCTGCCATCGGTGTGAAAAGAACGGAAGAGGGGCTTGATATGGGTGAGGTCGAGCGGTTGTTTCAGACAGAATCGATCAAATTTTTTTATACGATGCCGCGCTTCCATAACCCGCTTGGCTGCTCTTTATCAGAGCGTGATAAACGAGAGCTTGTGAGACTCGCAGAAATGTATGATGTTTATCTCGTTGAGGATGATTATCTTGGTGATTTGGAGGAAAATAAAAAGGCAGATCCGCTGTACGCATATGATCTGTCCTCGCATGTCATCTATTTGAAAAGCTTCTCAAAAATGATGTTCCCCGGCCTTCGCGTGGGGGCCGCTGTTTTGCCGGATGCGCTGACTGACACGTTTCACACTTACAAAAAGCTAAACGACATCGACTGCTCTATGATTTCTCAAGCAGCGTTGGAGATTTATCTGAAAAGCGGCATGTATGGCAGGCATAAGGAGAAGATCCGCGCTTCCTACAAGGACCGGTCACTGAGGCTTCATCAAGCCATTCACACACATAGGCAGCTGGGAAGCGGACGCTTTACGTTTTCCGGCGGGCAGGCGCCCTGTATGCACACCCATCTGGTGCTTCCTCCGGATCTGCCTGCCTCAAGGGTGATTCAAAGGCTGAAAAAACAAGGGGTTCTCCTTGAGGCAATAGACCGTCATTATTTAACAGATTATCCGAAAGAAAATCTATTAAAAATCAATATTTCCAATGTGAAAACGGAAGATATTGAGCATGGCGTCAAGCTGCTGATGAGCCGCTTATAAAAGCGCTTCGTACGTGACCATTGTGATATCCTCGGGGAAATCAGGGTGCGCGGCGCACACAGCCATTTTGTAGCCGGGATCCACCTCATAGGTTTTGATATAGCATGGTGTATGGCTGTCAGGAAGCTCAATGGATACTTGCCCGTCCTGGTGCAGGCGCACTGAAAAAGAATCAAGCGGAAGCGATAAGCCTTTGCCTTCCTGTTTGATAAAGCTTTCTTTCATTGACCATAGATGATAAAAATAGTCTGTCTGCTCGTCCTTATTTTTTGCTAAAAGGTCGCTGTACTCTGTTTTTGAAAAGAAACGTTTGGCGATCTCAAGGCTGATCGGTTTCATTTTTTCAATATCGATGCCAATCGGCTGTGAATCAAACGCACAAATGACCCAGCGGCCGGAGTGAGAAATATTGAAATGGGCGTCAGGAAGATCAGGGATGCAGGGTTTCCCGTATTCCTGAGCGCTGAAGCGGATATCGGCTTTGTCCAGCTGATACTGTCCGCTGATGACTGAGCGAACGAGCACATCTCCCAGCAGGGTGCGGTGAGCATCTTCTTTATGATAAAATCTCCGGCATTTCTCCCGTTTTTCTGGCGATATGAAAGACATGAACCGTTCAGTCTCTTCCTGGGAAAGCGGGCGGTCCATATAAATTCCGTAAATCTTCATTCTAGATCCTCCGTCTGCAAAAGATTGTCAAAACCATCCTATCATATTTTGTTTTACTTCGGAGTAAGATCCTCGATGATCTCATATACATAGGGGCTTTTTGGCGTATTGATTTTTTTCGTGTGTGTGACAGATACGATTGGAAGATGTTCGCCATTCTTCTGAAAAACAGCAAGCCTCCCCGTAATGTGAACCCATTCGCCTTCCTTTACACCCGTTTTTTCTGTGAATGCAGCCGGCAGTCCGTAAACCGCAGCATCTGCAATGCAACAGGATATGCCAAAACGTCCGACGATATAGTGATTCAGCTGTTCATCAAAATAGACAAATCCTTTCATGTCGATCTCTTTCTCTGCATAATCTCCTGCATTGTCCAGCAGGAGATTGATGATTGGAACATAATATTGATCTGAAATCTGAATAACATTCTTCCGTTCCAGCTCCTGCGCCAGTTCTTTTTCATAACCGCTTGGCAGTACAGCTGCTGCACCTGTTTCATCAGGGGATTGCGTTTGAGTATCCCATTTCTTCTCTTCTGAGATCTTGGTGCTGTTTGCTGAGAAAATTCTGTTCTTTGCCACATCTTTTGTCAGCACGTGGTTAGGGAAAAGAAAACCGGAAACGATAGGGATCAGAAAAAAGCTGTACAGCCATGGGTGAGACGGAGAATGTGTATGACTGCTTGCACATGCGCAGCAGGCGTGCGGAGTGTCTTGTTTTCTCCATATAAATGACAGTATGCCAAGCGCAAAAGCAGCCAAAATAAAGAACTTTGTAAATAAAAGCATACGCGGAGAAATGAAATGCAAAATGTGCCCTGTCAAATAAAGTTTTAATGTCATCAATGCAAAGCCAATTAATAAAAGACCCTGAACAACAGCATCAAAAGAATACGTTTTATTTTCTTTCAACTCACTCACCCTTTATGAGGTAATCAAACCATACAGCCAAACGATTGCAAGAACTGAAGCTGAAATGACAACAAAAAATACAAACACAAAACGTTTTTTAAAAAAGGAAGCATAAACAAACGTATTTTTTAAATCTAACATCGGGCCGTACAGCATGAAGGAGAGAAGGGAAGCGTGAGAATAGGTGCCTGAAAAAGTAGATGCGACAAACGCATCCGCATGTGAGCAAAGTGACAGGACAAATGCCAATCCCATCATGACAGCGGAACCTGACAGGTCACTTGTCCCAAGCTCAGCGAGAGCCCCGCGATTTAAGAACGTTTGAAACAGGCTGGCGATACATGCACCCATTATCAAATAGCGGCCCATATCGAAAAACTCTTCAACTGCATGGGTGATGATAGGTTTCAAGCGTTTTCCGAGAAGCTGTTGACTGTACTCCGGTAAGGGATCTGATTTTTGTGGTTTCAGCATTTTCTTATTTCCGAATATCCAATACATCATAAGCCCTGTTATGATACAAATGACAACAGCTAGTCCAATCCTCGCGTACACAAGCTCCAAATGCCTGCTGAAGGCATAGTAGGTGGAGAGGATGACAATCGGATTTAATATGGGGGCGCCCACTAAGATCACCGAGCCGACATGCAGAGGAAGCCCTTTTTGAATGAGTCGGCGCACCACCGGAATCACAGCACACTCACATACAGGGGAAAGAATACTGATGACGACGGCGGACCCTATTGCGCCATACGGATTCTTGACGATCCATTTGGTCATCCATTCATCAGAGACAAAGAACTCAATGCAAGAAGAAAAAAAGATGCCGAGCATGATAAATGGAATAGATTCAAGCAAAATACTCAGGAAAATGGTATTTACATTTAGCAGTGACTCCGGAATATGAAAAGACAGCTTATTAGGTTCAAGCAGAATAAAACAATACAGTAAAAAGAAAAAGAGCAATATGCTGAAGGTGCGTCTTGCAAATTGTTGGAGAGATTCCATCATGTTACCTTCCGTCTCTAGTATTTCTCTATCATAAGAGATAGTACCAATTTATGAGACAAGCCTGGAGAACATGAATGAAAACAAAAAAACGGGCCAATGAACTGGTCCGTTTTTGTCTGACAAATGATTAGTGCAGTGGCGGAGATGCTTTCACAGCGGCTGTCCGCCTTGCCACAGCATAATTCAGCAGCTGGATTGACTGGGGCAATGAAAAGCGCAAAATGAGTCCGGTGAGGATGGCGGTCAAAATGGTACCATAACCGATCGGACCGCCCATGCCCCATGCCGCAAACAAAATCGTTATTTCCATACCGTTCCGCACCCATTGCACATTCCAGCCGGTTTTTTCTGTAATCAGCATCATCAGTGAATCACGCGGCCCCGCGCCAAGACCTGCTGATACATATACACCGACGCCGTAACCGATCAGCACCACGCCGAGAGAGAAGACGATGACGGAGCCCATGTAGGTCGAGGGGGCAGGCAGAATGAAATTGAAAAAATCTATAAATACACCTATGAGCACCATGTTCAGGATCGCCCCAATTTTCGGCCAAGCCTTCGTGAACAATGACGTTAATCCGACAATGAGCGCTCCAATAATAATAGACCACTGGCCGACGGTAAGCCCGAAGTGCTGAAATAGGCTGTAATGAAATGCATCCCACGGACTTATTCCGAGTGCTTTTCCTTCTATCGTCAGGGATACACCAAAAGCCAAAATGATCAAACCGGCAAAATAAAATGTCCAGCGCAGAACAAGTTCTTGCTTCACGTGAGTCCCTTCTTTCGTAAAAATCAGTCGATTGTCATTGTAGCACATCTGACAGAAGGGCGGAATAGGCGGAAGGTGCTCAACAAAAAAAACAGGGCCGCCGCAGGCGCCCTGTTTTTCTGATTACAGCGGGTTTAAAATCCGGTTCAAGAACCGCTGCGTCCGTTCCTCTTTTGGTGCGGAGAAAATTTGCTCCGGTGGTCCCTGTTCCACGATCACGCCGCCGTCGATGAAGACGACTTCGTCCGCCACATCCTGGGCGAATTTAATTTCGTGGGTCACGACGACCATGGTCCAGCCTTCATTGGCCAAATCTTTGATAACCTTCAGCACCTCTCCGACAAGCTCGGGGTCAAGTGCTGATGTTGGTTCGTCAAACAGCATGAGCTCAGGCTGAATTGCCAATGCACGGGCGATGCCGACGCGCTGTTGCTGTCCGCCGGAAAGCTGGAACGGATATAAATCCATTTTGTCCTTCAATCCGACTTTATCAAGAAGTTGAATCGCTTCTTTTCTGACTTCCTCTTTGTTCCGTTTTTGCACCTGAACAGGACCCTCCATCACGTTTTCAAGGGCTGTGCGGTGCGGGAACAGATGATACGCCTGAAACACCATTCCGGATTTCCGGCGAAGCTTTAGGATATCTGCCTGTTTCACCTTTTTGGAGAAATCGATGGCGAAGTCAGCAAATGCAAGCTCTCCGCGATTTGGAATCTCCAGCGCGTTTAGGCAGCGGAGCAGCGTCGTTTTCCCTGAACCAGACGGCCCAAGTATGGCAATGACTTTCCCTTTTTCAATCTTCATATCTATCTTTTTTAAAATTTCATTTTCACCGAATGATTTGTTTAATCCTCTAACGGTAAGCATACTCGGAACCTCCTTATTTGGCCACGTAGCGGTCAAGACGCCGTTCGATGACATGCTGGACGAGTGAAAGCAGGAAGCAGATAATCCAATAAATAAAGGCTGCTTCAATATAAATCACTAAAATCTGATCAAGATTCCGCGCGCCGATTTCCTGAGCTTTTCTGAACAGCTCAGCGACCAAAATCTGAGAGGCGAGGGATGTATCTTTGATCAGGCTGATAAAGGTATTGGATAATGGCGGGATCGACACACGAAACGCCTGCGGCAAAATGACGCGGAACAGCGTTTTCTGATGTGTCATGCCAATTGTGTAACCGGCTTCCCATTGCCCTTTCGGCACGGATAAAATAGATGCCCGGATGATTTCAGATGCATAGGCGCCGACGTTTAATGAAAAGGCGATAACTGCGCTTGGAAAAGGATCTAGTGTAATGTTAAAGGCCGGGAACAGATAGAAAATGATGAACAATTGAACGAGAAGAGGAGTGCCGCGTATGGCGGATACGTATATGCTGAACACCCATCTCAAAGGTCTCACTTTCGACATTCTGGCAAGCGCCGTAATCAGCGCCAGTATCATTCCGAATATAAAGGAAAGAATCGTAAGGGGAATCGTATAGTAGATTCCCCCTGAAAGTATCGGCCAGAATGACTGCTGCACCAGATCCCACGGGATCGCCGTGCCAAGCGTCAATGCCGGCAGATTATTTAGAAACATCTTCGCCGAACCATTTTTTAGAAATTTTAGAAAGAGTCCCGTCCTCTTTCATTTCTTTTAATGCTTTGTTGACTTGATCAACAACCTCGCCGCTTCCTTTGCGGAACGTGAAATACGTTGACTGTGGATCGCCTGTTTCAAACGCGATTTTCACGTTTTTGTTGCCTGATGTTTTTAAGTAGTTCAATACGGCAAGCTTATCGTTGTATGTCATATCGACGCGTCCTTGCTGGATCAATTGAAGGGATTGTGCCAAGCCTTCAACTCCTTCAACTTTCGCGCCCGCATCTGTAGCTAATTTGTTGTAGTTGCTTGTCAGTGATTGAGCTGACGTTTTTCCTTTTACATCTGCTTCAGACTTAATATCGTTGTTGTCTTTCTTCGTAACGACAACGGCTCTTGATGTTGTGTATTTATCTGAGAAATCATATTTGTCTTCACGATCTGTTTTTCCGACTTGGTTGGCAATGACGTCAAACCGTTTGGAATTCAGGCCGGCAAACATGCTGTCCCATTGCGTTTCCTTAAAGTCGACTTTCAGCCCTAGGCGTTTTGCGACTTCTGTGATGACTTCCACATCATAGCCAGTCAGCTTGTCAGTCTCTTTGTCGTGATAAGTGAACGGTTCATATGTTCCTTCCGTACCGACTGTCAGGACACCTTTTTTCTTAATAGAAGCCCAAAGATCGCCGTCTTTGGCGTTATCTTTTGACTGATTGTCATTTCCTGCTCCGCAAGCTGCGAGAACTGCAATGCTTACGACCATGAATAAAGCCAATAATGCTTTTTTCATCTTATTCCCCACTTTTCTGGTTGATTTTATTGAAATAAAAAATTAGCTTACAAATCTAAAGGATAACTTTTTTTTAGTATGAGTCAAGTATTTGGTTTTCATAAGGCAAAATCTTTTAAAACAAATCCAAAAATTGCTGTACCGGTTTAGGCAAATAACTATCCGTTCTCCACATGACAGCCGGTGTCATAATGAAGGGATTGTTTTCGATATGGACGGTGTGAACATGGTTTCTCATATGAACGGGAATCATTGTGATGGGCAGAATGGATGCGCCGAATCCGGATGAGACGAGACTGAGCAAAGTTGCAGAATCGTGGCATTCGCAAACAATGCGCGGCTCCAGATTCAGACGATGAAATTCATTCATGACCTGATTATAGACGCCTTTTCCGTTGACAGGCCGGAGCAGAATCAGCGGAAAGGAAGGAATGTCCTCCATTTTAATGGTGTCCCCGCAAGGATATCCGGCCTCTTCTGAAAGCACGAGCACACATGGAATGTCCTCAAGCTGTTTGAATTGAACCGTGTCGCTTTTCATCAGTGTCGTCGTGACCGCCGCATCGATTTGACGGCTTTCCAGCAGCTCTAACAGCGTCGCAGGCTCATTCTCCCAAATATTAAAGGTGAGATGTGGATATCTCTCTTTGATCTGTGTTACTTTTTCAAGCATCAAAGCGGCGCAATAAATCGTTGAACCCACGGCCAGCGTGCCGGCCACCTTCTCCTTCAGCTCTTGTACCTCAATGGCGGCATCCTCAAATCTGTGAAGAATCTCCTTGGCTCTTTTCAGAAAAACAGTTCCTTCATATGTAAGTGTCATTTGTTTTTTCTTATTCCTGTCAAACAGAACAACACCTAACTCGTCCTCCAGCTGTTTCAGCTGCCTGCTTAAAGGCGGCTGCGCCATGTGGAGTTTTTTGGCGGCGGACGTGATTTTCTGTTCTTGGGCTATAGTGATGAAATATCGAAGCTGGCGAATGTCCAAAGGAAAGTGCCTCCCTATTATACCTTTAAAGTATTAAATATAGATTTAACAGATATTTTTCATATGGATATATCAGGAGTATGATGGAAATGAAAGCAGAAATCAAGCGTAAAGGAGGGGGCAAAGTGAAACTCGTTGTCGGAATGACAGGGGCAACAGGGGCTATTTTCGGGATCAGGCTGCTGGAGTGGCTGAAGGCCGCTGAAGTGGAAACCCATCTCGTTGTGTCTCCTTGGGCTAACGTCACGATCAAACACGAAACAGGCTATACCTTAAAAGAAGTAGAACAATTGGCCACATATACTTATTCGCATAAGGATCAGGCGGCAGCCATTTCAAGCGGGTCGTTTGATACCGATGGAATGATTGTTGCGCCATGCAGCATGAAATCTCTCGCAAGCATTCGCACCGGGATGGCGGATAATCTGCTGACACGTGCGGCGGATGTCATGCTCAAGGAGAGAAAAAAACTCGTTCTCTTAACGAGAGAGACGCCTTTGAACCAGATTCATCTCGAAAATATGCTAGCGCTTACGAAAATGGGCACTATCATTCTGCCTCCGATGCCGGCATTTTATAATCAGCCGAGCAGCTTAGAGGAAATGGTCGACCATATTGTATTCAGAACGTTGGACCAATTCAGCATTCGTCTTCCTGAAGCGAAACGCTGGAATGGGATTGAAAAACAAAAAGGAGGAGCTTGATCATGGCTTATCAAGATTTCAGAGAATTTCTCGCTGCCCTTGAAAAAGAAGGGCAGCTGCTAACAGTGAATGAAGAGGTTAAGCCCGAGCCAGATTTAGGGGCCGCAGCACGCGCAGCCAGCAATCTTGGCGATAAAAGCCCAGCGCTCTTATTTAACAACATTTACGGCTATCACAACGCGAAAATTGCGATGAATGTGATTGGCTCCTGGCCGAACCACGCAATGATGCTGGGGATGCCGAAAGACACGCCGGTAAAAGAACAGTTTTTTGAATTCGCGAAGCGTTATGACCAGTTTCCAATGCCGGTCAAACGTGAGGAAACAGCGCCGTTTCATGAAAATGAAATCACAGAAGATATCAATTTGTTCGATATACTGCCTCTTTTCAGAATTAACCAAGGAGACGGCGGTTACTATTTAGACAAAGCATGTGTCATTTCCCGCGATCTTGAAGACCCTGAGAATTTCGGCAAACAAAACGTCGGCATTTACAGAATGCAGGTCAAAGGAAAAGACCGCCTTGGCATTCAGCCTGTGCCGCAGCACGATATTGCGATCCATCTGCGTCAAGCTGAAGAACGCGGCATCAATCTTCCGGTTACCATTGCGCTCGGCTGTGAGCCGGTCATAACAACGGCGGCATCGACTCCGCTTCTCTATGATCAATCAGAATACGAAATGGCAGGTGCGATTCAAGGCGAACCATATCGCATCGTCAAATCTAAGCTGTCTGACCTTGATGTTCCATGGGGTGCTGAAGTTGTGCTTGAAGGTGAAATCATTGCCGGAGAGCGTGAATATGAAGGCCCGTTCGGTGAGTTCACAGGCCATTATTCCGGAGGACGCAGCATGCCGATTATCAAAATTAATCGCGTATATCACAGAAATAATCCGATTTTTGAACATTTATACTTAGGCATGCCTTGGACAGAATGCGATTATATGATTGGCATTAATACTTGTGTGCCGCTTTATCAGCAGTTAAAAGAAGCGTATCCGAATGAAATTGTCGCTGTGAACGCCATGTATACTCACGGTTTAATCGCGATTATTTCCACAAAAAACCGCTATGGTGGATTTGCGAAAGCAGTCGGCATGCGTGCTCTTACAACGCCGCACGGACTCGGCTACTGCAAAATGGTCATTGTCGTTGACGAAGATGTAGATCCATTCAACCTGCCGCAGGTCATGTGGGCGCTTTCGACCAAAATGCATCCAAAACACGATGCGGTCATCATTCCGGACTTATCTGTCCTGCCGCTTGACCCGGGATCTAACCCATCAGGGATCACTCACAAAATGATTCTTGACGCCACTACACCGGTTGCACCGGAAACAAGAGGCCATTACTCACAGCCGCTTGATTCACCTTTAACAACGAAAGAATGGGAACAAAAATTAATGGACCTAATGAATAAATAAGGAAAGGATGATCCGATATGCATACATGTCCTCGATGCGATTCAAAAAAGGGAGAAGTCATGAGCAAATCGCCTGTAGAAGGCGCATGGGAAGTTTATCAGTGTCAAACATGCTTTTTTACATGGAGATCCTGTGAGCCGGAAAGCATTACAAATCCGGCGAAATACAATCCGGCGTTTAAAATTGATCCGAAGGAAACAGAAACAGCAATTGAAGTTCCGGCTGTGCCGGAACGAAAGGCTTGATCAGCGTGAGCGGCATTTCAGACCGTCTCTTTGAGCTGCTCGACGGGAATCGCCTGAAAGAGAAGCAGCAGGAGGCTTTTGTTTTACAAACGGTATCGGAGGATGGCTGGCCGCACGCCGCTATGATCAGCGCGGGAGAAATTATCGCTCTGAGCCGAACAGATATCCGAATCGCTCTGTGGAAAAACACAGCGACTGCAGCCAACATCCGTCGCACCGGAAAAGCGCAGTTCACGGCATGGTGGAAGGGAGCCGCTCATTATGTGAAGCTGCACTGTGAGCCCTTGCCGCCTCTCAAAAAAACCGAATTTGACAGAGACCGTTTTGCCTGCCGCATCGTTTCAGTGAAGGAGGACGTCGCGAAATATGCTGATTTGACTTCTGGTGTCCGTATCCGGCTTCACAGCCCAGAAGAGGTGCTAAACAGATGGGAAAGAACGCTTGAGGAATTAAAACGGTAATATCGAAAGCCTGACGCCATGCGTCAGGCTTTTATTTTATATAATGAAAACAAAGGGGGCGTGAGAAATGGAACGTACGGGGATCTGTCACTCAGACGGTTTTGATTTATCTTATCGAATCGAGGGAGAGGGCGCACCCATCCTTGTAATCGGAAGTGCGGTTTACTACCCTCGTCTTTTTTCCTCAGACATCAAACAGAAGTATCAATGGATTTTTGCCGATCACAGAGGATTTGCCAAGCCAAAGCGGGAACTGCGGACAGAGGATCTGAGGCTTGATGCCGTTTTGGCCGATATTGAAAGGATGAGAACGTCTCTTCAGCTTGAGGATGTGGTCATCTTCGGGCATTCTGGACATGCTTTTATGGCTTTAGAATATGCCAGAACATACCCTGAACATGTCCGGAAGGTTGCGCTTCTCAACACTGCACCTGATAACAGTGAAGCAAGACGGCGAAAAAGTGAATTGTTTTTCATGAAGACAGCCAGTCTTGAGAGAAAAAAACGCTTTGAAAAAGATATCGCGAATTTGCCGCTGGACATCGAGAAAGATCCCGAAAGACGCTTCGTGCACATGTGTATTCGCGCTGAGGCGAAAAGCTTTTATCAAGAGCGGCCGCATGCTGCTGCTTTATGGGACGGTGTTATCACGAATATGCCGATTATCGATGAATTATGGGGGCATACATTTGCCCAACTTGATCTTATTGAGCGGTTAGCTGATGTTCAAGTGCCGGTTTACATCGGATTAGGGAGATATGATTATTTAGTTGCGCCTGTTACGCTGTGGGATGATGTTGACGGCTTATATCCCCATGTGAAGAAGGTTATTTTTGAGAGGAGCGGCCATCAGCCGATGCTGGAAGAACCGCAAGCCTTTGATCAAAGCTTCAGCAAATGGATGGACAAATATAAAAACAGCCCGCCAAAATAGGCAGGCTGTTTTTAATTATAAGACCCCTTTCATCGCGCGTTTGATAATCGGCGAAAGCAGCAGGAGAATGCCGCCAAGCACGATAGATATCAAACCGATGGTGCCGAAGTAGGTTGTTTCAGGAATTTTATCAAACAATCCGGCTACTTGGGCATTGATCGCTTGGGCTGCTGCGTTAGTCAGAAACCACATGCTCATTGTCTGTGCAGAGAATGCAGCTGGCGCCAGTTTCGTTGTTACGGATAAACCGACTGGAGACAGGCACAGCTCTCCAAGCACGACAAGCAGGAAGCTGAGAACGAGCCAAAGCGGGCTTACGAGTGCTTCTTTTCCTTGCATTGCAGGGAATACCATAATGATAAATGACAAGCCAGCTAGAATAATTCCGATTGAGAATTTAACTGGTGTGGACGGCTGGCGTTTGCCAAGCTTCATCCATAGCCACGCGAAAATTGGCGCGAAAATGACAACAAACAATGGATTTAATGATTGGAACCAAGATGACTGAAGTTCTAATCCGCCCAATGAAAGCCGTATGCGTTCATCAGCGTAAACCGCAAGAATGGTCGCTCCCTGTTCCTGAATGGCCCAGAACATGACAGCACCGATAAACAAAGGGATGTAAGCGGCAAGACGAGATTTCTCTGTTTTGTCCGCTTTTTTGCTTGTAAACATGATGATGAAATAAACAATAGGAATCAAAATACCGAGAATACTTACAAGGTCGATGAAACCATTGATCGTCAGCATGCCTGTTTGTACAGAGATCATCACTGCGATTGCCACAATGATAACACCGATTCCAGTACCAATCGCAGATTTTTTAGACAGCGGATTCGGCACATTTGAGCCTGCAAGCCCGAGATTATTCTTTCTTGTCAGAGCAAATACGATAAGTCCGAGAAGCATTCCAACTGCGGCAGCTCCGAAGCCGAGATGATAGTTGTACTTCTGTCCGAGTGTTCCGACAATTAACGGCGCAAGTAAACCGCCAAGGTTAATCCCCATGTAGAAAATACTAAAACCTGAGTCGCGGCGCGGGTCTTCTTTCGTGTAAAGATCTCCAACCACGCTTGAAACGTTTGGTTTTAATAAGCCTGTTCCGATAATGATAAGCGCCATGCTGATATAAAATGCTGTCGCGCTGCCCGGATAGGCTAGTGCAATGTGGCCGAACATAATGAATATGCCGCCGTAAAACACAGTGTTTGCGGTTCCGAATACCCGGTCAGCAAGCCATCCGCCAATAATAGTGGACATGTATACGAGTGACCCGTAGATCGACATGATGGCAACCGCTGTGCCTTTATCAAAGCCAAGCCCTCCGTTAACCGTTTCTGTATACAAATAGTAAAGCAAGATTGCTCTCATACCATAGTAAGAGAAACGCTCCCAAAATTCGGTGAAAAATAGTGTGAATAGTCCTCGCGGGTGACCAAAGAACCCTTTTTGCGGGACGCTTTTAATGATACTTTCGTTATCAATCGAAGCCATGTCAGCCAAACCCTTTCTTAAAAAAGTGTATTACAAAAATCATATTCTTATATAATACTTGTGTCAATATAATTTATACTCATTTCAAATAGTTCCATAATGGAAAAATTATAGATGTATAAAAATAGTGATTTCATCCTAATTATTAAGTCCTTTTTTGTAAGGTTTTCTTACAAAACTATTCCTTTATATTTTTTTAATAAAATTTTAGAGAAATGTACAAGCGGATCGGGCCTTTGTGAGTATCATGATAGTAATCATAGAGAAGGAGGCTCGCAATTGGCTGAATTCATATTAAATGCGGCGGATTTCGGTATCTTAGGAGATGGTAAAACAGATTCAACAGAACTGATTAATCAATGCCTCAGTACGGCTGTTTCGAAAGGATATCATACTGTCTGGTTTCCAAAGGGAACATATTTAATAGACGGAACGCTTGGAGGAGATTCCAATCAGAAGTTTCGAAACGCCGGGATCATTGTTCCCGGCAACCTTGAGATTGTGATGGACCCCGAGTGTATCATCAAAGTGATCCCGAACAATTCGTGGGGTTATTCCGCATTTTATGTAGGCAAGCAAGAGAATATAACCATTTCCGGAGGACAAATTATCGGCGAACGTGATGAGCATACGTATGCGTCAGCAGGGATAAGGTCAACCCATGAATGGGGCTTTGGCATTTGTATTGAAGGATGCTCGAATGTTGTCATTGATGATGTCAAAATTTCTGATTTTACCGGAGATGGGATCATTGTCAGCCCGAGGGGATTAAAGACAAATAATGATTATCGAACGTCAGAGCAAATTATCATCCGCCGCTGTGAGGTTCGGCGATCAAGAAGAAATAATATTTCCATTACCGGATGTGATATGGTTACGGTGGAGGAATGTGTGATCGCAGACGCCGGGACGGGAAATGGAACAGCGCCGAGATTCGGAATTGACATAGAAGGATATGGCGAAGGAGATATTGATTATGAGGAACCGATCAATGTATCCATTCGCAATAACCATTTTATCGGAAACGTTTCAAGTTCTGTGACCAATTTTAACGGGTACGGCATTTCAATAGAAGGAAACCACTCAGACAATACGATCAGTTATGGGTATGGAACGCAAACGGTAATTAAAGGAAATATCCTCAGACGGGCGGAAGGCGCGGCGGCTGCACCTAGAGTCGGGATTACCGGACTCGGTGTGTCACAAGGAAAAGAGAGCAGTGATGCGGTCATCGCAGGCAATCTCATTACCGGGTTTTCGACCGGGATTGATGTCAGGGGAAAGAGCGTTCTTGTTACGAACAATAAAATCAGCAACTTTGAAAACACAGGGATATTGGTTTATCAGTCTTCCGACGTAAAGGTAGACGGCAACCAGATTCAAAACGGACTGTCTGAAACAAGGCGCAGTACCGGCCTTCGCGCAGTGCTGTCAGATGATACCGCATTTCTGAATAACTGCCTCATTCAAGTCATTGACGGCGTGAACATATCGGGCGGTGATATGATCATTAAGGATAATGTACTGAGAAAATTCAGCCGGGGGATCTGGATCGCTCAAGGAAACGCGGTGATTGAAGGAAATACACTGAATCCTGACGCGTTTGAAGCAGCCCCAGAATCATATACTGTTTCTGTTACAAACAATGCGAGCGCTATCATTAAAAACAACACATGTAAAGAGTTTAAAAATTACCCGATTTACTGTTCCACAAGTGCGAAAACCTCAATTATCAGCAACCACTTTGAGAGATCTCCGCTTTTGGTCACCATCTATATCAACGCCGGTGTGCATGAGATTTTTGATAACACCATTTCAGTCAACAGAACAGCCGGAAATCCGATTGTCATTTATATCAACGGTTCTGCAGGCTCTATCATATCTGGAAACACCATCAATAACCTCTCCGCTGGCACGGCGACAGCTATTCAAACAAACACCTCAACCAATTCTAAAATCATCGGCAATCGCATTTTCAAAGGAACCATCAACAAACATAGCAGTGATACAGCAGATGGCAATATTATCGCTTGAAAAAGCGCCCCTTTTAGGGGTTCTTTTTTTTCGATTTATAGATCACATACATTTCTCTGGCCAATATCAAAACAAAAAAGAAAAGCACAACCCATTCTGCGAACGTCGTCATCTTAAAGCTGGACATATTGTTATAAATGGCTTTTGTCAAACTGAAACCTTGAAGCATGTCCATAAAAACAGAAATGGTTAATAAACAAATCAGTATGATCCCTGTCACGCCTAATATCTTCATGCTTCATCACCCTCCGCTTTTAGTGTCTATCTTTATCAGCGAAGTTATACCGCAGTCAGCCGCATGCATAATCTCAACTCCAGAAGGAAGAATATGAGAAAACGACAAGGAAAGGTATTTTGTGTATGCCTTTATTTTCTAAGCAAAAGAACAATTCAAGAGACAAACAAAAAACAGAAGAGAAGAATCAGGAACAGCGGCATGAAAAAGAAAGGCCGATTCACATTTCCCCAAGTTTGGCAAAAAACATAGCTGAAACGAAGAAGGAAGTCGGAAGCAGCTCTGATGTCATCATTCGGGAGATCAAAATCGGGGAACAGGACCTTGTCCACCTTGCCGTTATTTATATTGCGGGTCTGGTCGATAATAACACGATTCATGAATCCTTAATCGAGCCTTTAGTTCAGGATCAGTCCATCCAAAATTCTCAAGCCATCCAGCAGATTCTTGAAAAAACCCTCCCTCTGGGCGGAGTGAAAGCGGAAAAGAGCTGGGATAAGTTGTTTACTGAATTGATGCTTGGAAATACGCTGATTTTTGCCGACGGTTCCGATGAGGCGCTTATCTGCAGCACACAGGGTGGGGAGCAGCGTTCCATCCAAGAGCCGAGTACCCAGGTGTCCTTCCGCGGCCCGCGCCAAGGATTTACAGAGTCTTTGCAAACAAATATTTCAATGATCCGGCGATACATTAAAAATCCGAATCTGTGGGTTGAAAAAATGAAAATCGGTTCTGTCACTAATACGGACATCGCTCTTATGTACATTGAAGGAATATGTGATGAAAAGGTGCTGAAGGAAGTGAAACAGCGCCTGAAAAAAATAGACATTGACAGTATTTTAGAATCCGGATATATCGAGCAGCTGATTGAGGATGAAACCTTTACGACGTTTCCGACCATGTATCACACAGAACGCCCTGATGTTGTAGCGGGTAATCTGTTAGAAGGAAGATTCGCAATCGTTGTGGACGGAACGCCGTTTGTGCTCATTGCACCGGCCTTATTTATTCAATTTTTTCAGTCAGTTGAAGACTATTATTCGCGTTTTGATATTGCGACAAGCATTCGCGTTCTGCGGATTTTAATCTTTTTTATTTCACTTGTTTCGCCAGCTGTTTATGTGGCAGCCACAACGTTTCACCAGGAAATGATTCCGACGCAGCTGTTAGTCGTGATTGCAGCCCAGCGGGAAATCGTGCCGTTTCCGGCTGTTGTCGAAGCACTCACGATGGAGGTTGCTTTTGAGATCCTAAGGGAAGCCGGCGTCAGGCTGCCGCGAGTTGTCGGCTCGGCGGTATCGATCGTAGGTGCGCTTGTTATCGGACAGGCTGCCGTACAAGCTGGTATCGTCTCTCCAGCCATGGTTATTATTGTTGCGATCACCGCGATTGCCAGCTTCGCGACACCTGCTTTCGCCATGGCAATTTCAGCCCGTCTTATTCGATTTATGTTTATTATTGCGTCTTCTATTATGGGGTTTTACGGGTTGATTTTAGGAATCATTATGATGTTTGTCCATTTATGCAGCCTGCGCTCTTTCGGTGTTCCTTATATGTCGCCGCTCGCTCCTTTTTCATCTCAAGGCGTAAAGGACACACTGTTCAGGGTTCCATGGTGGGCTGATGAAAAAAGGCCGGAATCGATCAGCAAGCAAGATAAGGTGCGGCAGGCGGAAGATCAGCGCCCAGAGCCTGACGGTTCACGCGGAATGGTGAACAAAGATTTGGAAGAAGGGGATCATAATGGTACGTAAACGTGTATTAACCGTTCTCATGCTTTTGAGCGTCATTGTGCTGCCCGGCTGCTGGGATAAGCGGGAACTGACGGACCTTGCGATTATCTCGGCGATTGGCATCGATCGGACGAACGAAGGCAACTACGTGCTGCATCTTCAAATTATCAATCCCGGAAATGTTGCCGGCGGGCTTCAGGGAGGCGGTGCTGGAGACAGGCCGCCTGTATCTGTCTATTCGATTGAAGGCGACAATATGACGGAAGCGCTAAGAAAAGCCTCCATGAAGGTATCGCGGCGGCTTTACTTTGCCCATACCAATCTCGTCGTAATCAGCGAAAAGCTTGCGAAAGAGGAAGGCTTGGATTTTGTGTTAGATAATCTTGACCGCGATACGGAATTCAGGACAACGGCGACATTCGTCGTGGCTCATAAAACAAAAGCAGAAAATATCGTAAAAATCCTGACACCGATTGATAAAATCCCGTCAAATAAAGTCAATAAAACACTCGACTTCACGGAGGCACAATACGGACGGGTGGTCAAAACTAATATTCAGGATGTCCTGAAAACACTTGCCAACAGCACAAGAGCACCGGTTATCCCGGGATATATGATGATTGGTGACGATAAAAAAGGAATCAGCATGGAAAACACGCAGGCGACTGATCCGAAAGCGATTCTTCAGGCAGACGGTTTAGCGATTTTTGATAAGTCAGGGCATTTAAAGTATTGGATTGAAGATGATGAAAGCGTTGGGGCTGTCTGGCTTATGAATAAGGTTCAGCATACGTTTATTAATGCTGACTGGGAAAAGACGAAGGATGCGGTCAGCTTGCAGGTCACTCATCAAGACACAAAGCTGGTACCCGAGATGCGAAAGGGACATCCGCACATCCATGTGCATGTGACGGTTGAAGGAATTATAGATGCTGTCAAATACCCTTTCAATTTGTCTGATCCAAAGGTGCTTGCCGCTATTGAAAAAGCTCTCAACAAAGAGCTGGAAAAGGAAATCAACCATACTGTGAAAAAGGTCAAGAAGAATAAAGTGGACTTTATCGGTTTTGGTGACTTGATATATAGAAAGTATCCGAAGCAGTGGGAAAAAATGAAAGACACATGGGAAAAAGAGTATTTGCCTGATTTGTCTGTCGATGTGAAGGCGGAGACGTATATCAGAAGAACGGGATTGCGAAACAATCCGATCAGACACCAGCTTGAAGATGAATAGGTCTGGAGAAAGGGGAATGACAGATGGAAAAAGCCAAAATTAGTATAAGGCAGCTGTTTGTCATGATTATCATTTTTGAGCTGGGCAGCTCCTTATTGATTACACCGGGATCAATGGCGGGCCGGGATGCTTGGATAGCAGTTCTATTGGGCTGTGCGGCCGGTTTGTTCCTTTTCTATTTGTATCAGGGCATTTATCAATGTTACCCGGAATCTTCTCCGAAAGAATACATGGATGATATGCTGGGAACCAAGCTGAGCTGGTTGTTTTCATTTCTGTATATCCTGTACTTTGCCTATATTGCCGCACGGGTGCTGCGTGACTTTGGAGAAATGTTGCTGACCTTTGCTTATCATGATACACCTATCGTAATCGTCAATGCTTTATTAATGCTAGTAAGCATATATGCCGTCAGAAAAGGAATTGAAGTGCTCGCCCGCGCGGCCGAGCTTCTTTTCGGAGCCATGTATATACTGGGCGCGCTCGGCCTCGTGCTGATCATTGTCTCAGGTACCGTAGACCCTCATTATTTAAAACCAGTTTTAGCAGACGGCATTTATCCTGTCATTCAATCTGTTTTCACTCAAACCATGTACGTTCCGTTTGGTGAAGTCGTTTTATTTGTAATGATTTTCCCTTACCTTAATGACAGAAAAAATGTGAAAAAAATGGGGATGATCGCGATGACCATCAGCGGATTGGTTGTGGCGCTGACCGTTGCGATTAATATCAGCGTGCTTGATGTTGATCTTACACTTAGATCCCAGTTTCCTCTTTTAAGCACGATTCAGACGATTAAGGTTGAAGAATTTTTAGACCGTCTCGATGTCTTTTTTATGCTGGCGCTGATCATTGGCGGTTTCTTCAAAGTCAGCCTTTACTTGTACGCGGTGGTAATAGGCACTTCCACGCTCTTTAAAGAAAAGAACCCTTCTCAACTGGCTTATCCGATGGGCTTTGGCATCTTAATCCTTTCGATTACGATCGCGACTAATTTTTCGGAGCATTTGAACGAAGGCCTGAAGGTGGTGCCGCTGTATATTCATTTGCCCTTTCAGTTTTTGTTTCCGCTCTTTCTGTTTATTGTTGCTGTTTGGAAAAAGAAGCGAAGAGAGAAATCAAAGGGGCAGAAAACAAAAAAACGATAAAAAGAGCGGGGGGATGCAGCCGCCGCTCTTTTTATGTTCACTTCTATATAAAAGGGGGATTTAGGGTGCGCCCCTGTCTGCACTGGCAGAGGCGCGTTTTTGTTATACGACTGCGGCGTTTTCCTTCACAGTAAAGCTTCCTTTTGAAAGTCTGATGTTGATGTCCGATACTTTTGCAATTTGCTCATCGTGCGTTACCATGATGACGCATTTATTTTCCTTGTGTGCCAGATCTTGAAAGAGCCGCACGATTTCTTTTGATGTATCCTCATCAAGATTTCCGGTCGGTTCATCGGCTACGATGAGGTCCGTGTCACAGCAGAAAGCTCTTGTAATCGATACCCGCTGCTGCTGTCCGCCGCTCAGTGTCAGCACTTTTTGCCGTGCTTGTTTTTCATTGATGCCAACCTTCTGCAGCATTTCCAGCGCATACGCTTCTTTGTTCTTTTCTTTAGAACCTGTGATTTCCATGGCGGTCGTGACGTTCTGCAGAGCCGTCATATATGGGAGCAGGTTGTACGCCTGAAAGACAATTGATACATATTGATTTCTGAAATTTGTTAAGCCGATTTTAGAAACAGCTTTTCCGTTGTAAAGGATCGTTCCTTCCTTTGGTGCGTCAAGTCCGCCTGCCAGAGACAGGAAAGTGGTTTTTCCTGTCCCCGATGTGCCGACGATTGTATAGAATTTTCTTTTTTGAAAGCTGATGTTGATATCCTGAAACAATGGCTGGCTTTTGTCTTTATACCAGTAGCCGACTTGTTGAAATTCTAATAAGCCCATAAGTTTCGCCTCTTTCTATTCCTGTTTTGTCAATATCGTTTTCGGATGGAGCCGCAGTACTGAAATAGACGGCAGCAATGTTGCGATGATGGCGATTAAGATGCCGATTCCTCCAAGAATAAGCATGTCGTTCATAGAAATTGCAACGTTCAGAGAATCGATAACGTTCACGTTTGATGAGCTGTGGCCGAACACTCCGCCGCCCATGCCGCCACCGCCGCCAGGCATTTGTCCGCTTGCGGTTTGCGTTGAATCAGTTGAAGAACTGACCTGCTGGGATAAAAGCTGATTGCCGAGCTGGTTCGCGACTAGATTTCCCGTTACTGATGCAAGGCCGATTGCGATTACCGCGACGATCAGAATCTCAGTTAAGAACTGCCCAATCAATTTCCAGCGTTTTTCACCGATGGCCATTAACACGCCCATCTCATATTTGCGCTCTCTGATTGACATCATGACGATCAGGCCGAGAATGACAGCACCTGCCACTGATACAAGATACACGACGTTTTTAGAGAAAGAAGCTACATTTTCAATCGGGCCGACCATTTGCTGGTAAAGCTGATCGTTTGTATTCAGTGTGTACGTGTCGAAGTCAATTGATGTTTTCTTCGCTGCTTTTACGAAAGCATCCATATTTTTTGCATCGTCCATATAGTAAACAGCTGAGTCAATTGTATTTTTATAGTCGTCACCTTTTAGCGCTGCTGTTGCTGTGTAAGGCGTGTAAAGCTTGTTGTAAGGATTTAAGAAAGAGAAATTCTGGGCTTGGTCATCGCCTGAAGACGTTGTTTTATAGATACCGATGATCTTCAGCTTTACTGTTGTATCTTCATCTGTTGCTGATTCAATCGTGATCGAATCTCCAACGCTTAAATCATTTTCTTCCGCTAATGTTTCGTTGATCACCGTTACTTTTTTGCCGACATCTGATTTAGTAATCGCGCGTCCGTCAGTGATTTTTGCCTCTCCGTCAGAGAAATCATCAACTAACGCTGTGCTGATGACACCTTCAATCGAAAGATCGGCTTGAACCATTTGCGGTCTGCCTTGTCCGCCGCCTTGGCTGTTTTTATCATTCGGGCTTGAACTGCTTGAGCTGGAATCACTTGAACTAGTGCTTGAGCTTTCAATCGCATCAAAGTTTCCTGCGTTGGCTGAAGCTGATGTGATGTAGTTGTAGCTCTTCACATGATCAAGTGCTGCAAGCTTATTCGCATCAGACACTTTGATCGGTGTTGATTCGAAGCTGCGTTTTTCTCCGCTGTCCTGCTGTTTTTCCATTTGCTTTTGGCGGTCCACTTGAAGCGTTACGCTTCCGCCGAGCTCCTGTCTGGCCAGTTCACTTGATTTTTGTGCTGCCGACTGGATTGTGAGGCCTGACAGGACAAAGACACATATGACTGTAAACACAAATAATTGCAATAACGTTTTTCCCTTTTTAGCCTTCATATTCCAAAAGGCCCGTTTGATAAAGTTCATTTATGTTCCTCCGTATAGGTATTTTTATTGGTAAGGCCGCCTGTGGGGCGGTCCCGCTTGTTGATAAATTAATAGTAGTCCAAAGGTATGAAAAAAGTATGAACAATCTATTTCTAGTTGATTAAATAAAAACTAACAATTGTGAAACACAAAACCTTCTGTATAAAATGGTGCTATTATATAAAAAAGCAACAAAGCAACCGGAGGATATAATGAAAATATTAATGATAGAAGATAATGTTAGTGTATGTACGATGACGGAGATGTTCTTTTTTAAGGAAGGTTTTGAAGCGGAATTCGTTCATGACGGGTTAGAGGGATACCAGCGTTTTACGGAGGAAAATTGGGATCTGATCATTTTGGATATTATGCTTCCGTCCATGGATGGCGTGACCATCTGCAGAAAAATAAGAGAGACAAGCACGGTGCCGATTATCATGCTGACTGCCAAAGACACTGAATCAGATCAAGTCATCGGTTTTGAGATGGGAGCGGATGATTATGTCACAAAGCCGTTCAGTCCACTGACATTGGTTGCCCGCATCAAAGCTGTCATCAGAAGATATCAGGCAACAGGCAAGGCGGTCATTGATGAAGATATGATCGAATCGGAATGCTTTACCATTAATAAGAAGACAAGAGAAGTATTTTTAAACGGAGAGCCTGTTGAAAACCTCACACCGAAGGAATTCGATCTGCTTTATTACCTTGTCCAAAATCCGCGGCAGGTGTTCTCTAGAGAACAGCTGCTCGAGCAGGTATGGGGCTATCAGTTCTACGGAGATGAGCGAACGGTTGACGTTCATATCAAACGGCTGCGGAAAAAGCTTGCCAGTGAAGACAAGCCTTTCCTGTATACGGTGTGGGGAGTAGGGTATAAATTTGATGAAGATTAAATATCTATATCAGCTGCTGCTGAGCCATATCAGCCTTTTGATTTTAGCGTTTGTCATTATCATTTCTCTCTTTTCCCACTTTGTGAAAGAGTTTGCCTATCAAAACAAAGTAGAGGAATTGACGTCATATGCGGTACAGATCGCAAACGAATTCCAAGGCGGCCAGGTTGATCTGCATAGGCTGTACCCTTATCAAGATTTGTTGAGCACAAGAAAGACACAGTTTATGCTCTTTGATGAAAAGCAGCGCCCTTATTTCATGCCCGAAGGCTTTCCGCCAAGGGAAAAGCTGAAGAAATCAGAATGGAATAAGCTGAAAAAAGGGCAGACTGTCATGATCAGAGCCGATGGCCGTTTTGATGATGAAGTGTCCCTTGTGGCACAGCCTATTTTTGTTCAGAACCAATTTAAAGGCGCCGTTCTGCTTATTTCTCCGATCAGCGGCGTTGAACAGATGGTCAATCAGGTCAATCTCTACATGTTTTATGCTGTGATCAGCACGCTTGCCATTACCATACTGGTCAGCTGGCTGCTATCGAAATTCCATGTAAAACGGATTGAAAAGCTGAGAGAAGCGACGGATAAAGTGGCTTCCGGCGATTATGACATCCACTTGGAAAACAGCTACGCGGACGAAATCGGCGTGCTGGCGTCTGACTTTAATATCATGGCGAAAAAATTAAAGCAATCAAGAGATGAAATCGATCGCCTTGAGAAGCGGAGAAGGCAGTTTATTGCTGACGTGTCACATGAATTAAAAACACCGCTGACGACGATCAACGGTTTGGTTGAAGGGCTGAACAGCCATACGATTCCTGAGGATAAGAAGGAAAAATGCTTCTCGCTCATCAGTGAGGAAACGAAGCGAATGCTGCGGCTCGTAAAAGAGAATCTGGACTATGAAAAAATCAGATCCCAGCAAATTACCTTAAACAAGCTTGATGTTCCGCTGATCGAGGTTTTTGAAATCGTAAAAGAGCACTTGGAACAGCAGGCAGAAGAAAAGCAAAACAAGCTGGCGATTCAGGTAGAGGATAACGTCATCGTTCATGCCGATTATGACCGGTTCATTCAAATTCTCGTCAACATTACGAAAAACAGCATCCAATTTACGCAAAACGGCAACATTTGGCTGCGTGGAATAGAAGGATACAAAGAGACGATTATTGAAATTGAAGATACGGGTATCGGCATTTCAAAAGAGGATATTGAGCATATTTGGGAGCGGTTCTACAAAGCTGATATTTCAAGAACGAACACCGCATACGGGGAATACGGACTCGGTCTCTCCATCGTCAAGCAGCTTGTTGAAATGCATCAGGGCACAGTAGAAATCAAGAGTGAAGAAGGAAAAGGCACGACATTCATCATCCGCCTTCCTTTAATGGCAAAACAGCAATAACATACAGGGCGGCGGCATCGTCAAATGCAGCCGCCTTTTTTGCACACCGCTTCGGTTTATTGCGTGCTCCCGAAACAAAGATTGCGTGTTTTTCGGGTCGGGACGGTCTGTAAACATGATAAAATATGACATAAACAGTTTTTGATGGGAGAGGGTGAAGGAATGAAGAGCGGGGTAATTCCTTCTTCAGCGGTCGGTCAAAAAATTAACGAGTGGTACAAATATATCCGGACATTCAGCGTACCGGATGCCGAAGTGTTAAAAGCTGAAATCCAGCAGGAACTGAAACACATGCAGCACGATTCCAACTTGCTGCTTTATTATTCATTAATGGAATTCCGCCACCAGCTTATGCTTGATTATCTAGAGCCGTTAGAGAAAT
Source organism: Bacillus sp. NS1 (assembly GCF_058248265.1). NCBI lineage: Bacteria > Bacillati > Bacillota > Bacilli > Caryophanales > Bacillaceae > Bacillus > Bacillus sp. NS1. The sequence continues at coordinate 204,123 of NZ_JBZAZF010000005.1, read as the reverse complement.
TAAATATCGAAGACCAGCCGAGCCTGTCTGAATTATCGAGAAACATTGACAGCAACCAGGCAGATCTCAAAGGGCTGCTCGACTATTATGTGAATTTTTTCCGCGGAATGTATGAGTTTGATAAGCGGGAATTTATTTCTGCCATTACATACTATAAACAGGCGGAGAAAAAGCTTTCCTTTGTTGCAGATCATATTGAACGGGCTGAATTCTATTTTAAAATCGCGGAAGCCTATTATTATATGAAGCAAACGTACTTTTCACTGATCAATATAAAAAACGCCTACGAGATTTACGTGGAGCAGGAAACCTATAATGTGAGAATCATTCAGTGCCATTTTGTGTTCGGGGTCAACCTGATGGATGAAAGGAATTTTGAGCAAGCCGCACGCCATTTCAAATTGGCGCTCGATATGGCCGAAGCAGAACAAAAAGCGCAGCTGGTCGGAAGAGCATATTATAATCTTGGACTATGCTATTACAATCAAGAACATCTTGACCCAGCTATTGACTACTTTGAAAAAGCGGTCTCCACGTTTGAAAGCAGCAGGATCATCAATTCGCTGCCACAAGCCTATTTTTTAATCACCTTGATTTATTATAAACGGGGAAAACATGATAAAGCTTCGGAATATCACAAGCGGGGCTATGAATATGCTAAAGAAACAGACGATGCAGACTATGCGGTAAAATTCGAGTTTTTACAATCCCTATATCAGGATCAGCCCAATGAAGAAGGAATCGAACGATGTTTCCAATACTTGAAAAATAAAAATATGTACGCTGATATAGAGGATTTAGCCCTAGAAGTAGCAAAATATTACTATGAACAGAAATGGTTCAAACTGTCTGCTTCCTACTTTCTACAAGTTGAAGAGGCAAGAAAACAAATACAAAGGAGTGAAGGTTTGTATGAAATTGAAATCTAAGTTGTTTGTTATTTGTTTGGCCGCAGCTGCGATTTTTACAGCGGCTGGCGTTTCTGCTAATGCGGAAGCACTCGACTTTCATGTGACGGAAAGAGGAATGACGTAAAAACCAGCCCCTTCTCATTAGAGAAGGGGTTTTTCTTTTAAAAAACGCCGCAAGGCATAGTCTTACGGCGCTCCGCAGAGATGGTCAGCAGCTTAGAAGCCGCCAACAAACGCAGTCCCAACGATAATTAAAAGAATAAACAATACAACGATTAAAGCGAAAGAATTGCCGTAACCGCCACCGTTAGAGTATCCTGACATAAGGTTTCACCTCCCTATGAAGGATACTATAAGGTATGCAGAAACGATGAGCTTGGCAGGGATAATAGTGGACAAGAGAAAAAATGAACAATTCGGCTATATAAGGTGATATAAAAAATAGCGGACGCTTGCGCCCGCTATTTATGTATATTAAGAGATCAGCACGCCGGCGAAAAATTCCTGATATAACGCTTGGACGGCTTTTCTCTCTTCGGCTTCTTTCACGCCGAACATCATGCTTACCTCAGATGATCCTTGGTTGATCATTTCGATATTCACCTTTGCCTCTGACAATGCTTTTGCTGCTCTTGCCGTTGTGCCGACATTGTGGCGCATCGCTTCTCCTACAACCATAATCAGTGCGAGATGATGCTCGACAATCACTTCGTCAGCGTGCAGATCTTCTTGAATCCGTTTGATAACGCTGCGTTCAGTGGCGGCATCCATTTGACCCTCCCGTAAGATGATGGTCATGTCATCAATCCCTGATGGAACATGCTCATACGTTAAACCGTGCTCCTCTAGGATTTGAAGTGCTTTGCGGCCAAATCCGATTTCTCTGTTCATTAAATACTTGCTGATATAAATGCTGCAAAAGCCGATATCGCTGGCAATGCCGACGACAGGCCCGTTTGTGTTATCCCGCTTGCTGACGACCCGGGTGCCTTGTGCTGACGGGTTGTTCGTATTTTTGATTTGCACAGGAATTCCCGCCCTGAATGCCGGAATAAGCGCTTCATCATGAAACACTGAAAAGCCCGCGTAGGACAGCTCTCTCATCTCTCTGTATGTCAGTTCGCTGATTTCCTTTGGATTCTCAACGAAGGACGGATTGACAGAGTACACAGCGTCCACGTCCGTAAAGTTTTCGTACAAATCAGCTTGAAGCCCGTTGGCAAGAATCGAGCCGGTAATATCAGAACCGCTCCGTGAGAATGTGATCACATCGCCAGCCTCGCTGAATCCGAAAAAACCGGGAAAAATGATGAGACCGTCACGTTCCCGAAGACGATAGAGGTTTTGATAGGATTCAGGAAGAACTTGCGCGTTGCCGGGTTCATTTGTCACAAATAGGCCGGCATCCTTCGGGTTGACATATTCCGCTTTGACGCCTTTATGGCGGAAATAGGCGGCGATCAGCTTGGCGTTGTTATCCTCCCCGCTGGCTTTGACTGCATCAAGATATTGCTCAGGATTGCTTTTATCTCCTTCTAAAAGCGTAAACAGATCATCGCGGATTTTTTCGATAATGGTTCGCTCAAGCTGAAGCTCATTTGCGATGAGGGCATACCGTTCCACAACAGCTTCTGCCAGTTCAGGGGCGCTGCCTGACGCCAAATATTGTTCTGCACATGCGATTAAGAGATCAGTCACTTTCGTATCCTCAGCATAGCGTTTTCCCGGAGCTGAAACGACTACAGCTTTCCGTGCCGGGTCTGAGGTTACGATGTCAAACACCTTTTCAAGCTGGGCGCCTGAAGCGAGTGAGCTGCCTCCGAATTTAACGACCTTCATGTTTACATCTCCTAATGTTTAAAATTTTCACACAAATTTAGTATTTATTATCTCTCTTTCAGACCTGTAAATCAAGGGGGAATTTCTTTCTGGAGTGAACATTTGTATTTTCCATGAGGAATTATGTCAGGTAAACTACCTGTATACATGCGTTTTGAAGATAAATATGGTAAACAACCTAACGAAATGGGATGGAAAATGATTAGAATGATTAGTAAAATTAAATACATGACTAGGTTAATATTTTGAAAGAATATTGACTAACACTAGAAAAATGGTAATATGTAAATGATAATGATAATCAATTACTATATGGCCATATTGTTTTGAGTCCTTGCGGAGTAGGAGATACGTTCTTTTTGCTGTAAGGATGTAAGGAGGCAGCATGAAGTTACGTTACTTATTTATTCTACTTATCATATTAGCAGTCACATCTGTGTTTATCGGCGTAGAAGATCTGTCGCCGCTTGATCTCTTTGATTTAAGCAAACAAGAGGCATCAACGCTGTTTGCAAGCCGTTTGCCGCGATTGATCAGCATTGTCATCGCGGGATTAAGCATGAGTATCTGCGGTTTGATTATGCAGCAGATCAGCAGAAACAAATTCGTGTCACCGACTACGGCTGGCACGATGGATTGGGCTCGGCTCGGCATTTTAATATCCTTGCTGCTGTTTACATCCGCCAGTCCTTTAATGAAAATGCTGGTTGCGTTTGTCTTTGCCCTTGCAGGAAATTTTCTGTTTATGAAAATCCTTGAAAGAATCAAGTTTAACGACACCATCTTTATTCCGCTTGTCGGTTTAATGCTCGGGAATATCGTCAGTTCAGTCGCGACATTTATCGCGTATAAATATGACTTGATCCAGAATGTGTCATCATGGCTTCAGGGAGACTTCTCTTTAGTTGTGAAAGGAAGATACGAGCTTCTTTATCTGAGTATTCCGCTCGTCATCATTGCCTATGTGTTTGCGGATAAATTCACATTGGCCGGTATGGGAGAAAGCTTTTCTGTCAACCTCGGCCTGAAGTACAAACGGGTTGTGAACATCGGGCTCATTATTGTGTCCCTGATCACGTCTCTTGTCATTTTGACTGTCGGTATGCTTCCGTTTCTCGGTTTAATCATCCCGAATATTGTATCGATTTACAGAGGAGACAATCTGAAAAACAGTCTGCCGCACACGGCGCTATTGGGAGCGGTTTTTGTGCTCTTTTGCGATATACTGGGCAGAATCATTATCTTCCCTTACGAAATCTCGATTGGCCTGATGGTCGGAATCATCGGCAGCGGCATTTTCCTGTTTATGCTGTTAAGGAGAAAAGCGTATGCGTAACCAGATGAAAATTGCGTTGCTCGTTGTTTTAGCCATCATATGTATTGGCTTGTTTCTGTTTTATGACTTAGGCAATTGGGATTACACCCTGCCGAGAAGAATCAAAAAGGTTGCTGCCATTGCGCTGACTGGGGGAGCGATTGCGTTTTCGACCATGATCTTTCAAACGATTACGAACAACCGTATCCTGACGCCAGGCATCTTGGGCCTTGATTCTCTCTACATGCTGATTCAGACCGGCATTATCTTTTTGTTCGGTTCTGCGAATATTGTCATCATGAATAAAAACATCAACTTTATCATCTCTGTTCTGCTGATGATACTGTTTTCCCTTGTTCTGTATCAAATCATGTTCAGGGGAGAGGGGAGAAATATCTTTTTCCTTCTGCTCATCGGAATCGTGTTTGGCACGCTGTTCAGCAGCCTGTCTTCCTTTATGCAGATGCTGATTGATCCGAATGAGTTCCAAGTTGTGCAGGACAAGATGTTTGCCAGCTTTAACAACATCAATACGGATTTGTTATGGCTTGCGTTCATCATCTTCCTGCTGACAGGCGCTTATGTTTGGCGTTTTACAAAGCTTTTCGACGTGCTGTCGCTCGGGCGCGAGCACGCCGTGAATTTGGGCATCGACTACGACAAAGTGGTGAAGCAGATGCTGATCGTAGTTGCGATCCTTGTTTCTGTTTCAACAGCGCTAGTCGGGCCGATTATGTTCTTAGGCCTTCTCGTCGTCAACCTGGCGAGAGAATTCCTGAAAACGTATAAGCATTCATACTTAATCGCAGGCTCCGTTTTCATCAGCATCATTGCGCTGGTCGGAGGGCAGTTTGTGGTTGAGAAAGTGTTTACCTTCTCAACGACGCTGAGCGTCATTATTAATTTTGCCGGCGGGATTTATTTTATCTACTTGCTGTTAAAGGAGAATAAATCATGGTAGAGGTCAAAAATGTAAGCAAACAATATGGCGGGAAAGTGGTCCTTGAAGAGACGTCAGTCACGATTCCAAAGGGCAAAATTACCTCGTTTATCGGTCCTAACGGCGCCGGCAAAAGCACGCTGCTGTCTATTATGAGCCGCCTGATCAAAAAGGATTCCGGCGAGATTTTCATAGACGGACAAGAGATTGGAGCCTGCGACAGCAAAGAGCTTGCCAAAAAAATGAGCATTTTGAAGCAGGCGAACCAAATTAATATCAGGCTCACCATCAAAGACCTCGTCAGCTTCGGCAGATTTCCATACTCACAGGGCCGGCTGACAGAGGAAGACTGGGTTCATATTAACCAGGCGCTCGGCTATATGAAACTGGAAGATATTCAGGACAAATACCTGGATCAGCTGAGCGGCGGACAGTGCCAAAGGGCGTTTATCGCAATGGTCATTGCCCAGGACACAGATTATATCTTTCTGGATGAGCCGCTGAACAATCTGGATATGAAACATTCAGTTGAAATTATGAAACTGCTGAAACGGCTGGTGGAGGAGCTTGGAAAAACGATCGTGATCGTCATTCACGATATCAACTTCGCATCCGTCTACTCCGATCATATCGTTGCCTTGAAAAACGGCCGAATCGTAAAAGAGGGACCGCCTGAGGAAATGATAGAGACCTCAGTGCTTGAGGAAATCTATGATATGACCATTCCGATTCAGACGATTGATAATCAGAGAATTGGTGTTTATTTTTCTTAATATATAGAAGAGGTGAAGAGCATGAAAAAGTTTGCATTATTATTCATCGCTTTGGTGACGGCAGTTGTCATTTCTGCATGCGGAAATCAAAGCACAAGCAGCAGCAAAGGTTCTGATTCAAAGGAAGAACAAATCACAGTGAAACACCAACTGGACAAAAATGGAACAAAAGTACCAAAGAACCCTAAAAAAGTAGTCGTATTTGATTTTGGAAGCTTAGATACGTTAGATAAACTCGGTCTTGATGATAAAGTAGCGGGCCTTCCGAAACAAGCCCTTCCAAGCTATCTATCTAAATTCAAAGATGACAAATATGCTGATGTCGGAAGCTTAAAAGAGCCGGACTTCGAAAAAGTGGCGGATATTGACCCTGATCTGATCATTATTTCAGGAAGACAATCTGAGTCTTACAAAGAATTCTCTGAAATTGCGCCGACGATTTACCTTGGCGTAGACACAGCGAAATACATGGAATCATTTAAATCAGACGCAGAAACAATCGGTAAGATCTTTGATAAAGAAGACAAAGTGAAAGATGAACTCGCAACAATTGATAATTCAATTGCTGATCTTAAGAAAAAAGCTGAAAAGCTGAACAAAAACGGTCTTGTGATTATGGCGAACGACGGCAAAATCAGCGCCTTTGGTTCTAAATCAAGATATGGCTTAATCCATGACGTATTCGGCGTAACACCGGCTGATAAAAACATCAAAGCGTCTACTCACGGACAAAGTGTTTCTTATGAGTACATTTCAAAAACAAACCCTGATTACCTGTTTGTTATTGACCGCGGTACAGCGATCGGAGAAACATCATCTACTAAACAAGTCGTTGAAAACGATTATGTGAAAAACGTAAACGCAGTGAAAAATGATCATGTCGTTTACCTTGATTCTGCTACTTGGTACTTATCAGGAGGCGGACTTGAGTCTATGACGCAAATGATTAAAGAAGTAAAAGACGGTTTAGCGAAGTAAAACGAAAAAGAGCCTCCGCTCTCAAAGCGGGGCTCTTTTTTTTATGGATCAGCGTGCCGGCTGCTGTTCGGCAGGGCGCTGAGGTTTCTTTAATGTGAAGGATAGAAGTAAGCCGGCAAGCGCGATGCAGGCTGCCACGATAAAAGCGGCGTTCATGCCGTGCAGGGCGGCGTGCTTCACATTTGTTGTGCCTGCGTGAGCCGCCTGGTTACTCATGACGGATACCAATAGTGCGGTTCCGATTGAGCCGCCGACTTGGCGAATCGTATTGTTCATCGCTGTTCCGTGTGGAATCAAGTGGCGCGGCAGCGCGTTGATTCCGGCTGTCGTCACCGGCATCATGATCATGGCCGTACCTAAGAGACGAACCGTGTATAAAACGACTATCCAAGCGAGTGACGTATGGTCAGTCAGCTGCATAAACGGCAGTGATGTCAGGAAGATGATACAGAAACCGGCAATCGCCAGGCCTCTTCCGCCGACACGGTCAAAGATTCTGCCGATAAACGGTGACATGAAGCCCATCACAATGGCTCCTGGAAGAAGCATAAGCCCTGTATCAAAGGCTGTAACGTCTCTGACGTTTTGTGTATAAAGCGGCAGGATGGTTTCCGTACCGATCAATAACGCAAAGACAAGTGTTCCCAGCAGGGTTGTTAAGCTAAAGACACCAAATGTAAATACGCGGAATTCCAGCATCGGTTTTTCAAGCTTCATTTGTCTTGTGATGAACAGGAGCAATGCGATGACACCCACAAGCAATGAAATCAAGACGGTTGAACTGGTCCAGCCGTAAGAGCCGACGCTTGAGAAGCCGTACAGAAGGCCGCCGAATCCAAATGTCGAAAGGATTACTGATAAAATATCAATCTTTGTTTTTCTTAAAGTCGTCACATTCTTCATTAGGATGCTGGCAAGAATTAAATCTATTACAGCAAACGGCAGAATGATATAAAACAATGATCTCCAAGAGAAAGCTTCGACTGCCCATCCAGAAAGAGTCGGCCCGATCGCAGGTGCGAACGAGATGACCAATCCGACCATGCCCATAGCTTGGCCACGCTTTTCAATCGGAAAGATTGTCAGGAATACGGTCTGCATGAGCGGCATCATAATGCCGGCTCCAGCCGCTTGAATGATACGTGCTGTCAGCAGAACCGGGAAGTTCGGCGCAAACGCCCCGACGATTGTTCCGGCAGTGAAAATGCTCATTGCTGTGATGAGCAGCGTCCGGCTTGTGAATTTCTCAATTAAAAACGCGGTAATCGGAATTAAAATTCCATTCGTCAACATAAATGAAGTTGTCAGCCATTGTGCTTGGTTGGCATCTACATTGAAATCCCTCATAATATGGGGAAGTGCGGTAATTAATAGCGTCTGATTCAAAATCGCGACAAACGCCCCGGCTAATAAAATGCCGACAATGACCGAACGGTTAAAAGGTTTTGGTTCAATACTTTTGTCCAATACATATCCCTTCTTTTCTTTAAGTAATTAACAGTGTTTTTAACATCGAAACGGGCTGTGTTAAAACACCGGTTTGTTCCAGATAGCCAATCAGTGATTTGAGCAAAAAAGCGCGAGGTTCTTCCTTCTTTGCTTCTTCCTCCAGCATGGCGGCTGCGGATGTCAGTTCATCTACGTCATAGTCCGCGGCGGGCAGGGAAGAGATGCCTTTATGTAATTCCTTCAGGCTTTCCGACAATAGGGCTGATTTATCCTTTGGCTTGTAGGAGGATGCTGAATGAATGTAAAGCTCGATGGCTTCAGGCGGAAGAAGAGACTGACGGGTTTCCTTGTTTTTGACAATCTGATTGAGGGTGCTGATGATAAACTCTGCGATCGGGTCAAGCTCAAGCGGTTTTTCCTCTATTTTGATCAGCATTAAAAACTCACGCATCATGCCGTGAAGAACGATGACTAGGTCCCAGACAAACGGCAGAATGGTTTCCCCATACGCCTGGATCAGCGAATCGCGGTGCCAGCAAATAATCGTCGATCTGGTCTGATGGATATGCTGTTTGACCCGGTCATTATGCAGCTTGGGGTTACCGTAGGTCAGCATATTGAAAAACTGCTGATTCCGCCTGAAGCCTTCCAGCTCCATTTTGACCTTTTGTGTCAAACGCTCCTCCGGTGTCAGTGAAGTATTTTCCTGAAGTCTTGAGGCCGCGGCCACCATTTGTTTCTGGTTAAAAGACAGCAGCTCCAAAAGCAGATCTTCCTTAGATTGAAACAGCTTATATATCGAAGCTTTTGACATCTTACATTCTTCTGCGATCGCCTGCATGGAAACCGACGTAAAATCCTTTTCCGAAAAAAGCTTTCGCGCAGCTAACAAGATATCTGTTTTTTTATCAAGCATCTCGTGGCTTCCTTCTTTCTTGAACATTAGAAAACCCATTGGTTCACAGAAAACCAATGAGTAACAATGAAAAAATTTTACCAAATAAACTAAATAGAAGTCAATGGATTTTAACCGGACAATTGAAAGGCCTGCCGGAAAATCCGACAGGCCGGGTGAGGCTTATTTTTCAACTTTAAATCCTTGTTTCTCAAGCATTTCACGGATATGCGGATAGTACAGGCGCTCATAATAGGTAGCGATGCTCTGTGACCAGTTTCTTGTTTCTTTTCCGTTTGTCCGTTTATTCATGTATTCAGACATCTGCTCGTCGTATGCCTGAATGTGAGACGTCAGCTCATCTTGATTCAAATATGTTTCCTGATGATTGACTGCTTCCTGCGGTAAGCGCGGTTTTTTCGCTGAACGGTCGGCAGGATGCCCGATGACAAGGCCGGATAAAGGGAACACGTATTTCGGAAGCTCAAGCAGTTCGATCAGCTCTTGAGGGTTTCCGCGAACCGCACCGATCGGAACTGTGCCAAGTCCGAGTGATTCAGCAGCTGCTGTCGCAGTACCGAGGGCGATACCAGCGTCTACTGCACCGACGAGAACAGATTCTAAGCCATTTGTAATTTCCATTTTGAAATCATTCAGTTCCTCAAGCGCGATTTTGGCCCGGTTAAAGTCTGCGCAGAACAGCAAGAAAACAGGAGCCTGGTCAATCCAAGGCTGTCCGCCTGCCAGCTCGGAGATTTTCTTTTTGCGCTCCTTATCCTGCACTGTGATCACAGTCACTTGCTGCCCGTTAATAGAAGTTGGGGCTGATTGTACCGCTTGGATGATTTGGTCCAATTGTTCCTGAGCTACAGGCTCATCTGTGTAGCTGCGAATCGAGCGGTGGTCTGTTAATGATTTAATGACTTCATTCATATGGGACACCCTTTCCTTACTCGCTAAGCTCTGTGCGGACAACATCAAGAGGAGCACTCAGCAGTTCTTTCCCTTTTGCTACAAACCCTTGGAAATGAGCAGTTTCATTGTGGGATTTCATCGCTGCTTCATCTTTCCATTGTTCAAGCATCACAAATGTATTTTCTTCGCCTACTTTTTCGAATAGGTCGTATTGCGCGTTGCCTTCCTCAGCTCTTGAATGTTGAACAAGCGATTGCGCCTCGCTCAAAAATTCCTCGCGTTTTTCTGGTTTTACTTTGATGTAAGCTTGTAATACGATCATGTCAATCTCCTCCATCGTTATGTTGAATTATTGTTCGAATTTCATCGAACTAACTGTAACATGTAATCAAAATGAGGTAAAGGAAAAACCCTTAAATAGTAAAATTGTCATTCTAATTGTTGTGTGATACATTTGTGTCATGAACATTCCAAACCATCCAGAAACAGAAACGTTGCAGCTGACAAAGGTTCTTCACGCACTGAGTGATCCGCTTCGTTTAGAGTTGGTAAAGCAATTGGCTGAAGCGAAAGAAAAAACGTGCGGCACCTGTGCGGATGTACAGGTTGCCAAATCGACCTTGTCACATCATTTTAAAGTATTGAGAGAATCAGGCATCGCTCAAGTTCGTATAGAAGGAAAGCGCCGGTATTATTCACTTCGCGCTGAAGACCTCGAAAAGGCATTTCCAGGCCTGCTTGAAGCCGTGCTGAATGTGGACCAGGACCGCTGGTGAATCAATCCCCTGTACCGGGGATTTTTTTATGTCCGTAAACAGCGCGGAAAAGCCTCTCAACACCCTCCTGAATGTCTTCTTCCTTTAGCCGGGCGAATCCGATAATAAGAGCGGGCCTGCCTGTTTGCCTTCTTTTTTCCTTCAAATCAAACCGGCTCATTCCAAAGATTTCAAGCTGCTGGCCGGCGGCATGTGCCAGGATATCTTGTTCGGAGCGGCTGGTATCAAATTCGGTAACAAAGTGCAGTCCCGCATTTGCCCCCTTTACGGTAACCTCTCCGTTGAACTCTGTTTTTAAAGCGGTGATCAGACGTTCTCTCTTTTCTTTATAATGCTGCTTCATTTTTTTTATATGCTTCTGATATTCTCCGGACTCGATAAATTCCTGCAGGGTGAGCTGCGTAAGCGACGAGCATGTCTGCAAATCATAGCCCCGCTGTTTGTATTTTCGCAATAGCTCCGGCGGCAAAACCATATAGCTGATCCGCAAGCCGGGGAGAAGGGACTTTGAAAAGGTGCCCATATAGATGACATTTTGAAAACGGTCAAGGCTTTGCAGTGCCGGAATACTGTCTACATCATATGTAAATTCGCTATCATAATCGTCTTCAATAATATAGCGATGCTGCTCTTCAGCTGCCCAGTTAAGCAGCTGAATTCTTCTGGATACAGGCATAATCGTTCCGGCCGGAAATTGATGAGATGGAGTCGTCACCAGCACATCAGGCTGCTGTCTGCTGATTTCAGCAATCGACATGCCTTTTGCATCCAACATGATGGTCTTCACCTGATTTCCGGCATTTTTTAAAAGCTGGTACATGCGCCTGTAACCGGGCTCCTCCATCGCATACACTGCTTCCTTAGGCAAAAGCTCAGTCAATAGCTGCATAAGCACCTGTGTGCCCGCCCCTATGACGATTTGCTCCGGCCGGCATTTTACGCCCCGTGTCAGGGAAATGAGCCTGGTAATGGCCGCTCTCACTTCATATATCCCTTGCGGATGTGACATATCGCCGAGCGTGCGGTATGAACGGGAGGTTGCTTTTTGCTCGCAGCGAAACCAGCTTTTGATCGGAAAATGGTCTGTATCGGCACTCATGTGTGAAAACGAAATCCAATTGCTCTGATCGATGTGAACCTCTTTCAGGTCATCAGGCAGTGCAAATGGGGGGTGCTCCTCGGCAGAAAACATGTCCAGCTTCTCCACGAAAAAACCCTTTCGCTCAATGGCGTACAAATATCCCTCAGCCAGCAGCTGCTGATAGGCTGAATTCACTGAGTTTACGCTGACCTTCAGCTTCTCAGCCAGCTCCCGTTTGGAGGGAACCTTCGAGTGTGGCAGCAGATTGCGGCTGAGGATTTCTTTTTTCAGCTTTTGATAAATTTGCTGATAGATATAATCGGCTTGTTCTGAGCGATCGAGTGTGATTGTGATGTCCATTTGCGCTTTCTCCTTCTGGTACCATCAAAAAGTTATAATTGGTACTTTTCATCATACCAAAAAGAAGTCAGAATGATAAGAAAATAGCGACAGGGGGACATTCACATGAGTCAAACAACAGCAAGCATTACGACTGCCCAGTGGCAGCAAAAACGGGATCAATTCGTGTCAAAAGGTGTAAGCAACGGCAACCGCAGTTTGGCGGTAAAAGGAGAAGGGGCTGAGCTGTACGATTTGGACGGCCGGAGATTTATTGATTTTGCAGGCGCCATCGGAACATTAAACGTCGGACACTCGCATCCGAAGGTGGTTGAGGCTGTGAAGCGTCAGGCGGAGGAGCTGATTCACCCGGGCTTCAATGTCATGATGTATCCGTCTTATATCGAACTAGCGGAAAAACTATGCAGTATTGCACCGGGCGGCCATGAGAAAAAAGCGATCTTTCTGAACTCAGGGGCGGAAGCGGTCGAAAACGCTGTAAAAATTGCCAGAAAGTATACAAAGCGCCAAGGGGTAGTCTCGTTTACACGCGGGTTTCATGGGCGCACGAATATGACCATGAGCATGACGAGCAAGGTAAAACCTTATAAATTCGGCTTCGGCCCTTTTGCATCAGAGGTTTATCAAGCGCCGTTCCCATATTATTATCAGAAGCCGGCCGGCATGAGTGATGATAGCTATGATGACATGATCATCCAAGCGTTTAATGATTTCTTCATCGCTTCAGTCGCGCCGGAAACAGTAGCATGTGTCGTGATGGAGCCTGTACAGGGAGAAGGCGGCTTTATTATTCCATCGAAACGATTTGTGCAGCATGTCGCATCCTTCTGCAAAGAACACGGTATTGTTTTTGTCGCTGATGAAATTCAAACGGGTTTTGCCAGAACAGGCACTTATTTCGCAATTGAACATTTTGATGTAGTTCCTGATCTGATCACGGTTTCTAAATCACTTGCAGCGGGATTGCCGTTAAGCGGTGTGATCGGCCGTGCGGAAATGCTTGATGCAGCAGCGCCAGGGGAGCTGGGCGGAACGTATGCTGGGAGCCCGCTCGGGTGCGCGGCAGCTTTGGCAGTCTTGGATGTTATTGAAGAAGAAGGACTGAATGAGCGATCTGAAGCAATTGGCAAAACCATTGAAAACAAGGCGTATGAGTGGAAACAAGAATTCCCGTTTATCGGTGACATCCGCAGACTCGGAGCAATGGCGGCAATCGAAATCGTCAAGGATCCTGACACGCGTGAGCCTGATAAAGCAAAAGCAGCAGCAATTGCAGCGTATGCGAACCAAAATGGATTGCTTTTGCTGACTGCGGGAATAAATGGCAATATCATCCGCTTTCTGACGCCGCTCGTCATCTCAGACAGCCTTCTGAATGAAGGGCTGAGCATCTTGGAAGCAGGACTGCGAGCTTAATCATTGGAAAGAAAACGGTTGGGTCTGCTATCATTTTAAGTAATCATAAATTAGAAAGGAATGTTCAATATGCCAGATCAATTAACGGTCTACAACCCGGCTACGGGCGAGGAGATCAAAACGATTCCTCAGCAATCAGCCAAAGACGTAGAAGAAGCCATTGAACGTTCACATCAAGCGTTTAAAACGTGGTCTAAAACATCAGCGAACGAAAGAGCGTCTCTTTTGAAAAAATGGTATGAGCTGATTGTTGAACATAAAGAAGAACTTGCAGATTTAATTACAAAGGAAAACGGAAAACCGTATCAGGAAGCGGTCGGCGAGGTCCTATACGGCGCAGGCTATATCGAATGGTTCGCAGAGGAAGCGAAGCGAGTGTACGGAAGAACGGTCCCTGCTCCGACAACTGGTAAACGAATTGTCGTTACACGCCAGCCTGTCGGTCCTGTTGCTGCCATCACGCCTTGGAATTTCCCAAATGCGATGATTACACGCAAAGCGGCGCCTGCTCTTGCTGCCGGCTGTACGTTTATCATCAAGCCGGCACCGGACACACCGCTGTCTGCCTATGAGCTTGCGCGCCTCGCATATGAAGCGGGTATTCCGAAGGACGTTCTTCAAGTTGTCATCGGCGATGGAGAAGAAATTGGAAATGTGTTCACAAGCAGTCCGAAAATCCGCAAAATTACGTTCACAGGATCAACGCCGGTAGGAAAAATCCTCATGAAGAATAGTGCGGACACCGTGAAACATGTTTCCATGGAGCTCGGCGGTCATGCTCCGCTGATCGTGGATGAAGATGCAAACATTGACCTTGCCGTTGAACAGGCGATGGTGTCTAAATACCGAAACGCGGGCCAAACATGCGTATGTGCGAACCGCCTGATCGTTCATGAATCCATCAAAGATGACTTTGCGGCGAAACTGAGCGAGCAAGTGTCTAAGCTGAAAGTCGGAAATGGACTTGAAGAGGGCGTCAATGTCGGCCCGATTATTAACAAAAGAGGCTTTGAAAAAATCGTCAGCCAAATTGATGATGCGGTTGAAAAAGGTGCAAAAGTTCTCGCTGGGGGCACGTATGACCGAAACGATGACAAAGGCTGCTACTTCGTCAACCCGACAGTACTCGCCGATGTAGATACGTCCATGAATATCATGCACGAGGAAACATTCGGCCCGGTTGCACCGATCGTTACGTTTTCTGATATTGACGAGGCGATTCAGCTTGCCAACGATACACCGTACGGCCTAGCTGCTTACTTTTTCACAGAAAACTACCGCCGCGGCATCTATATATCCGAAAATCTTGAGTACGGGATTATCGGCTGGAATGACGGCGGACCTTCAGCGGTTCAAGCGCCATTCGGCGGAATGAAAGAAAGCGGCATCGGCCGCGAAGGCGGTTCGGAAGGCATCGAGCCGTACCTTGAAACAAAATATATGTCCATCGGTTTGTAAAAGAATGCAAGCTCCTGAGAGCTGCCGGATCTTCCGGCAGCTCTTTTTGTTGTTCCGGTGAATAAACCCAGTGATTCCAGACAAAATAACAGCAAATACATTTTGAAAGAAGGTTCCCCAACAATGGATTTATTATTGGCTCTTCTCCCGGCTTTGTTTTGGGGGAGCATTGTTCTCTTCAATGTGAAATTAGGCGGCGGGCCGTACAGCCAGACACTGGGAACGACGATCGGTGCGCTCATTGTTTCTATCGTTATTTACTTTTTTGTTCAGCCCGTTCTGTCACTGCGCATTTTTATTGTTGGCATCGTATCCGGCTTATTTTGGTCACTTGGGCAGGCCAACCAGCTGAAAAGCATTGAATTGATGGGTGTATCTAAAACAATGCCGATTTCCACAGGAATGCAGCTCGTTTCCACATCGCTGTTCGGTGTGATCGTGTTCCGTGAATGGTCAACACCGATTGCGATTACGCTTGGCATTCTCGCTCTGATCTTTATCATTGTGGGAATTATTCTCACATCTTTGGAAGATAAGAAGGATAAAAAGGAGGGCGAGCCAAGCAACTTGAAAAAGGGCATTTTGATTCTCCTTGTCTCGACTCTTGGTTATTTGGTTTATGTAGTCGTGGCTAGATTGTTCAATGTGTCCGGCTGGTCCGCGCTGCTTCCTCAGGCGATTGGCATGGTGGTTGGGGGGTTAATTTTAACCTATAGACACAACCCCTTTAACAAATATGCGATCAGAAATATTCTCCCAGGCTTAATCTGGGCAGGCGGAAATATGTTTTTGTTTATTTCTCAGCCGAAAGTCGGCGTCGCAACAAGCTTTTCCCTCTCACAAATGGGAATTGTCATTTCAACGCTGGGCGGCATTTTCATCCTGCGTGAAAAGAAAACAAAACGCCAGCTTATTGCGATTGCCATCGGGATTGCACTGATTATTGCTGCCGCTGTATTTTTAGGAATCGCCAAAACGAATTCATAACAATTGAGGAGGATGTATATGTATCCAGATTTAAAAGGAAAAGTCGTTGCCATTACAGGAGCTGCATCAGGTCTTGGAAAAGCCATGGCCATTCGCTTCGGCAAGGAGCAGGCAAAAGTGGTCATCAACTATTATAGTGATAAGCAGGATCCAAACGAGGTAAAAGAAGAGGTCATCAAGGCGGGCGGTGAAGCCGTAATCGTCCAAGGAGATGTCACGAAAGAGGAAGATGTAAAAAATATTGTGCAAACTGCGATTAAAGAGTTCGGCACTCTCGATATCATGATTAATAATGCTGGTCTTGAAAATCCCGTTCCTTCTCATGAAATGCCGCTGAAGGATTGGGATAAAGTCATCAGCACGAACTTAACAGGTGCCTTTTTAGGAAGCCGTGAAGCGATTAAATATTTTGTTGAAAACGATATAAAAGGAAATGTCATTAATATGTCGAGCGTACATGAAGTGATTCCGTGGCCGTTATTTGTTCACTATGCGGCAAGTAAAGGCGGAATTAAGCTGATGACGGAAACATTGGCGCTGGAATATGCGCCGAAGGGCATTCGTGTCAACAATATCGGGCCAGGTGCGATCAACACGCCAATCAATGCTGAAAAATTTGCTGATCCTAAGCAGAGAGCAGATGTAGAAAGCATGATTCCGATGGGATATATCGGTGAACCGGAGGAAATTGCGGCAGTAGCAGTCTGGCTTGCTTCGAAGGAAGCCAGCTACGTCACAGGCATCACGTTATTCGCGGACGGCGGTATGACACAATATCCTTCCTTCCAGGCAGGACGCGGATAAATCTAAAAAAGCGACCCAGAACTCATCTGGATCGCTTTTTTATTACGCACGCTTTTTCTTTACAAGCGCTGCTACAGATAAAATAATGGCTGCCGCAGACAGCACAATCGCTGTGATGTCGAGAGCTGAAGAGCCTGAGTCCTCAGAATCGTCTTCCGTTTTCGTAGCGCCGTGCTCATCTGTCACTTGCTTTGCAGCGGTGATGTTTGTAATGGAGTGAGGTGTATCCGCATCCTCGTCACCTGTCCATTCGACAATACTGCCGTCTTTGTAATATTGGTATGCATCCCAAGCGGCTTCCTCCGCTTTATCAGGGTTTTTGGCAACAAAGGTAAACTGCTGGAACTGTCCTTCCTGAATGCCGCCGTCAGTTGCTTCCCACGTCACTGACACTGATTTGTCATCGTGTTTCTGAGTGGATACCTTCCAGCCTGGAATTGGCTCGTATTGCTGGAATTCAACATCCTTCGGCATTTTGAGGACGACCTTCGTTGTCGGCAGGTTTTTCTCAGAAGGAACTTTCATTGTATACGTCTCCCAAGAGCCTGCAGCGGATTCAGCAGGCTTTACAGTAACGTGCGCGCTGGCAGGGGCCGTAAAGAATAAGAGAGAGCCGATAATAGCCGGACATAGTGTGAATGCGATTTTTTTTAACAACTCAAACACTCCTTTAATTGGTCTTTGTAAACATGATATTGATTTCGTTAAAGTCTCCGGTCAGCCCATGGACTTTGATCTTCCAGTTTCCCTTTTCATTAATGGATAGGTTTTCATCCTGAAAGACGCCTTTGGTTTTCTCTTTTAATTGAAACGTGCTTTTGTTTTCGCTGCCTGACAGGCCTGTTTTGTAAATTGTTAACGTGATTTGCTGGATGTTTTTCACCGGTTCGCCGTTATGGTCAGTGACCCGCAGCTCAAATTCGTTTTTGCCTGGCTGGTTCGGGCTGATGCTGAGAGAAACGCTTTGTCCGTTCTCAATCGCTTTCGTTTGGAAGAACGGTTCCGGTGCCGGCTCAGGCGGGCTTGGCAGGCTTGTAAACACGGCCGCTGTGATCAATACAGCGATGCCGATTGCCCATTCCGCTTTCAGCGTTCGGCTGATTCCTGTACGGCGCTGCTTTCTGGTGAGCAGAAAATGAATCGCGCCCAAGGCCAGCATCAAAATAAATAGTCCGCTTTTCACTAAAAGAGCTTGGCCGTACGCTGTATGGAACAGTGAATCCATCGATCGAATGATAAAAAATCCATTGAGCAAGCCCGAAAACAAAATGACGCCGACTGCAGTAAGCGCCCACGGGGAGAACCGGCTTACCGTTTCCCATGAGAGCGTTTTGTCAGGCTGCCTCCATTCCTTTGCGAGCAGCAAAACGAGTGCCGCTATTCCGCCGACCCAAATGGAAGCGGAAGATAAATGAAGGAAATCCATTAAAATACCGACTGATTTTTCTTCAACGACAGCTGCATGACCGGTAAACGCTTTGGCAAGCAGGAGACCGAAAAAGAAAATGAGCGGCGCTGTCCAATAGCCAAAGGACGAAAAGCGGTTTTTGCGTATCGCAGGGATGACAGACAGTGCAAGCAGCACGTACAGCACGGTTTGTATGATCCAAATGGTGCCGCCTGCTGTCTCAAGCAGTGTTTCCCTGATGTAGCCCGGCTGAAAGGCGCTGCCCCAGCCGCCGCCCGCGTTCACTTTTGTTTGAATGGGAAGCTGAAGCAAAAGCGCCAGCCCCAATGCAGCGACCGAGACAATCAGGATACGTCTCGTCCGTCTGGCAAGCTGCTGTGAATCTCCTTTATACCAGAAGAGATGGAAGAAAACCGTCCCGATAAACAGAGATAAGGCTGTGTACAAAATCGCGCGGTCTGCGGCTGTTGCGGGGTTCAGCGCCGAGCCGGCGGCTTTTTGGCTGCTGAATCCGCCGTCCGCTTTCCCGATGCTGAACGGAATGACGCCGGAAACCGGATGCCCGTCCGCGGATACGGCATTCCATTCCGCTCTGTACACATCATGCGGCAAATTCTTTTTCAGCTTCACAGTCATGATGTGATTATTATCTTTTTTGATTTCAGTCTTATCTGTATCCACCCGATCGCCGTTTGAATTATAGACTTTAATGTAATGAAATCCTTCTTCAACCGGTTCATTAAATTCGATTTCCACCTGTGAAGGGGCGCTTTTTAATTCGCTGTTTTCCCCAGGTGAAGATGTAACAATATAGGCGTGAGCAAAGCTTGTTTTCGGCAGGAAAACAAGAAAAAGCAGTAGGATGATCCACCATCTGTTTCGCTTCATACTCAGACACCACCTTCCGCTGTATATGTTGTGTTATTTCTGGGTGCAGGTGCAGCGTTTTTTTCTGTCTTGAAGCATGTCCTCCAGCGCCTGGTCGAAGGTGCGGACGGCTCCGCCGAATCCTTTTTGAAACCGTTCAGCATGGTCGAGTGTCGCAAACGGAATCGCCTGAGGCTGGCAGCAATGCAGGTTTAATTCAGTGTTGACGACGAAATAAGCCGAGCTGGCACTGACCGTTGTGTGTAACAGAAAATCTCTGCAAATCAAGTGTGAAACCTCTTCCGTTTTATCTGCGTAACGCAAAAACGCACAATGTGCGCAGCATAGCTGTTCAATGTCTTGGTTTACCGTAATCAGCTGAACCGAATGGGCTTGATTGACCGGCTTCAGGCAATAGCTGCACATATGATCCGCTTGAGGTGTACGGGCTGGGAGCGTGATGCCGCCGGCCGTTTTAATGACCTGATTTGACTGAACAAGCTGATTGACATCTCTGTATACCGTCATTTCCGAAACGCCGAACCTTGCGCTGATGTCAGAGACTCTGAGCGCGCCTTCTTCTTTCAGCCACTTCAGTATGTGCTGCTGTCTATTAATCGGAAGCATTCATACATCCCCTCCAATAAGATCTATTTAAGCGTAGAGGATTTTCAAGACAGAGACAAGTAAGCTGGTGATAAAAAATGTGAAAATGTGTTGAACAGCAACAAAACGAAACAGAAGGGACTCTGGTATAATAGACATATGGAATGGAAAGTGAGGAATACCCTATGAAAGATACACTATGCCCGAACTGCGGCAAACCTTTGACAGGCGACATGGTCAGATCATCAAATGTGCCTTGTCAATTTCGCTGCGGACACTGCCGTGAACGGCTTCATGAATATAAAGTATCAGCTCCGATCATGCTGGTGTCATTAGCAGTCATCGTGCTGCTCATTTATCTTTTGCTGCTCCTCCGCAATGCGGCAGGCTCAATGATACCGGCCGTACAGCACGTGCCGATGGCTGTTTTTGCGCTTGTGTGCGCCTATCCCGTTTTTATTGTGAGTGAGCGGATGATCGCCAAGTACGTGATTCAAAACGGCAGCATTATCTATAGAGGAAAGAGAAAAGGCTCCTGATACCAGGAGCCTTCAGCGTGTCGACAAACCCTCGCATTCGTTGTCAGGCCTGCGCGTCGGTGCTCACGAATTAGAACATTCGCTGTGCTCCAATGCTCGGCCTTCCTAGACTTCAAGGGTTTTCAATCACGCTGAAAAGATGACAAAATGCTAAGTTGAAAACCATTTTAGCATTTTGTCATCAATCTGAAGGCTCCTAATACCAGGAGCCTTTTTATTTTTTAAAAAATTGTCACACCCATGTGCCAAAGTCCTCTTTACTTTCGATTGTATAGGGACTGTAAGCGTTTTAACATAGAGTCAAAGAGAAGCACCATTCTCTGAACATATCTTTGTATCTTACAGCGACAAACAAGGAGGGTTTATATATGCAGCAAGATCAGCAAGGCGGCATGAAAGTGAAAGTGCAGCGCTTCGGGAGTTATTTGAGCGGAATGATCATGCCGAATATCGGCGCGTTTATTGCGTGGGGCATCATTACCGCGCTGTTTATTCCGGCGGGATGGTTTCCGAATGAACAGCTGAATACACTTGTCAGCCCGATGATCACATATTTACTGCCGCTTTTGATAGCGTATACAGGCGGAAAAATGATTTACGACCACCGCGGCGGAGTCGTCGGGGCGACAGCGGCAATCGGGGTGATTGTCGGGTCGGATATTCCAATGTTTTTAGGTGCAATGATTATGGGTCCGCTTGGCGGATACCTCATTAAACAGACTGATAAATTGTTCAAGGATAAAGTCAAACAAGGCTTTGAAATGCTGATTAACAACTTTACGGCAGGGATTGTCGGCGCAGCTTTAACGATTCTCGCGTTTTACGCTATCGGCCCGGTTGTCCTGACGTTAAACAAATTGCTGGCAGCAGGTGTGGAAGTCATTGTACACGCTAATTTACTGCCTGTAGCCAGCGTTTTTGTAGAACCGGCGAAAGTGTTGTTCCTAAACAACGCCATTAACCATGGAATCTTAAGTCCAATCGGAATCGAGCAAGCAGCCCAAACGGGAAAATCAATTCTGTTTTTAGTAGAAGCAAACCCTGGACCGGGGCTCGGCATTTTGCTGGCATACATGTTCTTTGGCAAAGGTTCTTCAAAATCAACGGCTCCCGGCGCGGCGATCATTCATTTCTTCGGCGGGATTCACGAGATTTACTTCCCGTACATTTTGATGAAACCGGCCTTGATTCTGGCGGCCATTGCCGGCGGAGCCAGCGGACTCTTAACGTTTACCATCTTTAATGCAGGACTTGTTGCAGCAGCGTCACCGGGAAGCATCATCGCATTAATGGCGATGACACCAAGAGGCGGCTACTTCGGCGTATTGGCGGGTGTATTGGTCGCAGCGGCTGTTTCGTTCATCGTATCAGCAGTGATCCTGAAATCTTCAAAAGCAAGCGAAGAGGACCTAGCTGCCGCAACTGAAAAAATGCAGTCCATGAAGGGGAAGAAAAGCCAGGCAGCCGCTGCTTTAGAAGCGGAAAAAACGAAAGCTGAGGAAGCGTCTGAGCTGTCTCCTGAAAGCGTAAATAAAATCATCTTCGCATGTGATGCGGGAATGGGATCAAGTGCCATGGGAGCATCGATCTTAAGAAACAAAGTGAAAAAAGCGGAGCTTGACATCAGTGTGACCAACACAGCTATTAACAATCTGCCAAGCGATGCGGACATTGTCATCACCCACAAAGATTTAACAGATCGCGCGATAGCAAAGCTGCCGAACGCGACGCACATATCAGTGGATAACTTCTTAAACAGCCCGAAATATGACGAGCTTATTGAAAAGCTTAAAAAGTAATCTCATAGAAAGAGAGTGATACTCATGCAAGTACTCGCAAAGGAAAATATTAAACTCAATCAAACGGTATCATCAAAAGAAGAAGCCATCAAAATGGCGGGGCAGACGCTGATTGACAACGGCTATGTAACAGAAGACTACATTGGCAAAATGTTTGAGCGGGAGGAAACGTCTTCTACTTTTATGGGGAATTTCATTGCCATTCCACACGGCACAGAAGAAGCCAAAAATGAAGTGCTCCACTCTGGAATCTCAATCATACAGATTCCAAACGGTGTCGAGTATGGAGAAGGCAACACGGTAAAAGTGGTATTCGGCATTGCGGGCAAAAATAATGAGCATTTGGATATTTTGTCTAACATCGCCATCATTTGCTCAGAAGAAGAAAACATTGAACGCCTGATCTCTGCTAAAAGCGAAGAAGATTTGATCGCCATCTTCAACGAGGTGAACTGACATGATCGCCTTACATTTCGGTGCGGGAAATATCGGGAGGGGGTTTATCGGCGCGCTGCTTCACCATTCCGGCTATGATGTGGTGTTTGCGGATGTGAACGATACGATGGTCAGCCTCCTCAATGAAAAAAAGGAATATACAGTGGAGCTGGCAGAAGAGGGGCATTCATCAGAGGTAATCGGTCCGGTCAGTGCCATCAATAGCGGCAGCCAGCCGGAGGAACTGTATCGGCTGATCAATGAAGCAGCGCTCATCACAACAGCGGTCGGCCCGAACGTGCTAAAGCTGATTGCTCCGTCTATCGCAGAAGGGTTAAGACGAAGAGACGCTTCAAACACACTGAATATCATTGCCTGCGAAAATATGATTGGCGGGAGCAGCTTTCTAAAGAAAGAGATATACAGCCATTTAACAGAAGCGGAGCAGGAGTCCGTCGGTGAAACGGTCGGTTTTCCGAATTCCGCCGTTGACCGAATCGTGCCGATTCAGCATCATGAAGATCCGCTCAAAGTATCGGTTGAACCGTTTTTTGAATGGGTCATTGATGAATCAGGCTTTAAAGGGAAAACACCAGCCATAAACGGCGCGCTGTTTGTTAATGATCTGACGCCGTACATCGAAAGAAAGCTGTTTACAGTCAACACCGGTCACGCGGTGACAGCGTATGTCGGCTATCAGCGCGGACTCAAAACGGTCAAAGAAGCAATCGATCATCCGGAAATCCGCCGTGTCGTTCATTCGGCGCTGCTTGAAACCGGTGACTATCTCATCAAAACGTATGGCTTTAAGCAAGCCGAACACGAACAATATATCAAAAAAATCATCGGACGCTTTGAAAATCCATTCATTACGGACGATGTGACCCGCGTGGCAAGATCACCTCTCAGAAAACTGGGAGAGAATGATAGACTCGTAGGCCCGGCAAAGAAAATAAAAGAGCCGAATGCACTGGCGGAAGGGATTGCCGCAGCACTGCGCTTTGATTTCACCGGTGATCCTGAAGCGGTTGAACTGCAAGCGCTGATCGAAAAAAAAGGATACAGCGGCGTGCTTCAAGAGGTGTGCGGCATTCAGTCTCATGAACCGCTGCATGCCATCGTTTTAAAGAAACTTAATCAATAACCGACCCGTGACAGCATGTCACGGGCTTTTTTTACCATCTCGCAATCTAGTATAATAGAAAACGCTTACGATAACAGGGGAAGGAGAATGACAATGAAACAATTCGAGATTGCGGCAATACCGGGAGATGGAGTAGGAAAAGAAGTTGTGGCGGCTGCTGAGAAAGTGCTTCATACAGCTGCTGAGATGCACGGAGGTTTGTCATTCTCATTTACGGCTTTTCCATGGAGCTGTGATTATTACATGGAACACGGCGAAATGATGCCTGAAGACGGAATACATACGCTTACTCAATTCGAAGCGGTTTTCTTGGGGGCGGTCGGAAATCCGAAGCTGGTTCCCGATCATATTTCATTATGGGGGCTGCTGCTGAAAATCCGGAGGGAGCTTGAGCTTTCCATTAATATGAGACCTGCCAAACAAATGGCAGGCATAACGTCGCCGCTTCTTCATCCAAATGATTTTGATCTTATGGTGATTCGCGAGAACAGTGAAGGCGAATACAGTGAAGTCGGCGGACGCATTCACAGGGGCGATGATGAAATCGCCATTCAGAATGCCGTATTTACGAGAAAAGCGACAGAACGTGTCATGCGGTTTGCCTTCGAATTGGCGGAAAAACGGCGCGGCCATGTGACAAGTGCGACAAAGTCTAATGGCATTTATCACGCGATGCCGTTTTGGGATGAAGTCTTTCAGCAGACTGCTGCTGATTACAGCGGAATCGAAACATCATCCCAGCATATTGATGCGCTGGCCGCTTTTTTTGTGACGCGTCCTGAAACGTTTGACGTCATTGTGGCAAGCAACCTGTTCGGTGATATTTTAACCGACATCAGCTCAAGCCTGATGGGAAGCATCGGCATTGCGCCGTCTGCGAACATCAACCCGTCCGGCAAATATCCATCCATGTTCGAACCGGTTCACGGCTCAGCTCCTGACATTGCCGGCCAGGGCCTTGCCAATCCAATTGGCCAGATTTGGACAGCGAAACTGATGCTTGACCATTTCGGAGAGGAAGAGCTGGGAGCAAAGATTCTCGACGTGATGGAACAAGTAACAGCTGACGGCATCAAAACACGCGACATTGGCGGACAAAGCACAACGGCTGAGGTCACGGGCGAAATCTGTGCGCGTTTAAAAAAACTTTGATAAAACAGGGCGGGGCGGTTTTTCTGCCTCGTTTTTTATGATGGAAAGCGTTTTGAAGAAGAGTGATCTGTCAAAATAAACCGAATCAGGGTTGGCGAAGCCATGAAGAGCATCAAATTGATATATCGTCAAATGGGGCTGCTGTTTTTCCCGCAGTTTTTTGATGAGAAGCGCAACGTCAAAAGACGGTTCATAAGAAGGGAAAAACAATAGGACCGGGCATGCAGGTATGTGGTCAAGAGAATCGCGTATCCGGGAACCGTAATAACAAACAGCTCCGCTCACCTCAGGCATCCTGCTGCATTTCCATGCGATCGTTGCGCCCGCGCTGAATCCAATCACAAAGATGCGCCGTCCTGCGTTTTGCCTGATCAAGTTCTGGATGATGATTTCTCCTATTTTCAGCCGTTCGTGTCTGGTAAACTGTTCGTATGCTGTTTTTGCCTCTTGAAGTGTGTAGACTTCACCATCTCCGAGCAGGTTGGGTGTTACCACATCATATCCAGCCATTTTGATCAGCCGGGCGATTTTTTTCATATGGCTGTTTACACCGTATATTTCGTGAGCGAGAATGACGAGCGGTTTTTGGGGCATAACGGTCTCCTTTGCGTTTTTTCCATTATATCCTATTATTCAGCTTAAGGCTGATATATAATAGTTCAAAAAGGAGTAAATAGAATGAACTCATTATCTTTGCCTCACCGCTATCCGTTTTTGTTTATTGATGGCGTGACGGAAAGCGAGCCCGGCAACCGAGCAACAGCGTATAAGCTGATCAGTGAGAACGACTGGTTTATCACTGACATGCAAACAGAAATGCCGTTTTCGCTTGTGATTGAAGCGCTTGCGCAAACCGCGGCTTTTACAGGGATTACAGATGAGAACAGCTTGGGCTTATTATCATCCGTGAAGAAAGCGGAAAAGCTGGGCGCAGCCATACCCGGTGACCGGCTTGATCTTACGTTTGAAGTCACGCGCAATCGGCGCGGGTTTGTGTTTGGACATGCCAAGGCGTCAGTAGGCGGCCAGCCTGTTGCTGAAGCTGAAATCGGCATTTATATTGAAAAATGAAAAAACCCTTCACAACGATTTGTGAGGGGTTCTATTATTTCGTATCGTAATCCCGTTCGCTTTGTGAGTGGTCTCTTTGCTGCCGTTTGTGTTTTTCATCCTTCATGTTTTCCTTCAGCTCTTCATTTGGAATCGGATCGGTTAAGTCATTATGTTCGGGGTTTTCATTTGGCCGGTTTTGCTGTTTTCTTTCTGTCATGTTGAATCACCTCACTGTTTGTTTTCCTCTTATCAGTGCGCCTCAAACATGTGAAATCGCTTTTTTGTTCCGCTGGGTATAATGTATTAGAATAGAAAGAAGCACAAGTAAAAGATAAAGAGAGGTACATATATGTCTATTCGAAGAGAAGATGTAGATATCAAGTTGATCGCAATTGATATGGATGGGACGCTGCTGAATGACGAGCAGCTGATCTCGGATGAAAACCGTAAAGCCATTCGTGAAGCCGAGGATAAGGGCGTATACGTGGTGATCAGCACAGGCCGGACGCTGATGACGTGCCGGGAGCTGGCGGAATCGCTGAAGCTGTCATCCTTTTTAATCACAGCAAATGGCAGCGAAATTTGGGATTCGAATTTTAATTTGGTCGAACGCAAGCTGCTCCATACAGATCATATTCAAATGATGTGGGATTTGCGGAATAAGCACAACGCCAATTTCTGGGCTTCTACCGTGAATAAAGTATGGAGAGGCGAGTTTCCGGAAAACATCACGGATCATGAATGGCTCAAATTCGGCTTTGACATTGAGGATGACGACATCCGAAACGAAGTGCTGGAGGAGCTGAGAAAAAACAAAGAGCTCGAAATTACAAATTCAAGCCCGACAAACATTGAAGTCAACGCGCTCGGCATCAACAAAGCCGCAGCCCTTGCGAAGGTTTCTGAAAAACTCGGCTTTACGATGGAGAATGTGATGGCGATGGGAGACAGCCTCAATGACATCGCGATGATCAAAGAAGCGGGTCTGGGCGTCGCGATGGGCAATGCACAAGACACCGTGAAAGAAACGGCTGATTGGATCACGGAGACAAATATTGAGGATGGTGTCGCAAAAGCGATTCGCCATTGGGTACTATAAAAAAAGGGAGTCCTAAGATGGACTCTCTTTTTTTAGTTTGGCAGGTTTTCTTCTGGGACCATGGTAGGTTTTCTGACAAAAGTATTTCACAAACTGATATGATTGAATTATAATGAAGCAAAGTTCAAAAATTCGGAATAGTCGTTCCGAATTTCGGAACAATAAAATACATAAAGCATATCGTTTGCTTTGGCAGGAGGGATTCTGTGTTTCAAGTTGATTTGAACTGTGATTTAGGAGAGAGCTTCGGAGCCTACACGATAGGCCTTGACCAAGATATTTTAGAGTATGTCACATCAGCGAACATCGCATGCGGATTTCATGCAGGAGATCCCGGTGTCATGCGGAAAACCGTCGCGCTTGCGGCAGAAAAAGGCGTAAAAATCGGCGCGCATCCGGGTTTGCCGGATTTACTCGGCTTTGGGCGCCGCACTATGGCGATTTCTCCTGAGGAAGCGTACGATCTAGTCGTCTATCAAATTGGCGCGCTCTCTGGTTTTCTAAAAGCAGAGGGACTTCACATGCAGCACGTCAAGCCGCATGGGGCTTTATATAATATGGCGGCAGTCGATCAAAAGCTGTCGGACGCCATCGCTGAAGCTGTCTATAAGGTTGATCCCGGCCTGGTTCTCTTCGGACTTGCTGAGAGCGAGCTCGTAAAAGCGGGAGAACGGATCGGACTGCAAACAGCGAGTGAAGTGTTCGCCGATAGAACATACCAAGCGGACGGCACATTGACGCCGCGCTCCCAGCCGGACGCACTCATTGAAAGCGATGCTGCCGCTGTCTCCCAGGTGATCAAGATGGTGAAAGAAGGGGCGGTCAAATCTCAGCAAGGCCATGATGTGTCATTAAAAGCAGATACGGTTTGCATCCATGGAGATGGAGCCCACGCGCTGACATTTGCGCAAAAAATCAGAAAAGAGCTCAAAACAGCAGGAATTGAAGTGACCGCTATTTCAGCACAGAAGTCAACATAAAGGAGGAACAATAGATGGAGCAGCAGAAAAAAACAGCGGGAAAAAAAGCAGGCAGCTGGTCATTGCTGATGGGTGCCGCCTTTTTAATGGCGACATCGGCGATCGGGCCGGGTTTCCTGACACAAACCGCAACATTCACAAACACACTCGCGGCAAGCTTCGGTTTTGTCATCTTAATCTCTATTATTTTAGATATTTTCGCTCAAACGAATGTATGGCGCATCATCGCAGTGTCTGGAAAACGCGGTCAGGAAATTGCGAATATGGTGCTTCCGGGACTGGGGTATTTCATCGCCATTCTCGTCGTGCTTGGCGGACTTGCTTTTAATATCGGGAATATCGGAGGCGCCGGTCTCGGTCTTCAAGTTCTATTCGGCATTACCCCAGAAACTGGCGCTTTGATCAGTGCTGTCATTGCCATTTTAATCTTTTTAATTAAAGAAGCAGGAAAAGCGATGGACCGTTTTACGCAAATTGCGGGCTTTGCCATGATCATCTTAACACTGTACGTTGCAATCACGTCTGCACCGCCAGTCGCACAGGCTGCGGCAAACACCTTTGCCCCTGAACAAATCAGTATATTCGCAATTGTAACACTTGTCGGCGGGACAGTCGGCGGATACATCACGTTTGCCGGGGGACACCGCTTGCTTGATGCTGGGATTAAAGGAAAGGAAGCGATTCCGCAGGTGACAAAAAGCTCAGTTGCCGGGATTTTAATTACATCTGTCATGCGAATTGCCCTTTTCTTAGCTGTGCTCGGCGTTGTGTCAAAAGGCCTGCACATCGATGAAAGCAACCCGGCGGCTTCTGTCTTCAAGCTGGCTGCTGGAAATGTCGGGTATAAAATTTTCGGATTGATCATGTGGTCTGCTGCCATTACCTCTGTTATCGGGGCAGCTTATACGTCTGTTTCGTTTTTTAAAACTTTTTCCCCGAAAATCGAAAAAAACTCACGCGGCATTATTATCGGATTTATCGTGATTTCTACGTTAGCTTTTGTCACAATCGGCCAGCCTGCGAAAATCCTCGTGCTTGTCGGATCACTGAATGGCTTAATTCTGCCGATTGCGCTCGGAACGCTGCTTATTGCCGCATATAAGAAAAAGATTATTGGTGATTATAAGCATCCGCTTTGGCTGACTGTTTCAGGTGCTTTTGTTGTCATCGTAATGGCTGTTATGGGAGTCTACACGTTATTTACACAACTTCCTAAATTGTGGAGCTGATAAATGTGGAGCAATTAAACAAAATGGCGCCGAAGGATGTGCGCGCCCTGGTACGAGAGGGAAAAATAAACGGGCCGACCGCAGGAATGTCCGGCGGCTATGCCCAAGCGAATCTTGTGATTTTGAAGAAAGACCTTGCGTTTGACTTTCTGCTGTTTTGCCAGCGGAATCAAAAGCCTTGCCCTGTGCTGGATGTGACAGAAGCAGGTTCACCTGTGCCGTCTCTGGCTGCGCCGGATGCTGATATCAGAACGGACTTTCCGAAATACCGTATATACAGGCACGGTGTCCTAACGGAGGAAGTATCTGATATTACACCATACTGGGAGGATGACTTTGTCGGCTTTCTGATCGGATGCAGTTTCTCTTTTGAACAGGCGCTGATCAATAATGGAATAGCTGTACGGCATATTGATGAGGGGACAAACGTCCCGATGTATAAAACGAATATTGATTGTGTTCCGGCGGGAGTGTTTCAAGGGCAGATGGTTGTCAGCATGAGGCCCGTTTCAGAACGACTGGCTGTACGCGCCGCACAAGTGACCTCGCGTTTTCCGGCTGTGCACGGAGGGCCGATCCATATCGGCAACCCGGGAGCTATCGGCATTCACGATCTCGACAAACCGGATTTCGGAGATGCCGTTTCCATTCGTGAATGCGAGGTTCCTATTTTTTGGGCGTGCGGGGTAACACCTCAAGCTGTGGCTATGAATGTAAAACCTGAAATGGTCATCACGCATGCGCCGGGGCATATGCTCATCACAGATATTCGAGACGAGTCGCTTGCGGTGCTGTAACCTCTCGTCCTCCTGATGAACGAGAAATAAAAGAGGTGAGAAAGATGACTGTACGATATCAAATCGAACAGCTCGGTGATTCTGCAATGATGATCCGATTCGGAGAAGAAATAAACGAGCAGGTTAACGGCCTTGTCCATGCCGCGGCCGCTTATATAGAAGAACAGCC
Source organism: Bacillus sp. NS1 (assembly GCF_058248265.1). Lineage (NCBI taxonomy): Bacteria > Bacillati > Bacillota > Bacilli > Caryophanales > Bacillaceae > Bacillus > Bacillus sp. NS1. The sequence continues at coordinate 173,949 of NZ_JBZAZF010000005.1, read as the reverse complement.
ATTTCCGGGATTCATTGAATGCATCCCGGCTTTTACAAGTCTGACAGTATTTTATGATATGTATGAAGTGTACAAGCATTTGCCTCATGGGATAAGCTCACCTTTTGAGAAGGCCAAGCGCGATGTCGAAGAGCGGCTGAAGGAAATAGCCGCTGACTATGAGAACAACCGCCGCATTGTAGAAATTCCCGTATGCTATGGCGGTGAATTCGGGCCGGATTTAGAAGAGGTTGCTAGGATTAATCAGCTGTCACCGGAGGAAGTCATCGACATTCATACCAGCGGTGAATATGTGGTGTATATGCTTGGCTTTGCTCCTGGTTTTCCCTTTTTAGGCGGGATGTCAAAACGCATTGCAGCTCCAAGAAAATCATCTCCAAGACCGTCGATCCCCGCAGGTTCAGTCGGTATTGCGGGATTGCAGACAGGAGTTTATCCGATTTCGACGCCGGGCGGCTGGCAGCTGATCGGGAAAACGCCGCTGGCTCTTTTCCGGCCGCAGGAAAACCCGCCAACATTACTGCGGGCGGGAGACACTGTGAAATTCGTACGCATCTCAGAAGGAGACTATCACGCCTATAAGGAGGAGTCCAATTGAGCATGAAAGTGTTAAAGCCCGGACTGCTCACGACGGTTCAGGATATAGGCAGAACGGGTTATCAAAAATACGGCGTTCTGGCAAGCGGAGCCATGGACACGGTTTCGCTGCGCATTGCTAATTTGCTGATCGGAAACAGCGAAAATGAAGCCGGTCTGGAAATTACGCTGATGGGGCCCGGTCCGTCGTTTTATTTTTCAAAAACGACGCTGATTGCGGTGACAGGGGCGGACTTCACTTTGCGTATTAATGACGAGGAAGCGCCTTTATGGAAGCCTGTGCTCGTCAAGGAAAACAGCACGGTCAGCTTTGGCCCCTGCAAACTTGGCAGCCGTGCTTATTTAGCGGCAGCCGGTGGCTTCGAAGTGCCTGCCGTCATGGAAAGCAAAAGCACGTACGTCAGAGCAGGGATCGGCGGACTTCATGGCAGAGCGCTTCAAAAGGAAGATGAACTATCCATTGGAGAGACGTCATCTCTTTCGCAAACCATTCTTTCCCGATTAAGCCCGCAGCTTGGAAAGCAGGGATTTGCAGCGCCGAAATGGTCGGTCAGCCGCGGGAGGTTTCTGCCATTAAAAAAGAATCCTGTCATTCGGGTGTTGGAAGGAAAACAATTCGGCTTTTTTACAGAAGAATCGAAAACGCGTTTTTATGAAGAAACATTTCGTGTCACGCCGCAGTCCGACCGTATGGGCTACAGGCTCAAAGGAGAACCGCTCGAACTGAAGGCACCGCTTGAGATGGTGTCAGAAGCGGTTTCGTTTGGAACAGTGCAGGTGCCGCCTGACGGCAACCCGATTATCCTGCTTGCTGACCGGCAAACGACCGGCGGCTATCCGAGGATCGCGCATATCGTATCCGCTGATCTTCCGATTGTCTCCCAAATCATGCCGGGCGAGCACGTCCAGTTTGAACCTGTATCTCTTCAGGAAGCGGAAGCGCTTGCGATTGAACGGGAACAGCATATAAAAGAACTGAAAACGAGAATGAAGATGGAATGGCTAACATAACAAAGGGGATGAATGATGCAGAATAAAAACAAAACCGTAGTCAAATCTATGGCTCTGCTCAATTTGTTTTTGCATGAACCGTGCCTTACCTTAAGTGAACTGGTATCGCTGTCAGGAATGCCGAAAACCTCTGTTCATCGGATGGTCAGCTCTTTGGAGGAAATGGGGTTCCTCAATCGGGATTCGTCCGGCGTTTATTCGCTGGGACTGGTGTTTTTGGAATTCGGGCAGCTCGTCGCCGACAGGCTGGATATCAGAAAAATAGCGAAACCGGTAATGGAAGAGCTTTGCCGGGAAGTGGATGAGGCCGTGCAATTGATCATGAGGGACGGCAATGAAGCGATATACGTTGAGAAAATAGAAGGGACACAGACTGTGCGGCTGTACACGGCGATCGGCAGGCGTTCTCCTCTGTATGCAGGAGCGTGCGCCAGAAGCATTTTGTCCTTTCTCCCCCGGGAAGAAATCGAAACATACATCAAACAAACGGAGCTCATTTCAATTGGCTCCGGAACGATTACCGATCCCGAAAAACTGTTGCAGGAGATTGATGCCTCTGTGCAAAACGGCTATACCGTCAGCTATTCAGAGCTTGAAAACTATACAGCGTCTATCGGCGCCCCGATCTTTAACCATAAGCGCCAAGTGGCGGCCGGCATCAGCATTGCAGGCTTTGAAGCTAGATTTACAGAAGACAGGCTGCCTTATTTAACAGAAAAGGTGAAGGATGCCGCTTTACAGATTTCCAGAAAATTAGGGTATTCTTAAGTAGCCGATCTTTTCTCCGCTGCGTACATTAACGTATCGACATTCAGGAGTGGAGGAAAGAACATGGTGCTTCGATATACAGCACTGGGGGATTCTTTGACGACAGGGAGAGGCTCCGGGCTGTTTTCTCCCGGCTTCGTCCGACGTTTCGGAGACATGATGGAAGCTGACTTGAAAACAAAAACGGCAATATCCATCTTTGCCAAATCAGGCTTAAATACAGAAGAAATTCTGGGACTCCTGTCGTATCCCTATGTGCAAAAATGCATTCAAGATGCTGACATGGTGACCATCACAGGGTGCGGAAACGATCTCATCGATTCGGTCTTAGCCTATCAAACGTCTAAGGACGAAACGATTTTCAGCCGTGTATCCGCCCATTGCCATGAGAATTTTGAAAAGATGATTGCCAAAATCGCTGAGATCAAAGGAGAAAACCCGTCCCCGTACGCCATCCGTGTGTTCAACTTATACAATCCGTTTCCCGGCATTGAAATCGCTGGCAAATGGATCACGTCTTTTAATTCACATTTAGAAACACTTGCATCAGCACCTCATGTCAAAATTGCGGATGCCTACAGCATTTTCAAAGGTAAAGAGCAGGAATATCTGTCCTTTGACGGTGTCCATCCGAACAGCAAAGGCTACCAAGCGATGGCTGAAGCAGTTCACAAGTTAGGCTATAAAGAATTGTCAGTTTCATAGAAAACGCGCCTTATGACAGGGCGCGTTTTTTATGTGTGAATGAAATATTAAAAGAAACTTAAAATTCCCTGTCTCCTGTTCTACAGACAAAAAAAGTGCGCTAGAATAATGGAGGACGTAGGCAAATATAGCCATAACGTTCAATATTTCGTATATAAGGAAGGATGGTCCTTTTGTTTCGGATTTTTAAAATGTCTTTTGCTGTTATCATTATTGCACTGGCGCTTATTGCTTTTAAATATACGGAACACACCTCTGTTATCCAATCGGTCATGCTCGTCTTTCTTGGCGCCGTCATGTTTATGCAGGGGCTTGAAGAGCGCAAAAAAGAAAACGACGGCTCAGGCGCTTTTAATATTTATACCGCCGTTTTCGTATGGTCTGTCTCTCTCATCGGTTTTACACTTCATATTATATAAATCTATTTCACATCCTGAAAATGCTCGACCGTCGGGAACGGGGTATAGAACCGATGAAGCAAGGCTTTCCACTCTTGATACTCTGAAGAACCGCGAAAGCCTTCCGTATGGTCCTCAAGTGTTTCCCACTCCACAAGCAGCAGATATTTATGTGTTTCTTCCATGCATTTTGATAACGAGTGAGTGATATAGCCCTTCATGCCGGAAATGATCGGCACCGCTTGCCGGAATGCCTCCTCAAACTCTTCTTCAAGCCCTTCTTTAATGTGAAGCATTGCTGCCTCTCTGACCATGTCATCCCTTCTTTCCTTCTTTTCAAATAGTCTACAGCAAACGACAGGTGATTTCTGCAAAATCGGTGAACCTTTTCCTTCATTTTCAAAAAAATCTTGCACGCACCAATTCATTTAAGAGAAAATAACAAGTGGAAGGCAGGGGAAAGTCATGTTAAAAAAGTGTATTCTACTAGTATTTCTATGCGTCGGATTGATTGGGTTAATCGGATGCTCCAAAACAGATTCACCAGAGGATCGTATGGAAGCATTCGTGAAACAGTGGAACGATCAGCAATTCGATGACATGTATCAAAGCCTGACCAAAGATGTCAAAAAAGAAATCTCCAAAAAAGATTTCGTCAACAGGTATAAAACCATCTATGAGCAGGCAGGCGTAAAACATTTGAAAGTCACTGCGGGAGAAGTGGATGAGGACGATAAAGACAACAAAACGATGAAGCACATCCCGTATAAAGTCAGCATGGATACAAATGCGGGCAAAGTCAGCTTCAAAAATACCGCTGTGCTGAAAAAAGAAAAAACAGATGACGAGGAGTCATGGAATATAGATTGGGATCCATCGTTTATTTTCAAGCAGCTGGCTGATGACAAAACGGTACAAATTATGAGCATTGAACCGAAACGCGGCCAAATTTACGATAAAAACGGGAAAGGCTTAGCCATCAATACAGATGTTCCAGAGATCGGAATTGTTCCCGGAGAGCTTGGCGATAAAAAAGAAAAAGTCATAAAAGATCTCGCGAAAAAACTTGATTTGACTGAAGATGAAATCAAGAAAAAGCTGGATCAAGGCTGGGTGAAAGACGATTCGTTTGTGCCGGTCAAAAAGGTCAAGCCGGACCAGCAAAAATTAGTGTCTGAGGCGACGTCATTACAAGGTGTAACAAGAACGAATGTCGGCTCCCGCTACTATCCGTATGGCGAAAAGACAGCCCATTTGACAGGCTATGTCCGCGCCATCACTGCTGAAGAATTGAAGAAAAAGAAAGACGGAACGTACAGCGATACATCTAACATCGGCATCGCGGGACTTGAAAATGTGTATGAAGACAAACTAAGAGGCACAACCGGATGGAAAATCTACGTGCCGCAAACAGGAGAAGTCATCGCCGAAAAGAAAGCGAAGGACGGCGAGGATCTTCACCTCACAATTGATATCAACACGCAAACGAAGCTGTATGATGAATTGAAGGATGACAGCGGCACAGCAGTTGCACTGCAGCCGAAGACAGGTGAAACACTTGCTCTTGTCAGCGCACCTTCTTACGATCCAAACGGATTTATTTTCGGCTGGAGTGATAAGGAATGGAAAAAACTAAACGAAGATAAAAACAATCCGTTCTCAGCGAAATTCAACAAAACATACGCACCGGGTTCTACGATTAAACCGATCGCGGCGGCTATCGGAATCAAAAATGGCTCCCTTAAAGCAGATGAGAAGAAAACAATCAAAGGAAAAGAGTGGCAAAAGGATTCAAGCTGGGGCGGTTATTCAGTGACACGTGTGTCTGAGAGCCTTCAGCAAGTCGATTTGGAGAATGCCCTCATTACATCAGACAATATTTATTTTGCACAGAACGCGCTTGATATGGGTGCAGACAACTTTACAAAAGGGTTGAATACGTTTGGCTTCTCAGAGGACATTCCGTATGAATTCCCGATCCAGAAGTCGTCTATCGCAAATGACAAGCTCGATTCAGACATTTTGCTTGCGGATACAGGGTACGGACAAGGGCAAATGCAAATGTCTCCTCTTCACTTGGCAGCTTCTTACACGCCATTTGTTGACAACGGGGATCTTGTCAAACCGACATTGATCAAAAAAGACTCACAAACAGCAGATGTCTGGCACAAGCAAGTGGTCACGAAGGAAGGAGCGGCAGACATTACAAAAGGTCTGAAAGGCGTTGTGGAAGACGAGCGCGGATCAGCGTATCAGCCTGTCGTGAAAGGAATCACTGTTGCCGGAAAAACAGGAACAGCTGAGCTGAAAACATCAAAGGATGATAAAGACGGCGCAGAAAATGGCTGGTTCGTCGGCTACGATTACAAAAACAAAGACCTGCTTGTCGCCATGATGATTCAAAATGTGCAGGACCGCGGCGGCAGCCACTATGTTGTGGAGAAAGCGAAAAAGCTATTTCAATCGAATTAAAATGCCTTTTTGACGGGAGCGAAAGGATAAAGGGGATCTGAGGCCGAATGAACTAGTAAGGGGCAAGACCCGGTTTATCCAAAGAAAAGAGGGATTTTGCATGCAGCGTATTCAATTGGCGGAGGATCTTCAATTTTCAAGAGTCATACACGGGCTTTGGCGGCTGAATGAATGGGATTATTCAGATACTGAACTGCTCAGCCTCATTGAATGGTGTATCGATCACGGCATCACGACCTTTGATCATGCGGATATTTACGGAGGCTATACGTGCGAAAAACTGTTTGGAAACGCCCTTTCCCTTTCGCCCGGATTAAGGGAAAACATAGAGCTGGTCACAAAATGCGGCATCGTTCTTGAATCACCTGAACGTCCCGCTCACAGTTCGCATCACTACAACACAAGCAAGTCACATATTTTGGCATCTGTTGAGCAATCCCTTCTAAACCTTAGAACGGATTATATCGACGTGCTGCTGATTCATAGACCGGACCCGCTCATGGATCCGGAGGGAGTAGCAGAGGCGTTTCAGGCGCTGAAATGCTCCGGCAAGGTCAGACACTTCGGCGTTTCCAATTTTAAAGATCACCAGTATCGCATGCTGGAATCGTATTTGCCTGAGAAGCTCGTGACCAACCAAATTGAGCTTTCGGCATATGAATTAGAAAATGTACTCGACGGCACTTTGAACTTGTGCCAAGAAAAACGGATTCCGCCAATGGCTTGGTCACCGCTCGCAGGCGGCAAAGTATTCACTGGTAACACAGGTAAAGACCGCCGTGTCCGCACGGCGCTTGAATCTGTTCAGGCGGAAATCGGAGCCGCTTCATTGGACGAGGTGATGTATGCATGGCTGTTTACGCATCCGGCCGGCATCATGCCGATTGTCGGAAGCGGAAAACGCGAGCGGATTTCCTCCGCCGTAAACGCGTTGGCATACAAGCTTGATCAGGATCAGTGGTTCCGCATTTTTACAGCCGTACAGGGTTATGATATTCCTTAACAAAAAGCATCAGCATAGCAGCTGGTGCTTTTTCAATATTGTCACACCCCTTAGTGCCAAATTACCATTTATAAGTGATTGAAACTTGTTTGAAAGCGTTTTATATTATAAAGAAAACCTCTCTTTTTCCTCTCCTGTATCTCCTTGCGACTTCATCCGCACATCACGACTGTCTAGGAGGCCTTTTTTTATGTACATGACTGCCAGAGAACAAAAGCTTTTAAAGCACTTGTTATTACAAAATCGATATGTAACCGTAACTGAGCTTGCGGAGCTGATGGAAGTCAGCACGAGAACCATTCACAGGGAGCTCAAATCAATTAAGCCGCTAATGGAAACCGTCGGGCTTACGCTCGATAAACAGCCTGGCAAAGGGTTGAAGGCAGTGGGAAGTCCCGAAGATAAACAAAAGCTGCTCACCGATTTATCATATGAACAGCATGAATATAGCGCGGACGAACGGAAACTGCTTATTCTCTGTTCGTTATTAGAGTCTCAGGAACCTGTCAAGCTGTACACGCTAGCTCATGACCTGCAAGTAACGAATGCAACGGTCAGCTACGACTTAGACGAGCTGGAGAAATGGATTTCTCCCTTTGGATTGACACTGATCCGTAAAAGAGGTTTTGGCATCCAGCTCATTGGGCCGGAGAATGCAAAACGTAAAATTGTCGGCAACCTGATTGTGAACCGCCTCGACATCCAAATGTTTTTGGAAGCGGTTGAATTAAACATCAAAGGAAAAACTGATTCTACAGAGAAAATGTTCGGCGTAGTCAGCAAAGGCGAGCTGTTAAAAATGGAGCGTATCTTATTTCAGATGAAAGAAAAAATCGCTTTTTCATTGTCAGACAGCTCCTATATAGCGCTCGTCGTCCATCTGACGTATGCGATCGAACGGATTAAGCTTGGGGAAACCATTACCATGGAGCCAACCGAGCTTGAGGAACTGAAGAATGCGAAAGAATACAGCTCGGCTCTTGAAATCGCGGGCGAGCTTGAACGTGCCTTCGGCGTGACGATTCCGGAGGCGGAGGTCGGCTATATTACGATCCATCTTCGAAGCGCCAATCGCAAATACAAAACAGAATATAAAGCACAGGAAATCGAACTGGAAACAGCCCTGCAAACAAAGCGGCTTATTGCGTTTATTTCAGACAAAATCAGGATGGATCTTACGAAAAACTACTCTTTATATGAAGGCTTGATTGCCCACTTGGAGCCGGCCGTCAGCCGCATAAAAGAGAATATCGAGATATATAACCCGATGAAGGAACAGATCAAGCGCGATTACTTTCTGCTGTATATGGCAATTGAAGAAGGCGTGGAAAAGTATTTTCCGGGTATGTCCTTTTCTGATGATGAGATCGCTTTTATCGTCCTGCACTTCGGGTCTGCCCTTGAAATCAAAAAAGAAGGAGCAAAAGTGAAAGCGCTTGTCGTTTGCTCAAGCGGGATCGGCTCTTCGAAAATGCTTGCTTCCAGACTAAAGAAAGAACTGCCGGAAATTCAATCGTTTGATATGTCATCCTTGATTGAGCTGAAGGGCAAAGACGTCCAAGCCTATGATATGATCGTTTCCACCGTTCCGATTCCTTACGAAAACATTGATTACATTATGGTCAGCCCCCTTTTAAATGAGGAAGACGCAAACCAGGTGAAGCAGTATATCAAGCGGAAAATTCCGCTCATTCTTGAGAAAAAAAGAATCCCGATAGAAGAAGCGCAGCAAGCGGACGTACCTGACATGCTGGAAGCGGCGGAAAGCATAGGACAGTACATGTCCGTCATTCAGGATGTTTTGAGGCACTTTACACTATCTCACCTTAAAACAAACCCGGATCATAGTATGCTTCTGTTAGAGCTTTTTCAACAGCTGAAGAAAGATGGCTTGATCCGTGATCCGAAAAAAGCGGCAGTTTGCCTGGCGGAGCGGGAGAAACAAGGGGGATTGGGGATCCCGGGGACAAACATGGCGCTTTATCATCTCAAAAATGATGAAATCGTCCTGCCTTTTTTCAAAATGTATGATCTCAGCACCTCTTATGAAGTGAATGGCATGGACGGAAATACCCTCAGCATGACACGCATTCTCGTCATGATGGCGCCTGGCTCATTATCTGCTGAAGGATCGGAGATTTTAAGCGCGATCAGCTCCGCCATTATCGAGAGCAGAGAAAGCATGGCGGGGTTTCAGGAAGAGGGAGAGCAAGAACTGTACCAGCGGTTAAATCGCATATTTTTCACATGGATGAAGGAAAAAAACATACTGTAATCCGGCATGGCACACGTCAAAAAATTGGCGTGTGTTTTTATGTGGAGAGGGTACAAAATAAGCAAAAGTGGGACTATTTTATCATTCAGTAATGGAATAATTCCAAAATGAAATAGTTTTACAAGTTATCTTTTTTGGGTTAAAATGGGTGAGGTAAGGAAGGAAATCTAACAAATAATTGAAGATTCAAGAGAATATAGGAGATGACGATATGGAAACATTACAGCATCTGATTCTGCATGACATGCCGGATAGCGAAGAAATAGAGGCTGTAAAAAGCGGAGCCCATACACTGACATATAAAGGTTACCGTAAACGGATTAATCAGCTGGCGAATGCCATGCTTCAAAAAGGAATTCAAAAAGGCGACCGTGTTGCATTGCTATGCAAAAACGGTCATCCCGCATCAACTGTTATGTTTGCTGCGCTGGAAATAGGTGCTGTTGTCGTACCTGTCAGCTGGCAGCTGAAACCATATGAAATGACGGGCATTTTAAAAGCAAGTGAGCCAAAAGCGATGTTTTATGGAGCGGAGTTTAAAGAGACACTGGACGAAGTTCTTCCTGAACTGTCTACGCTGCGTATAACAATGGAAACAGGTACAGCTTATGAAACATCTGCTGAGTTTGAAGCTCTGTTTACCGGTCCTGATCATTTGCCCGAAACTGAAATGGTTTCCCCTGATGATACAGCGCTTCTAATGTTTACGTCTGGAACGACAGGAAATCCGAAAAGATGTATGATCACACATGGCGGTATTTACAGATACGTAACAAGATCCAACAGCTCAACAACACGCATGAAGGGCCTTCGTTTTCTCGCATGCCACCCGATTTACCATACGAGTGCGCTCATTTGCATCATGCTTGGAACCTTTGCGGGAACAACCTTCATTTTTACGAAGGATCAAGATCCTGTTCATATGCTGAAGGTCATTGAAGAAGAAAAAATTCAAACCGTCATGGCTCTTCCTGTGTTTTACACGTATTTGCTTGAAGCGTGGGAAGCGCATCAAACCGACTTATCTTCGCTTGTGATTTTGATGACAGGCGGAACAAAAGTGCCGAGCAGCCTGATCCGCCGCTATCTTGATATCGGCATTCCGCTCGCGCACGGCTATGGAAGCACTGAGGCTTGGGGAATCAGCACTTGGCTGCCTGAGATGGGAATGGATAAAGCAGCCTCTGCCGGAAAGCCTGTGGAAGGTGTTAAAGTCAAAGTCGAAGATCCTGAGACAGGAGAAGAACTCCCTCAAGGGGAGATCGGCGAAATCGTTGTTCATACCCCATTTTTATTTAAAGGCTATGAAGACAACCCTGAAGCGACAGCAAAAGTGCTGCAAAATGGCTGGTTCAAAACCGGAGATTCAGGCTATGTAGATGAAGATGGTTTTATTTTCATCACTGGACGCTATAAGGATGTCATTATTTACGGAGGCGATAACGTCTATCCGGATCAGGTTGAAGAAGTCATCCAACAGATCCCGGGAATCCTTGAAACAGCGGTGGTTGGTATACCAGACCCGCTATACGGGGAAAAACCGAGAGCTTTTATCGTGAAAAACGGTGCCCAGCGCTTGACGGAAGACGATGTCATCGCTTTTTGTCAGGAACGCCTTTCCGCCTACAAAATACCTGAGGTTGAATTCGTTAACGAACTGCCCAAAAATAACCTAGGCAAGGTGAAAAAAGACGTCTTGCGCAAGCAGGCCGTACATTCATAAAAGGAGAAGCCCGCCACTTAAGTGGCGGGCTTTTTTGCAGTAACACAGACAGAAAGCTCAGGCTTAATGTTTTTAAATTGCAACTCAATGTCTTCGAAGCCGGCTTCTTTAAAGTCGGCAATCATCTGTTTTCCAAATAATTTGGTTTTCTCGGGACTGGCATCCGCTTCCCGCGGCTGCATCGTAATCGCTGCTTTGCCTCCGGGCTTTAGCGCCTGATAAATCTGTTTCATGCCTTTTGTCTGGTCATTCCAGATGGTGTAGTTGTTAACGGAAATCACTTTATCATAAAACGAGGCGGTAAGAGGAAATGTCTCGACGCTTCCTTGTATCAGTCGCACACCTTTCGATTTTACTCTGCGAGCGGCCAGCTTCAGCATGGCCTCTGACACATCTATCCCATGAAGATGAATGTCCTTTTCACGTTTCATCATCTGCTGCATGCAGTATCCCGGCCCAAATCCGACTTCTAAAATGCTATCCCCCCGTGTGATCGCCAGATGGTCTATTGTCCACTGATTCAGTGTCTGATTTTCAGCCGCCATGATGTACCCGGCAATCATGCCGAATACGCCCTTTGGCTTGCTGAATTTTTTAGAAAGCATGTTAATCATTCAGCAACCCCCTTTGCAAGTTATTTCCTCCTTTCGTTTCATGTGAAACATTTTTCTGATAAAGCAATGTGAAGGTGCCAATCCATGTTTATCCAACGAACGTGTGAGGTACACAACAAATAGACATGAAAACAAAGGAGGAGAATCATCATGGCCAATTATCCAAAAGAACTGCCGGCCCAAACCCAAAATCACCAGCCGGGAATTGAAAGCGACATGAATCCAAGTCCGGTGTATGAGTATGAGGATTATAAAGGAGCGGACAAATTAAAAGGAAAAGTAGCGCTCATTACAGGCGGCGACAGCGGGATCGGACGCGCGGTATCCGTTGCTTACGCAAAGGAAGGTGCTGACATCGCCATTGTGTATAAGGATGAGCATGAGGACGCCGAAGAGACGAAGAAGCGCGTAGAACAAGAAGGCGTAAAATGCCTGCTGATCGCTGGTGACGTAGGTGAAGAGGAATTCTGCAATGAAGCGGTTGAAAAAACGGTAAAGGAACTAGGCGGCTTGGACATCCTTGTAAACAATGCCGGTGAACAGCATCCGAAGGAAAGCATCAAAGACATTACCAGCGAACAGCTTCACCGCACATTCAAAACAAACTTTTATTCTCAATTTTATTTGACTAAAAAAGCAATTGATTATCTGAAACCGGGCAGCGCCATCATCAACACAACTTCTATCAACCCGTATCGCGGGAACCCGACGCTGATTGATTATACAGCGACAAAGGGTGCGATCAATGCCTTTACAAGAACAATGGCGCAGGCGCTTGTCAAAGACGGCATCCGTGTAAACGCAGTCGCGCCAGGACCAATTTGGACACCATTAATCCCGTCTACGTTCTCTGAAGATAAAGTTGCACAATTTGGGCAAAATACGCCGATGGGCCGTCCGGGTCAGCCTGTTGAGCACGTTGGCTGTTATGTGCTGCTGGCTTCAGACGAGTCATCTTACATGACAGGCCAGACGCTGCATGTCAACGGCGGGGATTTTGTGACGACGTAAGAGGGAGTGAGACACATGAGCATCACGAAAGAGGAAGTAAACGGCTACTATCAAAAAGCTGGTATTGTCTTAACGGATAAGGAAGTAGACCAAATCCAGCTGATGGACTACGGCTTAGGAAAAGAAAGAAAAGTCGGGCTCCAGCTCTTTGTCTACGTCAATACAGACCGTTATTGCTCAAAGGAACTGGTACTGTTTCCGGGACAGACTTGCCCGGAACACCGCCATCCGCCGGTAGGCGGCCAGGAAGGCAAGCAGGAGACATTCCGTTGCCGCTACGGAAAAGTGTATCTTTACGTAGAAGGAGAAAAAACGCAGCTTCCAAAGGTTCTCCCACCGCAGGAGGATAGAGAACACTATACGGTCTGGCACGAAATTGAACTTGAACCGGGCGGGCAATATACCATTCCCCCAAACACCAAGCATTGGTTCCAGGCCGGGGAAGAAGGTGCCGTGGTGACGGAAATGTCTTCGACGAGCACAGATAAACATGATATCTTTACAGATCCAAGAATATAAGGATGAGGCGTAACAGCCCATCCTTTTTTGTATTGAAAAAAATAAAATCACCGCTATAATGGGTAAAAAAGGAAAGAGGGCGAGGGAATGTTTACCTGCAAGGTAAATGAGCACATCACCATCCGGTTACTGGAGCCAAAGGATGCGGAGCGGCTTGCTGAACTTATTATAGAAAATCAGCAGCGGCTTGGCCAGTGGCTGTTTTGGGCGGAAAATCCAAGCAGTGCTGAAACGTACAGTGAAACGATCATCCCAGGTTGGCGGCGGGAGTATGCCGACCTAAGCAGCATCGAAGCGGGGCTCCTTTATGACGGCAGCCTATGCGGCATGATCGGCCTGCATCATCTAGACCAGATCAATCGTAAAGCCGAAATCGGATACTGGATTGCCAAAGAATTTGAAGGCAAAGGCATCGTTACCGCCGCCTGCCGAACACTCATCACATATGCTTTTGAAGAGCTTGGGCTGAATCGCGTTGCTCTCTGTGCTGCTGTCGGGAACAAAAAAAGCAGAGCGGTCCCGGAGCGGCTCGGCTTTCAAGAGGAAGGAACGGCACGGGACGGCTTATTCGTTAATGGCAGGTATCATGACCTTGTCTATTACAGCTTGCTGAAGCGTGAATGGAAAGGTTCAAAATAAAGCGCGCATTTTCTTGTTTAAATCTTACCCAGATGTGGAAAAGTAACAGCGGAGACGTTAAAAAGGAGTGATTCGAGATGAATCAGCAAGACATTAAACAAAAAGTGCTTGATGTTCTAGATCACCATAAAGTAGGTTCGCTCGCAACGGTTCAAAAGGGCAAACCGCATTCCCGCTACATGACATTTTTCCATGATGGGCTGACGATTTACACACCGACAAGCAAGGACACTCATAAAGCCGAAGAAATTGAGAATAACCCCAATGTTCACATTTTATTAGGCTATGATTGTGAAGGCTTTGGCGACGCGTATGTTGAAGTTGAAGGAAAAGCCAAAATCAACAATTCGGCTGAACTGAAGGATAAAATATGGAGTTCCAAATTAGAGCGCTGGTTTGACGGTAAGGATGATCCGAATCTGGTGATTCTTGAAATTGAACCGGAGGATATCAGATTAATGAATGCCGGAGAGAAAACACCGGTCTCACTCGAGCTATAAGAAATTTGTGTTTTCAGGGGCGATATGTTATCATGAATAGCTAGTAAGAAAAATAAGCAAATAAAAAAGAAAGTAAACTTCTTTTTTCTGTTTTGAGAGAGAAGCTTACCGCTTCCAAGCAGCATAACCAGCTGCCCTTATTCTTTTCCTTCATAACAAATCGCCCCTAACGATGAGATGGAAAAAAGACTTTTTTGTTTTACAATTCACACCGGCGCGGCTTCGGAGCCGCAGTGACGATTGAGAGGTAGGGCTTTCGTTGTCTTGTGTTCAAGAAATTTCCATGGTGTTTACTTTCCAGAATGATTCTTCGGAACAATGCTTTATGAATCTAACCCGCCCGACTTGGCGGATGATATAATCTTTATTTGCGTATAGAAAAGAATAAGACAAACCGCTCGGCGTATGCCGGCGGTTTTTTTATTGTTAAAAAACACATCGCACTGAAACCTCTTTGTCTTCTTTCCAGTCTTATCTCTAGGATGAAATTGGAGGAAGAATAACGTGCATGTCATTACAACACAAGTACTTTTTATATTCTGTTTTTTATTATTGATTCACTCGATAGAAACCTTAGCTTACGCCACAAGGCTTTCCGGAGCCCGCGTGGGATTTATTGCGTCCGCGCTCTCCCTGTTTAATGTCATGGTCATCGTGTCTAGAATGTCGAACATGGTGCAGCAGCCCTTTACCGGACATTTAATTGATGATGCGGGAAAAAACGCCCTTGAGATTGTAGGTGAGCAGTTCCGCTTCTTGATTTTCGGATCGACAGTCGGCACCATTCTGGGCATTATCTTGCTCCCGTCTTTTGTTGCGCTTTTTTCACGGGCGATTATTCACTTGGCGAACGGCGGCGGCTCTGTTTTTCAAGTGTTTCGAAAGGGATTCTCGAAACAAGGATTCAAAAATGCCCTTTCCTATTTGCGTCTGCCGTCTGTTTCGTATGTAAAGGGATTTCACATCCGCCTGATACCAAAGCGTTTGTTTGTCATCAACATGCTGATCACATCAATTTATACGATTGGCGTGCTTTCGGCTTTGTACGCAGGCCTTCTGGCGCCTGAGCGCAGCACGACAGCCGTCATGGCATCGGGCTTGATCAACGGGATTGCGACGATGCTGCTGGCGATTTTTGTTGATCCAAAGGTATCCGTTCTTGCCGATGATGTGGCAAAAGGAAAACGAAGCTATACGTATTTAAAATGGACCTCTGTAACGATGGTCACATCAAGGGTGGCGGGGACTCTCCTCGCTCAGCTGATGTTTATTCCGGGCGCCTACTATATCGCGTGGCTGACAAAGTGGTTTTGATAATAAGAAAGGCTGGATCATAAAGATCCAGCCTTTTTCGCGCTTACTTATTTATATTTCCTTAATCCGCGGTCGTACAAAAAGTTTCCGAATGGGACAAAAGCAGCGATGAAGCCGGCGGCTGACCATTTCAGCGACCATTTGACAGAGAGTGTCGCATACGCCAAGACAAGCAAATACAAAATGAACAACCCGCCGTGAACCGAACCGACAATTGTTACCGCAAGCGGAAGGCCCGCCCAATATTTTAGCGGCATGGCGATGAACAGCAGGATTAAGAGTGACATTCCTTCAATAAACCCCATCGTGCGAAGTCTTCCGATCGGTGTTTGCAGCATAAATCGCCCTCCTTGTGGACACGTTTTCATTCTATACTATAAACAATCCAGGGAGCGCATATGACAGCTTTCAGAAAATGTTCGGAAAACATTCATTTTTACATGCTATTTCTAGGGGACTGTACTTGTCATTTACAAAAATACCCGAGATAATGTGTACAAAATCATAAAAGAAGGATGTTGAAATGAAACTTGACCAGATTGATCTGAATATCATTGCGGAGCTGAAGAAAGACAGCCGTTTGTCAATGAGGGAATTAGGCAGGAAAATTAAGCTTTCGCCGCCATCCGTGACAGAACGGGTAAGGCAGCTTGAATCGTTCGGGATCATCAAGCAATACACGCTGGAGGTCGATCAGAAAAAGCTGGGGCTTCCCGTTTCCTGCATTGTGGAAGCAACCGTCAAAAACGCGGATTACGAGCGGTTTAAAAGCTATATACAAACATTGCCGAATATCGAATTTTGCTACCGGATTGCGGGAGCGGCCTGCTATATGCTGAAAATCAACGCTGAAAGCCTCGCAGCGGTAGAAGATTTCATTAACAAAACATCGCCCTACGCGCAAACCGTCACTCACGTTATTTTCTCAGAAATTGACACAAAAAACGGGCATTGTTAGAGAGTGCTTATTCAAGTCTGTTATAATAAAAGGATGAGCGTGAAAGAAAGAGAAGTGATCAAGCATGTCAAAAACAGTTGTATTAGCTGAAAAACCTTCAGTCGGCCGGGATTTAGCCCGGGTGCTGAAGTGCCATAAAAAAGGAAACGGTTATCTCGAAGGAGATCAATATATTGTTACATGGGCTTTGGGCCACTTGGTGACACTTGCTGATCCGGAAGGCTACGGAAAAGAGTTTCAGTCATGGCGGCTCGAGGATCTGCCGATTATCCCTGAACCATTAAAGCTTGTTGTGATCAAAAAAACCGGAAAACAGTTCAATGCGGTTAAATCGCAGCTAACCCGTAAAGACGTCAATCAGATTGTCATCGCGACTGATGCAGGACGGGAAGGGGAGCTTGTTGCGCGCTGGATCATTGAAAAAGCGAATGTCCGCAAGCCGATCAAGCGGCTGTGGATTTCATCTGTGACAGATAAAGCGATCAAGGAAGGCTTTCAAAAGCTGCGCAGCGGCAAAGAATATGAAAACCTGTATCATTCTGCCGTCGCCAGAGCGGAAGCGGATTGGATTGTGGGAATTAACGCGACCCGTGCACTCACCACAAAATTCAATGCCCAGCTCTCGTGCGGCCGTGTTCAGACACCGACGCTTGCCATGATTGCAAAACGCGAGGCGGACATTCAAGCGTTTACGCCGGTTCCCTATTACGGCATCCGCGCGTCGGTTGATGGCATGACGCTGACGTGGCAGGACAAAAAATCAAAGCAGACGAGAACGTTCAATCAAGATGTAACAAGCCGTTTGCTACAAGACCTCGAAGGAAAGCAAGCGGTCATTGCTGAGCTGAAAAAAACAGCGAAAAAAAGCTTTGCTCCTGCGCTTTATGATTTAACGGAGCTTCAGCGTGACGCCCACAAGCGCTTCGGATTTTCTGCCAAAGAAACGCTTTCTGTGCTGCAGAAGCTGTATGAGCAGCATAAACTCGTCACATATCCGCGGACGGACTCAAGATTTTTATCCGGTGACATTGTCCCGACGCTAAAAGACCGTCTGGAAGGCATGGAAGTAAAACCGTATGCCCAATATGTCAGCCAAATTAAAAAACGCGGCATCAAATCCCATAAAGGCTACGTCAATGACGCGAAGGTATCAGACCACCACGCGATTATCCCGACTGAAGAGCCGCTCGTTCTCAGCAGTCTGAGTGATAAAGAACGGAAACTGTATGACCTGATTGCGAAACGTTTCCTTGCTGTATTAATGCCGGCATTTGAATATGAGGAAACAAAGGTCATCGCAGAAATCGGCGGAGAAACCTTTACGGCGAAAGGAAAAACTGTGCAGTCACAAGGGTGGAAAGCCGTTTATGACATGGCGGATGAGGATGATGAGCAGGAGGATGACAGAGATCAGACACTCCCTGCACTTCAAAAAGGCGATGCTCTTGCCGTCCGCACGTTAACTGAAACAAGCGGTCAAACGAAGCCGCCTGCCCGCTTTAACGAAGGGACCCTGCTGTCAGCGATGGAAAATCCAAGCGCCTTTATGCAGGGAGAAGAAAAAGGCCTCGTCAAAACGCTTGGAGAAACAGGCGGCCTCGGCACGGTGGCAACGCGTGCGGACATTATTGAAAAACTGTTCAACAGCTTTTTAATAGAGAAAAAAGACAAAGATATTTTTATCACTTCTAAAGGAAAACAGCTCCTGCAGCTTGTTCCGGAGGATTTGAAATCACCGGCCTTAACGGCAGAATGGGAGCAAAAGCTGTCTGCGATCGCCGCCGGCAAATTAAAATCAGCTGTCTTTATTAAAGACATGAAGGCTTATGCTAACCAAACGGTAAAAGAAATCAAAAACAGCAGCCAAACCTTCAGACATGATAACATCACGGGAACGGCATGCCCCGAATGCGGCAAAATGATGCTGAAGGTAAACGGCAAACGCGGCACGATGCTCGTGTGCCAAGACCGTGAATGCGGAAGCAGAAAAACGATTGCCCGAAAAACAAACGCGCGCTGCCCGAACTGCCATAAAAAAATGGAGCTTCGCGGCCAAGGTGAGGGACAGACCTTTGCGTGTGTATGCGGGCACCGTGAGAAGCTTTCCGTATTTGAAAAACGAAAAAATAAAGATAAAGGGCGCGCTTCCAAACGGGACGTTTCCTCTTATATGAAAAAACAAAATAATAAAGAAGAGCCGATTAACAACGCCCTGGCAGAACAGCTGAAGAAACTCGGTTTGGATAAATAATAGAAAAACCTGTGCATATCGCACAGGTTTTTTATTGGACTTAGGTCCCGTTATTTGGATGTTTAAAAAGGGAAAAAAAAGCTAGCAATCTGCATTTTTTTCTTTTATAGTAAATGTAATTTGTAACATGGCAGTCATATTTTCGTCTACATATATTTGTGAGCGTCTGATTCGCTTCAGGCGACAAAGGGGGATTTGCCTGTGAGGCATGTGTTAATTGCTGTCATCTTATTCTTCTTATCTATCGGACTTTCCGCAGGGTGCGCTGAAGCTGGAAACAAAACCCAAAATCAGTCAGCGGCAGAAGTGAATGCCAGCCCGCTCCAGCCGGCGGAGTATTTCATCTATCACAATCTAATGAATAGCCAAGGGTTGATCAAAACCGATTTTTCAGACCAGCCTTCGTTTTTATCAGAATCTCTCGGCCTGTGGATGGAGTTTCTGATCAGCAAAAATGACGCTCCGCATTTTCAGGAGCAATATCAGCATCTGACTGATTCATTTCTGATGAGCAATCACTTGGTGACGTGGAAGATTCAAAATGGCCAAGCGAGCGGGACGAATGCGCTGATAGATGATATGAGAATTATGCTGTCTCTTGACCAAGCCGCCGCCAAATGGGGCCGAAGCGACTATGCGCAAACGGCCCGGGATATCGGCACGGCTTTGAAGATACACAATATGAACAACGGGTTATTTACAGACTTTTACGACTCACAGGCCGCTTCAAAGGATGTGACGATTTCATATGTCATGCCTGATGCGTTAGCTGTCTTAAAGAAGAATGGAATCATAGACGAAGAAACGGAACGGCGGAATGCCAATGTTCTCTATTCAGCTCCTTTAAAAAATGGCTTTCTGCCGAAGACATACAGCTCTGAGACAAAGGAATACACATATGACAGCGAAATCAACCTGATTGATCAGCTGTACGCTGCGTGGCATTTGCCGGAAGGGGATGAAAAAGCCGCTGTTTTAGCGGACTGGATCAAGCAGGAATTTCAGACAAACGGAAAGCTGTACGGACGATATTCGGCAGATACGAAGGAGCCTGCCGTCCAATATGAGTCGCCATCCGTATACGCATTAGCCGTATTATTTTTAACGAAACAGCATGAAGACAGCTCTGTCATCAAAGCCATATATGACAGAATGAGTGACTTTGAAATTCATGATCCGGTGAAATCGTATTATGGAGGCTATATGAGCGGCACTCAGACGCATTCTTTTGACAATCTGCTGCCGCTGTTAGCCGAAAGGAAGC
Organism: Bacillus sp. NS1; assembly: GCF_058248265.1. NCBI lineage: Bacteria > Bacillati > Bacillota > Bacilli > Caryophanales > Bacillaceae > Bacillus > Bacillus sp. NS1. The sequence goes on along the minus strand of NZ_JBZAZF010000005.1, from coordinate 153,927 downwards.
TTTTTAATGAAAATATCATTCAATGAATCACAAAAATTATTTTCTTATTTTTCAGGGCTCATCGCAGCCCTGTCTCTGTTTATTTATTATGTGTCAGCCCAGCAATCGGAAGGGGCTCTGATTCTTTGCATCACGTTTGTCGTCATCGCCGCAGGCATCTGGTTCGGCCCGACTTACGCGCTGGCATTAACCTTAATCGTACTCTTTGTTCTCGGTACCTTAATGATGTTTTTCCAGACTGGACAGGCTGCGCTATTTTCGGCTGAGGAAGGGCTGAGAATGCTTGTCGTGTGGGGAGTTGCACTTTTGCTGTTTTCTTTTATAGCTGGAAGAATCCATGATATTGCAGCAGAGCTTCGGCGTTCAGTTACACGCCTTCAATCCGAAATCAAAAGCTTTGTCGCTGTTGACAGAGTGACCGGCTTTGATAACAAGCAGAGAATGAAGCTGGAACTTTCAGAAGAAATCAAGCGGGCGGAACGCTACGGCAATTCTTTCGTGTTTTTGCTGCTGCATATGCACTACTTCAAAGAGTTTAAGTCTTTATACGGTGAAAAAGAAACGGACCGTCTCTTCCAATATGTCAGTCAGCAAATCAGGTCAAGCGTCCGGGAAACGGATAAGAAATTCCGTCCCTCTGACGAGCGTATCGGGATTGTGCTGACGCACACGCCCGCTGAACATATGCCGGCTGTCCTGACAAAGCTGAAAAAACAATTGGACACATATCAGCTGGAAAATGGCAAGTATGTGTCGCTCACGTTCCACGTCTGCTATTTGCCTTACCGCAAAGATATCAAAACAGCAGATCAATTTTTAGAAGAACTGGAAAACGAGATGATGATGAATGAACTATAAAGGAATCACGCTGCTCTGCGTCACGATGCTTCTGCTTTCAGCTATTGCGTCTTTTCCCGTTTCCGCACAAGCGAAAGGGCATGATGCCGGCATTCTCATCATCTATTCAACCTTGGACGGCAAAGAGTCGTCTCAAGTCAAAATGCTCGATTTGCTTGCGGGCCACTTTACATCCCATGTGACTGTCAAAAAAGATTCAGACGTCGAAGGGTCGGATTTTAAAGGCAAAGACCATGTGATTTATTACGGCCAAACGAAAAGAAAGCTCAGCAAAAAACTGGTGTCTCTTATCAGCAGCGTAAAAAAACCTGTTGTCGCTATAGGCTATAACGCAGGACAAATCAGCCAATTTTCCGGGCTTTCATTAGCCCGCAAAGAAAATGTGTATCAGGTCCACAGCAGGTCGGAAAAGACCGATGTATCTCTGGAGAGCGGGCTTAACGTCCTGAGCGTATCAGGCTTGAAAGGAAAGGCGCTTTATACCTTCAAAGCTGATGACGGCAAAACGCATTCTTTTATATGGAAAACAAAAAAAGCGAATGTGTACATTGGATTAACGAATTTGTTAAATGACAATTTGATCGTGGCGAAACAGCTCAGGGAAGCCTTCGGGGAGAAGGCGGGGACGTCGTTATTGTATTTGCGTCTCGAGGATATCAGCCCGATGTCTGATGAAAAATTGCTGCTTCAAGCCGGTGCATATCTGCATAAGAGGCATGTTCCTTTTATTCTGGCGGTGATTCCGGTTTATTTGAATCCGGAAACAGGCGACAAAGTGTATATGTCTGATAAACCGAAGATGGTCAAAGTGCTGAAAAAGCTGCAAAGCATGGGCGGCAGTATCATTGTTCACGGCTATACACACGCCTATCGCTACAGTGAAACAGGCGAGGGCTTTGAATTTTGGGATGCAAAGGCTGATCAGCCGATTACATCCGGAAATGCCGAAGACAACCCGTCTATTTTGGAAAAAGAACAAGACTTTCCGAACGAACAAGCCTATAACAGCTATCTAAAACCATTTCGTGAAAAGGAAGAAACATATACAAAGCAAAAACTGACGCGTGCCATCGAGGATTTGACATCATTGGGTCTCTACCCGCTGGCGTTTGAAGCGCCGCATTACACGATGTCCGAATACGGCTATCAAATTGCCTCGCAATATTTTACAAGCATATTCGGCCAGATCCAGCTCAGCGGCACAACGTGGAAAACATCCGGTGCATCTCCGTTTGTGAGTGCTCCTTCGATGCTGTACGGCATGACGCTGTATCCGGAAACGATCGGCTTTGTTGATACATCAAAGCAAAATCCGCTCGGCGATATGGAGGAGCACATCTCCCAGATGATTGATTTTGAAGGCGGAGTTGCCGGAGGATTTTATCATCCATATCTCGGGATGAAATATCTGCCGGAGCTGGTTGATCAGATGGAACGCATTCCGGACAGTGAATGGCTTGATTTAAAGAAAACGAAACAAACCGTCAAAACAGACAAAGTGGAAATCCATACAAGCGGTGACGGAACGATTCAGGTGAAAAACGGCGTCAGTGCCATTGACGAGTTTTTCGATCATCATCGGCAAACCCCTCTGGAAAAGGCGTTATGGATTCTCTCCGCAATCGTGCTCTTATTTGTCGTGATGTTTGTCAGTTATACGTTTTACTTGAGAGCCACATTGAAAAAACGAATTTTTAAGGAGAGAAGAAGCCTTGGGTAATACGCTGTTCTTTATCTCGCTAAGTTTAATATGGGTCATGCTTCTCTACCACATGTTTCTTATGCAGGGCGGGTTCCGCCACTATATGACCTTCGAACGGAACATCCCGAAGTGGAGAGAAAACATGAAGGAGCTGCCAAAGGTCAGTGTCCTCATCCCGGCGCATAACGAAGAGGTTGTGATTCGGCAGACGCTGAAGGCGATGGTCAACCTTTATTATCCGAAGGACCGGCTGGAAATTATCGTCGTTAATGACAATTCATCAGACCGGACGGGTGACATCGTCAATGAATTTTCCGAGAAATACGATTTCATCAAAATGGTGATCACCAAGCCGCCAAACGCAGGAAAAGGCAAATCCTCTGCACTTAACTCTGGTTTTGCTGAATCAAACGGCGATGTGATCTGTGTATATGACGCCGACAACACGCCTGAGAAAATGGCCGTGTATTACCTTGTGCTTGGCCTGATGAATGATGAAAAGGCAGGCGCCGTGGTTGGGAAATTCCGCGTCATCAATGCGGCAAAAACGCTCTTGACTAAGTTTATTAATATCGAAACGATCTGTTTTCAATGGATGGCCCAGGGAGGCAGATGGAAGTGGTTCAAAATCGCCACCATCCCAGGCACCAACTTCGCGATCCGCAGAAGCATTATTGAAAAGCTCGGAGGCTGGGATGACAAAGCGCTCGCCGAGGATACTGAGCTGACCATCCGGGTGTATAACCTCGGCTATCACATCCGCTTTTTCCCTGCCGCCATCACTTGGGAGCAGGAGCCGGAAACGTGGAAGGTGTGGTGGCGCCAGCGCACCAGATGGGCGCGCGGCAATCAATATGTTGTGCTGAAATTTTTGGCGCAGTTTTTCAAGCTCAAACGAAAACGGATTATCTTTGATTTGTTTTATTTTTTCTTTACGTACTTCTTGTTTTTCTTTGGCGTGATCATGTCAAATACGATATTTGTAGTCAATCTGTTTTATGATTTGCATTTGTCGGTCGGCTTTTTGGCTATGATTCTCTGGATTTTGGCGTTCTTTTTATTTATGACAGAGGTCATGATTACGTTGAGCATTGAAAAAACAGAAATGAACAGGCAAAACTTTTTTATCGTATTTCTCATGTACTTTACATACTCGCAGGCATGGATTGTGCTGGTCATCTATTCTTTATTCGTAGAAATCAAGCACCGTTTATTCAAGCAGGAGGTCAAATGGTACAAAACAGAACGATACAATCAACATAAAAGCGGGTGACCTTTTTGAAACCAATAATGATTTTTCTCACTAGCCTCATGCTGCTTGTGATGACTGGACAAGCGGCTTTTGCCAAAGAGGTGGAGGTCAGCGGTTCGCTTCTCGGAAAAAGCAGCCAAGAACAATCCAAACAGCAGGTGCTGACAAGCGACCTGATTACACTGTACGGATCAAAAGACAGCGCAGAGCTGACGTATCAAATCCCGGCAGGTGCTTCTACCGGCAATCAGCAATTGGTGATTGAATACGAGGCATCAAATCTTTTAATTTCTCCATCATCATTAACGGCTGTCATAGACGATGAACCGGTCAAAACGTTAAAGCTTGATGGTGATTCCAAACGGAAAACAGTGAAGCTGAACCTGAATAAAAGCCAGTCTGCCCAAGGCTATCACAACGTATCGCTGAAATTTTACGGCGTGATGAAAGAGGGCGTCTGCGTCGGGCAGGATACGTCCGGCAACTGGATCAAAATTTATCCGGACAGCCGTCTGACACTGGCGGACAGCAGTGAAGCGAAGGGTACCTCGCTGGACCATTATCCATATCCTTTCGCCCAGTCGGGAAATACAGCGGAAGAAACAGCCATCGTCATTCCCGATGACCCAAGTTCGGCGGAAATTGAAGCTGCAGTGAAAACAGAAGGCTATTTGAAAACGGTGGATAGCAGTGTCAGCATCTCGTATGTCACGGAATCTGAACTGAAGAAAATCGACAAGCCGACAATTTTCATCGGAGTGGACAAGCATTGGAACGGCAAGGTGAAAAAGTTGCTGAAACAAGCCGGCTTACAAGCAAAAGGGGAAAAACTTCTGCTAGCGGAGCGGGTGTTAAAAGCAGAGGCTAAGCAGCAGCCGGTTCTGTTTGCACAAGCGGCATCTGATGACGTGCTCACTGAAAAAATCAGTGTCATCACGGATCAGACTTACACAGGCCAGCTCAGCGGCGATACACTCTCAATCAGCAAGCTAAAGCAGGTTGAAAAAAAAGAAAGCAATAAGCTGACCCTCGAGAATTTTGGAGCGGGTGATATCACAATTGGAGCTGACAAAACATCTTCCGCACATTACTTTTATCCAGCTTCGGCGGTTTTAGACCAAAACCAATCTGCAAAGCTGTCGCTAAAGTTGAAGAAGTCCGAAACGATTCAAGCCTCAACGGCTGAGAATGGATCGGTTTCTCAGGCGGCAGAACTGAAGGTCATGATCAACGGCCAGCCGCACTCGGTCCGTCTTGATGATTTAGGAAAAGAAGATAAAAACGGATTCTATCATGTCATGCTAAAAGTGGACCCTAAGCTGCTGCAAAAAAACCGCTACATTGATACTCAGTTTGTCACAACTGGATTAAAGGAAAACAATCCTTGCAACACGACTGATGAAGAAAAGTGGGTCTTTATCGATAAAAGCAGTACATTGTCTTACGCCATCAAAGACATGTCTCCGTCAGCGGATTTCCAAGAGTGGCCGCTTCCTTACGCCGGAAATCAGGAAAAAACAACGTTAATCGTGCTTCCTGACACCGTAAGCCAATCGAAGCTTGAGGAGCTTTCTCTTGTAACGGAGTCCTTTGGAAGCGAAGCGCAGCATTCATACAAGGTCAAGAAATCATCTGACGTAACAGCAAATGATGCCAAAGGTCGGAACCTCATTTTCATAGGGAGTATCAGTCAATTTTCTCTTCTGAAGGAGAAATCATCAGATCTGCTTGTGCCGCAAGTGAAGAACGGCTCGTTTGATGTATCAGGTTTTGAGATGTTGAATGAGACAACAAAACAAGTGGCATTTACTCAACCATCTCTTTGGGATTCACGCTACACAATGGCTGTCTTTGCGCCTTTAAAAGGAAATGGCACGGCTGTCACGAAAGAGATCATCAGTTATCTGAACAGTACCGATGACTCGGCAACCGTTGTTAACGAAACCAACAGCCAGCAGGTGTTTACAAACCACCAGCAGCTCAAATCTGAAACAAACAGTTCCAGTACAGAACAACCATCACAGGATAATAGCCAGAAATGGCTGTATATTGGTGTGCTGGCACTTATTATGGTGATTGCGGCAGTGTTCATTTGGGTTGCTGTAAGACGAAGAAAAAGAAAGACAGATACAGAATAAAACAGAGGCAATCACGCCTCTGTTTTTTATTTTTTTGGTACATAAATTCCATTTGTGGAACCTGTCATTTTATTTTTTTCGCCCGGCCAATAAGCCTCTTTACAACGTGCAGGAACGGGAGTATGATCTCTTTTAGAAAACAAATCGCTTAATCTGAAATCAGAGCGGGGGACCCACTAGAACGGCTTTTTGCCGTTGGGGTGAATCCTTTTTAGGTAGGGCTAACTCTCATATGCCCGAATCCGTCAGCTAACCTCGTAAGCGTTCGTGAGAGGAGATGAATGAAACCTGTGTTCGATGTAATGGCACAGGGGCATCCGTTTGCCTCTGTGTTTTTTGCTGTTCATTTTTAGAATGGAAATTTCGTACAGAGATACCATAGCAGAAAGGACTATTACAAAATGTGAGAGCAGATGCTGATGTTTTATTGTTTTAATTGAAAAATGAGAAATTAAAAGGGGAAGACATCGATGTATCATTCAATCAAACGTTTTTTGATTGGGAAACCACTAAAATCTCAAGCAGCTGGAGAGCAAAAACTGACAAAATTAAAAGCCTTGGCGATGCTTTCCTCAGATGCGCTGTCATCTGTCGCATACGGCACAGAGCAAATTTTAATCATTCTGGCGACAATCAGTGCTGCCGCATTTTGGTACTCCATTCCGATTGCGATTGGCGTTCTCATATTGCTGCTCGCACTGATTCTTTCATACAGGCAAATTATTTACGCTTACCCGCAGGGCGGCGGGGCGTATGTTGTTTCGAAAGAAAACCTCGGTGAAAAGCCGGGATTGATCGCAGGCGGTTCCTTGCTTGTCGATTATATTTTAACAGTAGCGGTAAGTATATCTGCAGGAACGGACGCCATCACGTCGGCCGTTCCTGTATTGCATGATTATCATGTGCCGATTGCTGTTTTACTGGTTTTAGTCATTATGATTTTGAACCTGCGCGGGCTTTCGGAATCGGCATCGATTCTTGCCTACCCGGTTTATCTGTTTGTGGCGGCGCTTTTGGTTTTGATAACAGTCGGGTTGTTTAAACTCATGACAGGACAAATAGATCAGCCAGTCCATCATACTCCGCTCGGCACACCGGTAGCGGGCATTACGCTGTTTTTGCTGCTCAAGGCTTTTTCTTCGGGCTGCTCGGCTTTGACCGGAGTTGAGGCTATTTCTAACGCGATTCCTGCTTTCAAAAACCCGCCTGCGCGTAACGCAGCAAGAACTCTTGCAATGATGGGCATTTTGCTGGCGATTCTATTTTCCGGTATCACCGTGCTCGCCTACGGCTATGGAACGGCGCCGAAGCCCGATGAAACGGTGGTTTCACAAATTGCATCTGAAACCTTCGGGCGGAATGTGTTCTACTATGTCATTCAAGGTGTCACATCACTTATTTTGGTCCTTGCGGCGAATACGGGATTTTCAGCCTTCCCGCAGCTTGCCTTCAACCTGGCGAGAGACCAGTACATGCCGCGTATGTTTACAGTCAGAGGCGACCGCTTAGGCTTCTCAAATGGGATTATCTTTTTAGGCGTTGCTTCGATTATGCTCATCCTGTTATTCGGAGGACAGACAGAGCACTTGATCCCGTTATATGCTGTAGGCGTATTTATTCCATTTACGCTTTCGCAAACCGGCATGTGCATCAAATGGATCAAGCAAAAACCAAAAGGGTGGATCGGAAAAATGCTGATCAACTCCTGTGGCGCTTTGATATCGTTTATGGTTCTGTCCATCCTGTTTGTGACGAAGTTTATTGTCGTATGGCCTGTGTTAATCTTTATGCCTATCGTCGTTTTATTGTTTTTTGCGATTAAAAATCACTACACAGCTGTCGGTGAACAGCTTCGCATCGTAGACAAAGAGCCAGAAGAAATCAAAGGCACGGTCGTGATTGTGCCAGTAGCCGGTGTCACCACAGTCGTGCAAAAATCGATTCAATATGCAAAATCACTGTCCGATCAGGTCATCGCCGTTCACGTGTCATTTGACAGAGAACAGGAAAAGAAAGTTGAAAAACGCTGGGAAGAGCTCAATAACGGGGTGCGTCTCGTTACGCTTCATTCCTCATATAGAAGCCTGGTCCATCCGTTTGATAAGTTTTTGGAAACTGTAGAAGCAAAAGCGAAGAAGGAGCAGTTTTCCGTCATGGTGCTGTTTCCGCAATTTATAACGAAAAAACGCTGGCACACCATCCTTCACAACCAATCAGCCTTCCTCCTCAGAGTCCGGCTGTTCTGGAAAAAGGACATAATGGTTGCCACGCTGCCGTATCATTTTAAAAAGTAAAGCATCCAGGACCAAGGGAATCACCTTGGTCTTTTTTGCGGGAATAGGAGAAAGCAATGTATACACAAGGTGCATTTGTGATCCTACTGAACGAAAATCAGCACATTTTGCTGGTTAAACGAAACGATGTCCCTTTATGGGATCTGCCGGGCGGCAGGGTCGATCCCGGGGAAACGGCTGAGGTAGCGGCAATTCGGGAGGTATTGGAAGAAACGGGATTCAGCGCAGCGCTTTCTGCAAAAATAGGTGTCTACCAAAGGCCAAAGTTTCAGGATGAACAGCATGTATTTGCCGGGCACATAACAGGCGGACAAGTAATAGCGAACGGGATGGAGACAGCGGAATTGAAGTGGTTTTCTCCGCAGCGTCTGCCGCTTAAAATGGTGCCGAACCGAAAAAGACAAATCAAAGATTTCCGGAATGGCGCTCTAGATGCAACTATCACCCTCAAGGACAGAGGCATGCTTGCGGCGATCGACCTGTTGAAACGAAGACTGGGCAAGTGATAAAGGTCTCCGGGTTTTAAAGCTATTCTCCGGTGGTATTGAAAAAAGGAAAAAGGAGGATACGGCATGGCACATAAAACTGCAGGACAAGCAATGACAGAATTGCTTGAACAATGGGGAGTTGATCATGTTTACGGCATCCCCGGAGACAGTATAAATGAGTTTATCGAAGAATTAAGACACGAAAGAAATCAATTGAAATTCATTCAAACCCGCCATGAAGAGGTGGCGGCGCTGGCGGCCGCGGCTGAGGCAAAACTCACCGGCAAGATCGGCGTCTGCCTGTCAATCGCAGGGCCGGGTGCGGTGCACTTATTAAACGGTTTATATGATGCAAAAGCGGACGGCGCTCCTGTGCTGGCAATTGCAGGACAAGTTTCATCAGGCGAAGTCGGACGGGATTATTTTCAGGAGATCAAGCTTGAGCAAATGTTTGAAGACGTAGCTGTGTTCAACAGAGAGGTACATAGTGCGGAATCACTGCCGGATCTCTTGAATCAGGCGATCCGCACCGCCTACAGCAAAAAAGGCGTTGCGGTATTGAGCGTGTCTGATGATTTGTTTGCGGAGAAAATCAAACGGGAGCCCGTACACACCTCACCAGTGTATATTGAAGGGAATCTTGAACCGAAAAAAGAACAGCTTGTCACTTGCGCGCAATATATAAATAACGCTAAGAAGCCGATTATCTTGGCGGGGCAGGGAATGAAAAAGGCGAAACGGGAGCTCCTGGAGTTTGCGGACAAAGCTGCAGCCCCGATCGTTGTCACACTCCCGGCAAAAGGCGTGGTCCCCGATAAGCATCCGCATTTTCTCGGCAATCTCGGGCAGATCGGCACAAAGCCGGCCTACGAGGCAATGGAGGAATGCGATTTACTAATCATGCTCGGGACCTCATTTCCATATCGCGATTATTTGCCTGATGACACACCGGCCATCCAGCTCGACTCAGATCCGGCAAAAATCGGAAAACGCTATCCGGTGACAGCGGGCCTTGTCTGCGATTCAGCTCTCGGCCTGCGCGAATTGACGGAGTATATTGAACGGAAGGAAGATAGAAGATTCCTGGATGCCTGCACGGAACATATGCAGCATTGGTGGAACGAAATCGAAAAAGATGAGACTGAGGCGGAAACACCGCTCAAGCCCCAGCAGGTCGTGGCACGTCTTCAGGAAGCGGCAGCCGATGATGCGGTGCTCTCTGTAGATGTCGGCACTGTGACAGTCTGGATGGCGCGGCATTTCAAAATGAACGCGAACCAGGATTTCATCGTTTCCAGCTGGCTTGCGACAATGGGCTGCGGTCTGCCGGGAGCGATCGCGTCAAGCTTGGCCGAACCGGAGCGCCAGGCGATCGCCGTTTGCGGTGACGGGGGCTTTTCCATGGTTATGCAGGATCTCCCGACCGCCGTCAAATACAAGCTTCCGATTACCGTCGTCATTTTAAACAACGAAAATCTCGGCATGATCGAGTACGAGCAGCAGGTTAAAGGCAATATCGACTATGTCACAAAACTTCAAAATGTCGACTATGCCGCATTTGCAGAAAGCTGCGGAGCAAAGGGCATCAAGGTGACCAGAGCGGAAGAGCTTGCACCTGCTTTCCATGAGGCGTTACAGGCTGACCAGCCGGTCGTTGTGGACGTCATGATCGGAAACGAACCGCCGCTGCCTGGCAAAATCACCTACGGACAGGCAAAAGGCTTCAGCAAATACATGCTGAAAAATTTCTTTGAAAACCAAAAAATCGAAATGCCGTCATTAAAGAAAAGTTTAAAACGGTTATTTTAAAAAAACAGGGGTCTTTTGAGGCCCCTGTTTTTTATGTGTTGGATTAAATTAGTGGTACTTATTAGGATTCGCCATGCTCAAAACGCACAAAAGGACAAATGCATCTTCTTTCAAAGCAAAAAGATCAGCGCATTTGTCCTTGTATGTTTCATATGTTTATTCTTATCAAATCTTACAGAGTTCATGTCTTTATAAATTTATTTCTCTTTTTTCTTAAGCCCGAAAAAGAAAGGAAAAGCAGAACCGACCAGGAAGGTGCCGAATAAAAACATTCCGCCGATAAACACGTGGAAATTCGTGTGTCCGACCGTAAAAGCGGTGATCAAGGAAATGATACTGAGCACGATCATGGCAATCCCAGGCGCGACTCTCATTTTCCCCTTGGATTTATAGGCAATAACAGAACATAAAATGCCGATTACAATAGGAACAATCCACAAATAAAACAGAATAAATATTGACATCATCAAAACTCCGATTTTTTCTTCTATCATAACAAATTTCTGTCAAAAAGGGTATCTAATGAGCTTTTGTGCAAAAATAAAAAACCGGCTTAGCAGCCGGTTTTTTAACGAAACGTATCAACAATTAAAAATACATTCAAAGCAACGATCAATACAGCAATCAGCCAAGAAACCACTGTGACCCATTTGGCGTTGATCAGTGACCCCATAATCCGTTTATTGCTTGTAAACATAATAAGCGGGATTAAGGCAAAGGCGATGCCGAAGGACAGCACGACCTGGCTCAGCACGAGAGCGGTAGTCGGATTGACGCCTGACGCGATGATCAAGATCGGCGGAATGATCGTAATAAACCGCCGTACATACAGCGGGATCCGGTAGTTGATAAATCCCTGCATGATCACGTCGCCTGAAAGTGTGCCGACAGACGAACTGGATAGACCGGCAACAAGCAGGCCGATCCCGAATAAAGCCGCTGACACAGGGCTGACAAGATGTCCGAATTGCTGAAATGCGACATCGAGATCCTCGACAAACAGGCCGTTTTTGAAGAATAATGCAGCAGCCACAATCAGCATACTTGCATTAATAGCCCCTGCAATCAGCATCGCTATTAAAATATCAATAAATTCAAATCTGAAGATTTTTTTCCGTTCAGCATCAGTTTTGCCTACCACCCGCCGCTGTGTAAGGGCAGAGTGTAAATAAATGGCGTGCGGCATAACGGTTGCGCCGAGAATACCTGCTGCAAGAAGCACACTGTCCGTGCCTTGAAACGCCGGGACAAAAAGGCCCTTCATCACTGACGCGGCATCAGGCTTTGCGAAAAAGGTCTGCAGCGCAAAGGCGATCACCACCACAAACAGCATACCGGCAATGCCGGCTTCAAGTGAGCGATAACCGCGGCGCTGAAGCTCCAATATCGCGAAAGAACCGATCGCCGCTATAATAGATGCTTCAAGCATCGGAATGCCAAACAGCAAATACAGTCCCAGAGCCGCCCCGATAAATTCCGCCAGATCAGTTGCGATAATGACCAGCTCGCCCTGAATCCATAATCCGATGGAGACAGGCTTTGGGAATTCTTCGCGGGCAACCTCAGGCAGATTTTTGCCTGTTGCAATACCGAGTTTGGCTGATAGTGATTGGATTAAAAGTGCCATGATATTAGAAAATAAAATCACCCATAGCAACATATATCCGTATTTAGATCCCGCCGATATATTCGTTGCGAAGTTGCCGGGATCAATATAGGCGATGGCTGCTATAAATGCAGGGCCCAGAAAAGGGAGCAGCCCTCTGAATCCTCTAATTTTCCCGTCAAGCGCATCTTGGACTGCTTTGGAACGGGGAGATTGTGCTGTGATGTCCTTGTTCATCATGTCTCACCTGAATTCTGTTTGTTTTTGCCGAACAACAAAGAGTTTCCTTAAGGCAAATTATTTTATCTACATCATATGACCATCCCGGTTTCTTGTCAACTGGAAATGTTCAAAGTACATTCCTGAATTTTTCCCTGTTATGTAACATGATATGTAGGAATTCGGATAAGGTCCCATATAAAAAGACATCGTTTCAGTTCGAAACGATGCCTCCTGTATGAAATGAGACTAGGCTTCCTTACGTAGCCCGCGGAATACGAGGCTCAGTAAGAAGACGAAGATGGCGGCCCCGATGATGGCTGGGAAAATAGCAAAGCCAGCGAGGCTCGGTCCCCAAGTGCCAAGGAGTCCGTGTCCAATCCAAGCGCCGATCAGCCCGGCAATCATAGAACCGAAAATTCCTCCCGGCATCCGGTTTCCTACGATGGCGCTTCCGATTAATCCGATTACGATAGCAACAACTAATGAAACCAAAAAGCTAATCATCATACTCACCTCTCATAAATAATTTATAAATCAATAACCGCTCATGCCAAACCCGAAACCCCGAAAAGCATATCGCTTTATGATCCTGCTTTCATTTTTCTCTGCACGCTGCCGTCGGCAAAGTGAACAATCACCTCAGTGCCTTTATGCGCTGCAATTTCCTTTGCACGTTCAATCGCATCCTTCTTTGTATCTTTGATCTCAGAGACACGTTTGGCACCCTCGGCTTTGACCGCCCAGCCGTTTTTATGCTTGATGACATGCTCTGCTCTATCCATGAGCTCAGGGCCGTTGCCGCTGCTTGAATCCTCATCGCGATCTGTCTCATCATCATGCTTGAGGAAATCATCAATTTCCTTTTTAGAGGCGTTTTCCGCCCATTCCTTTGCTTTGCTTGTCGCAATCGGAATCGCGCGTCCGTCCTCATAGCCCTCATCAATCATCGCATTCGCAATCTCAATTGCTTTTTTCTTCACCGGCTTCTCAAGATTTTTTAATGAAGCGGGATAATCCTTCATCGACCAAGGCATGTTCATCACTCCTTTTCCTTTTATAAAAAAGGTACCCGCAGGTGAAAAATAAAAACGTTTCCGTGAAAATGAAGGTATACTATATAGGAGAAAAAAACGGAAGGGAAGTGCGAGTTGGGTGACAGCAGGACGAAAAGAAGACTTACATCAGCAATTAAAAGAAATAGAGAAATGGGAAAAAGAACAGCAAAAAGTCTGGTTTTGGGAAAAGCTCAGCCGTCTCCCGTTTCAGCTGCTGGACAAGCTGACACCGGAATTCATTCAGAAAAAGATCGGCAAGCTTTTGGATGAGATCGGCAGCTTTGTTCAAACAGGAGGACAGTATCTGACATCGGAAAAACAGATTATTAAGATGTTTCAAAAGAAACTGCCGGAAGATACCTTCGAATCACTGGAAGACGTTCAAAAAGCGCCTCTGCCTGTCATGGATGAAATTGCGGAAGGAATGGGCAAAAACAGAATCAACACGGCAACCGTACAAGGCGCGACAACGGGTGTGGGCGGTGTGTTCACGCTGGCGGCTGACATTCCGGCTGTGCTTGGCCTGTCGTTAAAAACGTTACAGGATATCGCGGTTGCGTATGGCTATGATCCAAAGGAGAAAAAAGAGCGTGTCTTCATCGTAAAATGTTTGCAGCTGACATCGGCTGATGTTGTCGGCAAAAAAACGATTTTGCAAGAATTAAAAGACTATGATCAAGATCGTACATATAAGAATGTCGCTTCTCAAATCCAAGGCTGGCGTGAAGTCGTTTTAGGCTATCGCGACACGTTTGGCTGGAAAAAGCTTTTTCAACTGGTGCCGGTCGCGGGAATGGTCTTTGGCGCGGCAGCCAATCGCTCAACCATAAACGACATTACCGAAACGGGTATGATGCTGTATAAAAAGCGGCGCATTCTTGAGCGGCTGAAAGAAACAGAACAAGAGATGGAATAGAAGAAAGCAGACGGACACCGCGTTCCGCCTGCTTTTTTAGTGGAAACACACCCAATGTGTTTAGTTTGTTTAAAAGAATTGATAGCGGGAATACAACAACCAACACCAATTAAAGGAGGAATTCAAAATGGCAGACGATAACAAAATGAGCAGAGAAGAAGCAGGTAGAAAAGGCGGAGAAACAACAAGCAAAAACCATGATAAAGAATTCTATCAAGAGATTGGCAAAAAAGGTGGAGAAGCCACTAGCGAAAACCATGACAAAGAATTCTATCAAGAAATCGGTGAAAAAGGCGGAGAAGCCACTAGCCAAAATCATGACAAAGAGTTCTATCAAGAAATCGGCGAAAAAGGCGGAGAAGCCACTAGCGAAAATCATGACAAAGAATTCTATCAAGAAATCGGCCGTAAAGGCGGAGAGGCAACAAGCAAAAATCATGATAAAGAATTCTACCAGGAAATTGGCTCAAAAGGCGGAAATGCCCGCAACAACGACTAATCAAAAGCATAAAGGCAGACAACCTGTAGATAAAAAGCGATCCGGCACACCAGCTGGATCGCTTTTTATTTTGAAAATTTCTCAATCTACACTGGTATTGCGATACAATAAGTCAAAAAGGGGTTTTTGCTAATGTCCGAGATGCAAAATTTGCTCGCCATCGCCAATGCAGTCAAAGAAAAACACGCTAATTTTTCAATCTCAGAGGTCAACGACCACTGTGTGCGCCTCGCAGTGTTTACAGGAGAATATGACTGGCACCATCATCCTGACTCAGATGAATTGTTCATTGTTCTTGAAGGTGAGCTGCTGATCGATTTTAAGGACAAAGAAACCGCGGTACTCAAAGCAAATGACAGCCTGCTGATCCCCAAAGGAACGGTTCACCGCACACGCTCTTACGTCAGAACGGTGAACCTCTGTGTCGAGCATACACAAGCGAAAACAGTCATCATAGAGGAATTGCCATGCTGATCAAAAGGATTGTATGTGAAGTAGACGCTGCGAACGCTGAAGCATTTTCAAAAGCGCAGTCACAGTGGGGAGCACTATCACATGTAAATGGCTTCATCAAACAGGCCGGCGGCTGGCGGAAAACAGCAGATGGGCTGTTTTCCGCAGAAATCATCAGCGTTTGGGAGAACAGAGAAGTGTATGAGGCTTTTATGGAGAACGTACATGACAGCATATACGAAGAAAACGAACAGAAGGCTGTGCTTCTTTCGATAAAAGTGACGCTGTATGAAGAGGATGAATCGTTCAGTTACGATCTGTTACATAACTCTGATATCCGATGCGAACCAGACTGGACCGTTCTGAAGGCATAATTAAAGCCCAAAACATCATGTTTTGGGCTTGTGTCTTTACTCGCGTCCTGGAAGCGTATCATGAACAAAAGGCGGTGCTGGTTTTAACTCCGGTTTTTCTCCAAACGCTTTAGCTTCTTTCACATATTCAAAGGCCTCTCCATCCGGCGCTTTTTCGTTCAGCCAGGTTTGTTCGGCGCTTTCTTCGCCTTCAGAGAAATTGATCAGCTGATGCGAGAACTCTTGTTTTTCGAGTGCTTTTGGGAATGTCCCAGGCACAATCGGGCCTTCCTGTGCTTCTAATTCTTTAATGGCTGCGAGCCATTGATTTTGGTGCATCGTGTCACGCGCCAGCAGGAAGCTGAGCATGTCTTTAACGCCTTTGTCATCCGTCATTTCAAACAGGCGTGCAACCTGCAGACGGCCTTGTGATTCTGCATTCAGATTGGCGCGGAAGTCTGCCAGCAGGTTTCCGCTTGCTACGATATAACCGCCGCTCCAAGGTACGCCTGTACTGCTTTCCGGCATGGCGCCAAGTCCTGATACAATCGCATGGTGAGGGTTCATGCCGCCGAGGATGGAGCCGATGACCGGATCTTCAGCGGCTTTTTCCTGCTGATCAAGCGGGGCATCCTCAAGAAGTCTGGCGATCATTGTGGCGATCATTTCAACATGCCCGAGTTCCTCAGTAGCTGTATCCATCAGTAAATCCTTGTATTTTTCATTTCCTCTTGTATTCCAGCCTTGAAATAAGTATTGCATAGCAACAGAAATTTCTCCGAATTGCCCGCCTAAAATTTCTTGCAATTTTTTAGCGAATAATGGATCTGGACGATCTGGTTTAGCAGGATGCTGCAGCATTTTCGTGTGCTTAAACATGTTCCCATCTCCTTTTTTCGTTTATCTCTTTTTATATTTCCTCTCAATTGAAAGATAAACGAAAAGAAGCGTATCGAGATGGGGGATTACGAATCCTCCCGCAGCTCTAAAAGCTCCTGGATCAGCTTTCGGCCGAAGATGGGCTCGTACTGCTGATAAACAGGATCAAGGCGCTTCATCCATTCTTTTTTCTCTTTATCTGACAGCTCGTAAATTTTAATAGATGAATTTTTTTTGATTTCTTCCAGCTGCTCCTTGTTCATTTCTTCAGCATATGTTTCATTCCACTCCGTCGTTTCCTGCATCGCTTCAGTCAAAATGCGTCTTGTTTCCGGCGTTTGCGCGTTCCAGAAATGCTCATCAGTCATGACAGCATAGCCGAGATAACCGTGGCTGCTTATTGTCAAATAGTCCTGAACATTATAAAATTTTTTAGAATAGATGTTTGAGATTGTATTTTCTTCGCCATCGACTATATTGTTTTCTAACAGCTGAAAGGTAGAATTGAAGGATTCCTGGTGAGGTGTTGCGCCAAGCAGCTTGAACTGATCCTCTATCACATCGCTTTGCATAATGCGGAGATCTTGTCCTTTTAAATCATCCGGGCCTTTGACCGGTCCTTGATTTGTCGTGATTTGCTTAAAGCCGTTTGTCCAATAGGCAAGGCCTTTTAATTGATTTTTCTTTAGAGAATCAAACAGCTGTGTACCGATGCTGCCGTTCAGCCCTTTTTTGACGGCATCGTAATTTGTAAATGCATACGGCAGATCCAGCACGCCCCATACAGGCGAGAGCATGCCGAGCTTCGATGTGGAGGGGGCGATAAATTGAACATCGCCGTTTTGCAATGCTTCAATTTCTTCGATGTCCGAATACAGGCTTCCATTCGGGAACACTTCAATTTTCATTTTCCCGCCTGATTTTTCGTTCACCAGCTCGGCGAACTTATTGGCGGCCAGCCCTTTCGGCGTATTTTCCGCAACCACATGGCTGAATTTAAACACAATTTGATCCTGTAAGCCTTCCTGGTCGTCATCATAAACAATCTCTTCACTGCCGGCATGATCATGGAATCCGATAAATAAAGCGGTTGCAATTCCGGCGAACATCAGTGCGAGACATGCAAGCAAACTCTTCATGAAAAGCCCTCCCCTTAGTTAAGGATAATGGGGGCAATGCCATTCGTAAAGACCTGAAAGGAGAAGCTGATGACCAAAAAGAAGCTCTCAATCCGTTGGAAAATCACAATCCTATCCTATATACTCGTCATTTTCTCCTTTTTGATCGGCGGCATTGTGCTCATTGGCAATATCCAGCATACAGAGGAGCGGGAGCTGAAAAAACGTTTGATGAATACGGCCCGAACGGTGTCGGAGATGACAGAAGTGAAAGAGGCCTTGGCGCGAAAAAAACAAACAGAAGCTGTTCGCCATGCGGTTGAAGAGATCAGGATGATTAATGAAGCAGACTATATTGTCGTCATGGATATGAATCACATCCGCTACACACATCCTGTCAGCACAAGCATCGGCAAGAAATCTGAAGGTGCTGACGAAGAGGCAGCGTTTGCGGAGCACATTTATTTCTCGGAAGCAAAGGGCGAGATCGGCACGGCGGTCCGCGCTTTTTATCCGGTAAAGGATCATGATCTAAACCAGATCGGCGTAGTGCTAGTCGGGAAAACGCTGCCGGGAATCGCTGACATCCTGCTTCATTTAAAGCGTGATATCACATTTATCGTTGTGCTGACACTCAGTTTCGGCCTTGCAGGGTCCTTTCTGCTGGCCCGCCATATCAAAAAACAAATGTTTCAGCTTGAGCCTCATGAGATTGTCCGAATGTATGAAGAACGGACAGCGACGTTTCACTCAATGAATGAAGGCGTAATTGCCATCGACAATCGGCTTACCATTACAATTTTCAATGAAAAAGCGAAACAGATCTTTGAAGTGCAGGGGGATCTGGTCGGAAAGGTGATCTGGGAGGTTCTCAAGGATTCGCGGCTGCCCGAAATCGTGGAGCGGAACAAAGCGGTTTATAATGAAGAAATTCGCGTTAGCGGAAAAGTCATCATGAGCAGCAGAATTCCGATTGTCATGAAGAAAAAAGTCATCGGCGCCGTCGCGATTTTTCAGGACAGAACGGAAGCGGCTAAAATGGCGGAGGAATTGACGGGCGTCAAAAACTTTGTGGAGGCGCTCCGCGTCCAAAACCATGAGCATATGAATAAGCTGCATACAATCGCCGGACTCATCCAGCTGGGGAAATCTGAAAAGGCCTTGCAGCTTGCATTCGAGGCATCAACTGAGCAGGAAAATGTGACTGAATTTCTGCACCGTTCGATTCAAAATGACTCCGCGGCTGGCCTTCTATTAAGTAAAATCAGAAGAGGAAGAGAGCTCGGCATTGCTGTTCATATTGATGAAAACAGCAGTCTTCAGCAATTTCCCGAGCATGTTGATCAACATGATATCGTCGTGCTCCTCGGCAACCTGATTGAAAATGCCTTCGGTTCATTTGAAACGGTTCAATCTGATGATAAACGAATTGACATCAGCATCGAACAAACGGATGATATTCTTGCTATTTTAATAGAAGATAACGGCTGCGGGATTGAACCGGCACATATGCCGCACCTTTACGAGAAAGGATTTACGGTCAATAAAACGGGCGGCACAGGCTACGGCCTGTATTTAGTGAAACAAATCACAGACAAAGGATCGGGCACGATAGAAGTTGATTCACACGCGGGACAGGGAACATCTTTTTCTATCGTTTTTCCAATGAAGGAGGAGGAAGCACAGCATGGCTCGTAAGGAATGGAAGGTTCTGCTCATTGAAGACGATCCGATGGTTCAAGAGGTAAACAAGGATTTCATCACAACTGTCAAAGGCTTTACGGTCTGTGCAACAGCGGGAAACGGAGAAGAAGGCATCAAACTGATTAAAGAAAAACAGCCCGACCTCGTCATTCTCGATGTATACATGCCGAAAAAAGACGGAATCAAAACCTTGCAGGAGATCAGAAAGCAAAAGCTTGAAGTGGATGTCATCGTCGTTTCCGCTGCAAAAGACAAAGAAACGATCTCTCTTATGCTGCAAAATGGAGCGGCTGACTATATCTTAAAACCGTTTAAGCTTGAGCGAATGAGACAGGCACTTGAAAAGTACAAGCAATATAAACAAAAAATAGAGGCGAGCGATACACTGTCCCAGGAACAGCTCGATGCGATCCTGAATATTCCGCAGCAGGCCGTACAGAATCTGCCGAAAGGGCTGAATCATTTCACGATGAATGAAGTCACTGCTTTTTTGAAACAGCAAACCGCATCTCTTTCTGCAGAAGAGGTCGCCAAAGCGCTCGGCATCGCCAGAGTGACAGCCAGACGATATCTTGATTATCTAGAAAAAACCGGAACGATTAAGCTGGACGTTCAATACGGCGGAGTCGGCCGGCCCGTCAACCGCTACGTGTTCAAAGGATAAACCTGAGACCAAAAAGACCAAAATGTCCGTTATGATCATAAACTTCCCCAGACGATATGAAAACGCTATCATTCTAGTAAGAAAGACACAAAGGTGAATAGGACAGGGGGATGCAGGATATGAAACTGTTTAAAAATTTAACAGTTCAGGTCATAACTGCGGTCATCATCGGGGTCATTGTCGGACTGGTCTGGCCAGATGTCGGCAAAGAAATGAAACCGCTTGGCGATACATTTATCAATGCTGTTAAAATGGTGATCGCTCCAATCATTTTCTTCACAATCGTTCTCGGGATTGCAAAAATGGGCGATATGAAGAAGGTTGGAAAAGTAGGGGGAAAAGCGTTTATTTATTTTGAGGTTGTCACTACCCTCGCACTCATTATTGGTTTATTTGTCGTCAATATCATGAAGCCGGGCGCGGGTCTTGATTACAGCAAGCTTGAAAAGGGAGATGTATCACAATACACGCAAAATGGCGGTCAGGGAATCGACTGGATTGACTTTATCACACACATTGTTCCGTCCAACATGGTTGATGCCTTCGCAAAAGGGGACATTTTGCAGGTCTTATTCTTTTCTATTCTTTTCGGAGTCGGTCTTGCAGCATTAGGTGAAAAAGGCAAAAGTGTCATTGATTTCTTCGACAAGCTTTCTCACGTCTTTTTCAAAATCATCGGCTACATCATGCGTGCCGCGCCAATCGGGGCATTCGGGGCGATGGCGTATACGATCGGGCACTTCGGTCTCGATTCCATCAAGCCTCTGGCAAGCTTAATGATGTCTGTTTATATTACGATGTTCCTGTTCGTATTTGTTGCTTTAAATATCATCTGCAAGCTTTACGGATTCAGCCTGTTGAACTACCTGCGCTTCATTAAAGATGAGCTTCTGATCGTGCTTGGCACAAGCTCTTCAGAATCGGTGCTTCCGCGAATGATGGATAAAATGGAGCGTTACGGCTGTTCGAAATCCGTTGTCGGGCTTGTCATTCCGACGGGCTATTCGTTTAACCTTGACGGCACATCCATTTATTTATCAATGGCGACGGTTTTTCTGGCACAGGTGTTTGGAGTAGACCTCAGCATCGGCCAGCAAATTACAATTATCCTCGTTCTGATGCTGACATCGAAGGGAGCGGCCGGTGTGACGGGAAGCGGATTTATCGTCCTTGCCTCAACACTGTCAGCGCTTCAGGTCATTCCGCTGGAGGGCCTTGCACTCCTGCTTGGAGTCGACCGTTTCATGAGTGAAGGAAGAGCGATTGTGAACCTGATCGGAAACGGAATCGCCACGATCATTGTTGCAAAAAGCGAAAATGAATTCGATGAAGCAAAAAGCATAGAGGCTGTTGAAGGCATGAAAAAAATGAAAACAGCAGTCTGAAAAAAAGAACGGCCCATCCATGGGGCCGTTTTTTTAATTGTTTAAGAATAATTAAGGTGAGGACAGAGACCTCAGCATTTTTTTGTTATATAATTTACAAATGGATACTATATTGAATGAAGGACGTTTGTCCTAACAGGAGTGTATAAATGGCCGCTTTAGTTAAATTTTTTCAGCACCCGGGAGTAAGACGTTTTTCCATCTTTGTCGTGTTAACTGGTGTGTTATATCTATTTAAGAGCATGATCAACTTAATATTGCTGACCTTCATTTTCACATTTCTTATGGATCGTTTGGAGCTTGTCGTACGGCAGTTTTTAAGCCGGTTCTTCCGAGTGAGCCAGCGGGTTGTCATTACGTTTCTTTACATGTTGCTGGCTGTGCTGCTTACAGTCGGAGGTTTTGTGTTTTATCCGGTCGTCGCGGCGCAGATTCAGCAGCTGGTTAAGCAGATTAAACATATTGCGTATCACCCGGACACCATCCCTTTCTTTGATGAGATCACAAGTGTTTTCGGAGATATTAACATCAGTTCATATGTCAAAGAGGGCTTCAATGTGGTGTATACGTATCTGGCCGATATCAGCACATTCGGCTTGCAGATTGTAATGGCGCTCATTCTCAGCATGTTTTTCTTATTTGAGAAAAAGCGGCTTACTGAGTTCATGGCGAAATTTAAAACAAGCAAACTAAGGGTCTTTTATGAGGAAATTGCTTTTTTCGGAAGCAAATTTGCAAGAACGTTCGGCAAAGTTCTTGAGGCTCAATTTATCATTGCGCTCGTCAACTGTATTCTGACGTTTATCGCGCTTTGGATTATGCATTTCCCGCAGCTGTTTGGGCTTTCTATTATGGTGTTCTTCCTCGGATTGATCCCTGTAGCAGGCGTCGTCATTTCTCTGATCCCGCTCAGTATTATTGCCTACAGCACTGGCGGCGGAATGTATGTGCTCTACATTGTGCTTGTCATATTCGCCATACATGCGATCGAAACGTATTTCTTAAATCCGAAGCTAATGTCTGCGAAAACGGAGCTGCCGATCTTTTTCACCTTCACAGTACTCATTTTCTCTGAGCACTTTTTAGGCATTTGGGGTTTAATAATCGGGATTCCGATCTTTGTGTTTCTCCTTGATATTCTTGATGTCACCAACAAGGAAGAAGGACCCAAAAGATTCCAAGAGAAAAGTAACAAAAAATAGTTTACAAAATTGGATCTTTTCTGTATAAATAAACTAAATCATACAATAGTAAGCCACACGCTTAATCCTTTTAGAAGGAGTGGGGGACCCAATCTTTTGGGGTTAATTTTTCATCTGAAAAACGGACATCTCTTCGTCCGAACCCGTCAGCTAACCTCATCAGCGTGAAGAGAGAGTCCTGTGGTTTGAAGATACAGCCAAAGCCCACGGGAAGTCTCTCGCGGGCTTTTTTTCAAAAAAGGGAGGAATGCGGATGAAACTGGCTACAAAGATAATCATTGCATTGGTGCTAGGTGCGGTCACGGGGATTATTTTGAACGTAACATCACCTGAATTATTTGAAAATTTAAATAAGTTTGTATTTGGGCCGCTTGGCACAATCTTTTTAAACCTCATTAAAATGCTTGTCGTTCCGATTGTCTTTTTCTCACTGACACTGGGAGTAGCCGGGCTGGGCGATCCTAAGAAGCTTGGCAGAATCGGTGTAAAGGCGATTTCTTATTTTCTCGTCACGACAGCAGTGGCGATTACCATTGCCATCATTTTAGCTCTTGTCATCAAACCGGGAGAGTTCGGAACGTATGACACATCGTCTGCCGAATTCACTGCTGAAAAAGCGCCAAGTATTGCAGACACCCTGTTAAACATTATTCCGACCAACCCTGTTCAAGCGATGACGGAAGGGAATATGCTGCAAATTATCGCTTTTGCCATTTTTGTCGGGCTTGGGATTACAATGCTCGGAAAAAAAGCGGATATGCTGCTCAAGGTTGTTGAACAAGGAAATGAATTGATGATGTACCTAGTGAATCTTGTAATGAAGTTCGCTCCGTATGGTACATTTGGTCTGATTGCGACAGCTATTGGAAGCCAAGGCTTCAGTGCAATGAAAGCAATGGGCTTGTACATGATTGTGGTTACCATGGCATTACTCATACATGCAGTCGTTACCTACGGATCTACGGTTGCGCTTATAGCCAGAAGAAATCCGATTACGTTCTTTAAAAATTTCTCAGAAGTTATGGTCGTCGCATTCAGTACTTCCAGCAGCAATGCAACTTTGCCGGTTTCAATGGATGTGGCCCAGAAAAAATTAAAAGTGCCTGAGCCGATCAGCAGCTTCGTCCAGCCACTCGGCGCTACAATTAATATGGACGGAACAGCCATCATGCAAGGGGTAGCCACCGTCTTCATTGCGCAGGTATTTGGGCACGATTTAACATTCACTCAGCTGCTGATGGTGATACTGACGGCAGTGTTAGCAAGTGTCGGAACTGCAGGTGTTCCGGGAGTCGGTTTGATTATGCTCGCCATGGTCCTTCAATCTGTCGGCCTGCCTGTCGAGGGAATCGGATTAATTCTCGGAATTGACCGCCTGCTTGATATGCTCCGTACAGTGGTGAATACAACAGGAGACGCGGCTTGCGCCGTCATTATTACAGAAACAGAAAAGAATAAACAGCCTGAGCAAGCGCCGACTCTATCGGTTTAACCAAACATTTGGAAGCAACAAATGCTATAATACAAACAGTGCCTAATTTTTGGGCACTGTTTATTTTTTGTCGAAAAAGGAGGAAGGCTTTATGGCTGAGCCGATTTTACATATTGAAGGCCTCGATAAAAAGATTGGGTCTAAACAAATTTTAAAACAGATCAGCATGGACGTCATGGAGGGCGAAATCATCGGGCTGCTCGGTCCGAATGGTTCCGGAAAAACAACACTCATCCGTATCATCGTCGGGCTGTTAAAACAAAACAGCGGAAGTGTGACAATCAGCGGATTTCAGCATGATACAGAGTTTGAAAAAGCGATGGAAGCGGTTGGAGCGATCGTCGAAAATCCGGAGTTCTATCCGTACCTGACAGGCTGGGAAAACCTCAAGCACTTTGCGAATATGCACAAAAAAATAGCGGATGAACGGCTTGATGAAGTAGTGGAACGTGTCGGGCTGACATCAGCGATTCATGATAAGGTGAAAACCTATTCCCTTGGCATGCGCCAGCGTCTTGGCATTGCACAAGCAATTCTTCACCGCCCGAAGCTTCTCATTTTAGATGAACCGACAAACGGTCTCGATCCTGCGGGGATGAAGGATTTTCGCGATCATATTAAGGAGCTCGCAGAAAAGGAAGGAACAGCAGTCCTGTTCGCTACTCATTTATTGCGTGAGGTAGAGGATCTGTGCGACCGTGTCATCATCATTCAAAAAGGCGAGATCCAAGCGGAAGTCAGCTTACATGGGACAGATCAAAAAACAGAAAAAGCGATCATTGAAGTGCAGCCGGAAGAAAAAGCGCTCAATTGGCTGGCAGGCAATCAATATCAAGCAGAACGGCAAGACGGGGCGATTGTTGTTGAGGTAGCGAAAGAAAACATTCCGGAGCTGAACCGTTCACTTGTCGGACAAGACCTGAATGTCTTTTCCATTACGCCTTATACGCAATCACTTGAAGATGAATTCATAAAAGCGACAACTGCTCATCAAGAGGAGGGAGAAGAGCTTGTCTAAATTAATTTGGAATGAACATATGAAACTTTTTAACCGGAAGGTCACATTGGTGTCTCTTATCCTGATGGCGGTCTTTCAATTTTTCATGGCTTTAATCATTAAACGGATTGTCATCAGTGCCGGAACAGATGAAAACTTCATCGGCTATTTATCGTATACACCGAGCCTGAACATCCTGCTGCAGGCTTTAACGATCGTGATTGCAGCGACAATTGTTTCAATGGAATTTGATAAAAAGACAATCAAATTTCTGCTCATTCGTCCGGTTAAACGCCAAAAGGTCTTTTGGTCAAAATTAATCACAGTCGTGATGGTCAGCTTTTATTTGTATCTGGCATACTACATTTTGGCATTATTATTTGGTCTCGTCTTTTTTGGCACATCGGTGACCGCGGAATCAAAGACATTGCTGGTTAACACTATGGCGCTGATCGGGTCAAACTGGCTTGAAGCCGTAATGATGGGATTATTCGGGCTGCTTTGTTCTTCGCTGTTCCGTAACAGCGCAGTAGCAGTTGTCGTTTCTTTTGTCGTTTTATACGGAGCGAGTACACTTGTCCAGCTCATGAAGCTCTTTGAAAACAAATGGGGCAGCTTTTTGCTTTTTGCCAATACTGACTTTACGCAATACAGAAGCGGAGGGACAGCGTTGTTTTCCGGGATGACGCCATTGTTTTCAGCGGGGATTATCATCATCCATGCCATATTCTTCATAGCCGTTGGCTGGTGGTGCTTCTGTAAACGGGATGTCCGTGTGTAAAGGCAAGGAATGACATTTTTGTGAAAAAGCTCACGTAAATCAATATCATTTGATATTTTGGTTTATACTAAAGGTACTGACGGAGGTGTCTCGATTGAGGAACTTTATTACCGCTTTACCGATTGTATTACTGCTTGGATTCTCATTTGTGTCATTCATGTTTCAGTTTGAACATCTTGTTTATTTCAGACTCGCGCTTGGGTTGTTCTCTCTCGCGGGGCTGTACATGATATATAAAATGAAAACGGGCATCCGTTATTTTATCATCTATCTCTATGCAAGCTGGATTGTGCTTGCGGCAGTGACTGCTTTTGAAGAGCCGATTTTCTCGAGCTTTTTCTTTGGCGGCCTGGTGATGACAATGGGTTACCTGACATATATGCTGATTTATCTCGGCATGAAACAAGACCGGGATGCAAATCCTGTGTAATGACGCTGTTCCCTTGAGGGAACGGCGTGTTTTTTTATACTTGGCAAAAAGGTTAACAGTTGCGGAATAATGGCAGGAAATCTATAATACATATTAAATTTATCGGAATTAAAACCTTGGGGGGCTGCCGGATGTCATTATTTATAAAAAACGATCAACAGCGGCAATGGATGGAGAAAATCGGACGGATTGCGGATGAATTTCAGCAAACTGCAGCTGAAGATGACGAACAGGGACGTTTTCCTGTAGAAAAAATACAAAAACTGCGTGATGCTGGGTATACGGCATTAACATTGCCGGCATCTCATGGAGGAGGGGGCATTTCTGTTTACGATATGCTCCTGTTTCAAGAACGGCTTGCACGGGGAGATGCTCCAGCAGCGCTGAGCATTGGCTGGCATTTGAGCGTAATCGGAGAGCTAGGAGAAGGAAACAGCTGGAATAAAGACGTGTTTGCGTTTATTGCTAAGGAAGTCCAAAACGGAGCCATTATCAACAGGGCGGCGACAGAAGCGAAAACCGGAAGCCCGACAAGAGGAGGGCGCCCCGGTACAAACGCCGTCAAAACGAATGGCAAATGGTCAGTGAACGGAAGAAAAACCTTTACGACGATGTCACAAGCACTGGATTATTTTTTAGTGACGGCATGGATTGAAGAAAAACAAACAACAGGCGTGTTTCTCATTCATAAAGATGATCCCGGTTTGTCGATCGAAGAAACGTGGGATATGATGGCGATGCGGGCTACTGGAAGCCATGACCTTGTACTGAATGGGGTAACGCTTGATGAGGATAAACTGGTGGAATTTCTTCAAGGGCCTCGGGGAGCAAAGCCGAATGGCTGGTTGCTTCACATCCCGGCGATTTATCTTGGCATTGCTCAAGCAGCGCGAGACTATGCGGTGCAATTTGCGTCTGAGTATTCTCCAAACAGTTTGAAGGGACCGATCAAGAATGTTCCAGCCGTACAGCAAAGAACAGGCGAAATGGAGCTTGAACTGCTCAACGCCAGACATTTTCTTTTCCATATCGCTCAGTTGTATGATGATCCGGAGCGCCGCCCTCACTTGAGAAGCGAGCTCGGTGCGGCGAAACATATCGTCACAAATGCTTCGCTGTCTGTTGTCGATAAAGCGATGAGAATTGTCGGAGCTAAAAGCCTTGAACGAACCAACCCGCTTCAGCGCTATTACCGTGATGTGCGTGCCGGCCTTCATAACCCGCCTATGGATGACGCGGTGATTCAAAAGCTGGCCGGAGAAGCGTTTGAATCATAAAAAAAGAGCCTTCCCGGCTCTTTTTATGTATTGTTTTGCTCTTGCAGATTTTTTTGATGCTTGCGGTCGATCCTGTCATAAATGACGTTCATCAGCTTTGGATTGCCCATTATCGCCTCTTTGTTTTCCTGGATCAGCTGTTGGTAAGTTTTGACTTTACGCTTCGGCATGCTCTGGCGCCCTCCTGACATGTTTGTACTCACTTTCTAACTCTGTCAGCGACAATTCATACAAATGACGCTTTGACTTTTTGTATATACCATTCTGTATTAACAGATGAATGAGCTGTTTTTTTCTGATTTCTGCAGACTGAGGTGTCATTGAGTCACCAACCTCCAATCAAACGATATTGATAATCATTATCAATTAACTTCAGTATACAATGTCCACAATTGCCTGTAAAGGTGAAAACAGTCCTATTCTTTCGCATATTTGCAAACATTCAACAAATCGACAAAAAGTTTCCCGGGCAATAATTTGCTGTCGAAATGTCCCTTCTCGGAATGTTGCCGCTCTATTTTTCATGATTTGAACCATACTATGTAATAGAATGGAGGCTGGTATTCAATGGAGCGGACAGAAAATCTGAAAAAAGGAGAAAAAGGGGCGCTCCTCAATATTTTGGCATATGTCATCCTTGCTGTTGTGAAGCTTGTAATCGGGATTCTATATCATTCCGAAGCGCTGAGAGCAGACGGATTAAATAATGGAACAGATATTGTTGCGTCAGTAGCGGTGCTGATTGGATTGCGTATTTCCCAAAGGCCGGCTGACAGCGATCATCCATATGGCCATTATCGGGCTGAAACGATTTCGTCTCTTGTTGCGTCTTTTATTATGATGGTTGTCGGCATTGAAGTGTTAATTGGCGGAGTAAGAGCGATAGCGGGCGGAACAACGGAAACGCCAAGTCTTATCGCCGCATGGACGGCGTTAGGCAGTGCCGTGTTTATGTATGGCATCTATTTATATAACAAAAGGCTGGCAGCATCCATTAAAAGCTCTGCTCTAATGGCAGCGGCAAAGGACAGCAGGTCAGACGCTTTTGTAAGTGCCGGAGCATTTATCGGTGTGATGTCATCCCAGCTGCAGCTGCCGTGGATCGATCCGGTAACGGCTTTTATCATCGGCATCATCATCTGCAAGACGGCGTGGGATATCTTTAAAGATGCTTCACATTCTTTAACAGACGGATTTCATTTAAAAGATCTAGAGCCTTACAAACAGACTGTCGGCAGGATCGAGAATGTACATCGTCTAAAAGATGTGAAAGCGAGATATCTAGGAAGCACAGTTCATATCGAGATGGTCATTACGGTTGATCCGAAGCTTACAGTAGAAGAAGGCCATGGCGTGGCAGATGAAGTAGAAGACAAAATAAAACATGAACACGATGTCACTCATGTTCATGTTCATGTAGAGCCTGACGACATAAAATAAGGCTGTTTAACGAATTAGCTTATATGTTCAGATAAAAATTCAGTCACTTCTTCAGGCGTTTTGGCATTGGCGCTGTGAAGGTGAGCTGTTTTTTCACCGTTTTTGAAGATAAGCAAGCTAGGAATACCCATTACTTGGTATTTTTCAGCCAATTCAGGAAGCTCGTCCTTATTCAGCTCATACCAGTCGTTTTGGTTGTACTCTTCCAAAATATCGCCGATGAACATATTCATGCGTGTGCAGTCTGGGCACCAATCAGCATAAAACTTTACGATGATTTCTTTATCAGATTGAATCAGTTCATTAAATTGTTCGTTTGTTGTGATTTTTTTCATATGTCACATCTCCTTTTCAATGCCATTTTAATATAAAATAAAAAGGAATTACATACAAATGCATTCAGCATCAGCATGCCCAAAAATAATTAGATCATTTTCTTGTGAAAGTGATAAGATAGTAAAGATGAATTGTAGTGGGGGGAGTATCCATTGAAAACAAGTCTAGGATTAGTGTACGGAGGAAAGTCGGCAGAACATAATGTTTCCCTGCAGACAGCTCTGGCTGTAATCAAAGCGCTAAATACTGAGAAGTTTGATATACATCCGATTTATATAACAGAAAAAGGCGAATGGGTAAGAGGCGCCCGTTTAACTGAGCCTGTTTCAAATGTGAAAATGCTTCAATTTGAGCAAGGAGGCAGTGCTTTTTCTCCAGCTGCCCTAAACCAGGAGATGTTTCCACAGGAAACGTCACAGCAAAATGAAGCCATCGACGTCGTATTCCCGCTCCTCCACGGACCGAACGGAGAAGACGGTACGATCCAAGGAATGCTCGAGCTGTTGAATATTCCTTATGTCGGTAACGGTGTGCTTGCTTCCTCAGCTGGCATGGATAAAGTTGTCATGAAACATTTATTCGCACAGGCCGGTCTTGCTCAGGCTAAATACGCAGCTTTCCTTAAGAAAGACTGGACTCGTTCTCCGGAAGAAAGCTGTGAGCAGGTCGAACAGGAATTAGGCTATCCTTGCTTCGTAAAACCGGCAAACCTTGGCTCAAGTGTCGGAATCAGCAAATGCCGAAACCGTGAAGAACTGCAAAAAGCATTTGAGCTTGCATTCCAATATGACCGCAAAGTCGTCGTTGAAGAAGGAATTAACGGCCGCGAGATCGAAATCGGCGTTCTTGGAAATGACGATCCTAAATGCTCTGTTGTGGGAGAAATCGCACCGAAGACAGATTTCTACGATTACAAAGCGAAATATGAGGATGGAGATACTGATCTGATGATTCCGGCAATTGTGACCGATGAGGAATACGCAACAATCAGTGATATGGCGATCAAGGCGTTTAAAGCGATCGATGGGTCAGGACTCGTCAGAGCGGACTTTTTCCTGACAGCTGACGGCGAAGTTCTGATCAATGAAGTCAACACAATGCCTGGCTTTACACCTTTCAGCATGTTCCCGCTGCTCTGGAAAGAAGCCGGAGTGGAATACGCTGACCTGATTGAACAGCTTGTGGAGCTCGCAAAAGAACGCCACGCTGAAAAACAATTGATTAAGCATACATTCTAATAATGAAAATGGACACTGCCGTAAGAGGGCAGTGTCTTTTCCCGTATATACAAAAGAAAGAGAGGGACCTCACTTGATTAAGCGAACAGTAAAGAACATTGCCGAGATGGTCAAAGGCACACTGACAAATCCGCAATATGAACAAACAGTCATTCATGGAGTGGCAACTGATACAAGAAAACTGGAACAACATCAGCTTTTCATCCCGCTGAAAGGGGAACACTTTAACGGCCACACTTTTGTGCCACAGGCTTTTGAAGCTGGTGTAGCGGCCGTCCTTTGGGATCGGTCAGAACCAAATCCGCCCGAGAATCAAGCCGTCATCTTAGTGGACGACACCCTTTCCGCTCTTCAGCAACTAGCAAAAGCCTATTTGCAGGAGCTTGGCACCCGTGTCATCGGGGTAACCGGAAGCAATGGCAAAACGACAACGAAAGATATGATTCACGCCGTCCTGGGAACCCGGTACCGTGTCCACAAAACAGGAGGAAACTTCAATAATCACATCGGTCTGCCGCTGACGGTTTTAGCTATGCCTGAAGATACGGAGATCGCTGTATTGGAGATGGGAATGAGCGCCAAAGGAGAAATTGATCTCCTGTCCCGCCTGGCAAACCCGGATGCGGCAGTGATTACGAATATCGGCGAATCCCACATGCAAGACCTTGGCTCAAGAGAAGGCATCGCGGAGGCGAAGCTTGAAATCATTAATGGGCTTAAAGAAGATGGAGTGCTGATTTATATCGGCGACGAACCGCTCCTTCAAAAAGCATACAGCTGCCCAACGAAAACATACGGAACGGGAGCGCAAAATGATTATCAGCTTCAGGATGTCAGCCAGAGTGAGGAAGGAACTCATTTTACAATCAAGGGAATGGAAAAAACGTTTTTTATGCCGATCCTCGGCAAGCACAATGTCATGAACGCCATGGCTGCGATTGCTGCGGGGGTGTATTTCGGCATCACGCCTGAGGATGCAGCAAAAGGACTGAGCGGACTAAAGGTAACAGGCATGAGACTTGAACTCACCAAAACAGACAGCGGCATTTCAATTATCAATGACGCTTATAATGCGAGTCCGACATCCATGAAGGCTGCCATTCAATTGACAGAAAGCCTTGAAGGCTACGGGAAAAAAATGCTCGTGCTCGGCGATATGCTTGAACTTGGCGATCTTGAAGAAACGTTCCATAAAGAGTGCGGCGCTGTGATCAGTCCTGAAAAAATCGACCGCGTCTTTACGTACGGTAAATTGGGAGCATTTATTGCGGAAGGCGCACTGAAACACTTTGAGAAAGACCGCGTCAGCCATTTTACTGAGAAAAAAGATCTCCTCCAAGCTGTGAAGGAAAACGCATCAAAAGGCGATTTGATTTTATTCAAAGCGTCCAGAGGTATGAAGCTTGAAGAAATCGTTAAAGATTTAATAGAGAGCCCGCTTTCATAAGAAAAAATCTTTCAGAAAAAACGCATATTGCATCATAAAATAACATAATGTGCAAACACTAATGTATGCCGGCCAGAAATTATGTATATCTGGCCGGCTGAGGCTATGATACAATAAATACAGGTTATTTCGTGATACGGAAAATATTTGTCCGGACGTTCCTCCGCTGGCCCACGTTCTCCCGCCGGACATATGGGAGCGGATGGAACAGCATCCGGCACATTGAGAAGTCGATCTGCTTCTCATCTTATTGAAAAACAAATAGTGTAATGGTAAGATAAAACTTAGAAGTAATTCGGGCTTTGTATACGTATGGACCTGTCCTTTTTGTGTAAGGGGCAGTTTTTAGTGGTAAATCACGACATTACTGAAACAGCAATTAGAAGGAGTTTGAATAATTTGACTATAACGTTTCAAGATTTTAATTTAAGTTCTGATCTCATGAAAGCTATAAATCGCTTGGGATTTGAAGAAGCAACGCCTATTCAGGCACAAACGATTCCGCTCGGACTTTCAAATAAAGATGTCATTGGACAAGCGCAAACAGGTACAGGTAAAACAGCTGCGTTTGGTATACCCCTTGTTGAGAAAATCAACCCCGAGTCTCCTAATATTCAAGCAATCGTAATCGCGCCAACCCGTGAATTAGCCATTCAAGTATCTGAAGAATTGTATAAAATCGGACAGGATAAGCGTGCTAAGGTTCTTCCTATTTACGGCGGACAGGATATTGGACGGCAAATTCGGGCGTTAAAGAAAAATCCGCATATCATTGTGGGAACACCTGGACGTCTGCTTGATCATATCAATCGTCGTACTCTTCGTTTAAACACTGTTAACACTGTTGTAATGGATGAAGCCGATGAAATGCTGAATATGGGATTCATTGACGACATTGAATCTATTCTATCAAACGTGCCGAGTGAGCATCAGACACTTCTGTTCTCTGCTACAATGCCAGCGCCGATCAAACGCATTGCAGAGCGCTTCATGACTGAGCCTGAGCACGTAAAAGTAAAAGCAAAAGAAATGACGGTTTCTAACATTCAGCAGTTCTATTTAGAAGTGCAAGAGCGCAAAAAATTCGATACACTGACTCGTCTTCTTGACATTCAGTCTCCTGAGCTTGCGATCGTATTCGGACGCACAAAGCGCCGTGTCGATGAGCTGGCTGAAGCCCTGAACCTTCGCGGATATGCGGCTGAAGGAATTCATGGTGACTTAACGCAGGCGAAACGTATGGTTGCGCTTCGCAAATTTAAAGAAGGCGCAATCGAAGTGCTTGTCGCAACTGATGTTGCCGCTCGCGGACTTGATATCTCAGGCGTAACACACGTGTACAACTTCGACGTGCCTCAAGATCCTGAAAGCTATGTTCACCGTATCGGAAGAACAGGCCGTGCAGGAAAAACAGGTATGGCGATGACGTTTATTACACCGCGTGAGAAAAGTATGCTTCGCGCAATTGAACAAACGACAAAACGCAAAATGGACCGCATGAAGGAGCCTACACTTGATGAAGCGTTAGAAGGCCAGCAGCAGGTTACTGTTGAACGTCTTCGCACGGCAATCAGTGAAAACAACCTGAACTTCTACATGACAGCAGCAGCTGAGCTGCTTGAAGATCATGATGCAGTAACAGTGGTTGCGGCGGCTATCAAAATGTCTACAAAAGAGCCGGACAACACACCGGTTCGCTTAACAGACGAAGCACCGATGGTCAGCAAACGCTACAAGAACCAACGCTCTTCTAAACGCAGAGACGGACAAGGCGGCGGCTACCGCGGCGGAAAAGGGAAAAGCAACAACCGTTCTTCCTATGACAAAAAGCGTTCAAACGATCGCCGTTCTTCAGGTGACAGACGCCAGAAAAAATCTTACTAATTCTATCGATTAAAAGCCCAAAACATGACGTTTTGGGCTTTTTTTGTTCACAAATGGATATTCAGCAAACTTTCAGCTGACGGATGCGGCTTTTCTCTGTATGCTTAAGAATGAAACCTTTCTGTCTAAGAGACGTATAAGTAATGACGAAAAAACGGGAGGTAGGTATTTTGAGAGACCAGCCAAAAAACCAAATCAGTCCAGATGGATTAAAGGTTTGGCGACTTCAAGAAATCATCATATCCGCTGTCTGCTTGCTTATCGTCATAGCAGTTGCAGTGTTAAGCTATTATTTTCATTGGCCGTACTGGATCAGCGGCGGGCTCGGCGCGGCTTGGCTGCTGGGTTCGGTGGTGACGGTCTTTATCATTCCAAAGATCCGTCATAAAGTGTGGCGCTATGAAGTTCATGAACATGAAATAGATATTCAGTCAGGTATTTTTGTGGTGACGCGTGTGATTGTCCCGATGGTCAGAGTTCAGCACGTCGATACGTCACAAGGGCCGTTACTGAAAAAGTACAACCTGGCAACCGTAAAAATTTCCACGGCCGCGACCGTTCACTCGATCCCCGCTTTGGCGATGGAGGAAGCGGATCGGCTGAGAGACTCCATATCCCGTCTGGCAAGGGTGACTGACGATGATGTCTGAACCGAAACGCCTGCACCCGGCGGCAGTCATTTTGAATTTATGCCATACCATTATTCAAACGATAAAAAATATCATTCTGCCATTCTTTTTTGTGTATATCGTCAATTCGAACAATACTGTCCGCTTTTACGGAGCCATTGCGCTCGGTGTGCTGTTCATCTGGCTTATAGCCGCAAGCATCATCAAATGGAGAAAGTTTACCTATCGAATTGAAGATGATGAATTTAGAATCGAAGAAGGATTGTTTGTCACGAAAAAGCGATACATATCGATCGATCGGATTCAAACGATGAATACGAGCGCGGGCGTGGTCCAGCAAATTTTTAAGCTTGTGAAGCTGCAAATTGAAACGGCAGGCGGAGGCAAGGAGGCGGAAGCTGTTCTTTCTGCTATTTCTGTTGAAGAAGCCGAACGCATCAAGGAAGCCGTCTTTAAGAAAAAAGCGCAAAGGCGCGAAAGCGAACAAGATGAAGATTGGCTTGAAGCTGAGCAGGAGTACACTCCGGCCGTCGAACCGCAGGAGCACTATCGGATGAACGTGAAAGAATTGCTTATGGCCGCTTCTACCTCCGGCGGAATCGGAGTGATTATCTCGGCTGTATTTGCACTTTTTACCCAGCTTGACGAAGTGCTGCCGATGGATTGGTTTTTCGATAAATTTTCCTTCCTTCAGCACGCAAGCATCGGCATTTACGCGGTACTCATTTTTATTGGTTTATTTATCGCTTGGGTGTTCAGCATCGCCGGTATGATGTTTAAATACGCGAACTTTCAAATCATAAAAAAAGAGCAGGAATTGGTGATTTCAAGGGGAATTATTGAAAAACACCAAGTCACGATTCCGCTTCGGAAAATACAAGCCATTAAAATAAAAGAAAACATCATCCGCCAGCTTTTCGGCTTTGTGACGGTGTCCATCGTCAGCGCGGGCGGTGGCGACAGGGAAAAAGAAGAGGGCGCTTTGACCATTCTTTTTCCAATGATTCATAAAAAAAAGCTTCCGCACATGCTCCGGACATTTACACCGGAATATATGCTGGAAGAAAACGTCCGCCGTCTGCCGCGGCGTGCGTTGAAACGATATCTGTTCCGTTCCGTCATTTTTTCACTCTTTTTAATCATCCCATTATGTATCTACTTTCAGCCATGGGGGTATCTGTCGATCATCCTGCTGCCGATTGAATTGATCTTCGGCTATCTTGCATATAAGGATGCAGCATGGACGATCAACGGGGACCGTCTTCAGCTGACATCAAGATTTATCAGCAGAACAACCGCGATTGTGTTGAAAAGACGAATGCAGGTTTGCAAGTTCAGCCAATCCTATTTTCAAAAGAAAGGCCGCCTGTATACGATTTCTACCTCGGTAAAATCATCGAGTCATATGGAAGAGTTAACGGTGAGGGATGTAGGGGAAGAGGATGCAGACTTCATTTTAAATTGGTACTCATATGAAAAAGCGGACGGTTAATACCGCCGCTCTTTTTTTTGCACACATAAAAACGAGAGAAGAAACCCGCCGCAAAGTCCAAACAGATGGGCCATCATGTTAATATTGGAGTTGATAAACGACATGAGAACGGCAAATGCGAGCAGTGTGAGAATCATTTTGGAATGCTCATGCCCGATCAGCTCTTTGCGAAAAAGAACCATAAACAGATACACACCGAACAGCCCGAAAATCGCGCCCGAAGCCCCGACATGCACGTAATCAAGCGGCTCTGTAACATATGTGCCGATATTGCCGATGATGCCGGAGCCAGCATATACAAGAAGGAAACGCGCTTTTCCCAGCATGCGCTCCAAAGCTGGGGCAAATAAAAAGATGGACATGGAATTAAACAGCAGATGGGTAAAACCGGCGTGCAGCAAAACGGGTGTGATCAGCCGCCACCATTCACCGTTAGCGACGCCTAAATTATAGCCTGTGACCGCATCTCTCCATAACACGACTGAATGGACAGGGAGTGAAAAAAACAGCCAGAGAAGAGCTTGCAAGGCCAATATAAAGGTGACAACGGGATAAAGCCTGATAAACGTTTGAAAATTTTCGGTCCGTATAAACATTCCGAGCCCCTTTTCTTCATTTTGGTATTTCTATAGTAACACGTTTATGAGACAAACCTTTCAAATAGTACGTATGCAAAGGAGGTTATCACACATGATTTACGGCATTGGACTAGACATCACCGAGCTTAAACGGATCGCTTCGATGGCCGGCCGCCAGAAAAGATTTGCTGAGCGGATTTTGACACAAAGCGAGCTTGACCAATATCAAGAGCTTTCAGAGAAAAGAAAAATCGAATTTCTCGCGGGCAGATTTGCGGCAAAAGAGGCATTCTCGAAAGCATATGGCACTGGTATAGGGAAGCAGCTCAGCTTTCAGGACATTGAAATTAAGAAAGACCAAAATGGCAAGCCTTATATCATTTGCGCGAAGCTGAGCCAGGCCGCCGTTCACGTATCAATCACTCATACAAAGGAATACGCGGCCGCGCAAGTTGTGATTGAAAGGTTGTCAAGCTAGTCTGCATATTAGGGAAACCCCACTCATATATTTGATAGTGCATTAAGGGAGACAAGTTGTTTGAGGCTTTTATGGTACGCATCCGTTCTGTCTAACGTGTACCGAGCGTACCGTTAAAGTCAAACAAGCGATTTCTTCCTTTTACATCAATTGAGAAAAAGGGGTTGAAAAAGGTGAGAAAAAGCTTTGTTTTGCTTTTAACGGGACTGCTTGCTGTCCTTATTCTTTCTGCCTGCGGGCAAAAAACGCAGCAAGATATTGTGACCGGTTTAGATGAAAAGGCGAAAGAATACACCTCGTACAAAGCAAAAGCAAAAATGACCATCGAGACAGGGAGTGAGCCTCAAGTATACAATGTGGAAATCTGGCACAAAAAGCCGTCTCTGTACAGGGTTTATTTAGAAAATCCGAAAAAGGACCAAAATCAAGTCATTTTACGAAACGAAAACGGAGTATTTGTTCTCACGCCGTCTTTAAATAAGAGCTTCAGGTTTCAAAGCGACTGGCCGAACAACAGCAGCCAAGTCTACCTGTTTGAATCGCTCGTAAAGGATGTTCAAAACGATTCGGATGCAGTTTTCACTGCGAAAGAAAAGAAATATGTATTTGAAACAAAAACGAACTATCAGCATAACAAAATGCTGCCAACGCAAGAAATTACGTTTAACAAAAAAGATATGAGCCCGTTATCTGTGAAAGTGATGGATACAGACCGGAAAGTCATGGTGAAAGTAGAATTCAGCAGCTTTGAATTTAATAAACAATTCGACAAAGAATCATTTGACGAAAAGAAAAATATGACTCTTTCTCAAATGGATGTCGCCACAAGCGCGAAGCCATCCGATACGTTCGCGGTCAAAACACCGCTTGAACTGCCGCTGGGCGTAAAGCTGCTTGAAGAAAAAGATATCTCTACTGAAGACGGGAAGCGGATCATCATGACCTACGGAGGAGAAAAATCATTTACTTTAATCCAGGAAAAAGCCCAGATTGCCAAAGCCTCTTCCTCAGTTAAGATGAATGGCGAACCGGTAAATCTCGGCTACACTATCGGCGCCTTGTCGGATGCATCATTATCATGGACATATGACGGCGTAGACTACCTTCTCTCCTCTAAAGATCTTTCAAAAGAGGAAATGGTGACAGTCGCGAAAAGCATGCAGGGACAATCATCTAAATAACCGCCAAAGGCCAAACATGATTTGGCCTTTTTTTCGTCGGACATCGTTTCCCTTTGTCCTTTAATTTTAGTATGATATGTAAATGATATTGAATAAAAGCTAGGAAGTGTCATAATGAGCACAAAACCTTTTTACAGAGATACGTGGGCGGAAATCGACTTGTCCGCGATAAAAGAAAATGTCAGCAACATGAAAAAACATATCGGCGAGCATGTCCATCTGATGGCAGTTGTAAAAGCGAATGCCTACGGGCATGGTGACGCAGAAACAGCGAAAGCGGCTCTTGACGCAGGTGCTTCATGCTTGGCCGTGGCCATTCTGGATGAAGCGATTTCCCTGCGCAAGAA
Source organism: Bacillus sp. NS1 (assembly GCF_058248265.1). NCBI lineage: Bacteria > Bacillati > Bacillota > Bacilli > Caryophanales > Bacillaceae > Bacillus > Bacillus sp. NS1. Next base: position 115,303 of record NZ_JBZAZF010000005.1, on the reverse strand, counting down.
GGGCTTGAAGGCGCCTATCTTGGTGCTTGGCGCGGTTCCCCCGGAGTATGCGGATATCGCGGCTGAATATGACCTGACCTTAACAGGTTATTCTGTTGAATGGCTTCAGGAAGCCGCCCGCCACATGAAAAAAGGTTCTCTTCATTTTCATTTGAAGGTCGATACGGGGATGAACAGGCTTGGCGTAAAAACGGAAGAAGAAGTTCATCACGTGATGGCGATTCTTGACCGCAACCCCCGTTTAAAATGCAAAGGGGCATTTACCCATTTTGCGACAGCGGATGAAAAAGAAAGAGGCTATTTTTTAAAGCAGTATGAGCGCTTTAAAGAACTGATTGCTCCGCTGCCGCTAAAGAAAATGATGGTGCACTGTGCGAACAGCGCCGCCGGCCTTCGTCTGAAAAAAGGCTTTTTCAACGCGGTCAGATTCGGCATTGGCATGTACGGCCTCCGTCCGTCAGCCGACATTACGGATGAAATACCGTTTGAACTGCGTCCTGCATTCACCCTGCATTCGACGCTGTCTCATGTCAAATTGATCAGAAAAGGCGAGAGCGTCAGTTATGGAGCGGAATACACAGCTGAAAAAGACACATGGATCGGGACGGTGCCTGTCGGCTATGCGGACGGCTGGCTTCGAAAATTAAAAGGAACCGAGATTCTTGTGAAGGGTAAGCGGCTGAAAATAGCCGGCCGAATCTGCATGGACCAGTTTATGGTGGAGCTGGATCAGGAATACCCGCCGGGCACAAAAGTCACATTAATAGGCCGGCAGGGGGATGAATATATTTCCATGGATGAGATTGCAGGCAGGCTCGAAACCATCAACTACGAGGTGTCTTGTACAATTAGTTCCCGTGTTCCCCGTATGTTTTTGGAAAATGGGAGTATAATGGAAGTAAGAAATCCTTTATTGCAGGAAAATACAAGCAAATAGCTATCACATAATGGAGAATTCATAAAACAGCTTTGCTTGAAGAGTGAATAATGGTATCATTATCACTGGATGGATAAAAGAGTCGTATCCGTAAGTTTGGTGGAGGTGTATGTTTTTTGTCTGAATCCAGCGCAAGAACCGAAATGAAAATCAGCTTGCCCGAAAACCTAGTAGCTGAATTGGATGGTGTAGCGATGCGGGAGAAACGAAGCAGAAACGAACTGATATCACAAGCAGTGAGAGCGTATGTCAGCGAACGAACAACTCGTCACAACCGTGATTTGATGAGACGCGGCTATATGGAAATGGCGAAAATCAACCTGAATATTTCTTCTGAGGCTCACTTTGCGGAGTGCGAGGCTGAAACGACAGTTGAGCGCTTAGTCAGCGGAGGATAATCATTTGATTGTGAAACGCGGCGATGTTTATTTTGCTGATTTATCTCCTGTTGTTGGCTCAGAGCAAGGCGGGGTGCGCCCGGTTTTAGTGATCCAAAATGACATCGGAAATCGCTTCAGCCCAACTGCTATTGTTGCAGCCATAACAGCACAAATACAGAAAGCGAAATTACCAACCCACGTCGAAATCGATGCAAAACGCTACGGTTTTGAAAGAGATTCCGTTATTTTGCTGGAGCAAATTCGGACGATTGACAAGCAAAGGTTAACGGATAAGATTACTCATCTGGATGATGAAATGATGGATAAGGTTGATGAAGCCTTACAAATCAGTTTGGCACTCATTGATTTTTAGACATATGTGCAGGTTGCTCAAAAAGAGCAACTTTTTTTGTTTTCAAAAAACATAAACGATATAATAGTGAAATAACGTAAAAAAATATGTTGTTTTTTATTGGGAGGTAAGCGAATTTGATGTCGAATCAGACTGTATACCAGTTCATTGCCGAGAATCAAAATGAACTGCTCCAACTGTGGACTGACACACTAAGAGAATTAAGCGAACAAGAGTCATATCAGCTGACTGACCAAGTGTATGAAAATATATCTAAAGAGTATATCGACATTCTTCTCTCATCTGTTAAGGATGACAGCGCTGCTGAAAGCCAAATCAGTGAACTGGCGCTTAGAGCCGTTCAAATAGGGCTTTCTTTGAAGTTTTTGGCTACGGCGCTCGCTGAATTCTGGAAGCGTCTCTACACGAAGATGAACGATAAGAGATTGCCAGATCAAGAGAGTACGGAATTAATCTGGCAGATCGACCGCTTTTTCAGCCCGATTAATACAGAAATCTTCAACCAATACTCAATCTCTTGGGAGAAAACAGTATCACTGCAAAAAATCGCGCTGCAGGAACTATCTGCGCCGCTCATCCCGGTGTTTGAAAATATCACTGTGATGCCGCTTGTCGGAACAATTGATACCGAACGTGCTAAACGAATTATGGAAAATCTTCTTAACGGCGTCGTCAAACACCGGTCACAAGTCGTGTTGATCGATATTACGGGCGTGCCAGTGGTTGATACGATGGTTGCCCATCATATTATTCAAGCGTCTGAAGCGGTAAGGCTTGTCGGAGCGAAATGCCTGCTCGCCGGAATCCGTCCGGAAATTGCTCAGACCATTGTTAACCTGGGGATCGATTTATCCCAAGTTATAACTAAGAATACCCTGCAAAAAGGAATTCAAACGGCTTTGGAAATGACAGATCGAAAAATTGTTTCATTGGGGGAATAACATTTTGAGACATCCGAAAATCCCGATCTTGAAACTGTATAATTGCTTATTAGTGTCCATTCAATGGGAACTTGATGACCAAACCGCATTAACCTTTCAAGAAGACTTATTAAATAAAATATACGAAACAGGTGCTAACGGAGTTGTCATTGATCTGACATCTGTGGACATGATTGATTCCTTTATCGCTAAAGTGCTGGGCGACGTGATCACGATGTCTAAACTAATGGGCGCAAAAGTGGTTTTGACGGGAATTCAGCCCGCTGTGGCAGTGACGCTGATTGAGCTCGGAATCGCACTAGAGGAAATCGAAACTGCGCTCGACTTAGAGCAGGGGCTTGAGACATTGAAGCGGGAATTGGGGGAATAGCGAATGAACGACCAATCCTGTGTAAAGATCATGACAGAATGGGATATTGTGGCCGCCAGACAACTGGGACGAAACGTTGCAAAAGAACTGGGTTTCGGCACGGTAGACCAGGCTAGAATTACAACGGCTATTTCAGAATTAGCCAGGAACATTTATTTATATGCCGGTAAAGGCCAGATTGGAATTGAACAGGTCTCTGACAGAGGAAAAAAGGGCCTGAAAATCATAGCGGAAGACCAAGGGCCGGGAATTCCTGATATCCGTAAAGTCATGGAAGACGGATTTTCAACGTCTGGCGGACTTGGAGCGGGACTTCCCGGCGTGAAAAGGCTGATGGATGAATTCAGTTTAAATTCCGTAGCGGGGGAAGGAACAGAGATACAAGCCATTAAATGGCTTCGGTAGGAGGTAAGAAAGTGGATTTTAGGGAGGTTATTGAGCAGCGATATCATCAGCTGCTTAGTCGATATATAGCCGAATTAACAGAAACATCTTTATATCAAGCCCAAAAATTCAGCCGAAAAACAATCGAGCACCAAATTCCTCCGGAAGAAATCATCAGTATTCACCGAAAAGTGCTGAAGGAGCTGTATCCGAGTCTCCCGGAAGATGTTTTTCATTCGCTGGATTTTTTAATAGAAGTCATGATTGGATATGGAATGGCTTATCAGGAGCATCAAACCCTCAGAGGGATACAGCAGGAAATCAAATCAGAAATCGAAATCGCGGCAAATGTCCAGCAGACGCTGCTCGGAACAAAGATTCCGCAGGAAGAAGCGCTGGATATCGGTGCCATCAGTGTGCCCGCTAAACAGATGAGCGGTGATTATTACCACTTTGTCAAAGACAAGGAATCCATAAATATCGCAATCGCGGACGTGATCGGAAAAGGCATTCCAGCGGCTCTTTGTATGTCCATGATCAAATACGCAATGGACTCTTTGCCGGAAACGGGCATACACCCTTCTCAGGTGCTGAAAAATTTGAATCGGGTTGTTGAACAAAATGTTGATGCGAGTATGTTTATTACGATGTTATATGCAAATTACAACATGGACAAGCATCAATTTACATATGCTTCAGCGGGACATGAACCGGGATTCTATTTTTCTCAAAAAGACAACATGTTTTACGATTTAGAGGCCAAAGGACTCGTTCTCGGCATCTCGCAGGATTATGACTACAAACAATTCGATCAGCATCTCGAAAAGGGCGATATGATTGTTTTATTTTCTGACGGCGTCACAGAATGCAGAACGGAAAACGGTTTCTTGGAGCGTCCTGATCTGCAAAAACTTATTGAGGAACATATGTGTTCCTCCGCGCAGGAAATGGTCAAAAACATTTATGACAGCCTCCTCAAATTGCAGGACTTTCAGCTTCATGATGATTTTACGTTAATTGTTTTGCGAAGAAAGGTTTAGCATCAGCCAGCCGTGGGTATAAGACAATTAGTGATTTGAAGGAAAATTTGAGGTGATACGTAATGAATATAAATGTTGATGTGAAGCAAAACGAAAATGATATACAAGTAAACATTGCAGGAGAAATAGATGTATATTCAGCTCCGGTGCTCAGAGAGAAGCTCGTTCCTCTTGCAGAACAAGGCGCTGATTTAAGAATTTGCCTGAAAGATGTCAGCTACATGGACAGTACTGGACTGGGCGTTTTTGTAGGTATCTTTAAAACAGTCAAAAAACAAGGCGGTTCGCTGAAACTTGAAAATCTTTCTGACCGGCTGATCCGTCTGTTTGACATTACAGGCTTGAAGGACATCATTGATATTTCTGCAAAGTCAGAAGGTGGAGTGCAATGAAGAATAACGCAGATTACATCGAAATGAAAGTGCCGGCCCAACCTGAATATGTAGGGATTATAAGGCTGACACTGTCAGGCGTCGCGAGCAGAATGGGCTATACGTACGATGAAATTGAAGATCTGAAAATCGCAGTCAGTGAAGCGTGTACAAATGCAGTTCAGCACGCTTACAAAGAAGATAAAAATGGGGAAGTGTCAATACGATTCGGTGTGTTCGAAGACCGTTTAGAAATCATTGTGGCGGATGAGGGAGACAGCTTTGATTTCGATCAAAAGCAGCAGGATCTGGGGCCGTACACACCTTCGCACACAGTTGATCAATTATCAGAAGGAGGGCTCGGTCTATATTTAATGGAAACGCTCATGGATGAAGTCAGAGTGCAAAATCACTCCGGTGTCACCGTAGCGATGACAAAGTATTTAAATGGGGAGCGAGTTGATCATGACACAACCATCAAAAACTACGAAACTAACTAAGGATGAAGTCGATCGGCTCATAAGCGATTACCAAACGAATCAAGATGAACAGGCGCAAGAAACGCTTGTGCGGGTGTATACAAATCTGGTTGATATGCTTGCGAAAAAATATTCAAAAGGCAAAAGCTTTCACGAGGATCTCCGCCAGGTAGGCATGATCGGGCTTCTCGGCGCGATTAAGCGATACGATCCCGTCGTCGGCAAATCGTTTGAAGCTTTTGCCATCCCGACAATTATCGGTGAAATTAAACGTTTCCTTAGAGATAAAACGTGGAGCGTTCATGTGCCGAGACGGATTAAAGAACTCGGCCCAAGAATCAAAATGGCGGTTGATCAGCTGACGACTGAAACACAAAGGTCACCGAAAGTAGAAGAGATTGCCGAATTTCTCGATGTTTCAGAAGAAGAGGTTCTTGAAACGATGGAAATGGGCAAAAGTTATCAAGCCTTATCCGTTGACCATAGCATTGAAGCGGATGCGGACGGAAGCACCGTCACGATTCTTGATATCGTCGGATCACAGGAGGACGGATATGAGCGGGTCAACCAGCAAATGATGCTGCAAAGCGTGCTTCATGTACTTTCAGACCGTGAAAAACAAATCATAGACCTTACGTATATTCAAAACAAAAGTCAAAAAGAAACTGGGGACATTCTCGGTATATCTCAAATGCACGTATCGCGTTTGCAGCGCAAAGCTGTGAAGAAGCTCAGAGAGGCCTTGATTGAAGATCCCTCGATGGAGTTAATGTAATGATCCAGGTTGAAGAAAACGAGCATATTCAAACTCTTGTATACCAACTGAATAAAGAAGGAAAATCGATTTGCGGCGACAGTTTTTTTATGAAAGCTGATGATAAGGAGTTAATTTGTGCGGTAGCTGACGGACTTGGAAGCGGATCGCTTGCCAACGAATCTTCTGCAGCCATCAAAGACTTAGTGGAAAACTATGCGAATGAAGACGTACAAAGCATTATCGAACGCTGTAATCAGGCGATGAAAAACAAAAGAGGCGCAACAGCATCTATCCTAAAAATCAATTTTGACCAAAGACAGTTTACGTACTGCTCTGTCGGAAACGTACGGTTTATTCTGCATTCCCCGTCTGGTGAAAGCTTTTATCCTCTGCCGATTTCAGGCTATTTATCAGGCAAGCCGCAAAAATACAAAACGCACACCGCCACCTATGAAAAGGGTTCAAAGTTCATTATACATACAGATGGACTCAACGTGCCCGATATCCGCTCCCATTTAAAAAAAGGCCAATCGGTAGTAGACATATCGAATTCGCTGAAAATGTATACGACATCGAGAAAAGATGATCTGACCTATATTCTTGGACAGTTGTCCTAGGAAGTCAGAAAACGAGAAGCTGGAATACCGGCTTCTTTTTTTATGTGTTTTTTTCGGTTTTTGATACACTAGAGAAAGAACGACAAAATTGGAGGCTTTGGTTACATGGAAACGTCAGCCCTTTTAAAACAGCAAATTGCGAAAGAAATAGGTTTGTCACAAAAACACGTTGAAAGTGTCATCCGCCTGCTTGAGGACGGCAACACAGTCCCGTTTATCGCCCGGTACCGAAAAGAGCAGACGGGTTCAATGGATGAGGTTCAGATTCAGACAATTTCTGAACGCTGGCAATACATACAAAACCTGAATCAGCGAAAAGAAGAAGTCATCAGGCTGATTGCAGAGCAGGATAAACTGACAGATGACTTAAAGCGAAAAATCGAGCACTCGGTGAAGCTTCAGGAAGTGGAAGACCTTTACCGGCCGTATAAACAAAAACGCAAAACAAAGGCGACAGTCGCGAAAAGCAAAGGCCTCGAGCCGCTTGCCGACTATATCCTGACACTTCCGCAAGATAACCGTCTGGCAGAAACCGCAGACCAATACATCAGCGAAGAAAAAGAAGTGTTTACACGGGAAGAAGCGATTGAAGGCGCCAAGCACATTATTGCCGAACAAATTTCAGATGAGCCAAGTTTCAGAAAGTGGATTCGCCAGGAAACCTTTAAAAAAGGAATCATTAAATCTGCAGCAGGAAAGTCGGCAGACACTGACGAGAAAAATGTGTATGAAATGTATTACGAGTATGAAGAGCCCATCGCAAAAGTCGTTCCTCACAGAGTACTGGCGATGAACCGCGGCGAAAAGGAAGACATTTTAAAGGTATCGATCGAACCGCCAGCGGATCACATTAAGGCGTATTTAGAAAAACAAATCATCAAAAACCGCTCAACATCCGTAAAAGAGATTTTGCAGGAAACGATTGAAGACAGCTATAAACGGCTGATCCAGCCGGCAATAGAACGTGAAATCAGAAAAGAGCTGTCAGAAAAAGCGGATGAGCAGGCCATTCACATTTTCTCTGAGAACTTGAGAAAGCTTCTGCTTCAGCCGCCGATGAAAGGCAAAACTGTTCTCGGTGTTGATCCAGCCTTCCGAACTGGCTGTAAGCTCGCTGTGTCAGATGAGACCGGAAAAGTCTTGAAAATTGATGTGATCTATCCACATGCGCCAGTCAACAAAACGAGAGAAGCTCATGAGAGAGTCAAAGCGATTCTAGAGCAACATCAAGTCGAGATGGTGGCAATCGGAAACGGCACGGCATCCAGAGAAACAGAGCAATTCATCGTCAATGTACTGAAGGACATGCCGCGCAACATTTATTATGTGATCGTCAATGAAGCGGGAGCAAGCGTCTATTCGGCTTCAGAGCTGGCCCGAGAAGAATTCCCTGACCTTAAGGTTGAAGAGCGCAGTGCCGTGTCTATTGCGCGAAGACTTCAAGACCCGCTCGCGGAGCTCGTTAAAATCGATCCGAAGTCTGTTGGTGTCGGACAGTATCAGCATGACGTCAGCCAAAAACGCTTAAATGAATCTCTGCGGTTCGTTGTCGAAACGGTCGTAAACCAGGTGGGAGTAAACGTCAACACAGCCTCCGCTGCGCTGCTTCAGTATGTAGCGGGATTATCGAAGTCTGTAGCAGGCAACGTTGTCAAAAAACGTGAGGAAATCGGAAAGTTTTCAAATCGAAAAGAACTGAAGGACATCCCAAGGTTAGGTGCGAAAACCTACGAGCAATGTATCGGTTTCTTAAGAGTACAGGAAGGGACAGAGCCTTTGGATAGAACAGGCATCCACCCGGAAAGCTACAAAGAAACAAAAGCGCTATTGAAAAAGCTCGGCCTTTCAACAGAACAAATCGGCACGGCGGAATTGAAGGACAAAATCAATCAGCTGGCGCTTTCTGAAACGGCACAAGAGCTGGGAATCGGTGAAATCACCCTGAAAGATATTTGTGAACAGCTGACAAGGCCGGAACGCGATCCGCGCGATGAGGTGCCTAAGCCTTTGCTGAAAACAGACGTCCTTCAACTTGAAGATTTGAAAGAGGGAATGGAACTGCAGGGCACCGTGCGCAATGTAGTGGACTTCGGAGCGTTTGTTGATATTGGAGTCAAACAAGACGGGCTTGTGCATATCTCAAAACTCAGCAATCAATTCGTCAAGCATCCTCTTGATGTCGTATCCGTCGGCGATATTGTGACGGTTTGGGTTGACGGCGTAGATGTACAAAAAGGCAGAGTATCGCTGTCTATGGTAAAATAAAAGCACTGCTTACGAGCAGTGTTTTTTCCTATAGAAATACCAGCATTGATTCAGCAGTTTAATTTGGTAATTATCTTTTTCAAGGAATGCTTTTTGCATCTGTTTTTTAAGCCAATTTGGCATAGGCTCATTCCTCCTCAGCTTTTATCATAAGAGGGACGGTGATTACCATATTGTATGCGAACGGTGAATTGTCCCGTTCAATGTTTTTTAAGTGAGGTGCACCATGGATAACAAAGAGCTTCAAAAGCTGACAGAGGATATTTCTGAAACGTATTTTAAAAAGCCGTTCCGCCATCAGGCGCTTTTTAATGACAGGCTTAAAACGACGGGCGGAAGGTACCTGTTAACCTCCCATAACATTGAATTGAACAGGAAATATCTGATTGAACACGGCAGGGAGGAACTGATCGGCATCATCAAGCACGAGCTCTGCCATTATCATCTTCACCTTGAAGGAAAAGGGTACAAGCACAGAGACAGAGATTTTCGAGTGCTGATGCAGCAGGTCAACGCGCCAAGGTTCTGTACACCCCTTAAGAAAAAAACAGAAAACAAAAAAACTTATATGTATATCTGTACGGCATGCGGCCAACAGTATATAAAGAAGCGCGCCATGAACCCTGACAGATACAGGTGCGGAAAATGCCGCGGAAAAATAAAAAGAATTTTTTCGTGAAAAAGGTTGACGGATATGGCAAGCCTATGGTACATTATAAAAGTCGTCACGAGAGATAAATAAAAACATTTACCTCTTGACACTGTAAACCAAGACTGATATAATAAGTCTTGTCTCATTATTCCACAGTAGCTCAGTGGTAGAGCTATCGGCTGTTAACCGATCGGTCGCAGGTTCGAATCCTGCCTGTGGAGCCATATTGGAGAAGTACTCAAGTGGCTGAAGAGGCGCCCCTGCTAAGGGTGTAGGTCGCGTAAGCGGCGCGAGGGTTCAAATCCCTCCTTCTCCGCCATAAGATTTCGATATAAGTTCTCAACCATCGGCCCGTTGGTCAAGCGGTTAAGACACCGCCCTTTCACGGCGGTAACACGGGTTCGAATCCCGTACGGGTCATTCCATTTCGTTGGGCTATAGCCAAGCGGTAAGGCAACGGACTTTGACTCCGTCATGCGTTGGTTCGAATCCAGCTAGCCCAGCCATTTTTATTTTTTAAAATCTAATAGTAAGAGCCATTAGCTCAGTTGGTAGAGCATCTGACTTTTAATCAGAGGGTCGAAGGTTCGAGTCCTTCATGGCTCACCATTTGTCTTTTTGCGGGTGTGGCGGAATTGGCAGACGCGCTAGACTTAGGATCTAGTGTCTTACGACGTGGGGGTTCGAGTCCCTTCACCCGCACTTTATTTACAAAGTGCACGCAAATTGGTTTTACTAGGTTAAGAGCCTACTAAACCAGCACAAACACAATTTAATGATCACGCGGTCGTGGCGGAATGGCAGACGCGCTAGGTTGAGGGCCTAGTGGGTGAATAACCCGTGGAGGTTCAAGTCCTCTCGGCCGCATCAATGATACCAAGGGTTGTAGACCTTTGGTATTTTTTTGTGCTTATTTCTAAATTGTCTAATGGTGTCTCTACAATTTATGAGGTTTATCTTTTTATACTGAAATACATAATTATTCACTGAATTCAATAGATTTGGGCTATAAATGTAATCAACCAAAGGAGTCAATCAATAGACATGGAACAGGTTAATAATTTGTCACAATTTAAAGAGATGGTACAAAAACATTCAACTGGAGAAACATATTATAGAGGTCAACTATCTCATTATACTGATATCAATTCAAGTATTTCGAGAGATAAGGGATATGTATTAAATGAAGATAAAATTTTCACCGAGTCAGTTTTGATAATGCCAAACGAATTCGAACACATTCATGAACCTATTGATTATTTGGCTAAAATGCAACATTATAATATTCCAACTCGTTTAATTGATATGACTGTAAATCCACTTATAGCTTTATTTTTTGCAGTAGAGAATGTTAATGATGAAAATGATGGTATCGTTTATATTTTTGATAAAAATGGTGAAATGAAAGATTGTAAACATGTACGTCTACTTTCATTGTTAGCTAAAATTAATGATTATACCTTCTCTTTTATACAGAAAAAATATGAAGAACCTTATGGCGAAATCATTACCATTCCTGAAATAACTCAATATTCAACAAAACCAGCGTTTATAAAATATAGTCAAAATGAAGATAAAACAAATATTCGAATCACAAATCAAAAAGGTACATTCGCTATTTGTTGTAACGAAATGTCTCCTAATGGTACGCTAGGACAAAATATTATGCCTTTAGTAAGTGACATTAAAGTTAAAATCCGAATCCCATATGAATATAAAAAAGTAGTTAAACAAGAGTTAGATAATGAAGGGATAAATAAAGCTTTTATATACCCTGAATTACCGTCAGTAGGGGATTATGTAAGAGAAAAATACAAATACAGAAACTATGCTAAGGAAAATATTTATACAATTGTTAATACTATGGATGTATCCACGCGTGCTGCAAAACGGCTTTCACTGATGGTAGTGTTGGAAAAGCCTCAGGACATAGAGCAAATTAAAGATATTTGTAAAACTATATTCAATGGTTATCAACAGTCACAAGATGTTATTAGGATATACATAGCGAAAAATGGTGAAGATTACAAAAATGTAAATTGGATAATGAGAGCTCAGTGGATCAGACCTACATTAAATGAGTTGTTTAAACCTCTTCCGATTGGTAACTAAAAAGATGGGGAATAATGCTGGGATTATTCAGAGGATTATTCTGTTATATCAGATTTCTACAAAACAATGTCTTAAGTCATCATTGATTTTGGTGCCCAATTAGTTGCCCTGAATTCATGAAAAGGAATAAAATAGGTGTAAATAAAGTTTCTATTTTAAAATTATCGTAAAAGCAATAATAACTATCGGCGAAGAAAGGATAATCAGTCAAATGAAAACATTAGTTATCGTTATACACCCTAATTTGGAAACGTCTGTTGTCAACAAAACCTGGATGAATCGTTTAAAGCAAGAGAATGACATTACGATTCATGACCTGTACGGTGAATACCCTAATTTTATCATTGATGTAGAAAAAGAGCAGCAGCTCCTGTTAGATCATGAGCGTATCGTTTTTCAGTTCCCAATGTATTGGTACAGCAGTCCCGCGTTACTCAAACAATGGGAAGATGATGTGTTAACACATGGCTGGGCTTATGGAACTGGGGGAACTAAATTGCATGGAAAAGAACTACTCTTAGCTATCTCCTTAGGCGCACAGGAATCTGATTATCAAGCAGGCGGAGAATATAATATCACGATCAGCGAGCTTATCAGACCGTTTCAAGTCACTGCTAACTATATAGGAATGCGTTTTCTTCCTGCATTTACACAATATGGGACACTTCACCTTTCAAAAGAAGATGTTAAGAACAGTGCAGAGAAATTGGTTGAATATCTAAAAGCTGAGCATTGATCCGGTATTCGCGAGGGAAGCTGAAACAAATTATGTGTTGTGAAAATAAGGGTTTGTGATAGATTTTAATAAACTTAATTTCAAAGTTACATCGAATACTGAATTCAGGGGAGCATAGAGCGAGGGCTTAAAATTAATTAAAGCAGGGCAATGAGTACATATTTCTTGATGAAATGTAGAGTTCCTTGGTCTCTAATAGGTGCCCAATTTGTGCCCAGAATTCATGAAAAATGATGAAAATAAGAATAAATAAAATAAACAGATGCTTTGAATAAAAGCTTTTGTAACTCATGATATGTTTTTACTAGGTTGAGGGACTCGAACTCTCAAAGAAGATACCAAACTATATTGGTATCTTTTTTGTTTTTTGCATCAGAGTGATCAAATGTTTCTAGATTGATGATGTTGATGCCTGGTTTCGAACAGATTTAAACAATAAAGGACTATTTAACCTTTACAAATTACGACAAATACTTCATGTTTTTTGTAATTCAACCTTATTTTATGACAAATATATGAATATTTTGTCACATTGTAAAAGGTGTCCTTATTTTATATATTTAGAAAAAAGAGAGGGGGACCATATAAAGAACGAGAGTGAAATCCAGAGAGAGAGGGCTTTTTGCCTAATTCAGAAACCGCTTTTGTAAATGTAAACTTTTTTAAAAAATGGTATTTGGGGTGGGGTTATGAGGAAAGCTTTTTTACCTAAGTCTTACAAACAGCAGTTCAGGAAATGCTTCATGTTATTAGCAATCATATTATTAATCGTAAGTAACCTGTTTACTGTTTTGCCTAACACAGTTAAAAAGGCAAAGGCTGTTACTGCGGATAGTAAGTGGCTAACCATGAAATATGATGGGTTTTCCACTGATACTGCAAATCAATTGTTTTATTTAAATGGTTCTGCAGAAGTTCCCAATGGGACTGATTTTATACGGCTAACACCAGCATCTGAAACACAAGCTGGGACAGCTATTAACAAAAATGAGATTTGTCCAAAAGACAATTATTCATTTAGCACAGCCTTTTCGTTTAAAATGAGTAATCCTGGCCCTAAAGGTCCAAGTGACGGGTTAACTTTTACCATACAGGGTGATACAACCAGCTCACTAACTAATGGAGGAAGCCTAGCGTTTTATGGAATTAAACCGAGTTTTACTATTAAATATGACACATTCCTAAACACAGGTTATGGCGATCCTTCTGCAAACTATATCGGCCTTGCACAAAATGGTAATCCGGTAAACAAAGCTGGATGGTATACAGACTTAGATCAATATAATACAGCTAATGGTACAAACTACGTTTTATCTAACGGAACCCAGTATTATACGTGGATCGATTATGATGGCCTAACTAAGAATGTTCAGGTTCGTCTCGGTACATCACCAGATAGGGCAAGTTCTAAGCAAGTTTTAGATGTAAATGGTATAGATCTTGGTACTGTATTTAATGGAAAACCTTTTTATGCTGGTTTTACTGGGTCAACAGGATCTCCAAATTATGAGACTCATGATATCTATAACTGGTATTTTGTAAACCATTACAACCCTATTGAGACGCTCAATCAGCAAAATGATTATAAACAAGCACCCAGTACTGTAAAAGTAACGACTGATCAGTCAAATCAGCAAGGGGGATATAATGTTACTGTAACGTTGCTTGACCCACTAGGTAATCCGGTTCAGGGGGCACCACTTGATTCTTTTACTGCTTCTAGCGGAGAGTTAACTGGACCTAACGGAGAAGCTGTAACAAGTTTAGTTTCTGATGCAGATGGGAAAATTCATGCGATATTGAAAAATGCTGATCATTCTAAAGACATTACAATATCGGCATCCAATGGATGTGCAAATGATTCTGGTACAATTCCAGCTGGCAACAAGCCACCAACTGCCCCGGATGATTCAAAGACTACAACGGTAAATACGCCGGTCTCCGGAGAAGTAAGCGGGTCAGATCCAGATGGTGATAGTTTAACCTATAAAGAAGGTAAGCAACCAAGCCATGGGACGATTAGAGTAAATGATGACGGAACATGGACCTATACACCTGATAAAGACTATTCTGGTGACGATTCATTTACGATTATTGTTGATGATGGATATGGTGGGACGACAGAAACGACAATCACAATTCACGTTAATTATAACCCTCCATCACTAGAGTCGAAAAAAACTGCGGATCTGAAAGAAAAAGCAGCAGGAAATAAGGATGCTGATCATCCAGAAGTGGGAGACACACTGCTTTACACTATTCAGACTCGAAATACGGTTGAAAACAGTCTTGTGAAAAATCTTGTGATCTCGGATTCTCTTCCGGAAGGATTGGAATATGTTCCAGGAACATTAAAAGTAGATGGTACTGGAGTAAGTGATACCAAGGATGATGATCAGGGGCATTACGTCGACGGAAAAGCTACAGGCGAATTTGGAAATGTAAGCGATACGAAATGGCATGCTGTGACATTTGAAGCCAAGGTGCAGCCGGGGCAATCGGGTAAGGATATTGTTAACACAGCAAGCGTGACAGGGGACAATATTGTTACTCCGGATAAACCAAAACAAGAAGTCAAAGTGTATCCGCGAAATCCTGAACTAGAGTCAAAGAAAACATCTTCTATTCAGGAAAAAGGTGAAGGTAATACTGATGCAGATCATCCTGAGGTGGGGGATACACTTCTCTACAAAATTCAGACTCGAAATATTTCTGAAGACAGTCTAGTAAAAAATCTCGTCATTTCAGATGCAATTCCAGAAGGGCTCGAGTATGTCCCAGAAACATTAAAAGTAGACGGCACTGCGGTAAGTGACTCAGAAGGCGATGACCAAGGTCACTACGCAGACGGCAAAATTATAGGAGATTTCGGTGAAGTCACTGACATGGAATGGCATAATGTCACGTTTGAAGTGAAAGTGAAAACGGGCCAAGCAGGTAAAGACATTGTCAACACTGCGAATATCAGCGGTGATAATGTCGACATTCCTAACAAACCTAGTAACGAGGTCAAAGTATATCCGCGTGATCCTGTTTTAGAGTCAGAAAAAACGGCGAAGAATTTTGACTCGGCAAAAGAAAAATATGAAGTAGGAGACACTGTAGTCTACACCATTAAGGCACGTAATAAAATAACGGAAAGTACCTTAGAAAATCTTGTGATTTCAGATGAGCTTCCAGCTGGTTTATCATATGTAGATGGCAGCTTAAAAGCAAGCAACGGCGGGGAAGCAACAGTCAAGGACGGCAAGGTTACTGCTAACTTTGGCGACGTCACTGACACTGAGTGGCGGACTGTGACATTCCAAGCGGAAATTGAGTCCGGATATGCGGAAAAAACGATTAAAAACGTGGCAACCGTTGACGGCGGCAATATCGATTTACCGGATAAGCCCGAAACAAGTATCAAAATTGATCCTAAGGATCCGAAACTAGAATCAAAGAAAACAGCTTCCATTAAGGAAAAAGCTGATGGAAATAAAGATGCGGACCATCCAGAAGTGGGAGACACACTTCTTTACACAATCGAAACCCGAAACACGATTGAAGACAGCCTTGTCAAAAATCTTGTCATCTCAGATTCTCTTCCGGAAGGATTAGAGTATGTGTCAGGAACATTGAAAGTAGATGGCACAGAAGTAAGTGATGATCAAGACGACGATCATGGATATTATGCCGACGGTAAGATGTCAGGTGAGTTTGGGAATGTAACAGATACGAAGTGGCACTCTGTGACATTTGAAGTAAAAGTGAGGTCTGGTCAAGCAGGTAAAGATATCGTCAACACTGCAAACATCAGCAGCGACAATATCACGACTCCTGATAAACCTAGCCATGAGGTGAAGGTATATCCGCGAATTCCTGTTTTAGAATCTGAAAAGACAGCGAAGAACCTTGATACGGACAAAAAGAAATACGAAGTAGGCGACACTGTTGCTTACACGATTAAGACCCGTAATACAGTATCCGACGGTAAAGTGGAAAATCTGGTTATTTCAGATGAACTTCCAGACGGATTGAAGTATGTCGAAGGCAGCTTGAAAACGAGCAACGGCGGAGAAGCAACAATCAAGGACGGCAAAATCACAGCTAACTTTGGTGATGTTACGGACACGGAATGGCATACTGTGACATTCCAAGCGAAAATTGAGTCCGGCTATGCGGAAAAGACGATTAAAAATGTGGCAACTGTTGATGGTGACAATATCGACGCACCGGATAAACCGGGTACAGACATTAAAGTCGATCCGAAAGATCCAAAATTAGAATCAAAGAAAACAGCTTCCATTAAGGAAAAAGCTGAAGGAAATAAAGATGCGGACCATCCGGAAGTGGGCGACACGCTTCTTTACACAATCCAAACCCGAAACACAATTAAAGACAGCCTTGTTAAAAATCTTGTTATCTCGGATTCTCTTCCGGAAGGATTAGAATATGTGTCAGGAACATTGAAAGTAGATGGTACAGCGGTAAGTGATGATCAAGACGATGATCATGGACATTATGCCGACGGTAAGGTGTCAGGTGAATTTGGCAATGTGACAGATACGAAATGGCATTCTGTGACATTTGAAGTAAAAGTGAAGTCTGGTCAAGCAGGTAAAGATATCGTCAACACTGCAAACATCAGCAGCGACAATATCACGATTCCTGATAAACCAAGCCATGAAGTGAAGGTATATCCGCGAATTCCTGTTTTAGAATCAGAAAAGACAGCGAAGAACCTTGACACAGACAAAAAGAAATACGAAGTAGGCGACACTGTTGTTTACACGATTAAGACCCGTAATACAGTATCCGATGGTAAAGTGGAAAATCTGGTTATTTCAGATGAACTTCCAGCCGGATTGAAGTATGTCGAAGGCAGCTTGAAAACGAGCAACGGCGGAGAAGCAACAATCAAGGAAGGCAAGGTTACTGCTAACTTTGGCGATGTCACTGACACTGAGTGGCGGACTGTGACATTCCAAGCGAAAATTGAGTCCGCATATGAAGGCAAGACAATTAAAAACGTGGCAACTGTCGAAGGCAGCAGTATTGATAAGCCGGATAAGCCTGAAGCAGACATTACAGTCCAACAGAAAGACCCTGTATCTGACAAACCAGAGGTACCTGGAAAACCAAGCAAGCCTAATAACCCAACTAACACTAACAATCCAGAAAAGCTAAACCAAACTGAGCCTACAACTAAAGATCAGGGAAGTGACACAGGAAATGAGCTTCCAAATACAGCAACAAATACGTATAATCTGATCCTTGTTGGTTTGGTATTGTTAGTAGCAGGAACTGCACTCTGGTACTTTAGAAGAAAAAGAAATGTCTGATGTTGCATGAAGAAATATCTTCCTATATGCATCATTATTGCTGGACTCGTTTTTACAGGTTACGGAGTCTGGAAAGTGATGAACATCAATCATAAGACAGAACAAACTTTAGATGAGGCAAAACTTGCACTAAAGAACCCTTCTGGAAAAAGTGAAGGCCTAGATAAAGAAGAATTTAAGCCTAAGTTCGGAGAGGCAGTTGGCATTCTGGAGATTCCAAAGATCGACGCAGAGCTTCCGATTGTAGAGGGAACCGATGCGGATGATTTGGAAAAAGGAGTCGGCCACTACAAAGGCAGTTATTATCCAGATGAAAACGGGCAAATTGTTCTATCAGGTCATCGGGATACCGTCTTCCGTCGAACGGGTGAACTGAAAAAAGGTGATCAATTAAAGGTTAAGCTGCCATATGGAAGTTTTTTGTATGAAATAGACAAAACAAAAATTGTAGACCAAACAGATAAGTCTATTATTACGCTGCAGCATAACAAAGAGGAGCTCATTCTAACTACGTGCTATCCATTTTCGTATATCGGCAATGCGCCGAAACGATATATTATTTATGGAAAACGGATATGAGAACAAAGATTAGGCTGACGATCATTTTCGTCAGCCTTTTTATAATATAGAAGGAATTAAAATTCTTAATCAATATAGATGAAAATGTAAGGACATTCATTGATTTGGCTCACCGTTTTTTAACCATAATTAATGAAAACGTATAGAAATGATGACAAATGAATATAAGGAGTGTAATGAAAACAAGCTTTCATAACCAGTGATATGGATTTACTATGTTGAGGGCCTAGTGGGTGAATAACCCGTGGAGGTTCAAGTCCTCTCGGCCGCATCAATGATACCAAGGGGTGTAGACCCCTGGTATTTTTTTTGCTTATTTTCAAATTTGCCACTGTCCACAAACTGCCCACTGATTTGGAGTAAGTCACCTACAGTAGACACCGCATAAACGTTTTAACCATTTATTGGTAGTTAATAATGCCTCAAGCTCCAAGTTGCAAAAGTAGAGAAAGAATTGCTAAGCATGGAAGAAAACCAAGATGCCCTGTTATATTATCAGCTATTAGAATTTAGACAAGAGCTAATGCTGAGTTATATGAAATCTAAGGAAATAGAAGATCTCCATAATGCTTATGAAACTATAAAAGAAATTGGGAAGCTAGGGCAATTAACTGGCATGTTGGAATACTATTTTTACTTTTTTAAGGGTATGTACGATTTTAGGCGTAAAGAATTAACTACGGCCATAAGTGTCTATCGAATAGATAGAAATTTTCGAAAAATCAAAACGTAGTTTCCTAACATAGACTTTATTCACTTTAACCTATGTTGAAGCAAAACAACAAAATTTTGATGTTGCTTTAACACACTTTAGGAATGAGCGATTTATTGCCGATCAAAGTAATGACAAAGAATACTCAGCGAAATTTAAAATATTAGAGGGATTATTTTTTTGATGGTGAGACTCAATTAATAAAGAATGCATTTTCATATCTGGCTTCGAGAAAAATGTTTGCTGAAGTTGAGAATTTCTCAATTGAAGTCGCTGATTATTTCCATGAACAAGGAAATTTAATGCTCTCTAATGAATATTATCGTATGAGTATTGAAGCAAGGCGAAAAATTAAAAAAGGGGAGATTATTAATGAAAATCAGCCGGATTCTATTGGCAGCAGTGATTTTAAGTAGTGTATTTTCAATAACTTATATGCAAAGTAATCATAATACTGAGATCAAAGTGGCAGCAGATAGGGTAGGGGCATAGGTTACTAAAATAATTAGAAAAAGCTTAATCTTTTTGATTAAGCTTTTTTTAAAAGGTTCTGTTAAAGTTTAATGTTGGTTTACTTATAAAAAATGGAAATCCAAATATAAGGAAGTTTCATTCTTATAACATTGACTTTGTTCAACTAACGCACCCGTTACTTTAAGTACAACTCTTCTCAAACTTTATTCATTTTAATAAACTATATTTATTTTTAATCACGGTTATTTAGAGCTATTACTATAGTGTCTAGGCGAAAATACGTTTTTTAATGCACTTATTATTCCAGGCACTAGAAAGAAGACACCAAAAAAGACAGTAAGTAAATTTAATTGTGGTGTTTCATAAAAAGTAAACCAATTTATAAAAATTGACGATTCCGTAATTCTCCCAAATAGTGTTCCATCAATTTCTCTATAATTAGGTAACCATCCTGTTGTTTCAAATGTAATAAAAATTATCTGTGACAATAAAAATATACCAATTTGAAAAACCCAATATTTTTTCAAAAATGGAACACTTTTTTGCTTTTCAGCCAACTAATATCCCTCCCTGCATTAGATAACATTTTATATTGATATACGGAAAATTAAAGAATAAGTTTCAAAATCTAATGTTGAATGGATTCTAACACTTGAAACCAAGCTAGATAATTGTTCAGATATTGAAGGAAGTTGATGCGGAGAGATACCTGTATACACAGCAAGAATGGGAGCAATATCAAAGAGATTTAGAATTATTTTATTACGACAGGGCAATGATTGATATATCACTTGATGATATGTAGAGTTCCTTTGGTCTCTAATAGCTGCCCAATTTGTGCCATAATTCATAAAAAAATTCATCTATATACTCAATAACAACAAGACCTGGTATAAGATTGTAAAACGTTCTGTATCCTTTTGTTTGCTCTACAACTTCAGCTCCATGAAAGTCATAACCGAGTACTATAGTCCCGAACGCGCCTCCTGAACCATACTCAGTTTAAAAACCACTTATAACTGTCTGGAAGGGTTACTCTGAGATCGTCTTCTATCTCTTTGATTTGTTTATCAGTGACGCCTCCAGTAAGAATTGAATATTTTTTATTCTCATCAAAGAATTTTTTCACGATAGAGTAATTCACATTTAGCCTCACATACATTTAATTTTGGTTTGTAATTCATCGATCTTATTAAGTTCGTACTCATAATCACAGTTTTCTTCTAAAACAAAATTTATAGTTTCAAAGAAACTTTTCGCATTCTTTAAGAGTGATTCAAAAAAATCAAGTTTTGGTAGTAATACTTTTTGTTGTTGTCCAATTTCAAATAACAACATATCATTCGATATTGATTTCATTTTCAATAGAAGGGGTTGATCTGGAAAATAAGTTTCGCTTTCTCCTGTTTCAATAGCTTCTTCAATTAGATTTAAAAAATAAGCCCACAATTGGTCAACCAAGTCCCACATAGTGACATCAAGCAAATCTTGTTCACCATATTTTAAAATAATCGCCCCAGATAAATAGTAAGAGTCTAACTGTGATTTTATGTTCTTTAGTCCCTCTATATTGCTAAGTGGAACAAAGTAATCGTCAATATTATTTTTTAAGATTGAAAGATCGTTTATCTTCTTATTTGGCCTAAGGATTAATGATTGAATATAAAACATATTACCTCTCCTATTTTTCAGGATAGAATTGTCCTACTCTTCCTTTTTGAAAGCCTACAACATATTGTTGACCCTCATATGTTCCTCTAATTTGATAACTAAATTTAGTTCCTTTTTTCGTTAACTCTTCACGGTTTTGTTTTATAATTGATTCTATCGCATCTGCAACATCGTTAACAGTCATCTCTTTATTAAGAAAAGATTGTTGAGACTTAATTGAACCATCCCATAAATTAGGATGATGGCGCTCCAAAATGTGCTTCATTCCTCGTTTGTCTATGAGGAATGATTGTCCTCCAAAAATGTATTTTCTGCATTGAAAAGTTTTTAATTCGTTTACAACTTCATGCGGCTTAGCTTTCTTTAATCCTTGTACAGTAGACGAGGTCTTGAATATTTCAAGTGCAGAGTTTTTATAATTCTCTCCATCAATCACGTTAAAAGGAAAAGTCCCTGAACCACCAGCCATTGCATACTGTTGTTCAAAAACATTTGGTATTTTAACGTATTCAATACTTTTTTTATTCCTGTTTTTGAAACTTCAAGTGTCTTAATTGCAGCAACTTTTGAACCGGCTTTTGCAATTTTGGATACTTTATTAATACCCTTCGGACCAACTATTGCAAGAACAACAGTACTGCCGACATAGGACACCCATTTTACTCTGCTGTAGGTATCTCCATTAATCATATCACGTTGAAAAGTGTCTTCTATGTCTTTAGCTATAATCTTATAAGTATCGATTGGATGTAAGGCTGCGTTCACAGTTCCAGAAAGCGATTCAATCGGTGTCTTGCAAGTTGATACAGACCCATCACTGTATCTTTGCCTGCTTCATACATTCCCATTGCAATACCTTTTCCAATTGCGGCTTTTTCTTGGAGTTCTTCGAGCTGACGGAAATAAAATTGCTGGTCAGGTTCCAAATTCTCGTATCCTATTTTCTTCGCAATTTTTAAATACTCGTCCGGATCTGTTACCTTTACAAGCTGCTTTTTCAAATCTTTTATTTCACGTTTGTTAGCTTCCTCTTTTTTGATCTTTAAATATGCTTCAGATTGCTTTTCGATATCGCCTTTTTTCTTATGTATATCGCTCTCACGATATGCCTTGGCATTATAGTGAAGGGGTGTAGCATTCTTGCCCTTACCTGTTGATTCATGTAACTTTTGAAAATCTGCTTTAATGAATTGTTTGTTAGGTTCAGTTATTGCATATTCAGTTTTTAAGTTTTCGTCCACATCGCCTATTTTATCAACAGTCTTTTTCCGTTTGTTTTCGGCAGAAGAGAGCTCATCCTTAAAAGTCTCAGTTGAAAATAAATCAAGTGAAAGAATGTCATCGATGTCATTCAGAATATCTTTCATTGCTTTCTTCTGCTCAGACATAATTGATTTTGATTTTATATATGCGTTTGCTAGTTCATGTTCTAAGAAGGATTCTTCGATATATGCATCAGATAAGCTGGCCTCTTCTAGAACACCAGAGATACTAGTAAGGAAAGCGATTTTCATTTCAATTAAATCAATCCATTGATCAGTGACACCCACATGGTCGTGATAAAATGCTTTGATATTGTTTGCTCCCTTGCCAGAGAACTCACTGTCGTCCAGATCAGCAACAGCCTTAAATGCTTTTCTTAGCTTAATCATTTGATTTTTCAATTCTTTATAATCTTTTGCTCGGTTTTCAGCTTCAGATAACAAAGACTTAGCTTCAAATACCTTCATTGTCCAATCCTTTCAGTGGTTTTATATCTAAATATTGCCATGGAATGGATGTGAAAGTTTTAAAGAATGTTTAAGGAGAGGGAACGAATTTTAGATCATTTGAGCATAATGAGAGTTGGAGAAGTGGGGAAGTATAGAGTGTTTTTTGCTCACCATATATTAACCATAATTCATACAAAATATCACGGATGATCAATTCCAGCACCTCTTGTCTGCGTGGAGAAAGAAAAGTAAACACCTGTACGATGTTATTTTCTGATTTAAAAAAGAGCATTCCGTTATAGAATGCTCTTCATGAGTTTTATTACCAATTGATGCAAACTGCCAATCCACCGACGCCTGTAATTTCTGCTGCTAAACTTTTAAACGCGCTGCCTCCAACCCTTAGTTTTTCTTCCCATGTAGTAGCACCGGCTAGAAGTTTAGCAGTTTCTTTAAGACCACCAAGTTCCTTTATATATTTCTTTACTCTTATTATTTTTGCAGCTGCAAACAAGTTTGATCCAATGAACCAAGTTATAGCTGCAGCACAAGCTCCGATTTTAGCCCAATCAGGATCTGCGATAACTGGAAATGCAGTGTTTTCATTGAAATCTATTACTTGAATCAACGAGTTTCCCTCGACTCTAAAATGAGAAGGGATATCATTTTTATTCGCATCTTTTGCCCAAGCTGGACTAAAAACACTTGTAACAATGTTATCAGAATCCACAACAAATACTTCTCCCGTATCAAACTCTTCACCTAGGTATTCTGCTGCGCTTATTAGTTTGCTGCCTTTAGGCAATTCCAAATCATATTTATACTCTTTAGGAGCCTTTTTATTTTTTATTTTTATTAAATTTCTTACTCCATCTTTTGTTGGTTGAACACCAAAACCCACACTGCTTTTTGGATGATCAAAAACAATTGTTCCATTTTTAGTTGCAACACCCGGGACGTTTAGTTTTCCAGCTGGTAAGTGGATGCTTGTTGATACATTCTCAAAATGTATTGATTTTTTTGAATCCTTAGGTATTTCTATGATTCCACTCTCATTTTTAACGACTGAGTATGTATCAGTACTTTCGTTTGATTTCATTATGTTTTGAATTCCTGTAACATGTTCAATATCCTGGGCTGTTTGCTGAATCTCCTTATGAACCTCAGTTGTTTTAGCACTTGATACTTTTGGATGGATAACTGAAATGACCAGTGCCAATGATACAATTAATGGTAAATATACAAATAAACGTTTCTTTAAACTTCTCATTTTTGTCTCCTTTCTTATACTAGTAATTTTATAGTATAATTAAATTTTAACATAGATTACAATTATTTAAAATGGAGGAATTTTATGTTTGGGGTAATTATTCTGCTAATTTTAGGATTATCGGTTCTTGCAGCTGGTTTTTTAACTCTAAAAAGAGAATTGTCAATTGAATCTGTTTCTATATCTTCAGCTGATGAAGCCAAATCAGAAATGAAAAACATCTTTAATGACCATGGCTGGTTTTATCTGTCTGGAGTAGCCCTTTTCATGCAGTTTGTTTTTCAGGGTTTCCATTTTACATTTGAGTATTTTTTTCATGCATTTTTAATTAGTTCCGGAATCCAGTCACTATTTTATCTTTTCAATAAAAAAGAGCTGGGCTATAAAGTTTGTGCGGTTATTGTTGTTAGCTTTTTAGTTATTTATTTATAACAAACAAGGAAAAAGAGTGATGGATCGTCCATCACTCTCTTTTTCTACGTAAATTAACAATTTGACAAAGACTAGAAGGCATCTTTTCCGAATTCAGCTATTTGATAGGGTCTTCGATATCACGGAAATAAATTTGCTGGTCAGGCTTCAAATTCCCGAATCAATTTTTTAGCGATTTAAATACTAATTTGGGTCTGTTACTTTTATAAGCTGTTTTTTCAAGTCTTTAATTTCATGTTTTTTCGTATGAAGAAGGGCTCTTCGACATATGCATCTGATAAGCTGGCATCTTCTAGAACACCGGAGATACTAGTAAGAAAAGCGATCTTCATTTCAATTAAATCAATTCATTGATCAGTGACACCCACATGATCGTGATAAAATGCTTTAATATTGTTTGTTCCCTTTCCAGAGAACTCACTGTCATCAAGATCAGCAACAGCCTTAATCTTTTGCTCGGTTTTCAGCTTTATATAACAAAGGCTTAGATTCAAATACCTTCATTGTCCTATCCTTCAGTAAGGTCTTATTTAAATATTACTATAGATATGAAAGTTCGGGATAGTTTAAGGAGAGGTAACAAAATTTTAGATCATTTGAGCATAATGAGAGTTGGAGAAGTGGGGAAGTAAGGGTGTTTTTGCTCACCAATTATTAACCATAATTCATACAAACTTATAGAAATGATGTAAAGTGACGTTAGTAAGTGTAATGAAAACAAGCTTTCATAACCAGTGATATGGATTTACTATGTTGAGGGCCTACTGGGTGAATAATCCGAGGAGGTTCAAGTCCTCTCGGCGCATCCCCATAATGCCAAGGGTTTAATCACCTTTGGTATTATTTTTTGCTGAAAATACGGCAACAAATGTACCGCATTATGAGGTCTACAAGTGTATTTGCACTAAAAAAGTGCTGACCTCTGCACAACACCGTTGCGCGAGTCTGCACTTTTATTCTGCAAGATACACTGCCCCTTATCATTATTATGGGAAGTTTATTTAATCCGTTCTTAGCCCCGCTGATACTTGGCTTTTAGAAGCTTTTTTTAAGTGGCTAAAACCTACAAATTTTTTGCTTTCTTCATCCCATAGGCGGAACTTTAACGACTTAAGACTTGTTGCCAGTGTAATGGTCGGAACGTTTTGCAATGGCTCAGTGTTGTTATGCGCTTTTTCAAGCTTATAGTTTGGGACTCTCGGGCTTAAATGATGAACATGATGGAAACCGATATTGCCTGTAAGCCATTGCATGACTTTTGGAAGCTTGTAAAAAGAGCTCCCTTCAACTGCTGCTTTTACATATTCCCAATGCTCATCTTCTTCAAAATAAGAATCCTCAAACGTATGCTGAATATAAAACATCCAAATTCCGAGAGATCCCGATACCATAAAAATTGGCACCTGAACCAGCAGGAAGTTTTGCCAGCCAATAGCCCAACATAAAAGTGCTGCCAAAGCGACGATCCCCAGGTTCGTTACATACGTATTTATCCGTTCTTTGCGTTTTGCCCCTTTACGATTAAAACGGTTGGTAATCCCGAAGACGTAAATCGGCCCAATAATAAACATAACAAATGGATTTCTGTACAAACGGTACATGATTTTTGTCTTCGTTGAGGCTTCCTTATATTCCTCAACGGTCAGTACCCAAATATCGCCTGTACCGCGTTTGTCCAGGTTGCTGCTTGTCGCATGATGGACAGAGTGGTCGTGTGCCCAATGATCAAAAGGATGCAGAGTCAGAATGCCTGTAATTGTTCCAAGGATTCGATTCGCCTTTCTTTTCTTAAAAAAGGAATAGTGGCAGCAATCATGAAAGATGATGAAGGTTCTTACTAAAAAACCTGCCGCAACGACAGAAATCGCTAATGTAAGGAAATAAGAAATCGACAAACTCTTATATGCCAAATACCATAACAGGAAAAATGGTACCAATGTGTTAATGATTTGACAAATACTTTTTTGTAAATCGGACTTTTCATAGGGTGTAACCAGTTTTCTCAAAGTCCTTAGGTTTTGTTCATTCATTTTCTAAAAATTTCCCCTTCCCTGATGTTCTTCTAAGTATAGAAAACGCTTGTCTTTGAAGTCACAGCGTCATACACCATATATGATAAGTATCTTTCCCATCCGTCTGTGAAATTATTGGAAATGAGAAACAGGTTTCCAGCTCAATTGCATCTTTATTAGCAGAACCAGCCGGGATACAGAAGGTGTATGAAGATTATACCCAGCTCTTTATCGAGCCAAACTCTCTCGCTGTTCCCCTATGGGAATCGGATTGTTTGAGGAACAAACATTACAAGCAAGGGTAAATATGGATCGGTTTTTGAGTGTCAAAATAAAGAGCTAGAAGACCTTGAATTTCCTATTTGCTTAATTAAAAGGCTTTGGAAAGTGGTGATGAATAAAAGGAAGGTGATTTGAGATCAAGTTTTATTTTTATGAGCATCCTGGCAAATGGGGATATACCATGAGTGACGTTTGCAAACATCTGCAGAAATAAAGCTTAACCAGTGAACAGCCCTGTTTTTTAAAGAATATCTTGCACTTGAACAAGAAACAGCTGAGTTTTGTAAAGAGATCTTTAACAATCAATAATTGAAGTATGATTAAGCAAAGAAAAGGTTTGAAGACACCTTCGATTCAATTTCACGGTGTTTTCAAACCATAGTTATTGAAGGCCTCTTATTCTGCATGTTTAACAAATTATGCCTCGAATAAAACAATAATATTAATTTGTATTTATTTCCGTTTCGTGTTATGATAAAGAAGAATTATTTTTGTTCGTGTAAAGGATAGTATGAATATTGACTTTTCGTCTTGATGATACTTTGGGCAGGGATAGTAATTAAAATGTGTGGTAACACGCACTAGGAGGCAACAAAAATGGAACAAGGTACAGTTAAATGGTTTAATGCAGAAAAAGGTTTTGGATTTATCGAACGTGAAAATGGAGACGACGTATTCGTACACTTCTCTGCAATCCAAGGTGACGGATTCAAATCGTTAGACGAAGGTCAAAAAGTAACGTTTGACGTTGAGCAAGGTGCTCGTGGAGCACAAGCTGCTAACGTTCAAAAAGCTGCTTAATCTTAAAACGTTTATAGAAACAGGCTCTTAATATAGGGCCTGTTTTTTTACGTTCTCTGTATAATACTCAAACTCAATAAAAAACCCTACTCAACGTTCGAGTAGGGAGATGTTACAAGGTAATAGCAAAAGATTTAACGCTTCAAAGGTTTGTTTATAGTATAACATACTGGATTGACAATATGCGGAATGTATATAAAATATTTATTTTTCTTTTCGAATACAACTATTCTTTCTTTTTTCACTAACCTGTGGAGACTGTGAACATTGATTGAGGAACAAAACATTACAAGTAAGGAAATACTACCGTAAATACGGATTGAATGTTGAGTGCAAAATTATTAAAAGGCTGTGGAAAGTGGTAAGGAAGAAAAGGAAGATGATTTGTGGTCAAGTATTCTTGGCAAACGGGGATAAACAATGAGTGACAGTTTGGAGACGTCTGCAGAAACAAAGCTTTACTAGTGAACAGCCCTGCTTTTAAGAGAATATCTTGCACTTGAACAAGAAACAAATTTTTTTAATAATCAATTTTGCTTGCCGCTTCTGCACAGTATCCACACCTTTATTAAATAATGCCATGACTAAAACGATAATATTCAATTGCAATTATTTCCGTTTCGTGCTATGATAAAGAAAGATTATTTTTGTTCGTGTAAAGGATAGAATGAATATTGATTTTTCGTCTTGATGATACTTTGGGCAGGGATAGTAATTAAAATGTGTGGTAACACACTAGGAGGCAACAAAAATGGAACAAGGTACAGTGAAATGGTTTAATGCAGAAAAAGGTTTTGGCTTTATCGAACGTGAAGATGGAGACGACGTATTCGTACACTTCTCTGCAATCCAAGGTGACGGATTCAAATCATTAGACGAAGGTCAAAAAGTAACGTTTGACGTTGAGCAAGGTGCTCGTGGAGCTCAAGCTGCTAACGTTCAAAAAGCTTCTTAATCTTAAATCGTTTGTAGAAACAGGCTCTTTATATAAGGCCTGTTTTTTTACGTTCTCTGTATAATACTCAATAAAAAACCCTACTCAACGTTCGAGTAGGGAGATGGTACAGGTAATAGAAAAAGACTTAACGCTTCAAAGGTTTCTTTACAAGTATAACATACTGGATTGACAATATGCGGTAATGTATACCAAACTTTTACGAAATTCTAAAATAATAGCCAACTCTAAATGTGTCGTGTACCAACCGCCACGCTAAACGGGACTCATCCATGATAATTCTGACACTCTCCTTCCTTTTAATCCATCACCCCAGATGAAATTTGTTTATATCCTATTACTACCAGTGGCAAACAAAAAGGATCATCCCTTTTCGTAAGGAATCATCCTTTTCTTCGTTCAATCAACTATTTTTAGGTATTCTTGATTAATTAATATAACAGCTGGTCCATCTACAAGAATTCCACCAACTTCAATTTTTTCATAAGACTCAACCTTAATAGAAGTAACCCCTTTTCGCTTTTTTAACTCGTTACTTAATTCTTGCGTTGGCATGTGTTTCATATCTCTACTCCTTCTTATTGTTTCATTTAACCTTATTATGTTAAATGAATTGTAAAAATAGTTTCTAGTTCTAGTAATTTCGTCATTTTTTTATCGTTGACCATATATTTAGATGTTACCCACTCGTGTATCTCTTTTATGAAAAGAAGATAAACAATTACTATTCACTGTCGCAGTGGATATAAGAAATTCTTAAAGGTATAGGGGAAATGGATTGATTTTTTTCTAGAAATAATCACTTAGAGATACCTAAAACAATGAAAGCCCTACCTCTCTTCCATCTTTACGGCTCCTAGTCCGTGCCAGTGTGAATCAGGATTACAAAAATCAAGTGACTATTTCATCGAGTGTATTGATAAAACTTCAAATGTTCGTAGAAGAAATTTAAATAATAAAAATGGTTTAGATTGTAGGAATAACAAAAGAGGTTAATATTCTAAAAGTAAGTTGAAGAAGTTGAACGTTTTGAAATGATTTACGTTTAATCATAATATTATCTGAAAATTTGGGATGTTTTTAGGGTGCAATACGATCTATAATTAATAACCTTAACAAAAACTTTTTATTTGCTTTTCAGTGATTCCTTTAATTACTTCCAGTTCACTAATCAAAAATTCATATGCATTATCCAACATTTTTTTTTCGCTTGCATTAAGTGCTTTTTCTTTCTTCATACGCATTAAATCACGCACAACTTCAGCGCCTTCTTGTATTTCACCCGTCTTTATTTTGTTCGTGTTTACTATATACCTTTGTTTCCACGGCAGTAACTTATCTGATTCTCCATGCTGAAAAATGTGTATAATGTGTTTTAATGCACGTATATCAGTAACTGGTCGTATACTTGAACTCAGTATTTTACGCGTTGGAATCATAACTTGCATATTACTAATCGTCATTTTTATGACATAATACTGTTGTTTTTTCCCTAAGATTTCTTTTTCTTCTATAGCTTCAATTATACCTGCTCCGTGCATGGGATAAATAATGTTATCGCCAATTTGAAACATATCAACACCTCCATATATGGTAACCTTCTTAAGATTACCATATATACGTTTTTTTATCAAATATTTAATAATAACATGATCGATTTTTTGATGTCAATAACTTTTTTAAAAAATTAGATCGAACAAAAACAACATCAAAACAATAGGAACGTGTCCGGATTTCCAATCAAGGAAAGGTCAATTGGTCGGTGTATATCCTGAAACCCGACTAATTAACACAAATCAGTTATGAGACGCAGCATTCATGCCCCTTTAATCCCTTATTATTTTGTTGTCTTAATTTCATAGGCGTGATAAAATACCAATTAACCAAACATCCTATGTTTGATAAGTGCTTTATAGGAGGATAAACACATGCTTCAGAAAACAAACCGGCAGACGCTGGTTGAGCAAGTCGCTCTACAAATGGAAAGTCTGATCGAATCAGGCAAGTGGAGTGTCGGGATGCGCATTCCGGCTGAGCCGGAGTTGATGAACGAATTGAATGTTAGCCGCAATACATTAAGGGAAGCAATTCGGGCATTGATACATGCGGGACTCTTGAAGACAAAACAAGGTGACGGAACTTATGTCTGCTCTTCAAGTGCTTTAGGGGTCGTGTTGAAGAAACGCATTTTACGCTCTGATACGTTGCAAACATTAGAAGTTCGGTATGCCCTCGAACGTGAGGGAGCCCATCTCGCTGCACAACGCAGAACCGACGACGAGGCCCGCGAACTTCTTCTTCAACTGGAACGCTGCGAGGCGGCGGCAGAACTCGGTAACATTGATGACTTTGTAACGGAGGATATCCGTCTACATCAAAGCATCGTCAAGGCGTCGCATAATGAAATATTGATCGAAATATACAACCATATTGCTGAAGCGCTGCAAGATTCGATTACAAGCCTGACTAGTTATGAAGTCGATACGGATTTTTTGGAAATGCACCGACAACTAGTCGAAGCGATTGTCGGTCAGGACGCGGATCGTGCCGTGGAAGCAGTTCATCGTTATATCCAGGAATCGAAGGATGTTATCGCCGCTGAAGAGGGGGAGCGGGCATGAGCGTACAAAGTGGTACGAAGCCAACTGGGATAAAGCGTTCGCTCTCATTGAGTTGGCCGATCATCATAGGCATCGTCCTTATTTCACTGACGATGCGGTCACCGCTAACGTCGGTAGGCCCACTGGTAGGATCGATTCGCGAGTCCCTTGGATTATCACATACCGCGGCAGGCTTGCTCACGACATTGCCGTTGCTTGCTTTTTCGCTTCTTTCCCCCTTCGCGCCTATCTTGGCGCGCCGCTTCGGTTTGGAACGGATCATACTTTATGCATTGGTTCTGCTCATGGTAGGTATCGCTGTCCGCTCGCTGACTGCAACAGTTCCTTTGTTTGCAGGCACCGTTTTGCTTGGGCTCGCGATTGCGGTGTGCAATGTGCTAATTCCAGGTCTGGTTAAACGGGATTTTTCTCATAATGTCGGTCTTATGACAGGGCTGTATTCAGTGTCGATGAATTTATGCGGTGCGATAGCCTCCGGTGTAAGTATCCCGCTCGCCCGCAATCTCGGTTTTGGCTGGAATGGCGCACTTGGAATCTGGGGCCTGCTCGCTCTGATAGCCGCACTATTCTGGTTTCCTAAAGTGCGGGCGAGTCACGCGTCAGCCATGATAACAACTAGCGGTACGTCGAGGCGGAGAAATTTGTGGTGTTCACCGCTGGCATGGATGATTACACTTTTTATGGGATTGCAGTCTCTGCTTTTCTATGTTCTGATCGCTTGGTTACCTGAAATCATGACAAGCCGGGGCTTGAGTGAAGACAGCGCTGGTTGGATGCTATCGCTATTTCAATTCGCTTCGCTTCCCGTATCATTCATCGTACCGATCGTTGCGGGACGCATGAAGAACCAGCGTTTACTGGTTGTCATGATGACTGTCCTGTTTTTTGTTTCATTGGGTGGCCTTTATTTCGGCGATAATGCACTTATTTTGTTATGGACAATTTTACTCGGAATTGCTGGAGGATGTGCGTTCAGTTTGGCTATGATCTTTTTAAGCTTGCGGACGAAAGATGCCTCCGATGCAGCTTCTTTGTCCGGTATGTCGCAATCTGTTGGATATTTGCTGGCTGCAACAGGACCGACCTTGTTTGGTTTGCTCCATGACGTCACGGCAAGCTGGAACTTCCCAATATTACTGTTGCTTATGGTCAGCATTATGCTGTTCATATTCGGCCTGGGTGCGTCAAAAAATCACACGGTATAGAAGGGGCATTGTTTCAGTAAAGCTCCTAAGAGCCCATGAACTGCCTGGTTGGGGGATTAAGTCCTCTTATAGACGTATCAATGAAACCAAGGGTTGTAGATCCTGATTGAACAGCATGGTCTTTGTGACGAATTCAACGATATTCTTGGCGGAACCATGCATACGTTTGAAAATGGAATTTGTACAGTGATGAGATCGCGCACGAATATAAAACCAGAAGTTCTAGGAAGACCAGGCAGATCATTTTTACTCATTCCTCAATTGTTTTCATTTGAATCAATGACAAAAGATGGCCGTGCTCTTTGCAGTGGAGAAACTGTGATTCTTCAAAAAGAAATCAATCCATTTATAAGTGTACTTCGCGAACATGATATCATTGTAACGGCACTTCATAATCACTGGTTATTTGATAAACCAAGACTGATGTATATTCATTTCGAATCAATCGATAAACCTGTCAACTTCGCATTAAAAGTTAGAGATGCTTTAAAAGTTCTTACTGATAAAGAGGTTAAAGCTTAACATATATTTTGGCTCTGCTGTAACTCAGTGAACATATGGTAAGGGAAATTTTAAAAACGTATAGAGGCAAAAAAGGGTAGGGAACATCAGTAGTTTCGTCTAAAAACAGTGCCCATTTTGTGCCCGAAATGAATATAAAACGGTGTAAATAGATGTAATGAATGACTTCAAACGCTTGAAATAACAGCCTTCTGTAACTGATAATATACTTCCGCTTTATTGAGGGCCTAGTGGGTGAATAATCTGTCAATGTTCAAGTCCTTTCGGCCGCATCAATGGTAGATCCTTGATTTTTTTATGCTCTTTTTTGTTAAAATAATTCACCCAGCTTATCAACTGTTTGCCGGTGTTGAAAGTTCTTTCTGCTGAAATTAGGCATTATTATTATCATCGTGAATATGTAGAGCTATCTAATGAATAGTATCGTATGAGTATTGGAGGCGAGAAAAACATAAAAAAGGGAAATGATAAATGAAGATCAGGCAAGTTCTAAGTGGTATCTCAACAATTTACTCACTTTGTAGATGCAGACAGCGCTTCAAATGGTGATTTCAAAATTGCCGCAGATTGAGTTGATGTATAAAGAATGTATAAAGAGGAAGGGATTAGCCCCCTTCCTTAAAGACCCTTCAATTCCTCTTGCTTCATCGTGAAATATTTTACTTTTTTGAGATCGGTATCCAAATTTCACTTTTAAAAGATGGCGATGTTACATCTTTATGTTCGTTCCACAGTATTTCTGGACCTTCTATTTGTTCATAATTGGACGATGGAAACCATTCGGAATAAATGCGTCCCCATACGTCTTGCAGTGTATCCGGAAATGATCCGATTGCTTCAAATACAGCCCACGTTGAGGCAGGAACCCCAAGCTGTGAGAGGTTATCTGGACACTGTTTCGTTGTGGCTGCGCCAATATAGTGATCAAGTTCGCCATTCTCCTCTGTCCGTCCTTCAGAAAAGTTCGTGGATGCACTAATGAGTCCCAAAGGCGCTACATTAGAAAGCTTTTTAAGATTATTTATTGTGTCTTCATCTAAACTTTCCCACATAGATGCAATTTCCGGGTTAACCCCTTTGAACATAATAGGAACTCTTTTTTTAATGCCAACGATGCGAAATGCCTCTTTTTCTTCAATACGATAGTTCATTTCATTTCCTCCTTGGATTGATAACTGGAAGGTCATTCGTGGATAAGCTTTAAGTGAATGGCCATTATTTCTAGCTTCTGATGGTCTTATGCCATGCAAATTTTGAAATGCCCGTGCAAAAGAATCTGGTGACTTATAACCGTACTTTATTGCAATGTCTATAACTTTTACACTGCTGTCTTTTAGTTCAAAAGCTGCAAGAGTAAGACGTCTGTGACGAATATATTCCGATAGTGAAATGCCTGCAAGGAAGGAAAACATCCTTTTAAAATGATATTCAGAGCAGAAAGCAAGCTTTGCTACTTCTTTAAAATCAATATCATTTGTGAGGTTTTCTTCAATATACTTTAATGCACTATTCATACTTTTAAGCGAATCCATTTATTTGACCTCCTTTAACAAAAGAATAACAGGAGTGAAATGTATCTACCCGACATTCTGTGCACCGTTTTGCAGGATTCCTTATATGTAATAAAGTATGTTATTCACCTTTGTTTGTATAGTTTTTTTAAATAAACACCTATTTGCGAAAAAATTAAGTGAAAAGAACTGCTGCTAGAGTATTCACAAAAAAGCAAGTTATCATTGTGTTATAAACAGCTCATTCTTATAATTGAGTGAAAAAAGGATGCGTATCATGCCGATTAATTCTTTTGAAAACTATCCGATGAGCTGGAAGCCGTCGATTGATAAAACGGAAAAGCCTATTTATAGAGCACTTGCGGGGCAATTGGAACAGGATATAATAAACGGAGTTTTGCTACCAGGAACAAAACTTCCTCCACAGAGAGAACTTGCTGATTATTTAGATTTAAATGTAAGTACCATTTCAAAAGCCTTTAAAGTTTGCGAGTTAAAGGGCTTGCTAAGTGCATCTGTAGGAAGCGGCACATTTGTATCATACGACGCGTTATCGAATGCGTATTTACTTGAGGATACAAAGCCGAAGCATTTAATTGAAATGGGAGCCACACTGCCAGATAATGCTTCTTATGAGCCTCTGTTACTCCAACTAAAAAACATGCTGCAAGATGAAGATTATGAAAAATGGTTTGGTTATGGCCGGGCAGGCGAGAGCCTTTGGCAAAAGGATGCAGCTGTAAAGCTAATCCGAAGAGGCGGGTTCGAAACAACCGTTGATCACATTTTATTTGCAAATGGGGGACAAAATGCGATTGCTGCTGCATTGGCAAGTCTTTGTAAGCCTGGAGACCGCATTGGTGTTGACGATCACACGTATCCTGGATTAAAAACTGTTGCTTCAATGCTTAGTGTGCAAATCGTACCGATAAAATCAAAGAACGATGAAATGAGTCCGGAGTCACTTGAATATGCGTGTAAAAATGAAAATATTAAAGGCATTTATTTGATCCCGGATTATCATAATCCGACAGCTTCCTTTATGTCTGTTGAGAATCGAAGAATGATTGCAGAAATTGCAAAGAAATATCATCTGTTTGTTATTGAAGATGCATCGTACCATCTTCTCAACAAAAATCCGCTTCCCGCACTTGCATCGTTCGCGCCGGAACAGGTTATCCATATTGCAAGTTTATCAAAATCGTTAGCACCAGGACTGCGCCTGGCCTATGTAGCGGTGCCGAATCAATTTAAGGAGCCAATGTCAAAGGCGCTTTATAATTTAAATATAACGGTTTCCCCGCTATTAGCAGAACTAACTGCACGCATGGTTGTATCAAATCAATTTGAAGCCTTAATTGAAGGCCATCGGGAAGAAACGATTCGCAGAAACCAAATCGTAAACCGATATTTGGCGGATTATACATGTTTAGGTGTTGAAACAGGCATCTTTCGTTGGCTGGTGTTGCCGGGTGAAATGACTGGTGCTGAATTTGAAGAGCTAGCTGCACAACATGGCGTGCAAGTGTATGCGGCTGAACGCTTTGTAGTGGGAAATAGTTGTCCGAAAAGGGCTGTCAGGGTTTCAGTATGTGCACCAAAAACACTCGCAGAGCTTGAGCAAGGACTAATAATCCTAAAACGTTTGCTAAACGGTCTTAGCTAATATTGTTCGCCATACAATTATAATATTGTATGGCTTTTTTGTGCGTGTTATGATGATCCACATCTAGAGGGAGGTTTATATCATTAGGCTTTACGAAAGGCAGGTCAGAGTATGGTAAAAACAACAGACGTTCAACAAGCTTCATTACAAAGCTACATCAGTTCTCCGGAAAAACAAAAAGCATTATACAAGCGTACATTATTCGT
The DNA here is from genome assembly GCF_058248265.1 of Bacillus sp. NS1. NCBI lineage: Bacteria > Bacillati > Bacillota > Bacilli > Caryophanales > Bacillaceae > Bacillus > Bacillus sp. NS1. The sequence continues at coordinate 78,934 of NZ_JBZAZF010000005.1, read as the reverse complement.
TGTAAGTATTTCGCAAATTTTTGGCGGTGCAGGGCTTGCGGCAGGAGTTACTGTCGGAGCGCTTATCGCACAGCAAATGCTTGGTACAGATGCGTTTGCTGGTCTGCCTTCTGCTTTATTTACTTTAGGATCAGCAGGATCTGCATTAGTTGTTGGGAGACTTTCTCAACGCTATGGCCGCCGTACTGGTCTTTCAGCTGGTTTTGTAATTGGCGGACTTGGAGCAATAGGAGTCATCATTGCAGCCATCATAAATAGTATTTTCTTGTTATTTACTTCATTGCTTATTTACGGTGCTGGAACAGCGACAAATTTACAAGCTCGTTATGCAGGTACGGACTTAGCCAATCGTAAACAGCGGGCGACTGCTGTTAGTATTACGATGGTTTTTACAACATTTGGTGCAGTTGCAGGTCCAAGTTTAGTAAATGTCATGGGGAATTTTGCTGTGTCTATTGGTGTTCCATCACTTGCTGGTCCTTTCATTTTAGCAGCCGCAGCATATATCTTAGCAGGTGTGGTTCTTTTCATCATGCTTCGTCCAGATCCATTCGTTATAGCAAGAACATTAGAAGCGACCAACCAAGAGCCTAGTGATAAAGGACATTTGGCAACAACTGAGCATACAGAAAACAATACAGGCATAATCGTCGGTGCAGCAATTATGATTCTTACCCAAATTGTAATGGTAGCTATTATGACAATGACACCAGTTCATATGAGACACCATGGACATGGTTTAGGTGCAGTCGGTCTTGTTATTGGTTTTCATATCGGTGCCATGTATCTCCCTTCACTGGTTACAGGTGTTCTTGTTGATAAGTTGGGGCGTACTGTGATGGCGATTGCTTCTGGAACAACGTTGCTTCTGGCAGGCTTAATGGCAGCATTTGTACCAGCAGATTCTATGGTTTTTCTCGTCATTGCTCTTTCTTTACTTGGATTAGGATGGAATTTTGGTTTAATCAGCGGGACTGCACTTATTGTTGATTCAACTGAAACGGCCACACGGGCTAAAACTCAAGGTACAGTGGATGTTCTGATCGCGTTGTCAGGAGCTGCTGGAGGAGCATTGTCTGGAATGATTGTAGCAGGTTCAAGTTTCATGACATTATCATTTGCTGGAGGGATTTTATCCTTATTCCTCATTCCGGTGGTGGTATGGTCTCGTGGAGGTAAAAGATAAGCCAGATTATTTTGTGAAAACAGTAAATTTGAATGCAAGAGATGTACACCAAATGGCATTGTAGTCGGTCTTCTTAGTACTGAAATAGATAAGATTTCTCTGTTTGTTTAATTCCAAATCTATCGGAAATTCATTTTGCTTCAGTTGATTCTAGCAGCACTATAAATTTTGAATTGCTCAATTGCCATTAATTTGTTATGTTGTTATATAAAGGTTATATGTATTATTGGTAAAAAAGATAAAAGTTGTCAAGAGGCCAACATCAACGGATCGATATTGCAAGAAGCTTTATTAAAGATCCTGACATCCTTTTATTGAATGAAAAACAGCTAGCCTGGATAGTGAGAGAAAATGCAGGGTTCCCTAGAAAAATAAATGAAAAATACATTCATATCTTTTATTTCATAACATAATATGGTTGTGAAAATGAAAAAGGCAGAATTCCCGTTTTTAGTACTTTTATAAAAAGGAGTCATAACGTTGTTAAAAAGGCTTTCTCTGGTTTTTCTTACACTGATTATGTCTATAGTTGTTGTACTAATGGTGGCTAAAGATTCCCCTGGAGATAACGTCATTTCATTTAATGAGCCAATTATCTTAATGATATCAATTGGAATCGTTGTATTTTTATTCATCCCTCCATTAGCCATGTCCTTTTTTGGTAACTGGGTTGTTAGAATCATATCTGGAGTCTACCAATGTTTTATTGTTTTAACTTTTATGGGGCTAATTCCAATTGGATTTCTTATTCCCAACGGTTTTTTGACAATTCTTGTTTCTATTGGAGGAACTATAGTCAGTATAGCTAGTGTTGTAGTAACGTTATTAATTGGTAAGAATAAAGAGGTTAAATCATAACAAAATAGATATGGATGATTTTCGTATGAAATAGACAAAACAGATACGTCTATTATTAGCATAACAAAGAGGAGTTCATTCTTGATAAAGAATTAGGCTGACGAAAATTTTCGCCAGCCTTTTTATAATAAGAAAAAATTAAATTTTTAATCAATTTAGATGAAAAAATAACCTTTGAAGATACCGTACTATATGGTATCTTTTTGTTGTTTTTAGAATATAAATCCCTTCTAAAAGCACTCATGACATGAAGTCCAAATAGAAACCTGAGATTACGAATTAAATAATCAAAAAAAATTGATTTAATGGATTGAATTTAATGAAAACTTATGGTTATAATGTATATATCAAAAAAAATTGATTAAAGAAGGTGATAGGATGAATGAAACAAAAACAGAACTGCTTCAGAATTATGAAAAAAAATTTAAAGCTCTTGCTGATCAGAAACGGTTAGAGATCATGTATGAACTTTGTCAAAAGGGAAAAACCTGTGTGTGTGATTTGACTGAAACTTTTAATATGACCCAATCAAAACTTTCTTATCATCTCAAAATTTTATTGGACGCCAACTTAATTACGAAAGAAACGAAGGGAACATGGAGCTACTATGATCTTAATGATGATGAGCTAAATCACTTATTATCTGAAGAACTTTGTTGTGTATTTAGAAAGAATGGAGAAAGAAGCTGCTGTTAAATTTTTTTGTTTGTTAAATCAAATTTATTTGATTAATATGTCAACAAAGGAGATGTTACTGTGAAGTATGTTCATGTAGGGATTAATGTAGTTAACCTAGAGGAATCAATTACATTTTATGAAAAGGTTTTTGGAGAGAGACCCTTAAAAGTAGAATCAGACTATGCAAAATTCTTATTGGAAACACCGGGGTTGAATTTTACGTTAAATGTGCGTGATGAGGTAAACGGGAATCAGGTGAATCACTTTGGGTTTCAAGTCGATCGTTTAGATGAGGTCTTGAAACATAAGGAACGGCTTGAAAAAGAAGGATTTTTTGCTCGTGGAGAAATGGATACAACATGTTGTTATGCAGTACAAGATAAATTTTGGGTATCAGATCCCGACGGCAATGAATGGGAGTTTTTCTATACCAAATCGAATAGTGATGGTCACAAACAAGATTCCTCCTCTTGTTGTGTGACTGAGTAAAAGTGCAGTTTTATTAGCATTAGTTGTCAATTGATATTCTAAATTGGCAACTTTTTTTATGAAATCAAATAGCATAACAGACACGGCCTAGTGACATGCACTTTGCAGATGGAGACAGCGTTCAAATGATGGTTTTAAAATTGCCGTGGATCTAGTTTGCGCGTAAAGAGGAAGGGATTAGACCTTCCTTCTCTTCTAATTTGCCTGGAAGGGGAAGAGAAATCATCCCAACAATCTTATAAATATTTTGATTTTGTGAGGTGGCATCCTGTCTCTGTCGGTGTGATTCCAAAGGGCGGTTAGAAAGCTAAGGGTTTAGAAAAGATTATTGAGAAAGTAAATTTTCCTCCAGAACGTGTTTATGCATTTGATGACGGGCTGAATGATAAAGAAATGCTATCATAGTCTCGCCATGGGAAATGCTGAAGAAGAAATAAAAAAGGTCGCAAAATATGTAACCAAAGCAGTTGATGACGATGGGATTCATCATGGTCTTCGTATGGTTGGTCTTTTATAATATTATTTTCTGGAGTCTATTGAATAAATAATATAGAAGGAACCAATATATTTGATGTTAGGAGAATAAAACAAAAACAAATACCGTAATGCGAAAAAATAAAATTGAGGGCAGGAAAATGGGATGTTAAACGAGAAAAATCAAGAGCGTGATATTTATGTGGAATGGGCGAAAAATCTAAAAATTAACGTAAATGACTCTGAGAGGGAGTTCCTATGACAAATAACAGAACGAATCCTAAGGTTGATGAATTTTTAAGTAAAGCTACAAAGTGGAAGGAAGAATTTGAGAAGTTGAGAGCTATCGTTCTTGACTGTGAGCTGACCGAAGAATTTAAGTGGAAGCATCCTTGTTACACGCTTAATAATAAGAACATCGTTTTAATACATGGATTTAAAGACTATTGTGCGCTTCTGTTTCACAAAGGCGCCTTGTTACAGGATGCCCATGGGATTCTCATCCAACAAACGGAGAACGTACAGGCGGCACGCCAGATCCGGTTCACCAATGTTCAGGAAATTGATGAAATGGAAACGATCTTGAAAGCTTATATTCGTGAAGCCATTGAAATTGAAAAAGCCGGATTGGAAGTGGATAAAAAAAAGAATACAGAATATAAAATTCCTGAAGAACTTCAAAATAAATTCGATGAAATCCCTGCTTTAAAAGCAGCTTTTGAAGCACTGACCCCGGGACGGCAAAGAGCATACATTCTTCATTTTTCTCAAGCCAAACAAGCCAAAACCCGAGAGGCGAGGGTTGAAAAATGTGTGCAGAATATTCTCGATGGAAAGGGATTAAAGGATTAATATATTCGATGAGAATATAAATTGATCATACAAGGGAACTTGATAAGCTGGGGAGGTATCTAAACAAGAAACATACCAAATGAACCTACAAGGTACATTGCTGCTAAATAAGGTCAGAGTAGAGAGTGATTTGGATTCTCCTGGCCGTTTGGATATTGCTGAGGAATTGATTGAACAAATAATGGAACACGTTTTTTACTGTGATGTTGCTCAAAAGAATCATAGTTTGCGGTTATAGCTAACGTGAGTGCAAAAGTTCAACCATGTTTAACATCTTAGAGACTGAAGGTATGGAGTCTGAAGGAATTAGCTACTATATGTAAAAGAAAAACAAGCATCATGTTAAATGCTTGTTTTTCGTAAGGCATCATTCACTTACTACTGAGATGTTGTCTATTGATTAATACTGTATGCGTGAAAAAGTGCGGTGTCAGCTGTAGTCAAACGATTACTGACTAATGAATAACCATAATGTCAATGAGTCGCTTGATTTTTTCATTGTCGCCTGTATCAACGTACACCTTTTTTGTATTATTAATGATATTCTCAGTCACATCCCGCATCACGCCTTGATCTAGATCATCAGCGGAATCCCAGCGTAAAGGGACATTGTATACATGAATCGTGCCATCTCCATTTCCATGATAAGTGACTGATCCATCCACTAATCGAGAACCAGCTAACTGGATCACATCTTCTGGATAGCTCGCACTTGTATCATCATTAGGATTAATCGGTTCGCCAGCTGAAATGTGCCGAACATTCAATTCATCTATCTCTTGATTGGGTCCAAGCTGCAGCCAAGCTCGGGCATATTCGATTTTTTCAGAAGAGTATGCCGCCAATACATTGCCCTCTTTACCTTCCTCGTCGTTTTTTACTTCTTTTGATGAAGTTTCATTTGATTCATCCGCTGCGGTTTCTTTAGAAGAATGTTCATTTGAAGCCTTTGTTACGGATTCTTCTGATTCATCCTTGCCTATTTTGGTGCTATCTTCAGTCCCGTTACGATTTTCGTCAGATGGTGCAGCAGTATCATGATTTGAAGACTGTTTTGATTCCTCATTCTCACTGCCCGTACATCCGGCAAGCAATAAGGCAAGCAGCAGCAGGGCAACATTACTATAAAATATCTTTCTCAGTTTCTTCATTATTTCATTCCTCTCCATCAACTCGGTTTCAGCTTCATATAAAAGTTCTTTATCTAAATATTACCATGTGATAGATATGATCGTTTTGAAATTTGTTTAAAAAGAGGAAACGATTTTAGGTCAATCCTGGAGACCGGCTGTTAGCTTCGCCGAAACTTAAGAATTCTTAAGAACTTTTGTCCCTAATTCTTCAGGTTTTGAATGTAAAGTAGGGTAAAGTACCCCGTTTCAAGCGAGGTACACCTTGGACATAAATCTTGCAGATGATCATATCAACATAAAGAGTGTTGATATGATCAATTTTTGAACAGAAAAACGAGTTTCTTTTTATTGGCTCTATCAGTAAAAAACATACCAAACAAATTTGGTATGTTTATTTCACATATAAAAAATTTTCTCTATCAATTGGGTATCATGTATTTAGATGCGTATCTTTTCAGATTCAATGAAACCTTCTACACCCGGAAATGGTGTATCTCATTGCGGGTAGAATACACAGTCTTTATGGCAGAAGCCTTTTAGAGCATCGTTTCTGGTTAATCGTTTCAAAAAAAGACTTGCTGATTCTTTATTGTTTTCAACGGTCATCATGACCCCTTCTGTCATTAAATAAACATTTAAAATGAATATGATTCGCCATCATCAGGCACTAAGACACGAGAGGAGATTCTTTTTTCATGAATAAAGGATTTTAATTCTTCTCTTGATAATCCCCAATGGTTTACAGCTTCCATGTGGCTCACGATGATGTTTGCTTTTGGAGCAGCCTTATACGTTTCATAGATATCTTCTTTACCCATAACGAGAGAACCGCCTTCATAGAATTGATTATCTCCGCCGTTCACTACAATAATTTCTGGCTGATGTGTATCAATCTCTTCTTGAACCGCATCATACCAGACAGTATCTCCGGCTACATATAACGTTTTCTCACTTTGGTGCTTGAACACAACGCCGCAAACAAGACCTGCAAGTTTTAGAATGTCTCCTCTTCCGTGTTCGCCTTTGGTTTTGATTAGCTGAATGCCTTCAAAGACGGTATCATTTGTTAAAACTTCGACGTTTTTGAACCCGGCATTTCGTATTTCTGCTGCATCCTCTTTATTTTGGGAGAACAGCTTGATATCTTTTGGCAATACCTTTTTAGCTGCCTCATCCCAATGATCATCATGTAAATGAGTTACAATGACAGCATCAATATGATGAATAATATGATCGACAGAAGTTGGCAATTCAACCAAAGGGTTGTTTTGGTCCTGTCTTGGCGCGTTTGGGAATGGAGGATAAGCTCCTTTCTCGGCTAACATTGGATCTATTAAAAACGTTTTGCCTGCAAATTCGACAACAAGTGTGGCATTACGGATTTGTTGAATGTTCATGTATAAAACTCCTTTTCATTAATATGTGTATAGTGTACATACAGCCACTGAATAAATACATGGAACAAATCAAGTCTTTCTGTCGATTGACTTGATTTTTGAAAGTATGTAATTTATTTTGTATAAATTGTCACTGAGCTAGAATCAGGATAATTTAAGAAGGGTGCAGGACTGCACCTTGATATAGAGATGATGATGTTATTTTAGCGAATATTGAAGGGATTTGATTTCATGTTGGATCACACAGACATGCAAATATTAGAGGAGTTATCTCAAAATAGCCGTATTACGATGAAAGAATTAGGTGAGAAAGTTCATTTAACAGGGCAGGCAGCAGCCTCAAGGGTGGCCAAATTAGAAGACAACGGTGTGATTGAGGGATATACAATTAAAGTGAACCAAGTGAAATTAGGGTGTTATATTCATGCTTTGCTTAATATCTATACAAAAAGCACCCATCATCAGCCATACCTGTCATTTATCAAAACACAAAAGAAATATGTCATGAATAATTATAAAATCAGCGGGGATGGCTGTTATCTGCTTGAATGCAGATTTCCGTCTAATGAAATGTTAGATCAATTTTTAGTGGAGTTAAACAAGCATGTCAATTATAAATTGTCGATTGTGATTAACAAATAGAGAGACCTACTACTTTATTGAGGGCCTGGTGGATAAAAACCGGTCAGGTTCAAGTCCTCTCGGCCGCATCAATGATACCAAGGGCTGCGATCCCTTGGTATTTTTCATGCTTTCATTTATTATCGTCACCCGGCTTTTTTAAAGTAAGTCTGCCTACTTTGCGAATCGCCGAGCAGCTGCCACGCACATGATAACGGCGATATTCACTGCTACGAGTGCCCAGCCCACTTTCTCGTGCAGAATTACTGAGGCAAGCAGCAGTCCAAAAAAGGGCTGAAGAAGCTGCAGCTGACCAACCGCTGCAATTCCGCCTTGGGCGAGACCTCGATACCAGAACACGAAGCCGATCAGCATGCTGAATAAGGACACATAGGCAAGACTGAGCAGCGCAGGAACGCCGATGCCCGACCATGAGTCCGGTGTAAAAAAGAACGACAAAGGCAGCATCAGAGGAAGCGACAGAACGAGTGCCCAAGAGATCACCTGCCAGTTCCCCAGACGCCGTGAGAGCTTAGCCCCTTCTGCATAACCAAGACCGCATACGACGATAGAAGCCAGCATGTACGCGTCGCCGAGCGGGGATGATCCTCCGCCTTGGATCAGAGCGAATCCTGCTACTAGTAAGCTGCCAGCAGCTGAGAAAACCCAGAAGACTGGGCGGGGGCGTTCACCTCCGCGCAGTACCCCGAAGATCGCTGTCGCGAGTGGAAGGAGACCGACGAAGACAATGGCGTGTGCGGATGTGACATACTGAAGCGCTAAGGCTGTCAGCAACGGGAAACCGATCACCACGCCGAACGCTACCACCAACAGCGGGGTGATGTCTCTTTTGGCAGGATGCTGCTGCCGGAAGATGAGAAGGAGACCCCCAGCCAATACACCAGCTATCGCAGCGCGGCATACGGTGAGGAACAATGGGTTGAAGTCCGTCACAGCTAAGCGGGTTGCAGGCAGCGAGCCGCTGAAAATGAGTACGCCTATAAAACCATTTATCCAGCCATTTGTTGTTTTGTTCATTGCAATCACTCCAAATATGTTTCTTTTTAACGATCTGGATTTTCTTAACAAAACCAGTATCTAAGGATTACAATGACTATAAACTGGAATTGGCCTTTTATAAACAGCCAGTTTTCATAAAAAAATGCATACCAGTTAGGAGAACAACGTGCAAATGGATATCACGCCTTTTTTGAATAGAAATCTGGATATTCCGCTTTATCAGCAGCTTTATCGGTATTTCAAAGAAAACATGCATCAGGGGCATATTCAAAAAGGAATGAAGCTCCCTTCAAAAAGACTCCTGGCGAGTCAGCTTTCCATCAGTCAAACGACTGTAGAACGTGCCTATGAACAGCTTGCCGCTGAGGGCTATATTATGAGCAAGCCAAGAAGCGGATGGTTTGCTGATTATCATGATTCTGATTTTTCCTATCGTAAAATGCCAAGTACATCACCAAGTAAAGAGAAAGCACAAGAACATAAACAATGGATTGATTTTCACTATGGAAACGTAGATTCTTCTTACTTCCCTTTTTCCGCATGGCGAAGAAGCATGGTCAATAGTTTAGACCAATATGGCCACGAGCTTTATCAGCCGGGACATGTTTTAGGAGAGTTTGAGCTGAGAACACTCATTGCAGAGTACCTGTATCAATCACGCGGTGTTCATTGTATCCCTGAACAAGTCATCATAGGTGCCGGGAACCCTATTCTTCTGCAAATCTTGTGCCAAGTTTTTGAACCGAATATTTCCATAGGATATGAGGATCCCGGTTATCCAAGAGCCCGCAAGATTTTTGAAGCCAATCGGATGAATATACTTCCTATACCGGTTGATGATGAAGGAGTCTGCATACAGAAGATCAAAGAACAACAGCCCAACCTTGTATATGTCACGCCTTCTCACCAATTTACGCTGGGAACCATTATGACGATTAACAGAAGAATTGAACTGCTCAAATGGGCGGCTGAAAATCAATCTTTTATCATAGAGGATGATTATGATGGGGAATTTAGATACACAGGACAGCCGGTTCCTTCCTTACAAGGGCTTGACAAGCATAATCGTGTCATTTATATGGGCACTTTTTCTAAGTCTCTTCTTCCCTCGCTGCGTATCAGCTACATGATTCTTCCTTCGGATCTTTTAAAAAAAGGCCATGAAATCACATCCTTATATAAGCAAACGGTGTCCTGCCACAGTCAGCTTACGCTAGCTGACTTTATAAAAAATGGAGAGTGGCAAAAACACATCAACAGAATGAGAAAGCTTTACCGTAAAAAAAGAGCCATTTTACTTGAGACTGTACAAAGAGAATTAGGGGAGCATGTCAGGATTCGCGGAGAAAACTCTGGACTTCGTATCTTACTGGACGTTTATTTGCCATTTAGTGAAAACGAGTTAATTGAGAAGGCAAAGGAACATGGAGTGAAAATTTATCCTGTATCTCTTTCATATAAAAACCATCCTCCTACAAAAACGGTCTCACTTGGATTTGCAGGAGTTTCTGAATTTAACATCCAAGAAGGGATAAAAAAACTGAAAGCTGCCTGGAAATTATGAGGGAGCTTTTAGTTTAGATTATAAAATACTTTTGATATTCAAAGGATGGCGGTTTCTTCAATGGTGAAATATTGTTTCATGCAATTGATCCACCTTTTTCTTTCTCTTTTTTCTTACTCTTCATGAAACGCTTTGGAGGATAGGGAGCTGAAGAAGCCTCCGAAACGATTTTTTTATTTGCTGTTTATCAGTGCTAAAATAAAAAAGTACACAATTGACAAAAATAGAGGTGTAACAATGAAGTTAGATGAGTTTACAATTGGACAGGTATTCAAAACGAAATCATTAAAAGTAACAAAAGATGATATTATGCGGTTTGCAAGTGAATTTGACCCTCAATATATGCATTTAGATGAGGAAAAAGCGAATAAAGGCAGATTTAACGGAATTATCGCTTCTGGCATACAAACGCTAGGCATTTCTTTTAAACTTTGGATTGAAGAAGGTTTCTATGGAGACGATGTGATTGCTGGAACAGAAATGAATAACATTAAATTCATAAAACCCGTGTATCCAAATGATGAACTCCATACAATTGTTGAGGTTCTTGATAAACAGCCAAAGAGAAACGAAATGGGAATACTCACTGTTTTGTTGTCTACTTATAATCATAAAGAAGAAAAAGTATTTGAAGGTGAGTTATCGGTATTGATTAAACAATAACTTAGAAAGCCCGCTTTTATAAAGTGGGCTTATTCAAATACGATGAAAGATTTTAGCGGGTTTCTTTTGAAAAATAGGAGTGTAGAACATCATAAACGATGGGCAAAGAAGTAAACCCCTCATTTTCCAAAAAATGACCTCCGTGTTGGACTTCATACAACGCAGCGTCAATTTGTTGTGCTAGATCCATGCTCCATGCAAATGGCACAATTTGATCGTCCCTAGAAGCAATGACAGCACGGTGCTTTGCGGACCTGATGATTTTTTGATCATCAAACGATCCCTCTGTAAATTCATCTAACATCTTTAAATTAGGCAATGATTTGGCAAAGCCGGAAACAAGGATGATTCCGCCAAGTTGTTCGCGCAATTGAGTACGTTCCAAAAATCTCAAAATGGCAGGACACCCTAAGCTGTGAGCAACGACATACGTATTTTTATGTAAAGTGTGTTGATTAGAAGAGAGTGTATCCAGCCAATCTTCAAGTTTTGGCTCAAGCGGATTAGGCATGTCTAAAACTTCTGCTTGAATGTCGTCTGCGAGCAGGCTTTTTTTCAGCCATGGAAACCAATGGTTTGCCGAAGAGGCTTTGTAGCCATGAATGATATAGACTTGTTTTGTCATTTTTTCCTCCTAACAAAATATTTTTATTTAGTATAAAATTCCTCTCATTGGTAGACAAGTACGCACTTTTTTGTAAGTAGGTTTATTCATGAGGTGCGCCTTGTGTTATCCCCCACTTGCACATTTCATCTATAAGGGGATACAATGACAGCCCTTTGTCTGATAACGAATACTCTACTTTGAGGGGGATTTGGGAAATTTCCGTCCGCTGAATAAGGCCGTCGGTTTGTAATTCCTTAAGCTGTGCGCTTAACATTTTATGGGTGATTACGGGCATAGCCCGTTTCAGCTCGCCGTATCTCATCGTTTTTTCACACCCTAACTCATAGAGAATTCTCATTTTCCACTTGCCCCCTATAAGAGTTAAGGTGTATTCAAATGGGGCTTGTTTGCTGCGGCATAAGCTATTCAATGTAATCAAACCTCCTTTTAAAAAGTATAATATCAAAATGAATCAGGATATTCGGTGTTCTGATCCGGGAGCGTACTTGATAATCTAGTGCACAAAGAGGTTCAAGGCTTCTCGTTTTTATGAAGGATACCGAGGAATTTAAGTTACTTGGTATTTGTGCTTTAAACGGACTGCTAGATCACACCTGTATCAGGTGCATGTTGAATGTTCTAAGTCATAAAGGGTTACCTTATCTTTTAGATTTGTTATTCTCTCGGTTTATATATGGGGTAAAGTGGTATCGGAAGCGATCTGCTTACAAAAATACCTGATTGTCCTTTTTAATAAGCATGTTTTTAGCCGGAAAAATCTATTATGGTATAGTTAAATATAACGAAATATTTAAGAAATGAGGAATGGTATGAATACAATCAAAAAACAAAAGAAATTTAAAGCAAAAAAGATTCTGCAAGTCATCATGGTCATTATCGGAGGAATCATAGCGGCATATGGGTTAGAAACAGTTTTGATTCCGAACAGTGTCTCTGATGGAGGGGTGACAGGCCTCAGCATTGTTGGTTCACAGCTATTCAATTTGCCGCTGGGGATTCTTATTGCTGTTATTAACATTCCATTTGTCTGGTTAGGATATAAGCAAATTGGGAAAAGTTTTGCGTTATTATCAATTATCGGAATTATATCACTCGCCGCGGGGACAAGTTTTTTCCACCACACACCCGCTATTATAGAGGGAGATACCTTGTTAATCACCGTTGTTGGCGGGATTATCCTTGGATTCGGAATGGGGTTGGCGCTGCGAAATGGCGGCGCATTAGATGGAATTGATATGCTTGCTGTGCTCCTATCCCGAAAACTGCCATTCGGAACGAGCGATCTCATTTTATTCCTAAACCTTTTTGTGTTTATTTTTGTTTCCACTGTATTTGGCTTGCAAGGGGCATTGCTTTCAGTCATTGCTTACTATATTGCATCGAAAGTCATTCATGTCGTTGAGGAAGGCTTAAGCGGTTCTAAAATGTTTCAAATTATTACAACCCAACCTGAATTGATGGTAGAGACCATACGTGATCAACTAGGCAGAAGCGCCACATATAAAGAAGCTTACGGGGGTTTTTCCCACGAGAAATTTAAAGAAATCACATGTGTCATCAACCGCTTAGAAGAAACCAAACTAAAGGAAATTATTAATGATATTGATAAAAGTGCCTTTGTGACCGTATATGACGTAGCTGAAGTGAAGGGCAGCAATTTTAGAAGTCTCAATCATCATTAGAAAAAAGAATGACCTTTTAACGGTAACTCTCCTTGCCGCCAGTGATATAATCAAAAACGCTTTATTGAGGGTCACGGGTGAATAACCTGAAGGCCTAATCTTAGAAATACCAAGGGTTTTGACGCCCTTGGTATTTTTGTATTTTGCTGATTTTATGTTTAAAACCAGCTTTACGTGTTGTTTCGATTTTATTGATTTTGTCTCTGTATTTTTCTCGCCAGTCCTTCATGTGAAAGGTAATAGGTTCTAACGTTCTTCCAAACTCGGTTAATGAGTATTCCACTTTTGGAGGGACCTGTTTATAAACCTCGCGGTGAATCACGCCATCCCGTTCAAATACCCTTAATTGTAAAAAAACATATGTTGGGTAATTTTAGGACATAGCCTTTGGGATTCATTAAACCTCTTTTTACCGTCTTGAGATGATAAAGGAGAATGCCTTTCCACTTACCCCCGATGATATCTAATATTGTCTCCACGGGGCATCCTTCAAATTCATCCGAAGAATAATCAATAGCAAGTTTTCGATTTCTCAAGCCGTTCACTTCTATTTATTTGATGTTTATCATATAAATGATTGATTATATAAATAAAAACTTATATAATCACGGTGTAACAAAATCTAATGATTCACAGCGCTATGGTTGCGTGGACAGTGACTCAGGTTTACGTTTTTGGCCCATATATAATGATTTGGTTATATATTAATTTGAAGGAGGGGTCCATTTGACTGTTGATTCAAAAATAGGAGTTGCTGCGATGACCTGCTGTTTAAAAACACTTAGTGATCAAACAAGGCTCATGATGATGAAACTATTTCTTGAAAAAGAGTATTGTGTCTGTCAATTGGTTGATATGTTTGAGATGAGTCAGCCTGCCATAAGCCAGCATTTGCGAAAATTAAAAAACGCAGGGTTTGTGAACGAGGAGAGAAGAGGGCAATGGCGTTATTATTCAATCAATCAATCATGTCCCGAGTTTGACATATTGCAATTTCTTTTACAACAAATTGATCAGGAGGACGATTTGTTAAAGAATATCAAACAAAAGGAAACTCAATCGTCTTGCTAGTAAGGAGGTATTTGATTGACTTCAGTCATTTTGGCGTTAGTCATCTTTTTATTCACTTTAGTATTGGTCATATGGCAGCCGAGAAACTTGTCTATAGGGTGGTCAGCCTGTGGAGGAGCTGTTTTAGCTCTCATAGCCGGAGTTGTCAGTTTTCATGATGTGTTAACTGTGACCGGGATTGTTTGGAATGCGACATTGGCATTTGTGGCCATCATTATTATATCGCTAATCCTCGATAACATCGGTTTCTTTGAATGGGCAGCGCTTCATATGGCTAAGGCTGCAAAAGGAAACGGTGTGCGGATGTTCGTTTATGTATCTATATTAGGGGCTATCGTCGCCGCATTATTTGCAAATGACGGTGCCGCCCTTATATTGACACCGATTGTATTAGCGATGGTTAGAGCTTTAAACTTCAATGAAAAATTGGTTTTTCCTTTTATCATTGCCAGCGGTTTTATTGCAGATACGACCTCGCTTCCATTAGTCGTGAGCAATTTGGTCAACATTGTTTCAGCGGATTATTTTCATATTACGTTTATTGATTATGCATCCAGAATGATTGTTCCCAACTTGTTCTCACTGCTGGCGAGCATCATTGTACTTTACCTTTTCTTTAGAAAAAGCATACCAAAACGCTATGATCTCACTGAGGTGAAAAAACCTGTTGAAGCCATAAAAGATCAGAACATGTTCAAACTATCATGGTATATCCTGGGGCTGTTGTTAGTTGGATATCTTGCAAGTGAATTCTTATCTATCCCTGTATCAGTGGTAGCGGGTATTATTGCACTCTTTTTCTTAATTGCCGCCCAAAAGAGCCCAGCCGTTCATACAAAAAAAGTACTGAAAGAAGCGCCATGGGCTATCGTGTTCTTTTCAATTGGCATGTACGTTGTCGTGTACGGTGTCCGTAATGCTGGATTGACAGATGTCCTTTCAGATGTGATTCAAGCCGTGGCTGATCAGGGAGTGTTTGCGGGTACGATTGGGATGGGCTTTATCGCAGCGATTCTTTCTTCCATTATGAACAACATGCCAACTGTCATGATTGACGCACTGGCAATTGCCGGCACAGATACACATGGGATGATGAGAGAAGCGCTTATATACGCAAATGTCATAGGTTCAGATTTAGGGCCTAAAATCACGCCGATTGGTTCCTTGGCGACACTATTATGGCTCCATGTCCTTTCACAAAAAGGTGTGAAGATTTCCTGGGGAACGTATTTTAAAACAGGAATCATTCTGACAATCCCAACATTATTGATTACACTTGTCGGCCTATATATTTGGCTGATGATCATCCATTAATGTCTAAAAGGAGAAGATAAACATGTCAAAGAAAACAATCTACTTTTTATGCACCGGAAACTCTTGCCGCAGTCAAATGGCTGAGGGATGGGGGAAAAAATATCTTGGAGACAAGTGGAACGTGTACAGCGCAGGAATCGAAGCTCATGGGTTAAATCCTAATGCTGTCAAAGCAATGAAAGAAGCAGGGATTGATATTTCCAATCAAACTTCAGATATCATTGATCCGAACATTTTAAACAATGCTGATTTAGTTGTAACTCTCTGTGGGGATGCAGCTGACAAATGCCCAATGACACCGCCGCATGTAAAACGCGAGCATTGGGGATTTGATGATCCGGCAAAAGCACAAGGAACGGACGAAGAGAAATGGGCGTTTTTCCAAAGAGTCCGTGATGAAATTGGAGACCGCTTAAAACAGTTTGCTGAAACTGGGGAATAAAAAAACAAAAGGAAAAGCTGAGATATACTCAGCTTTTCCTTTTTATATATAAGTGGATGATCTAGCAATGTATTGTTCAACAGGTGTCTGCAGGCTAAGTGCAAACACCTGTTTTTTGGTTTAACTTGTCTGTGATCCGTGAACTGTCCGCTTAAAAGGGAAGTTAATTAGCTTGCGACAGAGGAAAATTGTTTTGTTAACAGAATCGTAAAGGAAACGCTGTTTTAAGGAGTTGTCAGTTTGCAGGAGTTAACAATAGAAAAATATAACGGCTTAAAAACATTGTTTGATGAAACATTTTGCCCAACATTTGTTTATTCAATATTAGAACAAACCATTCCGGGGGTTGTTTATGTAGATGACCAAACATTCCCTAGATCGTTTTTTATAGGGACTGAATCAGGAATTTATTTTATTGCAGGAGAACAAGGGAATCGAGCTTTTAATGATTTCATTGCAGGATATTATGAAGAACAAATGAAATCAACAAAACGATTTACCCTGTTTTCTTCTAACAATACATGGGATAGAGTAATGAAAACGATGCTGAAAAACGATTTGAATCAAATGAATAGAGTGGCATTTTCTTTTCAGCAAAAACCTTCTAAAACGGGTTTGGAACTTCCAAAGGGGCTTGTATTGAAAAGAATAGATGAAGACGTCATTTCATACAGTACAGAGTTTAACAGATCTTATTATGAAGAGTATTGGGATTCTGTTTCACAGTTTTCTTCTAAAGGTTTTGGGTTTGCCGTATTACATGGCAATCATGTTGTTAGTGAATGTACCTCTATATTTTTAGGGCATAATCGTGCAGAAATGGATATCTATACACTTGAAGAATATAGAGGCATGGGTTTAGCTTATTGTGCAGGAAGTGAGTTTATCAACTTTTGTTTGAAAAATGGGATTATTCCTAGTTGGGATTGTGATGCACGCAACAATTCGTCCATTACTTTAGCAGCTAAACTAGGCTTTAAGGCAAAAACCGAATACACTATTTTCTATTCTGGAAAATCGTGATGAAAAAGATCCTTAAAATATTCTTTTTCATTAAGTACACTTTTCATAAACTGGCCTTAAACCCGGACAATGGTGAGATGGCATGTTGTCATTTTGATGATATCGTATGAGCGGTAAGGCAAGGCGAACAATTACCGATGAAAATCAACTGTAAATAGCAGAAGGCGAGTTTGTTAGGGCATAAAACATTTGTCAAATAAAAATAAGAGAAGAGATAAGAACTCTTCTCTATACCTATATTTTAAGATTCTAAATTCAGTTGCTGGCGCAGTTCTTTAGATATGTCCTTTCTCGTTTCATCCGTGCATATGTAAGAGCAACCTTTCCATCAAGGTGCTGCTCCCCTTTTGGTATATGCACTCCTTCAAGGGTGAAAGGGAACTCATTATTCACTGTGATTCCGCCAATAGCATCTACAATGTCTTTAAAACCTTCCATTGATGCTTAAGCTTATAAAGAAGATACCAAATGATGTAGGTATCTTTTTTATTTTTGTCTAAGCGCGTTTCCATACCAATTCATTTTATTTGGTTTTAAATAGGTGAAACACACCCCGCCGACTGTCACCACTCCGCCTAGCAGAGAAATGAATGCGGGTATTTCACCTATCCACAACCAAGAAATAAGCAAGGCTAAAGTTGGTGTTGCATAAAGCGAAAGGGTTGCTTCTGATGAGCCGACGAGTGAAGTGACATATGCAAGGGCAAAGTAAGGCACGATTGTTGGCAGCAAACCTAAATAAACAATAGACAATGTTGAGTTCATGGAAGCGTTCATCATCTCTCCGCCTAAGCCTGGCAGAAACATAAGCATAGGTATAGTTCCGCCCCAAATTGAAAATGTAACGAATCGGATAAAGCCATATTTTTTTATATAGCGGGGTTGAAAAACGAAATAAATACTCTCCGAAAAAGCGGCCAGCAGGATGAACAAAATACCTTTCATTGAATAGGTATAGTCTCCAGGCCCAAATGCAATCAATGACACACCCAATAAACTGATCATAGAGCCAATCCATTTCGTAAATCCAAAATGCTCTCTAAAAAACAGGCGGGATAACATGGCAGAAAAGATCGGTGCTGTGGTGACGAGTAAGCTTGCAACGCCAGCACTAACTGTTTTTTCACCGATATTCAGCAAAATGTGATAGAGTGCAAAACCTAAAACTCCTAAAAGAAAAATGCCAGGTATGTCTTTTATGTCAGGCCCGCGCATCTTAGTCAAAAAAGCAAAAAGCAATAAAGCTATAGAGCCGATTAACAAACGAAATAAAGCAAGGTGTTCTGGTGTGTAACCTTCTAAGCCTGTGCGAATTCCCGGAAAAGCTGATGCCCACAAACCGATCATCAAACTGTTAGATATAATCATTTGAACTGTTTTCTGTTTCATATTTCTCACTCCTCTTTACAAAATCCAACCAGTTATATAATGTGTTTCTATACTAATAAAGATTTTGTGGTGTGGCTTCAACCAGTTAAACAGTTTTTGACCCAACCAATTTAATTACAAGGAGACTGCTTTCATGAGCTTACTAGAAGAAAAAAGATGAAAAAGCTTCCTAAGTACAGACAAATCGTTCATTTTATTAAGGAGAAAATAGGAAATGGAGAGTGGCCGATTGGAAGCCAAATTCCAAGCCAGCGTACGCTTGCAAAAGACTTTCAGGTAAATCGAAGCACAGTGATTACGGCCTTAGAGGAATTAATGGCAGATGGGTTAATAGAAGGCAGAATGGGGAAAGGCACAGTTGTTATCAACAATACATGGACACTTTTAGCTAAGAATTCTGCTCCTAATTGGGGTCAATATGTAACCTCCGGGATTCAGCAGCCTAGCCATAAAATCGTGCAAGAGATAAACCAATCAGAATCAAATACGGATCTGATACAGCTTAGTAAAGGCGAGCTTTCAACTGAGATTTTTCCTTTAACTGCTATGAAAGAGATGATGGGCAAGGTATCTCAAAACATGGAAGCATTCGGATATGAGGAACCGAAAGGATATTTTCCGTTGAGAGAGGCATTAAGCAACTATTTAAGAACCTTTGGAATCAATGCCTCACCTTCTTCCATTCTAATTGTGTCGGGAGCATTGCAAGCTCTGCAGCTGATATCAATGGGGCTTTTGCAAAGGGGATCAACCGTTTATCTTGATCAGCCATCCTACCTATATTCATTACACGTATTTCAATCAGCTGGCATGAAATTGACTGGGCTTCCTATGGATAATGAGGGGCTTTTGCTAGAAAATCTTCAAATGACAAGAGGGGAACGGGGAAGAGCTATATTATATACAAATCCTTGTTTTCATAATCCGACCGGTATTTTAATGTCGCAAAACCGGCGGGAAGAAATCCTTGAAGCTAGTGAGAGTACACAGCTTCCCATTATTGAAGATGACATTTATCGTGAGTTATGGATAGATGGAATTCCGCCATATCCTATTAAAACAATAGATAAAAGTGGGCATGTGCTATACATAGGCAGTTTATCAAAAACATTAAGTCCGGGCTTGAGGATTGGATGGATAGTCGGACCGGAACCAGTAATTGAACGTTTATCTGACATTAAAATGCAAACAGATTACGGGTCCAGTTCGTTATCTCAGAGAGTAGCGGCTGAGTGGTTTACATCCGGCCAATACCAGCAGCATTTAGAAAAGGTTAGACAGCAATTAAAAGTGAGAAGAGAATTGGCCTTGAGTGCATTAGAAACCCATTTGAAGGATGTTGCGACATGGAACATGCCAAAGGGAGGGTTCTTTGTCTGGATAAAAATATTGCCTTCAATATCAATGAAATTACTTTATACTAAAGCTTTATCAAAAGGGATTCTTCTCAATATCGGCAGTATATATGCTCAGGAAAAAGGGAATTATGTTCGCTTATCATATGCTTATGCATCCCTTGAAGACCTTCAAAAGGGGATTTGTGAGTTAGGTTTGATGATAAAAGAATTGGCAAGTAAGTAACTACTTAAAAAAAGACCAAGCCCAATAACCGCTTGATCTGATGAGTTTTATACCTTCATTTTTTTATATTCATCATGAAATTGATCTATTTTCCTAAACAGTTCTTGTATAAGTGTGCCTGTTATAAATGGATTGAGTAACACTGCCCGCAGCCAGCGATGTCCCTTAAAATCTGGCAGTGACAAGAAGATATATTCTTCTGTCAATAAGAACTGCTGCAGTTCCAAGTTCCAGTTATCCCATTGATCAATATCAATATCATTCGGTATACCTCGAAAGCAGCAGATGTTTGTATCAGGCTGACAATAAAGCTCAAGAAAAGGCCGCTGTTTTACTTGTTTTATAAATTCTTCTTTTAATGCGAAGCTTTCGTTTATCAACTGATTGTATCCTTTTGTTCCAAGGTGTTGAAGTGATAAGTATAATTTTAAAATATCCGCATGTCTTGTGCCTTGAACGCCTATTTCTCCCAGATTAATAAAATCAGTATCATTCATATAAGGGGCAGATATGCGAAAATCTGTTTCAAGGATTTCACGGTTTTTAAAAAGAGTCATTGCACAGGTCTTTGTGATGTACATCCACTTTTGCGGATTAAAAGTAACGGAATCAGCCATTTCTATACCAGCCAGTTTATCACGATATTCGTCAGAAAAAATGAGAGCGCCGCCATATGCTGCATCTACATGTAACCACAGTCCGTTTTTCTTTGTAATTCTTGCAATAGGCAAAATTGGATCTATACTTCCTGTCACAGTTGTTCCGGCAGTTGCGACAACAGCAAATGGAATGTTGCCTTCACTCTTTGCATGTTGAATTTTTGTTTCCAAATCATAGATATCCATGCGTGCCAGATTGTTGCTTTTTACAGGAATAATACTAGAGGTTCCTAAACCGAGTATCATAGCTGCTTTGTGCAGGGAAGTATGGCTTACATCTGAAACAAAGATGACAGGCTGCCCAGAAAGCCCACATATACCTGTCTTTTTTACATTCAATTTAAAATTTCTTGCTGCTGTAAGTGCATGAAGATTAGCAAGGCTTCCGCCGCTTGTCATAACTCCCCCTGACTTATCATCATATCCGAACATACGGGCAATGGTTTTGAGTAACTGTACTTCCATTTTTGAAAAAACAGGGGACATTTCAAGGCTTAGCATATTGTTATTAATGGAACTGCTAATGAACTCCCCCACGCATGACATGAGAGTGGGGATTGAATCCATATGCCCCATATATCTTGGGTTTTGAGGATTCATTGAGTTTTTGATGATAACCTGCAGGTTTAGCAAAAGTCTTTCAAGCTCTATACCAGTCTCGGGTATAGAACTATAATCAAACGACTCCATAGAAGGCAGTGTCTCTCGCTTTGCAGCATGAATTGAGTTTTCAATAACTAATCCGACTAATTGATCTACTAACCCCCTTATGTCATTTACATTGTGTCCATTAGGGTCTATGAATGCGTTGTTAGGTAAAAAAGACAATTCCATAGAGGGCACACTCTCCTGTCATTACAATTTTTTCAATTATATCATGATGTCTGAATGAGGATTGCGTGTGCTCTTTATCCCTAAGGTTACTAGAATAGACCAAGCCATGGCTTGGTTTTTAAAAGGTAAAAAAGGGTCATGTTCCTGAACGAAAGGTCTTTCCTATTTCTCTTCCTAAACCAAAATAATGTCTAAAATTATAGATAAGCGGACTCCATTTTGAAGGGTTTATGTGATTTTCGTTCAATATGATACTTTCCTCGGCGTGAAAATGTAATGCCTGCGTCTCTACAATCGCAAATGATGGTTCATATTCAGGAATCCGAATATGTTTGACTTCAGCTTCGATTTGGATAGGGCATTCTTTAATTCGTGTTGGTAAAACTGTCTTTGATTGTAAAGGTGTTAACCCTGCTGACTCGTATTTTTCTTTTTTATATGTAAACCCGAGCTGTTTCTTCAAAGGCGGTATATTCTTTTTTCCGCTATAAGACGAAATTCTTTCAACGTTTTCCCATAATTCCGGGCCAGGCAAGTTTATGACACATTCTTTGTGTCTTTCCAAATTTTCAATGGCTTTTCCTCCTAGTCCAACTCCAAGGACAATATAGTTTCCGAGAGCCCAAGAAGAAGACATAGGACTGATATTAGTGGTTCCATCTTCATTCAATGTGGTAAGAAGAAATGTTGAGGTCCCATAATACATGATTGTTGGTTTGATTTCTTTAAAATGAAGAGTGTCTTGTTTTTCAATGTCCAACGCTTATTCCTCCTTGTCATCATTACATTCATATTGTAAAGGTTTAACATTTCAACTATCATCGAAATATGAATGTAAGGAGGAAAATCATGAATCCTAATATCGCAAAAATCTCTTCGCTGCTATCTGATCCCTCGCGCTCTTCCATTCTTCTCACCTTAATGGATGGAAGGATACACCCTGCGGGAGAGCTTGCCTATCTCGCTAACATTACACCTCAAACCGCAAGTTTTCACCTGAAAAAATTGCTTGATGAAAAACTGATCAGCGTAGAGAAGCATGGAAGGCATCGGTATTATAGATTGTCTAACTCAGATACTGCAAACGTGATTGAACAATTGCTTCGTATTGCGCCTAAAGCTAAAGTCACATCTTTAAAAGGTTTAAAAGAGAAAAGTGACTTGCATTTCGCCCGCACCTGCTATGATCATCTGGCAGGTTATGTGGGCGTGCAAATGACAAATTCGCTAGTTGAGCAGGGAATATTAAAAAAAGTCGATCTAAACTTTGAGGTAACGTCAGAGGGTTCTTTGTTCTTTTCGAATTTAGGCATCAACGAAGAGCAACAGCGAAATAAGAGGAGAGCATTTGCCCGCTGCTGTTTGGATTGGAGTGAGCGGCAGCATCATATTGCAGGAGCGTTAGGGAACGCTCTGTTGGTGCGAATGTTAGAGGAAAAATGGATTGTTCGTATGCCTAAAACAAGAGCGATTAAGATGACACAAAGCGGGAGAGCTGCATTGGAGAAATACTTTAAAATGAATATTTAGGGAACTTTTTATTAAGGGAATGAGAAAGAAGGAGTAAGATTCGTTAAGAATCTTACTCCTTCTTATTATTTTGAAGTTGCTTGGTTTCCCATTGCAATAGAAATGCGATTCCAACTGTTTATTTGATTGATGATGAGAACAAGGTCAACATATTGTTTTTCATCATAATGTTCCCGCACTCGCTGATATAGCTCATCAGGAACCCTTTTAGATGGAATAAGCGTGATGTGTTCAGATAGTTCGAGCGCTACTTTCTCTTCAGGTGAATAAAAATCACATTCATTCCAAGCATGTAAACAGTAAATTCGCTGTTCTGTTTCGCCCATTTTGCGAGCATCAGAAGTATGCATATCTATGCAGAATGCACAGCCGTTTATTTGAGAAACTCTGATTTTGATTAGTTCTCTCGTATTTCGGTTAATTGAAGATTGTTTCGTATATTTCTCCATATCCATCATCATCTTCATACCTTCAGGTGCAACATCGTAGTAGGACACTCTTTGACTCATAAGGCAAGACTCCTTTTCTAAAGAAACATTAGATTTTATTCCGATATTGATCATTTTACCAATATGCAATTTGTATGGCATCTATTTCACTATCTTTTGGCAAGAAGCTGCTTTGAATAAAAATAGGGATAGCCAACAATGATGAGTGGAGCTGCTAAGGCAAGGAGTATCCATGAGCCTGAGTGACTGTCTTTAATGACTCCAATGAATATACAAGTACCGATGAGAAAATATAATAAAGTAGCTAAAAACCAATACATATTCATTCCTCTTTTTCTTTACACGTAATCTTTGATTGAGTATTTTTGTCTTTCACATTGCTTAATCGATCAGGGCATTGATTTTTTAACACTTTCTCAGTTCGGATTCCTTTTCTTTTTAATGATAAAATGGTGAGATCAATCGATTTCATGATGATCATTCCTTCAATGAATAGTGAGTTCCTCATTATTTTAAATGTAAATTTGAAAAGATAAAACGTACATAAAGGCAGAACGATTATGTACGTTTGGGCAATGATTACATGTTGCGAACCTCTAATGGTTCACTGCACCCTGGTATTGTTGTGTTCCTTCTCTTCCTATAAAATGAGTGGATAAAAGTATGAGTTGCACGTTCAAATAAATGGTGTGCCGCTTTCATTAGAATCGGTTCAGTTAAACTGTTAAAGGAAGTGGATGAGGTTTGTTTAGAAGGAATCCATTCAAAGAAAAATACTACTCACATGATAGGCGGGCATTAAATATGCTTGCGCTCAGAGTTCCGGGACTGGCTTTTATTCTCATGATCTATATAGCCTCTATCGTGCTGCAATTTATTATTGGGAGCTGGTCCATTTTATTGCTTCATGTGTTTACAGTATTGACCGCCATTTTTGCTTTGCTGCATTGGCATTCATATCGCTGGGTTAAGAAAAGGGTCATTCTCTATTTTGTGCTGCAAGGTTTGATCACTTTTACACTGGCTAATGTCATGACTGGCTTCTTAGTGCTGATCATCATTGGCCTTTATGCATTTTTGATTGGACAGATTTCAGGAATGGCAGACAGAAGAAAGACTTTCCTCATTCTTTATTTATTGATTCTGCTGTCGATCAATGTGCCATATCAGATTCACAAAGGTCAATATTTGCATTTTCTTGTCATTGCCGTACCTATTATGATCGTGATTATTACTTATGCCGCTACATTATTTGCCCAAGTCGATGAAAAGATAAAAGCGCAGCTGACTCTTGAAAGGCTGGAGCTGGCTCATCAGCAGGTCGAACAGCTGACGCTGCAAAACGAGAGACAGCGTATGGCCCGGGACTTACACGATACGCTTGCTCAAGGGCTGGTCAGTTTAAATATGCAGCTGGATGCGATTCATGTTCATCTCGCCAAAGGCAATACAGAGAGAGCAAAAGAAATCATTCAACAATCTATGAAAAGAGTGAGAGGCACATTAGCGGATGCACGTTCAGCGATTGACGATCTGCGCAGCAAATCAGACGAAATCGATTTTTTGAAAGAAAGAATTACATCACTAATGGATCATTTTCAAGAATCGACAGGCATGGGTGGTTTTTTAGACTATCGATTACATCAGGTGTTAGACGTTCGTACAGCTGAAAATTGTTATTACATCATTGGAGAATGCATAACGAATGCAGCAAAGCATGCTGAAGCAGAAACGATCTCGGTATCCATTTGGGATGATGAGAAGGGGATGCTCCATTTAACTGTCAAGGACAATGGCAAAGGATTTGATGTTGAAAAGGGCAAGAAAAAGAGAGGACATTATGGGCTTCTCGGCATAGAAGAACGCGTCAGAGCAATGAAAGGCCAATTCAATATTAATAGTAAAAAATCTAAAGGAACACAAATTGAAATCACTGTACCAATTCAGGGAGAGATGCAAGATGAATAAGGTTTTAATCGTTGATGACCATCTTGTCGTGAGGGAAGGTCTGAAGCTTTTAATTGAAACGAATGATCACTACACCATCATAGGAGAGGCGGAAAATGGCATAGCAGCAGTCCGCCTTGCAGAAGAATTAAAACCGGATATCATTCTCATGGATTTGTATATGCCGGAGATGAGCGGGTTAGAAGCCATTAAACAAATAAAAGAAAAACACGACATCCCCATCATTATTTTGACTACGTATAATGAAGATCACTTAATGATCGAAGGAATTGAATTAGGAGCGAAAGGATATCTGCTGAAGGATACGAGTTCAGAAACCCTTTTTCATACAATGGATGCAGCAATAAGAGGAAACGTGCTGTTGCAGCCTGATATCTTAAAACGCCTCCAAGAAATCCAATTGGAGCGGATGAAGAAGCAGAGCAGTGATACGCAGCTGACAGAAAAGGAAGTCATTGTTCTAAAAGCAATTGCTAAAGGTCTTAAGAGCAAAGCGATCGCCTTTGATTTGGGCGTCTCTGAGAGAACCGTAAAGTCTAGATTAACGTCCATTTACAATAAATTAGGCGCGAATTCGAGAACTGAAGCAGTGACGATTGCCATGCAAAGAGGCATTCTGACATTAGATGAATAACATTATATATTTGAAATTTGCCCAAACGTACATGCCCGAATGTACGTTTTTTTTATTTGATTGTCAACTACAATGAGAAAGCAAACAATGTTATCAAGCAATGTGCTGAAAGGAGATTATCATGTCTAGAATGTTATATAAATTAGGAGGATGGGTTGCTCGCAATCGCATAAAAGTAATATGTGCGTGGATCGTTGTGTTAGTTGCTTCGATAGGGCTTGCAATCACGTTAAAACCAAGTTTTTCTGAGGATATGTCCATACCTGACACACCTTCGGAAAAAGCGATGGATGTCATTAATAAAGAATTTCCTCACGGCCCTGATAAAGGGAGCATACGGGTCATTTTCGGAGCTGAAAACGGAGAGAAACTTACTGCAAAATCAGCGAAAAAAACAATAGAAAATACGTTCAAGGAAATCAATAAAGATGATTCCGTTGACTCGATTGCGAGTCCTTTTGTTACAGGAACAATCGCGAAAGATGGCACAGTTGCCTATGCCGATATCAAGTATAAATCTTCAGCAGATGATATCAAAGATTACTCTATCAAACACTTAAAAGACAGTTTGAAAGTGGCTGATGATGAGGGACTACAGACTGAGTTAAGCGGAGATGTACCGGGAGCCGAAATGGAGATAGGCGGAGTATCTGAAATTGTCGGCATTATCTTGGCTTTTGTCGTTTTAGCCATTACATTCGGGTCTTTATTGATAGCTGGTTTGCCGATTTTAACTGCACTGATTGGATTAGGTGTAAGTATTGGACTGGTGTTGATTGGGACACAAGTATTTGATATTGCTTCCGTCAGTCTTTCATTAGCCGGAATGATTGGCCTTGCTGTTGGGATTGATTATGCTTTATTTATTTTTATGAAGCACCGACAGTTTTTAGGCGAAAGTATTCAAAAAAATGAATCCATTGCGAGAGCCACGGGAACAGCAGGAAGTGCAGTCGTTTTTGCCGGACTTACTGTTATCGTCGCACTTTGCGGATTGACTGTCGTTAACATTCCGTTTATGTCTGCAATGGGGCTGACAGCAGGGCTTAGTGTATTGTTAGCTGTTCTCGCTTCAATCACGCTTGTGCCTGCCGTTTTGTCGATAGCGGGGAAACGGATGGTTCCGAAGTCAAATAAGAAAAAAGAAAAACAAAGCGCTGAAACAAATGTCTGGGGACGCTTTGTCACAAAAAATCCTATCATGCTAAGTGTATGCAGCATTCTTATTTTGCTCGTCATTAGTATCCCGTCTATGCATTTGGAGCTGGGCTTGCCTGATGCAGGGATGAAAGCGAAGGATAATCCAGATCGCCGGGCTTATGACTTGCTTGCCGATGGTTTTGGAGAAGGATTTAATGGTCAATTAACAATCGTAGCGGATGCCACAAGTGTGAGAGGAAATAAGGCGGAAGCATTCACAGATGCAGTGAAAGAAATAAAGGAACTAGACCATGTAGCGAGTGTCACTCCTGCAATGCCTAATAAAGAAGGGAACTTTGCCATCATTACGGTAGTTCCTACAACAGGTCCAAATGATGCAGCAACGAAGGATTTGGTAAAGGATGTACGCAGCTTATCAGACAAAAATGGGGTTGATTTGCTCGTTACTGGATCGACTGCAGTGAATATTGATATTTCTGATCGCCTTAATGATGCGATACCGGTATTTGCTGTACTCATTGTTGGCTTTGCGTTTATATTGCTGACAATCGTATTCCGTTCGCTGCTTGTGCCGCTTGTTGCGGTTGCAGGTTTCATATTGACGATGACAGCGACTCTTGGAATCTGTGTATTTGTCTTACAAGACGGGAATTTCATCGACTTTTTCAAAATACCTGAAAAAGGGCCGATACTCGCGTTCCTGCCGATTTTATCCATTGGGATTCTGTTTGGATTAGCAATGGATTATCAAGTGTTCCTTGTAAGCAGAATGCGTGAAGAATATGTGAAAACAAAAAATCCGGTACAAGCGATTCACGCTGGATTAAAACACAGCGGTCCTGTTGTCACCGCAGCCGGCCTGATCATGATATTCGTTTTTGCAGGATTTATCTTTGCTGGTGAAGCTTCTATTAAAGCAAACGGATTGGCTCTTTCCTTTGGTGTGCTCTTTGATGCATTTATTGTACGGATGACACTGATTCCAAGTGTCATGAAGCTGATGGGGAATGCAGCTTGGTATTTGCCAAAATGGCTAGACAAGATCATTCCGAATGTGGACATAGAAGGGCATCAACTCACGAAGGAAATACAGCCAGAAATAGATCATGAACAAAAGAAACAAATCATGTAATAGAAAAAGCAGATCTTTTATGATCTGCTTTTTTGCTTAACGTATATTCCCTGGTCAGGCTGTAGGCGATTCTATAGCTTTCAATGTGGTAGTATTTAGAAGGTGAAGCCAGTGCAGTTAAAAAGGAGAATATGTTATGATGCAATCGCTCATTTTCGATATGGATGGAACTTTGTTTCAAACTGATTAAATTTTAGAATTATCATTAGATGATGCTTTCGATTATTTAAGGTCACTGGGCAAATGGGATACGGTCACCCCTATTGAGAAATACAGGGAGATCATGGGTGTTCCTTTACCAGAAGTTGGGAAAGGTGCATTATATCCTCATGTTGAAGAGATGTTCAGTTATTTGAAAAACAACAATTATTCAATTTTTATAGCCAGTAATGGCTTAATAGAATATCTAAAAGCAATTGTGAGTTTTTATCAATTGGACAGGTGGGTCACTGAAACATTTAGTATTCAACAAATACATACACTGAATAAAGGTGATTTAGTTAATTCTATTGTGCAAAAGTACGGCATTCAACATGCAGCAGTTGTCGGAGACCGTCTATCTGACATAAATGCGGCTAAAGATAATGGTTTGCTGGCAATTGGATGCCATTTTGATTTTGCAAAGGAAGAGGAACTTGCTCAAGCTGACTTTGTCATACATGATTTAATAGAGCTGAAAACATTATTGCGCGAAATGAAAATAGTGGGAAAGAATGCAGGCACCACTGACTATGCGGATTCTGAAAACTAAATATTTAAAGCCATTTCTATGAGTTTCAAAAAAACATACCAAGCGTATGGTATGTTTTTTTGGATAAAGCATTCATTCTAGCAATGTTCGATGATTCAATTAGCCGAGATAATGTTTCAATCTCTCTAAACCCATTCTCAACTCGTCTAATGAATCTGTTGAAGAAAGCGCAACACGCAAATACTTATGAGGAGTGGCAGAACCGCTCAGAAAACGATCGGAATGAAATGCACGGATTCCATGTTTCTTCAAATCTGTTTCTAGCTGTAACGCATCGGCATAATCATTGATGGAAAGCCACCGATAAAAGCTGAGAGGATGTCCGTTCAGCTCTTGTTCAGGAAAAAATTCTGCAAACATATTATTAGCTGACTGGGCAAGCTGTTTTTTTTGAGAAACAATATTGTGCGCTTTTCCTGATAAGATAAGCTCTGTTATCACCTCTGCATCAAAAGAAGACGTTTTTACATTAATATTGAACATCGCCTGATGGATTTTCTCGCGTAAGGCATCCCCATAGACCATATAGGCCACTCTTAATCCTGAACAGATTGACTTAGAGGTGCTGCAAATATATACGCTTTGTTCGGGAAGCAAATTGAACATGGGCTCTTGGTAATCAGAGATCAAACCTGCGGTCATAAACGCATGAATATCGTCTTCAATCAATAGTAAACGATGCTTGCCGATGACTGCCGCGATTTCTTTCTTTCTAGCATTCGACATCATGACAGTAGTTGGGTTACAGCAAGAGGGCATCAGAAAAATGCCATGAATGTTGAGTTGAGTACATTGCTTTTCTAGTTCGTCCGGCAGCATTCCATACTCATCTCCGGGGATTGGCACTAGCTGAATGTGGTGCATTTTTGCAAGTTCGATAAAGTTTGAATACGTGTATAAGTCAGTGGCAATTCGATTCCCTGGCTCAAACAGCGCGGCCAATGAAATGGCCAGCGCATTTTGGGCACCGGAAACAATTGAGATATGGTCTTGATCAGTTTGAATGCCAAACGATTTCATCCAGTTTAGCCCCGCTGTTTTTTGATGAGGAATGCCTGTTGGATCATTGTAATTGAGTAACTGTTCTACGTAATGTTTACTCGCAACCTGTTGAATCACCTCAGATACAATTTGATTGGTTTCTTCAAAAGAGGCGATTAAACCAAGATCGATACAGTTGGTGATTTTATCTTTAGAAATCGTAATTGAACGAGCGGCACTAGGAGAAACAAAGGTTCCCTTTCCAGTGACCGCATAAATCAGCCCCTTCACCTCACACACTTTATAGGCTCGGGTAATTGTAGTGAAGTTTAAGTCAAGAAAGTCAGCCAATTCTCGCTGCGGGGGGAGCTTTGTACCCGGTGCTAAAAAACCGTTTTTGATATCGTGTTCAAGCAGTGCAGCGATTGATTCATAAAAAGGCCGCTTTAATGCTTTTCTTTCAGGCTTCCAAGACATTGGGTAATTGTCGAATGAATTGACTGGCATAATCCACCTCTATTGTCTAAATTCCCGCGAATGGTTTCTAAAGGAGTGCAGCAGGTTTCTCTATCATTATACAAAGGATAATTGTAATCCATACAATTATCTTATTTGTTGTATGGATTTTATATGGTACTTTAAGATAAAATGTTGCAAGGTGTGAATTTTATGACAAAAAGAAATCAAATAGGGGCTGCATTTCGTTCGGCTTTCCCGTATACGATTCCGATTTTTGCCGGATTTTTATTTTTGGGAATTGCGTATGGAATCTTTATGCATTCTTTAGGGTTTAGTGCAATTTATCCGATCATCATGAGTTTTATTATATTTGCAGGATCGATGGAGTTTGTTGCCGCCCATTTTTTGCTGGGCGCGTTCAACCCGATGAATGCTCTTTTTTTGACGTTAATGGTAAATGCCCGGCATTTGTTTTATGGGATTTCCATGTTGGATAAGTACAGAGGGACTGGAAAGAAAAAACTTTATCTGATTTTCGGAATGTGTGATGAATCATTTTCTATCAATTATACCGCTAATGTTCCAGCGAATGTTGATAAGGGCTGGTTTATGTTTTTTGTGACGCTGCTTAATCATTTATATTGGGTCGCAGGAGCAGCGATAGGAGGTATTTTTGGATCGTATGTGAAGTTTAATACTGAAGGGCTTGATTTTGTGATGACCGCCCTCTTTATTGTGATCTTCATAGAACAGTGGATGAAAGAGAAAAAACACCACAGTGCTCTCGCAGGACTTGGGCTTTCTGCTGCCAGTCTTATGATTTTTGGAGGAGACCATTTTATTATTCCTGCTATGCTTGCCATTTTAGGGATACTTACTGTTCTGAGAAAACCATTAGAGAAAGCTGAGGTTTCGGTATGACGATGAGTATAACGCAGCAAATTATTACCGTTGCAATGGTCGTGCTGGGCACAATGCTGACACGGTTCCTTCCATTCATGATTTTCCCGTCTGGCAAACCGACACCGAAATATGTACAATTTCTAGGGAGAGTGCTGCCATCAGCCGTAATCGGGCTTCTGGTTATTTATTGTTTTAAAGATGTGAGCCTACTTTCTGGAAGCCATGGCATCCCTGAATTGATTGGGGCAGCTGCCGTTGCACTTCTTCACTTTTGGAAGAAGAATATGCTTCTTTCTATAGCGGGGGGAACCGTTGTCTATATGGTTCTGGTACAATTGGTTTTTTGAACGATTTAGGCTTGTGAAAATCAAAGGGGAATGGTGAATAAGAAAATGGAAGAGTATCAAATCTATGAACATGCGCAGTCGTCAATTTATTCAGCCGGCTAAACCCGGGGTCCTGTGACAGAGCGAAGATGCATTGATTGCACAGGATTCTATCGAACCAGAATCTTGCATGGCAAAAGTCTGAACCCAGCTATGGGAGCCTATCGAAATGATCATGATTTTATTGAACTTGATAAAAATATGTAAAACTGACACAAGCTTATGATTTTAGAGTCAACGCCGTGTCAATGCAAATAGCAGCTGCAATGTTTGCTGGTCATTTAAAAAAGTATCTACGGTAATCGGAGGATTTATCATGTCAAAGAAAGTTTCTTCTTCCTATATCATCATTATAGGATTAATGCTATTTGCATTGTTTTTTGGAGCAGGAAATCTCATTTTCCCGCCTATGCTAGGTCAAATGGCTGGAACAAATGTATGGATCGCCAATGCTGGCTTCTTAGTGACAGGAGTTGGCTTGCCATTGCTGGCAATGACAGCATTTGTTTTTTCGGGTAAACATAACTTACAATCGCTAGCCAGCCGTGTGCATCCAGTGTTTGGAATCGTGTTTACGACGATGCTCTATCTGGCAATCGGGCCTTTTTTCGCAATCCCAAGATCCGGGAACGTATCGTTTGAAATTGGAGTGAAACCTTTTTTATCAGACGATGCAGGCCCTGTTTCATTGATCATATTTACAATTTTATTTTTCACGGTTGCATGTCTGTTATCACTCAACCCTACAAAAATCATTGATGTAGTCGGAAAATTTTTAACGCCAATTAAATTGACATTTATCGGATTGCTTGTAGTGGTAGCTGTTGTTCATCCAATCGGAACAATCCAAGCACCATCAAAAGGGTATACATCACATGTGTTTTTTAAAGGCTTTCAGGAAGGGTACCTGACTCTGGATGCCCTCGTAGCGTTTGTTTTTGGAATCATCATTGTGAAGGCAATTAAAGAACAAGGTGCTGCCACCAAAAAACAGCTGGTCATAACTTGTGCAAAAGCAACTGCGATTGCTGCGACACTCTTAGCTCTTATCTATACTGCCCTTTCATATATGGGAGCCTCCAGTGTTGAAAAGCTGGGGCTTTTAGAAAATGGAGCCGAGGTTTTGGCTAATGTTTCATCCTATTATTTTGGATCCTATGGTTCCGTCTTTTTAGGCTTAATGATCACAGTCGCATGTCTGACAACAAGTGTCGGACTGATCACAGCATGCTCTTCCTTTTTTCATGAATTATTTCCGAACATTTCGTATAAAAAAATTGCTGTGATCCTAGCGGTGTTTAGTGCGCTTGTCGCAAATATAGGGTTAACACAGCTCATCAAAGTGTCAATGCCTGTCTTAATGACGATGTATCCAATCGCGATTTCCTTAATCTTTTTAACGTTTTTGCATTCTGTATTTAAAGGGAAGGCTGAAGTGTATCAGGGCAGTTTACTGTTCACGTTTATCATTAGCCTATTCGACGGTTTGAATGAAGCTGGGGTAAAAGTTGAAGTCGTGAATCGCGTATTCACTCAGGTTCTTCCTATGTACAACATAGGGCTCGGATGGCTCATTCCAGCTATTATAGGGGGAATAGGCGGCTATATACTAAGTATGTTCCGAACAAAAAAATCGTGATAAGCGCTGCTATAAAACGAATAAAGGATTAACAGCGCACTCATCTTCACTATTTTGATTTCCCTGGTCAGGGTACTAAAGAGTTGGACGATCACTCAGATCTGCAGGTGGAATAAAGCTCTTGTCCGCCTGCTTAATTGGGGGGAAGAAGATGGCTGATCAAAGAGAAGCTTTGTGTTTGAGATTAGCAGAAATAGATAAACATGAAATGTCGATACTTCGTGAGTTCCAGTTAGAACGGGAGAAAATCTTTTCAAGCTTAAGAGCATTAGAACAGTCTAATATAGAAAAGAAGCGCCCATCTCAAGTCGCGCTCATTGAACAAACAGCAAATGATGTAAAGACATATCATATCACATCAAAACCAATCCAGCGGAAAAAAAGAAGACAGGGCAGAGCTGAATCAAAAACCTCTCGTGAAGCAGCGTTAAACATATTAAAGCAGCAGGATAAGCCAATGAGCAGTATTGAGCTGAAAAGAAAGATTGAGAAAGAAACCGGTGTGCACATCTCTAATATGACATCATTTATGAATACTTTAATGAAAATGCACCCAGAGGTGAAAAAACCTTACAGAGGACAATATAAAATGATTTAATGCTTGCGCAGTAGTTGGCTTCTGATTTCGAAAAACTGAGCTGCATATTGTTTGATTTTGGATCGACATAAAAGACATCCTTGCTATTACGAATGTAGAACAGAGGCTAAGGTAGTGGCAGGGAATTTTCATCATGATACCAAGGGTTGTGAATACCTTGGTATTTTTTGTGCGCGTGTTGTGAAGTGAGCTGCTGTCTCAAAACTGCCGCCCGGTCATTAGGATTGGTTCATGTCGCAAAATAGAGCCCCATTACAGAGCCCCTATTTTGCGATATTAGTGAATCAAGTTTAACGATATGGAACGAACTCCCTTCCTTGAAGCATGTGTTTGAAGGTTGCCATTAAAACCGCAATCCAAATACATGAATGACGTAAATGACTACAGGCGGAATCAACAAGGACGGCAGCAGATTCAGCGTTTTAAACTTTTTAATTCCCAGAATGCTTAACCCTGAGCTGAGGATGAGTATGCCTCCTACAATTGTGATTTCGTTTATAAGGTCTGTATTGATTGCGCTCTCCATTACTTTAGCAAATAAAAAGATGGAGCCCTGCCAGGCAAATAAGACAATGGCAGCCGCTGCTATTCCAAATCCAAATGTCGAAGCGAGCACAATGGAGGTAATCCCATCTAACATACCGTTTGTCAGGAGATACGTATAATTTTCATTCAGCGCGGCTTCAACAGGGCCCAAGATTGACAGCGAACCTATACAAAATAATAGGATCGCAGTTGATAAACCCTCCGCTAAATTGCTTTTAGAGAATTTGTTCACCAGCTTGTTGAACCGTAATTCCAGATTGATGCTCTGCCCAAGCAAACCTCCAAGGGCTAAACTCACGATAAAGAGAATGGGGTATTTACTATCAGGCAAATGCTGTGTAATCGCGTTGATCCCCAGGGCGACTGCAGCGAATCCCATTGCCTGCATCAGGATATTCTGGTATTCATCTTTAATGCCTTTTTTGAATATCCCGCCAATTATGCTTCCCGCAATGATCATAACTGTGTTAAAAATGGTTCCAAACATACGCGTTCTCCTCCAATAATGATTCCTGCATAAAAAATAAACCCTCAAGTTAGTAGAGAGTCAAGGGAGAATAAAAACATATTATGAGATTTATTTAATGGGCAGCAGGATTTCAGTCACATAATTGTCTAGATTATTTGTAATCCCATAATCAATGAGTGTGATTTCGATTGAGTCTCCCGCTACCTCATAATGATGTTCTTTCATGTATGCCAGTAACTGTTTGTAATATGGTTCGGCTTCTGGATGTGACCCTTTAAACCTGATTTGCAGATATTCTCTAGAAGGAAATATAATTTCGGATGAAGTTTCTTCATTTTCATCTTCAAGAATCATGAATATGCTGGAATATTTGTCGAACTGATTTGCTTTTACATTTGCTGCTGAAATGGATAAACCGATCTTTCCTATAAATATATCCTCGTTCACATTCAGATGAGTTCTCAATTCTGCTAATGAATGTTCGATATCATGTCCGAGAATATACTCATGCTGTAAATAAGCCACACGTAATGCGGGAAGTTTGATTGTTGAAATGTGATGTAATGGCGTGTGAACGGCATCTTCTATTTGTAAGATGCGGCGGGAGATCTTTTTTTCAATGCGCTCCAATTCTCTCTTTTTGCGATCAATTTCAGTTTGCTGGCTTTTCAGTAAATGAATCAGATTGGTTGTATTTTGAGAATTATAAAAATCAAGAAGTTTATTGATTGGCAGGCCTAAAGCCCTCAAATACTTGATGGTATCCAACCGCTCAAACTGTTGGGTAGAATAATATCTATAGTTCGTATGCTCGTCTTTATATTCCGGTTTCAAAAGACCGATTTCATCATAATACCTAAGAGCAGAGACTTTCACATTGAATAACTTTGAAACTTCTCCAATTGAAAAAAAATCCTTCATTCTAACAACCTTTCTGTTGATATGATTTATACATTCACATTATATAGTATGGCGAGTTCTAAGGGGAAAGTTTGCGCATGTAACATATGAGGCCAATATGTCTTCAACAAATTGATATTCTCGAGGATAGGAAGCGTATTTGAACAAACGGCATAAAGCAAAAGCTCCTTTTAAAAAGGAGCTTTTCACTCTTCAAAATATGGATTCACATGGATGAGCACTTCTTCCACATCTGAAAACTGTCTTTTGATTTCATTTCGGATTTCACGGGCAATATCGTGTCCCTGCTTAATCGTCAAATCATGATCCAAAGATAAACGGACATCAAGCAATTTATAGTGGCCATGTTCTCGCGCGCGGATTCTATCGATTCGTTTTACTTGATCACATTGAAAAATAACAGCTTTATATTCCTCTATCAGCTCGGGATCAACACTTTTCTCCATAAGAACATCAACAGACGGCCTGATTAATTCCATTGAAATCTTAAAAATAAGGTAAGCCACGATGGCACTGGCAATTGCATCGGCGTACAACAGATAAGACCATCCGCGGGTGTTTCCGATAATCGCCAATAGGACACCGATAAAAGCGGCAAGAGAGGCAACGATATCGCCTTTATGATCGTATGCAATCGCTATAATCGCTTTGCTGTTCCATTTTTCCCCCTGCTTTATGGAATAACGATATAAGATCTCCTTAGCCACGTACGAAATCAGAGCTGCAAACAATGCGTTGTATTGTGGAACGCTAGGCCCTTCAACAAAGGACAGAATCGCTTCTATGAGGATATAAATGGATACGATCACTAAGATAATTCCTACAATCGCTTCACTAATGACTTCAGCTTTTCCATGCCCAAAAGGATGGTCTTGATCAGGCGGTTTATTGGAAATGCCGATCACTGCCAGGACAGCAATCGAAGCAACGACATCCGCTGCGGAATGGATTCCGTCTGCAAATACGGCTTCACTATCGCCTATCAGCCCAAAAAAGACCTTTCCTGCCATTAAGATCAGATTGGCTATCAATGCTATCAAAGCAACCTTTTTGCTTATTTGTTCTCTTTCACTTGCCATTTTTTCCTCCTGTAAAACTGCACAAAAAAATAGGAGTGCTTTTTATTCGCTCTCCGTATCCTTTCTTGTGTAATCACTTTGCTTATCATACCAATTCAATTTCGAGTGGGTCTATAGCAACGTTGTTTCCTGTTTACTAATAAATAAGGTGAAAGAAAAAAAGTTGGACGGGCTAAAAGATCACACAAATAAATGGATTCTTATGTCACAAACGGTGATGATCTACCAATCAACATGTTGCTTCAGTGAAAAATTTCCACTTAATTTTTAAAAACCTGTTGACATTAGAACATCCGTATTTTATTATTATCTCACATTCAAGATATTTTAGTTCGAGATAATTTAGTAACGATCAGGCGTAAACCTGCTTGTTGCTGAATAATGTAGAGGATATCAATCATTGTCAGTTCTTTTGAATGTTATGCAATGTGTTTTTTTATAAAGAAATATCTCGAATTCGAGATAAAGGGAGTGTATCGTAAATGGCTGAATTTTCACAGCTAGTCAATGAAAGAAGATCTGCAAGCAATTTCCTTCCAGACCATCCAATCACCAAGGATGAACTCAATGAGATGTTTGAATTGGTCACATTGGCTCCATCGGCTTTTAATTTGCAGCATACAAAATATGTGACGGTTTTAGATCCGGATGTAAAAGAAAAGCTGAAGCAGGCTGCAAACGGACAATATAAAGTGTTTAGCTCATCTGCGGTTCTTTTGGTATTAGGGGATAAGCAGGCCTATCAGCAAGCGGCTGACATTTATGAAGGATTAAAGGTGTTGGGGGTTTTAAATAAGCAAGAGTATGATCACATGGTTCAAGACACCGTTTCGTTTTATGAAAACAGGGGAGAACAATTTAAGAGAGATGAGGCGATAAGGAATGCTTCACTTTCTGCGATGATGTTTATGCTCAGTGCTAAGGAAAAAGGCTGGGACACCTGCCCTATGATCGGTTTTGATGCTGAAGCTGTGAAACAGATTTTGAATATAGATGATCAATTTGAGATTGTCATGATGATTACAATTGGGAAAGAAAAAACAGAGAGCAGAAGGCCGCGCGGCTACCGGAAGCCTGTGAATGAGTTTGTTGAGTATATCTAAATGAACGTTTAAAGGAGCGGATAAAATTGGCTAAAAAAACGATGGGAATACATCATATTACAGCAATTGTCGGTCACCCTCAAGAGAACGCAGATTTCTACGCAGGAGTGCTGGGGCTTCGATTGGTCAAGCAAACGGTCAATTTTGATGATCCAGGTACGTATCATCTTTATTTTGGGAATGAAGGCGGGAAGCCTGGAACAATCATCACCTTCTTTCCGTGGGCGGGAGCCCGCAAAGGCATCATTGGAGACGGTCAAGTAGGCGTGACGTCTTATGTCGTGCCGAAGGGAGCTATGGCTTTTTGGGAAAAGAGACTTGAGAAGTTCAACGTTCCATACACGAAAATCGAGCGTTTTGGTGAACAATATGTAGAATTTGATGATCCGCACGGCCTGCATTTAGAAATCGTGGAAAGAGAAGAAGGAGAAGCCAATGCATGGACGTTCGGAGATATAACACCTGATGTTGCCATTAAAGGTTTTGGCGGTGCAACCCTGTTATCAGCACATCCTGAAAAAACAGGTGAACTGCTAGAAAATATCATGGGGCTGGACCGAGTCGGCAAGGAAGGAGACTTCGTTCGTTATCGTTCTGCCGGAGATATCGGAAATATGATTGACCTTAAATTAACGCCTATTGGCCGCGGGCAAATGGGAGTCGGCACGGTGCATCACATTGCTTGGCGGGCTAGCGATGACCAAGATCAATTAGATTGGCAAAGATATATTGCTTCTCACGGTTATGGTGTGACTCCTGTTCAGGATCGAAACTATTTTAATGCGATTTACTTCAGAGAACATGGGGAAATCCTATTTGAAATCGCAACGGATCCTCCAGGCTTTGCACATGATGAATCACAAGAAACAATGGGCGGAAAATTGATGCTGCCTGTGCAGTACGAACCGCATCGAACACAAATTGAACAAGGGCCGCTGCCTTTTGAAGTGAGAGAATTAGACTGATTGTAATGGGTGAACCTGACGCATGAAGAAACATAAAATGACATATATTCAACAGATGATTGCTGGAAGTTACTGAAGGTAAATAACGTGACGTACTGCCTTTTAGCACATCATGTTACATCAAAAATAAGGAGAGATAAAAATGGAAGATGCAGGACTGTTGCTTATTCGCATTATGATTGGTGTGGTGTTTCTGTTTTATGGATCACAAAAATTATTCGGCTGGTTTGGCGGATACGGAATTAAAGGAACCGGACAATGGTTCGAGTCAATTGGGGTTAAACCAGGTAACGTCGCGGCCGCTTTATCAGGTCTTGGGGAGTTAGTAAGCGGAATTTTATTTATTTTAGGTGTATTCCTCCCGCTTGGAGCCGCTATCATAACGATCATTATGTTAGGTGCCATTGTAAAAGTACATGGAGCGAAAGGATTTGCAAATGGCGCAGGCGGTTTTGAATATAACGTGGTGCTGATTGCAGTCTCCATCGGGGTTGCACTCATCGGTTCAGGAGCTTACGCTTTGCATTTTTAATACGAAGGGATTAAGAACAGTTACTGGCAAGCAGTAACTGTTCTTTTGTTTTGCGATATTCGTGCAAACTTACAGGTGCCCTGCAAAGCAAAAAAGCGGATATAATAACTATAAATGTGTATAGTGAATGATACGTATCGATGAGCTTGGTCATGAAAGACAGACCAAATTGAAGGAGTAAATTGATGAAAGAGATGACAGAATTACATTCATTAGATGCTATAGAGAATTTTATTAAACAGCATCAATTCAGTTTTATCTATATATCAAGACACAGCTGTACAGTATGTCACGCTGTTCTGCCGCAGCTCAGAATATTATTGGATCAGTTTCCAAAGATCACATTGGGGCATATCAATGCTGACGATGTAGAAGAGGTCGCCGGCAGATTTTCAGTCTTCACTGTCCCTGTGCTTCTTTTGTTCATTGATGGGACTGAGTTTCTGAGAGAAGCCCGTTTTGTTCATTTTGAACAGCTCGAAGAAAGGCTGAAAAGGGTTTATCGGTTATATGAAGATGAATAATAGCCCCCTTTAAGGGGCTTTTTGAATTAGAAAGGGAACCACGTCATGCCATCCCCCATGCTTGTTTTAAAAGCTGGACACCATGTGTTATCTCATCAAAGCCAAGATGGCCGAACCCCAATTTAATCAGTGGCTGATCAGGGGTGTTGTTTACCAAATAGAGCGCGGTAGGAAAGACTTTTACTCCGTACGCCAAAGCACGCTGAATCAGCAAATCCTCTGAACAATGCTGATGAACCTTGAATAATATGTATAATCCAGACTGTTCGCCTATTTGAGTAGGAACCGATAGCGGCGTAGCCGTAAAACCAGCCCATAAATATGCCAGAAAAGAGGCTGTGTCGATGGCTTATGAAAACAGAAATGATAAGACCTGTTAGTAAGGCAACTGAGAGTACAAATGTTTTGGGGATCTTTAATAATATTTTGAGGATTTGAGTTAACAAGATAATTGTTGGAACGGCTATCATAGCATCCTAAAAGTTTGTGTGAATAATTGGAAAATCCATACGCCACCTCAGCAGAGTTGTATTTAAAAAGTGGAAAATATCAAGGATCAAAAAGGTTTTGGAAAAGCTCTTGCAGTGTGTTTATCACATGTTGACTATTGGTGGAGCTTGTTTGATTAAAAAGATTATATCGAAAAACAATTCCCGTATTCGGTCCGCCAGCACCGGATTCTGATTTAGACACCGTTAGCGGACTGATTGAAAATGCGCCGCCAGTATTCGAGACGCCGTTTTCAGAAATCGAATGAATATTTGGATGTTTGTCCATCCCATTTCTCCTTTCTCTGTATGAACTGCTTATTAGTTTACGTAGCGTGAGGATCAACTGGTTAAACAAAACGGTAAAAAATGACGTGAAAAAACGAATAGACGCCCAAAGTTGGCGTCTTTTTAATGCGTCTTATAGGACTTGGCTTTACATTCTCATTAATTTTATCAAAAGGATTATGGTTTGTTGTTTGTGAAGGCTGATAGTCTTTATTTATAAAGTCTGTTTCATTCCCTGACTGTTAAGGGTTTGGCCGCGTCTGTTCATTTTAATCCTAACTGGCCGTTTGCCTCTAATGTCGTTTTTTTGACATCCTGTATAGCTGACACCCTGAAGTCTCAGTTGCATTTCAAGCTGATCAGCAAGCCTCATCCTCTTTAAGTTTTCTGTATGTACATGTCCAAAATCAAT
The DNA here is from genome assembly GCF_058248265.1 of Bacillus sp. NS1. NCBI lineage: Bacteria > Bacillati > Bacillota > Bacilli > Caryophanales > Bacillaceae > Bacillus > Bacillus sp. NS1. The sequence goes on along the minus strand of NZ_JBZAZF010000005.1, from coordinate 37,458 downwards.
AACGATGCTTGCTTTTCCAGTTAAAGTTAGACTTCACTTGAATCCATTCCATAAAGAGAAGAGCAATCGTAAAGGTTCAATGATAGCTGAACAATAATCGTTCCGATAGAAATCATGACAACGGTTTGGGTAGAGGTCATTTGCGCAATTGATTTTCTTCCCGACATCCTCTGCAAGATGACATCAGATATAAGAGAACAAAAGCATCCAGAATAAATTCATGCTACCACCTGACCAGTTATTTGGTCATTCATTCGTATAAGGATACCGGGCGGTTTCTTTTGAGGATCATATTCACAGTTTCTCAACCATGACTGCTTGATTAGATGGTATAAATGTACCTTATTTAAGCCCTTTATCGAACGCGATGGTTTCGACTTGTCTTGGGTACGAAATGTGAAGAAGCCCGTTTAACATCTGAAGCTGTAATAAATGGGGTTCGGTGGCTTCAGGAAGATGAATCGTTCGCTCAATTTCACCGTAATATCGTTCACGCAGCACCTCCATTTCGGCGGGGAAAACAGGTGTGATCGTTCCTTTAATTAACAGCTGGGTTTTAGATATTAAGCTGATCGTTAATTCCTCCTTATACACACCGGGGATTTCCACAATGATGAAATTATTCTCTTCATCTTGATAAAGGTCATAAACGAACGTATTAGTATCGGAATCAAAAAATTGTTCCGGGGTTTTATGCTTGAGCACTTTTGTCCAAAAATCACTTTGCTTATATTCATTGGTAATCTCAAGCCACTTTCGTATTTTTTCGATATCCATACGACGTACTCCTTATATTTGATTTGCAATTGGTGCAGAAAAATTTCCGATTTTGTCTTGGTCACTGACGTCAGTATCAAGATTTCCAGTGTTTAAAAGTGAAGAAGAAGGCGAAAAATCCCCTAAAGAAAAGTTTGCTCCAAAATATTTGCTGTTCGCTGTATGACTGTTATGCAAAGTTGGACCGATATCCACATTCCCGTTTTGCGTAACTCCATTAACCTTTATATTCGCGATATTAATTTGATATGGCATAAACGAAACCCCTAACCTTTATATTCGCGATATTAATTTGATATGGCATAAACGAAACCCCTTTAATCTAAGATTGGCGGCGGTACAATCGGAGGTGTATTAACGTTGGATGTAGCAGAGCTGCCGATAGATGTCTGATCATTTACATCAGGATCATTTAAGAAGTTTTCCATTACTGATTCTGTAGGTGATGTATCACCGAAAGAAGAATTGGTTCCTTGAGATTTTTGATTGTTGGTAGGGCTGTTATATGCGGCTTCGCCTATTGTAATTGAACCATTGCCTGAAATGCTGTTGATCTTCAAGTAATATAGATTGATTACTGTAGTCGGCATCCCATCACACCTTCCCATCCTTCTGTACAGTACAGTATGCGCCGCGCCATCCAATTGTTCCTTGTATTAGAGATTCAATAAGCAATGAGGCGGCCTATATAATGAGATGAGGGTAAAATGGGCAGGACAAGTCTGGAGAAAAATGAAACTCATTGACATAAAATCCAATGCTATGAAACAATACTCACGAGTAACATTACTTTTGAGTATCTTTTTGTGGAGGATGATCCTAGTTGAAAAGCAAAAAAGGACGTAAAGGAGAAGAAAGCCGGAAACGATTACTCAAAGCTGCTGCTAATGAATTTTCGATTCGGGGATTTCATGAGACAAAAGTAAGTGAAATTGTGAAAAAAGCTGGGCTGACGCAGCCTTCCTTTTATCTGTACTTTCAAAGCAAAGAAGCCGTCTTTGAGGAGTTAATCACCGATTTTCACTCTCGTGTAAGAAAGCTGACAGAGTCTCTTCTTCTGGAAAACGGTTTAAAGACGGAGGATGTGTCAAAACGGGTGCTGTCTGCTGTGGAAACTGTTTTTCAATGTCTGGCTGAGGACAAGGATGTAACGAAGATCGGCTTTTTTCTGAACCCAGAAGCGAAACAAATGAAAAAAGACTTGGCGATGGTTTTGAAAGAGAACTTAGAAGCAGAACAGCGGCTTGGCTATTTTCACTCCGAACTCGACATGGAAACGGTCGCTGAGTGTTTGATCGGCATGATCGAACATTTAACCGATTCATTTTTGTTAACCGGAATCAAAGATCCGGCGAGCCTCGCAGCACAGGTTGTGAATCTATTAATATACGGGATGCTTCCAAAAGGGAGTGGCGTAAGATGATATCTATGATCATGAAAGTCAGTTTGGCAGCTTTTATGCTCGCGGGAGGGATCATAAAGGTGCTCCGCGTTCCCTTTCAAGTGGAGCATTGGCGGCATTATCAATATCCATTGTGGTTTCTGACTGTTACTGGCATTCTTGAAATAGCCGGGGCACTTGCTATGACAGCGGGAATTTGGAATCGGTATGCAGTATTTGGAGCAGGCGTACTGTTTGTCTTTCTCATGGCGGGAGCGGTTCATGGGCACATTGTTCGAGCACGTCAATCGGTTCTCATGGCGATACCCGCAATGATCTGTTTGATTGTTTCGATCATGATAATCATTTGGGAGGTCACGTAAGCTTTTCTCTTATATTCTCACAGTCTTTTATACTGGTTTGCAGGAAATCTATTTCTCTTATCGAATGATAGAGAGTCAAAGGCTGAAAACGGCTTATTGAAGAGATTTTCAATTGTCTGGCATTGGCTGGACTTTTTTCATAAGGAGGAATACAGGATGACGTTAACTTTGGAAGATATGACTGTGGAAGAGTTCAAAGCATTTCGCGGGATGTCCGTGCAAAATTATGCGAAACAAAACATTGCGTCGGGAACTTGGACAGAAAAAGAGGCGATTGAGAAATCGAAGCAAGCATATGAGAAAATGATTCCGGATGGTCGAAACAGCAGCAATCATAACTTTTGGAACATTACAAATGAACAAGGAGAAAGGATAGGCTGGCTTTGGCTGTATGCTGATCCGCTCCATCCACAAAAGGAAGCGTTTATTTATTCCTTTGGATTATATGAAGCCTATCGCGGAAAAGGGCTGGCGCAATTGGCGCTTCAAACGCTGGATGAAAGAGCAAGAGAGATTGGAGCGGAAAGAATTGCGCTTCATGTGTTTGCGCACAACGAGATAGCCGTCCATCTCTATCAGAAGATGGGCTATGCCATGACCAATATACGTATGCGGAAACAGCTGTGCTGACCCAGACGCTTTTACTTAAGCGGTTCTCCAAACACAATATGCCAATGTAAATGTTTAGAGTCCTGGTAAGCTCCTAAGTTGGTGATTACACGGCATGCGCCTTTTTCTTCCGTCACCATGGAAGCGACCTCTTGAATGACACTCATTAATTCAAGAAGTAAGTCATGATCGGACTCTTCCAAGGTGATTAACGAAGAGATATGTCTCTTGGGAACAGCTACAATATGAACCGGATAAAAAGGCTTTGTATGATAGTAAGCCAATACGTTATCCGTCTCTATTACCTTAGTCACTTTCGTTTTGCCGCTAAATACCTCATCACAGTAAAAGTCTTCAGTCATATGATCCATCCTCATTTTGTTTGTTGGGTTTATTCTTCTACTGTCTTCCGTTATTTTCCTTCTTTTGCATTTGATGTAGGGGAACACTTTTTATCATTTTCAGTTCGTTTTGATGTTTGAAAACAAAATGGTGTCCTATGATGGCAGCCAGGCTCTGATCCTTTCCTCCAGTATGGAAATGCCTATCTGGAAGTGGTGACAGGGTACTTTAAGATATCAACAAGGACAACGTGTGTTGTTCTTTTTTTATGTACATTATTATTGAAATCGTCAACATTTTACGGAGCTCCTCGCCTGTAACGATCGAATCAAACTTATTTTCTTCTTTATGGATGTCTGACTATTGTCAGTTTTTTTGAGTGAAAAACATTTAAAAATAAGTGGTTTACATAAATTTTTCGTGGATTTCCAGTTTACAATCTGACTATAGTCAGATAAAGTGAGTGTATCCAATTAAATCGATCAACAGAAAAGGAGAAGAAGCTCATGGAGTTACAGGTGGAAAAAATACATGCTGCAAAAATGTGGTCTATATCATTTATTTTTGTCACGCTTTCAAATGCATTTTTATTTATGGTGTTTGAAATGTTATTGCCGACATTGCCTTTGTTTGTAACTGCTATCGGAGGCGGGGCAAAGCAAGTCGGATTGGTTACAGGGATTTTTATGATATCTGCCATTGCCATACGTCCTTTTGCAGGGGTTTTGGCTCAACGATTTAATAAAAAATATTTACTTATATTTGGAATTGTTATCAGTGCCTGTTCAACCGGTGCATATTATCTGGCGTCAGATGTGAGCGTCCTATTGCTCATTCGCTTAATACATGGTGCCGGTTTTGGATTAGCAACTACTTATTTTGCGACGATTGCCGCGGAGATTATTCCGAAGGAGCGCCGAGGCGAGGGGATTGGATATTTTGGGGTAGGCGAAACGATTGCTGTTTCGGTTGGGCCTATGATTGGTATCTCAGCACTGGAGCTTTATGATTTTGAGAGGCTTTTTCTAGGCGGGATGTCCATTCTTTTACTGGCAGTGCTTATGGCTGCACTTGTGCGGAGGCGGCCTGAAGCAAAAGACACGGGTGAAAAGGGAAGGGTAAAGATAAAGGTGTTAGAAAGACGTGTGCTGTTTCCTTCGTTTTTAATTTTATTAGTCGGCATTGCTGCATCAGGGATTATGTCCTTCTTTGCGCTCTATGCGATCGAAAAGGGTTTCCGAAGTGTCGGAATGTTTTTCTTTCTGATTGCAGCAGCCAGTTTTTTTATACGTCTTATCTCCGGGAAAATATTTGACCGATTCGGAGCGGCAGCCATCCTTATCCCCGCATCAATATTCTCAATAGCAGGCCTTTCAATATTATATATTGCCCAAACCAATGCAATGTTTTTTACAGCGGCAATATGTTACGGATTTGGGTTCGGCTCAATATTTCCGGCTATCCAGACATGGTGTATCAATCTTGTAGAAGAGCATGAACATGAGGATGCTATGGGGACATTCTTTAATTTTTTTGATATGGGAATTGGCGGAGGATCGTTGTTATTAGGTGTGGTGGCAACGCTTTATTCTTATCGGGAGCTTTATATCGCTTCTATTTTGGTGTACCTGCTGTTTCTTTTATTATATATTTTATTTATCTGTTCCAAGAGAAAACGGATGTAATAATTTGGGGAGGGCAGAACAGTGACCCGTGAGAATATAAAACGCACAGCCGTTCGCCAATTTAATGAACTTGGCTACGAGGGAGTCAAAATGGCGCATATTGCAAAAGAATTAGGAATTCGGAAACAATCTCTGTCCTACCATTTCTCGTCAAAAAAGGATCTGCTGATGGAAGTGTACCCCGAGATTGTTGAAGAAGAAGTAGCGTTTATCAATGATTTTTTTGAATCACGAAAGCATATGCCAGCCAAGAATCTTATATATGATTTTTTAAAAGAAACACAGATGCGCTTTCATGCTATGCCCAATGTAGCCTTTTTGCAGGCGATGTCGTTTAAGGCTCCTGCTGAAGTAAGTGATTTTATTTCAGCCCAGTACCTGATGTTTCTGCATGCTTTGAAAAGCCGGGTTGCACTTGTTTTTAAAGAATCGGGCATCACTTGTCCGCCCGAGAAGTGTGCGATAGCCTTCATCACTCTTTTTGACGGGCTGAACATTCAGCTGGTTTACGAGAATAAACAATCATTTGAGCGGTCTTTAGAGATTTCCTTCGATATTTTTTGGCGAGGGCTGAAGGCGAAAGTTTGAAAAATACCAAGGGCGAACAGCCCTTGGTATCCCCTACACGCTATTGATCCAGCTCTTTCATTCGTTTCGTAAGCTCATTGAAAGCCTGATCAAGCTCCTTGTACCCTTTATCATTTGGCGTCATAAAACTGAGCTTGCCCAGCACTTCTTGTCTTTCTGTCTCAAGCTTTAAACGAAGCTCCTTCCGGTCATTTCTTTCTGATGGAACGCCACTCAATTGCTTTTCGATGCCATTGTCTGAGATGACGAGTTTACTGTTTGTTGTTTTTTCGAGAAAGTATCGGTCATGTGAAACCGCCAGCAATGTGCCGCTGTAGTGTGACAGTGTTTCCTCCAGCTGTTCGCGTGACGGCAGGTCGAGATGGTTTGTCGGCTCATCTAAAATCAGCACGTCTTTTTCCTCCAGCATATATGCCATCAGCTTGACCTTTACACGTTCACCCATACTCATATGCTTGATCGACTCAGTCCATTGCGAAGCTGTAAAACCTAAGTGCCTTATCAGACTTTGAACGTGCCCTCTTGCTTTGTATGTTTCATGATCAAATAACTCTTCCGGTGTTTGTTCTAAAGGCAAATCAAACACCTCTTGCGTTAAATAGCCGATATTTGCAGACGGCGATACCCATACGCTTCCCTCGGCCGTTTCCTGTCCCAGAATGATTTTCAATAATGTTGTTTTTCCGCTGCCATTGGGTCCTATGATCGCAACTTTTTCGCCGTGCTGAATTGTAAAATGTGCGTCTTTAAAGAGGATCCTTTCGCCAAAAACCTTCGTTACATGCTTAACTTCTAAAAAACGTTTTCCTGTTTTTTTGGTTGTATCAATTGAAAAGCGGACAGTATATTCCGGCTCAACGGGTTCGGCCTTTGCTTTCTCCAGCTCTTGTTCAAGCCGCTTCCGCTTGGATTTAATCTGGGCATCCGTACGCTTCGCTTTTACCCGGTGATATTCTTTAAACCCTTCCTTTTTCGTCGATTGGGCGTGGGCTTTTTCCGACCATGAAGCAAGCTCATTCATTTGTGCTTCAATCCGTTCAACCATTTTTTGCTGCTTATCATATTCACGCTGCTGGGCGAGTCTTTTCTTTTCCCGGAACTTCATATACCCAGAGTAATTTCCTTTGAATTCAATCAGGGTTTGAGCTTCGAGCGACCATATTTTTGTTGCGGCTTCGTCTAAAAAATAACGATCGTGAGAAACAAGAATTACAGTGCCTCTATAACTTTTCAGCTGTTGAATGAGAAATTGCAAGCTTTCTTCATCAAGGTGGTTTGTCGGTTCATCTAACAGTAAAAGATCTGCATCCTCTGATAGTCCTTTCGCCAGCCGTGCTTTCAGTTTTTCACCGCCGCTTAACTGTTGGAAATCCCTGACGGGCACACGCCATTTCTCCAGTAACTTCTTTTCGGCAGGCGTTAGATCCGCAAAGGAATACGACGCGGTTTCCTGCTTAACCAACGTCATTTTTACATCCTGCCGAAGGATTTGTCCTTGTGCAGGAGCTAAGTCATTGTGAATGAGGTGCAGCAGCGTAGACTTCCCAGCACCATTTTTTCCAATAATCCCAATGATATCTCCTTGCTGAACACTGGCATTTATGTTTTTAAAAACAGTCAGATCCTTCACTTCATAGCTGACATTTGTTAATGTTACGATCTCTTTCATCCATATCCCTCGCTTTAAAGGGAGAATAAAAAAATCCTCCCAAAATGTGTTGGAAGGATTAGCCGCGCCGTTGCATGATCAAATAAGCTATTTATTTATAAATAGCAATTCGTATATATAGAAAATGGGCAGACTAATCCTATTTTTTCTGATTTGAAATATTGATTTCAAACGGCAAAAATAAGATTAGTTAATCATTGTCCACCCATCATCCCTTCTTGTTTTGATTACACACACTATAGCATAACTTCAAATTCAAAAGCAAAGGTCATTTGTCATTTATTTTCATCAAAAAAGCTCCTGCTCTCATTTCTGAGGCAGGAGCTGCGAATCTTATTGATGCTTCGCTTTTCTCACTTTATAAATCACAATCAGCAAAATAAACCAAACCGGCGTGACAAATAAGGAAACACGAGTATCCTCAGCCAATGCCAGCACAACCAGGATAAACGCCAGGAACGCAAGAATCAGGTAATTGGTAAACGGGTAAAGCGGAAGCTTAAATTTGTTTGTTTTCGCTAATTCAGGTCTTGTTTTCCGGTATTTCATATGGCAGATGACCGTAATCCCCCAAATATAAATAAAGCAGACGGTTGAAATGCTTGTGATCAGGGTGAATACGCCTTCTGGCATGATGTAGTTTAACGTAACACCGATTAAAATCACGATAGCTGAAAAGAACAACGCATTTCTAGGTACTTTACGCGGAGTCAGTTTCGCCATTGATTCAGGCGCATTGTTATCTTTCGCAAGGGAATAGACCATACGGCTTGTACTGAATACAGCGCTGTTGCATGCTGAGGCAGCGGATGTCAGCACCACAAAGTTGATAATGCTTGCTGCCCCGACGATACCGACCGCGACAAATACCTGTACGAATGGGCTCTCGCTAGGATTAATGACATCCCAAGGATAGATGCTCATAATCACGAGAAGAGCACCGATATAGAAAAGCAGGACCCGGACAGGGATATTGTTGATCGCTTTAGGGATTACTTTTTCAGGGTTTTCTGTTTCACCGGCTGTCAGTCCGACCAGCTCAATGCCGACAAAGGCAAATACAACCATCTGGAACGAGAGGATAAACCCGTGCATGCCATTCGGGAACATACCTCCGTGGCTCCAGAGATTTGTGAAACTGGAGACGCCTGAGCTTGTGGAAAAACCTTTAAAGATCATCACAAGGCCAATGACGATCAGCGCCAAAATGGCAATGACTTTAATTAAAGCAAACCAAAATTCTAATTCTCCAAAGAGCTTGACGGTTGCCAAGTTCATAATCAGTAAAATAATCAGAGCGATTAAGCCGGGCACCCATTGCGGCACTCCCGGAAGCCAATATTGAGTGTAAAGTCCGACGGCTGTCAGATCAGCCATTGCAATCGAGATCCAGCAGAACCAATAGGTCCAGCCGGTGATAAAGGCTGCCATATCGCCTAAATAGTCTTGTACAAAATCAACAAAAGAGTGATAGTTCAAATTCGATAACAGCAGTTCACCCAGAGATCTCATAATCAAAAAGCAAATGATGCCTGTGATCATGTAAGCAAATAGAATCGACGGTCCGGCAAAATGAATGGATTTTCCTGAGCCGAGAAATAAGCCCGTTCCAATGGCCCCGCCGATGGCGATGAGCTGGATGTGCCTGTTTTTCAAGCCTCTCTCCAATTTTTGCTGATTTATATTGTCTTTCGTCATATCGTCTGTCACTTTGTGTGTTCCTCCATTGAAAATTGTTTATTGGGTCAGCAATATATTTTTAATGATTATTATAACACTAAAATTTCTATCTTTTTTACTATACAGGAAATATGAAAAGAAATTTTTATGGTTTTGAACGATGCATCATAAAAAAAGCGGCTCAATTTAGGGAGCCGCTTTCTTTTATGCCATTTCAGTTTTTTTCATGTACAGGTATAGCCCATAATCTGTCGGAGCGGATGCGTATCCTGTCTGCCGCAGCATTGCTGTGATATTGCCGCGGTGGTATGTCCCGTGATTGACAACGTGGGGAACCAGCTCAGAAACAGTCGTTTTCATGATTCCGCCTGAGGGATTTATAATCTGGAGGGGCTTATTGAGCTGCTCTTTTTGCTGTAAAAATAATGTATAGCGCTCGGATAATGTCAGAAACAGGTCTTCCATTTCCTCCATTTCTTTTGCCTCTGTCTGTTCTTTAAGTTGTTCAGCTAATGCCAAAGCATCAGTCATGCTTTGGCCGGAAAACACTTCAATCCAGCCGAGATCAGAAAGATAAACATGAGACAGCACATGGGATATCGACGGAAACACGCTTTGGATTTCTTGGCGGTACACCTCTTGTGGAAGCTCTTTTAATCGGTTGAAGATTTGCTGATTGGCCCAGACGTTATATTCATACAATTTTAATGAAAAATCTGACATGTTAATTTTCCCCTTTCGCGTTTATAACGTCTATTATACACGAACAAGCGTTCCTGGTAAGGTGTTCGTGAATAAAATTTGTTGACAGACATAGTTTAGGGGAATAAACTAATTGACATTGATCATAAAGTTTAGAGGGGTAAACTATAGTGAGGAGGGGCAGTTGTTGAATGAACAAAAGCTATGTCAGGCGATAAACCTGTTCGTGGAAGTATTACTTGAAGGGACAGAGTTTGTGCATCATGAAATCAATCAGGATGTCTTCAAGAATATCTCAAGGGAGCAGGCAGACCTGTTAAAAATTTTAAAAGTCAAGGGCCCAACCTCTCCCGGCAGCCTAGCCATGTATCAAAATGTACATAAAAGCGCGATTTCAAACAGGCTGAAAAAGCTGCTCGATAAGGGATTGGTTGAATGGGATGCCTGTCCGGCGAAAAGTGATAAGCGCTCTAAGCTTATTAACATCACATCCAGCGGTGAAACCATACTGGAAGAATTAGATTCAGCCATTTTTAATGCTCTCAAAGAGCTGATCGATGATATAGATGAGAAACACTTAAATTCCATCATAGAGATATTCACCATTCTAAAAAGCAAATTTAAAGGAGGAGATTCTGCAGAATGAGGCCAATCATCAAATTCAAGTGGGCAATTGCAGCGGTTATATTAGCACTTACCGTCGTTTTGGGTTTGTTTTCTCCGAACTTAACGGAGCTGGCCAATCAAAAGGGGCAGGCCCAGCTTCCTGCAGATGCTGTTTCAGAAAGAGCAAATGCCATTTTAAAACAAGCGGGCGAAGACAATAATTCGATCAGTATAGTCTTTACATTAGATCACGCTTTGAAGAAAGAAACAGAGGATCAGCTCCGGACAATGATTGATAAAGTCAAAAAGATCGACGGTGTAGAAGAAATAACGTCTCCTCTAACAGCAGACAAAGAAGTCAAAGACCAATTGATTTCAAAAGACAAAAAAACCGTTCTCATTCCTGTCACGATTACAGGTTCTGATAAAAAAGCGGAAAAAATCGCGGATGATATTTATAAAATCGTTCCTAATGATTTGACTGCATATATTACGGGAGCCTCTCTCATTAATCAGGATTTCGCTCACAGCTCAGAAGAAGGGCTCAAGAAAACGGAAGTGATCACAGTCTGCTTGATCATCGGTTTACTGCTGATCGTGTTCCGATCTGTTGTGACGCCTTTTATTCCGATTGTAGTTGTCGGTTTCTCTTATCTGATCAGTCAATCCATATTGGGCATCCTTGTGTACAATGTTGATTTTCCTATCTCGACGTTTACGCAAACCTTCTTAGTTGCCATCCTGTTCGGTATCGGAACAGATTACTGCATTCTGCTTCTTACCCGATTCCGTGAAGAGTTAGCGAACGGGCATGACAAAAAAGAAGCGGCGCTTATCGCTTACCGTACGGGGGGAAAAACCTTATTTATTAGTGGATTTGCGGTATTGATCGGATTTTCCGCCTTAGGATTTGCGAAGTTTGCGATTTTCCAATCCGCAGTAGGGGTAGCAGTCGGTGTAGGGATATTAATGATCATTCTCTATACACTGCTGCCATTATTTATGGTGACGCTGGGCGAAAAATTATTTTGGCCTTCTAAGAAAGTGCTGTCGCACAGTGACAACAAATTATGGGCGTTTCTCGGCAGACATTCCGTTGTGCGTCCGTTTCTGTTTATTGTCATCACGGTGATTATCACGCTTCCGTTCATTTTGACCTATGATGACCAGATTTCATTCGATTCGACTGCGGAAATCAGCAGCGATTATAAATCAGTAAAAGCTCTCGAGGCCATCAAGGATGGATTCGGTGAAGGGAAAGCGTTCCCGATCAATGTTGTCGTAAAAGGAGACAAAGATCTCACAACAGCTGATACAATCCCTTATCTCGGAAATATCAGCAAAGCGATTGAGAAAGTCGAGCATGTTGACTCTGTCATGACCATCACGCAGCCGACTGGTGAAAAAATCAAAGATTTATATATTGATAAACAGCTAGGCTCAGTTTCAGACGGGCTGGATAAGACGGTAAAAGGAATCGCCGATGTCCAAAGCGGTTTAACGGATATCGAAAACGGGTTGAATCAAATGACGGGTCAAACCGTCTCAGCCTCAAATAGCAGCGCCGGCGGTTCACTGGGCGATGCGGCAGACGGATTGGGCAAAATCAATCAGCAACTGCAGCTCGTGAGCAAACAGATTTCCCAATCCGGCAATACTGCACAGACCGTGCAGCAGCTTACGGCAATCAGCGGACAGCTTGGACAGATTCAAACCGGACTTGAACAAGCGAACCAGCAGCTCTCAGGCCAGCAGGCACAAGCTGGAACACTGACCGAAAGCCTGAAGAAGCTTGCCGGGGGTGTGAAGAGTGCAAATGATGGCCTGACGAAAATCTCTGACGGCATTACAGCTTCCAGTGATATGTTAGAGGATATGAGCAAAAGCTCAACCGTAAGGGATACAGGGATATTCATTCCTGATCAAGTAATGAAGGATAAAGACTTTAAGAAGTCAATCGACCAATATTCCTTTGAAGACGGCAAAGGCGTGCAATTAAGCGTCGTCTTGGACTCTAATCCTTATTCAGAACAAGCCATTACAACAATAAACCAAATCAAAAAAGCTGTAGCAAACGAAGTGGACGGCACTCCTCTCGAGGATGCACAGATCGTATACGGCGGGGTCACGAGTGTGAATGCTGACTTAAAAGAGCTTTCCACAACGGACTTCTCCAGAACAATGGTGATCATGATTATTGGCCTGTTTATTGTGTTAACGATTTTGTTCCGATCAATGATCATGCCGATTTATATGATCGCGTCACTGCTGCTGACGTATTACACCTCGATATCCATAACGGAATTAATTTTTGTAAACGGCTTAGGAAACACCGGCGTCAGCTGGGCGGTACCATTCTTCAGCTTTGTCATCTTGATCGCGTTAGGCGTGGATTATTCGATCTTCTTGTTGGACCGATTTAAGGAAGAGGTGCACCTTGGCATTGCGCAAGGTGTTGTCAGATCAATGAGCAAAATGGGATCCGTCATTATTACGGCGGCCATTATTTTGGCCGGAACGTTCGCGGCGATGATGCCTTCAGGCGTCAATACGCTGATGCAGGTGGCAAGTGTCATCATTATCGGGCTGTTGCTTTACGGCCTTGTCATTCTCCCGCTCTTCATTCCGGCAATCATCATGACCTTTGGCGAAGGCAACTGGTGGCCGTTTGGAAGAAAGAAAATCAAAGAATAATAGAGAGAAGAGTGATGCATAGTACATCACTCTTTTTTTTGTGACAAATGACAGAAATGGATATTTGTCATTTGTTTGTGGTTTTGCTAAGATGTCTTCAGGGAGGTGTTGTATGCGGCCCTGAAAAGCCGCAGTACTATGAACAGATCTTCAGAAGGTGACGTATTAACCAAAAAACAAATACTGGCAGCGACAGAAGAAACATTAAGGCGTTTTGGTGTCGCGAAAACTTCGATTACAGATGTAGCGAAAGCATTACAGGTAAGCCATGGAACGATCTATCGCCATTTCAAAAGCAAAAAAGAGATTTTGGAAGCGGCGACTGAAATGTGGCTGAATGAAAAGATCATCGTGCCTCTTACCGCTGTATATGAAGATTCTTCTCTAAAAGGCACTGCGCATGTAAAAGCGTATATCAAGAAATTGTTTGATCTTAAGCGGTATTATGCTTTAGAAGATGAAGAATTATTTGCCATGTATACGAAAGTGACGGGTGAATGCTCGGAGATGGTCAACAAAAGCATTGTTCATATGGTCAAGCAGTTGAGTGTCCTTTTGAATGACTGTGACACAAAAACAAAGGATCATGAGGAGCTGGCGCGGGGCATTTTTTTCGCGACAGAACGTTTTCATCATCCCGCTCATGCGTACGAGTGGGAACGAGATACGATTGAAGAGGAATTTGAAAATGTTTGGTCATTACTTGAAAATGGTTTTTTGGCTTTTACGGAAAAATCGTAATCAATCGGAGGGTGGCATACATGGGACAGGTAAATGGTAAAACAGCGATTGTAACGGGAGCTTCAAGAGGAATCGGCCGTGCGATTGCCGAACAGCTGGCTGATCTCGGCATTAAAGTGGCAGTCAATTTTTCAAGCAGCCCGGAAAAAGCGGAAGAGGTTGTGGAAGGCATCAAGAAAAAGGGCGGAGAAGCTGTAGCTATCCAAGCCGATCTCAGCAAGGTAGCCGGCGCAGAGTCATTATTTACAAAAACCATCGAGGCATTTGGAAAAGTAGATATTCTGATCAACAATGCGGGTATCAATATTTATCAGCCAATCGAAGAAGTAACAGAGGAAGATTTCGACAAGCAGTTTAATCTCAATGTAAAAGGAACATTTTTCGCCTGCCAGCAAGCAATGAAATACATGGAGGAAAAGGGGAGAATCATCAACTTCTCTACATCCGTCGTTGGGCAAATGTTTTCGACGTACAGCGTATACGCAGGAACAAAGGGAGCGGTTGAGCAATTCACCCGCCAGCTTGCAAAAGAATTCGCAGAGAAGCAAATCACCATTAACGCGGTTGCGCCGGGGCCTGTAAATACTGAGCTGTTTACTGTTGGCAAAACCGAACAGCAAATCGAAGGCTTGAAAAAGACCATTGCACTCGGCCGAATTGGCGAACCCGAAGATATTGCAAATGTCATTGAGTTCTTGGTAAGTGAAAAATCACAGTGGATCACAGGCCAGACGATTCGTGTGAACGGCGGATTTATTTAAGATTCAAAAAGAGCCCAGAAAATAGATCTGGGCTCTTTGTTTTATTTCCATTCTGCAATTGTATCAATCGGCAGACGGTAGGAAGCATAGCCTTCGTCTGCTGCTTTTCCGATAGAAAGAAGCATGACCGGTACATAACGTTCTTTATCTAATCCGAACGTCTCCGCGATGTTTTCTTTATCGTATCCGCCGATCGGATTTGTATCATAACCGTGCGCACGTGCAGTCAGCATCAGCTGCATTGAAACAAGACCTCCGTCAATCAGGATCGTTTCGCGGTTTACCTGTGCCGGCAGCTTTTCAAAATGAGCGGTTAGCGCGGCGATTTGTCTGTCTTTGACTTCCTGCGGCATGTAACCGAGTTCCACGGCTTTTGAATAGATTTCTTCTAAGTAGTCTGCATTGTTCATATCTGCAAATACAGCGATGACGGCAGATGATGTTGTGACTTGAGTTTGGTTAAAGCTTGCAAGCGGTGCGAGTTTTTCTTTTCCTTCAGGGCTGTCAATGACGAGAAAACGCCACGGCTGTGCGTTGACAGAAGATGGAGCAGTTGTTGCTTCTTCTAAGATTTCTGTCATTTCTTCCTTGGTGATTTTCACTGTCGGATCATAGTTGCGAATAGAACGGCGGCCTTTCATAATCTCCATAAAATCGTTTGTTTTGATCATGTTGATACACTCCTCTTATGCTTTGATATTGTCTATGTTGTTCCGCATGCGCGCCAGCACATCAATGAGCAGGCGGCGCTCGTCTGCATTTACATTTGCGAGCATTTCCTTCATGAAACGCTCCTTTTCTTTCTTTGAAGACTCGATGCGCTCTCTACCTTGGTCTGTTAACCGAACAAGGGTGATGCGGTTGTCTTCAGGCTTGCGCCGTCTTGAGACCATGCCTTTGGCTTCCAGTTGTTTTAAGTGTCTAGTGACGGCGGCGCTATCAATATTTACTTTCTTTTGAAGGTCGCTTTGACTGATCTCATCTGCATGATAAAGCAATGTCAGCAATTCCAAACGAGATTGGCTGATGCCCGTGCATGCCTCGAACTTCACGCCAATCACCTTGTTCACGCCTTGCAGCTGATATAAAATCTCGGCTTCCTCTGAACAAAATGACGCCAAAACCCATCCCTTCCTTCTTGTCAAAACTATTAATTGATATATCAATGATTGACACGTCAATTAATATACAACGATTGATTCCAACTTGCAAGTCATTTGCACATTTGAAAAACCTCCCACGTATTTAGCTGGGAGGTTGTTTTCATCCTTGCGGCTCGGGATCATACATCAGCAGAAAAAAGCTGGGCGTTTCTTCAGATCATGTAGCGGCTGGTCACGTGATGATTCCCCGCATTATCCCCTTTATAGTAGTTCGAAATGTCACTTTGCTGGAGACCGTGCTCAAGCTGCTTTCACAGGCTGAAAGTTATGATACAATATACAAATGTTTTACAGCTTCAATCCATCGTTGGAGTTGATATCGATTTTACATAAGGGACTAGGTTGAAGGGAAGGTTTGATAACATGCTGCACAATCCAACTGGAAAAGAACGCTTGGCATTGGCGTTTCTGCTCGGCATGCTTGCTATATTGGGCCCGCTTAATATAGATATGTATTTGCCGAGTTTTCCTGAAATCGCGAGTGACTTATCAGCAAGTGCTTCACTTGTACAGTTAAGTTTAACAGCCTGTCTGGTCGGGCTTACGATCGGCCAGCTGATTGTCGGGCCGGTCAGTGACGCGCAGGGAAGACGGAAACCGCTATTAATCTGTATTTTTTTATTTGCATTATCTTCTCTGTTTTGTGCGCTGTCGCCCAATATTACAACACTAGTGGCTGCGCGTTTTTTACAGGGGTTTACCGCTTCCGCGGGGCTTGTGCTGTCTCGCGCCATCGTCCGCGATGTGTTTACCGGCAGAGAGCTTTCTGAATTTTTCTCGCTGTTAATGGTCATTACAGCTGTTGCGCCAATGGTTGCACCTATGACAGGCGGTGCCATTTTGCTTTTGCCATTTGCAACGTGGCATACGATTTTTCACGTATTAATGATCATTGGATTTTTACTTGTTTTTTTGATTGCTTTTCGTTTAAAAGAAACGTTGCCGCCGGAAAAGCGGATTCCAAGCTCAATTGGAACGTCTGTAAAAACGATGGGCAGCCTGCTGAAGGATCGGTCCTTTATGGGGTACGCGTTAACTGTCGGATTTATTCATGGTGGAAGCTTTGCTTATGTATCCGGTACACCATTTGTATACCAGGATATCTACGGGGTGTCTCCGCAGGTGTTTAGTATTCTTTTCGGCATTAACGGCCTGGCAATTATATCGGGAAGTTTTATTATTGGGCGCTTTGGCGGAATCATTCATGAAAAAAGCCTGCTTCGCATCGCAGTCATTACGGCTATGATTGCGACTGCTGTGCTGTTGACCATGACCTTAATTCACGGCCCTCTTGCCACATTAGTCATATCCATTTTCATTTACATGATTACGATCGGCATGGTTTTGACCAGCACGTTTACGTTGGCCATGGAGAAGCAGGGGGACCGTGCCGGAAGTGCAAGTGCGCTGCTCGGCATGCTTCCGCTGCTCCTCGGTTCGATCGTGTCGCCGCTTGTAGGCATTAACGAGACGACAGCCATTCCGATGGGAGCGATCATGTTTGTGACAGCGGTCATCGGCTCACTGGCGTTTTTTGGATTAACGAAAGAACAAGCGGAGCAAAACTCATAAAAAAACCTGACATGACGTCAGGTTTTTTGTTTTATTTAGAATAACAACAGCAGGCCCGCAATCGCAGGAGTCAAGAAGATGGCCGATTTTAAGACCACCTTTGGCATGAGGTTGGTGAATTTCGCGCCTGCATAGGCACCGCACATTGTGCCGACCAGAACTTTGACCAGCAATATATAATCGACAAATCCTTCTGTGATATATCCGATGCCTCCTCCTACAGCGAGAGGGATGATCACAAGCATCGTCGTTCCCACAGAATGGCGGATGGACAGGTTCAGCATAATCATTAAACCGATTTGAATAAAAGGTGCCGACCCGATGCCGAATGTGCCGGAAAGAACGCCTGCTACAATTCCTAAGATAACCGCTCTCGTATACGTTGAAAGAGTGCTTTGATTCACTTGTGCCTTCTCTTTTAAAAGAAACAATCTGATTAAAATGAGAATCGCTGATAAAAATAACATCCCAGCCGTCAAGTAATGAAGCAAATCAGCCGGAATGAAAGATGTCAGCTTTGCGCCGAAAAATGAGCCGACCGCAGCAAAGCATCCGACTGTTAAGCCGATTTTCATTTGAATGTTCCCTTCACGATAGTGACTGTACGCCCCTGATAAGCTGGTGAAAGCCATCCCGGCGAGGGAAGTGCCTAAAGCCGTATGAATCGGAACATGAAATAGAAGAGTTAAAAGGGCAATGACAAATCCTGCTCCCCCGGCACCAATAAAGCCTAAAATAATTCCGAGAAGAAACATAACAAAAATGATGAGCATATTTTTTCCTCCATTGAAAAGATCTAATAAAATAAGTGCGCTATTCTGGCGGAGGTATGGTGTCCTATTGGCGGTGTAAAATAGTTTCCAGTAGTCCGTCGACCGTCGTTCAGCAAACATATCGTACCTCATATTCTGAAATCTGACAAGGCAGTTTGTTGCTTCCCATTACCATCTGTTATATGATTTTGATGAAGAAAAGCCCCTGAATATATTCAAAAGAGGTATTATATATGGACGATTTTAAATTAGACAAACCGACTCCTTACTACCTGCAATTTTATAACCAGCTGAAAAAAATGATCTTCAACGGGACTTTTAAGCCGGGGGAACGGATAAACGAAACACAGCTGGCGAAAAGCTTTGGCGTCAGCCGCTCTCCGATAAGAGAAGCCATGCGGCTGCTTGAGAAAGACGGTTTGTTAAAAGCAGATGACCGAAATGGATTTTCTATCACGTCATTAACGGCAAAAGATGTAGATGAGATTTATAGAATCAGAATTCCGCTGGAGCAGCTGGCAGTCGAGTTAGTCATAGACGAAGCGGATGAGAAAGAGCTTGCCATGCTTGAAAAACAGCTTGAAGAAACAGAAAAAGCCATTCACAACGGAATGGAAGACACGGAAATCATCCATTTAAACCAAAGGTTTCATGAGCTGCTTGTGGATTTTAGCCATAACCGGCATTTGAAAAATTTGCTTGAGCATGTAAATGATCTGATTCACTTTTGCAGAATCCTTAATTATACTGGCGACCACCGTGCAGAAACGATACTGAGTGAGCACCGCAAAATATTTGAAGAAGTGAAAAAGAAAAACAAAGAAGCAGCCAAACAGTATGTGATGGCTCATTTCAATCATGACTGTGAGCATTTGAAAAGAGTGCTTGAAGAAGGAAAAGAGAATTGATTTGCGTGATACAGTACCAAGGGGAGCTGCTCCTTGGTTTTTTTGTTTTCACAAACATATAAAAGGGCTCCCGTTAATAACATTTTATGATGGATTTATTAACGAATAATGGGGGTTAAACATGTTTATTCATATCGTCCGGCCTGGTGATTCTTTGTTTTCCATAGGCAGAAGTTACGGTGCTTCTGTTGATCAAATCCGGGGTGTGAATGGGTTAGACGAAACGAATATAGTGCCGGGGCAGGCTCTGCTAATCCCTCTTTATGTATATACAGTTCAGCCGGGAGACACGCTGACCGCCATTGCGGCAAAAGCGTTTGTTCCCCTAGAGCGATTGCAGGCCGCAAACCCGGGCATCAACCCAAATGCTTTACAAGCGGGAGCAAAAATAACGATTCCTTCTATCTCAAATTACATTGCGGGTACGTTAAGTTTTTATGTGCTCCGAAACCCTGACCTCGACCGGGAATTAATCAACGATTATGCGCCATACTCGTCTTCGATTTCGATTTTCGAATACCATATTGCACCTAACGGCGACATTGCAAACCAATTGAATGATGCGGCGGCTATTGAGACAACATGGCAAAGACGAGTGACGCCGCTTGCCACCATAACAAACCTTACATCAGAAGGCTTCAGTACGGAACTTGTTCACCAAGTCCTGAACAATCCGACAGCAAGAACCAATCTGGTCAACAATATTTATTACTTAGTCTCCACAAGGGGATATGGAGGTGTGACAATCGATTTTGAACAGGTGAGCGCCGCGGATCGTGATCTTTTTACTGGGTTTTTACGTCAGCTGAGAGATCGTCTTCAGGCGGGAGGGTATGTACTGACGATCGCTGTTCCGGCAAAAACAAGCGATAATATCCCATGGCTGAGAGGCTACGATTATGGAGGGATAGGAGCAGTTGTCAATTATATGTTTATCATGGCTTATGATTGGCATCATGCCGGAAGTGAGCCGGGTCCTGTAGCGCCAATTACTGAGATCAGGAGAACCATTGAGTTTGCGATTGCGCAGGTGCCAAGCAGAAAAATGATCATCGGAGTCCCGCTCTACGGGTACGACTGGATCATCCCGTACCAGCCAGGCACAGTTGCTTCAGCCATTTCAAATCAAAACGCAATCGAAACAGCGATGCGGTACCAAGCCCCGATACAATATTCAGCCGAATATCAATCACCTTTTTTCCGATACAGAGATCAGCAGGGACGGACACATGAGGTATGGTTCGAAGATGTCAGGAGCATGAGCCAGAAGATGCTGATCGTCCGCGAGTACGGATTGCAGGCCATAGGCGCTTGGCAGTTAACCTTGGGTTTTACGCCAGGCCCATGGCTTCTGCGGAAATTTTTTACGATCAGAAAGGTATAAAAAGAGACACCAAAGCTGGGTGTCTTTTTTTAGATTTTAGTCCAAAGCAGCAGAATTGTTCATTCATTAGTCCCTTGCATGGGTTACGTTCCCATTTTACGATTAGTAGTAGTCTGATCAAACAAAGATTCAGAATACGATGTGAGAGGGAGTTGTCTAGATGAAGTCAGTATTGATTTTGAATTTTCCTGCGGAAGGTCATGTGAATCCTACCTTAGGCATTACAAAAGCGTTTTCCGATAAGGGATATGACGTCCATTATATTTCCACTGAAAAATATAAAAAACGATTAGAAGCGGCGGGAGCGACTGTCCATCTTCACCGGGATCTGCTGCGGACAACACCTATCCATATCGCTTCGCCCAATGGCATTCTTGATTTCCTGAAGATCCATATCAAAACCTCACTGGACATTTTACATATAGTCAAAGACTTATCTAAGAGCATTCAATTTGATTTTGTGTATTATGATAAATTCGGCGCGGGGGAATTGGTGAGGGATTACTTAGATATTCCAGGGGTCGCTTCATCAGCGTCCTTCCTGTTTGGCGAAGAGCATCTGAAAATCCTGCCCCTGCACCCTGAGTCTGGAGCGCCGCTTGAATTGGATCAAGAATGCGAAGACCTTTTGGCAAAAATGAAAGAAATGTATGGTGTTGCCCCGAAAAACCTGGTTCAATTCATGAACAATAAAGGGGAATTGAATGTAGTGTATACGAGCCGTTATTTTCAGCCTGAAAGCGATCGTTTCGGGGATGAATGTCTGTTTATCGGCCCCAGCTTTCCAAAGAGAGCGGAAAAATCAGATTTCCCGATTGAACAGTTAAAAGATGAAAAGGTCATTTACATTTCAATGGGGACTGTTCTCGACAATACGGAGGAATTTTTCAACCTTTGTATTGATGCATTTTCTGGCTTTAACGGAAAAGTTATCATCGCAGCCGGAGAAAAAGCGGACCTGGCCAAATTAAAGCGGGCGCCGGAAAACTTTATCATCGCCCCATATGTCCCTCAGCTGGAAGTGCTGGAGCATGCTGATGTTTTCATTACACATGGCGGAATGAACAGCGTAAATGAAGGCATTCATTTCAATGTGCCTCTGGTTGTAATGCCTCATGACAAGGATCAGCCGATGGTGGCGCAGCGCCTTTCTGAACTCCATGCAGGCTATGTCATTTCGAAAGATGAAGTCGATGTACAAAAATTAAAACAGGGCGTAGAGGCGGTTTTACATCATGATCAATATACGGAAGGCATTAAAAAAATCAATCAAAGCTTCCAAGAGTCTATGAACATGGATGAAGTGATGGAGCGGATTGACGAATTGATTCAACAAAAAACCAAGTAAGCAAAAGAACTCCCGTACCTGGTACGGGAGTTCTTCATTTTAAAACTTGATTTTGATCTTTTGAGCATCACTGATTTTCTTATGGTTGTGGTCAAAGACGTCACTTGTTTTGATTTCGATCCACTTGATCGCTGTTTCTTTCTCCTTATCATCAGCATCTTCATCGTGTGCATGGCCGCTTGATGCATTCACAATAAAGCCAAGATTTCCGGATTTTTCGGCTCCTCCTTCCAACTCACCATTTAACTCTTCAAGATAAATGTCTTTGTTCCAATCAAAGGTTTCCCCTGTATTTGTTTTCATCAAGGCAATCGGCGCAACGTTTACTTTCTTTGAAGAGGTGTTCTTGATGTCAACGAAGACCTTAACGAAATCAAACTCTTCATCATGTGTTAACACATGAAAATAATCAATCATGCTGTAATCCGGACGCAGATGGATCAGCTTCATTTCTTTTACTGTTAACTCCACATCGCCAATCTTATAGGTTTGATTCACTTGCTTGATATCCTTTAAAACAGCTTTTCCCTTGTCACCAGAAAACGTTTGGCCAACCTTCAGCAATGACCGGTCATCGGTTACTTGGGAATTAGGCTGATACTCATCAATACTGTCTTTTAGAGATGATGTGCTTTGCGGTGTGGCTTTTACCGCTTGCTCGCCGGTCGCACTTTGTTTTTCTGAATTGGCGTTCGATGAGCAGCCCGCAAGCACGATGGCAAAAACAAAAATTGAAAGAATTCTTTTCATGATGATTCCTCCATTAAAAAGAGATCCCGTTACTTCATACAAGCAACGGGACACCTTGTATTCTTTTACTTATCGTTAATCTTAATGTTGTATTGTAAAGCCTTAAAGACATTTTTGGCGATTTCTGTGTTATCGATTTGGCCGGCAAATGTCTCACTAGACGGTCCGTACGCATAGACGGGAACATCTTCACCAGTATGTCCGCCTGTCGTCCATCCAGTGTGAGAGCGTTTATTGAAAATCTCCTCGATCGCATTATCGATTTCAAGCACTTCTTTCGATTTTGCGGCTTTTTCAACAGATTGAATTTCTGATTCAGTTAAAGCCAATTTCTTTTGGTCAATATACGTTTTTAATGTTTTTTCAACATCCGCGCCGTCAGCGATTTTTTCTGCCATAAAGTCAGGTGTGCGCTTTGCGGCTTTAATTGGTTCACTGAACCAGTTGTAGATGCCGTCCGCACCGATGGAGTATCCACCGGTTGAGTGGTCAGCCGTTGCGACAACCAATGTATGCTTGTCCTTTTTGGCGAAATCAATAGCCGCCTTATAAGCTTGTTCGAAGTCTTCCATTTCACTCATGGCGCCGACGATATCATTGTCATGGCCCGCCCAGTCAATCTGGCTGCCTTCCACCATGAGAAAGAACCCGTCTTTATCCTTGTTTAATTTTTTAATCGCTGTGTTTGTCATATCTTTTAATGAAGGGATATCCTTCGTACGGTCAATCTTTTTAGGCAGGCCGCCGTCAGCGAATAGGCCGAGAACTTGGCTGTCTTTATTGTTCAGCATGTCCTTGCGGTTATCCACATAGCTGTATCCCGCTTTTTTGAATTCTTTAATCAAATTGCGGTCTTTCCGGTCAAAATTGCTTTTTCCTCCGCCAAGCAGCACATCAATTTTGTGCTTGCCGTTGACCATTTCATCATAATAATCATCGGCAATCGAGTTCATATTTTTTCGGCTGTGATCGTGTGAACCGAAAGAGGCCGGAGTGGCGTGTGTAATTTCTGAAGTGGCCACAAGCCCTGTTGATTTTCCTTTCTCTTTTGCTGCTTCAAGTACCGTTTTGGCTTCTGAACCATCGTTATCCACGGCAATTGCATTGTTATATGTTTTGATCCCGGCTGACATAGCCGTTGCTGCAGATGCAGAATCTGTTACATTTTGTTCTGGATCTTCAGGGTAAGTCGTTTGCTGGCCGACAAGGTATTGATCAAAGGCGGTAGGCTCTACAAACTTTGTCTTTTTATTATCTTTTAAATAGCGATGTGCAGACGTATAGGACACACCCATACCATCACCAATCAGAACGATAACATTTTTAATTTCGTTTTGATTCCCCTTTTTCTTTTCCTGGGCGCTGGCTTCAGGCACACTGCCGCTGGCTAAGCTGCTGAACGCAATAGATGATAGAACCGCTATAGGCAGTAATTTCTTCGGGAATTTTTTCAACTGGATAACCTCCTAAAAATAGATGAATCTCAATGACAACCCCATTATATTTTTAAACTGTTAAGCTAGTATTAATCGATTTTAAAGATTGGATTTACAAGAATAAGAGGATGACGAATAATTGCAGAAAAGCGAGGGGGCTAATCTCATCCAGTGATAAAAGAGAAGGCAGCTGAACTTTTCATTCATCTCGAACAGAAATAGACAAAGCGAAAATCGTGCGGGAATTAGGAGGGGGCAATACACCATTTACAATTGAGAAAGAGAGACTGGCATTTCAGTCAACGGGAGAATGGGTGAACAAGGTAAGCCGCTGATCTATACAAGTCTAAAGTGTCTTACAGACGCCTTAAAGAAGTATCTATACCATTTACCGGACAATTTGTAAGCGGCATGCAGGGATCTCTATGGGAGAATCCCTGCTTTTAATCAAACAAGGTCTTTTCATTAAGGGTAAAATGACTTGCAGCATAATGATCACCTTGCTTCCATTTTACCTCAATCGTAATATCATGGCCTTTAAGCTCATGTTCATCCAACCGCTCTAAAAAAGAAACGGACTTTTCTTTTGCGCTCCCATCACGAGAAGTGCCGCCGGAATAATCACGCATGGGGATTTCTGTATCAGAACTCAGCAAAACCTCATCATCTTTTTTTACAATCAGTGATTCCACATAAGTGATGTCTGCTTCAGCCGTATCACCGATCCAATATAGATTGCCGCTGTATTCATTCAGAGCATCTTCATTTTTTGTAAAAACAGCTTCCCAATTCTGATCTTTGCTTTCTCCCTGCCAATTTGGATACTCCAATCGCACATGATGAATCAGCTGATAGGAAAAGAAGATCAAGCAGAAAGCCAATAATAAAGTTGCTGTGAAAATGAGAGGGTATTTAAAAGAACTGGACATAAAAAACTCCTATTTGTTTAATCAATTACTTTTGAAAAAAGAATTTCATCCCGAATCAAAATGCCATTATCAGCTTTCTCGGGAATCTCTGGCTTGAGGCGCCTCGCTTTTTCAACTGCGTTCGGAAACAATGCGGCGAATTGATAGCCTCTCTTTTGATAAAACGCCATCGCATGTACATTATCATTCGTTGTGATAAGCTTTATTTGATGACAATGTGCATGTTTAGCCGTCTCTTCAACCTGATGCAGTAAAGCTGTGCCGACTCCTTTCTTTTCAATGATACTATCTAATGAAATGATTTCACAATCTTTTCCATGTATCACGTAAGTAATATAACCGATGATTTCGCCACTCCCATCTACAGCGGCATAGCCATCTAATTCATCACATCGAAAAATGCCGCTGGAAATCACCATCTCGGGTGAACCCCAATGCTTGGCAAAAAAATCGGTCATCAAATGTTTCGACAACTCACTGCTTGAGACGATCTTCATCTTAACCCCCCTTACTAGAAAATATGTAATATCAATATATACAATAAATAACAATAAGAAAATAGATATTGAGGTGACGGCATGAAAATCAACGATGTCATTTACGGGCAACACCATGTAGACGGGGTGCTGGAAGAGCTTATCAAGAGCGCGCCGGTGCAAAGATTAAAAGGAATCTACCAAGGCGGAGCAAGCTTTTTAGTCAATCAAAAGTGGAATGTGACCCGGTATGAGCACTCCATCGGCGTGATGCTCCTTATTAAAAAGCTCGGAGGAACCGTAGAAGAGCAGATTGCAGGCCTGCTCCACGATGTGTCACACACGGCTTTTTCCCATGTAATTGATGTTGTCTTTGAAAATGAGGCGGAAGACTACCATGAAAACATCTTTCAACAAGTCATTGTTCACTCTGAGATCCCGGGTATTCTAAGAAAACACGGTTATGATGCCGAAGAACTTTTATCAGACGATACGAGATGGACATTGCTGGAACAGCCCGCACCGGAGCTCTGTGCCGATCGGACAGACTATACGCTGCGGGATATGTACCGATATGGGCACATTAGTTTGCACGAAGCACAAACTTTTTTGGATCATCTTATTGTGAGAAATGGAAGGATGTTTCCGGAAGGTATCGAAGCCGCCGAATGGTTTGTCACGGTGTATTACAAGGAAGTGATAGATTTCTTTTTGAATCCCGTGAATGTATATGGATATGAATATTTAGCGCGAACGTTGAAGGCCGCGCTGCGGCATAAAGTCATATCCCCAGAGGATCTGCTGAAAACGGATCAAGAGGTGCTGAACATCCTGCACGCATCAAAAAATGAAGAAGTACTGAGCTTGCTTAAACATATTCATCCCCGTATCCAAGTAAAAGAAGATAACTTCCAGTACGATTTCCATCAAAAGAAGAAAATGCGGCTCATCGATCCATCCATTTTTCATCATGACGAATGGGTCAAAGCCTCTGCTGTATCTGAAAACGTCAGAAAAATGGGAGAGGCCGCTTATCAAAAAGCAAAAAAAGGTGTGTATATAAAAGTGTTGCATCACTGATTGCCGTGTAACAGCGGCTTTTTTCAAGTTTGATTAAGCAAATCAAAGGGAATAGGACAAACTGCGGGAACGTTTTATGAGAATATCAGCGTATTTACATACCGTTCGGGGGTATAGTATTATCGAGAGAGCATGTTTGCTTGCGGATATGCGGTTTCATGGTCTGCGGGCAAAAATCACAGAAAAAAATGAAGCAAAGGAGAATGAACATGAAAGTCTCTAAAAAAGCACTGGGAATTCTGATGTTATCTCTTATTTTTGTTTTATCAGCTTGCGGCAATAACAATAGCACGAAAGAAAACACTCATGAAAATCATTCAGATTCATCATCACATGAAGAAATGGAGCATTCCGGATCAGCTGATGTACCAGAGGGATTACAGGAATCTAAACATCCGAAATATAAAGTAGGCAGCCAAGTGGTCATCAATGCATCTCATATGAAAGGCATGAAAGGTGCCGAAGCTACAGTGACAGGAGCCTATGACACAACGGCGTATGTTGTCTCTTACACTCCGACAAATGGAGGACAGCGCGTGGATCATCACAAATGGGTGATCCAAGAAGAGATCAAAGATGCCGGAGATAAAACGTTAAATCCCGGAGATCAGGTGATTTTAGAGGCTTCACATATGAAAGGCATGAAGGGAGCAACAGCCGAGATCGACTCAGCAGAAAAAACAACCGTATACATGGTTGACTATACATCGACAACAAGCGGTGAAAAAGTGAAAAACCACAAATGGGTGACCGAAGACGAGCTTGCAGCGAAATAATAAAAAATCCTCCTTTTACAAGGAGGATTTTTTTGCTGTCTGAACAGGTCTTGTTAACGAAATTAAGGCAAACAGGACAGCGATAATGACAATCGATCCGCCGCACCATGCCGTTGAGACAACAGTTCCCGTTTGATCCAGAACAATACCGCCAATGGCTGAGCCAAGAGCAATTCCGACTTGGAGGGCAGACGTGTTAAAGCTTTGCTGAATGTCAGACGAATCTGGTGCGATTTCAATTAAATAGCTTTGCTGAGCGGGGGCGAGGCTCCAGCTCAGAAGTCCCCAAATTACCATGACAGGCAAAAAGAAAATCATAGACGATGTTGACAGCGGCAGTAAGAACATAATGATGGCAAAGGAACCGGTCACCAGCAATATGCTCTTAAAGGAACCAAGCCGGTCAGAAAGCGCACCGCCGAAAGGACCTCCGCACACAGCAGATATCCCGAAAAGGAAATAACAAACGCTGACCCAGAAAGAGCTCAGGTGAAGAGTCTCTTCTAAAAACGGTGCAAAGTAAGCGTATAGCGTGTAGTGACCCGCTAATGTAAACATCGTGACGAGGTGTGAACTCGCGATTTTCAGATTGCCAATCGTCTTGAGCTGATCCCGGAAAGGAATCATTTTCTCCGCGGGTATTCTTTCAAAGAAGATTGAAATAATCAGCATGGAAACCAGCGCCAACAGGCCGATGCCAAGGAACAAAATGCGCCATCCGAAGGAATCGCTGATTAAGATGCCGAGCGGCACGCCTAATGCGATAGCGGAGCTGAATCCCATAAAAATAATTCCAATGGCGCGCGCTCTGTATTCAGGCGCTACAATTTTTGGGGCAATCGTTAAAGAAAGTACAACAATCAGCCCTGTACTCATCGCAGCCAATACCCTTGATACCATCAGCGTTGCAAAATTAGGGCTGAAATAGGCCACAAGATTGCTAAGGAAGAAAACAAATAAGGCAATTAAATATAAACGCTTCCGCTCAATCTTCGCAGTCAATGCCAAAAGCAGCGGCCCTGACACTGCATATCCCAGCGCAAACACACTGATCAGCTGCCCGGCTGAGACAATGGAAATGTCTAAATCATTTGCGATCTGAGGAAGAATCCCTCCCACAATTAATTCAACCAATCCGACTGCAATCGTAGAAGCTGCAAGCAGGAAAACTTTAAAATTCATAACAAACTCCTTTACTTAAATGTTTTGACAAATAAAAAAATCCTGATTACAAAAAATGTCATAAACAAATTTTGTAATCAGGATTTTACGGTTCCTGGTAGACACCCTCAAACCATATTATTGAGGTTATACAAGTGATAATAGCTATTTAATTGATTCGTTTCCGTGATGAGTGTACCACATTATGAATGAATCTTCCATAGAAAATTTTACAAAGCGGTGAACCGGACGAGTATATGATTATATTTATTTTTTAAAAGTATAGACATTTAAATATAAATGACTATAATAAAAATTGTAAGCGTTTTAACCATAAGGGGGGATAGCAGTTGAAAAAAATATTACTTGCGTGCAGTTCAGGAATGTCCACAAGCTTATTGGTGACAAAAATGAAGGAATACGCACAATCCATTGGAGAGGAAGCGGAGATTTGGGCAGTCGGCCAAGATAAGGCGAAAGAAGACATGAAAGAAGCGGATGCTGTTTTGATCGGCCCACAAATGAGCTTTCTGAAAAGCGAACTGCAAAAAGAGGCGGATCAATACAATATTCAGGTTGAAGTCATTGACATGATGGCCTACGGAATGGCAGATGGCAAAAAAGCGTATGAGCAGGCATTGTCATTAATGGAGAATCAATAATGGAACAGATGAAAATCACGGATTTAACAGACGAACAAATCAGTTTTCAGCTTATCCTTCACAGCGGCAATGCCCGCAGCTGCCTCATACAATCACTGCGCACCTACAAAGAAGGGAACATGGAGAAGGCGGATGCCCTCATTGCCAAAGCTGAGCAGGATTTATCCGCGGCCCATGACATTCACTTTCAAATGATACAGAAAGAATCCGGCGGGCAAGAGGCGGCTTTCTCCTTGCTGCTTATGCATGCGGAGGATCACCTGATGTCAACATTGACCATGAAGGAATTAGTGAAAGAACTGCTTGATCTCTTTAAAACAAAGAATCTATAAACAATCGGGGTGGATAGGGTGTTCGAAAAAATCAGCCAATTCCTTGTTCCAATTGCAGGGAGGTTAAACAACAACCGCTATTTGCAAGTGCTGCGTGATGCATTTATGCTGGCTTTCCCGCTTACGATATTCGGGTCCATTTTTGTGGTGTTAACGAACCTGCCATTTTTAAACAAAATCATGAATGCCTCAATGCTGACATCGTTTCAGTCTCAATTCGGCATTGCCTCCACGGCGACTATGGGCATTATGTCTGTCTTTGTTGTCTTCGGGATAGGCTATTACCTGTCAAAAAGCTATCAGGTCGAAGCTGTATTTGGCGGCGCGATCGCTTTGGTTTCCTTTTTGCTCTTAACGCCATTTATCGTTCAGCCGGAAACAGGAGATGCCATTACAGGGGTTATCCCGGTCGACCGTCTCGGTGCAAAAGGGATGTTTCTTGGCATGATTACGGCATTTCTTGCTGGTGAAATCTACAGAAGAATTGTTCAAAAAAACCTGACGATCAAAATGCCTGCCGGTGTTCCGCCCGCTGTAGCAAAATCATTTGCCGCACTTATTCCGGCTTTTATAACTTTAACCGTGTTTTTGCTGATTAACGTTCTGGTGACTCAGCTTTTTAAAACAAATATGCATGACGTCATTTACCATGCGATTCAGGCTCCGCTTGTCGGACTTGGAAGCGGTATCATCCCGACGCTGATTGCCGTATTTTTCATTCAAATCCTTTGGTTTTTCGGACTGCACGGACAGATTATTATCAACTCCGTGATGGACCCGATTTGGAATACCCTGCAGGTAGA
This sequence comes from Bacillus sp. NS1, assembly GCF_058248265.1. Classification (NCBI taxonomy): domain Bacteria; kingdom Bacillati; phylum Bacillota; class Bacilli; order Caryophanales; family Bacillaceae; genus Bacillus; species Bacillus sp. NS1. The sequence continues at coordinate 7,287 of NZ_JBZAZF010000005.1, read as the reverse complement.
AAACCTTTCTGCTTACACGGCGGGAAAAGAAATCCCGCATATTATTTCAAAACCGTTTATGGAGATTTATACAGTAGGGATGGGCGGAACCGGGATGACGCTTGCGATTGTGTTTACCATTCTCATATTCATGAAAAGCAGGCAGATGAAGCAAGTTTCTAAACTTGGCCTCGCTCCCGGTATTTTTAACGTAAATGAACCGATTATCTTCGGGCTTCCGATTGTCATGAACCCGATCATTATTGTGCCTTGGGTATTGGCGCCGATGGTAGTTACGCTCGTCACCTATCTGGCCATGTCAGCCGGGCTCGTTCCGCCTCCGACTGGTGTTACGGTACCGTGGACGGTTCCATTATTCATTAATGGCATCATGGCAACGAACTCGATCATGGGTGGCGTCATGCAGCTTGTCAATCTGCTGATTGTCTTCGTGATATGGTTTCCGTTCCTGAAAGCGATGGATAAATTAAATCTGGCAAAGGAAAAAGAACAGGCTGTTAAGGAAACAGCTGCTCAGCAAAATGATAACAATATCAAAATGTGACATAAGGGGAGAGAGACCTTGACACAAACAGAACAATATCGTTTTCCGAAAGATTTTTGGTGGGGATCATCTGCCTCAGCAACACAAACGGAGGGTGCCGCCGATAGAGACGGAAAAGGGCAGAATATATGGGATTACTGGTTTGAAAAAGAACCGCATCGTTTTTTCGATCATGTTGGGCCCGCTGCCACATCTCAATTTTACGACAACTATAAAGAAGATATCAGGCTGATGAAGGAGCTTGGCCACAACTCGTTCCGGATGTCGATTTCCTGGTCGCGTTTAATACCGGACGGAACAGGAGAGATCAATACGAAAGCTGCAGATTTTTATAGTAGCGTCATTGATGAGTTGATCGCAAACGGAATTGAGCCTTTTGTCAATTTGTTTCATTTTGATATGCCGATGGAACTTCAAAAAACCGGCGGCTGGGTAAACAGAGAAACGGTTGACGCTTATGAAAACTATGCAGGTACGTGTTTCCGTTTGTTTGGCGGCCGGGTGAAAAAATGGTTTACGCATAATGAACCGATCGTCCCCGTAGAAGGCGGATACTTATATGATTTTCATTATCCAAACAAAGTCGATTTTAAAGAGGCTGTCCAGGTCGGGTTTCACACAATGCTATCAAGTGCCCGTGTCATTCAGGCATATAGGGAGATGAAGCAGGACGGAAAAATCGGCATCATCTTAAATTTGACGCCTTCATACCCGAGAAGCAGTCATCCGGCGGATGTGAAGGCCGGAGAAATAGCAGATGCATTTTTTAACAGATCCTTTTTAGACCCTTCTGTTAAAGGGGAATTCCCAAAAGAGCTGGTTGAGATTTTGAAGAGCGAAGGCTTTGTGCCTGATTATAAGAAAGAAGATCTTGAAGTCATCAAACACAATACGGTCGATCTGTTGGGTGTGAATTATTATCAGCCGAGACGTGTAAAAGCAAAAGAACATCTTCCGAATCCTGACGCTCCTTTTTTGCCGGACAGGTATTTTGATCCTTACGTCATGCCGGGCCGCAAAATGAATCCGCATCGCGGCTGGGAGATTTACGAAAAAGGCGTTTATGATATTTTGATCAATTTAAAAGAAAACTACGGGAACATCGAGTGCTTTATTTCGGAAAACGGCATGGGAGTCGAAGGCGAGGAACGCTTCAGGGATGAACAAGGCATTATTCAAGATGAGTACCGGATCGAGTTTATAAAAGAGCACCTCAAATGGATTCACCGTGCCATCCAGGAAGGATCGAACGTAAAAGGCTATCACTTATGGACGTTTATGGACAACTGGTCTTGGACAAATGCCTATAAAAACCGATACGGGTTTGTATCAGTCAATCTCGAAAAAGACGGGGAAAGGACCGTCAAAAAGAGCGGAAAATGGTTCAAAAAGGTAGCTGAGCAAAACGGTTTTTAGATTTTCGAAGGATACTGATCTTCCGGCAATCATCATGATGAATAGAGATTACAACCAGCCGCAACATTGATGAAATAGGGAAAAGAACTTATGATATCCGTAAAAGCTTATGTGATATTAAACTCTAACAGCTGCCGGAGGATACCAATGAATAAATACGAAATCATTGCAAATGAAATGAGAAATAGAATTAAAAATAACGTATATCCAATCGATCAGCCCATTCCCGATGAAGTATCTCTTGCAAAAGAGTTCAACTCAAGCCGCATGACGATGAAAAGAGCCTTGGATAATTTGGTTGCCGAAGGGCTGCTGTTTAGAAAACGGGGTCATGGCACGTTTATTATTCAATCAGCGATACAAGATGACCATGTCCATGTCGTGAGTAATGAAATCCTCGGATTGACCAACTTGCTGAAAGATAAGGAAATCAAAAGCAAGATCATTCAGTTTGAAGTGCAATTTCCCACAGAAGACGTAGCTGCTCATTTGTCCATTGATCAGAAAACACCGGTTTATTATGTTGTACGGCTGCGGATTGTAGAGGGAGAGCCCTATGTATTGGAAAAAACATATATGCCGACTCATTTAATACCGGGCATTAATGATGATGTCCTTCATGATTCGGTCTACAACCACATCACAAACGAGCTGCAGCTGAAAATAGCCGGATCGCATCGAAAAATCAGGGCATGTAAATCTGATCATATTGACCAGGAGCATCTGGGCTGCAAACAGGATGATCCAATTCTTGAAGTCGAACATGTGGGCTTCTTAGATAATGGCATTCCATTTGAATATTCCTTTTCACGTCATCGGCATGACAAGTTTGTCGTCACTTCGGTAAACATACGGCGCTGATCGCAGAGATAACAAGGAGGCCATCTGTATGCTTGGCGGTATTGAAGCAGGCGGCACAAAATTTGTTTGTGCCGTCGGTAAAGAGGATGGAACGATCATTGACCGACTAGAGATCCCCACAACGATGCCGGATGAAACGATAGAGAAAGTCATTCAATATTTTCGCCAATTCTCATTACAGGCCATCGGCATCGGCTCCTTTGGTCCCGTTGATAACGATAAAACCAGTAAAACCTACGGAACCATTACAGCCACGCCGAAAACAGGCTGGAGACACTATCCCTTTTTGCAGACCGTTAAGAATGAAATGGAAATTCCAGTCGGATTTAATACAGATGTCAACGCTGCGGCGCTGGGTGAATTCCTTTTCGGTGAAGCGAAGGATATAGACAGCTGCCTGTATATGACGATTGGAACTGGCATTGGCGCAGGAGCTATTGTAGAGGGCCGGCTTCTTCAGGGGCTGTCACATCCAGAGATGGGTCATATTTATATTCGCAGGCACCCGGAGGATGAATACCAAGGGAAGTGCCCATATCATAAGGACTGCTTTGAAGGCTTGGCTTCCGGTCCCGCCATAGAAGCGCGCTGGGGAAAAAAAGCTGCTGATTTATCTGATATCAATCAAGTCTGGGAACTGGAAGGGTACTATATTGCCCAAGCGCTGGCTCAGTATATTTTGATCCTTGCACCTAAAAAAATCATTCTTGGCGGCGGCGTCATGAATCAGAAACAAGTGTTTCCTTATATTTATCAATATGTTCCGAAAATCATGAACAGCTACTTTGATTTTTCTGAATTATCGAAAAGTATAAGTGATTATATTGTATCTCCACGTTTAGGCGGTAACGCTGGAATTATCGGCACGCTTGTTTTAGCGAATCAGGCCTTTCAAGCAGAATCAGCATCGGGGGAGGTGCGGTCATGAGGCACCCTTTATTTTTGGAGCCTATCTTTAAAGAAAGAATATGGGGAGGAACAAAGCTTCGTGACGTTTTCGGCTACGCAATACCCTCAGTTAGAACAGGTGAATGCTGGGCCGTTTCTGCACATGCCTATGGCTCGTCGGTTGTTAAAAACGGGCCGATGGCAGGAAAGACACTAAATCAAGTATGGCAGGATCATCCGGAGGTTTTCGGTTTTCCAGATGGAAAGGTGTTTCCGCTGCTGGTAAAGCTGCTGGACGCCACTATGGATCTCTCCGTGCAAGTACATCCTGATGATGATTATGCGATACTGCATGAAAACGGTGATCTCGGAAAAACGGAGTGCTGGTATATTATTGATTGCAAAGATGACGCCGAACTGATTTTGGGCCATCACGCAAGCACAAAGGAAGAGTTCAAACAACAAATAGAAAGCGGGGATTGGAATGGGCTGCTGAGACGCATCAAAATCAAGCCCGGAGATTTCTTTTATGTCCCAAGCGGTACGCTTCATGCTATATGTGAGGGAACCTTTGTCCTTGAAATCCAGCAAAACTCTGATACAACGTATCGCGTATACGATTATGACCGCTGTGTTGACCAAGGCAAAAAAAGAACTCTTCATATAGAAAAGGCCACCGAAGTCTTAACGATACCGCATATCGATAAAGTGCATACACCGAAAGTGAAAGAAGATAATAACGTGGTGATCACTGCTTATGTACAATCGGATTATTTCTCAGTGTACAAATGGAAAATTAGCGGCCGAGCTGTTTTTCCTTCTCATCAAACTTATTTGCTGGGGAGTGTTCTGAGCGGATCAGGACGAATCGTAAATAATGGTATTCAGTATGAGTGCAATGCAGGCTCACACTTTATTTTGCCTGCCCAATTTGGCGAGTTTTCAATAGAAGGAACATGTGAGTTGATAATATCTCATCCTTAATGAATGGGGGAATTGCATTTGTTTAAGAAACCTACGATCTCTTTGCTCATTTTATTTTTACTTGCGTCTTGTATTTTAGCAAAACCAATGGAAGCCCATACTGTGTCGCCTGTAAATCCTAATGCACAGCAGACAACACAAGCAGTGATGAATTGGCTTGCTCATCTGCCGAATCGAACAGAAAACAGGGTCCTTTCCGGAGCGTTTGGAGGCTACAGTCATGACACATTCTCTATGACCGAAGCTGAAAGAATCCAAAGTGCCGCGGGACAATCACCTGCTATTTACGGCTGTGATTATGCCAGAGGGTGGCTTGAAACAGTAAACATTGAAGATTCAATTGATGTAAGCTGCAATAGCGATTTACTCTCGTATTGGAAAAGCGGAGGAATCCCGCAAATCAGTTTGCACTTGGCGAATCCGGCTTTTCAGTCAGGGCATTTTAAAACACAGATCACAAACGATCAATATAAAAACATATTAGATGCATCAACAGCGGAAGGGAAACGGCTGAATGCCATGCTCAGCAAAATTGCTGACGGACTTCAAGAACTGGAGAACCAAGGTGTGCCTGTACTGTTCAGGCCGTTGCATGAAATGAACGGTGAATGGTTTTGGTGGGGACTTACATCATATAATCAAAAGGATAATGAAAGAATCTCTCTATATAAACAGCTCTACAAAAAAATCTATCATTATATGACCGACATAAGAGGACTTGATCATTTGCTATGGGTTTATTCTCCCGACGCCAATCGAGATTTTAAAACCGATTTTTACCCCGGGGCGTCTTACGTTGATATTGTCGGATTAGATGCATATTTTCAAGATGCCTATTCGATTAACGGATACGATCAGCTAATAGCGCTTAACAAACCATTTGCCTTTACAGAAGTTGGCCCGCAAAATGCAAACGGCAGCTTCGATTACAGCCTGTTGGTCAATGCAATAAAACAAAAATATCCTAAAACCATTTACTTTCTGGCTTGGAATGACGAGTGGAGCCCAGCTGCAAACAAGGGTGCATCAGCTTTATATAACGACAGCTGGACACTCAATAAGGGAGAGATATGGAATGGTGATTCTTTAACACCTATCGTTGAATGAATACGAAGCAGAAGGTGCTCAAGAAGTTTCTTGAGCACCTTCATACCTGATCAGGCATTCATATCGCCTAATCCAGGACTGTGTTCATTTGGCATTTCCGGAAGCACTGGAACAGGGAACCCTGCCGGAGGCTCTATTACTTGTAACTCTCCGCCATTTCTGCTCGGGGATGTTCCTTGATAGATTTCGCCAATTCTTGTCTCATCCAATCTGAAGTTAAACTGCGCATTGTGGTAGCCTAATTCAACATACTTTCTGCACTCAGGGTATTTATTAATGTCGTAATTCGGCACAGGTAAGAGCTTCGCCCACTCAACGCCTAATGTCTCGAGCGCTTTCGCAAACGCATTCTGGTGAGCATTGTCGCGTACAATCAGAAAAGCAAGAGTTTCCCGAAACGTCTGATTCGAGCTCATTTCATAAATTCTTGTTTTTTGCAGCACGCCTGTTGATTCAAGAAGCAAGTTATCCAATAGGTCGGTAATTAAGTTTCCATGGTTATACACCCATGACCCATTCCACGGATTGCCTCCTGCATCAACAGGTAAGGAACTTTGCGCCCCAATTATATAATGATGAGGGTTAGCATGTTTAATCGCTTCATCAAGTGGTGCCTGATCTGCACCTTGACTGCCGACTCCTTCTCCGCCTGATTCATCTAATAGAGCATTAATTGTGTTTTGAACCAGTTCAACGTGGGCAATCTCCTCTAAAAAAATGCCACGGAGCAGATCGCGGTACTGTTTTTGTTTTCCTCTGAAATTGGAGCTTTGGAAAAAAACTGCATCATCGTACGCATTTCTCCGTAATGACCGCCCAATATTTCCTGAAGGACCTTAGCTGCTGCCGGGTCTGGCTTATCTGGCTTAATGATATTTATCAGCTCTTCTTTGTAGTAATACATAACACGCCTCGTTTCTTTTCTAGTGATTGGTTTCTTATATCCTTTGTAAAAGGAGATAAAGTCTATACATGATAAAGCGTGAAAGAATAAAATAAAAAAAATATAGAAAAAGTATTGACCGAATGAAATACACATGGTATATTGTTAAACGTCGCTGATGAACAGCACGAAACAAAACGGAAAACAAAAAAGTTTTTCTAAGGTGTTTACAAATTTTTAAAAACGTGTATAATAAGAAAAGTCGAATTGAAAAAAAGATTTGCTCTTCAAAAAACATTTTAAAAACTTCTTGACTTTAACTTCAAATGATAGTATGATAGTTAAGTCGCTTGATAAGCGCCCGTAGCTCAATTGGATAGAGCGTTTGACTACGGATCAAAAGGTTAGGGGTTCGACTCCTCTCGGGCGCGCCATTATAAGATACCACGCGGGTGTAGTTTAGTGGTAAAACCTCAGCCTTCCAAGCTGATGTCGTGAGTTCGATTCTCATCACCCGCTCCATTATTAGAATGATCTTTGAAAACTAAACAAGACAAAACGTACCTGTTAATTCATTTTTATAAAATCGCACAGCGATGTGCGT
>NZ_JBZAZF010000004.1:0-325040 GCF_058248265.1 Bacillus sp. NS1 | reverse complement strand
CATATTTTTTATCATTATCAAGAACTTCTTCATAATTATTCATGAATTTTGTTGTCTCGTTTTGTTGACTGTAATAATTTTCAGTGATCTCAGTATAATCTTCACTATTCTCTTCAGCAATACTCTTAAAAAGCTTTTCCTTAAATCCTCTTTCTTCATAAGTCTTGATGATTTCTTTTAAATCTTCAATCTTCTTTTTGGCAGGATAGCCAACAACATAACTTAATTCTTCCATTTCATAATTTTTTTGTTTAAGAGTTTCAATGATTTCCCATCCATCTTTGATGTAATTATTTACGTTTTGACTAGGTCTAAGTTCCTTTATTTCAACATATTCCTTCAAAATATTCACTCCTTTTTCCAATATGTATCGATTATACCAAATTAACAAAAAAATAGCTTTATTTTCGCAATATCTATTGACCATTGTAAATAGGTTGTGTATAATTAAAGTATAGAAAGGAGGTGCTGAAGTGGACGAGGTGAGAAACTGGATTCTTGCTATCGCTGGTATCGTGACCATTATTAAACACATCTACGACATATGGCAGAAGGAAAGCGAAAAGCATAGCAAGAAAAAGAAAAAGCGCTCCCGCCGACCAAGCAAGAAGCGCTGAAACATAGTGAGAGAAAAGGGGAGAAATCCCCTTACTCTCTATACAGTATACTGCAAAATTGAATTACAGTATACCGTAAAAGCCCACGTCCACGATAGTATGAAAAAATATTTTAAGCAGTACAGCACAGCAGATTTTGCCGTTTTGCTCATTTTGGTTACTGGAATCGTTGCAATTGATCTGACCGATGAGGGTATGTCTGGAAAGATTGCACATACTGTATTGATGGTAGCCGTTGTTATTACCTTGTTAAAAGGATTCATTATGATGTGGAGAGAAAGCCGACATGAAAGAAAGCGAAAAAATTAAGTTTATCCAGGAAGAAGTTTTGACGGCAGCGGAAGCGGGGGAGTTGCTTGGAATCACTCGGCAGCGTTTAAGTACCCTTGTGACTTCTGGAAAGCTCAAGCCGGTTAAAAAGGTTGGGACAGTCGCATTGTTTTTGCTTGGACATGTACAAGCCCTTAAAAAAGAATTAGAAGCCGGCCGGAAGAAGTACCGGCCGTATGATGAGTGAAGCCCTTCTCGAGATGAGGAGGGTTTTTGTTCGTCATACGTTTGCCACTTAACTAAAAACTTTGCTTCAATAAGGGAACTGAAATATATTCATGGAATAATTTAAGAAAATTCCGACTAAAATGGTTTTAAACAATTTAAAAAAATTTCGTGTGCTCAATGCATGATTCATAAGGATTCCGTAAGGGTATGTACAAAATAGAACAAACTTTTCTCTTGTAAACTGAGAGTTGCTGTAGTATATTAAGGCAAGATAAACAAAAATTTTCCACTTGTTTTCTTGTGCAATATTGGATATAATATATGGTTATTTGTCGGGAGGTGCTTATTATGAATATAAGAGAATGGTTCGAATTGGAGCCAATGTACGCAGAAACCAAAGTTAATGAGTCTGTTGACAGAATGTTAATTTTGTGCCGTGATGCTCTAAGCGAATATTTTTCTATTAGCGATTCTAAAGATATCAATGAACTTATTCAAAAAGCATATGAAAGTAGGGATAAGTCCTTGGATGAACCATTTTTAGAATGGTTATTAGAAAAAGGCCTGCCTCGACTTCATAATATTGACTTCAGCAATTTACCTGATAATGAAAAACTAATTGCGATGATTGAAATTGATGAGTTTGTATTAGAAAACGAGATGGATTTTTCAGATCCAGAAGAAGTTAGAGCGTGTATTATTTCGTTCGTAAACAGTTTGCCGGAATATATATCTTCTTGTAATGAGATTGCAGCTTCTATAGAAGATGAAATAGAAACTACACATTCAATTGAGATTGCAATTGAAGAAAATGCTTACGAAATAATTGATGATTATATAATTGGCGAACTTGTATCAGGAACGTTAGACTGGGGATCTGCTGAGCAGGTCCCTTTTTATATGGAGGAATTTACATATGGAAACTTTTGAATACTACAAGTTAATAAAAACAGCGGTTCAATTAAGAGAAGTGAAATTACATTCAATAAATTGTTCGCTTTTAGATGCTAGTTCTAAAAATAGAAATCTTTCTCTTGAACTGAACAGGCACGTTGAAGTCATATCAGATAGGGAAGCACATATAAAATTACATGCGAAAGTACATTTTAAAGAAGATGGTCCTTTTTTAATCGATGTAGTCTATTTAGGAAAGACTGAATTGTTAGACGAAAGTATAGATAAACAGGGTTTTGAAGAATATAATTTGCACTCTGTTGTCCCTTTATTACTCCCATATGCCAGAGAATGTGTATCAAGTCTATTATCAAGAATGGGTTTCCCCGTTTACACAATTCCTACAATGGACATACTTGAATCCTTAAACGAAAACATGGAAAAGTCGGAGTAACTATGAGTATTACCTTTGTTAGAAAAGATAAAATTGATAGTTTTGTGTCAACCGCCATAGAAATTGCAAATCATTTTTCTGTAAAAAGAGAATCATGTTTATCTTTAATCAAAGTTATTCGAACTAAATGGAGTATAGATAACATCCCCAAACTATTAATGTTGTTTAAAACTAAGTTTTCTTTGTTTGAAGATGGACAAACACTTATTGATATATTAGAAAAGGCGGTTTCAGAGTGTAACGACGACTACGATTTAAATAAACTTAGAGGCACATTAACAGAAGGTTTATTGCTAGGGAGATACAGCCAATCAATAGTGAATGCAGAATCTTTTGGCTGGGGGGCACAAGTCGTTATTATGGATAAGGATGGTTATCCTAACGAATTAAAATATCATTGTCCTAGTCATAATGATGAAAATAATCCTGAGTGTTTTAGTAGAACAACGGTAGACCTTGGTTTTTGGAATGGAGAATATGGGGAATTTTTTGAGTGTAAAGTAAGACCAGATAGAATTAAATGTCCAGAGATGAGTTTTATGAAATATTTAAATCGAGAGTTGACTCAAAGTAATATAAAACATAATTTGTATTTCGTCACTACTGATACTTTAGATAGCATGAGAATGAAAGTGAAAAAAGATCATCCTAATGAAAATTTTTTTAAAATTATTAGTTTACAAGAAACAAGTGCGTAGAGCCCACCAACTGGTGAGCTTTTTTTAATTATTTCAATTTATTATCCACTTTTTTTGTTGCTTATCCGACTTCAATTCACCTTTCATCAAAAGGTTCTTCACAGCTGCACGAATATCCTCTTCACTCTTTCCTGTTTTCCTTTTCAAATCGTTCAGAGTTGGATTCTTTCCAAACAAATGCATGTTCACTATGATCTGATATACTTTCCGTTCAAAATCAGTCATTTGATCATCTCCCTAAAGGGATTATATAAGAACGAGTGTTCTGCCTACAAGTATCATGTTATTTTTTAAAAAATAACACGAAAATAACGAAAATCCCACCTAACTGTGAAAAGATACGGTTTCTTCTTGGTTTATCTTCGTTGTTTTTTATCACGGAAACTCTTGAATGAAAGAGACTGAAATAACACGAAAATAGGGTGAATTATGGGCGGCATGATGTAAAACCGACAAAAAACCCTTGATTTACAAGGGTTTGTCGGCAACGGACGTCATTTTTGATGCCCTTTTAGTGCCATTTATAAATTTTCGAGGCTTCTCATGAGTTCACTGAACTTGTGAGAAGCTTCTTTTTTTCTGTCTTTTGTAGTTTGATTTTTTTCAGCACTGTTCTATATCGATTTTCAATAGTTTTGATAATCCCGATATGAACTATTCAATTGACCAAAATACAGGATTCTACCGGCTCAAGTTCCTGCTTACGTCTTCTTTGACAAACGGCTTACTGTAACTTCAGTAAACTGCATTTCTGTTATGATTATAAAAGGGGTTTGAAAATGATTCGTCCAAACCTCTGTTACCTCTCTCTCTATTGCAGACAGGAGACCATATTGATATCCCCTCATACAACAAAAAAAGCCCCAGTTATCTAAATAAATAGTGTCACCAACTCTTAGAAGGTTTCCTCAAGGAAAGCACTGTCAAAGAGAAATCCTTTTAAAATGTCTATTTGTGCTGCTTTTTTTAGCTACTAAAAGACGATGTATGTTAAATGTAAAGAGCGACAGAATAATAACCTCTGATCCCCAATAAATTCACTGTCGATGGAGTTAGATTCTTCCAACAACATCTTGATAAAATCAGTCCCAACTCTATGGAGACAGACAATCCAATTATTAACTCTAATATTATTTTTTTATGATTATCAAGGAGGACTTAATAGTGCATTTCTCAAAAATGATAGATCGCTTGGCTTTATATGATTTACATAGAAAAAGAAGCAAAGATAAACATTTTTCTGCTGCTTTTACAGCCGATGTAGATGATAGAGAGGAATTTTACAGTGCAAATATAGCTGATGTTTCAATTGATTTGAATGAATCTAAAAAAAATTATAGGGTTGGAACATTTGGTTATGAATCCTTAATTCAAACTGGGAATCCTGTTAATGACACTTTAAAAGGGGATGTTTTTTTAAATAAAAATGACATAGATCCACCCAATGTCATTTTTGTACACGGCTGGCGCATGGATTCGTACAATAGGATCAAAAAAATATTTCATAATCGTATAATGAACGATTTAGGCTGGAACATGTATTATTATTCTCTTCCATACCATTTTGAAAGAGAACCGGAAAATTCACTGTATAGTGGCGAGTTGATGATTAGTGCAAACATTGATCGTACAATTGAGTCAACAAGACAGGCCATTGTAGATTTACGGGCGTTAATTCACTGGATAAAGGCAAATAAAAAAGGCCCTATTATCATAGTGGGAGTAAGCTTAGGGGGATGGGTCTCTAATCTAATTGCTACCTTAGATTCTCAAATTGATGTAGTGGTATCCATCTTTTATGCCAATCGCCTTTCTTATTCGATATGGAACACGACCCCAGGTAAATACATAAGAGAAGAATTAGAACAAAATGGTGTGACCTATGAAGATTTAATAAAATATTGGGATATCACAGATCCTAGTCAAGCCATGCCGAAAGTTAATAAAGATAACATTCTGCTGATCTCTGCTAAACACGATCAATATATTGACTTAAAAGATGCAGATTATTTATGGGAAAGTTGGAGGAAACCCACAAGATATGTCTACAATTGTGGTCATTCCGGTATTGTTCTTTGTCGCAAAAAGCTGGCAAGTGATACGCTTTCCTTTATACGAGAAAGAATACATACGGGAAAACTGGTTTAGTACATTTGTAGACCTTAATAAGAAACGAAAGGCCAACTGCGATTTCAGTTGGCCTTTCCTATTTATAATAAATAAACTGACTGAGATTGCTGACAGGACTACTATGCGTTTTCTTTAATCACCATTGCCAGTTCTTCCACCTCACCCCGAATCCCAATCGCAGGCTCCCACGAATCAATCAAACGAATCGCCTTCTGATTAGCTTCCATCGCTTTCGTTTTCTCTCCTTTACGATACAACAGCTGCGCCATTCCATAGTGATAGTAGATCAGTTCAACTTGATTCGCGTTATGTTTATCATAAAGCATCTGCTCAAAGGCTTCTTCCGCTTTTTCAAACTGACCACATTTCACGTAAGCGACACCCAGATTGAAATAGGCTTCTATCGTTTTTTCGCCGTCGTACGTGGAGCTGATTTCATTTGCCGCTTCGTATAATTGAATGGCTTTTTCATCATGACCGCTCGCAAAGCTTAGGTCTCCGCGAACCAATAGAACCCTGTGTTGAATTGTAGGTGAAATCGGTTGATCTTCGATTTCATTTAAAATGGTTTCTGCTTTTTCCTGTTGTCCGGCTTTTAAAAACAGCCTTGCTTGCAGTGCGTGTCCCCATACGTTTAAATCGTGGGCATCGAGATCTTCTGCGTCTGATTGTTCTAGGATCTTCAGTCCGGCTTCAATTTGCTGAAGTGCTCCGTCTAAATCATTGACTTCCATCAGTGCCCAGCCTGCTGTGTCGATTCGGAAGAACGCTTCTCGTGTGTGTTTGCCTAATTGATGGGCGGCGTCGGCTGCTTTGCATCCGTATTCGATTCGCAGGGGCAGGTTGATTCTGCTTAGAAAATGGCTGATGCGGGTGATGAGTTCGATTAGGATTTCTTTTTGTCCGGTTTCGCTCGACCATTTAATGACCTTTAAGATGTTTGGCCATTCTTGTTTCATTTGATCTAAATTTCGTCCCAACAAATAGCTCCAATAGATGGAGTTTGGCTGTTCCCGCTTTAAGTGGGTTGCGACATAATCAATATAATAGTGCGCCCACCGGCTGCGGGCTTCTTTTTCATATTCGTGATGTTCGGACAAGTGCTGTTCTCCGTAAGCGACAACGGTTTGGTGGGCTAAGTACTGTGTTCGTCCTTCGCTTCGTTCCGGCTGAATCAGAGCATATGACCGCATTTGTTCAATCGCGTAATGGAAACGGCGGGCGTCTAATCCGGCCGCTGCCGCCAGGCTTTTTTCATCTGGCGGCTTGCTGAAAAAGCAAAGTGCCTGCCATAGCTTTCGCGTATCTTCGTTGCATCTTTCCCAAGTGCGGCCAAAGAGGAACTCAAACAATTCCAGCAGTGAGTAGCCCGCTTTTCCAAGTTCATGAATCAGCTGCTGAGCGGGAATGTCATCGTCTGCCATATAGGCTATGCTGAGTGCCATGGCTTTCGGGTTTCCGGCAGTTGCTGAAATGAATTCGTTCTTCAGTTCAGACGATAGATGGAACAGCTGCTCCAGCTTTTCCCGTTTATGTGGAAGGTTGCATGTTTGTAAGCAGCGGTGCACTTCTTGCTGAAAAAATTCAAGGGCATCTGTTTGAGCAAGGCCGCTCAGCTGGATGGCCGTCATTTCTCCGAGGCTTTCTCGATAGGTTTGCTTTACGTTTTCCCGCGCTGTGAGAAGAACTTTTACGCCTTGCGGAAGGCTGATGATAAATTCGTGAATGTCACGGTCTGCCGTATCAATGCTGTCAACGATCAGCAGTACCGGTTTTTCTCTTGTATAATTGGCTAACGCATTGCGGACGACAAACCGTTTTTCATTGATCGATTTATCGATTTGTTCTGTGCGCCCGAGCTGATAGGCGATCGTATTTAAAAAATCGCTAAAGCTCAATCCTTTCCAATCAGCGCTGACCCAGATGATGCTGTTGAATGCCGGCCAATCTGAAGTATCGTCGACACAGGAATAGGCGGCTTCAAGAGCGATTGTGGTTTTACCCATACCGGCCCAGCCAGTGATTAAACAGACTGGTGACGGAGAAAGCATCCATTGCCGTATCGCTTCCATATCAAAGCTGCGACCGATGAAGTTTCCGGACCAGCGTGATGGTAAGTTATGCATGATAGGATGTTCTGAAAGCGCATTCGTTTCTTGGCCGGGGATATCATGAAACATCCGCTTTACCGCTTTTTCAATATCGTTATCACTCGGTGCCCCGAATGACCCGTCTTTTCTCAGCGTCTTCGCTTTTTGCAAACAAGACGCCGCCCAGACAGGCAATGCAGGTTTGATAACAGGGATGGTGGTGGTTTCCAGCAGATCGGTCAACCACTCGATATCGAAGTCGGTTTTTTCGAGAATGATCCAGATCATCCCGAACAGTTTTCCATCATCAATTCTTCCGGGAATATAGTTTGCACCCATTTGTCCGATCCAGCTTTTGATCGTGTTAGAGGAGACCCCCAGCTGGAGTGCGATTTTATCTATATAAGAATGTCCTGTTTTTTCATTCTTTTTCCTTCTAACTTTGTAATCAGGATGAAGTTTTAGCGATTTGACGGCAGGTGCCAGCAGTTGTGCAAATTGTTTTCGGTTTTCAAGTTCAGCCATAAGCCTGCACCTCCTATTAGTACTATTTTATCAATCCAGCGTTTTTTGTATATGAAAAAATAAAAGTACAGTGCCGCTGTCCTTTTATACAGCAGGAAAGGCTGTTGAACGTCTTGAAAAGCAGATAAAATGGGGGCAGTAACAGAGAAAACAAAAATGTATGCACTTACATTTTATTTTCTAAAGAAAGGAATTTTGCCAAATGACTCACACAGTACCTCAGAACATGAAAGCGGCTGTTATGCACAACACAAGAGAGATCAAAATTGAAACATTGCCTGTGCCTGACATCAATCATGATGAAGTGTTGATTAAGGTGATGGCTGTCGGGATTTGCGGATCGGATCTGCATTACTATACAAATGGCAGAATAGGCAATTATGTAGTAGAAAAACCATTTATCCTTGGCCATGAATGCGCGGGTGAAATTGCCGCAGTCGGATCATCTGTCGATCAATTCAAGGTGGGAGACCGCGTCGCTGTAGAGCCGGGTGTTACGTGCGGACGCTGTGAGGCGTGCAAAGAAGGGCGCTATAATCTTTGCCCGGATGTACAGTTTTTGGCTACACCGCCGGTAGACGGCGCGTTTGTCCAATATATTAAAATGCGTCAGGACTTCGTTTTTTTGATCCCAGACTCACTTTCCTATGAAGATGCGGCTTTGATTGAACCGTTTTCTGTTGGCATTCATGTAGCGGCGAGAACGAAGCTTCAGCCTGGATCAACGATTGCGATTATGGGAATGGGCCCTGTGGGGTTAATGGCTGTTGCGGCAGCTAAAGCGTTTGGGGCAGGCACAATTATTGTGACCGATTTAGAGCCGCTGAGGTTAGAGGCTGCGAAAAAAATGGGAGCGACTCATGTCATTAATATCCGTGAACAGGACGCGCTTGAAGAGATTAAAACGATCACGAATGATAGAGGCGTAGATGTTGCTTGGGAAACAGCGGGAAATCCAAAGGCATTGCAATCCGCACTGGCTTCTGTGCGCCGGGGCGGAAAACTGGCGATTGTCGGTTTGCCTTCACAGAACGAGATTCCGCTCAATGTGCCGTTTATTGCAGACAATGAGATTGATATTTACGGGATCTTTCGTTATGCCAATACGTATCCAAAGGGAATCGAATTTCTCGCTTCAGGCATTGTAGACACGAAGCATCTTGTAACGGACCAATATTCGCTGGAGCAGACGCATGAAGCGATGGAGCGGGCGCTTCAATTTAAGAATGAATGTTTAAAAGTAATGGTGTATCCAAATCGCTGAGGAACAGGGAGGATCTTTGTATTCTCCCTCTTGTTTACTGGAAATGAAAACGGATTCTTGGGGTGGGAAATGATGATTGAAACAGAAAAAGTAACGACATTGAAGGCGAAGCATCACGGTCTGTCCTGGTTTGAGCGAATCGGATATGGATTCGGCGATATGTCATATAATATTGTCTTTCAGTTTGTAAACGCATACCTATTATTCTATTATACAGACGTCGGCGGCATTCAGCCTGCGGTGATCGCAACGTTGTTTCTTGTTGTGCGGGTGCTGGATGCTATTTTTGACCCGATCATGGGATTGATTTTAGACAAAACGAACACAAGATGGGGAAAGGCAAGGCCATATCTGTTGTGGGTGGCATTTCCTTTTGCGCTTTTTACGGTTTTATGTTTCACGACGCCTCATTTCGGTGAGACGGGGAATATGGTATATGCGTACATCACCTATATTCTGCTGGGGATATCCTTTAGTATGCAAACGATTCCGGTGAACAGCTTAACGGGGCGGATGACGAATTCTGTGGAGGAACGAACGGTTCTGACAACAACACGGATGATTTTGATGTATATCGGCATCCTTTTATCTATTTCATGTGCGACACCGCTTGCAACTGCTATCGGAGGAGAGGATCAGGCGTTTGGATTTCAGATGACAGCGCTCATCTATGCGGCGGTCAGCATCGTTTTGAATCTATTTAGTTTCTTTACTGTACGGGAGCGGATTCATCCTAAAAAGAGAAAAAAACAAGGGATCAAAAAGACGTTATCCGTTTTAATCCGAAACAAACCTTTGCTTATGTTAGTTTCATCATTTTTGGCTTTTGCGATCGGGTTTAATATTAAGCTCAGTACGATGGTGTACTATTTTACGTATAACGTAAATCATAAGGAATTTGTGTTTTTGGGAACTGTTTTATTTTTTGGAGCAGCACTGATCAGCAATTTGTTTATTCCTTACTTTTCTGAGAAGTGGGGCAGAAAACAAGTTATGATGATCACGGCAGCTCTATCGCTTATTTCTTATGCCGGCCTGCATTTTACGCCGTATTCTTCGATTACACTCATTTTCATTTGGCTTTTCGCTTCGGGATTTTTCACAACGCCTTTAAATACACTTGCTTGGGGAATGGTTGCGGATTGTGTCGATTATGCGGAATGGAAAACCGGAGTTCGCGCGGATGGTGTTGTGATTTCCAGCATGAGCTTTATTAATAAGCTGGGTGTTGCATTAGCCGGGTCATTTTCGGCCATTTATTTAGGAATCGCCGGATATGTGGCGAATGCAGATCAGACAGTTACGTCATTGAATGCGATTAAAAATATGAATGCTTTGATTCCGGGATTTTTCATTTTGCTTTCTATTATTCTCATCGCCTTCTATCCTTTAACTGAAAAAAGATATAAGTACATCATCTCTGAGCTGGAGCAGAGGTCTGTAAGATAAATATATGTAAAATTTATAATATTCGATATAAATGGTTGTATTTATAGCAGAAAGTTATATACTGAGACTGTAATCTAGACTTTATAAATGAGTGTGATAATATGCGTAGCCATTCTGTTGTTTGTATTGGAGAATTGTTGATCGATTTCTTTTGTACCGATGTGGATGTTGATTTAATGGAAGGACGCAATTTCTTAAAAAGTGCCGGCGGTGCACCGGCGAATGTATCAGCCGCCATTGCCAAGCTGGGCGGACATGCTGCTTTCAGCGGAAAAGTAGGCAAGGATCCGTTTGGGTATTTTCTGAAGCAAACTCTAGACGCTGTACACGTCGATACTTCTATGCTCGTCATGGATGAGAAAGCGCCTACAACGCTTGCTTTTGTTTCATTAAAGCAAAATGGGGAGCGCGATTTTGTTTTTAATAGAGGCGCGGATGAGTTGTTTACGCTGGAGGATATTGATCAGGAAAAACTTAACGAAGCGAAAATCCTTCATTTCGGCTCTGCAACGGCCCTGTTATCAGATCCGTTTTGCTCAGCCTATTTACGGCTCATGTCGATTGCAAAAGACAATGGACAGTTTATTTCATTTGACCCTAACTATCGTGAAGATTTATGGAAGGGAAGGGTCTCAGAGTTTGTAAGTGTCGCAAAAAGAGCAATTGCTGTAAGCGATTTTGTGAAAGTCAGTGACGAGGAGCTTGAGATTATCAGCGGTGTGAAGAATCATGAAAAGGGCGTTGCGATCCTCCATGAGACCGGAGCAAAAATTGTCGCTGTGACACTTGGGAAAAGCGGAACGCTTCTTTCCAATGGAAAAGACCGTGAAATCATTCCAAGCATTCCGGTTACATCAATTGACTCAACAGGAGCTGGAGATGCTTTCGTCGGCGCGGCTTTATATCAATTGGCAAACACGGGTCACATTCAATCTGTAGATGCTGATTTTGCGAAGCTGCGTGAGATTGTGTCATTTGCCAATAAGGTGGGAGCTCTTGTGTGCACGAAAATTGGAGCGATTGATGCACTGCCCAGCATAAAAGAGATTGAAGTTTCTTTGTAAACATCGAGGATGTTTCTTGAAAGTCTTTGGACTTTTGGGAGGCATCCTTTTTATATTATTTTTTATTTTGCGGGTAAAAAGTTATGTATTTTTCTGTTTAAATGTCATTTTTTATTAAAAAAATGAAACTTTTAACGATAATAAATAGTATATGTAATAAGGGGGTTAACGAAATAGCTTCTAGGAGGAACGATATGATGAGTATAATTGGAAGATTCAAAGATATTATGTCCGCGAATATCAATGCCTTATTGGACAAGGCTGAAAATCCAGAGAAAATGGTAGATCAATATTTAAGAAACATGAATAGCGATTTGGCTAAGGTTAAGGCAGAAACAGCAGCTGTTATGGCTGAGGAGCAGAGAGCAAAAAGAGAATGTCACGAGTGCCAGGCAGATATGGAAAAGATGGAAAGCTATGCAATGAAAGCACTGCAAGCGGGGAATGAGGGCGATGCGAGACAATTCCTTGAAAGAAAAACTTCTTTGGAATCAAAGCTTTCTGAACTGCAGACGGCGAATCAAATTGCTGTAACCAATGCCGCACAAATGAGAAAGATGCATGACAAACTGGTTTCTGACATTGGAGAGCTGGAAGCACGCAAAAATATGATCAAGGCGAAGTGGGCAGTAGCGAAAACGCAAGAAAGAATGAACAAGCTGGGCGCTTCTGTATCGAGTACAAGCCAATCAATGTCTGCATTCGGCCGAATGGAGGACAAAGTAAATAAGGCGCTTGATCAGGCAAATGCGATGGCTGAATTGAACAGCGCTCCGCAGGATGATATTGCTGATCTGACTGCTAAATATGATACTGCGGGTTCAAGTCAGGTTGATGATGAACTTGCTGCGTTAAAAGCGAAAATGATGCTGGATAAATAATACATAGGAGGCCGCAGCTTTCGGCTGCGGCACCATTTTTATCATAAGATGTGAGAGGGAACGGTAATGATAATATCTTATAAGTGTCCGAACTGCGGCAGTGATATGGCATTTGACAGTGAATCCGGCTCGTTATCCTGCGGCAGCTGCGGAAGACAGGACAATATTGAAAGCCTTCCGAAAGAAAACATTGCGGCGCGGTTTTCCGAAGATGAGGCAAAAGAATATCAATGTGAAAACTGTGGCGCCGTTTTGATCACGGAAGCTGAAACGACAGCGACGACTTGCAGCTTTTGCGGAGGTGCGGCTATACTTGCCGATCGTTTATCAGGACATTTGGCACCGGCGAAGGTCATTCCATTTACAATCAGTAAACAAGAAGCGGAACAGGCATTTCGAAAGTGGTGCAAAAAAGGCCTTCTGACACCAAGAGGATTCATGTCGGCTGATCGTATTAAAAGCATCACCGGAATGTATATCCCGTTTTGGATGTTTGATTTAAATAGTGAAGTACAGGTGAGAGCGAACTGTACCAGAGTCCATCAGTATGAAGAAGGGGATTATATTTGTACAGAAACAGAGCACTTTGAAGCATTTCGTGATATCAATCTCGATTATTTGAAAATCCCTGTCGATGCCTCTGAAAAAATGAAAGACGAATTAATGGACAAATTGGAGCCTTATTCATACGAAGAGCTGAAAGACTTTCAAACGGCATATTTGGCCGGTTATATTGCGGAAAAGTACAATTATACCGATGAGGAGCTTTTTCCGAGGGCAAAAGAGAAAATCAGCAGTTATATAGATTCATACATACATTCTACTTTTTCCGGATATACGTCAGTCAATGTGAGGGACAAACATATTCACACGAAAAACGTGAACAGCTTTTATGTTTTGCTTCCCGTTTGGATGGTCAGTTACGATTATGAAAGAGCAGAGCATATCTTTGCGATGAACGGGCAAACAGGAAAGGTTGTCGGGAAGCCGCCGATCAGTTCAGGAAAAGTGGCGGCATGGTTCAGCGGAATAGCAGGCGGCACA
Source organism: Bacillus sp. NS1 (assembly GCF_058248265.1). Lineage (NCBI taxonomy): Bacteria > Bacillati > Bacillota > Bacilli > Caryophanales > Bacillaceae > Bacillus > Bacillus sp. NS1. The sequence continues at coordinate 311,432 of NZ_JBZAZF010000004.1, read as the reverse complement.
TTTCTTGCATTGAAGCTCGTCTCATTGATGATGGGAGGCGGATTTTGATGCGCGGATTTTTTGGGAAAGCGATGCTTGTTATTCTGGCTGTCTTCATGGTAATGCCGGTACTGGGAGTCGAAGCGGCAAGAGCTTCTGAATCACAGCAGCATGTATATGACCATGCCCATCTATTATCAAAAGCAGAAATCGAAAAACTTGAATCTCTCTCGGCAGAGCTGGGTGCCAAGAGGGAGACTGATTTCATTATAGTTACGACAAAAAGCACAAACGGTGAAGATATTGCAGACTATACCGGCGATTTTTATGATCGTTACGGAAAAGGCAGTACAGCCATTCTGACCATTGATATGACAAACAGAGAAGTGTTTATCGCAGGCTTCAAAAAAGCCGAACAGTATTTGGACAACAGCAGGCTCAATAGCATCAGAAATACGATTTCATCTGATTTATCCAATGAAAATTATTTCAATGCTTTTAAAACATATATTAAGCTTTCTTATAAAGATATGGGCATTAAACCAGGGGGCAATCCCGACAACGTGTTCTTTAAATGGTGGTTTCAGCTGATTGCTGCCATCGCAGTCGGGGGAATCGCGGTTTCAATCATGCTTTATCATGCGGGTGGCAAAGTAACGGTTAATGGAAATACATATATGGATCATCGTACGTCTGATGTGATTGATCAATACGACACTTATATCAGAACGACTGTAACTAGGGAAAGAAAACCATCAAATGATAAAGACAGCGGCGGCGATGGCGGTGTTACGAAAGGCGGCACGTCATACAGCGGAAGCCGCGGCAGTTTCTAGTGGAAGAAAAATAGAGAAAGGAAGAGTTATGATGTCTTTTTTCAGAAACCAATTAGCGAATGTAGTAGAGTGGGAAGAATTTAGAGATGATATGATTTTTTATAAATGGAACAATCGTGAAATCAAAAAAGGGAGCCGTTTAATCATTCGTCCCGGACAGGATGCTGTCTTTTTGAACAATGGGCGAGTTGAAGGGGTTTTTCAAGATGATGGCGATTATGATATTGAATCAGAAATTATTCCATTTCTTTCAACGTTAAAGGGATTTAAGTTTGGATTTAACAGCGGCATGCGCGCCGAGGTGCTGTTTGTCAATACGAAGGAATTTACCGTAAGATGGGGAACAAAACAGGCGATAAATATTCCGGCAGCGGGAATGCCAGGCGGGATGCCCATTCGCGCAAACGGCACATTTAATTTCAAGGTGCAGGACTATATCAGCCTGATTGATAAAATCGCTGGCGTGAAAGATCAATATTTTGTAGAGGATATTAAAACCCGTATCATTTCTATTCTGGATCAGCTTCTCATGAAGTGGATCACAAGAGAAGGGAAAGATATGTTTAATCTTCAAGCAAACGCTTTTGATATTGCCAAGGGAATTCAAGAGGACTTAGATATGCAATTAATAAGCGACGGGATGACGGTCACTGGTTTTCAAATCATGAGCTTTAATTATCCTCAAGAGGTTCAAGATATGATTACAAAGAACGCTTCCTACGGTATGGTTGGGGATGTGAACAGATACCAGCAAATATCGATGACGGATGGAATGGCATCCGGAAAGATGAGCGGAGGCGGGGCGGCTTCGGATATGGCTGGAATGATGATGGGAATGAATATGGCCAATCAGATGATGAATCAAATGAATCAAAATCAGCAGGTACAGTCATCAGGCTCACAGTCATCAGGCAGCGGAAGCAAACCAAACTTCTGTCCGAACTGCGGAACAAAAACCGGTGAAGCCAATTTTTGCCCGAATTGCGGCCAGAAGCTTGTATAAGAATCATGAAGTGAAAGTCCGGAGTGATCAGACACTCGGGACTTTTTTATGCGTTGTCTATTGTCTGCTCCTGAACAGGCCATTTTCTGGCACCTGCTTGGACAATTCCCAACAGCAATTGACGACGTTCCTTTAAAGAATTGACGGCGGTTTGAAATGTTTGCTTCGATAAAGCCGGTATGCCTGATTGTTGAAGCTTTGAGATGTCTGGTTGCGGCGGCGCTTGTTCAGCTGGATGGATATAGGCAGTATGAACGGTATCCAAGTAATTTTTGATACTTGAGCGCGTTTCTTTGATGTGGAGCTGATTCGGCTGATATTGTTCAGGAATGCCGTATTTCAAAATGGTCAATGCCTCATCCAATACAGTGACAGCTATAATGGATGATTCCTGTCGCTGCGTGCTATGGTAAAAATGAAGGATAGGGAAGGCGTTATGTTGAGCGGTCAGCTTTCCCAGCTCTGATGAGATAGCGACAAGAAGAAAATCAATGTCGTGAAAATCTTTCCCATTCCATGCATTATGGACGATTTCTGTTCCGTCATGCCCCAGACTTAATACGCTTTGGGCAAATGAGCGTTTTTGATTAACAGCACTTAAGACGGAAATCAAATATGTGACAGAAAATGTGATTGTAAGCAGGCCTTGAGCCGTTTCAATAACCGTGATAAGTTTCCATAGGTCACCGTTTGGTGCGAGGTCGCCATTTCCTAATGTAAACATGACATAACCGGAAAAATAAATTCGATCTGACCAGGATGCCGGTTCTTTCGATTGAGTTTCCATGAGTGAGTGGGGATCACTTGAGAAAATCAAAAACCATCCGCCCCAAAATAAAATGATCCATATCACTAGCGTCAGGCATAACAGCAGAGGGCCTGCCATACTTAGAACCTTTGCGTGGTCTCCGCTGATTTTGCGGCAGCCTTTCCATAGCCATGCAGACAGACATCTTGTGATGGGACCTGCACCGCTCTCTAACCATAATGTGGTCCATAAAAAATCAATCATCCCCGCTGTCAACAAAATAAGACCTGCAATGACATAAACCTCATTCAACTTTGTTGCCTCCCCTGAGCCAGCCATTTTATTTTCTTTTATTACCTTTTATCTTGAGTCTGAAACAATTGATTGAATGTTTGATAAGAGATCATTGCAGAGAAGAAAATCAGGAGAAGTTACCCAACACTTACTCATTTTAATTATTTTAGCAGATGAACAGAAACTCACAGAGATTTTGACCTGTTTTACACAATATTATAAAGAAAAAAGTTCATTTTCCCCTTGATTTGGTGATTTTCCTTTTATTGAGTAAAAAATTTTCAGAAATTTATATTGACTGAAAGCGTTTTAATAATTATGATAATATCAGATGTAACAAAAATGTCACTATAATATTACTACGATAGAACTATGAAGTGACTATAAAGTAACAAAACATCAAGTGTGTGCACAAAGAAATGCCCACTGTTCTTTCAGTGAAAAATGAAATCGCTTCCAAGTGAACTGACATGCTAAGAAGAAGGGAAGGTTATGAGGCCATTGGAGAAAAACATGATGAATTTTTTCTGAAGCCTGCTTACGAATTGTGAGGAAGGCAGCGCCCTAGAATAAGTTTTTGAAATACGTATTAATCGATTTTGAAAAAGACTGGGGGAAACAGTATGAATAAACAAGGCAATCAAATGTCATTTTTACGTACAATTATTTTAGTCTCGACTTTCGGCGGTCTTCTCTTCGGTTATGATACCGGAGTGCTCAATGGAGCTTTGCCGTATATGGGAGAGCCAGACCAGCTTAACCTCAATGCCTTCACAGAGGGGCTTGTCACCAGTTCGCTTCTTTTTGGAGCCGCGCTCGGTGCTGTGTTTGGCGGCAGAATGTCTGATTTTAATGGCCGCCGCAAAAATATTTTGTTCCTCGCTGTTATATTTTTTATTTCAACAATCGGATGTACGTTTGCTCCAAATGTAACGATCATGATTATCTCCCGTTTTGTGCTCGGAATCGCGGTCGGGGGTGCATCAGTCACGGTTCCTGCTTATTTAGCAGAGATGTCCCCTGTGGAAAGCAGGGGGCGGATGGTGACGCAGAATGAATTGATGATTGTATCAGGACAGCTTTTGGCCTTTGTTTTTAATGCAATCCTTGGTACAACAATGGGAGACAACTCCCATGTGTGGAGATATATGCTGGTCATTGCGTCGCTTCCAGCCGTATTCCTGTTTTTCGGTATGATCAGAATGCCTGAGAGTCCTCGCTGGCTCGTTTCTAAAGGTAGAAAAGAAGATGCTTTGCGTGTATTGAAAAAAATCAGGGATGAAAAGCGGGCGGCATCTGAGCTGCAAGAAATTGAATTCGCTTTCAAAAAAGAAGATCAGCTTGAAAAAGCGACGTTTAAAGATCTGTCGGTCCCATGGGTTCGCCGCATTGTGTTCATTGGGTTAGGGATTGCGATAGTACAGCAAATTACAGGTGTAAACTCGATTATGTATTATGGAACTGAAATTTTAAGAGATTCTGGTTTTCAAACGGAAGCCGCTTTAATCGGAAATATCGCCAATGGCGTGATCTCGGTATTGGCAACGTTCGTTGGAATCTGGCTTCTTGGTAAAGTAGGCCGCCGGCCGATGCTGATGACAGGCTTGGTCGGTACGACAACGGCATTATTGATGATCGGGATATTTTCACTAGTGCTTGAAGGATCACCGGCACTTCCATATGTGGTCCTGTCATTAACGGTTACATTCCTTGCTTTTCAGCAGGGCGCGATTTCACCAGTGACATGGTTAATGCTTTCTGAGATTTTCCCGCTTCGCCTTCGCGGTCTGGGAATGGGCGTCACGGTTTTCTGTCTGTGGATGGTGAATTTTGCAGTCAGTTTCACTTTCCCGATATTGCTGGCCGCCATTGGGCTGTCCACAACGTTCTTTATCTTCGTTGTATTAGGAATTTGCTCTGTACTGTTTGTGAAGAAGTTTTTACCGGAAACGAAAGGACTTTCGCTTGAACAGCTGGAGGAAAACTTCCGCGCTTATGATCGCGGCGGGGCGAAGAAAGATTCCAGCGCTGAAGTGATTGGATAAGATAAAAAAGAATCCGCATACGCGCGCGGATTCTTTTCGGTTTCAAATTAGTTAGGTCTGACAAGGATTTTGACTTGGTTTTTCTCTTTAATAAGTGCCCCAAAGCCTTCCTCGATCAAATCGTCTAATACGATTTTTTTCGTTACGAGTTTGTCAGCTGAGAAATAGCCTTCTTTCATTAATGACAATACAGCCGGGAAGATATCGCGGTACCCGATAATTCCTTTGACTGTACGTTCTTTGATTACGATGTCGTTCGGGTGGATTTCAGCGCCTTTTTCCCAAATGCTGACGATGACTGTTTCACCGGCAATTGCAGTAGATTGGATGGCTTGTCGTAACACAACTGGAACGCCAGTGACTTCGAATGCTACGTCAACACCGCCTCCTGTACGTTCTGCAATCTCGGCTACTACATCGTCTGTTTTGGACGGATCAACGATGATGGCTCCAAGCTCCTCAGCTTTTTGCTGGCGTTCAGGTGAAAGCTCAACAGCGTAAATATCAGTCGCACCAGCAGCCTTCAGCGCTTCAATCACAAGAAGTCCGATCGGGCCGCAGCCGAATACAGCCGCTTTGTCGCCGGCTTTGATTTTGCTTGAGCGGACAGCATATAAAGCGACCGCAGAAGGCTCAACGAGCGCACCTTGTTCATATGATAATTCATCAGGAAGTTTGAACAACAGCTCTTCATCTACAGAGACGTATTCAGAGAAACCGCCGCCTCCGCCGGCTAAGCCGAGGAATCCCATTTGTTCATCAAGGTTGTAGGCACCCTGGTGGCCGTGTGTCGCAAAAATCGGTTCGACTACGACGCGGTCTCCGGCTTTATAGTTTTTAACGCCTTCTCCAACTTCAACAACTTCACCGGAGAATTCATGGCCCATTGTGACAGGTGCTGTTTCATTCGTTAATGGATGCGGTTTGTCAACCGGAATAAAGATCGGTCCGCCCAGATACTCGTGTAAATCACTGCCGCAGATGCCGCACCATTTGACTTTGATCTTTACTTTTCCTGGCTCCGTTTTTGGCTCTTCAATATTTTCAATACGGATATCCTTTTGGTTATGCCATCTTGCTGCCTTCATGGATTACCACTCCTACATCTTTTGATATGAGTAATTCCGCACTGATCAATATGAACTGTTCACAAAATCGCCATTTTTAAAACCAAAAAAGAAATGAAATTTTTATATAATATAATCTACGTTTTTTTGAAAAAAGAAACTTTGAAGAAAAAAGAGTCTCGCACACTCTTTTTTCTTTATTATGAGAGAGTATGAGTTGTATACATAACTATGAATTTGGTTTGAACAATACGGTAATGGTTCGTTCATATTGAATGCGTTAACTACTCTATCAACAATTATAACGCTAACACTGTAATTATAATAGGATAATCTTCCATGGTTTATTTTAGCAAAGGTAACTTTTCTGACTTTGTAACATTACTGTAAGGATATTGAAATGAAAAATCCCTGGTTCATCGTGTATAATTTTTCCTAGAAGTTAACAAACAGGGGGACGAAATGTTGAAGAAAGTCATTTTAGCCGCTTTTATCTTAGTAGGAAGTACTTTGGGAGCTTTCAGTTTTTCATCAGATGCCAGTGCGAAACATGTGAACGGAAATATTACTTGGTATAATGGAGTCGGAAAAAAAGGCTCTTCAGGTAAAAAACTTGGACATTGGGATTGTGCGACCAAGATTGGATTTGATGTTCCTAAAAACGGGACAAAAATCAGAGCTTATGCAAAAGCGAAGCCTAAAAAGGTAATTACGGTTTACAAAAATGATGTTGGCAGAATGCCTAACGCAGTTCTGGATGTAAGCCCTAAAGCGTTTAAAGCGCTTGGATACCCATTAAGCAAAGGAAAAGTAGCGGGACATTACAGCTATTAATTTACATATATAATCTGTAAAGCAAGAAGTCACATTCTTGCTTTTTCTATTGGTGGAGATAAAAGATGAAAAAAAGAATGATGTTATTGTTAACTGTCGTGATTGCAGCCGCTGCGGCTGGTGTTGCGTTTTATGTTGCAAAGGATAAAGGTCATGAGAGCGCTGCTGATGTTTCGGTAAATACGGAAAGCAGTGATAAGCTGCTTGTTTCGATTACGAATACCGATCTGCAGACGAAGTATTATGAAAATGATAAGGTGATCCATGAGGAGAAGCTGACCAGCTATCCGGCGTTTGCTTTGGATCAAAAGCAGCAGGTGCTCTATTATACGGGCAATAATGAACAAAATGAAATGAGGCTTTTTAAGCTGGATCTAAAGTCTAATAAAAAGACGATCCTTTATAAAGGTGCTGAGAGTGCGGACAGTTTGTTTTTGTCAAAGGACGGTTCAACCATCTTTTTCCGCTTAGGAAAAGCGGATGAAAGCAATTTCCGGATTGCAGCTTTTGATCTGAAAACGAAGAAGTACAAAAACCTTTATCCTGCCGCTAATAATCAGGATGACAGCGTCAGCAGCTTCTTTTATAACAAAAAAACAGATTCATTTGCCTTACTGCATTATTCTGTAGAAGAAGATTACAAGAAAACAGATGAAGCGAACGAAAAGGGAATCGATCCTAAACCGACTACGATTCATTTTGCGGCAGGCCGTCAAAACAAATTTGATGAGCTGAAGAGCCTTGACCAGTTTATCAGCGATATTGCTGTTTCTGATGATGATAAACGGATTTTGTTCACATCATATACACAAAAAGGCACGGAGCAAACCGCTTCTATTCAGATGCTGAATGCGGATACGAAAAAATATGAAACCATCATTTCAAATCAAAAATCATTCAAGCTGTTAATTGACGCACAGCCGCAGTTCTCAAAGGATGGGAAGAACATTTATTTTCTCGCCGAAGCCGAAGGGGCTAAAAAACTGAAGGATGAAACAGGGCGTGAAGCCAAGGTGCGGACGATTTATTCCTATAACCTTGAAAATAAGAAGTTTAAAAAAGTATGGAAAAATCCGAACGGCATTATCAACAGCTTTTCTGTCATCAACTAATAAAAACCACTCGGCATAGGCTGAGTGGTTTTTTTACTGGACGAGGTGAAGGGCTAATGATCCGAGCCATTTAAAGAGATGGATCAGAGGTATCGACAAAAACAGAAGTTCAATATAGGAGTTGATTGCAAGGTTCAGCTTTTTGAACCTAGCTCTTTTTTTCAGGTCTTTTTGCTGCTGATTTGTGATCACGTTATCACTCCCTTTTTGAAATCCATATAATACCAAGCGGATAGACAAAAAGCCCTAAACATTTACAGTTTGGGCTTCTCTCTAATTTACGGACTCTTGCAATGAGAGGCTTTTATTCTGGATATAGAATTTGCGTCTCGTTCGGGGATTGTTTGCTTGCAGAGACTTCATTTGTTATAGGGAAGAGCTAACTTGTTTTCGTTTGACTGTTGTTTTGGAGATTCACTAATGAACGGATGCCGTCGATCATTTTGCTTCCGCACAAAGGGCATGATGGCGAGTCACTGCTGGCAAAGTTTTTTCTGGTCCAGCCGTTGCAGTCTTCTTTTGTGCATTCCCATGTACTCACATCTTCTTTAGGCAGCGGTTCTTGATTACGTTTGTTATAGTAAGACATAAAGTCACTTCTTCCCTCATGTATTTTACTGCACATTTCTTATTGTCTCATACTTTTCCTCAATCTCCTAATTCCTTTTTCTTTATGGTTTTCCAATCAGACCATCTAAAAAGGAGATGAGTGTACTGTTAAAAGCATCGGGCTCTTCTAAAAACGGGCAATGGCTGCTTTTAGAAAAGGTGACGAGCGTCGAGTTTGGAATATTGCTGCGTAAGTGCTCCCCAGCAGCTGTCGAGAAAAATTTGCGGTCTTCTCCGAAGCACAGCAATGTCGGCACATTGATGTTTTGAAGGGTGCCGCGGTAATCAGCAGCCGTTTGGTTAAATAAAATCGTACTTGAAATGGCAGCCGGCTGTTTGAGGATTTCTGCCAGCATCCATTCTGTTTCTGTCTCGACAGGCGGTTCCGCGAACATATTATGGATGAAACTCTCGTAAAATGGCAGCGGTTCAGTCTGAATGGCGTGCATCGCCGTTTTTAAACCGTCAAAATCAAACGGACCGTGCTCCCAGCCCTCCCATTGATAGTCGGAAGCTGATTGATCAATAATGACAGCGGCTTGTATGTTATCATTCCCAAATTGATTGAGATAATCCCATACGACGAAAGCACCCATTGACCAGCCGGCAAGCACGGCACGGTCGAGCTCCATTGCTTTTAGAAATTCCCTTACGTCGCGGGCATATTGGGAAATGGTGTGTCCGTGCAGGACTTTGTCGGATTCGCCGTGTCCTCTAAGATCGAGACGAATACACTGATAATTGGCAGAGAGTGCTGAGAACTGTTTGTGGAAAAATTGTCCGCTCATCAGCACGCCGTGTATAAATAGGATCGGTGTACCGCTTCCGTGCGTTTCATAGTATAGGCGTGTCTGATCTTCTAATGTGATGTATGGCATGTTTTCCCTCCTCTTTAGTTTCCGTCATGAGAATGACTGGCTGCTGTAGAGCTGATGATAGCAGCTGTCGCGGCTGCCTGCTGGGCCTGAATGACCGTTTCGATTGCGGTATATAGTCCTGATTCCATCAGCAGATGTTTCTCCATATGCTCACTGAGATATAGGCTGACAGCAATTTTGAAGTTCAATTCCTTTTTCCATTTAAATGCTTTTTCTTGGTTTAATTCGTGAGTGATGCCCAAAACGGTTTTGATATCTGGCTCTTCCAGAAATGTGAGAAGGGCAAGATCCGGATAATGATAATCCTTTGGCCTTTTGGAAGATTCAGTGATGGATTGACATATATGTTTGCAATGGGAAACGAGCGTTTCAGGGTCTTTTTCACTTTGCAAGGCCAGAATATGGCTGACCTGGTGTAAGTACTGTCCTTTTTTAAACCCGCTGGCTGCCAGCAGCTGATAGCATGTTTCCGCCTTGTTTAGCGCCTGCAAACCGTTGCCGTTTTCGCCAAGCAATACGGCAAGCGGAACATTCTGAGTTGAAGTGAGGAAATAATGGTTTTTCTTCATCTGTTGATAAACAGATAGCCCCATGTTCATCTGTTCTCTTTGGTTTGACGTTTCAGATTTGCTGGTGAGCAAGATCAGAGCGGAAAGGTACGTGAACATATCCCGCTTATATCCAAGCCTCACCATTTCATTGTAGACATCGATGAAAGTCAGAAACGTTTGTTTTGCCTCATGCTGAAAATGAATGTCCAGAATGGAAGCAACAGTAAAGCGGTGGTGTGAATTGAGTGTTGAGAAGCTGCCGATGTTTGATTTGATATAGCTGCTCAAATCATAAAAGCGCTGAAAATCAAACTCTCTTTTATTCACAATATATGCAGAAGATATGAGCATTAATATCTGATCGTGTGCAACTTTCCATTTTAATTTTGATTTTAATTCGGCATAAATGGAAATGTATTGTTTTGTTTTTTCATTTAGGTCGTTTGTCAGCATAAAAAGCAGCTCCTTTTTGCTGTTTTTATGTTATACGAAAAATGAGGACGAAAGTTTCGTATAAAAAAACTTGCCTGCGGGAGGCAAGTTTGTCGGGTTATTTATGGGGATCTGTTATATCCATCGGTCTCATCATGTCATAGTCTTCATGCTCAAGAATATGGCAGTGCCATACGTATCGTCCGCTGTACGGCCCGAATGTCGCCGCGATTCTCAGGACTTCACCTGCATGCGCTTGAATGGTGTCTTTCCAGCCCTTTTCACTTGACGGCGGCGGAACAGCCGGACCGGTGTAGGCCAATTCCCCTCTTTCTTGATAACGCGCGATATCAAACGGACGCCGGTCTAACACACGGAAGGAGACCAGATGCAGGTGGATCGGATGTGTTCCGCGCGTCGGGTTGATAATGGACCATATTTCAGTTGTTCCGGCTTTTGGTGCTTCTGTGACAGGATCGTGCCAGCGTTTGTTATTGAGAAGAAGGACGGGTCTGCCGTATTCGTCCTGGGTGCCTGCCAGTTTCAGTGTTCTGATGTTTTGTATTCTTTCATTCTGCACGGAAGGGTATGAGGCAAGGTACTTCGGCTTTCTGCTTTCGTCCTTTTGTGCTAATGGTTTTGTGACTCTGAATTGCATGATATTCGCATCTGTTTCAGGATTGACATCACCGCCGCAGCCTGCGCTGTTTGCCAAAATAATCGATTGTCCTTCATAGGTTGTGAAGTCAATAATGATATCGTAACGTTCAGCGGGCGCAAGACTGAAAGAGTTCAGTTTAACAGAGCGCGGCAGGAGCCCTCCGTCTGAACCAATCTGAATAATTTCCCCGCCATTATCAAGAGACAGGTTATAGGTTCTTGTATTGGAGGCGTTGATGACGCGGAAACGGTATTTCCTAGGTTCGACCTCCAAGTATGGCCATACCTTCCCGTTAACGAGTATGGTTTCTCCGCAAAAAGCCGGAACGATTGAGGGGTTAGGCAGTGACGGTGAAGGGTTTTCCGGTCCGCTTGGATAAAACAAAGAACCGTCCTCGTTGATCGTGCGGTCTGTAATAAGAAGCGGCACGTCGTATTCGCCTGAAGGCAGCTTTAAGCGTTTTTCCTTTGGATCGTGAATGATATAGGCGCCGACGAGTCCGGCATAGACATTCAGCCTGGTGAGCGCCATGGCGTGATCGTGATACCACAAAATAGCAGCGCGCTGCTGATTCGGATAATGATAAACCTCTCGTTTAAAATAAGGGCCTGTTTGTTCAAAGCCTTTGGAAAACCAAGCCTCCGGATACCCGTCACTATCATCTGGCGTGACGCCTCCGTGCAAATGAACAACAGTTTTTACTTCTGGCTCTTCATGCTGGCTTTCACTGTGATGAATGGTGTGATCGATCGGAAGAAAATGTGTGGAAGGAAGGTTATTCATCCATTTCACATAAACGTTTTCATTTCTATTGACTTCAATGGTAGGTCCGGGAAATAAGCCGTTGTAACCCCACAAGCGGGTCGGAGGGAGATCGCGGTGAAGCTGATGAGTACATTCTTCCATGGTGACTTCGTAGTATGTCTTTTCTTTTGTTTGCTGCACCGGCTTTAGTGTATCTGGGATTGGGAGGGCATCCGCAAATTTTTCAAGTGTCATTTTCATCGTCCTTATCTAATTTTTCCAAATTGGTACTATAGTTAATGACAATAAGGACGTGATGGTTACAAAAAAATCTGTGGGCCGCCGCCTGCTCGAAGAAGAAAATAACAAACTCCTAAACGGCAGACCGTTTAGGAGTTGATCAGCATTATGGCAGGATGTCGGGCTGCTGCTGTGTGACAGGCTCGGCTACCGCTTTCCCGCTGACCTTGCGTTTTCTGAACACGAGATAAGAAATCAGAACGATTCCCGTGATAACGCCTGTCAGCAGCAGCTCGTCTCTCATGGAATGAATAAACGCCATAGATACTAAAATTCCACAGATGGCGATAATGGTCAAGTAGGTTAGGAAAGGGAAGAGCCACATCTTGATCTTCAATGCTTCTGGGTTTGTTTTTTCGAGTTTTTTTCGCATTCTCAGTTGGGAAACAGCGATGACAAGATAGACGAGTAAAGCAATTGCGCCTGATGAATTGACTAAGAATAAAAAGACCTTGTCCGGTGAAAAGTAGTTCATTACGACCGCAATATAAGAGAAAAATGTTCCGGCGACAATGGCTTGTACGGGAACGCCTTTTTTGCTCAATTTCATAAAACGGCGCGGCGCTTCGTTTCTTTCTGCAAGTGAATACAGCATTCTGGATGTGGTGTACAAACCTGAATTCAGGCAAGAGAGTACAGCTGTGAGGACGATAAAGTTCATAATCTGCGCGGCTGCCGGCACTCCAATATGCCCAAGTACAGCGACGAAAGGGCTTTCTAAAATATTGGCTGAATTCCAAGGCAAAAGCGCCACAACAACGGCGATGGAGCCAACGTAAAAGACGATGATGCGCCATACAACGGATCGGGTCGCTTTCGTTACGGATTCGATCGGGTTGGATGTTTCTCCCGCTGCAATGGCAACGATTTCTGTTCCCATAAAAGAGAAGATGACAACGACAATGCCGAGCAATACGGAGCTGATGCCTTCGGGGAAAAATCCGCCTTTGCCTGTAATATTGGATAAACCGACTGGCTCACTGCCTGGCGCAAAGCCAAAAATAAAGGCAAATCCAACGATTAGAAACGCGATGATGGTAATAACTTTAATGAGGGAGAACCAATATTCGAACTCACCAAAAGACTTAACGGAGTAGACGTTTGTCAGGGTGAGCACGATCGTCAAGATCAAACTTGTCAGCCATAGCGGAATATCATGGAACCAGTATTGAATAATGCCAGCACCGGCAATGGCTTCGATTGCAATGACAATCACCCAGAAAAACCAATACAGCCAGCCGATTGTAAATCCTGCCCACGGTCCGATGGCATCGTGAGCGTATTGAGAAAACGATCCGCTCGTCGGGTTTACGGCAGACATCTCACCGAGCATTCTCATGATAAAGATTACCAATAATCCGGCTAACGCGTAGGAAACAATGGCACCGGGACCGGTCGAGTGAATCACTGAACCGCTGCCTACAAATAGGCCGGCTCCAATCACGCCAGCGATTGAAATCATTGTCATATGGCGGGTCTTTAATTCTTTTTTTAATCCTGATTGAGCTTGGTTCATAAGTTGCCTCCTTTAAGAATGAATTCATTACTGAATATTATGATAATTGAAACTCTATCATAAATATACAGTTTGTCGAAAATTCGTGTAAGAAAATATAACAGTTTATTTCAAATTTGTAGGGTTTTGTTTACGGTGTTTTCCGCGGATATACTTGAAAAAAAAGAAAAAATGTTTCTGTCATTATTCATTTTGTAGGTTGTTATTATTTTTAATATACGGCAGTTCGCGAGATGTGTTGGTGTCATTGGATTTGAAGTGGTTTTCGAAGGAGAAAATAAATTGGATTAGGGAAAAAGTGTTCTATCATCACTATTTTCCTGTGGCGAGTGAATCATGTTTCTGTAGACCCACTGCGGTTCAGCTTTGTATCATAATAATAGGAAAACGCGAGCGGAGAGGAGGTTTTGTATGGAGAGATATGATGAACTGAAAAAAGGAGAAGCCGGGGCGCTGGTCAGTATAGCGGCGTATCTTGTTCTGTCCGCGATTAAGCTGATCATCGGTTATTTCTTTCACTCAGAAGCGCTTACGGCAGACGGGTTAAATAACACAACTGACATTATTGCTTCTGTTGCTGTGCTGATCGGCCTGCGCATCTCTCAAAAGCCTCCTGACGAAGATCATCCATACGGCCACTTTCGAGCAGAAACGATTGCATCACTTATCGCATCTTTTATTATGATGGTTGTCGGACTGCAGGTGCTGTTCAGCGCCGGAGAATCTATTTTTTCTGCTAAACAAGAGACGCCGGATATGATTGCAGCTTGGACGGCAGCGGGCGGGGCAGCCCTGATGCTTGTAGTCTATCAGTACAATAGAAGACTGGCCAAAAAGGTGAAGAGCCAGGCGCTCCTTGCCGCGGCGGCTGATAATAAATCAGATGCATTTGTCAGTATCGGCACGTTTATCGGCATTGTGGCTGCGCAATTCCACCTTGCTTGGATCGATACGGTCACTGCGTTTGTGATCGGTCTTCTCATTTGTAAAACGGCATGGGATATTTTTAAAGAATCATCTCACTCTTTGACAGATGGCTTCGACGTAAAGGACATGTCAGCTTATAAACAGACGATCGAAAAGATTTCCGGTGTGAGCCGTTTAAAAGACATTAAAGCGAGATACTTGGGCAGTACGGTCTACGTTGATGTGGTGGTTGAAGTATCCGCTGATTTAAATATTACGGAAAGCCACGATATTGCCAATGAAATTGAGCGGAGAATGAAGGAGGAGCATGCGATTGATTATTCGCATGTTCATATGGAGCCTTTAGAACATAAGTAATTGAGCTTCCTGTGACAGGGAGCTTTTTTATGTGATTTGTCCAGTTTTATTGGAAACAATTTGATAGAATCGTTTTTTTATACAGATCGCTTTTTGTGGTAAAGTTAGGTTACAATATGAAGAATTTTGTAGATGACTAGGAGGAAAAGAATGGCATACCAAGAAGACCTGCATCCTTTGCTGGGGAAAGCAGTTGAACATATTAATAGAGTAATGGTTGGAAAACGAGACATCGCCATACTCAGCTTAGCAGCCATTCTTGCCAAAGGGCATGTGCTGCTTGAGGATGTACCCGGAGTTGGAAAAACGATGATGGTCCGCGCACTGGCAAAGTCAATCGGCGCCGATTTCAAAAGAATCCAATTCACTCCGGATTTGCTGCCATCTGATGTAACAGGTGTATCCATCTATAATGCGAAAACAATGGAATTTGAATACCGTCCCGGCCCGATTATGGGAAATATCGTACTCGCCGATGAAATCAACCGGACCTCTCCGAAGACACAGTCGGCTTTGCTTGAAGCGATGGAAGAGGGAAGCGTAACGGTAGATGGCCATACGATGACGCTTGCCGCTCCGTTTTTTGTGATGGCAACCCAAAACCCGGTCGAATATGAAGGGACCTACCCTTTGCCGGAAGCCCAGCTTGACCGTTTTTTATTCAAACTTCGCATGGGTTATCCGACCTTTCATGAGGAGCTGGACGTCTTATCTCTTCAAGAAAACAGCCATCCGATTGAGACGCTTGAGCCGGTCATTACAAAAGAAGACTTCATCCGTTTGCAGCGGGAAGTGCAAAATGTTCGTGCTGATGACAGCATAAAGGAATATATTGTTGAAATCGTACAGAAAACGAGACAGCATGCCTCTGTTCAATTAGGCGTGAGTCCGCGCGGATCAATTGCTCTTATGAAAGCGGCCCAAGCATACGCGCTGCTGCATCATCGCGACTATGTCATTCCGGATGATATTCAATATTTAGCTCCTTTTACGCTTTCGCACCGGATGCTGCTGCAGCCTGAGGCGAAGTTTGAAGGGATCGAGGCAGAAACGATCGTACGGGAGATCATGTCAGCTGCGAAGGTGCCGGTTCAAAGGTCGTCGATCCGCTGATGAAGAAGAAATTGCAATGGTTCGTATATGGGTGGAAGCTCATTGTACTAACGTTATTGACGGCTGCTGTTTTTTCTTACGCAATGTTTCAGGGCGGCTTTGTCAGCTGGTTTTTGTTTTACGCGTTTCTCCCTTTTGTCGTGTATGCCGGGCTGCTGGCGTTGTATCCGCTCCGCTCTATTCAGGCTTCACGGCAAATGGCCAAAACACAATTGCATGCCGGGGACAGGCTGGGCGTGTCTGTTACGCTGAGAAGGAAGCTGCCGTTTCCCCTGGTGTATATGGTAATTGAAGATTGCCTTCCAGAAGGAGTCGAGTCATTGAACCGAGACGAAGCAGTGGCTAAACGGCTTGTTTTTCCTTGGTTTAAACGGAGTATGACAATGTCGTATGAATTAGCTCGGGTACCGCGTGGGGAGCATCATTTTCATGCTGTCAGGGTGCGAACTGGGGATGTCCTCGGTTTGATTGAAAAAACAGCTTTTTATGAGCTGGAAGACACCCTGTTTGTTTATCCATCCTTTCAGCGTCTTTCTTATCAGGTGAATGAGAGGCATCAGGAAGACGGTGTAAGCGGTTCTTCTCCGGTTCATCAGCACCATTCCGCTGTCGTAGCAAGTGTGCGGAATTATCAGCCGGGAGACCGGTTTGCTGCATTAGACTGGAAGACTTCTGCACGGCGGAGCCAGCTGATGACGAAGGAGTTTGAACCGTCTCGAAGCAAAAACCTGTTTCTTCTGATGGATCGTTCTTCCTCTGAAGCATTTGAAGAGGTCGTTTCTGTAACAGCTTCGATTCTTCATTCTGTTTTAAAAAATGGCACGGCGGCAGGCTTGGCCTCAGTCGGAAAGGAAAAAACGATTTTTCCTATTCAGGAGGGGGAGCATCATTTCAAGCACATGCTTCGGCATTTAGCCGTTGCTCATTGTGATGCGGCAGACCCGGTAAGCCGATATGTACGGGAGGAGATGGGGAAGCCATCTGTTCGCCAGGCTGACAAAGTGATCGTCACGGGGCAGTTCACGGAAGATTTGCTGAACATCGCAGAAACCGGGGGCGGACGGGTTACAGTGATACTGGCAAAAGAGAAAGATGCTGAGCTTTCTCAAGCTGAAAATGTCATGATTGAACGGATGAAGAAACGTCAAATCAGAGTTCAGGTCATGAGGGACGGACGAGTTTCGCGTGTTGTTTAGAAAGAGAGGTGACGGGTGCACATGCCGCACGATGATCAGAAGGGAAGCCGTTTGAGCTTGCTGATATTTTATTTTCTGGCGTTTTTATTGCTGTGGGAGTGGCTCAGACCGCTTGACAGTTTTACAGATACGAAACATACGGGCTTTTTTAGCGTCTTTATCGGCTTGACGTTTCTGCTGACTTTTTTCCGGATGAGGTGGTTTGTCACCGTTCCTTTTTGCGTTTTATTTACGTTGATCTCGATACACATTCTGTTTTATCAAGGTTCTATATTTGATTTGAGCTGGATCAGCTCTTTTTTACAGGATGTCTATTTGAATATCACGTTGATTCAATCAGGGCAATGGAATGACATGATCCCTTCATTTCGGACCCTGTTGTTTTTTGTGTTGCTGTGGCTGCTGGTCTATCTCCTTCATTATTGGGTGATTTACCAGAGAAGAATTTTGTTTTTCTTTATGATGACAGTAGCGTACATTACGATTCTTGATACCTTTACGCCATATGATGCCACTTTTGCCGTCATCCGTATCGTGCTGATCGGCTTCTTTATGCTGGGCCTTTTATACTTAGATCGCATCAAGCTGATGGAAAGAATCACACTGCCAAAAACATCTGTCCTGAAATGGTTTCTTCCTTTATCTGTATTGATTTTGGCTGCTGTGGGATTCGGACTTGCAGCTCCGAAATCAGAGCCGGCTTGGCCTGATCCGGTACCTTTTCTCAAAAAAATCACGAATCAAGATCATGTGACGGCTGGAGAAAGCAAAATCGGATACGGGAACCATGATGAATCACTCGGCGGACCGTTCCAGCAGGATGATACACCTGTTTTTACATGGCAGGGAAAAGAGCGTACGTATTTCCGTGTGGAAACGAAGGATACGTATACAGGAAAAGGCTGGATTGAAACAGACACAGGCATGTCATATCAGCTTAGCGGAGGAAAAGTTGAAAATCTGTGGTTTGACCATAAGGTTAAGACAGAGCGCAGCACCGTCCGTGTAAAAGTCGACGAACACTACGGGTATAACCATGTGATGTATCCGATCGGTGCAGAAACCATTCAGCCAAAGCGGGCTGTCTCACTTGAAATGAACGGGAACACGGAACAAATTTCCCCGATCAGTGAACAAGCCGGTGAGATCAGAAATATGGGGAGCTATACAGTAGCGTACAATTCCCCGGTCTACAAGCTGGATGAGCTGAGAAAGGTAAAAGTGAGAAACAACAGTGAGGAATACACATTCAGCGACCGCTATATGCAGCTGCCGGATTCACTGCCTGAGCGGGTGAGAAACCTTGCAATCAAGCTGACCCAGGATCACGATAATATGTTTGATAAGGTGAAAGCGGTTGAGGAATACTTAGGATCAAATGAGTTCACATATGAAACCGAAAACGTGTCCATCCCTAAGAATGATGAGGATTACGTCGATCAATTTCTGTTTGAAACAAAGATGGGCTACTGTGACAACTTTTCTTCCGCTATGGTGGTGCTCCTGCGTTCGGCCGGCATCCCGGCCCGCTGGGTAAAGGGGTATACGTCCGGCGAATATAAAGAAGCAGGAAACAAAAACGGCAGCATCTACGAAGTGACAAATAACAACGCCCATTCCTGGGTAGAGGTGTATTTCCCGGAACAGGGCTGGGTCACATTTGAGCCGACTAAAGGGTTTACAAATCCGGCTGAGTTTACTTCTTCTGACACAAAGGGTTCCGGCAGCGAGAGCAGCAGCTCGCCGGAGAAAACAAAAGAGGAGCAGAAAGAAGAGAAAAAACAGCCGAAAAAAGAGGAAACACAAAAGGAAAAACGGGAGCCAGCTGGTTCTGAAAAGCCGTCCGCTTCACATGCAAACGCGGGTGCAGGATGGTATGTAGCGCCCGCACTTCTTGTAGTCCTCCTGTTGGCAGCAGTATTGCTGTATGTTTTCCGTTCGTTATGGATTCCTGTTTTCATTGCGAGAAAATTGAAGCCGCGCAGTGATCAGTACGTGTTTTTTGAGGCGTACGGCGCGCTGCTGAAACAGCTGAAGAGAAGAGGAATGCCGAAACGAGACAGTGAAACGCTTCGTGATTATGCAAAACGAATCGATGGAAAATACGACTCAGAAGACATGTCAAAGGTGACATTATGCTATGAACGGGCCCTTTACAGAAATGAAGATTCGGCTGCGCTTTGGAATGAATCCAGAGAGTTATGGGAAAATTTAATTAAAAGAAGATGGTCTTGACCACTTATCAACGTGTTGTTAGAATTAGTGAATATTATCGGAGTCTGGGAGCGAGTTGCCTGACTCCGGCAAAACGGCCTTGCCAAAGAGGGCGGAGCGAGCTTCATATCTGTCCTCGTTTTTTTCTGTGTCAAAAAACTTAGAGGAGATTAGGTGACAACCATGACAAAGTTAGTGAATGAAATGATTCTTGTCCTTGATTTCGGCAGTCAGTATAACCAGCTGATTACACGCCGTATCCGTGAATTCGGTGTATACAGCGAGCTTCATCCCCATACATTGACGGCTGAAGAAATTAAAGAAATGAATCCAAAAGGAATTATTTTATCCGGCGGTCCAAACAGTGTGTATGATGAAAACTCTTTCCGCTGTGACGAGAAAATCTTTGAGCTCGATATTCCTGTTTTGGGAATTTGCTACGGCATGCAGCTGATGACTCATTACCTTGGAGGTAAAGTTGAAGCGGCAAGCCAGCGTGAATACGGAAAAGCAAACATCCACATCGAAGGCACACCTGATTTGTTCAAAGATCTTCCGAACGAACAAGTGGTTTGGATGAGCCATGGCGATTTGGTTGTAGAAGTTCCTGAAGGCTTCACTGTTGACGCGACTAGCCATCACTGCCCGAATTCAGCGATGAGCAAAGCCGACAAAAAATGGTACGGCGTTCAGTTCCACCCGGAAGTACGCCACTCTGAATACGGCAATGATCTTCTGAAAAACTTTGTATTCGGCGTTTGCGATTGTGAAGGCAAATGGTCAATGGAGAACTTTATCGAAATCGAAATGCAAAAAATCCGTGAAACGGTCGGGGACAAACAGGTTCTTTGCGCGCTAAGCGGCGGCGTTGATTCCTCTGTTGTTGCTGTTTTGATTCATAAAGCGATCGGCGACCAGCTGACTTGTATCTTTGTAGACCATGGTCTTCTCCGTAAAGGCGAGGCTGAGGGTGTTATGAAAACATTCAGCGAAGGCTTTAACATGAATGTGATTAAAGTAGACGCTAAAGACAGATTCTTAAATAAACTAAAAGGTGTTTCTGATCCTGAGCAAAAACGCAAAATCATTGGTAATGAATTCATTTACGTGTTCGATGATGAAGCGGACAAGCTCAAAGGCATCGACTACCTTGCACAAGGAACGCTTTACACAGATATCATCGAAAGCGGTACTGCAACGGCGCAAACGATCAAATCTCACCACAATGTCGGCGGGCTTCCTGAAGACATGCAATTTGAGCTGATCGAGCCGTTAAACACGCTTTTCAAAGACGAAGTGCGCGCGCTTGGCACAGAGCTCGGCATTCCGGATGAAATCGTATGGCGCCAGCCTTTCCCAGGACCGGGCCTCGGAATCCGCGTTCTTGGTGAAGTAACGGAAGAAAAACTGGAAATCGTTCGTGAATCAGATGCGATTTTGCGTGAAGAAGTTGCAAATCACGGGTTAGAGCGTGATATCTGGCAATACTTCACTGTTCTTCCTGACATCCGCAGCGTTGGTGTTATGGGTGACGCAAGAACGTATGATTACACAATCGGAATCCGCGCCGTTACATCAATTGACGGCATGACATCTGACTGGGCTCGTATCCCGTGGGATGTGCTTGAAGTCATTTCTACACGTATCGTGAATGAAGTGAAGCATATTAACCGCGTGGTGTATGATATTACAAGTAAGCCGCCTGCGACGATTGAGTGGGAGTAATAATCAATTAACGGAAACCATCTTTTTGGTGATTTTGCCAAGAAGATGGTTTTTTCTGTTTATTACGAACAAAATCGAATTTCATCCGACTATTGTTCGTTTTTTATATTGTCTTTTCAAATTGAAGTTGGTACAATAGACACAGAAATCAAATAAGATGAATTCGTATAATCGCGGGGATATGGCTCGCAAGTCTCTACCAAGCTACCGTAAATGGCTTGACTACGTAAACATTTCTTTCGTTTGATATAAATAAAACACGTTTATTTATTCGAATTGAAATCCGTCTGTAGTCAAGCGTCCCAAATTGTATTGGGGCGTTTTTTATTTGGCGTTTTCAGGACAGAATAAATAGCAAAGAGTGAAGGGAGTCAAATAGCTTGAAAAAGTTTTTTCAGTTTGATGAGCTGGGCACCAGCTATCGCAATGAAATCATTGGCGGATTAACGACTTTTTTATCTATGGCATATATTCTGTTCGTCAATCCGATTACACTTGCTTTGGAGAGCGTAAAAGATTTTCCGGAGGCGCTGAGAATTGACCAGGGTGCGGTCTTTACAGCGACAGCATTGGCGTCTGCAGCAGGCTGTATTTTAATGGGGGTGATCGCGAGGTATCCGATCGCCATTGCGCCCGGTATGGGGCTGAACGCGTTTTTTGCGTTTTCTGTCGTCCTTGGGATGGGCATTTCATGGCAGGCAGCTTTGTCTGGTGTCTTTATTTCAGGACTTATTTTCGTTGCTCTTTCTTTAACAGGTTTTCGTGAAAAAATCATCAACGCCATTCCGCCTGAGCTGAAATTGGCAGTCGGTGCGGGTATCGGCCTGTTTATTACATTCGTTGGATTACAAGGTTCAGGAATTATTACTGCAAACCCTTCTACACTCGTCACCATCGGGAACATTCACAGCGGTCCTGTGCTGTTAACGATTTTCGGTGTGATTGTAACGGTTATTTTAATGGTGCTTCGCGTTAACGCGGGCGTGTTTATCGGAATGCTGTTAACAGCGGTTG
This sequence comes from Bacillus sp. NS1, assembly GCF_058248265.1. Classification (NCBI taxonomy): domain Bacteria; kingdom Bacillati; phylum Bacillota; class Bacilli; order Caryophanales; family Bacillaceae; genus Bacillus; species Bacillus sp. NS1. The sequence goes on along the minus strand of NZ_JBZAZF010000004.1, from coordinate 289,277 downwards.
CCGGCATGATTTTCGGGTTGGTTCCAGTTCCATCTCAAATCATCGGCAGTGTGCCGAGCCTTGCGCCGACTTTCGGACAAGCATGGATTCACCTGCCGGATATATTCTCCGTACAAATGCTGATTGTCATTTTAACTTTCTTGTTTGTCGGATTTTTTGATACAGCGGGTACACTGGTTGCTGTGGCAACTCAAGCTGGTTTAATGAAGGAAAACAAATTGCCGCGTGCGGGCCGTGCGCTTTTAGCTGATTCATCTTCTATTGTGATCGGTGCTGTGCTTGGTACGTCTACAACAACTTCTTACGTGGAATCAAGCTCAGGTGTCGCTGCGGGTGCCCGTTCAGGATTTGCGGCAATTGTAACAGGTATTCTCTTTTTACTGGCTACGTTTTTCTCACCGCTCCTATCAGTCGTTACATCAAACGTAACAGCGCCGGCACTGATCATTGTTGGTGCACTGATGGTGGCGCCGCTTGGCAAAATTGCTTGGGATAAGTTCGAGGTAGCCGTTCCTGCTTTCCTTACCATGATCATGATGCCGTTAACGTACAGCATTGCGACCGGGATTGCCATTGGATTTATTTTCTATCCGATTACAATGGTGTGCAAAGGAAAAGCCAAAGAGGTTCATCCGATCATGTACGGACTGTTTGTCGTATTTATCCTGTACTTTATCTTTTTAAAATAAGGAATGAAAACCAGCTGCTGAGGCGGCTGGTTTTTTTGTTGCAAAAGGTAAAACCATTTCATACGATATACCGTCATGTAGATGTGCCGCCATGCTTTACTTAAATGGAAATGACTTGACTGTTCAGGAAGGCTTCGGTACCTTATATAAGTGTTTTATTTTCTTGCTGAATGGTATTCCGCCGTATTTTTTTGATAGGAGTTGCTGACATGACGGAAGATAGAAAAGAAACGTTTGAAGAAGAAGTTAACCAGAGTGAAAGAATAGATGCAGATGAAGAACCGCTATCGAGAATGTCCAGAAAGGCGAGCCGGCAAAGCAAGCAGAAGCAAAAACAAAAGCAGAAACCGCACAAGGAACGCGGTGTATCAACTGCTAAAGACAAGCTTGCGTCTGTTTGGGCAGCTATCAACAGATATTGCGGTTTTGCGTTCTCGATTTTAAAATCACCGGCGAAAACCGTCGTGGCGGATGGTTTTTCTCATTATAAGTATGGTTTGATTTCAATGCTTATATTCAGTATGATTTTTTCAATCGGGAACTGGTTTCAGTTAAAGGCGAGCTGGAATCGGCCGCTCGGGTTTGGAGAACGCCATCACGCTTTTTATGACGGATTTTTAGTTGTTCTTGTGTATTTGCTTCTCTTTTTCGCGGTAATGGTCTTAGCGGTATGGGCCGTCTCCCGCTATATGATGAAGCAGAAGGTGTCGTTCAGGGAAGCAGCTGCCGGTTTGGGATCATTGCTTGTACCGGTGATTGCTGTTTCAATTCTTTGGCTGATCTTTGCGATCGTAAATATCCCGATCCTGACAGTTCTGTTTACAGTGCTGATCTTGTTTTCGATCTTTTTTATGATGGCTCTGTATGTGCAGCGTCTGTATCAGGCGGCACAGGATGCACCGATTGACTATATCTATTGTGTATTTGCTGTGGTTGCGGTAGCACTGCTGTTTGCTGCGGTGACTTGGCCGTTGATTTCTGAGTATTTCACGGCGTCGCTGATTCCGCTTTAATGAAAAAACCGGCTGTTCATAGCCGGTTTTTTTATGTCACACTTTTTACAAATATATCTAAAAAACATAGTTGATTTGTAGGATTAATCCATGTATGATGGGGAAAATGCTGTAAAAGTCCAGCGCACAAACCTTTATGTTTAAGGAGGATGATGGACATGGCTGATTTACTTCGCCGAGCGATTAATCAAAAGAAGCAATTTTTAAAAACCAAATTACTGCTCTCGGAATTTTATCAGGGAAGAGGGGAACAGCTGTCTGATTATACGCTGAGTGAGCTTGAAAAAGAATACAAGTCCCTTCTGAAATTGAAAAAAGAGATCTGACAATATATGAGAAGAGGTGAGTCTGCTGAAAAGCAGGCTTTTTTGTTTTGATTTTGAAATGGTGAGAAAGAGGGTAAACTACTACTGTTCAAACTCATAAAGCGTGTCGAAATATTTTCCTTAGGCTTACGGCCTCAGCTCATTGTAAACGACTCATTTCTCTAGTAGAATATGAATGCTTTATGCAAGCTGAAGAGTGGGGGGATGAAATAAAATGATGCAAACCATCTTATCAAATGGGTTAGCCATGGTTCTCATAATTCTCATTATTAATATTGTCTATGTGTCATTTTTTACGATAAGAATGATTTTAACGCTGAAAGGGCAGCGTTATTTAGCGGCCGGCATAAGCACGATTGAAATACTGGTTTATGTGACAGGACTGAGCCTGGTGCTCGATAACTTAGACCAGATTCAAAATGTGATCGCATACGCGATCGGTTACGGTCTTGGCGTGATTGTCGGCATGAAAATAGAAGAAAAATTGGCACTTGGCTATATTATGGTCAATGTGATTACAAAGGAGCTCGATCTTGATCTTCCGAGGCAGCTCCGTGAAAAAGGCTACGGCGTAACAAACTGGGTGGTTGGCGGGCTTGAAGGTGACCGCACAGCCCTTCAGATTCTGACGCCGAGAAGATATGAACTCCAGCTGTATGATACGATAAAAACACTTGATTCAAAAGCTTTTATTATTGCGTATGAACCAAAAACAATCCATGGCGGCTTCTGGGTCAAAGCGGTGAAGAAGAGGAGAATTAAAGAATAATGGCAAAGCCGAAGAAGAAAAAGTTTGAAGTGACAGAGCAGCAAACGATCGATGCAGTGCTTCAGCAAATGAAAGAAGAAGGATATCTGCCAGTGCGGCGAATGGAGGAGCCTATTTTTATGGAGAAAAAGGAAAATGGGTCAATTCAGATCGTTCCGTGCGGGAAAAAAATCGTATTTGAAGGGAAATTGATCTAAAACACGAACATTAGTAGAATGAATTTTTGTATCGTTCGATAATATCGTTGACATTATCCATGTCCGTTGTTAAGATAAACATGAAATCAAAACACGACCTCATATAATCTTGGGAATATGGCCCATAAGTTTCTACCCGGCAACCGTAAATTGCCGGACTATGCAGGAAAGTGATCGATAAAACTGACATGGATATATCGCAGAAGCGAACGACTGACGATACATGTACCATGCCCGGTTTGTATTGCTTCCTCATAAGTGCAATGCAGAGCGGGTATTTTTTATTTTCTGAAAACAAAAGCATTAGAAGGTGGGGACAGAATGCAGCCGCTAGTAGGAATCATCATGGGAAGCACTTCCGATTGGGAGACAATGAAAAACGCATGCGACATACTTGAAGAACTCAATGTTCCGTACGAAAAAAAGGTCGTTTCCGCTCACCGGACGCCTGATTTGATGTTTGAATACGCTGAAACTGCCAGAGAAAGAGGCATCAAGGTGATTATCGCCGGTGCCGGAGGAGCGGCGCATCTGCCGGGGATGACGGCGGCGAAAACAACACTGCCGGTCATCGGAGTTCCGGTTCAGTCTAAGGCGCTGAACGGACTGGATTCACTTCTTTCTATCGTCCAAATGCCTGGAGGCGTGCCTGTTGCGACAACAGCCATCGGCAAAGCGGGCGCTGTGAACGCAGGCCTGTTAGCGGCGCAAATTTTGTCAGCTTTTGACGAAGATCTTGCCCGTAAACTGGATGAGAGAAGAGAAAATACAAAACAGACGGTGTTAGAAAGCAGTGATCAGCTTGTCTAAACAAATCATCTATCCGGGAGCTGTCATCGGCATTATTGGCGGCGGCCAGCTTGGGAAAATGATGGCTGTGTCCGCCAAACAAATGGGGTATAAAGTCGCGGTCGTTGATCCGGTGAAAGATTCGCCGTGCGGGCAGGTTGCGGATATTGAAATTACCGCTCATTACAATGACCGTGAAGCGATTCGAAAATTGGCTGAAGTCAGCGACATCATCACGTATGAGTTTGAAAACATCGACTATGATGCGCTGCATTGGCTAAAAGGTCATGCGTATCTCCCGCAAGGAAGTGAGCTGCTGCTCATTACCCAAAACCGTGAAACAGAGAAAAAAGCAATTCAAGCCGCAGGCTGTGAAGTCGCGCCGTACAGCATCGTCAACACAAAGGATGAACTGAAACAGGCAGTACAGAAGCTTGGGCTTCCAGCAGTTCTTAAAACATGCCGAGGCGGGTACGACGGCAAAGGCCAATTTGTGATGAAAGAAGAGGCGCAAATTGAGCAGGCTTCCGCTCTTTTAGAGCACGGAACTTGCATTCTCGAAAGCTGGGTTTCCTTTAAAATGGAACTGTCGGTCATCGTCGTCAGATCGGTAAACGGCGAAATTGCAACATTTCCGGCAGCTGAAAACATTCACCACAACAATATTCTCTTCCAAAGCATCGTGCCTGCACGGGTGGATGAAGGGATTCAGAAGAAGGCTGCTGATTTGGCCGTTAAACTTGCAGACGAGCTTAACCTTGTCGGACCGCTTGCTGTTGAGATGTTCCTGACAGAAGACGGAGTGCTTTTGGTCAATGAACTGGCGCCAAGACCGCACAATTCAGGGCATTATACACTGGACCTTTGCGAAACGAGCCAGTTTGAACAGCATATCAGAGCCGTATGCGGTCTTCCTCTCGGGAAAACAGATTTGCTGAAGCCGGGCATGATGGTGAATCTTCTAGGCGATGAAGTGAAGCTTGTTGAGGAAGAGCCGGAGCTTTTAAAAGAAGCAAAGCTATATATATACGGAAAACATGAAATCAAAAAAGGCCGCAAAATGGGGCATATTACATTTATGAAGCAGCCTGAAGACCATTGGATTCAGGAGATCACAAATAAATGGATGAATAGAGACGGAGGACAAGCAGAATGATCGAACGTTATTCAAGACCTGAAATGTCCGCGATTTGGACGGATGAAAACAGATTTCAAGCATGGCTGGAGGTTGAGATTCTTGCATGTGAAGCGTGGGCGGAGCTTGGCGTCATTCCGAAAGAAGACGTAAAGGTCATGCGCGCGAACGCGTCATTTGACATCAACCGTATTTTAGAAATCGAACAGGACACGCGCCATGACGTTGTCGCATTTACACGCGCCGTTTCCGAATCACTCGGTGAAGAAAGAAAATGGGTGCACTACGGCTTAACGTCAACGGACGTTGTTGATACTGCTCTTTCTTACTTATTAAAACAGGCAAACGATATTCTGCTCAAGGACCTTGAGAGATTTGTTGACATTATAAAAGAAAAAGCGAAAGAACATAAATACACAGTCATGATGGGGCGCACACACGGCGTACACGCTGAGCCTACAACATTCGGCTTAAAACTTGCGCTTTGGCATGAGGAAATGAAACGGAATCTTGAGCGTTTCAAACAAGCGAAAGAAGGCATCGAGGTTGGGAAGATTTCCGGCGCTGTCGGCACATATGCGAACATTGACCCATTTGTTGAGCAATATGTATGTGAGAAGCTCGGATTGAAAGCAGCACCGATTTCAACTCAAACCCTTCAGCGTGACCGCCATGCTGACTATATGGCGACACTTGCTTTAATCGCGACAAGCATCGAAAAGTTCGCAGTGGAAATCCGCGGACTGCAAAAGAGTGAAACACGCGAAGTTGAGGAATTTTTCGCGAAAGGGCAAAAGGGATCATCTGCGATGCCGCACAAACGCAACCCAATCGGCTCTGAAAACATGACAGGCATGGCGCGCGTCATCCGCGGCTACATGATGACGGCTTACGAAAATGTTCCATTATGGCATGAGCGCGATATTTCTCATTCATCAGCAGAACGGATTATTCTTCCGGATGCGACAATTGCGCTGAACTACATGCTGAACCGCTTCTCTAACATCGTGAAAAACTTAACGGTCTTCCCGGAAAACATGAAACGCAACATGGACCGCACACTCGGCCTTATCTACTCTCAGCGCGTGCTGCTTGCTCTGATTGACACAGGTCTGACTCGCGAAGAAGCCTATGATACAGTACAGCCGAAAGCAATGGAAGCGTGGGAAAAACAAGTGCCGTTCCGTGAGCTTGTGGAGGCGGAAGAGAAAATCACGTCCCGTCTTTCTCCGGAAAAAATTGCTGACTGCTTTGATTACAACTATCATCTTAAAAATGTTGATCTGATCTTTGAACGTTTAGGTTTGGCATAGAAGAAGCTTTTAGGCGGCTTCTTCTATGCCGCCGCAGTTTGAAAATTCCCAACATTCGGGTTAGGAGGCCTTCCGTGAATATTGTGAAGAATGAACTTTTATACGAAGGAAAAGCAAAAAAGATCTACAAAACCGATGACGAAAACACGCTGTATGTCGTGTATAAAGACTCCGCCACTGCCTTTAACGGCGAGAAAAAAGCAGAAATCAGCGGAAAAGGGCGCTTAAATAACGAGATTTCAAGCTTAATTTTCAAACATCTTCATAGTAAAGGGATTAACAATCACTTTATTGAGCGCATTTCGGAAACAGAGCAGCTCATTAAAAAGGTAACGATTGTACCGCTTGAAGTTGTAGTCAGAAATGTTGTGGCAGGAAGCATGTCCAAACGTCTTGGCATTCCAGAAGGCACAAAGCTTGAACAGCCGATTATCGAATTTTACTACAAGGATGACGCGCTGGGTGATCCGCTCATCACAGAAGATCATATTTGGCTCTTGAAAGCGGCAACTCCTGAGCAAGTAAAAACCATTAAGTCCATTACAAAAACAGTGAATGAAGAGCTTCAAACCATTTTTGACGATTGTCATGTGAGATTAATAGATTTCAAGCTTGAATTTGGTTTAGATGCAGACGGGCAAGTGCTGTTGGCGGATGAAATTTCACCTGACACCTGCCGCTTGTGGGATAAAGACACGAACGAAAAGCTGGACAAAGATTTATTCAGACGAAATCTTGGAAGCTTAACCGACGCATACGAAGAGATTTTCAAAAGACTGGGAGGCATTCATCATGTATAAAGTAAAAGTTTATGTCAGCTTAAAAGAAAGTGTACTAGATCCACAAGGGAGCGCTGTCCAGCATGCCTTGCACAGTATGACTTACAATGAAGTTCAAGATGTGCGCATCGGAAAATACATGGAGCTTACCATTGAAAAATCTGACCGTGATCTAGACGTCCTAGTGAAAGAAATGTGCGAAAAACTTCTTGCTAATACAGTGATTGAAGATTACAGATACGAGGTTGAGGAGGTAGTCGCACAGTGAAATTTGCGGTGATTGTGTTACCCGGCTCCAACTGTGATATCGATATGTATCATGCTGTAAAGGATGAACTCGGCCATGAAGTAGAATACGTCTGGCATGAGGAAACAAGCCTTGACGGCTTCGACGGCGTGTTAATTCCGGGAGGATTTTCTTACGGCGATTACTTGAGATGCGGCGCTATCGCCCGATTTGCGAATATTATGCCAGCTGTCAAACAAGCAGCGGCTGAAGGAAAACCTGTTCTCGGCGTCTGCAATGGATTCCAGATTTTACAGGAGCTTGGCCTTCTGCCAGGTGCAATGAGACGCAACAAAGATTTGAAGTTCATTTGCCGTCCGGTTGAATTAATTGTACAGAACGACGAAACATTATTCACATCTTCCTACGAAAAGGGCCAATCGATTACAATCCCTGTTGCCCATGGTGAAGGAAATTTCTACTGTGATGACGAAACGCTTGCTTCATTGAAAGAAAACAATCAAATTGCTTTCACATACGGCTCCAATATTAACGGAAGTGTCAGCGACATCGCCGGTGTCGTGAATGAGAAAGGCAACGTATTAGGCATGATGCCTCACCCTGAGCGCGCGGTCGATGAACTGCTTGGAAGCGCCGACGGTCTTAAATTGTTTCAGTCTATCGTGAAAAATTGGAGGGAAACTCATGTCACTACTGCTTGAACCAAGTAAAGAACAAATAAAAGAAGAGAAAATGTATCAGCAAATGGGTGTCAGTGATGATGAGTTTGCATTGATTGAATCCATTCTTGGCAGATTGCCGAACTACACAGAAATCGGAATTTTTTCTGTCATGTGGTCAGAGCATTGCAGCTACAAAAACTCAAAGCCGATACTGCGTAAATTCCCGACAAGCGGCGAGCGTGTGCTGCAAGGTCCGGGGGAAGGCGCCGGAATCGTTGATATCGGTGACAACCAAGCGGTTGTGTTCAAGATTGAATCACATAACCACCCATCAGCTCTCGAACCTTACCAAGGCGCTGCGACTGGCGTCGGCGGCATTATCCGTGACGTATTCTCAATGGGTGCCCGTCCAATCGCTGTATTGAACTCTCTTCGATTTGGTGAACTGACTTCACCGCGCGTGAAGTACTTGTTTGAAGAAGTAGTAGCGGGTATCGCCGGATACGGCAACTGTATCGGCATCCCGACAGTCGGCGGAGAAGTGCAGTTTGACAGCAGCTATGAAGGAAATCCGCTCGTCAACGCAATGTGCGTCGGTTTAATCAACCATGAAGACATCAAAAAAGGCCAGGCGAAAGGTATCGGCAATACAGTAATGTACGTAGGAGCAAAAACAGGGCGTGACGGAATTCATGGCGCTACGTTTGCTTCTGAAGAAATGTCTGATTCATCTGAAGAAAAGCGCTCTGCTGTTCAAGTCGGCGATCCGTTTATGGAGAAGCTTTTGCTTGAAGCGTGTCTGGAAGTCATCCAATGTGATGCGTTAGTCGGCATTCAGGATATGGGAGCTGCTGGTTTAACAAGCTCAAGTGCCGAAATGGCAAGTAAAGCCGGCTCTGGTATTGAGATGAATCTTGACCTGATTCCTCAGCGTGAAACAGGCATGACTGCATATGAAATGATGCTTTCTGAATCACAGGAACGGATGCTTTTGGTCATCGAGCGCGGACGTGAGCAGGAAATCATCGATATTTTTGACAAGTACGAACTTGAAGCGGTTTCTGTCGGACGTGTAACAGATGATAAAATGCTTCGCCTGACACACAAAGGCGAGGTTGTATGTGAGCTGCCTGTTGATGCTTTGGCAGAGGAAGCTCCGGTTTACCACAAGCCATCTCAAGAACCTGCATACTACCGCGAGTTTTTAGAGACAGACGTTCCGGCTCCTCAAATTAAAGATGCGAATGAAACGCTGAAGGCCCTCCTCCAGCAGCCGACGATCGCAAGCAAAGAGTGGGTTTACGATCAGTATGACTACATGGTGCGGACAAATACAGTTGTCGCTCCTGGGTCTGACGCAGGTGTTCTCAGAATCCGCGGAACGAAAAAGGCGCTGGCGATGACGACAGACTGTAACGCGCGTTATCTCTATCTTGATCCTGAAGTCGGCGGAAAAATTGCTGTCGCTGAAGCGGCGCGCAACATCATTTGCTCAGGTGCAGAACCGCTTGCCGTCACAGATAACCTTAACTTTGGAAACCCGGAGAAACCGGAAATCTTCTGGCAGATCGAAAAAGCGGCTGATGGCATCAGCGAGGCGTGCAATGTTCTCAGCACACCGGTTATTGGCGGAAACGTATCACTTTATAACGAATCAAACGGCACGGCGATCTACCCGACACCTGTTATTGGCATGGTCGGCTTAATTGAAGATACAGCACACATTACAACACAGCATTTCAAACAAGCGGGAGATCTCGTCTACGTGATTGGCGAAACAAAACCTGAGTTTGCCGGAAGCGAGCTGCAAAAAATGACAGAAGGCAGCATTTACGGAAAAGCCCCGCAAATCGATCTTGATGTAGAACTGTCACGCCAAAGAGCATTGCTGGAAGCGATTAAAAAAGGCTTTGTTCAATCAGCGCATGATGTGTCTGAAGGCGGCTTAGGCGTAGCGATCGCAGAAAGTGTCATGACGACGGAAAACCTAGGCGCGAACGTGACTGTTGAAGGAGAAGCAGCGTTATTATTCTCTGAATCTCAATCCCGCTTCGTTGTTTCAGTGAAAAAAGAACATCAAGCAGCGTTTGAAGCTGCTGTGAAAGATGCAGTTCATATCGGTGTGGTAACAGCTGATGGTCTTCTGGCGATTCAAAACCAAGACGGACAACAATTGATTCATGCGCAAACGAAAGAACTTGAGCGCGCATGGAAAGGAGCTATCCCATGCTTGCTGAAATCAAAGGCTTAAATGAAGAGTGCGGCGTATTTGGGATTTGGGGACATGAAGAAGCCCCGCAAATCACGTATTACGGCCTTCACAGCCTCCAGCACAGAGGTCAGGAGGGCGCGGGAATTGTAGCAACTGACGGTGAAAAACTGACGGCACACAAAGGCCAAGGGCTGATCACTGAAGTATTTCAAAACGGTGAGCTCAGCAAAGTGAAGGGAAAAGGCGCAATCGGGCATGTTCGGTACGCAACGGCTGGAGGCGGCGGATACGAAAATGTTCAGCCGCTCCTCTTCCGTTCCCAAAACAACGGCAGTCTGGCGCTTGCTCATAACGGAAACCTTGTCAACGCCACTCAGCTGAAGCAGCAGCTCGAAAATCAAGGAAGCATTTTTCAAACCTCCTCGGATACAGAGGTATTGGCTCACCTGATCAAAAGAAGCGGCCACTTCACGCTGAAGGATCAAATTAAAAACTCGCTTTCCATGCTGAAAGGTGCATACGCATTCCTGATCATGACCGAAACAGAAATGATTGTCGCGCTTGACCCGAACGGGCTCAGACCGCTGTCAATCGGCATGATGGGCGACGCTTATGTTGTTGCATCAGAAACATGCGCATTTGATGTCGTCGGTGCAACGTACCTTCGTGAGGTAGAACCGGGCGAAATGCTGATCATCAATGATGAAGGCATGAAATCAGAGCGTTTTTCCATGAATATCAACCGTTCCATTTGCAGCATGGAATACATTTATTTCTCAAGACCAGACAGCAACATTGACGGCATTAACGTGCACAGTGCGCGAAAAAACCTTGGGAAAATGCTGGCTCAGGAATCCACAGTTGAAGCTGATGTCGTAACAGGGGTTCCGGATTCCAGTATTTCTGCGGCGATCGGGTATGCAGAAGCAACAGGCATCCCGTACGAGCTGGGTTTAATCAAAAACCGCTATGTCGGCAGAACGTTTATTCAGCCGTCCCAGGCTTTGCGCGAGCAAGGCGTCAGAATGAAGCTATCAGCGGTGCGCGGGGTCGTGGAAGGCAAACGCGTCGTGATGGTTGATGACTCTATCGTGCGCGGAACAACAAGCCGCCGGATTGTCACGATGCTCAGAGAAGCGGGAGCAACAGAGGTGCATGTGAAAATCAGTTCACCGCCGATCGCTCATCCTTGCTTTTACGGCATTGATACTTCCACACATGAGGAACTGATCGCGTCTTCCCATTCTGTTGAAGAAATCCGTCAGGAAATCGGGGCCGACACCCTCTCATTTTTGAGTGTGGAAGGGCTGCTGAAAGGCATCGGCAGAAAATACGATGACTCTAATTGCGGACAGTGTCTCGCTTGCTTTACAGGAAAATATCCGACTGAAATTTACCAGGATACAGTGCTTCCTCATGTAAAAGAAGCAGTATTAACCAAATAAAACTTGAAAATGACATAAGGCAGCGCAGTTCAGCTGCCTTTCTCTTTCTGCCCTCGTTCGGGGAGATATATTGAAAAGCGCCTTAAAGGAGTGAATAGGATGTCTGAAGCATATAAAAACGCAGGAGTTGACATCGAAGCCGGATATGAAGCTGTAAAACGAATGAAAAAACATGTGGAGCGCACAAAACGGCTTGGCGTTATGGGAAGCCTTGGCGGTTTTGGCGGCATGTTTGACCTGTCTGAGCTTTCTTATCAAAAACCTGTTTTAATTTCGGGAACGGACGGTGTCGGCACAAAATTAAAGCTCGCTTTTTCCATGGATAAGCATGACACGATTGGCGTTGACGCTGTTGCGATGTGTGTCAATGATGTGCTGGCACAAGGCGCAGAGCCGTTGTTTTTCCTCGATTATTTAGCGGTCGGCAAAGCGGATCCTATGAAAATTGAGCAGATCGTACAAGGTGTAGCGAACGGCTGTGAGCAGTCAGGTTCAGCCTTAGTCGGCGGCGAAACGGCTGAGATGCCGGGACTATATACAGCTGATGAATACGATATTGCCGGTTTCTCTGTTGGAGTGGCGGAAAAGGACGAAATCGTGACTGGAGAAAACATCAAAGAAGGCCATCTATTGATCGGCCTGAGCTCCAGCGGCCTTCACAGCAACGGATTTTCCCTTGTGAGAAAAGTGCTTCTGGATGATGCGGAGCTGGACCTTGATACCACATACGAACCGTTTGACCGCCCGCTTGGCGAGGAGTTGCTTGAACCGACAAGAATTTATGTGAAGCCGGTGCTTGCCGCGGTGAAAAGCGGAAAAGTCGACGGCATGGCACACGTGACAGGCGGAGGATTCATCGAAAATATCCCGCGCATGCTTCCGGAAGGCTTAAGTGCGGAAATCGATCACGGATCATGGCCAATCCCGCCGATTTTCTCTTTCCTGCAAGAATACGGCAAGCTGAAGGAAGAAGACATGTTCAACGTCTTTAATATGGGGATCGGATTTGTTTTGGCAGTCAAAGAAGAGCATCTGACAGATGTGATCGGAACGCTTGAAAGCCAAGGCGAAAAAGCCTATTTGATCGGACGTGTGAAACAAGGCGAAGGCGTCACATTCGGCGGTGCAGCACTTTCATGAAAAAGTTTGCGGTATTTGCATCCGGAAACGGTTCAAACTTCGAAGCCATCGTCACGCGTTTGAAAGAAGAGAAGTGGGATGCGTCCGTATCGCTCCTCGTTTGCGACAAACCGGAGGCGAAAGTCATCGAACGGGCGGAAACATTCCATATTCCATCCTTTGCATTTGAGCCGAAGTCTTACGAAAACAAGGTCGCATTTGAACGGGCCATTATCGAACAACTACATCTTCATGACGTTGAATTGATTGTTCTTGCCGGTTATATGAGGCTGATCGGTGATACCCTGCTACAGGCATACGGAGGAAAAATCATTAACATTCACCCGTCACTTCTTCCTGCGTTCCCTGGGATCGACGCAGTTGGACAGGCGTACCGCGCGGGTGTGAAGGTTGCCGGAATCACCGTGCATTATGTCGATGAAGGAATGGATACAGGCCCGATCATCGCTCAAAAGGCAATCGAAATTGACGAACATGATACATTGGAAACAATTGAACAGCGGATTCACAAGCTTGAGCATAAATGGTATCCGAGTGTGATTAAACAGCTATTAGGATTAAATAACAGAGGTGAAAAGGCATGACCATTAAACGTGCATTAATCAGTGTTTCAGATAAAACAAATCTCGTTCCTTTTGTAAAAGAACTAACAGAGCTTGGAGTTGACGTGATTTCAACAGGCGGAACGAAAAAGCTTCTTCAAGAAAACGGTGTGAATGTCATCGGAATTTCTGAAGTGACAGGTTTTCCTGAAATTATGGACGGGCGGCTCAAAACACTTCATCCGAATATTCACGGCGGCCTTCTGGCGGTTCGCGGCAATGAAGAGCATATGGCGCAGATCAATGAACACGGGATTCAGCCGATTGACCTCGTTGTCGTCAACCTCTATCCATTTAAAGAGACGATTTCTAAAGAAGATGTCACATATGAAGAAGCGATTGAAAATATCGACATCGGCGGACCAGGCATGCTGCGTGCGGCATCAAAAAACCATCAGGATGTGACGGTTATCGTTGATCCGGCGGATTACAGCCCAGTGCTGAATCAAATCAAAGAAGAAGGCGGCGTATCCCTTCAGAAAAAACGCGAGCTGGCGGCAAAAGTATTCCGTCATACTGCGGCATATGATGCACTGATTGCTGACTATTTGACAAACGTTGTCGGTGAAAAAGAACCGGAACAATTCACTGTGACATTTGAGAAAAAACAATCGCTTCGCTACGGGGAAAACCCGCATCAGGAAGCAACATTCTATCAAACAGCACTTCCTGTCAAAGGCTCCATTGCGCAAGCAGAACAGCTTCACGGAAAAGAGCTTTCTTACAACAACATTAAAGACGCGGATGCAGCAGTTCAAATCGTTCGTGAATTCACTGAGCCGGCTGCGGTTGCCGTGAAGCATATGAATCCATGCGGCGTAGGAACAGGGAAAACGATTGCAGAAGCGTTTGACAGAGCGTTTGAAGCGGATAAAACATCTATCTTCGGCGGCATTATCGCGCTGAATCGTGAAGTGGACAAGGCAACTGCCGAAGCGCTTCACAACATTTTCTTAGAAATCATCATCGCGCCTTCATTCAGCCAAGAAGCACTTGACATCTTGACTGCGAAGAAAAATCTTCGTCTGCTGACGCTTGATGTGACAACTGCCGTTCAAAAAGAAAAACAGCTGACATCGGTTCAAGGCGGACTGTTGATTCAAGATTTAGATATGCACGGCTTCGATAATGCTGAGATCAGCATTCCGACAAAAAGAGAGCCGAACGAGCAAGAGTGGGAAGATTTGAAGCTTGCTTGGAAAGTCGTAAAGCATGTGAAATCAAATGCGATCGTTCTCGCGAAGGACAACATGACAGTCGGTGTTGGAGCAGGCCAAATGAACCGCGTCGGCTCAGCGAAAATTGCCATCGAGCAAGCAGGTGAAAAAGCGAAAGGCAGCGCGCTCGGATCTGATGCATTTTTCCCAATGCCGGATACTGTCGAAGAAGCGGCAAAAGCGGGCGTTACGGCTATTATTCAGCCGGGGGGATCTGTACGTGATGAGGATTCCATCAAAAAAGCGGATGAGTACGGCATTGCCATGGTATTCACCGGCATTAGACACTTCAAACATTAAGGGGATGAAAACGACGTGAATGTATTCATTATCGGTAAAGGCGGAAGAGAACATACACTGGCATGGAAGGTGAAGCAAAGCAGCCTCGTTGATACGGTATTTGCCGCTCCTGGAAATGACGGCATGGCAGCTTCCGCACAGCTTGTAAACATTGAGGAAAGCGACCATGCCGGGCTTGTCTCGTTTGCAAAAGAAAATCAGATCGGCCTGACCATCGTCGGCCCTGAGGTTCCTTTAATTGAAGGTCTGGTGGATGAATTCGAAAAAGCAGGTCTGCGTGTGTTCGGTCCGTCAAAAGCCGCTGCCATCATCGAAGGAAGCAAACAGTTCGCTAAGGATTTAATGAAGAAATACGATATTCCGACAGCAGAATACAACACGTTTACATCCTTTGAAGAGGCAAAGGCATATGTGCAGGAAAAAGGCGCTCCGATTGTCATAAAAGCAGATGGACTTGCGGCTGGAAAAGGCGTTACAGTTGCTATGACAGAGGAAGAAGCGATTGCATGTCTGCATGATTTTCTAGAGGATGAAAAATTCGGTGATGCGAGCGCGTCTGTTGTCATTGAAGAATTCCTTTCCGGCGAAGAGTTTTCTCTTATGGCATTCGTCAAAGGAGAAAAGGTGTATCCAATGGTAATTGCACAGGATCACAAGCGGGCGTTTGACGGAGACAAAGGCCCAAATACGGGCGGAATGGGCGCTTACTCTCCAGTTCCGCAAATTTCGGAAGAAACCGTCCGCCATGCTGTAGAAACAATCGTCAAGCCCGCCGCAAAAGCAATGGTACAAGAAGGGCGTTCCTTCACTGGCGTTTTGTACGCGGGATTGATGCTCACTGAAACCGGCTCGAAGGTCATCGAATTTAATGCCCGCTTTGGCGATCCGGAAACACAGGTCGTGCTTCCGCGCATGGAATCTGATCTGGTACAGGTGCTTCTTGATCTTTTGGATGATAAGGAAGTCGACTTAAGATGGAAGGATACCGCGGCGGTAAGTGTGGTGCTTGCTTCAGAAGGATACCCGGAAAGCTATGCAAAAGGCACGCCGATCGGCAGCCTTGCAGCGGAAACTGACCAGGTTGTGGTCTTCCATGCCGGAACGAAAGCAAAGCGCGGAGAGTTCGTCACAAATGGCGGCCGCGTCGCCAATGTGACAGCTTTTGATGAAACGTTTGAAGCGGCGAGAGACCGAGTGTACAAAGCTGTTGATGAGATCATCAAGCCTGGACTCTTTTTCAGAAAAGACATTGGGGCACGCGCTTTAAAGGCTGCACAAAAATAAAGTGAAGAAAACCCGCAGATTGAGCTGCGGGTTTTTTGTTATACAAAAGCCGGGTGCTGAGCAGAAGAAGAAAGTACAACCAGCGTGGTCGGTTTTCCGTGGGCCATCGAAGCGTCAATAAAATCTTCGAGTGTATGTACCGATTCTGTCACCACTTTTGTCACATAGCTGTACATCCCTGTAATGCGGTGGTTTTCTGCCACATCCGGGTGCGCTGCTGCAAAGGCGGCGTAGTGTTTGCAGCTTTTTGGCTCCATCAGGATAAAAGCCGTAACATGCTTGTTTAGTTTTTCGTAACAGATATTCGCGCTGTAGCCAGTAATCACTCCTTTGTCTTCCAACTTCCTGACACGTTCCGCCGCGCTTGGCGAGCTGAGTCCGACAAGCTTTCCCAGTTCAACCATCGTTAATCGGCCATTTCGCTGCAAATGTGAGAGAATCTGAAGGTCTGTATCGTCCATTTGTCCGGCTCCTTTACATGTTTAAGCGAATTTGTGAAAATTCCTTTTATCATAAGGTGATGCTGTTGATTTAACTTAATTGTAGCATATGGATGCCGTCTTATTTTTCCTATAATAAAGCCATCAACGGAGAGGAGGCATCATGCCTGAATTGCAGCGTTCGATCACTTGGATACAAGGGACGGCATTAACGATTGGGGCCGTTTTAGGCTGCGGGATATTAATCCTGCCGTCTGTCACCGCTGACGCAGCCGGTCCCGTTTCTTTATTTGTTTGGGTGTTCATGTCTTTCTTATCTTTTCTTCTAGTCGGCACACTGGCCCGGCTTGTGAAAATAGCGCCCAGCGCGGGAGGAATTACGGCTTACGTGCAGCTGGCTTTTCATAAAAAAGATGGAGCGGTTTTAGGCTGGATCATGTTAGGATCCGTTCCAATCGGCGTTCCCGTCATCGCTTTGACTGGCGTGCATTACGTCAGTTATGTCACAGAAGCTTCGGATTGGCAGATTACTTTGATTGCATGCTGTATGCTGGCTGTCTCCATTTTGCTTCATATGAGAGGCATTCAATTATCTGCGAACATCAGTACACTCGTCATTTGTATCATCGTATTTCTGCTTGTCACTTCTGTTGCCGTGTCATTGCCTCACGTTAAAGCAGCAGAATTCAAACCGTTACTTCCGCATGGCTGGTCTGCCGCGGGATCTGTTTCAGTTATGATTTTTTTCTCTTTTGTAGGCTGGGAAATGATTACCCCACTGGCTGAGGAATTTCATCGTCCTGAAAAAGATGTTCCAATCAGCTTGTTCTTGGGAGCGGCTTGCGTGGCAGGGCTGTATATCATGCTGTCATTTGTGACGGTGGGGACTCATTCATATGGAGAGAATGGAGAAATCGCATCGCTTGCCATGCTCATATCAAAAGGAGCCGGGGAAAGCGGAGTATATGTAACGGTATGTTTAGCACTGTTTATTACATTCGCCACCATTCATGCCAATATTGCGGGTTTTTCCAGAATGGTATACGCATTGGCGAGAGAGGGACACATCCCCTTATATTTCGGGAAACTTAGTGAGACAAAACATACGCCTATCCGTGTATTAACAGCGCTTGCTGCAGTGTTTGGCTTAGTGCTTGGGGCATATGGCTTGTTTCAAATCGATTTGACAACTCTGTTAAAAGGGCCGAGTGCGGTATTCATCGCCTCTTACATATGTACAATGGCGGCAGCGCTGAAACTGCTGAGCTGGAGAGATTCAGGCTGGTGGATGGCGCTCGGGTCGTTTGCGGCGTGCGCAGTGATTTACTCATTCAGCGGCTGGGCACTTCTTTATCCGGCAGCACTGGCAGCTGCAGGGTATCTCTATATGAAGACAAAGAAATGTCATGAGAAAAAGCTTGATCACGTTTTGTGATCAAGCTTTTTTGTTTATCTGTTTTGATGCTCCTGTTCGTTATTCCCGGAAGCGCCGTTTTGAAACATGTAGGTCACAGGGCAGAAGCGCAAAATTCCCGAACCTGCTTTCAAGGCCCCCATAAAGATGTAAAAGAGGTGCATTCTGCACCAAGGCTTTTTCGTAAACTTTGCGCTGGCGGCTGACATAATCGTCAGTCCGCAGGCGATTCTGAAGACGGCATTGATGAGATTGATGTTTGGCTTCATGGAAATCCGCTCCTTCTTACTTAAAAAAGTTTTTTAATTGAACCTTCAAAAATTTGTAACGTTTTTACCGTGCGTGATGAGGAAGGATGTGATAACATGAGTCTAATACATGTAAAGGAGAGTATGTGAATGTCCGAACGCACCTTTAACTGGAAAAACAAAGACATCAGGGCACAGGTTGATGTTGTAGACTCAAAGCTGCTTCCAACGCTCCTTTTACGGAATGCTCTCGTCTTAAATCCATATGTAAAACAATGGCTGAAAAAAAACATTTGGATTTATCAGGACCGCATTGTTTATGTGGGTCATGAACTTCCGAATAGAGCCGAAGAAATTCATACGATTGATTGTGAAGGAAAATACATTGTGCCAGGGTATATCGAACCGCACGCACATCCTTTTCAAATATATAATCCCCAAACGCTGGCGGAATATGTGTCTCAATACGGAACAACGACATTTGTGAATGATAACTTGTTTTTGCTTTTACAAAGCGGAAAAAAGAAAGCGCTTACCATTTTAAATGAACTCAAAAAGCAGCCTGTTCAATACTTTTGGTGGTCACGCTATGACCTTCAGACCGAGGTTCTGAACGAGGATCACGTCCTTCCGTTTGACGTCAGAAAACAGTGGATTGAACATCCGGATGTGATTCAAGGCGGAGAAATGACCGGATGGCCTCGTTTGGTAGATGGTGATGATTTAATGCTTCACTGCATGCAAGCTACAAAGAAGCAGCGGAAACGCATTGAAGGGCATTTTCCCGGCGCTTCAGATAAAACGCTTACAAAGATGAAACTGTTCGGAGCGGATTGTGATCATGAAGCGATGACAGGTGATGAAGTGATGAGAAGGCTGGAACTGGGCTACTATGTTTCCCTCCGAAATTCTTCCATTCGTCCTGATGTAAGAAAAATCTTGCAGGAGTTGCATGAGAAGGGTTTCCGCTATTATGACCATTTCTTTTACACGACAGACGGCGCGACGCCGAATTTCTATAAAGGCGGCATGACAAACGAGCTGATCCGGGTCGCGTTAGAAGAAGGAGTTCCGGCAATCGATGCCTACAATATGGCATCATTTAATATCGCAAAGTATTACCAAATGGATGATTATTTAGGAGTGGTCGGACCGGGAAGACTGGCATCGCTGAATATACTTGAAGATCCGTTAAACCCGAATCCCGTGACCGTTCTGTCAAAAGGAATCATCCTTCGTGAAGACGGCCATGATTTGAAGGCGTTTACAAAGACGGGCTGGAGCAAAGGCGGTCTTGTCCCGCTTGAGCTTTCATATAATATGACGATGGATGATTTGCAGTTTTCCATGCCGATGGGCGTGAAAATGCGGAATGCGGTCATTATGGAGCCGTATATGATTGAGATCGACAATTCGATGGAACAGCTCTCGTTTGACCATGATGAAAGTTATTTGACGATGCTTGACAGACATGGGAAATGGCGTGTCAATACGATGATAAAAGGCTTTGCCTCAAGCGTGCAGGGATTTGTGAGCTCCTTTACGACGACAGGCGATATTGTCGCGATCGGAAAAAATAAAGCGGATATGCTGCTCGCTTTCGCCCGCATGAAAGAGATCGGGGGAGGAATCGTCCTTGCGGAAAACGGGAACATTCTGCATGAAATTCCGCTTGCGCTGTGCGGCTGTGCCTCTTCGGAAGCGTATGAAGATGTGCTTGAGAAGGAACAAAAGCTGAGAGATCTTTTGACTGAAAGAGGCTACGAGTTTTGTGATCCCGTCTATACGCTGCTCTTTTTGCAAAGTACGCACCTTCCGTATATACGCATTACGCCGAGAGGAATCTTCGACGTCATGAAAAAAACTGTACTCTTTCCATCGATAATGCGTTAAAATATAAAAGAGCGGGGAGCCGACACATGAAAAAATGGATGTCAGTTTGCATACTGTGTTTCGTATTTTTTCTGCTGGTATCCTGTCAGCAGAAGGAAGCTGTCCCGGATGCTGAAAAGAAGCTGAAAGCTCCTTTGACGGGACTGGAGACTGAACAGAAGGTGATTGAACGCCGGCCTGTTGCTGTTGTGGTGAACAATCACCCGAAGGCGAGGCCGCAGTCAGGGCTGTCTAAAGCCGACATTGTCATAGAAGCGCTAGCCGAAGGGCAAATTACAAGATTTCTGGCCGTTTTTCAAAGCCAGATGCCTGAAACTGTCGGACCTGTGCGGAGCGCGCGGGAATATTTCGTCACTCTCAGCAATGGCTTTGACAGCATATTTGTCCATCACGGCTGGAGTCCCGGCGCCAAAGAGCAGCTGGAATCCGGAGCTGCCGATTATATTAACGGATTGGATTTTGACGGAAGCTTATTTTGGAGAGCTGATTTCAGCAAACCGCCCCACAATTCCTACACGTCTTATGATTACATAAAAAAGGCGGCGGAACAAAAGGGATATGAGCTGAAGCGGGAAACAGATCCGCTGCTGTTTCAAACATCAGAAGCAAAACCTGCAAATGAATCTTACAATGTTCGGGTAGATTATGGAACAAAGAACGTTACAAATCTTGTCGAATATAACTATGATAAAAAAGCTGAATCTTATACAAGAAGCTCTGATGGTGTCATAACGACAGACCGGGAAACCGGAAAGCCGGTTGCAATGCAAAATATTTTCATTGTTGAAGCCAGCCATCATACTATTGATCAAGATGGAAGGCGGGACATCGACCTGGAATCAGGGGGAAAAGGTCTGTTGTTTCAGCACGGAAACGTTATTGAAACAGACTGGAAACAAGTAGACGGCAGAATTGTGCCGGTAAAAGACGGCAAATGGCTTCCGTTTGTTCCAGGAAAGACTTGGATTAATATCGTGCCTGATCTCGATGCGGCTTCCATTAGTAAAGGAGAAGGTGTGTAACGATGCAAATCGATAAATTACGCGGCAAAGAGCTGGACCAGTTATTTAACTCGATCTTATCGCTGAAAGACCTGGAGGAATGTTACCGGTTCTTCGATGATCTTTGCACAATTAACGAAATTCAATCGCTGGCTCAGCGCCTTGAAGTAGCGCGCATGCTTCGCGAAGGTAACACGTATCATAAGATTGAAACAGAAACAGGCGCTTCCACAGCTACGATTTCCCGTGTGAAACGCTGCTTAAATTACGGAAATGACGCATATGAAATGGCGCTTGACCGTGTGAAGGAAACTGAAACAGAGTCTTCTTCAAAATAACAAAAAACCGCCCTGCCGTTCGGCAAGGGCGGTTTCTTTATGAAACAAATTGGTGGATCAGTTTGTCGATGTCGACGATGCTGCCGTCCTCTTTTCGATAGACAACATGCTCCTTGGAAAAGTAGACCGGCGAATTGATCCCGGCTGCGGCTGCGAGGTTAAACAGTCCCTCGCGCAGTGAAATGACATAGTTGCAGATACGATGCTGTTTTTCCTCAACACTCAGTGCTTTTTGCAGTTTTGGATCTGTTGTTGCCACACCTGCCGGACAAGTGTTGGTGTGGCACACGAGAGCGCGGATGCAGCCGACCGAAAACATCATGCCCCGTGCAATGTTGACAAAGTCAGCGCCGAGAGCTAAAGCGACTGCAATTTTGTCAGGAGTCAGGAGCTTTCCTGAAGCAAAGATTTTCAGATGGTTGCGCAAGCCGTACTGTCTAAGCAGCGTATCAACAATAGGCAGTGCTGTCATAATCGGAAGGCCGACAGTGTCAGCGAGCTCATAAAAGGAAGCGCCGGTACCGCCTTCACTCCCGTCGATCGTGATAAAATCCGGATGCTGTCCGCTTTTCTGCATATAGGCGAAAAGCTCGTGCAACTCGTCAGGATGGCCTGCGACAAGTTTGATTCCGACTGGCTTCTGCCCGACATCTCTAAGTTTCTCGATAAAGTCGAGCATTTCGGGAGCGCTTGAAAATTCATGAAAGCGGTTCGGGCTGTCAATGGATTTCCCGGGTTCTACATTCCGGATGTCTGCCACTTCTTCTGATACCTTGGCGCCATCCACATGGCCGCCGCGGGTTTTCGCTCCTTGCGCCAGCTTTAGTTCAAACGCTTTAATTTGGTCAAGCCTGCTTTTTCTTTTAAACTCTTCCCATGAAAATTCTCCGTTTCTTTTGCGTACGCCAAAAAGACCGGGCCCGATTTGGCAAATGATATCGGCACCGCCTTTTAAGTGATACTCAGATAATCCTCCTTCACCGGTATTCATCCAAGTGCCGCCTGCCTGATGAAGCCCTTTTGAGAGCGCCGTAATCGCCCGTTCTCCAAGGGAACCGTAGCTCATGGCAGACTGGCCGACTAATCCCTTCACATAAAAAGGCTTCTCGCATGTATGCTCGCCGATCACCTGCACATCATCAGGGTGGAGAAAATACGGATCGGCCTTCACGTGTTCGGCGTGTTCCTTCCGTTTGAACAGATTGTCAGCATCGAGTTGATAGATTTGGGTTTCAATCTTAGGCGTTTGGTTTACATGCATTTCCTCTTTTAGTTTTGGGAAAAGGGCGTTACGAATATAAAAACCAGGTTTATCAAAATCTCTTACAGATCCAAAGCCCATCATTCTGCTTTTATATTTGCCCGAGATGACGGTTTGTTCATATTCCTTTCGGGAAAAGGGCTGCTCCTCATTGTCATTGCTGTATAAATACTGCCTGAGCTCCGGCCCGATTTTTTCAAGGATATATCGAAACCTTCCGATGACGGGATAGTTACGGAGAATCGAATGCTCCTCCTGTTTTTCATCCTTTATGTAGATCCATACAAACAAAACGATGGGGATGGCGATAATCCCAATAATAAACGCGATGAGTGCAATAATGATGGATTCCATGTGTCAGCCTCCCTTTTTATGTATCCATTTCCACAGTTGAGCACTTTCCAAACAATAACAGAAAGGAATCTCTTGCCTAGAGCTTGAACTATTGAAGGCTTTCTGGAGCTCTCTTTTTTATGAAAAAAGAATCAAAACACCTTTTTCAGTGAATAACGAGATTAACGGCTTTTTCCGTTTTTCCGCGCTATGTGAATTTGTTATAATGTTTAAATGGTAACAAACGAATGGAGGAACGTATGACGTGTACGATGTAACAGAGTGGAAGCATGTCTTTAAACTCGATCCAAATAAAGATTTGCCTGACGAACAGCTGGAGATTCTTTGTGAATCAGGAACGGATGCGGTCATTATCGGGGGAAGCGATGGTGTGACAGAGGACAATGTCCTGCGGATGATGTCTAAGGTGAGACGGTTTTTGGTACCGTGCGTCCTTGAGGTGTCAGCGATTGAAGCAATCGTTCCCGGCTTTGATTTATATTTTATTCCGAGTGTATTAAACAGCAAAAACGCGGACTGGATTGTCGGAATGCACCAGAAAGCCATGAAGGAATACGGAGAACTGATGTCTATGGAAGAAATCGTGGCGGAAGGCTACTGCATCGCTAATCCGGATTGCAAAGCCGCAGCATTGACTGAAGCGAATGCCGATCTGACTATTGACGATATTGTTGCCTATGCGCGCGTGTCTGAGCTGCTGCATCTTCCCATTTTTTATTTGGAATATAGCGGCGTGCTTGGAGACATAGAAGCCGTGAAGAAAACGAAGGCTGTATTGGAAACGTCCACCTTGTTTTACGGCGGCGGCATCAAGGATGCGGAAACGGCAAAGCAGTATGCTGAGCATGCGGACGTGGTTGTTGTTGGAAATGCGGTGTACGAAGATTTTGACCAGGCTTTGAAAACAGTAGCGGCTGTGAAAGGCGAGTAGTAAATTGTACGGATTTGGTTTATGATAGAACATATGTTTTGTATAGGCGGGTGAACAAATTTTGAATTATATTAGCAATCAATTACTAAGCGGATTAAACCCCGTTCAGCAAGAAGCTGTCAAAACAACGGACGGGCCACTCTTGCTGATGGCGGGTGCGGGAAGCGGAAAAACGCGTGTCCTGACACACAGAATCGCTTATTTAATGGCGGAAAAACATGTGGCGCCATGGAACATTCTGGCGATCACATTTACAAATAAAGCAGCACGCGAAATGAAAGAACGTGTTGAAAGCATTCTCGGACCGGGCGCGGACGATATCTGGATTTCAACATTCCACAGCATGTGCGTGCGGATCTTGCGCAGAGATATCGACCGGATCGGGATTAACCGCAATTTCTCCATCCTTGATACGGCAGACCAGCTTTCAGTCATCAAGGGGATTTTGAAGGAGCGCAATCTAGATCCGAAGAAGTTTGACCCAAGAAGCATCCTCGGCACGATCAGCAGTGCGAAAAACGAATTGACCGAACCGGAAGAATTCTCTAAAGTTGCCGGCGGCTACTACGATCAGGTGGTCAGCGATGTATATGCTGATTATCAGAAGAAGCTTTTGAAAAACCAGTCGCTCGATTTCGATGATTTAATTATGACAACGATTAAACTGTTTGACCGTGTGCCGGAAGTGCTTGAATTTTATCAGCGCAAATTCCAGTATATCCACGTCGATGAGTATCAAGATACGAACAGAGCACAATACATGCTCGTTAAGCAGCTTGCAGAGCGTTTCCAGAACCTTTGCGTGGTCGGGGACTCTGATCAGTCGATCTACAGATGGCGCGGCGCGGATATCGCCAACATCCTTTCTTTTGAAAAAGATTATCCGAACGCCAGTGTGATTTTGCTTGAACAAAATTACCGTTCAACGAAACGGATTTTGCGCGCAGCTAACGAGGTCATCAAAAACAACTCAAACCGCAAACCGAAAAATTTGTGGACGGAAAACGATGAAGGCATCAAAATTTCTTATTACCGCGGAGATAATGAGTTCGGCGAAGGGCAGTTTGTGGCCGGTAAAATCCATCAGCTTCACAGCTCAGGCAAGAGGAAGCTTTCGGATATCGCCATTTTGTACCGGACAAACGCACAGTCCCGTGTGATTGAGGAAACGCTTCTCAAAGCAGGCTTGAACTATAACATTGTCGGCGGCACAAAGTTCTATGACAGAAAAGAAATTAAAGACATTCTCGCGTACCTGCGCCTCGTATCCAATCCGGATGACGATATCAGTTTCACGCGCATTGTCAATGTGCCGAAACGCGGAGTCGGCGCGACATCACTTGAAAAAATCGCTTCATATGCGGCGATGAACGGCTTGTCATTTTTCCAAGCGATTCAGCAGGTTGATTTTATCGGCGTCAGCGCCAAGGCAGCCAACGCTCTCGACAGCTTCAGGCAGATGATTGAAAACCTGACCAATATGCAGGACTACTTATCCATTACAGAGCTGACAGAAGAAATTCTTGATAAGACGGAATACAGAGAAATGCTGAAGGCTGAAAAATCAATTGAAGCTCAAAGCCGTTTAGAAAACATCGACGAGTTCCTGTCTGTTACGAAAAACTTTGAACAGAAAAGTGAAGATAAGACACTTGTTGCGTTTCTGACAGATTTGGCGCTGATTGCAGATATCGATCAGCTCGATCAGAAAGAGGAAGAGTCAGGCGGCAAGGATGCGATTACCCTGATGACACTGCACGCCGCAAAAGGGCTGGAGTTCCCGGTTGTTTTCTTGATGGGGCTTGAAGAAGGCGTCTTCCCGCATAGCCGTTCATTAATGGAGGAAGCGGAAATGGAAGAAGAACGCCGCCTTGCTTACGTTGGGATTACAAGGGCGGAGCAAGAGCTTTATCTGACCAATGCCAAAATGCGCACTTTGTTTGGCCGGACAAATATGAATCCGGAATCTCGCTTTATTGCTGAAATACCGGATGATTTATTGGAAAACCTAAATGAGAAAAAAGAAACGAGAGCACCGTCTGCGAGAAAAATGCAGCCGAGACGCGGCCCTGTTTCACGTCCGGTATCCTACGCCAGCAAAACAGGCGGCGATACCTTAAACTGGGCAGTCGGAGATAAGGCGGGCCATAAAAAATGGGGAACAGGAACTGTCGTCAGCGTGAAAGGCGAAGGAGAAGGGACGGAGCTTGATATTGCCTTCCCGAGCCCTGTCGGCGTGAAACGCCTGTTAGCAGCATTTGCTCCTATTGAAAAGCAGTAATTGAAGAGGAAAGGAAGAAGCAGATGGACAAAGAAACAGCGAAGCAGCGGGCAGACGAACTGCGCCGCACCATCAACAAGTATAGCTATGAATATTACACCTTAGATGAACCGAGCGTCCCTGATGCCGAATACGACAGATTGATGCAGGAGCTGATAGCGATCGAGGAGGAGCATCCAGACCTCAGAACGCCGGACTCTCCTACGCAGCGTGTCGGCGGAGCCGTGCTTGAAGCGTTTCAGAAAGTTACCCACGGCACGCCGATGCTCAGTCTGGGCAACGCCTTTAATGCCGATGATCTTCGTGATTTCGACCGCCGGGTGCGCCAGGCAGTCGGCGACGATGTGGCATATAATGTGGAGCTGAAAATAGACGGTCTTGCTGTTTCTCTCCGTTATGAAGACGGCTATTTTGTCAGAGGGGCCACAAGGGGTGACGGAACGACGGGAGAGGATATTACGGAGAATCTGAAGACGATCCGCAACATTCCGCTCAAAATGAAACGTGATCTGTCGATCGAAGTGCGCGGCGAGGCATATATGCCAAAACGTTCGTTTGAAGCGCTCAACGAGGAACGGATCAAAAACGAAGAAGAACCGTTCGCCAATCCGCGAAATGCCGCCGCAGGATCACTCAGACAGCTCGATCCGAAAATTGCAGCGAAACGAAACCTCGATATCTTCGTCTACAGTATAGCGGAGCTTGACGAGATGGGTGTGGAGACGCAAAGCCAGGGACTTGATTTTCTTGACGAAATCGGATTTAAAACAAACCAGGAACGAAAAAAATGCGACAGCATAGAAGAAGTTATTGCACTGATCGATGAGTTTCAGGGGAAGCGTGCTGACCTCCCGTATGAAATTGATGGCATCGTGATTAAAGTTGATTCCCTTGATCAGCAGGAGGAGCTTGGTTTTACGGCGAAAAGCCCGCGTTGGGCCATCGCGTATAAATTTCCTGCAGAAGAGGTCGTGACAAAGCTTCTCGATATCGAATTAAATGTCGGCAGAACGGGTGTGATTACGCCGACCGCGATTCTTGAGCCGGTAAAAGTTGCCGGCACAACGGTCTCAAGAGCATCCCTTCATAACGAAGATTTAATTAAAGAGAAGGACATTCGGATCTTGGATAAGGTCGTCATCAAAAAAGCGGGCGATATCATTCCTGAAGTCGTGAACGTCCTCGTTGAACAGCGCACAGGAGAAGAAAAGGAATTCAGCATGCCCACGGAATGCCCTGAATGCGGGAGCGAACTCGTCCGCATCGAAGGAGAAGTGGCGCTTCGCTGCATTAACCCTGAATGTCCGGCGCAAATCCGGGAAGGGCTGATCCATTTCGTTTCCCGCAATGCCATGAACATTGACGGACTTGGCGAACGAGTCATCACACAGCTGTTTGAGGAGAACCTTGTCCGCAATGTGGCGGATTTATATAAGCTGACGAAGGAACAGGTCATCCAGCTCGAGCGTATGGGAGAAAAATCTACTGAAAACCTGATCAGCTCCATCCAAAAATCAAAAGAAAATTCGTTAGAGCGCCTGCTGTTCGGACTCGGCATCCGCTTTATCGGTTCAAAGGCCGCAAAGACGCTTGCCATGCATTTTGAAAGCTTGGAGAACCTGAAAAAAGCTTCAGAAGAGGAGCTTCTCGCGATTGATGAAATCGGTGAAAAAATGGCTGACGCGGTCATCACTTATTTTCATAAAGAAGAAATGCTTGATCTCTTGAATGAACTTCAGGAGTTGGGTGTAAACACACTATACAAAGGCCCGAAAAAAGTAAAAGCAGAGGACAGCGATTCTTACTTTGCCGGTAAAACAATTGTTCTGACAGGAAAGCTGGAAGAACTGTCAAGAAACGATGCCAAAGCGCAAATCGAAGCGCTCGGCGGAAAGCTGACTGGAAGCGTCAGCAAAAACACAGATTTGGTCATCGCCGGAGAAGCGGCGGGAAGTAAACTGACAAAAGCACAAGAGCTGAACATTGAAGTGTGGAATGAAGAACAGTTAATGGGAGAGCTAAAGAAATAAGAGGAGTGTTTTCTATTGAAAAAGACGTTGGCAATGGCGGCAACGGCGGCAGTGTTAATGCTGTCTGCCTGCTCGTCAGGTTTTGGGGGGGATAAGGAGGAAGAGATCACGCAAAAGACGGCGAAATCGTCAGAAAAAGCGATTGTCCCGAAATATAATATCTCTGACTCCTATTACAAAATGGTGCTGCCCTTTAAGGCAGGAAAAGCGCGCGGCTTAACAACGGAACAGCTGAATACAAGACTTGACATCGATGAGTTTGAAACAGGGCTGATGCGTCTTGCCCAAGATTCTTTCTCGACTGACGATTATCTGTTCCAAGAAGGGCAATATTTAGATGAAGATACAGTATTAAGCTGGCTGGCACGGAAAAAAACTGGCTCTGATCTGAAAAAAGCCCAAAAAGAAGATAAAAACTTCAAAAATGAAGGCTTGAACCCAGCACTTCCGAGCTCCGGTTCAACAGAAGAAAAGAACGAAAGCAGCCCGGTTTATTTAGCATCTATGCTGGAGCACGATTATTTAGTCAGAAAAGACAAGAATTCCATCCAGCTTGGCGGCGTGATGATCGGACTGGCATTAAACTCCGTATATTACTATCGTGAAAAAACAGGCGACCCTCAGAAAGAAGTGGAGATTAAGGACAGCACGCTTCGCGAGCAGGGAGAAAAAATCGCACAAGAGGTCATTAACCGCCTCCGTAAAAAAGATAACCTGAAGAATGTGCCGATCACCGTCGCGCTCTACAAGCAGGCGTCAAAAACATCGATTGTGCCGGGGAACTTCATCGCCAAAACGGAAGTCAAAGCAGGCTCCACTGATATCTCAAATTGGGATGACATAAATGAAAAATATGTATTTTATCCGGCAGATACAACGACAGCAGAAAAATACCCGGATGACACCGAGGTCTTTAAGCGGTTCAAAAACTCAATTGAAGAATATTTCCCGAACTACACAGGCGTTGTCGGTACAGCGCTGTATGAAAATAATGAAATGACGAAAATGAAGATCGACATTCCAATGCAATTCTACGGAAAAAGCGAAGTTGTCGCGTTTACCCAGTTCTTAACGGGTGAAGTGATGGACTACTACTCCAAGAGCTCAGTCGATGTCGAAGTCAATATCACATCCTCAGACGGACAGGAAGCGGTCATTATCCGCAATGCCGGAGATAAAGAGCCGACTGTTCACATTTATGACTAATATTGGATGACCCCTTGTGCCGCTGCGGTGCAGGGGTTTTTTTGCGTTTTTTTGAAGGTTAAGCAGCATTGGAGAGGGTATTTATTTATGTTATGATGTTCTAAAAATAGAAAAGGGTTGAAATTATGAAAAATAAATCCTTTTATTTCATATGGGCGGGCCAGTCAATTGCTAATTTAGGAGATTCTTTATACGTGCTGGTACTGACCCTGTTTACGTATCAAGTCACAGAGTCGGCCTTTTTGGCTTCGCTGGTAGCCATGATGCAGTTCGTGGGTCAGTCATTAAGCGCAGTATTTATACCGGTTTTTATTCATAAATACAGATTAAAGCACATTTTGATTTTTTTACAGTTAACGCAAACCATTCTGTTATCTTTGTTGCTTCTCATATTTATGATAGATTTTAAATCTATTTTTATTTTTTTCTTTATTGTATTTTTAATGTCGCTGTTAGATGGTGGAACTATTCCGGTCAGAAATTCAATGATTCCCCGTTTTGTTCCAAAATCCATGTTGTTGAAAGCAAACAGCCTGGTGCTGACCTCTGATCAAATCGTGCTCCTGCTCGGATGGCTGCTCGGCGGTATTTTGATCAAATGGCTCGGGCCGCAACTGCTTCTATTGTTGACTTTTGCGCTTTATGGCACCTCTACAGTATCTTTATTTTTTGTCAAGGATGCGGGAAAAGGAGATGCCGAAAAGGAAGAAAATGAGTCCTTTATGGATAAAATTTCCTCAGGATGGAAAGCAATTTATCAAATGCCTGTTATCAGAATGCTGACTGTTCTTGAGCTTTTATCCATGTTTGGCAGAAGTATTTGGACAGGAGCCATTATCCTTGTTTATGTCGATGAAGTGCTGCATCAAAACGAAACATGGTGGGGGTTTATTAACGCAAGCTATTTCGCCGGCACCATTACAGGCGGTTTAATCGTTTGGAAACTTTCAAAAATAATGAATGGAAAACTGTTCTCGATGATTTTATGGACATCACTTGCCATCGGCGCTTGCACACTATGCCTTGCGCTTAACAAGTATGCGTTGGCATCGCTGCTTTTTGTCTTTATTTTAGGACCTTCATTTCAGCTCCGGGGAATTGCGATCAGAACTTATGTACAGGAGAGCATAAACGAAACTTTGCTTCCGAAAATACTGTCGGCTCAGCATACAATAAGTACATTTGTATACGGCGCATCGATCTTAATTATGAGCAGCCTTACAGATTGGCTGGGTGTTCAATATGTATTTTTCTTGAATTTTATTATTTTTACCGTTTCAGCGCTTTTATCTTTAAAACTAAAAAATGAACAAATATAGACAATGTTTTATAAATATTTACAAAATATTTGTTGTGTGTTTAAATTGGTGATGTAAAATACTACTTGTAAAGAGGTGGATATGTTGAATGGTAACTTGAATTTATTTCCTCTTTCTCATCATCAAAAAAGGATATTAAATATCGAAAATTTATACCCAGAAACAGCTATTAATCATATTGGCGGCCTTATCCAAATCAATGGAAAGCTTCATCTTGAGACGTTAAAAAAAGCCATTCAGCATTGCATCAGACAGACAGAGTCCCTCAGAATACGGCTCATGAAGCAGGAAGGATCAGTTCTTCAATACATAGACGAAAAAGCGCAGGCCCGTGTGCCATCAGCCGATTTTACTTCAACAGACCATCCATATGAAAGAATGCTAGATTGGGCCGAACGGGAATTTAAAATACCTTTCTCTTTATATGATGGCGCGCTTGTTCAATTTTATGTTTTCCAAACAGATGAAGCAACCTGCGGGTATTTAATCAAATGCCATCATATTGTTGCTGACGGCTGGTCTATGAAAATCATCATTGATAAGATTAAGGATCTGTACATGCTTCTGGCAAATGGAAAACTGCCTGAAGAAGGCGGTGACGACTATTTGGTTCTCATAGAAAAAGAGAAAAAATACCTTTCTTCGCCACGATATCAAAAAGATGCCGCATTTTGGAAAGAGGAATTTTCTCATTTGCCGGACAGCTTCTTGTCAAAAAGTTCAGCGAACATTGCTGGAAAACGCAAACGATTTAAACTTGACCAAGAACATTCTGCTGCTGTTTATGAATTTATTCAAAAGCAAGGCTCTTCGTTAAACGCATTGTTTACCGCATCGCTGTTTTGGTATTTAAGCAAAGCAACTGGAGAGAATGATTTCATTATCGGCACGCCGGTACTAAACAGGTCTGGAAAGAAGGAAAAAAGCACGGCGGGGATGACTGTCAGTACGATGCCGTTCAGAAAGAAAACAGACCTGGACCAACGTTTCTCAGACTTTTTAAAAGAAGTCAATTCAGACTACCTGAAATACTTTCTCCACCAACGGTACCCCTATGACGAACTGATAAAGGAATTACAGCTGGCAAAACAGGGATACGATCAGCTCTTCCAAATGTATATCAATTCATACAACACCGATCTTGCTTCTGATATAGATGGATGCCATGTCGAATATGATGAATTATATAACGGATCACAGCCTTATTCCCTTCAAATTGCAGTTAAAGAATGGGACGAAGGCGGAGCAATAGAATTACAGTTCGACTACAAGGTTGCGGATTACAGCGAAGCGGAAATTCAGCAATTGAAAGACCGTTTACTCCGCCTGATTTTATTGCTTATCGAGGATCCAGACATTCAATTCAGACATTTGTCTATATTAACTGAACAAGAAAAAAGGGACGAGATATTTAAGTGGAATCAGACGCAGGCCGACTATCCGAAAGAGCAGACAATCAATCAATTAATTCAAGCAACGGCCTTGCAGCATCCGTTTCGCACAGCGATAGAGGATGGCGAGAGACATGTTTCTTATCAAGAACTGGATGAGCGCTCCAACCAAATTGCTCGCTGCCTTATACATAAAGGAATAAGCCGCGGTGATTTTGTTGCCGTGAGCATGAAACACTCACCGGAGTTGATTGCTGTTTTACTGGGCATTTTAAAAGCAGGCGGTGCTTATGTGCCGATCGACCCCGAGTATCCCGCGGAACGAATCAAGTATATTTTAGAAAATAGTGAAGCGGCGTTTTTTATTACAGACCCTCTTTTTAAAATAGACTGCCGTTTGCCAAGGCATGTAAAACAAATCAGTATTGACTGCACCATGTTTAATGATTTAGATACGGGACAGTTAGACATCAGGAACGATCCTTCCGACATCGCATATATGATTTACACTTCTGGATCAACAGGGCAGCCGAAAGGCGTGATGATCGAACATCAAAGCCTTGTGAACTACATTACATCAGCCTCTCAGAATTATACTTCTTCCCAAGAGGACAGCTTTGCGCTGTACTCATCCATAGCTTTTGATTTAACCGTTACATCCATTTACACCCCATTAGTGACAGGAAATAAGATTGTCATTTACAGACAAGAAGATATCCCGGAATTTATACTGCATCAAATCGTAAAAGAAATGAAAACAGCTGTCATCAAGCTGACACCAGCGCATTTAGCGTTGCTGAAAGACGCAAACTTAAAAGATTCCTCTATAAAAAGAATGATCGTTGGCGGAGAGCAGCTGTCTGTTTCTTTAGCACGCCAAATAACAGAAGCATCAGATCACCGCATCGAAATCTTTAATGAATACGGGCCGACAGAAGCGACCGTTGGGTGTATGATCCACAAATATGACCGAGAACAGGATCAGCAAGCTTCGGTTCCAATTGGGGTTCCGCTGCAGAATACAGAAATTTATTTATTAGATGAACAGCTGCAGCCGGTATTGCCGGGAACTCAAGGTGAAATGTATATATCAGGCGATAATGTCGCCAGAGGATATTGGAAGCGTCCGGATTTGCAAACCGAGCGTTTTCTGGATAACCCTTTCATGAAGGGCAGAAAAATGTATAAGACAGGCGATCTGGCGAAAAGAACGAATAATGGATTGCTTGAATATGCAGGGCGTAAAGACCATCAAATCAAATTGAAAGGCTACCGTATAGAACTGGGAGAAATTGAATTAGCCCTGCTTTCTCTCGAGGAAATAGAAGAAGCGGTTGTCATTGATTTTGGTGATTCACAGGGCAGAAAGCAATTGGCGGCATATGTAGTGAGCTCTGCACCTACGCCAGTGCTGGAGCTTAGGAAAAAGCTTTCTGGCAAAGTGCCCGTTTTCATGGTGCCGGCCTACTTTATCAAGATGGATCGAATTCCGCTTACGCAAAATGGAAAAACAAACAAGGAAGCGCTTCCTGATCCTTTACTGTATCAAGAACAGACAAATTACGGATTGTTAAATGAAGAGCAGAAGGTTGCAGAGGCGGTACTTTTGGAAACCGCGAAGGAGATTCTCGGCCAGACTGACATTTGCCCAGGGGATCATTTTTATCAGCTTGGCGGAGATTCTATCAAAGCCATTCAATTCGTTTCGAAAATGAAAGAAAAAGGTCTTTTTATCAAGACGCAGGATATTATGACTTATCCCGTATTTAGAGAACTTGTCAGTGCTGTGACTAGCAAACAATCGCCTGCAATTTCTCAACAACAAGCAGAAGGCAGAGTGATGGGCACACCGATTACCCAATGGTTCTGGTCTTTGGATTTAAAGTGCGCTCATTTCTGGCATCAATCGGTTATGCTAACTGCTGAAAAAGAGGTTCACCTTGAAGATGTAAAGGCGGTTCTGTCTCTTTTAATCAATCATCACGACAGCTTGCGAATGAATGTAGAAAAAGAAACGAATGCCTTGGTCTATCACAATACAAATATCGAACCTTATATCGAATACTGGGATCTGTCTAATGTTTCCGAGGAAGAGCAAACCAAACAAATAGCGGTGATCGGGCAGGAAATGAGAGAAAGCACGGACTTATACAATGGAGTGCTTTTTAAAACCGGTGTAATCAAAGCAAACGAAAAAACGCATTTGTTATTTACAGCCCATCACCTGATCGCGGACGGTGTATCATGGCAAATCCTGATTGATGATTTTCTTGCTCTTTTACATTCAATAGATAGGAAGGAAGAAAAGAGACTGCCTTTAAAGACACATTCTTATCAGGAATTTTCAAATTCGATCCATGAATACGCTTATTCGCGTGAGGCGGAAGAAGAATGCAGCTATTGGAATGAAAAAGTGAAAAAGATTGAGCCGCTCTATGGGATTTGTCCGGAAAATTCCAAAGTTGAAAATAGCATAAAACTGAAACGGTCTTTGAGCAGCCAGATGACTCAAAAACTGCTCAGTGAAGCAAATGAGGCGTATCAAACCCAAACAAATGATTTGCTTATCACTGCGTTAATCCGGGCTTGCCATCATTGCACAGGCAAAGAGGTTATTTCTTTGGAATTGGAAGGTCACGGAAGAGAGCCATTAAAGGAAGACTTAGATTTTTCAAGAACGTTTGGGTGGTTTACAGCAATGTATCCCGCCGTGTTTCAGGCAGAGGCTGATCTGCCGGCGCAAATCCGTTCAGTGAAAGAAAACCTGCGGAATATCCCCAATAAGGGTATTGGCTACGGCGCTCTCACCTATTTGAGTAAACGAATACCGGATCACAGGAAGCCTGAGCTACGCTTTAATTATCTGGGAGAAGTTGACCGTTTTTTAGCTGACAAATCAGAATACCGCATGACTTATTTGAATTCAGGCGCCGAGTCATCACCTGAAAATGATCTGACAGTCAGTCTTGATTTGACAGCGGGAATCTATGACGGACAGCTAACGTTGGATGTAATTTGCAGTGATCTTTATCAGACAGAGGATATGGAACAGCTTTTAGATGAATTTTTTGTACAGCTGAAGGAGCTGACTGAACATTGCTGTAAACAAGAGTCTGTTGAATATACGCCATCAGATTTCGAAACTGCCTCATTATCTATTGAAGAATTGGATTCCTTGTTCAAATGATGAGAAACGTATGGCTGATTTTATGTCTTTGTATCCTGTCAATTCAAATCTGGGGTGGCGGACAGGCAAGCGCTCAGACGCCAGTTGATAAGCGCATTGACGCTCTGATCGAAAAGCAGATGAAAGAAAGCGGAATACCGGGGATCTCAGTGACAGTGGTAAAAGGAAATGATGTGGTATACGAAAGGGGGTTTGGTTATGCCGGCGAAAGGCATAGCCGCCCTGTAACCGCCTCGACATTGTTTGAGATGGGCTCAACCTCTAAAGCGTTTACTGCACTGGGTGTGCTTAAGCTTGTACGTTCGGGGGCAATCAATCTAAATGACCCTGTCAGCCGGTATATCAGCGGATTTTATACAGTTTACAACGGAAAGAAAACAGATATCACTATTCATCAGCTGCTGCATCATACAAGCGGAATTCCTTTTTTATCGATAGCGGATATCAAAGTTGATTCAAAGGAAGATGCCTTGGAGAAAACGGCGAAAGGATTAAAGGGAGTTGAACTTAGTCATAAGCCGGGAAGCACATTTGAATATGCCACAATCAATTATGATGTGCTGGGATATATCATTGAACAGGCATCAGGCCAGCCTTACGAGCAATATATGGCTGAGCACGTTTTTAAGCAGTTAGATATGTCAAACACGTATGCTGGGCGACACGCTGGTCATGCCGGCGATGTATCATCAGGTTTTAAAATCGGATTTTTAAAGGCCAGAGCCTATAAAGCGCCTGAGTATAGGGGGAACACGCCTGCCGGATATATTATCACGAACGCAGAGGATGTATCCAAATGGCTTCGATTTCAGCTGAATCACAGCGACGGTGATATAGGCCGCTTGATTGAGCAGAGCCACCTGCCTGATAAAAGCGTAAAAACCGAAGAGCCGGGTGTGTATTATGGTGCGGGATGGTCAATTTTTGAAAAAAAGGGAAGAGTCAAAGAAATGTTCCATGCCGGCTCCAACCCTAACTTTTCTTCGTTTATTATCATCAGTCCTGACGATAAAGCGGCTGTAGGGGTTTTGGCCAATATGAACAGCGCTTACCCTGAGAAAATCGCTCGTTCTGTTTTACAAGTGATTGCCGATCCAAATCAAAAACAGGACGGTTCTGTCACTGATCCGTTCCAGGTCATTGATAAAGCTGCGGCTGCCATGCTGGTTTTATTCAGTTTATTGCTTATTGTTCTGCTGTGGAGAATTTTTATTTTTCTAAAAAGCGTTAAAGCGAAAAATGTTCCCGTTCAGCAGCGAACAAGAAGAAAGGCGCTGCTTTGGGGGATTTTGCTGGCAGCCGGAATAGTGGCGCCTAAGCTCATTTCAATCTTCGCCTTTAATGGCTTGCCTTGGAGCATGATATTTATTTGGGGACCCGGTTCTCTTCTTTATTTGGCGGCGGTTTATTATATGCTGCTCCTTGCCTCCTGTATATTCGGTTTAACCGCTTGTTTTTTCAATCACCGTGCCGCAAGAAGGAGTGAGACGCATGAAATGTGAAACATCCATCCCTGGTATTCAGCCGTTTAACGACCTATTTTATCGCAGCTGTTTTTTTAACTGTTATTTTTCAGTGGTTCGCTCGTTTCAGCAAGAAATCTATCCTTATCTTTTAAATGACATATATTCGTATCAATTGGATGAAGACGGTTATCCAATGATTGATCGGACTGAAGTTTATGATCCTGAGTATGTCATGAATCAGCAGGGAATAAGCGCGGATAAGCAATCGGTGAGCAGCAGTCTCATAGATGATGTGAAACGGGATGTTCTTAAAAATAAACCTGTCATCATTTGGTTGGATACATATGCGCAGCCTTATAGACAGGAATATATGTCTAAGCATAGCCGGAACAGCATACTGATTTATGGCTTTCATGACGTAGATCAGACTGTTCTTGCCATTGAAAACCGTTATCCCGATAACTTGTCATATGAAGCCAGAAATATTTCATATCATCATTTGGCCAAAGCCTATCAAGGCTTTCACAGTTATTTTCAGCCTCCTGCCGCTTTTCATTCTTATGCCTCCTTTTCTTATGATCCGGACAGGGATCGCTCAGGGCAAAGCATTTTCAAGGATGCGGCTGCCTTCTTTGTTCATAACATCACCGAGCATGTAGATCGGATGTTATCCGGTTTGGCGTCCTTCAGCCGGTTTACTGAGCAATTTCACAGCATAAGAGACAGCGAAAAGCTCCTTCATTCATTTAATGGAATTTTAAATGTGAAAAAAACAGAGCAATACCGCTTCGCATTTCTCCCGGCGTTTGAACAGCTTGCCGCTGTGACGTCTGACATTATTGATGAGTTAGAAGCAGCGCGGCATCTTGCGGCTAAGCTTTATTTTTCGGAAGGATCTTCTTCAGGTTATGAAGACCGGATCAAAGATTCACTGAAAAAAGTGCTGGAGCTTGAAGCAGCCTATATTGAATGCCTGAAGGATATTGGTAAAGAGGAGAGGGTCAAATGATCAAATTATTCTGTCTGCCGTATGCCGGGGGTTCGAGCACCATCTTCAGCGGGTGGAAAAGGTTTCTTGATGCGTCAGTTGAACTGGTGGCCTTAGAGCTTCCGGGACATGGAACAAGAATGTCTGAGCCATTGCTGAATCATGCAGGATCCGTGACGGAAGATCTTTTTGCGCAAGCAAAATCCCATTTGGGTGATTCGGATTATGCCATTTTTGGACACAGCATGGGATCGCTGCTTGCATACGAATTGCAAAAGAAATTAACCATGGAAAATAAACAGCCGATCCATATGTTCTTTTCCGGGCGTTTCCCGCCTCATATCCCGGAAAAGAAAGTGCTTCATCAGCTTTCAAATTCCGCTTTAAAACAAGCGATTATTGAGATGGGGGGTGTACCGGAAGAATTCAGCAAAAATGAGCAGGTGCTTGACTTTTTCCTTCCTATATTAAGAGCTGACTTTGAGTTGCTGGAAACATACAGGAATACAGCTGTTGCTCCTTTATCCTGCGATATTTCGGTTTTTTATGGAAAACGTGATCTGCCGTCAGTGCTGTTTGATTTATCCGATTGGAATCAGTACACCGATCAGACATGCAGATTTTACGAATTTGAAGGAGATCATTTTTTCATTAATCAGAAGACAGAAGAAGTGACAGCTAAAATCAATCATATTTTGAATCAGACAGGAGTGGTGTGAAATGGATTTCAGAACTGCCGGTGTTATCGGAGGGGGCGTCATGGGGGCCGATATGGCTCTTGATTTATCTGCGAATGGGTATCAAGTGATTTTGCTGGATATCAGTGATGAAAAACTGAAAGCCGCAGAGGAAAATATTAAAAAGACATTCAGGCTTGTTCAACTGATGCGTAAAGAAAAATTCAGCATGTCACTGGAAGATGTGCTTGATAACATTCAATTCACGACTGAGCCGCACAATGTGGAGCCGGCTGATATCATCATTGAAAACGTAACAGAAGATTGGGAGATAAAAAGACAAGTATATTTACAATTAAAGGATATCTGCCAAGAGCATACCATCTACCTTGTAAATACAAGCTGTATCTCAATTACGAAGGTCGGTTCACTGATGCATCGTCCGGAAAAGGTAATTGGAGCACATTTTATGAATCCTGTTCCTCTGAAAGAACTTGTAGAGGTGATTCGGGGCGATGCCACTTCTGACGAGACTGTCGATGCAACCGTCGAGTTTTTGAAATCTTTCGACAAAAATCCTGTCGTTGTTCATGATTTGCCTGGCTTTGTGTCAAATCGTGTGTTAATGCTGACCATTAATGAAAGCATTTGGACGGTTCAAGATCAAGTGGCGACACCAGCCAATGTGGATAAAATCTTCCGCGGCGGGTTCGGGCATAAAATGGGCCCTCTCGCGACTGCGGATTTAATTGGTCTTGATACGATCCTTAACTCCTTGCTGGTTCTATATGAAAGCTACAAAGATTCAAAGTTCAGGCCATGTCCGCTGCTCGTGAAAATGGTAGACGCAGGAAAGTTAGGGAGAAAGTCAGGACAAGGATTCTTTCAATACAGTTAAAGGAGGAGCAGACCATTGAAAAAGGGAGTTAAGTGTGTTGTCTGGGATTTAGATCATACGCTATGGGATGGTATTCTGCTTGAATCTGATGATGTAAAGCTGAAGGACAATATCATAGAAATTTTGACTGAGCTTGATGAACGCGGCATATTGCTGTCTGTCGCAAGCAGAAATGACGAAGCTGCTGTTATGGAAAAATTAAAGGAATTTGGAATAGACCATTTCTTTTTATATCCGGAAATCAGCTGGAATGCCAAATCGGTTTCTTTGGAAAAAATTAGCAAAAACCTCAATATCCATAAGGATACGCTTCTCTTTATTGACGACCAAGCGTTTGAAAGGGAA
This sequence comes from Bacillus sp. NS1, assembly GCF_058248265.1. Lineage (NCBI taxonomy): Bacteria > Bacillati > Bacillota > Bacilli > Caryophanales > Bacillaceae > Bacillus > Bacillus sp. NS1. Next base: position 249,490 of record NZ_JBZAZF010000004.1, on the reverse strand, counting down.
GAAGTGAAAAATGCCCATCCGGAGATTTCGTGCTGGGATGCCGTTCGGTATAAGGATCTAATCGTCGATCCTTTGCTGAAGCCTGCATTCGTAACGGAGGATGCCAAAAGACGCCGGCAGATGTATCTGGAGGATGACCGCAGAAAAGAGGACGAAGAGCAGTTTGAAGGACCGTCCGAACAATTTCTTGCCACTCTGAATATGAAGTTTACGATCAGCCATGCGCAAGAAAGCGATTTGCAGCGGGCAGAAGAGCTTACGGTGCGTACAAACCAGCTGAATGCAAGCGGAAAAACATATGATTATCAGGAATTAAATTATTTCCGAGAGTCAGATTCTCATATGCTGCTGGTCTGCGAGCTTGAGGACAAGTACGGCTCTTATGGAAAGATCGGACTCTCTTTAATAGAAAAAAAGGGAGATGAATGGCATATTAATCTTCTTTTAATGTCATGCCGGGTTATGTCCCGCGGTGTCGGTACGATTTTACTGACAGCTATTTTAAATGAAGCGAAACAAAAAAGGAAAAAACTGTTCGCTGATTTTAAACAAACAGATCGGAACAGAGTCATGTATATCACATATAAATTTGCCAATTTCAAAGAACATACGAAGGGCCCGGACGGCTTCATCTTATTTGAAAATGACTTGAGCCGTATCCAGCCGTATCCTGCGTATGTCGAGGTCAAAACGGAATTCAGCCAATCACCTGTTGCGGGAAGCAGCAATTAATCTAAATAGCGGGGAGAGCAAATAGATGAATCTTCATGAACAAATTAGAGAATATATTGAACAAAATTTGGTGGTCTTTGACGATGAAATCGAATTAACCAATGATGATCACATTTTTGAAATGGGATTTGTGAATTCTTTATTTGCGATGAAGCTTGTAACATTTCTTGAGCAAAACTTTGGGTTTCAGCTTGATAACGAAGATTTAGATATTGCTAACTTCAGCACAGTAAACCGAATCGTCAGCCTAATTGAAAAGAAACAGAACGGAGCGCTTGCTAATGAAAACAGCTGAGAAGAAAGCCGACATCATTCAAGATTTCCGGGGTTACTGTGACGAAAAAGTCAGACCTTTTGCAGGCGAGTTTGATGAGAAGGAATGCATCCCGGCAGAATTAATAAAAGAGTTAGGGAGCAAATCTTATTTTGCTGCGGGTATTCCGGAGGTCTATCACGGATTAGGATTGAACCCTGTCGAGTACGGTTTGTTTACTGAACAAGCAGGTAAAGCGTGCTGTAATATTCGAACCCTTTTGACTGTGAATTCGTTAGTCGGTGAATCTCTGTTGCGGTACGGTACAGAGCGCCAAAAAGAAGAATGGCTTGTCCCCATCGGAAAAGGAGAGAAAATCGGAGCGTTTGCATTGTCTGAACCAAACATTGGTTCAGACGCAAACCACATTGAAACAACATATACAAAAAACGGAAGCTGCTATGTCATCAACGGCAGAAAAAAATGGATTTCCTTTGGCGCCATTGCTGACTTTTTTCTGGTTATAGCCCGTGATGGAGAAGTGGTTACAGCCTTTATTGTAGACAGCCGCCAGAGCGGCGTAACGGTAAAAAAAATGGAAGGCATGATGGCCAATAGAGCTTCTTATCTTGCGGAAATAGAGTTTGACAGCGTTGAGGTTTCTGATGACCAGATACTAGGGCCAATCGGGGGCGGTTTTAATTACATCGTTAATTTGGCTTTGGATCATGGCAGATACAGTGTAGCGTGGGCCGGATTGGCGATTGCACAGGAAGCCGTCGATTCTTTAGTAACATACTCACGGAAGAGAAGCCAATTCGGAGAGAAGCTCTACAAACATCAAATGATTAAAGGAATGATCGGTGATGCTGTAACACAGCTGCATGCAGCCCGCGCCTTATGTATGAAAGCCGGCGAAATGCGGATGAAACAAGATCCAGAGGCCGTGACGGAAACGTCTATCGCGAAATATTTCACTTCAAAGGTTGCTGTTGAAATTACCAATTCAAATGTACAGATCCATGGAGGAAGCGGCTTCAGCAGAGATCATTCAGCTGCCCGCCTGTACAGAGAAGCCAAAGTATTGGAGATCATTGAAGGAACATCTCAAATTCAGCAGCAAGTTATAGCGAATTATGGATTGAGACGATATTTTGTCAAACATATATAGGCAGAGGATGGAGAGGATTCTGTGAGTGAGCAAATGAATAAAATAGATAAAAATAACATAGCCAACATTCTCGGACTGACAACCATTCAGGAAGGTCTGCTTTTTCATCATTTAATGGAGCCGGAAGGTAATGCTTATTTTGAACAAATGCTGATAAAACTGGAGAGCGAACCAGCCCGCGATCTTTTTGAAAAAGCATGGCAGCAAACGGTTCGGCAAAATGAAATGCTGCGGACGGTGTTTAGGTGGAAGGAAACAGCTAAGCCCATTCAAGTTATATTAAAGCATCATAAAATAGATATCCGTTATCAGAGCATCTCGTTCGAGAAAGGCATTTCTCAGGAAAAGCTGAAGGAGGAGCTTGCAACGCGTGATCGGAAAGAGCCGTTTCAGCTTCAAGAAGTACCTTTTCGTGTCACACTTTATCAAATAGAAGAAAACGGGATCTGGATGATGATCAGCTTTCATCATATCCTGATGGACGGCTGGAGCATGGGGATTGTCCTCAAAGAGTGGATGGAGTCATATCAAGCGTTATCCATGGGTCAAACACCTGTTATTTCTCAAAAACCGTCATATCAAGCATTTGTGAAATGGCAGCAGGAACAGCAGCGTAAAACAAAAGACAGTCAGGCGTCATTTTGGAAAGGGTTATTGAAAGACTGGGAGCCTGTGCAATTGCTGCCGAATACAGAAAGACCAGGGAAGCGAAATGCTATTTTTTCTAAACATGAAATACAGCTTCCGGTTTCAGAAGGAAAAGCTCTGCGCTCACTCGCTTCTGAACGGCAAGTTACGCTTGCTTCAATTCTATATAGTGTCTGGGGTCTGCTGCTAAAAAAATATTCTGATCAAGAAGAAGTGGTATTCGGGACAACCGTGTCAGGAAGAAGCGCCGATGTACCGGGAATAGAACAAATGACGGGGCTGTTTATTAATACCATTCCGCTTCGTCTTCGCTTTGCGCCTCAATCCACGCCTTTAGATGTGATTCAGCTTGCACATGAGCAGATTGCCAAAAGAAGTGAATATGAACATACACCGCTGTCTGATTTAAAAACATATGCGGGGCTGACAGCTGAGCAGTCATTATTTGACACGATTGTCGTGATTGAAAATTATCCGCTTGATCAGATGCTTAAGTCAAACAGTCTTCCTCTTTCAATCGAAAAATATGACATGTTTGAGCAAACTGAGTTTGATTTGACATTGAGTGTACAAGCTTTTGATGAACATATCCATTTTTCATTTATATACAATCCTGGTGTCATGTCTGCTCTTCAAGTGAAGCAGCTGGGGGGTCATTTTCTCAACCTGTTATCGGAAGTGATTGAGAATCCGGCAGACAGATCGGTGCACCCCTTGAATATGCTTTCCGAAGATGAGGTGCATTATCAGCTTGAAGAGTTTTGCAATTATAAAGGTTTGACCGGCAACGAACATCAAACTGTCATTGATTTGTTTGAACGGCAGACAGAAAAGACGCCGGACGCTCTTGCTGTGGAGTTTCGCTCGGAATCCCTGACCTATGATCAATTAAATAAAAAAGTGAATCAGCTCGCCCGCTTTTTAGAAAGTCAGGGAGTCAAACCTGCACAAAGAGTCGGTATTTTAACAGAACATTCAATTGAAATGGTGATCGCTTGTCTCGCTGTATTAAAAGCGGGTGGTGCTTATGTTCCGGTTGATCCCGATTATCCTGCGGAAAGAATTGAATATCTTCTTCAGGACAGCGGGATAAACCTGCTGCTGACAGAGGATATTGAGGGGCTGGTTTACTCATACGATGGTGTGAAAATAGATATTACCGATCAGAGCCTTTATCAAGGAAACGACAGCAATCTGGTGAAACATTACGGTCCGCAGGATATTGCGTATTGCATATATACCTCTGGAACAACAGGCAGGCCAAAAGGGGTGCTTGTTAAGCATCTTGGTCTTGAAAATTATATTTCCTGGGCCGCCGAGCAATATGTAAGGGGTGATAAAAGAGATTTTGCCCTTTATACGTCTCTATCTTTTGATTTAACAGTAACTTCTATCTTTACCCCGCTTATAACCGGAAACGCAATTATTGTGTACCAGGATAGAAACAAGCAGCTTCTTGTGGAACAAATTCTGAAAGATAATCGAGCCCACGTTATGAAGTTAACGCCGTCCCATCTTCATTTCATTTCCGGGACGCCGTTTCGTGACAGTGTGATGAAGTGCCTGATACTGGGGGGAGAGCAATTAGAAACCTCTCTTGCGGCGAAAATTGAAGAGAACTTCGATGGGGAAATTGAAATTTTTAACGAATACGGCCCGACGGAAACGGTAGTCGGCTGCATGATTCACCGCTACTCATCTGAAAGGGATAAAGATCTGTATGTGCCGATCGGCCGGCCTGCAGCACATACTGATATATACATTCTTGATTCACATATGAATCTGCTGCCACAAGGAGCAGCGGGAGAACTATATATTGCCGGAAAAGGAGTAGCAGAAGGCTACTTAGGCCGGAGGGAACTGACGGCAGAGCGATTTGTGGCGCATCCTTTTAAACCCGGAGAAAAAATGTATAAAACAGGGGACGCAGCCCGCTTTTTACCGGATGGAACCATTCAGTTTTTAGGCAGAAATGATGACCAAATCAAACTTAGGGGCTATCGGATTGAGAGCGGGGAGATTGAACACTGGCTCTGCCGGTACGGGCGTATAAAAGGGGCGGCCGCTGTCGTGAAAAAGGACGCGTCCCAGACACCGTGCCTGGCTGCTTATCTTTTCACTGATGAGACGATTGATGAAAAGCAGCTGCGTGAATACTTGCGTCGTCATTTGCCGGAATATATGCTTCCATCCCGATTTATTGTGATGGATGAGATGCCGCTGACGGCCAATGGAAAACTGGATAAAAAAGCACTGCCGGAGCTTGCTGCAGAGACAAAACGAAAGGCACTTGCGGCAGCACCCGCTTCTGAAACAGAAAAGATGGTGCTGGAGATTTGGAAACGTGTACTTGGTCAAGACAGCATCGATGTTCAGGATAAATTTTTTGAAATCGGCGGCACTTCCCTGCATTTGATCCAAGTCAATCAGCAGCTTTCTAAGGAAACGGGAAAAAGTATTCCGATGGTTGAGATGTTCCGCCGACCAACAGTTCAGATGCTTGCAGAATTCTTATCAGGTCATGAGGAAAAGCAATCAAAAAAGAAAACACCATTCATATCAAAGCGGAAGGATCCTTTAGATGACAGCATCGCCATCATCGGGATGGCCGGGCGTTTCCCTGGAGCTAAAAACATAGATGAATTTTGGCATAACCTGCAAAATGGCAAGGAATCCATCTCTTTTTTCACTGATGAAGAGCTGTTTGCGGCAGGCATTGATGAACAAACATTTACGAGAAATGATTATGTAAGGGCGAAAGGAATCATCGACGGTCCCGATTTATTTGATGCCTCCTTCTTCGGCTATTCACCTGGACAGGCGGAGGTCATGGACCCGCAAATCCGTCTTCTTCATGAATATGTATGGAAAACGCTGGAGGATGCAGGGTGTGTTTCAGCTGAATATGAAGGGAAAATCGGTTTGTTTACAGGAACAACCTCAAACTTTCAATGGCTCCAGCATTTCGCTGACTCATTAGACGGCAGGATGTCAGAGCTGTTTGAAATCGGCTCTTTAAATGATACCTATACGATCAGCACGCGGGTTGCTCATAAACTTAATTTAAAAGGTCCAGCCATTACCCTGCAGACAGCTTGTTCAACCTCCTTGGTCGCGCTGCATTTGGCTTGCAAATCAGTGCTGAATGGAGAATCTGATATGGCTCTCGCAGGCGGTGTGTCCATTCTCCATCCGGTTAAGTCAGGCTACATCTATCAAGAGAATATGGTGAAATCGCCAGACGGCCATTGCCGAGCCTTTGATAAAGACGCGAAAGGCACTGTAGGAGGCGATGGTGTCGGATTTGTCGCAGTGAAATCGTTGAGCCGCGCTTTGGCTGACGGCGATAGGATCTATGCGGTTGTAAAAGGATCTGCTGTTAACAATGATGGTGACCAAAAGGTAGGCTTCAATGCGCCGAGTGTGGAAGGCCAGACAGAGGTTATAAGAGATGCGATTGCCGACGCGGGGATTGAACCGGAAACCATCAGCTATGTGGAAACCCACGGGACAGGCACAGCTCTCGGAGATCCAATTGAAATTGAAGCCTTAACTAAAGCGTTTCAAACAAATAAGACCGCGTTTTGCCGGATTGGTTCCGTAAAAACGAATATCGGACACCTTGATGCTGCTGCCGGAGCGGCGGGTCTCATTAAAACAGTTCTCTCTCTGCAGCATCAACAACTTGTGCCTAGTCTTCATTTTAAAGAAGCGAATCCGAATATTGATTTTCAAAACAGTCCTTTCCTAGTGAATGACAAGCTCCGAGTGTGGAAGAGAACAAATACCCCAAGACGAGCAGGCGTGAGCTCATTCGGTATGGGCGGCACCAATGCCCATGTGATTCTGGAGGAAGCGCCTGTCAGTGACCGTGAGAAACATTCGCGTTCGTATCAGCTGTTTCCTCTTTCAGCAAAAACGATGAATGCTTTAGAAAAAACGAAAGACCTTTTGCTCGAACATATGGAAAGGAACTCAGAGCTTAATGCAGCAGACGCCGCTTATACGCTGCAGGCTGGAAGACAGCACTTTGATTATAGGCAAATGTTTGTGGCAAAGGACAGACAGGATGTCATCCGCCTGCTTTCCGAGAAGAAGGACAGAGGACTCAGCCGAATGTCCCGGATTCAGGAAAAAAAGGAGAAAAAATTGATCTTCATGTTCTCGGGCCAAGGCAGTCAATATGTGAACATGGGCAGGGATTTGTACACGGAGGAGCCGTTTTTCAAAGAGACGATGGATCACTGTTTTCAAGAATTTTATGAAGCGACCGGTGAGAGGCTAGAGGATATTCTATACCCTGACCAGCAGGATGAAGACGCTGCCGCGATAAAGCTTCAAGAGACGAAATATGCCCAGCCGGCTATTTTTATGCTGGAATATGCGCTGTCACTTTTGCTGATGAAGTGGGGGCTGCGGCCATGGGCTATGATCGGCTACAGCTTCGGCGAATTAACGGCTGCTGCGGTATCGGGAGTGTTTACGCTAAGTGATGCCATCAAGCTAATCAGCTTACGTGGACAAGCGATGCACGAAGCGCCGTCAGGCATCATGCTAAGCGTGCCAATACCAGAGGAAGAACTGAAAGCGATTCTCCCTGATTGCATTTCGTTGGCTGTTGTTAATGACGCTTCTTGCATTGTGTCGGGGCTTGAGTCTGACATTTCCGCATTTGAAGAACAGTTAAAAGCCAAAAAAGTGCTTTGTATGAGAGTAAAAGGTTCAATTGCTGCTCACTCGCACGTCATGGCTTCCGCCGCTGAACGATTTGGAAATACGGCTAAGCGCATTTCTTATCAAAAACCGGATGTTCCTTTCTTTTCGAATTTAACGGGAGACTGGATAGCGGATGAAGAAGCTGCGGACTATGACTATTGGAAGCGGCACATGACTGAGACTGTTCGCTTTGCCGAGGGTATTGGCGTGTTAACGAAGCAAGAAGATGCTATTTTTATCGAAATCGGCCCGGGGCAAGATTTAAGTGTGCTGGTGAAGAGATCGATTAACGATGAGCTGCGCCAGTATGCTTGCAATGTGCTGAAACACAGCAGACAGAGTATGTCAGATGTCCAATTTTTACTCAGCAGAATTGGCGCGCTGTGGATGTATGGCGCGGACATTGATTGGCGCGGGCTGCACGAGGGCAGACATCCTGAAAAGATTACTATGCCGCAATATCCTTTTGAAAAGGAATCCTTCTGGCACAAACGGAAACATACTGCCAGCGGAAAAGGCAAAAAACATTCAGGAGGAAAGCTTCCGCTTCAGGAGTGGTTTTATTTGCCGCAATGGGAAAAAGAAATCCTGCCGATTTCCCGCGGGATTGAAGCGACGGAACAACGTTTGCTTGTCTTCATGGAGGATAGCGATTTTTCCCATAAGCTTATTCAGGGGCTGCAATCCACCTGTGCTTCTTGTGTCATTGTTAAAAAAGGGCATAACTTTCAGCAGGTTGAAAAAGGAGTGTACACACTCCGCCCAGACTCTGCGGAAGATTACTGCCGTCTTTTTGAAGTGTTGGAGAAGGAAAAGATTCAGTACAGCCGGATTTTGCACCTCTGGGGGCTGGCAGAGAAAGATGAAACCGCTGCTGCCGAGTGGATTGAGCAGATGCAAAACGAATCCTATTACTCTTTGCTTTACTTAGGGCAAGCATTGAAAAAGAAAGAAACAAAGCAGGAAATCTCGATCTTTGTGTTATCGTCCCTTACGTATCAGCTTGGCGGAGAAGACATGCTGTATCCAGAGAAAGCCGTACATCTGGGGCCGAGTATGGTCATATCTCAGGAAACACCGTTTCTTCGCTATCGAGTGATTGATATAGACAGGCAGAAAGAAGATTCCTGGAAAGAAGACAAGCTGCTGGGACTCATCAGATCAGAGCTGATGACCGAATCAGGCAATCTCTTAACGGTTTACAGAAGTAATAAAAGGTACACCAGGAATTTTACTCACAAAGCCGTGCCTGCAGAATCATCGCAGGGGCACCTTCGTCCCGGAGGCGTATATATTCTGATTGGCGGGCTGGGCTTCATCGGTTTACATGCTGCAAAAACCATTGCAGAGAAAACAAAAGGAAAACTTATTCTGACAAGCCGTTCCGGCCTACCGCCGCGGAGTGAATGGGAGTCCTTAATCAGCACGCATGCTCAGGATGATCCAACCGTTAAAAAAATAAAATCAATATATGAGATAGAAAAAACAGGCGCAGAAGTCACTGCTGTTGCTGCGGATGCAAGCTGTGAAGCGGATATGTCTGAACTGGTTCATGTGGCTGAACGTAAGTACGGCTCCATTCATGGTGTAATTTATGCAGCTGGAATAACAGGCGAACAATCATTCAGGATGATGGAACAAACGGATAAAAGTTTTACGAATGCTCACTTTCAAGCAAAAATGACGGGTGTTGCGGTATTAGAAAAAGTGTTGGCCGATCGACCGCTTGATTTCTGCTTTTTGATTTCGTCCTTGTCTCCGATATTGGGAGGACTTGGATTTACCGCCTATACTGCGGTTAACCAGTTTGTTGATGCCTTTGTATATAAACATAATGCGCAGCATCCTGTTCAGTGGACAGCCCTAAATTTAGACGGCTGGGAATTTGAAGACGGCAAAAAACCGGATATTCCAGTCGGAGGGGATTTAGAAAATACCCTGATTCGTGCGCATGAGGGCAGAGAGGTTTTCGAGAAAATTTTCACATTTGATCATATGGATCAGATTGTAGTGTCTGCCACGGATCTGCAGGAGAGGATACAAAAATATGTGAATCGTCTGCAGCAGCCTAACGGTGAAGAGCAAGAGGACGTTTCGCTGTACGGGCGGCCAGAACTTACCGCTGAATATGTTGAACCAGTAACTGATATGGAGAAAGAACTCCTTGTTCATTGGCAGTCATTTTTCAAGATTGATCAAATTGGCATAGACGATGATTTCTTTGAGATGGGCGGGGATTCGTTAAAGGCGATTACTTTCATTTCCATTATTCATCAAGCATTCAATGTGGAAATTGCGCTGCCGGATTTCTTTAACATTCCGACGATCAGGCAGATGGCCGAATTTATCAGCCAAGCCGACAAGAAGATTTACAGAAAGATAGAAAAAGCTAAAAAACGGGATTATTATCCGTTGTCCTCAGCGCAAAAACGGCTTTATCTTGTTCAGCTGTTAGATCAAACGAGCACTGGCTACAATGAGTTCACTGCCGGCCGGATTGCAGGAAAGCTTGATATGCAAAGGCTTGAGAATGTGTTCCGGCAATTGATTAATCGTCACGAGAGTTTAAGAACATCCTTTAAAGCAATAGACGGTGTTCCTATGCAGTGCATAGCTGAGCAGGCGGAATTTCATGCCGACTTTTTTGATCTATCAAATGTAGCAGGCCAGGAAGGGCAAAACCAAAAAGAACAAGAAGTCATCATCAGCTTTTTAAAGCCGTTCCAGCTTGATCAGGCTCCTTTGATGAGAGCTGGTGTTATTAAGAACTCTGAAAACGAGTATATTCTGATGCTCGATATGCATCATATTATTTCTGACGGTTTATCTCAGGATATCTTGGTCAGCGAGTTTATGGATCTGTATGACGGCAAAGAGCTTGCACCGCTTGAACTGCAATATAAGGATTTCTCAGAATGGCAGAATCAGATGCTTCAGTCTGATGACCTGAATGAGGTGAAAACATATTGGTTGAAACGGCTTGACGACTTTCGTGAGCTTCGGCTGCCGGCTGATTACCAGAGACCCGATGTCAAAAGCTTTGCCGGCGCCCACTATCGTTTTTATATAAGCAAAAAAGAGCTTGAGGCGTTTAAATCCATTATGGCCGATGAAGATGCCACGCTTTTTATGGGACTTTTATCAATCTATCAAATCCTGCTGCACAAGCTCACTGGACAGTCCGACATTGTAGTCGGCGTTCCGGTCGCAGGGAGAAGACAGGAGGAACTGCAGCGGATCATCGGTATATTCGTTAATATGCTTCCGCTTCGGTTTTATCCGAAAAAAGAGATGACGTTTACTCAATTTCTGCACCATGTCAAGCAGCTGGTGATTGATGACTTTGATCATCAAGATTATCAGTATGAACATATGGTTCAAGATTTGAAGTTAGATAGGACGTTAAATAGAAATCATATTTTTGATACCGTTTTTGCTCTGCAGAATCTAAGCCAGCCTGCTTTAGAGGTAGACGGGATCACACTAACCGACTATGAATATGAAACAGCGGTTTCCCGGTTTGATTTGCTTTGGATCGCTTCAGAAGACGAAAACGGTTTATCTTCTGTCATTGAATACAGCACTGAGCTGTTTACAAGAGAAACGATTGAAAGCGTTGCGAAAGGGATTAAAATGGTGCTGTCAGCCGTGATTGATTGTAAGCAAACCGCTCTCAAGGATATTGACCTGACTTCAGGCATCAATGATTTAGAAAAGGTATCGTTGCTGGAACTAGACGATCTGAAAATCTAGCAGAAATAGGTGAATAACAATGAACCAAACCGATGTCTTTCAATTGAAAACCGCAGCTCTTGAAAAAGTGAAGGAGCGGCAATATTGGACTTCTCTATTATCTCAAATCCCGTCGGACTGCCGTTTTCCTTATGATTCACAGCTTCTTGATCAAAACGATGAAGAAGCTTCAATAACTTTTTCATTCCCGGCTCAGCTGGAAAAGGCCATCTTAAAGGCATCCGGAGCTTCAGATTTGCGTATGTTTATCATTTTTATGACTGCGGCAGTCACATTGCTGCACAGGTACAGCGGAAGGACGAATATCATGGCGTCGGCCCCTGTGTTAAGACAGCGGGAAACACAGCCGGTGATCAATGATCTTCTTCCGCTGCTGGTGAAAATCAATTCTTCTATGAGTTTCAGAGACTGTCTAGAGCATGTGAAACAAGCTTTTCAAGAAGTGTATGCCCATCAAAATTATCCTGTGAAAATACTATTGGACGAGCTTCATCCTTTGCATAAAAAAGGGGAGCCCCGCTTCGGCATTTCCCTTGCTATGAATGATCTTCAGCAGCCGTCGTCTTTGAAAGCGCTGGACACGAATATGCTTATTTCCATTCAGCGTGATGAAGGGACATTGACTGGAAAGTTGAGCTGGAATTTGAAACATTACACATTCGATACTGCTGAACGGATAGCCGGCCATTTTTGCATGCTGGCGGACCGGGCTTTGTCGGCGCCTGAGACTCTGGTCTCTGAGCTGCAGTTACTTTCTCATGAGGAGAGAGAAAGAATCATTACGACATTTAATCACACAAATCAGCCTTATCCGAAAGAAAAATCGATTGTCGATCTCTTCAAAGAACAGGCAGTTCTCAAACCTAATCAGCCTGCAATCGTGTATGAAGATGTCAGCTTCACATACGGTGAGGCTGATGAATTGTCAGACCGGGTTGCTGCTTTTTTGATAAAAGAAGGTGTTCGTCATGAGGAGCCTGTGGGGCTGATGGTTCATCGCTCGGCAGAAATGGTTATTGGCATATTAGGCATATTGAAAGCAGGATGTCCTTATTTGCCGATAGATGTAAATATGCCGTCCGAACGGATGGATTATATGCTGAAAAACAGCGGTTCGCGGTTTGTGATCACGAACGAGGATCATGACATTTCTGCTGAGAATCAAAAAAGCTTATTTATAGAGGAAATGATGAAATTTGAAGGGGCGGCGGAGCATGGGCTTCTGCCGTTTCCTGAAAATCTCGCTTATGTGCTGTATACATCAGGGACAACGGGAAAACCGAAAGGCGTGATGGTGGAGCATCGTCAAGTCGTCAATTTAGTATATGGCATAGACAGCCTTCATTTTCAGCCATTTTCACAAGAGCATCTCCGCATCGGCATGCTTGCTTCACATATTTTTGACGCATCCGTGCAAACGATATTTCCGGCAGTGCTTCTTGGACACACCTTATATATTGCACCGGATCATGCAAGGATGGATGGAAAGCAGCTGTGGTCTTTTTATGAGGAGAACCGCATTCATATTTCAGATGCGACACCCTCTCATTTGCGCCTAATGATCAAAGCCGCTGAGAAAGAGCCGCATCACGTTGACAAATTGAAGTTAATAATGGCTGGCGGCGAAATTCTGCCGCCCCAATTGGTTCAGCAATATTTACAAACGTTTCGGGCTAATAAGCCGATAATGACAAATAATTACGGTCCGACGGAATGTACTGTACAGTCAGCGGCTTTTACCATACCAGAGTCTTGGAATGAAGCCGTCGTACCGATCGGCAGGCCGATGCCGAATGAACAGATTTATATTTTGGATCATTGCGGACAGCCTGTGCCCATTGGCGTATACGGAGAACTGTGCATTGCCGGAGACGGGGTGGCAAGAGGATATATCTGTCAGCCAGAGCTGACGGCAGAAAAATTTACAGAACCGCAGCATATTCCTGCCGGCAAGCTTTATCATACCGGCGACTTGGCGAGATGGCGTTCTGACGGCTTAATCGAATTTTTTGGCAGGTATGATGATCAAGTAAAAATAAGAGGATTCAGAGTAGAGCTTGATGAGATTAGAAAAGCCTTGCTTGATTACCGGGAGTCGGGACAAATCATTCATGACGCGGTGATTATTCCAGTTCAAAAGGAATCAGATGATCAGTTTCTTGTGGCGTATCTCATTTCCGATCAAAAACTGAAAACTCGAAAAATGAGAGGGCTTTTAGCAGAAAAGCTGCCGGGTTATATGATTCCGAGACGATTCATTCGCGTGGACTCATTTCCAATGAACCTGTCAGGGAAGCTTGATCTCAAGGCGCTCCCAGATCCTATGGAAGAGCCTGAATCTAACGAGCAGGTCATAAAACCGCACAATGAAACTGAGAAAAAACTGGTTTCCATTTTTGCTGCCATTTTGAATATACCTGGATCTGATATCAGCATGGAAGATAACTTTTTTGATATCGGCGGAAACTCATTTCACATTGTAGAATTATCGAACAAATTGAAAGAGCAGTTTGGACAAGAGCTGTCTGTTGTTCAGCTGTTTCAATATACATCCGTATCGGCAATAGCAGCCCAGCTCAGCCGGCAGACGGAGTCTGAGGGTTCTCAGGCAAATGCTGAGAGTGTTGAAGAGGCAGCGGAAGATTTAGAAAATGTCGCACAACTGTTAGGCGGGATTTCTGATGAGTAAAACAACAGGCTTAGAAATAGCGGTTATCGGAATGGCTTGCCGTTTCCCCGGTGCCAAAAATATTGAAGAGTTTTGGGAGAATATCAAAACGGGCACGGAATCCATTACATTTTTCTCAAAAGAAGAGCTTATGGAAGCCGGTGTGCCTAAAGAACAGCTCGATCATAAGCATTATGTCAGGGCCAAAGGAAAAGTAGACCGGCATGACCACTTTGACGCAGCGTTTTTCGGCTACTCACAGCGCGAAGCTGAGGTAATGGACCCGCAAGTGCGCATGTTTCATGAAGTCGCGTGGGAATCCCTTGAAAACGCCGGCTACAATCCCGAAACCTATTCACAGCCTATCGGCTTATTCGGCGCTGCGTCTGCGAATTTGTACTGGCAGGCAAGTTCAATGCTGCTGAGAAGCAGCAGTTCTTCTGAGCAGTTTGCTGCTGTTCAGTTGACGGACAAGGATTTTATGAATACACAAATTTCTTACAAATTGAATTTGAAAGGGCCGAGTATCGCAGTGGATACAGCCTGTTCATCTTCTCTGACCGCTGTGCATCTCGCATCCAGAGCTTTGCTTACCGGCGACTGCAAAATGGCGCTCGCCGGAGGAGTAACGGTGACTTGTCCCCATAAAAAGGGCTATATGTATCAAGAAGGGATGATTATGTCGCCGGACGGCCGCTGCCGCGCATTTGACGCGGAAGCAAAAGGGACAGTCGGGGGTGAAGGCTGCGGTATTGTAGTGCTGAAAACTTTAAAGCAGGCGCTGAAGGATCAAGATCATATTTACGCTGTCATTAAAGGATCAGCATATAACAATGACGGCAGCCGTAAAGTCGGTTACACCGCGCCAAGTATCGAAGGGCAGGCAGCTGTCATTAGAAAAGCACTGAACATCAGCCGTATAGAGTCCGAAAGTATTTCTTATGTTGAAGCGCATGGCACGGGCACCTCGTTAGGAGATCCAGTTGAAATAGAGGCACTTAAACAAGCGTTTCAAACAGAAAAGAAGCAATTCTGCGCGATCGGCTCTGTTAAAACAAATATCGGTCATTTGGATTCCGCCGCGGGAATTGCGGGGTTTATTAAAACGGCGCTGAGTCTCAAAGCGAGAACCCTGCCGCCAAGCCTTCATTACAAAAAGTCCAATCCTAAAATTGATTTTGAAAACAGTCCTTTTTATGTCAGCACATCAGCAAAACAATGGACAGCATCTGACCGGATGTTTCGAGCGGGCGTCAGTTCCTTTGGGATCGGCGGCACGAATGTTCATGTTGTCATGGAGGAGCCTCCGATGAAGGAAAGACGTCATCAAGAGGATCATGAAGACTGCCTTATGCTTATTTCTGCCCGATCTGAAAAAGCTGCAATGAAGGCCGCGGATCAGGTCAAGCAATTTATAAAAGAGAATGAAGAGGTACCGCTCCAAGACGTTTCATATACACTGCAAGAGGGCCGCAGGCATTTTCAGTATCGTCAGGCATTTACGGCGGGTCCTTTAGGGATAACAAGCGATATGGAAAATTCCTCAATAGCGCTGGAGAAGCCGGCAGTTGTCTTTATGTTTTCCGGGCAAGGCTCTCAATACGTCAATATGGGGAAGCAACTGTATGAAATGGAGCCCGTATTCCAGGAGGAGCTGGAGCGCTGTTTTACCATTCTGCAAGCTGAGGAAGGACTCAATATTAGAAGCATCATGTTTCCGGCTAATGAAGCAGAAAGCAAAGAAGCCGAACAGCTTATCCATGAAACCTCATATACGCAGCCTATTTTATTTTCCTTTGAATATGCGCTGGCGTCCTTCTTGAGCAAAAAAGGTTTAAAACCGCAATACATGATTGGCCACAGCATAGGGGAATTAACGGCAGCCTGTCTGTCAGGCATTTGTTCATTGGAAGACGCGCTTCATATGGTTGCGATGAGAGGCCAGTTGATGCAGGAAATGCCGGAGGGAGAAATGTTGAGCGTCAGACTGTCTAGGAGAGAGACAGAAATGGAATTGACAGAGGGGGTTGAGCTGTCGGCTTCAAACAGCTCTGATTTATCGGTTGTATCAGGTCTTATGGAGCCAATCAATGCTTTTGCCGCGCGCCTTCAGTCAAAAGGAGTGGCAATTCAGCACTTAAAAACGTCCCATGCGTTTCATTCAAGCATGATGAAGCCGGCGGCATCTCGTTTTGCTGATAGTCTGCAAGATATGGAATTCCAAGTACCTGGCCTTCCGTTTATTTCAAATGTGACAGGCGATTGGATACAAGCAGAGCAGGCCACAGATCCGAAATACTGGGCTTCGCAAATCATGGAAAAGGTTGATTTTCATTCAGGGCTGAACACACTTTTACAAATGGGCAATGTTGTATTTGTTGAGATCGGACCAGGGAATACGTTGACGCAGTTTGTGAGAAAACATGAGGGTTTTATGACGGAGCAACATGCTGCGGTAAACATGATCAGGCATCCAAAGGAAGTATCGTCTGATCGTGTCTATCTGTTAAACCGCATCGGCAGGCTTTGGACGCATGGTGTAAACATGAACTGGGAGCACTTTCGCCAGGGGGGCTCATACGAAAGGATCCCGCTTCCGACTTATCCTTTTGAGCATCAAGTATTTCCCGATCCGCAAACATCTCAGGGCGGGATGGAAGAAAAGATCAAAAACGAATTGAAATTAAACGTTGCTTCAAGTGAAAAACAGCTTCCTTTTGATAAGTGGTTTTCCGTTCCGTTCTGGGAACGAATGGAACCAGTCAATGAGACATTCACTCATCAAGGAAAGAGGATACTTGTCTTTGAAGAAAACAGTGATGTCAGCCAATATCTCCTAAAACAGCAAGCGGAAGCCGTGTCTGTCCAGCCGGGTGATCACTTTGCGGAAAAAGACAGAAACACGTTTAAGGTAAACCATCGTGATACGGCCCACTTTCGGAAGCTGCTGGATGAACTGAATGCAAGGGGGTTTATCCCCGATGAAATCATCTGGATGTGGCTGCAAGACTGTGATTGTCGTGATGGAGATATTGCAGAGCACACAATAGCCGGTTATCTTCCTCTCCTTGATCTTGTCCGTTTACTTGGAACAGAGAGCAACAAAAGATTCAGCATGACCGTAGTGACCAATCAAGCTCACGATGTGACGGGAATGGAGGATCTTCAGCCTCATCAGGCTGCGCTGACCGGAGTCTGTTTGACCATTCCGCAAGAGTATAAGCAGATCAGCTGTAAAGCTGTTGATCTTTGTCTGGACCACGGTCAATCAAGCTGGCCTGAAATGATTTCTTATGAACTTAAAAAAGAGGATGATCAGCCTATTGTGGCTTATCGGGGAAACAGCAGATGGATTCGGCAGGCGAAGCAGCCGGGCAAGCAAGATGAGATTGATATGGCCGGCAATCTCAGGCATAAAGGAGTTTATATCATTACAGGCGGCCTTGGCGGGATCGGATTATCTCTTGCATCTCATTTAGCTGAAACAGTTCAAGCAAAGATTGTGCTGCTAAGCCGGACAGGACTGCCCGATAAACTGAGAGCAAATGACGATACTGCCAAAAAACTCAAAGCTGTGGAAGAACTCGAGAAGGCTGGAGCTGAGGTGCTGGTATTACAGGCGGATATTTCAGACGAAACAGAGCTTCAAAAAGCCTTGCAAACGGCAGAATCTCGTTTCGGACAAGCCATTCATGGCGTTATTCATGCAGCGGGCATTCCTGATGGCAAAGTGATTCACGCAAGGACACCAGACGATGAGAGGCATATGGCTAAGGCCAAAATAACAGGAACCGCTCTGTTAAGAAAAGCGCTTAGAAACAAACAGCCGGACTTCTTCTTCATTTGTTCCTCTCTAGTTTCATTTTTAGGAGCGGGGGGCCAAGTCGGCTACGCTGCATCAAACGCATTCTTGGACAGTTATGCTCACGCATGCCGAAAAGAAGGTGAAAACATGGTGACGGTTAACTGGGACCGTTGGGAACAAGTAGGGATGGCATATGAATCAGAAACGGCAGCCATTCTTTCGAAGATAGCGGACAAAGAGGAGCAACACCAAGGAATCCTGCCGGCTCAAGGAGCGAAAGCGTTTATGAGAGCTTTGCAGCTGCGCTACCCGCAAGTCCTGATTTCGCTGCAGGATGTAAACAAACGAATGAAAGACAGCTATGTGAAAGAGGATAGACAAACCGCAGCGCATGTGCTGACAAAAGACCGCTTGGACACACTTGAAGAAAGGTTAATGAATATTTTCAAAGATTATTTTCATTCTGAGACAGATGTAAATATGAATTTCTTTGAATTAGGAGCCTCTTCACTTGATCTGCTTCAGGTGAGCGGGAGAATCAAAAAAGAGCTTGGCGTGGATATCCCGGTTGTGATGATGTATGCCCACCCGACGGTTGCAGCATTAACCCAAGCCGTCAAAGCACAGCAAAGCGGTGATGACTTACACATAAAAGGAATAGAGCCAGATCGCCAAAAAGCCATAAATGAAGGGAAAAACCGGCGAAAACAGCGAATGAGACGAAAATAGATGGGAGGCTGATTTCCATGGCTGACGAGAAACAATGGACAGAAACAGGACTGGAAATAGCGGTAGTCGGTATGGCGGGCAAGTTTCCAGGCGCGGCAAATATTGATGAGTATTGGAGCAACATTTCAAAAGGAATAGAATCTGTCACTCAATTTACCGATGAAGAATTAAAAGACGCCGGGGTAGATGAGACGCTGCTTCGTCAAGAGGCATATGTAAAAGCAAAACCGATCATCGATGAGGTTTCTGACTTCGACGCGGAGTTTTTCGGCTATTCACCGAGAGAAGCTGCCTTGATGGATCCGCAAATCAGACTCATGCATGAATGTACCTGGGAAGCGCTTGAGCATGCGGGCTGTGACGCTGAACGATTTAACGGGCTGATCGGGCTGTATGCTGGTGCTTCCAGCAATTTGTCCTGGATGGGCCGTCATATGTCTTCTCTTCATAAGAATGAAGACGCTTTTCAAATCATGCATTTAAATGATTCGTCGTTTGCGTCACGAATCGCTTATAAACTTAATTTGAAAGGGCCGAGTGTATCAGTTCAAACCGCTTGCTCGACTTCTCTTGTCGCGATACATATGGCGTGTCAGGGCTTGATTGGAGGAGAATGTGACCTTGCATTAGCCGGAGGTGTTACCCTGAGCCTGCCGCATATATCTGGGTACCTTTATCAGGAAGGAATGATCTATTCAGCAGATGGTCATTGCCGCCCGTTTGACGAAAAGGCGAACGGAACCATTTTTGGTGAAGGAGCCGGAGTGGTGGCGTTAAAGCGATTGAAAGACGCACAAGCTGAGGGTGATGTGATTTATGCGGTCATCAAGGGCTCTGCAATTAATAATGATGGAAACAATAAGGCTGGGTATACGGCTCCAAGTGCTGAAGGGCAGGCGAATGTCATTGCCACAGCTATGGAGATGGCGGAAACGGAACCGGAAAGCATTGGTTATGTTGAGGCCCACGGGACAGGAACGCCTGTCGGAGATCCGATTGAAATTGAGGCGCTGACCCGTGCTTTCAATACAGATAAAAAAGCATATTGCCGAATTGGTTCTGTCAAAGCGAATATCGGGCACCTGGACGCCGCCTCCGGGGTAGCGGGATTTATAAAAACCGTTATGATGCTCCATCATAAAATGCTGCCGCCCGCTTTTCACTATCAAAAATCGAACCCGCGCATTAAGTTTGAGAACACGCCGTTTTTTGTCAATACAGAGCTGACTGAATGGGAATCTCTGCAAGGGCCGAGAAGAGCCGGCGTGAGCGCCTTTGGAATCGGCGGCGCTAATGCTCACGTTGTCCTTGAAGAGCCTCCATCTCTTACTGACGAAATGCCAGCCGGCGGTCCTGAGCTCGTTGTTCTTTCTGCGAGAACAAGACAGGAGCTTACCCGTTCAATGGATCAATTGGCTGATTTTCTTCGCCGGAACCCGGAAGCGCCGCTGCCAGCCATAGCCCGTACGTTACAGCTTGGCAGAAAGCAATTCCAGTACAGAATCTCCTTTGTTGCTTCACATCAAAAGGATCTTCTTGATCAGCTTTCTGAACATCGGCATAAAAAACAAATCACCGAATCGGCGGTTGTTCCAAGCAGCACCATGTTTGTATTTGCGGGAGACGTTCAAGAGGGCTTTGGCCGATATGCGCAGCTGTACCGCACGGAAAACCTGTTCAAAAAAGAAGTCGATGCTTGCCTTGAAAAGGTGCAAAATGCTTTTCAGCAGGATGTACTCAGCTTCTTTAAAGCATGTATTTCTGCTCCAGAAACGTACCAGGAAGAGGAAAATCTAGGATTGGTCCATGCGTTGTCGTTCATCATGGAATACGCCGCAGTCCGTTTCTTACAGCACATCGGCATAACACCAGACCGCTTTATCGGGCGGGGATTCGGGGAGTTTACGGCGGCATGTGCGGCAGGGATGTTTTCCTTTGAAGAAGGGGCCGCAGCCGCATATAAACGCGGAGAGTTAATCAACATGTCTCCGGCAGGTAAAATGCTCGGTGTCAGCCTGTCAGAACCGGATATCGTTCAATACTTAGAAAAATCATTGTCCCTTGCGCTGATTGATGAGCGGTATTGTGCCGTCTCCGGTTTGCCAGAGGATGTGTATCGGCTGAAGGCGCGGCTTGAACAAGAAGGGATAGCTGCTGAGTTACTTGATGGGGATATTGCGTATCAATCGGATCTGCTGGTCGACGCTGCGGAAGAATTCATGCACTTCCTTGGCACGCTGGACATGAAGTCACCAGACATTCCAGTCGTTTCATCTGTCACTGGAAAAGTGATAACAGATGACGAAGCAGCGGATGCCAGTTATTGGGCCGGCCAAATCTGCAAGCCGATACGGTTTTTTGAACACATCTCGTCTTGTTTGCGGGAGGAACCTGCTGTTTGCATAGACCTGCGTTTGACTCAGGGGGCATCAGTGTTTACAGAGCGTCAATCAATTGGCATGACAGGTGATCTCGGCACACAAGGACACACAGACGTTTTAAAGTTACATATATACGGAGCGTTGTGGAGTCTCGGGTCTGGGGTTGATTTCAGCGTCCTGCATGAACCTCAGCATAATAAAAGGTTAGCTCTGCCGACTTACCCTTTTACAAAGCAGCATTTCCCGTTGCCTGACGGCTTAGCACTGGCTGAACTTGAAGAAGATGAGCCTCGCAAGCCGGCAGAACCGTTTCGTGCAATGCCGTTATCTGCTATTGAAAAGACAATCAGAGAAATTGTCATAAAGCATTTTGGATTCAATGAGCTTAACGATGATGCGCCGTTTTTTGAGCTGGGGGCTACGTCGCTTGATATCTCTCAATTAGCGGCAAAATTAACAGATCATCTGAAATGGAAGGTGGAACCAGTTCTGCTTTATCAATTTGCCGCAGTTCGCAGCCTGGCGAAGCATCTTCATCAACAGGTTCAAACGAAGGCCGGGCAGCCAGAAATGACGCAGCATCAAAAGGTGTCGCAAAGCCGTCCGAACGGTCAGGGATCTGATATCGCGATTATCGGTATGGCAGGGCGTTTTCCGGGAGCCGGCAATTTGGATGAGTTTTGGAATAATCTCGTAAACGGCAAAGAATCTATCAGCTTCTTTACGGATGAAGAATTAAAAGCGTCAGGCATTGATGATCAGCTCTTGCAGCACCCCGATTATGTAAAAGCGAAGGGGATCATCGAGGACTCTGATATGTTTGATGCGGATTTTTTCCAATATTCCTCTAGAGAAGCAGAATTGATGGATCCGCAATTCAGGCTTTTACATGAATGTGCCTGGGAGGCCTTAGAAGATGCGGGCTGCAACCCTGAGCGGACAACAGGGAAAATCGGCGTCTACACTGGGACAAGTCCGAACCTCGAATGGATTACACGTTTCGCAGGGAAACTGGATGGGACTGAACAGTTTAGCTCCATGCTGCTAAATGACAGAGAATTTTTCAGTACCCAGCTTGCTTATAAATTAAACCTGCATGGGCCGAGCATCACAATGCAAACAGCCTGCTCCACTTCTTTAGTCAATATTGGAGCGGCATGTCAAGCACTGCAGAACGGAGCATGTGACGCGGCGCTTGCGGGAGGCGTAACTGTCAGCACCCCTTTGCGGTCAGGCTATGTTTATCAGGATGGCATGATTCAATCACCTGATGGGCATTGCCGTCCTTTTGATGAGGATGCAGGCGGTACAGTTTTTGGCGATGGCGCGGGGATTGTCGTTTTAAAAAGATATGAGGACGCCGTTAAAGAAGGGCACACCATTTATGCGGTCATAAAAGGGGTCGGAATGAATAATGACGGAAGCCGAAAAGTCGGTTTTACCGCCCCGAGCGTAGAAGGCCAGGCCGAAGTGTTAAAGAATGCATACGAGAATGCAGGGATTGACCCGAACACAGTAGGGTATATCGAAGCTCACGGAACCGGTACAAAAATGGGTGATCCAATCGAAATGGAAGCCCTGAGCCAGGTTTTTAAAAGTGACAAGCCAATGTCGATTCCTATCGGGTCAGTGAAAAGCAATGTCGGACATTTAAACAGCGCTGCCGGCATTGCCGGACTCTTTAAGGCCGTTTTATCGCTAAAACATAAAACAATTTTGCCAAGCTTGAACTACACGACACCTAATCCGCATATTCATTTTGACCGGACGCCATTTTATGTCAATACCGAGGCGGCATACTGGAAGGAATCCGTTGATCCAAGGCGGGCGGGTGTCAGCTCCTTCGGAATTGGCGGCACAAATGCGCACATTGTACTGGAAGAAGAGCCGGAGTCAGGCAGAGAAGCTTCCGAGAGCCAGCGGCATTTGCTAGTTCTGTCAGCAAAAACAGACACAGCATTGGAGCAGATGACAAATCGATTGAAGGAATTTCTTCGAACGCATTCAAACGTTCCGTTAGAGGATGTGGCATACACCCTGCAAGTTGGCAGAAAACAATTTTCATACCGAAAAGCGGTCGTGCTGTCAAAATCAACGGAATGGGAAAGCGGTGCAGAGCTCACAGCCTATCAAAGACACAGCAGGCGCCCGGCTGCCTTTATGTTCTCCGGGCAAGGCTCTCAGTATATTGATATGATGAAAGATTTATATGAAGCTGAACCTGTATTTCAGAAAGAAGCGGACCGCTGTTTTGCTTTCGCACAGAAGTCACATCAAATTGATTTGAAGGCGATCGTCTTCCCAGATTCAAATGATGGGGCGAAGCTGACGGAGACCGCTGTTGTGCAGCCGCTGCTATTCATCTTTGAATACGCGCTCGCAAAGCTGCTGCAAAGTGCAGGCATCTCACCGGATTATATGATTGGACACAGCATTGGTGAATACACTGCTGCATGCCTGTCCGGCGTGTTCGCATTAGACACGGCTTTAACGCTCGTAATGGAGCGGGGAAGGCTGATGCAGCAGCTGGAATCTGGAGCAATGATGAGTGTTCAGCTATCAGAGGAAGAGCTGCAGCCTCTGCTTACGAACAGTCTGTCACTTGCGGCTGTCAATGCTCATGACTTATGCGTAGTATCCGGAAAAAGCGAAGACATTGAGACGTTTGCGGTTCTCCTTGAAGAAAAGGGCGTTGCCGGCCGCCAGCTGCATACTTCTCACGCTTTTCATTCTTATATGATGGAACCCATTCTTGAGGAATTTGCCGCGATTGTAAAGCAACAGGATATGAACACCCCTCGGATTCCATTTGTTTCGAATGTAACGGGAACATGGATAACTCCGGAACAAGCAGCAGACCCGGCTTATTGGTCTCAGCACTTAAGAGGCACAGTCCGCTTCCATGAAGGATTAGAACAGATTTTGAGTGACGATAACGTTCTGTTAATAGAAGTCGGACCGGGCAGCACATTAAGCACATTTGCCAGAAGGCACAAGAAGAGATCTAGCCAGCATGACATCGTCAATCTCGTCAGACATGTTCAAGAACCAGCGCATGATCATTCCTACTTCTTAAAGAAATTAGGCCAGCTTTGGGTCTGCGGATGTGAAATTGACTGGAGGCAGTATGGCGGTGATAAGCCTAAGCGTCTGATATCGCTTCCGCCTTATCCTTTTGAGAGAAAACGCTATTGGATAGAAGCCGCTGACAATGCGGCTGCTTTCACCGCAGTTGATGAATGGAATAAAAAGAAACCGATGGATCAATGGTTCTATTTGCCGTCATGGGATAGAAAGATCAAGTCCGCTGACAGCCGAAAGAAAGAGCAGCCAGCTGAAAGCGGAAAAACACTGGTTTTCCATGAAGGAACAGCCTTTGGAGATCGGCTGGTGCAATCGATACGCCGCCAAGGACATGAGACCGTAATTGTCACGAGAGACCGGCAATTCAAAAAAATAAACAGCGGATTGTATGTCATCAATCCAGCTGATGGGACACATTATGAGCGTTTATTTTCTTCACTTGCTTCAGACGGGCTACTTCCAAACTGTATGATGCATCTGTGGAGCGTTTCGGAGCAAGGGGAATCCTTCAAAACTTTCAGCACATACAGTGAAAACGGCTATTACAGTTTGATTTTTACTGCACAGGCGGCATCTAATCAAAAACAAATGAACGAATGTAACATGTTTGTGCTGACAAGCGGGATTCATGAGGTGACTGGAGAAGAACAAATCAATGCTGAAAAATCGACGATTTTGGGGCCGTTGAAAGTCATCCCGCAGGAATATAACCATTTGAAATGCTGGAACATCGACATTCCTCCTTTACCGGATACATTGACATGGAAAGAAGAGGAGTTGATTGACCAAATTCTGACGGAAACTGATACTGCGGGTGAAGATCAAATTATTGCATACCGAAACCGCCGCCGATGGGTGCAGATGTATCAGCCTGTTCAGTTAAATAAAGCGACCGGCTTGCCGAATATGATCCGCCCGAAAGGTGTTTATCTTATTACGGGAGGGCTTGGCGGAATCGGATTTGTGTTATCAAAGCTGCTTGCACAAGAAGGAAACGTCCGTCTAATTCTGACAGGAAGAAGTGAACTTCCGCAGCGCAGCCAGTGGGAAAGCTGGTGCGAGAAACATGAGGAAGATGATCCGATTACCGCGAAAATCCTGAAAATAAAAGAATTGGAACGGTTAGGTGCAAAGGTGACAGCTCTTCAGGCAGATGCGGGAAGCCTGTCGGATATGCAGGCTGTTATGAGAAAGGTTCATACTGAGTTTGGCCAGCTGAACGGCGTCTTTCACGCTGCAGGGCTTCCGGGAAGTTCGTCTTTCAGGGCGATAACAGATATACCTGCAACGATTGAAGGCGGAGAAGACCAGTTCCAGTCTAAAGTTAGAGGATTGAAAGTGCTTGAATCTCTATTAGAAAACGAAACTATAGATTTTTGTTTCTTATTTTCATCGATTAGTGCTTTGCTTGGAGGTCTCGGTTTCTCAGCTTACTCTGCAGCGAATATTTATATGGATGCTTTTGCGGCGAGGGTGAATCAGCGCAGCAAGACTCCTTGGGTTTGCGTGAACTGGGATGCATGGAACTTCTGGGGCCAGCTTGAATCTACTATCGGAGAATCTATTGCTGAACTTGCCATTTTGCCTGAAGAAGGAGCAGCTCTTTTTCAATATGTGCTGTCAGATATCAACAATCGCCATTTATTAGTTTCAACAGGTGATTTGGGATACAGAATGAAGCAATGGATATCCATGAATGCCGATAGCATAGCGAAAGAGGAGAAAAAGACGGGCGCCTTACACACCCGACCTGAATTGAATAATCCATATGTCGCTCCCCGCAACAAAACAGAACAGGTCATATGCGGCATTTGGCAAGATTTCATGGGTCTGGAGCAAGTCGGCATACATGATAACTTTTTTGATTTGGGAGCCAGCTCTTTAGACATTGTACAAGTGACAAACCGTTTAAATAAAGAATTGGGAACCAACGAGGCTGTGGTGACTTTATTCACATACCCGTCTGTAGCTGCTTTAGCGCAATTTATCGGTCCTGATCAAGAGGAAAGTGAAGAGGAGAAAGAAGAAATGGCAGCTGTATCCAAGGGACGAAGAAAAACGCGGATACGCAATCAGCGAGATAAAAGATTGAGAGGCGGCGAATAGAATGAGTAATTCTCATTATGCGAATCATGGAGCTGAAATTGCGGTAATCGGTATGGCAGGCCGATTTCCGGGAGCAAAAAACATGCAGGAGTTTTGGAGCAATTTAAAAAATGCGAAAGAGACGATTTCTTTTTTCACTGATGAGGAGCTGAGAGAAGAGGGCGTTAATGAAGAGCTGCTGAATGATCCGCGATTTGTCAAAGCAAAAGGAATTGTGGAGGATGTAGATCTGTTTGATGCCGGCTTCTTTGATTATACGCCGAAGGAAGCTGCCATGATGGATCCGCAGTTCCGTATCTTTCATGAATGCGTGTGGACCGCCTTGGAAGATGCCGGCTACGATCCTTTCACTTACAAAGGGCAGATCGGTCTTTATACCGGAGCTGGCCTCAATGCAGAATGGGTGCTGAGGGCTCTTCAGGGGGCAAAGTCTGGAGAAGACTCAAAGACGCTGGAAACAGCTGTTTTGAATATGAGAGATTACATGGCAACACTTATTTCTTATAAGCTTAACCTGAAAGGGCCGAGCATGATGGTGCAGACTGCTTGCTCAACCTCGATGGTTTCTATTCACCTTGCTGCTCAGGCTTTGTTAAATGGGGACTGCCATATGGCGGTTGCAGGCGGAGTCTCTATCCGCCTCCCGCAAAAATCCGGGTATCTCTACCAAGAAGGTATGATCCATTCTCCAGACGGGCATTGCCGCGTCTTTGATGATGAGGCGGCAGGCACAGTATTTGGAGACGGGGCAGGAGCGGTCATTTTGAAAACGCTTGAAGATGCTGAAGCAGACGGAGATCATATTTATGCTGTAATAAAAGGTACTGCGATCAATAATGACGGCAGCAGAAAGGTTGGATATACAGCGCCGAGCACCAAAGGCCAGGTAACAGCTATCAAAACAGCCTTGCACATGGCCGAGGTGGAGCCTGAAACCATTACCTATGTCGAGGCTCACGGCACAGGGACGACACTTGGTGATCCGATAGAAATTGAAGCATTAAAACAAGCTTACCAAACGGACCGTCGCGGCTACTGCAGAATTGGTTCTGTCAAATCCAACATCGGTCATTTAAATGATGCGTCTGGTGTGGCTGGATTTATGAAAGCAGTTCTAAGCTTAAAGCATAAAGTGATTCCGCCGACTCTGAATTTCGAAAAGCCAAACGCCAAAATCGATTTTGAGCAATCACCATTTGTCGTCAATACGAAACTCACCCCTTGGGAAGAAAATGAGTTCCCGCGCAGAGCGGGTGTTA
Source organism: Bacillus sp. NS1 (assembly GCF_058248265.1). NCBI lineage: Bacteria > Bacillati > Bacillota > Bacilli > Caryophanales > Bacillaceae > Bacillus > Bacillus sp. NS1. The sequence goes on along the minus strand of NZ_JBZAZF010000004.1, from coordinate 222,185 downwards.
GCTCATTTGGCATTGGGGGAACAAATGCCCATGTCATATTAGAGGAAGCGCCGGCACAGCAAAAAGCAGCGGAAAGACATGACGCTGAACTCTTATTGCTGTCAGCCAAAACACCGGCCGCTTTAAACAACATGACAGACCGGCTGTCAAACTATTTTGTGAAAAATCCGCATGCCAATTTGGCAGCCGCGGCATATACCCTCAAAGTAGGGCGTCATTCGTTTCCTTATAAAAAAGCGATTGTGTCAGCGGATGTGCCTGAGCTTCTTCAGGCTATTCATGAAAATGACTATGAGTCTGTTAAAACCGGCAGCTCTCAATCTGCAAGCCGGCCCGTTGTTTTTCTTTTTCCGGGACAGGGGGCGCAGTATGTTGATATGGCTAAAGGGCTTTACGATACTGTACCCATTTTTAAAGAAGAGCTCGATGCCTGTTTTGACATATTAAAAAATCATATGGACACAGATCCGCGTACGGTGCTTTTCTCTGACAATAATCAGCATGATGCAAAACTGATTAACCAAACTGAATATACGCAGCCTCTGCTGTTCTGTATCGAATATTCACTTGCAAAAATGCTGATCCACTGGGGAATTAAGCCGAAAGCAATGGCGGGACACAGCATCGGTGAATATACGGCTGCAGCCATTTCGGGTGTGCTCTCATTGGAAGATGCTCTTGACATCGTCAGCTATCGAGGGGCTGCACTCCAAAATCTGCCGTCCGGTTCTATGCTTAGCGTTTCCTTAAGCGAAGCAGACATCAAACCGTATACAGACGGAACCATTTCAATCGCTGCTGTGAATGCATCGGATTCATGTGTTGTATCAGGAGAATCAAGTGCGATTGATGCATTGGAAAGGAAGCTGAACGCGGAAGGACACAGCTGCAGAAAGCTTCATACATCACATGCCTTCCATTCGTATATGATGGAACCGGTTTTAGAAAGCATGAAACAAAAGCTCTCAGCCTATCAATTTAAAAAACAAAAGATCCCGTTTGTCTCAAATGTAACAGGAGACTGGATCACTGATGAGGAAGCTGGAGATCCGTCATATTGGGCTGATCATTTGCGGGGGACCGTCAGATTTATGAACTGCGCAAAACGCTTAAAAGAAGAGCTGGATCCAATTTTTATAGAGGTCGGCCCTGGAAATGCACTGCGTTCGTTTGTCAGCAAATTGTATCAGGCAGAGGACAAGCAGCACATTGCAATCCAGCTGATGAGGCATCCAAAGGAGGCAGCTTCTGATTACCGTTACTTGCTGAGCAGACTGGGTGAGATGTGGCTGCACGGGGTGCCGGTCGATTGGACAGCTTTTTATGATCAGGAGCAATGCCAGCTTATTCCGCTTCCAACGTATCCTTTCGAAAGAGAAAGATATTGGATTGGCCGGACAAATGAACAGTCGGGAACACCGGTGGCAGAAAATTTTCAGCTTTTGGTTCCTGAGCAAGCAAATGACGGGCAGACAGCGGATACAGAATCAGATGTTCAATTTAATGAGACAGAGGCGGTCTTGGCTGCTATGTGGAAGGACATTCTCGGAGTCAAACGTGTCACATTAGATACCCATTTCTTTGAAACAGGCGGGCATTCATTGAACGCCACTGGTCTGATTTCCCGCATTCACAAGGAATTTGGAGCGGAGCTTACGCTAAGCGACGTGTTCCAGCACCCGACAATCCGTGCGCTTGCCGCACTTATTGAGCGCTCTGACCGAAATCAATATACATCCATTCAGCCTTCAGAGAAAAAAGACGTATACAGGCTGTCAGCGGCACAGCGGAGAACGTATTTGATTCATCAGAGAATCGGGCAAGTCACCACATATAACATGCCGATGGCTCTTTTGTGCTTCGGAAAAATTGATGCCGCCCACTTCGAGGATACATTCAAAAAGCTGATCGAAAGGCATGAAACACTGCGTACAACGTTTGAAATTAAGGATGGAGAACCTGTGCAGAGAATCCATCAGAACTTTGATTTTTCGATCGAACAAACCGAAGCGAAAATGGATGAGCTTGATGACGAAATCAGTTCATTTATACGGCCATTTGATCTTAAGGTCTCTCCATTAATTCGGGTGAAATTCGTCAAAATTGAGGAAGAAAAACATGCGTTGCTTGTTGATATGCATAATATTGTGGCGGACGGCGCCTCGATGAATATTTTTATAAAAGAATTTACCCAATTATATAGAGGGGAACAGCTCCCGGAAAAAATCATTCAGTATAAAGATTATGCGGAGTGGCAGCAGACATTTTTTAATAGTGACATGTTTAAACGCCAAAAAGAGTATTGGCTGAAGCAGCTTGAGGGTGAAGTGCCTGTGCTGAATATGCCTCTTGATTATGAACGAAAAGAACAAAGCTTTTTAGGCAGGGCAATTAAGTTTACAATCCCGCCTCGTGTTTTAGAAAAGCTTGAGAAAATCGGAGAGGCGCAGCAGCTGACCAACAATGTCATGCTGTTTCAGCTATATGCCATGCTTTTGTCCAGCTATACAAAACAGCAGGAGCTGATGATTGGGTCATTGGTGGCAGGCCGGCGTCATGCGGATATTGAGAATACGATCGGCATGTTTACTAACTTTTTGCCGATCAAAATTCATTTGAATCCTGAAGAGTCGTTTGCCGGCAACCTTCAACACACAAAACAAACTCTGCTTGAAGCTTATGACCATCAGGATTATCCATACGATCAAATGGCAGAAGCGCTGCAGCCGGTGATCAAGCCAAACCGCAACCCTTTCTTTGATACCATGCTGATCTATCATAATGAGTATGACCCGAATATAAAAATAGAGGCTGGCGGATTAACATTTGAAACATACGAATTCGCAAAGGGCATTTCAAAGCTTGATATGAAAATGGACGTCGTGAAGGAAGTGACGGGAGAGCTTAAATGTGTGCTTCAATACAACCGGTCGCTTTTCACTCATGAATCCATGCAGGCATTTGTTTCTCATTTTATCTCTCTTGCTGAAAAAGCTGCAGAAGAGCCTGAAAAACGCATAAAGGACATTCCGGTGCTGAGCCAAAAAGAGCAGGAAGAGGCCGAGCGGAAAAGGGAGAGAGAGTCAAACCGAGTCATCTCGTGCCCATTAACCATTTGTTCTAATTTTACGGCTGATCCGGTTGTGCCTTACCTAAAATGGTGGGGCGAACAGTTTGATATCAATCTAGATTTAAAGCTGTCTCCTTACGGTCAGGTGTTTCAAGAATTGCTTAATGAAGAAAGCTTGCTGTCACGGCAAAAAAACGGTGCCAATCTGCTGTTGATTCGCCTTGAGGATATGGCGGGGGATTCGGGTCTTTCTTTGGAAGAAAGAATGGCTCACGTTCAATATAATTCAGATGAACTGCTCGCCATCATGAAACAAAAGAAAAAGGAAGTGCCTTATTTCATTGGCTTGCTGCCGCTGGAAAATGTGAAAGAGCAGGAGCTCCGGGACATCCTTGTGCAATCCCAGCAGAATTGGATCGCGCAGCTTGCTGGAGAAACGGATATACATTTGATTGATCTCCGCCAGCTGCATCAAACATACCAGCTTGATGCCATATTTGATCCGCAAAGTGAAAGAGCGGCAAGAATACCGTTTACTGAAGAATTTTATGCGGCGATGGGAACACGGGTGGCACGTGAGTTTGCAGCATGGCTCAAACCGCCATTTAAAGCGGCCGCCATCGATTGTGACGGCACTTTGTGGAGCGGTACCGTGTCTGAAGCTGGTGCGGAAGGAGTCATTATTACTCCTGCCCACCGAGCGCTGCAGCAATTTTTAAAGAAGAAACAAGAAGAGGGTCTGCTCCTTGTGCTTTCAAGCAGAAATAATGAAGAAGACGTCTGGAATGTGTTTGAACGTCATCCAGATATGATTTTGAAGAAAGAGGACTTTGTCCTGTCACGCATTAATTGGAATGAGAAAGCCAGAAACATGAAAGAAATGGCCGATGAGCTGAACATTTCAGTGGATCGGTTCATATTCTTAGATGATGATCCGGCTCAATGCCTGGAAATGAACGAACGCCTGCCAGAGGTTCTGACCTTGCTTCTGCCGTCTGATACAGATTCTATTCCGATGTTCTTAGAACATGTCTGGGCATTTGACAGATTCAGAGTGACAGAAGCTGATCAAAAGCGCACGGAACGATATTTGGCCGCGCAAGAAAGAAAAATAGATTTGAATACGTCCCGTTCGCTTGAAGAATTTCTTTCCGGCTTACACCTGCGTATCGCCTTGACTGAGATGACAGAAGAGCATTTGCCGCGAGTTGCTCAAATGAGTGCGAGAATTAATCAGTTCAATATGAATCCGTCAGTCTATCGTGAGGAGCAGCTTGCCCAGCGGCTCAATACGGACGGCCATATCGGCTGGATCGTTGAAGCAGCGGACAGATTCAGTGATGAAGGCATCGTCGGTGCAATCATGGGAATCCGAACAGAAGATTCATTAAAGCTAGATACTTTTCTGCTCAGCTGCCGCGCACTAGGCAAAGGAATTGAACATAAAGTGCTGTCAGGCCTTGCTTCATATGCACGGGATAAACAGCTTGCGACGTTGTCCTTGAAGTATAAGAAATCAGAAAAGAACCGGGCTTTTTCTGAGTTTTTGGCTGAGCATTGCTTTAAGGAAGAGGCAGGCCCGTTAAAAACGATTTATCACATATCCGTCGATGAGGTAGAGGATCAAAGCGGACATATCGAATGGGCGTCCTCTTTACAACCCGCGCCTCGCAAAAAGGCGAAAGTGATTGCTGATGGCGTATTGCAATCCGCTTTAATGGAAAACACAAACGCTCATTGGGAAGTGCTGCATGCTGAAAAATCCTTGCATTCTCCATATTTAATGGCCTTAGATACCAATCAGCCGGAGCATTTGCGGGCTCTGTTAGTGAAGGAACATGTAGGAGCTGAAACAGAAGATAGCGGACCGGAGACAGAACAGCAAAAAATCCTCTCGGATATTTGGAAGGAAATTCTCCACTTGGATTATGTAGGAATTGACAACGATTTCTTTGATTTGGGAGGAAATTCGCTGCTCGCTGTCAAAATGGAAGTAGAGATGGAAAAGAAAGGCTGGTATGTTGATGATTTGAATCTTGCGAAAAAACACACGATAAGGGAATTGTCTAAATATATGAAGAGGGAGAATCAGCATGCATAAAGACATTAAAGCAATATTTGATGAAGAAAAGGTTTTGGCAGAAGCTGCCGTTATATATGGATTTACTAGAGATCAAGTGCAGTTTTTAGCGGATGCGGAAAACTATGTGTATGAGTTTGCCAAAGACAATGAATCTTATATTTTAAAGATTACACACACGATTCGCCGGTCGCCGGATTATATTATGGGAGAGATGGAATGGCTCCATCATCTTGCTGAAGGCGGGCTTTCAGTCGCCAAACCAATCCCGTCGTTAAACGGTAAGGATGTTGAGGAAGTGCCGGACGGAAACGGCGGAGCATTTTTATTGAGAGTGTATGAAAAGGCGCCGGGTCATAAAGTAGACGAATCTGAGTGGAACGAAACCCTATTTTTCGAGCTTGGCAGATATACAGGGAAGATGCACAGCCTGACAAAAAGCTATAAACTGAGCAATCCTAGATTTAAAAGACAAGAGTGGGATGAAGAAGAGCAGTTGAAGCTCAGAAAATATGTCCCTGAAGATCAGACAAAGGTTTTTCAGCAGGCGGACGATTTAATGAATGAGTTGCGGCAACTGCCAAAAAACCGTGACAGCTACGGCCTTGTTCACGCAGATCTTCACCATGGTAATTTTAACTGGGATCATGGGAAGATCACTACATTTGATTTTGATGATATCGGGTACAACTGGTTTGTGAATGATATCAGCATTCTCCTCTACAATGTACTTTGGTATCCAGTTGTTCCATATGAAAATAAAGCAGCCTTTACAGAAGAATTTATGACGCATTTTATGAAAGGGTACAGGGAGGAAAATGAAATTGCCGCCGAATGGCTCAAGAAAATCCCGGATTTCCTCCGCCTGCGCCATATGCTGATTTATGGATTGCTCCATCAAATGTTTGACCTTGATTCAATAGGAGAAGAAGAAAAAGAAATGCTGAAGGGATTCAGAAACGATATCGAAAATCAAACGCCGATAACCGAATTTGACTTTTCGAAGTTAGCTTAAGAAATTTGCGCCGATCCTTTCTGGGGCGGCGCTCCTTAATAAAAAACTCCGGCTGTGAGCCGGAGTTTTTTATTTTTGTTCTAAAATAGCAAAAATGTTTTTTGCCTGCTGCGTATTGTCGATAAGCCCCTTCCATTTTTCTTTTCCCGGACCATAAGCATAAACCGGTACGTCTTCCCCGGTGTGGGCTAACGTCGTCCAGCCTGAAAAAGACCGTTTATCAAAAATCAATTGAATGCTTTTTTGGACAGCAGCTATATTCGATTGTGAGGCTGCGTTTTTAACCTGATTGATCTCATTTTCCGTCAGCTTCATATCAATATAAGTGCTGAGCACTTTTTCGGCATCTTGGCCTTCAGCGATCTTCTCTGCCATATAGCCCGGCGTTTTTTTAGCGGCGATGATTGGGGAAGGATCCCATTTATAGCCGGTCTCGCGCGTCATTCCCTCTGCGCCGTAAGAGAACCCTCCTGTAGAGTGGTCAGCTGTAATAATAACAAGCGTTTCTTTATCTGTTTTCGCAAAATCCAGAGCAGCTTGAACACCTTTCTCGAAATCTTCCATTTCACTCAAAGCGCCCACCACGTCATTTTCATGGGCTGCATTGTCAATATTGCTTCCTTCCAGAAGCATAAAAAAACCGTTTTCGTTCTTCTGTAACTGGGTGAGTGCCGCTTCTGTCATGTCTTTTAGAGAAGGTGTACTGTTCTCTCTGTCAATTGATTTATCTAATTCTACTTCTCCAAACAGTCCGAGCAGCTTATCGTGCTGATTTTTTTTCAGGTCTTGCTTTGTGGTCACATAATGATAGCCATCTTTTTGGAATTCTTCAGCAAGATTTCGGTCATTGCGAATGAAATATTTCGCTCCGCCTCCCAGTAAAACATCAACCTTATGAGATCCATTAATCCGTTCATCATAGTATTGGTCAGCAATTTCAGTGTAGTTTTTCCGTGAGACGTTATGTACGCCGAAAGCAGCGGGAGTGGCGTCGGTTAAGTCCGAAGTCACGACGAAGCCGACGGACTTCTTTTTCTCTTTGGCAGCTTCTGTTACGCTTTTGAGCTGCTGATGATTGTTGTCTACAGCAATGGCGTCGTTATATGTTTTCGTTCCGGTTGCCATGGCGGTTGCTGCCGCCGAAGAGTCAGTAATATTGTCTCTGGGATCGTTAGGATGTGTCATCTGCATGCCTGTTAAATAAGAGTCCCATGCTGTTTGGACGGGAGTGTTCAGCTTTTCGCTTTTTAATGTCCTATAGCTGTTAATCATTGGCATACCCATTCCGTCTCCGATGATTAAGATAATATTTTTAGGATTCTTGCTGCTGCTCTTGGATGATTGAGATTGAGGAGGGGATATGAATTCTGTTATGGCAAAAATACTTAAGAAAGCAGTCAAAATGAGGGCGACAGTTACTGTAAACCGGGCTTTGGTAATGAGGAACATCTCCTTTTATTATATTTATTTACTAATATGTATTTTATTTGAAAGTAATAGAGACTTCAATGTTTTTTTCGATGACAGCGAAAAGCCAATGGGGTTCATGTCCCATTGGCTTTTATAATGTATCACACTTTACGCCGACTACGCCTTCAATGTCTTTAATGTCATAGTAGACATCGGTCGTGTACCTGTTTTTATGGACGCGGACCTTCACTTCCATAATCGGAAATTCCTTTTCGCCCAGGTCGTCGATCCGAACGGAGTGTGTTTTGATATCTTTACTTTTCATTTCTTTTAAAATCTCTGTCATTTTGTCTTTATCAGAAAGCGACATTCTGATGCGGATGTCTTTTTCCTGAAGGCGGTCGGGCCCGATTTTTCTGACCACCCATGGGAGAAACTCCACGCTGATCAGGATGAACAGAAGACTGGCAAACGCTTCTTTATAAAATCCGGCTCCCGTTGCCAGCCCGAGTCCTGCTGCCCCCCAGATCATAGCTGATGTCGTCAGGCCGGAAATGACATCGTTGCTTTTCCGCAAGATGACACCGGCTCCGATAAACCCGACGCCGGAGATGATTTGTGCCGGCAGACGCAGCGGATCCATCATGATGCGGTAGTATTTAGGGAAATGATATGCCGCATTAATACTGACGATCGTCAGCATGCATGAGCTGACGGCGATAACGATACAGGTTTTTAATCCGAGCGGCTTATTTTTTAATTCGCGCTCAAGCCCGATGACCATGCCAATCAAAGTGGCAATGCCCAGTTTTAATAATATATCAGGATCAATATACCAGCTCAACAGCAACTTCCCCCTTCTCTAAGGTGTTTTTAAATAAATATGATTTTCTCACAGTATTTATAGCAAAACAAGAGCACAAAAGCCACCAAGCGGTGCTTGATGGCTTATTGCTTACTTTTTGCGTTTTAACAGCTTTTCCATGACACCGAATAAACGGTAAGAGGCTTTTGCAGGACGTTTTGTAATCAAGCTTCCGATAATACCCGCAATCATACTCAGGAAAAATCCTGGAATCATTTCATAGATACCTGTAGAGTCAGCTAAACCAGTTGTAATCCAAATTAACACTGTCGCAGCCCCCACCACCATGGCAGAAAGGGCGCCCCATTCAGTCATCCGTTTCCAATACAGGCTCAGTAGAATGGCAGGCCCAAAAGCAGAACCGAATCCGGCCCACGCATAACCAACCAAATCAAGAATCGTGCTGCTTGGATTCAAGGACATGAGAATCGCAATGACCGCGATAATCAATACTGACAGCCGGCCGGCCATGACCAATTCTTTATCAGATGCTTCACGTCTGAAAAATGTCCGGTATAAATCCTCTGTCATTGCGCTCGCTGTGACCAGAAGCTGAGAAGAGATCGAACTCATAATGGCTGCTAAAATAGCAGAAAGCAAAAATCCCGTAATCAACGGATGGAACAATATTTTAGAAAAAATAATGAAAATCGTTTCAGGATCACTTACAGCAACTCCGAATTTATGTGCGTAAGCCACGCCGACTAAACCCGTTACGGTTGAACCGAGAATGGAGATGACCATCCAGCTCATACCGATTCTGCGCGCAGGTTTTAAATCTTTGATATGCTTAATCGCCATAAAACGGACGATGATATGAGGCTGGCCGTAGTAGCCTAAACCCCAGGCCAAATAAGAAATAATGCTAATGACGCTCGCGCCTTTAAAAACATCCAATAGCTTTGGGTCTACAGCTGTAACCTCATGCAAAGCAGGAGAAACGCCGCCCAGCTGGGTAAAAGCAACGATCGGCACAAGCACTAGTGCTGCAAACATAATCGCACCCTGTACAAAGTCAGTCAGACTGACAGCAAGGAAACCGCCAAACAGTGTATATAACACAACGACGCCTGCAGTCAGCAGGAGTCCAAGGGTATAATCGGCTCCAAAAGCAGATTCAAATAATCGTCCGCCCGATACCATACCTGAAGAAGTATACAGTGTGAAAAAGATCATAATGATTAAAGCTGATACAATTTTCAGCACTGACGAAGAATGCTGGAATCGTTTATCAAAGAAATCCGGAATCGTAATCGCGTCATCCGCCGCTTCTGTATAAGCTCTAAGACGGGGAGCCAAAAGAAGATAGTTCGAATACGCGCCAATTGTCAAACCGAGTGCAAGCCATAATGTCGACAAGCCTGTCGCAAACATTGCCCCTGGAATTCCCATCAGCATCCATCCGCTCATATCCGCCGCTCCGGCAGACAAAGCTGTGACAAACGGTCCGAGACCTCTTCCTCCAAGCATGTAATCGTTGATATCAGTTGTTTTCCTAAACGAGTACCAGCCGATTAACAGCATGGCAGTAAAGTAAATTCCTAACGATATAATAATTTCAATACTCACATTTTACCCTCTCTTCAGTTCTAATAATGTTGCATCACCTCTCAAATTGATGGTGCCAGTTAAGCAGCCTGGCGCAAGTGCAGCCCTAAAGTCATTCATTTGCAGGTGCACTTGTTAACTTAACCTAACAAAGTATTCCCGGCCATTCAAGCGATGAAACCTGGAGCAGCAGTGAGAAATACCATTGTAAACCTAGAAGGGACTAGTAGATAAAGCGCTTTCATAAATTAGTAAAAGTAAAAATATTCAGAAAAATATTTCGTTTCTCCTTTGCTTCTTTTTAGTATAAAATATATAGGGTATTGTCTCGAAAACACAGGCCTGTTCCAAGGCGTTTTGTTGCTTTAGAGGGCTTGTTTTTGATATGATCAGTATTATATGACTTAACGGAGAAATATGTGGAGGTGGATCATATGTCACGAATTTCAATAGAAGAAGTAAAGCACGTTGCGCACCTTGCAAGACTGGCGATTACTGAAGAAGAAGCAAAAATGTTCACTGAACAGCTTGACAGCATCATTTCATTTGCCGAGGAGCTTAATGAGGTTAACACAGACAATGTGGAGCCTACAACTCACGTGCTTAAAATGAAAAATGTCATGAGAGAAGATGAAGCGGGTAAAGGTCTTCCGGTTGAGGACGTTATGAAAAATGCGCCTGACCATAAAGACGGCTATATTCGTGTGCCATCAATTTTGGACTAAAGGAGGGACACAAGAATGTCATTATTTGATCATAAAATCACAGAATTAAAACAGCTCATACATAAAAAAGAGATTAAGATTTCTGATCTGGTTGACGAATCTTATAAACGCATCCAAGCGGTTGATGATAAGGTACAAGCCTTTTTGGCATTAGATGAAGAAAGAGCGCGCGCGTACGCGAAGGAGCTTGATGAAGCGGTTGACGGCCGTTCTGAGCACGGTCTTCTTTTTGGTATGCCGATCGGCGTAAAAGATAATATCGTAACAAAAGGGCTTCGCACAACTTGCTCCAGCAAAATTCTCGAAAACTTCGATCCGATCTACGATGCTACTGTTGTTCAGCGCCTTCAAGACGCTGAAGCGGTCACAATCGGGAAATTGAACATGGATGAATTCGCCATGGGATCATCTACTGAAAACTCAGCTTACAAGCTGACGAAAAACCCTTGGAATCTGGATACAGTTCCCGGCGGTTCAAGCGGCGGTTCAGCGGCTGCGGTTGCTGCGGGAGAAGTTCCGTTTTCTCTTGGATCTGACACAGGCGGTTCCATCCGTCAGCCGGCATCTTTCTGCGGCGTTGTCGGATTAAAGCCTACATACGGACGTGTATCCCGTTACGGGCTGGTCGCATTTGCGTCTTCATTAGACCAAATCGGGCCGATTACTCGTACGGTTGAGGACAACGCATTCTTGCTTCAAGCGATTTCCGGCGTAGACAAAATGGATTCCACGAGCGCAAATGTGGACGTGCCTGATTTTCTTTCTTCATTAACTGGCGACATCAAAGGACTGAAAATTGCGGTTCCGAAAGAATACCTTGGTGAAGGTGTCGGCAAAGAAGCGAGAGAATCTGTACTTGCTGCGCTGAAAGTTCTTGAAGGCCTCGGCGCTACATGGGAAGAAGTGTCTCTTCCGCACAGCAAATATGCGCTAGCGACATATTACCTGCTGTCATCTTCTGAAGCGTCAGCCAACCTTGCACGCTTTGACGGCATCCGCTACGGCTACCGTACAGACAACGCGGACAACCTGATCGACCTTTACAAGCAAACGCGCGCTGAAGGTTTCGGAAATGAAGTCAAACGCCGCATCATGCTCGGAACGTTCGCATTAAGCTCAGGCTACTACGATGCGTACTACAAAAAAGCGCAAAAAGTGCGTACTTTGATTAAGAAAGACTTCGAAGACGTATTTGAGAAATATGATGTTATTGTTGGACCGACTACACCAACACCTGCATTTAAAATCGGTGAGAACACGAAAGATCCGCTCACAATGTACGCAAACGATATCTTAACGATTCCGGTCAACCTTGCCGGCGTACCGGGAATCAGTGTGCCATGCGGATTAGCAGACGGACTTCCGCTCGGCCTGCAAATCATCGGAAAACACTTTGATGAAAGCACTGTATACCGTGTTGCCCATGCATTTGAACAAGCGACAGACCATCATAAAGCAAAACCTGAATTGTAAGGGGTGAAAAAAATTGAACTTTGAAACGGTAATTGGACTTGAAGTCCACGTTGAGTTAAAAACAAAATCAAAAATTTTCTCAAGCTCTCCAACGCCATTCGGCGCGGAGGCGAATACGCAGACAAGCGTCATTGACCTCGGATACCCGGGCGTCCTGCCTGTTCTGAACAAAGAAGCCGTTGAATTCGCAATGAAAGCAGCTATGGCGCTCAACTGTGAGATCGCAACGGATACGAAGTTTGACCGCAAAAACTATTTCTATCCGGACAACCCGAAAGCGTATCAGATTTCTCAATTTGATAAGCCAATCGGCGAAAACGGCTGGATCGAAATTGAAGTCGGCGGAAAAACAAAACGCATCGGCATCACACGTCTTCACCTTGAAGAAGATGCAGGAAAACTGACGCATACAGGCGACGGCTATTCTCTTGTTGACTTCAACCGCCAAGGAACGCCGCTTGTTGAGATCGTATCAGAGCCGGATATCCGCACGCCGGAAGAAGCGTACGCGTATCTTGAAAAGCTGAAGTCCATCATCCAATATACAGGCGTTTCTGATTGTAAAATGGAAGAAGGCTCACTTCGCTGTGACGCCAATATCTCTCTTCGTCCGATCGGCCAAGAGGAATTCGGCACAAAAACAGAATTGAAAAACTTGAACTCTTTTGCGTTTGTTCAAAAAGGCCTTGAGCATGAAGAAAAACGCCAGGAGCAGGTTCTTCTCTCCGGCGGCGTCATCCAGCAGGAAACTCGCCGTTATGATGAAGCAACGAAGAAAACCATTCTCATGCGTGTCAAAGAGGGATCTGACGACTACCGTTACTTCCCAGAGCCAGACCTTGTCGAGCTCTACATTGATGACGAATGGAAGGAACGCGTGAAAGCAAGCATTCCTGAGCTTCCGGATGAGCGCCGCAAGCGTTATATCGAAGAGCTTGGCTTGCCTGCATATGACGCGATGGTTCTGACACTGACAAAAGAAATGGCTGATTTCTTCGAAGAAACCGTTCAAAAAGGCGCTGAAGCCAAACAAGCATCTAACTGGCTAATGGGTGAAGTGTCAGCTTATCTAAATGCAGAGCAAAAAGAGCTTGCTGACGTAGCGCTGACACCTGAAGGCCTTGCCGGCATGATCAAGTTGATTGAAAAAGGAACCATTTCTTCTAAGATCGCGAAGAAAGTGTTTAAGGAATTGATTGAAAAAGGCGGCGACGCTGAGAAGATTGTGAAAGAGAAAGGCCTTGTTCAGATTTCTGACGAAGGTGTGCTTCTGAAGCTTGTCACAGAGGCGCTTGACAACAATCCTCAATCAATCGAAGACTTTAAAAACGGGAAAGACCGTGCGATCGGCTTCCTTGTCGGACAGATTATGAAAGCGTCCAAAGGACAAGCCAACCCGCCGATGGTCAACAAAATCCTGCTTGAAGAAATAAAAAAACGCTAATAAAAAGCAGCCCGCAGGGGCTGCTTTTTTTTACGGTCAAATCGAGATGAAGACAGAAATCAGGGTCCGAAGCTTTTCAACTTCTTTATCGGTGGTTCCGGTTAAATTGGACAGCATGCCTTTAATAATCGGCTTGCGCGGTTTAACCTGAGACAGTTCTTCCTCGATGACCTCCAGCGATACGGTGATATCCTCAGGCAGCGTGCTATTTTCTTTCACTTTCTGTATGTTCTCAAGCAGCTGGTCTTTTCCCGCAGACATCGGTCTGAAAATGTCTTTTGGCACAATTGGATTGAGGGTTGAACGGCTCAGTCCCTGTACGAGGTCATCCAGCCTCTCGATGATAAAGGCTGAGATTTCTTCTGCATCAATGTTGAGCTCTCCGTTAAATACCATCACATTCATATAGGAATGCACAATGCCTCTTGCCATAATGGAAAGGTCTGCGACGTACCGCTCGATTCCTTCGCCATAGGACGCCAGCAATGCGCTTCGGTACAGTTTATCCGTCTCCGCTGTTATGTTGTAAAAGTATTGCTTGATTTCTTGATTTTCCGGAACGATATTTTCGGTAAGCAAAAGAACGATAAAATCTTTATGAACACGAAAATCTTCAAATTGAGCGCCGATTTGCTTTTTTAATACTTCTTTAGGCGGGTTACCGGCGAGATCCTCTTCTATATTCTTCATTTTTTTCATAGACATGCCAATATAATATTCACAGGCAGATAACAGCAGCGCTTCTTTTGATTTGAAGTGCAAATAAAAAGCGCCCTTTGAGATGCCGCATTCACTGGCGATTTCCTGGATCGTCGTAGCTGCAAATCCTTTTTTCGCAAATAAATGAATGCTTGTTTTTATGATTTTCTCTTTTTTCTCATTCATGACGTGCTTCCCCTTAATCCTTGAAAAATTTAGTAAAATTTTCTGGTATATGAGTTGACGTTGTTGCGTTATAACGTTTAGTATTATATAGAATGACCAGTCAGTCAATTAAAAATGTAATGGAGGATATGATGAATCACGTTATTAATTTCGTTCTGAAAAACAAATTCGCCGTATGGCTGATGACGATTATTGTAACAGCAGCCGGCTTGTATGCGGGTATGAATATGAAGCAAGAATCCATTCCTGACGTGAACATGCCTTACTTGACGATCAGCACGACATATCCGGGCGCGACGCCAAGCCAGGTGGCTGATGAGGTGACCAAACCGGTTGAACAAGCGGTGCAGAATTTGGACGGGGTCAGTGTTGTGACTTCGACGTCCTATGAAAACGCATCGTCGGTCATGATTGAATATGACTATGAGAAAGATATGGACAAAGCCAAAACAGAAGCGGCTGAAGCATTAGAAAACGTCAGCCTGCCTGATGACGCGAAGGACCCGGAAATTTCACGCTACAGCTTGAACTCCTTCCCGATTCTGACGCTGAGCGTGTCCAGTGACAAAGACAACTTGCAAGAACTGACGAAACAAGTGGAGGACAGCCTCGTTTCTAAGCTTGAAGGCATAGAAGGCGTTGCTTCAGTCCAAGTATCAGGCCAGCAGGTGGAAGAGGTTGAATTCTCTTTCAAAGAAGACAAACTGAAAGAATTCGGCCTTGATGAAGATACAGTCAAGCAAGTGATTCAAGGTTCAGATGTGACAACTCCGCTTGGATTGTACACATTCGGAAATAAAGAAAAATCTGTTGTCGTAAGCGGCGATATTGAAACAATCAAAGATTTGAAGAATATGAGAATCCCGACGGCATCTGCTTCAAGTGCTGGCAGCAGCGCAGCATCTCAAGCGGCAGCGCAGAGTGCACAAGCAGCTCAAAGCACGGCAGCACAGGCGCAGCAAAGCGCAAGCACAGACGTGCCGACGGTCAAGCTTTCTGACATTGCCACAATGAAAGATGTGAAAAAAGCTGAATCTGTTTCACGCACAAATGGCAAAGACAGTATCGGCATTAACATCGTCAAAGCAAACGATGCAAACACAGTAGAGGTTGCTGACGATGTCAAAGCTGAGCTGAAGAAGTTTAAAGAAGACCATAAAGGCTTCGACTACAGCGCAACACTCGATATGGCAGAGCCGATCACACAGTCAGTTGAAACGATGTTAAGCAAAGCCATTTTCGGCGCTATTTTTGCGATTGTGATTATTCTCTTATTCTTAAGAGATATCAAATCAACATTAATTTCGATTATTTCTATTCCATTATCATTGCTGATCGCACTTCTTGTGCTGCAACAGCTTGATATCACACTGAATATCATGACGCTCGGTGCGATGACAGTTGCGATTGGACGGGTTGTCGATGACTCTATCGTTGTGATCGAGAACATTTACCGCCGCATGAGACTCAAAGATGAGCCGCTCCGCGGAAAAGCTTTGGTTCGTGAAGCGACGAAGGAAATGTTTAAACCGATCATGTCATCAACGATCGTGACAATCGCAGTATTCCTGCCGCTCGCACTTGTAGGCGGACAAATCGGTGAGTTGTTTATCCCGTTTGCCTTAACGATTGTTTTTGCGCTTGCCGCATCCCTGGTGATTTCGATCACGCTTGTGCCGATGCTGGCGCACAGCCTGTTCAAAAAATCATTAACAGGTGCGCCAATCAAAGCGAAAGAACACAAACCTGGCAGACTTGCAAACATCTATAAAAAAGTATTGAACTGGGCGCTGAGCCATAAATGGATCACGTCTATCATCGCTGTTCTTATGCTCCTTGGAAGCTTGTTCCTTGTACCGTTAATCGGTGCCAGCTACCTGCCGTCCCAGGAAGAAAAAACGATGCAGCTCACATACAGCCCAGAACCGGGTGAAACGAAAAAAGAAGCCGAAAAAGAAGCTGAAAAAGCGGAAAAAATCCTGCTTGACCGCAAGCATATCGATACGGTTCAGTATTCATTAGGCTCTGGCAGCCCGCTTGCCGGAGGAGATTCTAACGGTGCGTTATTCTATATCAAATATGAAAGCGACACGCCAGACTTTGATAAAGAAAAAGACAACGTGCTGAAGGAAATCCAAAAGCAGTCTGACCGCGGAGAATGGAAGTCACAGGACTTCAGCTCTTCAGGCAATAACAATGAATTAACATACTATGTGTATGGCGATTCTGAAAACGACATTAAAGACACGGTCAAAGACATTGAAAAAGTCATGAAAGATGAAAAGGATCTGAAAAACGTAAGCTCAGGCCTTTCCAGCACATATGATGAGTACACATTTGTCGCTGACCAAGAAAAATTAAGCAAACTTGGTTTAACGGCGTCTCAAATTTCTCAGGCCTTAATGACACAAACATCACAAGAACCGCTCACAACCGTGAAAAAAGACGGCAAAGAGCTTGATGTGAACATTAAGACAGAAAAAGACGAGTATAAGAGTGTGAAAGATTTAGAGAACAAAAAGATCACTTCTGCAACTGGCCAGGAAGTCAAAATTGGCGATGTTGCAAAAGTGAAAGAAGGATCAACATCCGATACAGTGTCAAAACGTGACGGAAAAGTCTATGCAGATGTCACAGGTGAAGTGACAACAGACAACGTTACAGCTGTATCAGCTGATGTCCAGAAGAAAATTGATAAGCTTGACCTTCCTGATAACGTATCGATTGATACAGGCGGCGTATCAGCAGATATCGCTGATTCCTTTACGAAGCTCGGTTTAGCGATGCTTGCAGCGATTGCGATCGTCTATCTCGTGCTTGTGATTACATTCGGCGGAGCACTAGCGCCATTTGCGATTCTGTTCTCATTGCCGTTCACAGTTATCGGTGCCCTGGTCGGACTTTATGTATCAGGTGAAACGATCAGTCTGAACGCAATGATCGGTATGCTTATGCTCATTGGTATCGTTGTTACGAATGCCATTGTCTTAATTGACCGCGTCATCCACAAGGAAGCGGAAGGACTGTCTACGAGAGAAGCGCTCCTCGAAGCCGGCTCTACACGACTCCGTCCGATCTTGATGACAGCCATCGCGACAATCGGCGCCTTGATTCCGTTAGCACTCGGATTCGAAGGCGGAAGCCAGGTCATTTCAAAAGGACTCGGCGTAACCGTTATCGGCGGTTTAATCAGTTCGACGCTTCTGACGCTCTTAATCGTGCCAATCGTATACGAAGTATTGGCGAAGTTCCGCAAGAAAAAACCGGGAACGGAAGAAGAGTAAAAAAACAAAAAGCCTCAGCTCTGCTGAGGCTTTCAGCTTGTTGAAAAACCCTCGCATTCGTTGTCAGGTCTGCGCGTCGGTGCTCACGAATTCTACATTCGCTCCGCTCCAATGCTCCCCCTTCCTAGACTACAAAGGTTTTCAATCAAGCTGAAAGAATGTTAAGGATGACAAAAGCTCAAAACAAGAATCAGTTTTGAGCTTTTGTGCGTTTTCACCTGTAAGATTATGTACATTTTGTTGCGATTTTTTTAACTCATAGTATAATTAAAGGTTGTTAGTGTAAAAATGGATCGGATACTCTTAAGTAGGATGATGAGATAATGAAACGTGCACGCATAATATACAATCCGACTTCAGGACGGGAGATCTTTAAAAAGCATCTTGCCCAGGTCCTGCAAAAATTTGAACAAGCCGGCTATGAAACCTCCACCCATGCCACGACATGCGCAGGAGACGCTACGCACGCCGCCAAGGAAGCGGCATTGCGTGAGTTTGACTTAATCGTTGCAGCAGGAGGAGATGGAACGATCAACGAGGTCGTCAACGGGCTTGCGCCTTTAGACAACCGTCCGACACTCGGTGTCATTCCTGTCGGCACAACGAACGACTTCGCCAGAGCGCTCAATATTCCGCGCGAGGATATTTTAAAAGCGGCAGATACGGTCATTAACGGTGTTGCCCGCCCGATTGATATCGGACAGGTGAACGGCCAGTATTTTATCAATATCGCCGGAGGAGGACGTCTGACGGAACTGACGTACGACGTGCCAAGCAAACTCAAGACGATGCTCGGCCAGCTTGCTTATTATTTAAAGGGAATGGAAATGCTGCCTTCACTTCGTCCGACAGAAGTCGAGATTGAATATGACGGCAAGCTGTTTCAAGGTGAAATCATGCTGTTTTTGGTCACGCTGACAAATTCCGTCGGCGGGTTCGAAAAACTCGCACCGGATTCCAGCCTGAATGACGGCATGTTTGATTTGATGATATTAAAGAAAGCAAACCTTGCTGAATTTATCAGAGTCGCAACGATGGCGCTCCGCGGCGAACACATCAACGACCAGCACATTATTTATACAAAAGCGAACCGCGTGAAAGTCAATGTATCAGAAAAGATGCAGCTGAACCTGGACGGCGAGTACGGCGGCATGCTGCCGGGCGAATTCGTGAATCTGTATAGACACATTCACGTCGTCATGCCGAAGGAGAAAGCGGAACAGCTGGATGACTAAAAACTTGGCTTGTACAGGCCAAGTTTTTCTTTCGCTTAAAACTAGAGGTGATTATAGATGAAAATGAAACCCCCAGTAGAAAAAAACGAATACTACGACGTGACATTTGAGGATTTGACCCACGAAGGAGCGGGCGTCGCAAAGATCCAAGGCTTCCCAATCTTTGTGCCAAATGGTCTGCCGGAGGAAAAAGCACAAATCAAAGTGACACGCGTCAAAAAAGGGTTCGCTTTCGGCCGCCTGATCGAGCTGAAGGAAGAAAGCCCGCACAGAACTGACGCCCCATGTCCAATCTACAAGCAATGCGGAGGCTGCCAGCTTCAGCACATGACCTACGAAGGCCAGCTCTTGTTTAAACAGAAACAAGTCAAAGACGTCTTAGAACGGATCGGCAAGCTGGACCTGTCAAACGTCACCGTACACCCGACACTCGGCATGGAAGACCCTTGGAACTACAGAAACAAAGCGCAGGTGCCGGTAGGAGAACGAGAAGGCGGACTCGTCGCCGGATTCTATCAGCAAAGAAGCCATGACATCATCGACATGAGCGCCTGCCTGATCCAGCAATCCAAAAACGACGAAGCCGTCCAAGCCGTCAAAGACATTTGCGCCAAATACGGTGTCAAAGCCTACAACGAAGAACGCCACAAAGGCTGGCTCCGCCATATTATGGTTCGATACGGCGTGGTAACGGGAGAAATGATGATCGTCTTCATTACAAGAACGAACGACTTCCCGCACAAAGCGAAGATCATTGAAGACATCACAGCGCAATTCCCGCACGTCAAATCCATCGTGCAAAACATCAACCCAAACAAAACAAACGTCATCTTTGGGAACGAAACAAACGTCATCTGGGGCGAAGAATACATCTACGACCTCATCGGAGACGTCAAATTCGCCATCTCCGCAAGATCGTTCTATCAGGTTAACCCAGAGCAAACAAAAGTGCTTTATGACAAAGCGCTTGAGTACGCGGAGCTGCAAGGAGAAGAAACCGTCATCGACGCCTACTGCGGCATCGGAACGATTTCCCTCTTCTTGGCGAAGCAAGCGAAAAAAGTGTACGGTGTAGAGATTGTGCCGGAAGCGATTGAGGATGCGAAACGAAACGCTGAGCTCAACGGCATCACAAACGCAGAATTCGCGGTCGGGGAAGCGGAAACCGTGATTCCAAAGTGGTATGTAGAAGGCATCACGGCCGATACTCTCGTCGTCGACCCGCCAAGAAAAGGCTGCGACGAAGCCCTCCTGCGCACGATTGTCGAGATGAAGCCGAAGCGGGTTGTGTACGTGTCCTGTAATCCTGGCACGCTGGCAAGAGACCTGCGGGTGCTTGAGGATGGCGGGTACGTGACGCGCGAAGTGCAGCCTGTGGATATGTTTCCGCATACGAATCATGTGGAGGTAGTATCGCAGATGATTTTAAAAAATGAAGCAGGCTCCCGATAAGGGTAATACCTGCTTCTATTCAAATGTTGGGTGGCAAATCGGTAATTAATCACCGGTGTTCATCCATAAACTAACAAAAGGTGATGCTCCGGATACTGCCCAAATGAACGAAAAAGTAAGGCAAATGATGGAGGAAGCGTTGATAAGTGAAGGTGTGGAAGAAGTATTCAAGTTAGATAAAAATGACCCGAAAAATAGTGCGGATTTATTTAGTGATGAATACTTAGCTAAGATTAATAAAATCAAACTACCAAACACTAAAATTAAGCTTCTACAAAAACTACTGTCAAAAGCAATTGAGGAATTTAAAAAAAACAATAAAATTCAGGGTGTCGACTTTTTAAAAAGATTTAAAAAATTGGTTGAACAATATAATGAAAGAAAAGACTTCTAAGCTTTGCAAAGTGATGTTTTGGATGATGTTGCAGAACAATTTGCTGATTTGTTCGCAGAACTAATGAAAGAGCGGGACTCTTTCAAGGAGTTAGGGATTGATTATGAGGAAAAGGCTTTTTACGATATTCTCAAAGCAATTTTCGAGAAACATGAATTTGAATACCCGCACGACAAACTTATTAAACTATCACAAGAAATAAAGGCAATTATCGCGGATAAAGCTAGATATACAGACTGGCCGAGTAGAGATGATATTAAGGCAGAGCTAAAAGTTGATCTTATATTAACGCTTGCTGAAAACGATTACCCTCCTGTCCCTAAAGACGAGATCTTTAAAGAGATATTCGAACAGTCAGAGAACTTTAAGAAGTTTAGGGCTTAATCTAAGCCGAACCTATTTTTTTAAGTATTAAAAGAAGAGATGCTTATGCATCTCTTCCCTGTCTGACATACAAGTTGCACTAACAACTTAGTTAAGTATGGACAGAGATAAACCAAAGTATAAGGTACATTTAAGTAATTTATAAGGTGTTTAAGGGGGAAAGTATGGATAGAAAAAGTTTGATTGAATTTTATAAAGAAACGGGTTATAAAACTAAAAGTTTATCTATAAGAGGAATACCTCCTAGACCTAGCGAGTGGAATGTTCCCCTTTTTATTAAAAAAGTATATCCTGAAAATATTGACATATTTAAAAGTTCTTTGAATAATAATCAGGTTGAAATTGAATTAGAACAGGAAGATTTAGAATATTTTAAGGCGTTATTGTTACATGAATCTTTATTTAACTTTTATAAGGCTTTTTATAACTATTTATGTGCATTAAAACTATATGATGGTGGACTACAACATTGGATCGAAATTACTGCATATTATGCAAAATTTTATATAGCAAACAGTATTATTACCTTATCGGGAAAGTCAAGATATATAGTTTCTGGGAGTAGTGATAACTTCGTTGAGGATATTTATAAGCTAGTAAATAATAAAGGTTATCAAAATAATATAAATAAGAACGGAAGTTTTGTGGCAAGTCATGCAAAGTACGGCATTGAAATCGATATTAATCCATCTTTAAATGAAGGAAAACTGATAATCACTAATAATTTAGGAAGCGGTGGTTCACATAGCTACGTCTGGAATAAGTATTCTGCTTTAAATACAGAAGAATTCGGTATCACTGAAATGACCTATAGTTACCCGCAGCATCTTACCGAAGAAAGAAACCTTGAGAATTATTCTTTTGAAGGTTATAGACAATTGGACTTTAATTTGGAATTGGACAATTTTAAGAGTTACTTCCAAAGAGAATATATCAAAAAACAATCAAATCTAATTTATACTAGTGAAACAGCTATAATACTTGGAGTAATTGGTGAATTGTTTAATTTATTTGAGGAATTAAAGGTAAATGAATTACCAATTGAAAAAGAAAAATTAATACATATGTGCAAATACACATTAGGTGACTCTGAACAATCCAAGAAATTGTCAGATTTAATTAGCTCCGGTTTTCCAAGTAAGAATAAATATTTAGACGAGTATCATTGGTATGAATCAAATTAAAATATTTTGCGTAGACAAGCTGAAACAATTGGTGATATAAATGAAACTTTTATTATGCCTTGAGTGTAACGATATATTTAGCCTCGACCTAAAAATGAAAAAAAAATGTAGCTGTAGAAAGTAAAGGGCAGTACATTTACAATACCAAGAAATTATTAACATTTACCAAAAAAGAAAAGTACATACCTCAACCCATGAATTATAGCGAAGGCCGTAGCCTCGGTGAAAATTACTTTGATCTTTTGTTTTCAGTTTGCATTTCTGAATTAATTAATAGGTCCGTTCTCCACAGAGAAGTTTTTTTACTCACCTTCACCGAGTCTTCTTTCTCTAGTAATCTCGTTCATTTCAATATATGACTTAGCTTTCAATCTCTTTTTTCTTTAAGAAGGTTCATACTGTCAGATTTAAGTTTCTTAATTTAAATTTCAAATGCTAGGTTTCATTTAGGATTTCTAACTAGGAAAATTGAAATAGGACACTTTTATTTATGTGTTTTGAAGTAAAATATAGTTGTATTCAAACTATAAGAAGGAGAATTGAATGCTTGATTATAATTTAGATTTAGAGTGATTTTTGTTACGAAGCCCATCATCAAAGAAGTTTTTGAAGAAATAGAAAAGAATTTTGTGGAATATTTTGATAAATATTTTTTTGGCGGAATAGTAGCGACTAATGTGACAATTGAAACTCTTAAAGAAAAAATGAAGATTAATAGTAATATTAAGATTTCGATAGACAAATCTAAATTTCAAAAAAGTAGCTTACTACTATTCACTTCTCCCGATTGTGACCTCACCATCATGGAAAAATTCAATAACAAAACCGTGGTCGCTGTACATATAAGTATCTGAACCTACAGCAAGTACGTTATCTAGCACTTCTATTGCATTTTCTAATGTAGTCCTCACAACAGGAAAATCCGATGGATTCCATAGAAGATTAATGGTTGTATCTACAATCCCTTGAGACTTTTCTATTATATAGATCATCATAGGTTTCTATATATCTTTTTGAGGTACTTTGTCCTATTCAATTCTAGCCCAACTGGTTATCGGGAATTTGTTGTTTGGTGTCTTAAAGTATTGTTCGGTTAGCTCATCTGATAAAATTACTTTAGGATCTCTAAGGACTTCGATGCATTCTTCAAATAAGTCCAAAATTTCCACCTCGTTATTTGTTAAGATGTTTAAGTAATGATATGAAGGTGTTTTCATCAGTTCGTCAAATTAATTTTGAAGTGCAATAAACATGGAAGCATAAATTTGATCACAAACTTGTAATGAATTAGGGATTTATGGAAATGAATGATTTTCTTCACTATCCTTTGTATTAAAGATAATAGGTTTGTTTTTTTGGTTTCCATAAAAGCCAACCTGAGAATATAAAATAGCCCAGCAGTAAAAAGCTGAGCTATTTTTGAATTATAGACCGAAGTAGTTTATTACAAACTGTTTATCTTCCTCATCTTCAGGCAATATTCCTAAATTTTTATATTCCCATACCACTTGTCGTTGAGTACCATTTAAGTCTGAGGCAATGACATCGGTGTAATCATAATCTATTGAAAATTTCCCGCTTCTTTCTAAATGTAAAGTGAGGTTTGTCCATAAGTCCTCATTGTTTGTTTTAAATTCATTTCGTAACTCTTCGAAATAATCATGCAATTCATATAGAAGTTCGTCATATATATCTTCATTAACATTAAAGTGTTCAGGAATATCGTGGGAATATATATATTCCTGATTTTGTGGAATAGTAAAGAAAAAGTAAACTTCTGAAGAATCATCTAAAATTTCGGCATAAAGAGCAACCTTCTCCCACTCAGAGGGGATAATTTCATTTATTTGCTCAGCGATTTTTTGATATAGTACTCCCATCTTTTCAGTTTCCACAATATCAGCCTCCTGCTTGATTTTTTATTCTAACATTTTTAAATCTTTTATTCCCGATCTTATATTTGACTTTAAATAAATTAGGTCTTAAAGAGTCTCCACTATAAATAGGCTTAATTTCAATTGTTACTAATTTGGGAGGTTCTTCTTTAAGAGCTTTTGCCCACTCCTGCTCCATCTCATACCATTTCCCGCCGCTCCTATTAATCTGAGAATTCATCGGCACGATATTGTCGAACTGGCCTGAGCCTTTGAATTGGGTGGCGATTAAATGCCCTCCATCATCGTCAGGCTTTCGGTCTTGGGGCTTTCCAGCATTGGACTGTGCATACTGGTTTCGTTTTGCTTCTCCCAGCAGCAAGTCTGCTTTGACACTTGTAATTCTACCATAGTTGTCAGTGGTGTACGTGTAGCCTTCTTTTGTTTTATAGACAACATTCGGCTTCAGCACTTTCTTTCTGCTCCATTTTGCATAATGCTCGCCGTATTTGACGGTTACCGGCGGTACAACTGGCGCTGGTGTTCGTCTACCGCTTGAAGAAGTTCCGTACGGTTTCGGCAGGATGACCTTGGCGAATTTCTGCAGTCCCTCTTTAAGTGTGACCCCATTGACTGCGTTGTAAGGAACGCCTGCCGGCACTAAATCGTGACGCGGGTGATATGGGAGAATATCCGCAAGGGTTAGATCTCCGACTTGATTTAATTTGGTTTTGACCTGTTTTTTTGATACTTCTATGCCTTTGTTTACTTTTTGTTTGATGTGATCAATGGTTTGTTTTGAGACTGTTATGGCTTTTTGAGCTTTTGCTGATTTGCTTGCTGCTGTTTTGACTTTGGTCGTTACTTTGGCAGCTGTGCCAGTTTTTGAGACGGCGCCAACGCCTTTTGTGCCGACAACTGATGTGACAACCGTGCCAACCGCATATGACACCCATCTTGCTCTTGAGTAGGTGTCACCATTCACCATGTCTTTTTGGTATGATTCTTCGATTGCCGCTGAAATGGCTTCATACGTTTTGATCGGGTGAGCCACCGCTCCTGTAATGGCTTCAACGGTTCCGCCCGGATCTGTGACCATATCCCACAGGCCTGTGACCGCGTCTTTTCCGGAATCATAAAGGCCAACGGCGACCCCTTTGAAACCTGCTTCAAACTCACGCGTGTTTTCAATTTGGGTGAAGTATCTCTGTTGTTCTGCTGTCAGATTTTCATAGCCGATCGTTTTTGCCATTTCGTAGAATTCATCGGCATCTGCATAATCGTAGTTTTTCATTCTTTCTTTCAGTTTTTCAATCTCCCGTTCCTTCGCTTCCTCTTTCTTAATCTTCAAGTAAGCCTCAGTCCGCTTTTCAATGTCGCCTTTTTTCTTATGTATGTCACTCTCACGGTAGGCTTTGGCGTTGTAGTGGATGGGTGTGGCGTTTTTGCCTTTGCCTGTTGCCTCTTGGAGCTTTTGGAAGTCGGACTTAATGAATTGTTCGTTTGGTTCTGACAGGGCGTATTCTGTCAATAGGTCTTCGTCCAAGGCGTCCAATTTTTCCAGTGTTTTTTTGCGTTTGTCGTTGGCATCGGCCAGCTCGTCTTTGAAGGTTTCTGTTG
Source organism: Bacillus sp. NS1 (assembly GCF_058248265.1). Lineage (NCBI taxonomy): Bacteria > Bacillati > Bacillota > Bacilli > Caryophanales > Bacillaceae > Bacillus > Bacillus sp. NS1. The sequence continues at coordinate 196,243 of NZ_JBZAZF010000004.1, read as the reverse complement.
AAAACAGGTCGAGCGGGAGGATGTCGTCGATATCGTTCAGGATGTCTTTCATCGCTTTTTTCTGTTCGGACATGATGGATTTTGATTTTTTATTGGCATTTGCCAGTTCGTGTTCCAGGAAGGATTCTTCGATGTATGCGTCAGAGAGGGCTTTATCCTCGACTGCTCCGGCGATGCTGTTGAAAAATGCGATTTTCATGTCGATGTAGTCGATCCATTGGTCGGTGACGCCGACGTGGTCGTGGTAGAATGCCTTTATATTGCTGGCGCCTTTTCCTGAGAATTCGCTGTCACTGAGATCAGCGACGCTTTTTAACGCTTTTCTCAAGTTTACCATTTGCGTTCTTAGTTCTTTATACTCTTTTGCACGGTCTGTCGCTTCCGAAAGCAGTGTTTTCGCTTCAAGTACTTTCATGACCATTTCCCTTCTTTTGTTCGCTCAATATCAAAATTTTACCACGGGGCAGGATGAGGGTGGGGGTGAGAACGTGTTTTGGTGGAAAAATGAGTCATTTGGCATGCGTCTTTGTTCATGAAGGGATTGGTGGAAACATGGTCGAAATGTTATTGTTCACTAAACATTTTTTGGAAGAGGAGCATGGTGATGAAGAAAAAACGCATTACATTCGGTTTATTAGGGTTAATGATATGCATCATCCTATTTGTTCTATATATACAATTACATGATAAAAACAATATTCCTGTCAGAGCTCCCGCCATCCACCCCGAAGAAGACCGCATCTTTTTTATTTACTCCAATCCTTTCATAAAAGAAAGCACGCTGCTTTCGACTTCAACAGGCGAAAAATTTAACAGGCGTACATTCAAGGTGGCGGATGTGCCATACATCCAAACGAAGTCTTACGCATCAACAGACATTGTGTTATTAGCGGAACATGAGTCCTTTTATTACACGCTGGAGAAGGATGCCATAAAAAAGCATCCGCTATCAAATCCATTTTCGTTTTGGTATGAGGGGAAGGATGTTTCTGTTAAGGCCTATAACGTTGATACGATGGGGAATGACATCCATATAAACGACAGAAAGACGAAAAAGGAATATAGCCTTACCTTGCCTTCGCTTGTCACGATGGGGTCTAGTGATGAGAACTATATTTATATTATTCAGGGTATGTCTATTTACGTGATTGATAGAAAGACAGAGGAAATGATTAAGACTTTGGGTTTAGCTTCATATGCAGATCAATTCGCAGACTCAGCCGAATTTATTGTCGCGAGCTCGCAGCATGAACTGACTGTGATTGAAAAAGGGACATGGAAGACGACATATATTCCGTATCCTGATGAGCTTGAATATGCTGATACCGTGTACTATGACAAAGAAAGCGGCCATTTTTACGTGACGTACGAAGACAAAGAGGGGGAAGCGAACCTGCTTGAGTATGGGAAGGACTTTTCTTTTCGCACATATGGCTTAAAATTCCGTTATATGGATGCAAAGTTTGAGGGGAATCAACTGTATATTGTTGCCCAGGAAGAGCATAATAAGGGCATTGGCGGGTACGTGGGTGTGTTTGATATCCATTCTAAGAAGATGCTCTATCAGTTTGATTTGCCTGAGGAACAAGTGAAGGTGCAGGATTTTGTTGTGATCGATTGAGAGTATTTCACTTTCTGCTTCTGTAAAAGTGGAATGTACAAACCTCCAAAAGACCTATAAATAAGAAAGCTACTATGGGGGAACGGAAAGAGAAACATCATGATTATCAAATGATAGATTGCCGCTATAATTATCAAATGTGGGATGCATTGCTGAATGAGGCTTACGGCGTGCTGCAAGTTGTTTCAGACATGGAGGCCTTGTGAATGGAGCAATGCTAATAGACAAAGGATAGAGATGCGGCGGCAAATCAGCATAACGAAGAAGACGGCTCATTAGAATGTGTCATTGAGCTAGTGAATACGTATATGAAATAAAACGAGGGGCCTTGTGCCGCAACGTATCAGTGTTGCGGACATAGGTCTTTTTTGTTGATAAAGGAGTCATGTTTTACAAGCAGGGGATATGGATATGGTATGAATGAGATGATTATTGAGGAGGTTTACGAATGGCGTATGAACAATATCAATCGTTAGTTGAGACATTGCATGACTGCATGGTGGCTTGCAACCATTGCTATGACACCTGTTTAAAAGAAGAAAATGAAAATATGATGGCGGATTGCATTCGGCTGGACCGGGAATGTGCTGATATTTGTGCGTATGTTGCGCAGTCGATTGTAAGAGGCACGCCGTTTGTTTCAGAGCTGACACAGGTTTGCGCGGCGATTTGTGAGGCTTGCGGAAATGAATGCAAAAAGCATGACAAAGAGCATTGTCAGGATTGTGCGGAAGCTTGTTTTTCATGTGCCGAGGCTTGTAAACAGGCAGCTTAACAATGAGCGTATTTCATGGGCTTGAAACAGTTAGAGAAGACTGTTTCAAGCCTTTTTTATTCAGGTGAAGAATCCTCTTTTTTATCAATATACAGAGTGCCGTCTGTTTGAACTTCTGCATGAAAGACTTCTGCAGGATGCTGGATACCTGTTTCTTTTAGCCGATCCATCAACCATTGTTTGCTCAGATTCATTTTTTTCAGGTTGTCTTCTCTCACTTTCCCATCAGCTATGACTGAAGCAGGATGAGATACGTTCGGATTTGCATTTTCCCCTTGAACGTTCATATCCTTTTTCGTCACGTTTTGTTTTGCTTCCTTTTTCAGTACGGATAGACTGCCGTCCGTTTCAAAAATGGCATAATCGACATCGGCCAAGGAAAATATATTTTTATTCCATGCTGGACAATCCTTTATTGGTGTCTCAAGAGATTGCAGCCCCTACGAATCAAATGAATGGATAACACGTAATGCCTGACAGCAGATTTTGGTACGATGCCTTTGTCAGGCATTTATTGTTTGAAGAAAAACAAATTGACAGGATGAAAAAACAATTTCTTCCTCCTATATTGTTTTCAAAATTTGGGATTGATAGAATATGACATATCTCACAGAGAAGGAGGGAAGCCGTTGAGTCAAGCCATACCGTCTTCGCGTGTTGGTGTTAAGATTAATGAATGGTACAAGATGATTCGCCAGTTCAGTGTCCCGGATGCTGAGGTCCTGAAAGCGGAGGTGGAGCAGGACATACAGCAGATGGAAGAGGATCAGGATTTGCTGATCTATTATTCTCTGATGTGTTTTCGGCACCAGCTGATGCTGGATTATTTGGAGCCGGGACAACCTTACGGGAATCGCCCTACAGTGACAGAGCTTCTTGAAACGATTGAAACTCCTCAGAAAAAACTCACAGGCCTTTTGAAATACTACTCTTTGTTTTTCCGCGGCATGTATGAATTTGATCAGAAAGAATATGTGGAAGCGATCGGGTATTATCGCGAGGCGGAGAAAGAACTGCCGATTGTGTCAGATGAAATTGAGAAAGCGGAATTCCATTTTAAAGTGGCAGAGGCGTATTATCACATGAAGCAAACCCATGTGTCGATGCATCATATTCTTCAAGCCTTAAACATTTATCAAAACCATCCCCTATACAGCATTAGAACCATACAAAGCTTGTTTGTGATCGCCGGCAACTATGATGATTTCAAACATTATGATAGAGCGCTGCCGCATTTAAAAGCGGCGCTGGGATTGGCAATGGACATTCGAAACGACCGGTTGATCGCCATATCTCTGTTGAACATCGCGAATAGTTATGACAGATCAGGAGACTATCCTATGGCTATAGAACATTTCCAAAAAGCAGCGAAAGTAAGCAGGGAAACGGTCCCTGACCTGCTTCCGAAAGTCTTGTTTGGCTTAAGCTGGACATTATGTAGAGCAGGCCAAACAGAGAAGGCGTTTCAGTTCATAGAAGAAGGATTAGAACTTATCACAACATATCCAAATGCGGGTTCTCACAAATTTTATAAAGAATTGTATTTGTTCTTGCAGGCCGTCTACAAAGAGAGTGTTGATGAAGCTAAAGTCCTTGAGATGTTAGCCTATTTTGAAAAAAAGAACCTGTACGCTTACATTGAAGCATGTGCCCGCAGCGCTGCCGCTGTTTTTGAAAGCCGCTGTCATTTTGAACACGCTGCTGCGTTTTATCGTAAAGTGCTGAAAGCCCAAGAAGATATTCAAAAAGGAGAGTGTTTATATGCTTACTAAGAAAAAAGTGATGATGTGCTTTGCTGTTACTCTAGTTTTCGGAAGTATTTCGTTTCCTTTCTTGACAAACTCCGGCGGTTTTAAGGAATCAACGGATCGAAACACGACGTATATCGATCATTCCCCTTACAAACTCATGGATCAGAAGAAGAAAGCCCTTAGCTAGGGCTTTTTCTTGCTTTACGGAAGACGTTCGATTCTCCACACTGCGGCATTCCTTCTATTTCTAACGCAAGACACTCGAAACAACCAAACCATTTGAGGTATAATGGATAAAGTGAATAACAATATACAGATTGATATATATGAAAGAGAGTGGAGCATCATGGGCCGTAAGTGGAACAATATTAAAGAGAAGAAGGCGTCTAAGGACGCGAATACGAGTCGGATTTATGCGAAGTTTGGCCGTGAGATTTATGTGGCGGCGAAACAGGGCGAGCCTGATCCGGAATCCAATCAGGCGCTGAAGGTTGTGCTTGAGCGCGCGAAGACGTACAGTGTGCCGAAAAACATCATTGAACGTGCGATCGAGAAGGCGAAGGGCGGAGCGGAAGAGAATTTCGATGAGCTTCGTTATGAGGGCTTCGGTCCGAACGGATCAATGATCATTGTTGATGCGCTGACGAATAATGTAAACCGTACGGCGCCGGAAGTGCGTGCGGCGTTCGGGAAAAATGGCGGAAACATGGGTGTGAGCGGATCTGTTGCTTACATGTTTGATGCCACGGCTGTTATTGGTGTAGATGGCAAAACAGCTGACGATGCGCTAGAAATCCTGATGGATGCGGATGTCGATGTTCGTGACATTTTAGAAGAGGATGACAGTGTGATTGTATATGCCGAGCCGGATCAATTCCATGCGGTGCAGGAAGCATTTAAAAACGCGGGCGTTGAGGAATTCACGGTTGCCGAGCTGACAATGCTTGCGCAAAGTGAAGTGACGCTTCCGGATGATGCGAAGGAACAGTTTGAAAAGTTGATTGATGCGTTAGAGGATTTGGAAGATGTTCAGCAGGTGTATCATAACGTTGATTTAGGTGAATAAGAAAAATGAGCAGACTGTCATGGTCTGCTTTTTCTTTTTAGCTGATTTAGGCGGCCGCCCATACGATCTGTAAGATCTTCTCATACTCTGGACTGTAACCTATGAGAAGGAGAGAGTGGATGAATATGACTGATACAAGACATATGTATGACGGATCCGGCTTTGGTCAATATCCGGACTGTGGTATGGGCCATCAGGGATACGGCATGCAGGGTGCAGGCTTTCCGGGCTATGGCATGCATGGTGTAGGCTATCCGGGATACGGCATGTATGGAGGAGTCGGCGGCTATCCGGGCTATGGCGCACACGGGGGATTCGGCGGCTACGGGGGCTCTCCGGGAACTGTAAGCTATCCAAGCTACAGCATGCACCATGAGAACGATGGGCATCACCATTATTATCATCATGATGGAAAAGATAATCATCATCACCATCATGACGGTCATTACGGCCATTATCACCATCATCATGATGGAAAAGATAATCATCACCATGACGGTCATTATAGCCATCATCACCACCATATGGGCCACTGGGGACAAGGCGGCCATAAATAAAGGCTGTTTAAAAGGGAACACTCTTGCTGACCAAGGGTGTTTTTTATATTTATTCTTGACTGTTCAGTCTGAAAAATGGTAATCTTTGTTTCAGGAGGTGATGAGCTTTTGGGGAGGAATAAAGAATTTGATACGGCACTTGTTCTTCACAGAGCGATAGAAGTTTTTGGAGAGTATGGTTATGAAGGAACGTCTCTTCAGGAGCTGCTCTCTCATTTAGGCATTGCGCGCCAAAGTTTGTATGATACGTATGGTACGAAGCGTGATTTGTTTCTGTCAGCTGTGAAAACGTATCTTGAGGGGAAAAACGCTGCCGTGATCGAAAGGCTTGAGGCGCCTGGATCTGTAAAGGAAGCCATACGTGATATTTTTCAGGAGGGTGTCAATGCCCTTAAAGATTCGGAACGGGCGAAGGCGTGTTACATCATTAACAGCGCGATTGAACAGATCCCGCATGATCCTGAGCTTGCCGGGTATTTTGAGGGACAATCCAAGCAGCTTGAGGACGCTTTTTATCAGGCGCTTTTAAGAGCGAAGGATCAAGGAGAGCTGACTGGCAAAGACACTGATATATCAGCGCTTGCCCGATACTTGAATCAGAGCAGACTGTCTCTGACGTTTGTTGCTAAAGTGACGGCTGATATGGATCGGCTTCAGGATCATGTTGACGTGAGTTTATCGGTGCTTGATTAACATGTGGTAAAGGATTCTTTGCCCATGTATGCACTTTTTGGACTGGATGGTCTAAAAAACAAAACATGAGGTGATGATAAATGTTAATGACTGAATTTGAAAAGGCATGTGACACATTGAGAAAATTTATGGCGTATATGCTTGAAAAAGACATGGAGAGCTGGACGGAGCTTTGGGATGAGAATGCGGTATTTGAGTTTCCGTATGCGCCGGAGGGGTCACCAAAAAGAATAGAAGGAAGAGCGGCCATTTACGATTATATTAAAGATTATCCTAAGCAGATTCATCTTTCTTCGTTTACGGCTCCGACAGTGTACCGCTCAGCAGATACGAATACGATCATCGCAGAGTTTCAATGTGACGGCCATGTGATCGAGACTGGGCTGCCGTATCGCCAAAGCTATATCAGTGTCATCGAAACGAGGGATGGCCGCATTGTGCGTTATAGGGATTACTGGAATCCGCTTGTCGTAAAAGAGGCATTTGGAGGATCATTTTTGCAAACAGAGGAGAGTGGAAGATGATGAAAAAGCAGCCGATTTTAATTACGGGCGGAACCGGCACAACTGGGAGCCGAATTGCCCAACGTTTAATAGGGCTCGGGTACAGGGTGCGGATTGCAAGCCGGAAAAAGGGCAAGCTTGCTGCTGCTGAATATGTGTATTTTGATTGGAAGGACGCCTCCAGTTTTACTCCTGCTCTGGAACAGGTGAAACAGATCTATCTTGTTGCCCCGGTTGGTGTGTTTGACCCTGCTCACTATGTACTCCCGTTTCTAAAGGAAGCAAAACGGCTCGGTGCTGAACGTGTGGTGATGCTCAGTGCGTCTGTTGTCCCTGAGGATGGCCCTGTGTTTGGTGCGCTTCATCGGGCAGTGCGCGAATTCCCTGAATGGACGGTGTTGCGTCCTTCATACTTTATGCAAAATTTCATCAATGTCCAGCATCGAATGTCAATTCAAACAAAGGGGCACATCATCACGGCTACTGGCGGGGGGAAGCTGGGGTTTATTGACGCTGATGACATCGCAGAAACGGCTGTGCGTGCTTTGATAGATGATGTTCCTCATCAAACACATCATATTCTGACAGGGCCTGAGGCGCTGGGCTATACCGAAGCAGCGGAGATCATCGGAGCTGCGGCGGGACGCCGGGTGGAGCACGTCAGTATTTCTCTTTCCGAGCTGCAGAATAGGATGGAGGCAGCAGGTTTGCCGGGGGATTATGCCCGTTTTATGGCGGAGCTGGATGACGCGATCCGCCATGGTGCGGAACATCGGGTAACGGATACAGTGAAGCGTGTGACGGGAAAAGAACCCCGTTCACTGACTGAGTTTGCCGCTGCTCATGCTGTATACTGGAAACGCTGACCTCATTTTGGACTGATTGATCTAGAAAGACCTTCGGCTTTGCCGAAGGTCTTCTTTTTACCGATTAAATAAAAAAAAGCTGAGCCGCGTTTTCAGCGCCGATTTTGTATCGGTCCGTTTCGCTGATTGGGCATTGGTCAAACCAGGAAGAGATTTCTTCCATCGTTTCATACGGATAGTCGACCGAGAAGAGGATGCGGTCTGAGCCGACCTCTAACAATGTATCAATTAAGGCCTGTGTTCTGAACACACCGCTTGTTGTGAGAAAAAAGTTTTTGCGGAGGTATTCGGTCGCCGCTTTCTTATGGTTGCCATGGGTTTCAGGACGCTGATGGCGCAGTCTGTGTTCAACCCGCGGCAGTGTAAACGGCAGGCCCTCGCCTATCGGGGTCATTTGTTCCTGGCTGGATAGGGGCATGAAGTACAGCCCGTTGTTTATGGCGAATCAGTTAACGCGTTTAACGCTGCTAGGTCCGCTCCGTATCGCGAGGATCGAAGGACAGATCAAGCTTCCTTATTAACGCTTTCAGTCATAATGATACCTCCTGCCTCATACCTATTAAGGTCATTGTTTTTGAGAAAGGAGGAGCCGGAATGAAGGATATGCAGCCGTTTACGCCTGTCAAATCATACACGCCCTTTCACAGCCGTTTTGATCCCTGTCCGCCCATAGGGAAGAAATATTACAGAACGCCGCCTAATCTCTATATGACCTTTCAGCCTGAGCATATGGAGCAGTTTTCGCCGATGGAGGCTTTAAGGAAAGGCACCCTTTGGAAGGATCTCTATGATTTTTATGAAAACCCTTATCGAGGGGGAGACGCACATGGCAAAAAAGGTTGATGCCGAATATTACCGTCAGCTTGAGCAAATACAGGCTGCTGATTTTGTGCTTGTTGAGCTGAGTCTTTATTTGGACACACATCCTCATGATGAAGATGCGCTGAAGCAATTCAATCAATATTCCGGCTATTCAAGGCACTTAAAAAGACAGTTCGAATCCTCTTACGGACCGCTTCTGCAGTTCGGCAACAGCCCCGCGGGCAAGGATTGGGATTGGGGAAAAGGGCCATGGCCGTGGCAAGTATAAGGAGGAATGCCTGAATGTGGGTGTATGAAAAGAAGCTGCAATACCCTGTCAAGGTCAGTACGTGCAATCCGACGCTGGCGAAATATTTGATTGAGCAGTATGGCGGAGCGGACGGCGAGCTGGCCGCGGCTCTCCGGTATTTGAACCAGCGATATACGATACCTGATAAGGTCATCGGCCTTTTAACAGATATCGGCACGGAGGAATTTGCCCATTTGGAAATGATTGCGACCATGGTTTATAAGCTGACGAAAGACGCTACGCCGGAGCAGCTGCGTGAAGCCGGGCTTGGAGATCACTACGCCAATCACGATGGCGCGCTTTTTTACCACAATGCGGCGGGCGTGCCGTTTACAGCGAGCTATATCCAGGCGAAGGGCGACCCGATTGCCGATTTATACGAAGACATTGCGGCAGAAGAAAAAGCGCGGGCGACGTATCAATGGCTGATCGATATATCCGATGATCCTGATTTGAACGATTCCCTGCGTTTTTTGCGTGAGCGTGAAATTGTACACTCCATGCGCTTCAGAGAAGCGGTTGAAATTTTAAAAGAAGAGCGGGATAAAAAGAAGATTTTCTAATGGGCAGATTGGCCTCTCTTTCATGCACCCCTTTTACATACAGAGAAAATGTCTGTTTTTGCCGTTAGGTCTGCATTATAATCAAGGTGTGTGCAAGCTTACTTTTTGATTGGGAGGCCTTTATGTCATCTTTTAAGATTAAGAGTGAAACGATTGCAGATGGGTTTTACGCGTGTCCGGCTGTGTATGGGGATGCAGAATCGATTACTGGGTTGCTCGTTCGAACTGCTGAATGGCTCCGGGATCGGGGCTCTAACCAATGGAGCGGACTGTTGGAAGGACAAGATACACATGATATCACAGGTTCCATTGAAAATGGACATGTGTTTGTGTTTAAAAAAGATGAAGAGCTTGCGGCTGTCGTGATGCTGCTGCCGGAACCGAGCGAGTGGGACCGGACGCTTTGGGGAGACGATGGCCATGAGGAGTCCATTTATTTGCACCGTCTGGCAGTCAGCCGCCGGTTTGCAGGACAGGGGCTTGGCGCGCGTGTCCTGCATTGGGCAGAGACGGGTGTTGACTATCCGGGGAAAACACGGATCCGGCTTGACTGTGTCGCTGATAACGATGCCTTGCACTCCTTTTATCGGCGTATGGGATATCAATTCATGGGTGCTGATGCATCTGGTTATCATTTGTTTGAGAAAGAGATTTCGGCAGAATAAGCGTCCTTTGCAGGAGGCTTTTTTGTCTTGTGCAAAAAGGAGGGAAGAGCTGTAGTCATTTTTTATGTGATAGGGTTTGTGACAGCTTGTATATCCGCTAGCGCATCCGTTTTTGTACGAATGAAGCTTTCAAAAAGAAGGTGGCCGGAATGGATGTTGGCCGGGCTGGTTGTGCTCGGTGTACTTACGATCTGGTACAGCATCTTTTTTGTCGGCGGATGGCATGGCGCTTGGACTGCTTGGATTTCATGTCATTTGCGGGGCCATTGCCGGATATCTGATCGAGTTGGTCATCCGGGTGCTAAAGGGGCGTTACAGAAAAAGGTAAGGGTGACTGCTGTCTCAAATAATGTCGAATTTTTCACAGGGCGGCAGGAATTTTCTTTCGGAAGGAGAAATACTTATTACTTCAAATGAAAGCGTTTTCTGGAGCGGGAAGGTGATGTTGATGATACACAGTGTGACGAATGGGCTGAATCGTTTTTGTACGTGGGTGATGAGACTGGCCTATTTGAATGTGCTTTGGATTTTGTTTTCTCTTGCAGGTCTGGTTGTGTTTGGGCTGATACCTGCTACTGCCGCGATGTTTTCAGTGACGAGAGAATGGGCGAAGGGGAACACGGATGCCCCAGTGTTTTCTGTCTTTTTTCGGGCATTCAAGAAGGAGTGGCGGGCAGCACAGATCCTTGGACTCATTCTTGTGACGGCCGGCCTGTTTCTGTTTGCGGATATGCGGATTGCGGCTCAGATGAATCAGCCTGTGCTCGTCAATGTGTTCCTGAGCATCAGCTTGATTTTCGCATTTGTTGTGCTGTATGTGTTTCCGGTGTTTTCTCATTTTGACGTGAAAGTCAGAGAAGTGCTGAGCATCAGCTTTTTGATTGCTTTCAGCCGTCCGGCGGTGACGCTCATGATGGCGGCGGGCGCTGTCGGTGTGCTGTTTCTCGTGTTGTTTCATGTCACGTTTCTGCTGTTTTTCAGCGGTAGTTTAGTGAGCCTGATCTTAACGAAGCTATCCTTTAAAGCGTTTCGGTCAATGGATCAGCGGCAGGAGAAAGAAAAGGCGGCATGAAAAAAAGAGCTGCTGGCTGGTACAGGCGTATGAAGATTAGGGATAAGCTGTTTGTGTTCCTTTCACTGATTATGGCTGTTTCCTTTTTGTTTGTATACAGCGGGGTGCAGTACGCCTTTCATGTGTATGATGAGCAGATTTACCGCAAATCCTCGGAGGTGCTGCGGATGTCTTCTGAAAGGATCGAAGACGAGCTGAAGAAGATAGAGGATGTGTCATATGAAATCATTACGGACGAACAGATTCAGCGCATTCTGAGCATGCAAAACCGTGATGATACGTACGATCAGTATCAAATGAAGCAGGAGCTGTGGGATCAGCTGGCGGAATATGCCGGCGATGAAAAGTATATCGATTCCATTCATTTGATTGATGCCCGCGGCTCAGAGTATTCAGCCGGAAGCAGTTCTTCAGATCTTTTGAAGCAGGAGCGGGAAGAGGTGTTTAAACGAGCCAAAGCGAAAAATGGAAGAAATCTTTGGATGACGCTCGGCGGATCAGATCCTGTCCTGATTTCGGCGCGGCAGATCAGATCCTTTCACCAGCTGAGTTTGAACAGCTTGGGCATGGTGCTGATCCAAGTCAATGTGAAACAGATGATTCGTGATGTGCCTAAGGATTGGGGCGATTCGGTCGGAGACATCATGATCGCCGACCAAGGCGGGAATTTGGTGTATTCGGCACATGCATCTGTGCTTGTGCCTGAGGCGGCAGAGGAGACGCTAAAGCACCCCGGTTATGACTTAATAAAAAAGAATGGCAAACGTTATTTTATTTCTTTCCTTCAATCATCCTATCAAAATTGGAGCTACTATAACGTCATCCCCTTTGATCAGATGTTCGAAAAAATTTCCTTTATGAAAACGGTGATTGGCACGTGTTTTCTTCTGTTTTTCTGTGTGGTTTTGCTTTTCGGAAGGAAAATCGCCAATAGTATCACGGAGCCGATCGAGCAGCTTGTGTCCGCGATGAAATCGGTGCAGGACGGCGGCATTGAGGCGGGCGTATCGCTTTCTCTGCCGGAACATACACAGGATGAGGCAGGCATGCTGAACCGCCATTTTACTGTCATGATGAAACGGATTAACGAGCTTATGGAAGAAAATGTGGAAAAACAGCTCATCATTAAAGAAACCGAATTGAAGGCACTGCAAGCCCAAATCAACCCGCATTTTTTGTATAACACGCTCGAGTCCATCAATTGGCTGGCAAAGGCGAATCAGCAAAAGCAAATCTCAAAAATGGTGGAATCGCTCGGTTTTCTTCTTCGAAACAGCATTCATATGAAGAAAGATATAGTGACCATTCAGGAGGAGGCGGACATCGTTCTTCACTATATGACCATTCAGCGGTTTCGATTTGAAGAGCGCCTAAACTTCACTTTGGATATTGACGATGAAGTGAAGCATTACCTCATTCCGAAACTGACGCTCCAGCCGTTGGCGGAAAATGCGATTCAATACGCGCTTGAGCCCTTCACAAGGCCGTGCGCCATCCGCCTTCAGGCGAAAAAGATGAAGGATTGTGTCTGTATTACGGTAGAAGATAATGGGCCAGGCATGGATGAACGGATGCTTGAAACATCGGGCGGTAGTGGAATCGGACTTTGGAATATTCGTGAACGCATCCGGCTGACATTCGGAGAGCCGTACGGCTTGCGCATTCAAAGTGGGCAAGGGAAGGGAACGAGGATTGTGATCACAATACCGTGCCGAAATGAGGTGGCGTGATGTATAAGATATTGCTAGCTGATGATGAGAGGATTATTCTTGACGGAATGGCAGGAATCATTGAGTGGGAGGCGCTTGGCGCTTCATTAATCGGCAAGGCGCAGAACGGGAATGAAGCGTATGAGAAGATCTTACATAAGCAGCCGCATATCGTCATTACAGATATCAAAATGCCCGGCATGGACGGGCTTGAGCTGATCAAAAAGGTGTCAGCCGTGAGTCCGTCGGTTCAATTTGTCGTCCTGTCCGGGTTTGGAGAGTTTGAGTACGCGAAGGCAGCAATGAAATATGGGGTCAAGCATTATTTGCTGAAGCCCTGCAATGAACAGCAGATTATCAGCTCACTGGAGGAAATCATTGCAGAACTGAAGCAGCATGAGGTGCGGAAAAAGAAAACCGCTCATCTGAAACATGAGCTCGATCATATCCGTTCTTTTGCCGCCGATCAATACTTGGAGGGGGTAATCGCCGGTGTGGCCCAGCTGTCTCCGCCGCCTTCACTTGCCGAAAAAAAGGTCCGCCTCCTGATTTTAAAAGGAGAACAATCTGTTGATGCCGCGGCTAGAGAAGCGCTCGGTTCGGCGCTGACAGCGGTTTGCAGCAGCGGAGAATGGACCGTGCTCGCCGTGGAGGAGAACGCCGCTGAAAAGGCGGCGGACGTTTTCGCGGACCGCCAGATGGCAATCAGTCAGGCGGGAGAACTCCGGCACGCTGGGCAGCTGTTTCGTGACACAGCCGAAGCGTCTGGTGACTTGCACGGGAGCGCAGTGATTTTGAAAATGATCAGGCTTGTTGCCGACGAGCTCGGAAATCCGAACTTGTCCTTAAAATGGGCGGCGAAGGATATGCTGTTTATGAATCCTGATTATCTCGGGAAATTATTTAAACAGGAAACAGGGGAGAAATTTTCCCAATACGTTACGCGAGTGCGTCTTGAGCATGCGATGAAGCAGATGAAAATAAGGCGGGATGCGAGTGTATCAGAAATTGCAGAAGAAATAGGGTTTGGCGATAATCCGAAGTATTTCAGTCTCGTCTTTAAAAAATATACCGGTCTGACACCGTCAGAATTCAGAAGAAAACAGGGAGGCGCTTCCGCAGGATAGCCATCTCTGTTTTTTTTACTTTCGCCACTGTTTTTTGAGTGTTTCGCCCCATCTGAACGCTTTAAAATAAAATGTAAGCACTTACATTAAAGGGGGGATTGGTTTGAAGAAGATTTGTTACGTGCTGTTATCGCTTGTCTGCGTCTTTTTTTTCAGCGCATGTTCTGCGGGTGAAGAGGCATCGGGGAAAAAAGAAGACATTACGCTCAGAATCGCATGGTGGGGCGGGCAGCCAAGGCATGATTATACAACGAAGGTGATTGAACTATATGAGAAAAAGAATCCGCACGTCCATATTGATGCGGAATTTGCGAACTGGGATGACTACTGGAAAAAGCTTGCTCCGATGTCTGCCGCCGGCCAGCTTCCTGATGTCATTCAAATGGATACCGCTTATTTGGCACAGTATGGAAAGAAGAACCAGCTGGAAGATTTAACCCCGTATACAAAGGATGGAACGATTGATGTCAGTTCAATCGACGAGAATATGCTGTCAGGCGGAAAAATTGACAATAAGCTCTATGGGTTTACGCTGGGCGTCAACGTGCTGTCTGTGATTGCAAATGATGATTTGCTGAAGAAAGCCGGTGTGTCCATCAATCAGGAAAACTGGGCGTGGGAGGATTACGAGAAGCTGGCGTATGACCTTCAGGAGAAAGCCGGCGTCTACGGCTCTAACGGAATGCATCCGCCTGATATTTTCTTCCCTTATTATTTGCGCACGAAGGGTGAACGTTTTTATAAAGAAGACGGCACAGGCCTTGCGTATCAGGATGATCAGCTGTTTGTCGATTATTTTGAGCGGCAGCTGAGGCTGGTGAAAGCGAAAACATCCCCAACACCTGATGAAAGCGCACAGATTAAAGGGATGGAGGACGACTTTATCGTCAAAGGCAAGTCAGCGATTACGTGGAACTACTCCAATCAATATTTGGGCTTTGCCCAGCTGACAGACTCGCCGCTGTCTCTTTATTTGCCGCCGGAGCAAATGAAGGAAAAGGCGCTGACGCTGAAGCCGAGTATGCTGTTTTCGATTCCGAAAAGCTCTGAGCATAAAAAAGAGGCTGCAAAGTTTATCGATTTCTTCATCAACAATGAAGAAGCCAACATGCTGATCAAAGGCGAGCGGGGTGTTCCGGTTTCCGACAAGGTGGCGGACGCGATTAAACCGAAGCTCAATGAGGAAGAAGCCAACATCGTAGAATATGTAGAAACCGCATCAAAAAACATCAGCCAAGCCGATCCGCCGGAGCCTGTAGGAAGCGCGGAGGTCATCAAGCTGCTGAAGGATACGTCTGATCAGATTCTGTATCAGAAGGTATCGCCGGAAAAAGCCGCCAAAACGTTCCGGAAGCAGGCCAATGAGATATTAGAGAGGAATAATTGACGGGAAATGGGGCTGATGCAATGAAAAAAAGCCGGAGTATGAGAAAAGACAATCTGGCGGGATATGCTTTTATTTCTCCGTTTATTATCGGGTTCCTTTGCTTTACAGTGATTCCGATGGGGGCGTCCCTGTTTCTGTCCTTCACAAACTATGACTTGTTTACGGCTCCGAAATGGATCGGCCTAGACAACTACAAAGAAATGTTTACGGGTGACGAAAAGTATTGGCAGTCTCTCAAGGTGACGTTTACGTATGTACTTGCCGGGGTTCCGCTCCGCCTCGGCTTCGCGCTTTTTATCGCTGTCATTTTAAACAATGCAGCAAAAGGAACGGCCATTTACAGAACGCTCTTTTATCTGCCTTCCATCATCGGCGGGAGCGTGGCCGTGGCGATTATGTGGCGGAATATTTTTGGCAATGACGGGGTCATCAATGCGCTGCTGTTTTTTGTCGGAATTGATCAAAAAATCCTCTGGTATCAGGACCCGACAAGTGCGCTGTGGACATTGATTCTGTTGTCCGTCTGGCAGTTCGGATCATCGATGCTGATTTTTCTGGCCGGGCTGAAGAACATTCCGTCATCGTATTTGGAAGCGGCAAGCGTGGATGGGGCAAATCGGGTGCAGCGTTTCTTTAGAATTACGCTTCCGATCCTCACGCCGATTATTTTCTTTAATCTTGTGATGCAGACGATTTCCGCTTTTATGACATTTACACCTGCCTATATCATCTCGAAGGGCGAGGGCGGGCCGCTTGACGGGACGCTTTTGTATTCGCTCTATTTGTTCCAGCGGGCGTTCAACTATTTTCAAATGGGCTACGCATCGGCGATGGCGTGGATCATGCTGATCATTGTCGGGCTGATTACGCTGATTTTGTTTAAAACATCGTCATATTGGGTTCATTACGAGTCAAAGGAGGAATGACGGATGGATCCGGTCAACCAGCCTGTCAGAGAAGCCCCGGTTTTTGAGAGAAAAAAAGCCGGGCGCGTCAGGCCCAAACGCATACTGTTCCATGTTTTTACGGCATCGCTGGCGGTGTTATTGCTGTACCCGGTCATTTGGCTGTTTGTCAGCTCGTTTAAGGAAAGCTCCAGTATTTTTACAACCTCTCATTCTCTCATTCCCGATCCTTTTATTCTCAGCAACTATGCTGAAGGATGGAAGGGCATTGCGGGGCAGCCGTTTCTGACCTTTATTAAAAACTCGGCGATCATTGTCGGGCTGTCAACAATCGGCGCCGTCCTGTCATCGGCTGTCATTGCGTACGGATTTGCGCGCATCCCGTTTAAGGGGAAAGCGTTCTGGTTCGCCTGTATGATGGGGACGTTAATGCTGCCGCATGAAGTGCTGATGATTCCGCAGTACATTTTGTTTGCGAAATTAGACTGGCTGAATTCTTTTAAACCGATTGTCGTTCCCCAATTTTTCGGGCATGCGTTTTTTATTTTTCTGATGATCCAGTTTATCCGGACGATTCCCGAGGAGCTGGATGAAGCCGCGCGAATCGACGGCTGCGGGCGTTTTGCCTGCTTTTGGCGGATCATTCTCCCGCTGATTGCCCCGGCGCTTGCGACGTCTGCGATTTTCTCTTTCTATTGGAAGTGGGAGGAGCTGATTCAGCCGCTCTTGTATTTGAATAAGCCGGAGCTTTATCCTGTTTCACTTGCGCTGAAGCTTTTCCTCGATACGGAATCGGCCTCAAACTGGGGTGCGATGTTTGCCATGTCGGCCGTCTCGTTATTGCCTGTGATTCTTGTATTCTTTTTGTTTCAGAAATATATCGTTCAGGGCATTAGTACGACCGGATTAAAATAAAAAGGAGTGTTGCAGATGGCACAGCTTATTTTTGATGAAGAAAAGGTGACGTCCGTCATTGACCGGATCGTGAAACGGACATTTCAGATGGATTTTGCGTGGGATTGGCCGGGCGGCGTCGCATTTTACGGCGTGGCGGAGGCTTATGAAGCGACGGAAAACGAGGAATATATCAATCTGCTAAAAACGTGGGTGGATGAACAGCTGGAGGATGGGCTGCCGCCGCTTTCGATCAACGGGGTTTCCATCGGGCATACGCTATTGTTCCTCCACAAGGTGACGGGTGATCACGTGTATTTGGAAACAGCGGGCGAGATGGCGGAATATGTGCTGCATAAAGCGCCGCGCTTTGGCGAGGGCATCCTTCAACATACGGTTAATTCGGCAGAATATGTGTTTCCTGAGCAGGCATGGGCGGATACGCTGATGATGGCGGGACTGTTTCTGCTGAGAATCGGGCGGGTGATGGAGCGTGAGGATTATTTTGAAGACGGCCTTCGCCAGTTTCACGGACATGAGGATGTGCTTCAGGACCCTGTCACGAATTTGTACTACCACGCCTGGGACAACAAAGCGCAAAATCATTTGTCGGGGATTTATTGGGGCAGGGCGAACGGCTGGGCGGCACTCACGATGGCGAAGGCACTCCCGCTCATTGAGGTGACGCATCCTTCCTTTATGATCATCGACGGATCGCTTAGGGATCAGCTAAGCGCACTTGTCCGCCTCCAGGACGATACAGGGCTGTGGCATACCATTTTGGATGACCCGGATTCGTATCTCGAAGTTTCGGCATCGGCAGGTATTGCTTCTGCTCTGCTGTCGAGCGGAAAGCTGTATACGAAATATGCGCAGAAATCGCTTGCCGCCATATTAGATGCGGTGGAAGAGGACGGACGGGTCAGCAAGGTATCGGCCGGAACAGCCGTCATGAAAAATGCCGAAGGCTACAAACAGGTGCCTTACAAACGAATACAAGGATGGGGACAGGGACTTGCGCTGACGTTTCTTGCTGATGTATTGAGAACGAAAAAACGCGTGTATCAGTAAAGACGGCAGCGGGGGGAAAGGGATGAAAAAACAGCCTCAACAGAAGGAACGGGTTTCACGCTGGAAGGGATCGTATTTCAAAAGAAACTTTGTCTTCATTTTGCTGATTGCCTGTATTCCCGGATTGCTGACTGGCGCCGCTATATACTTTCTTTCGATCGACAAGGTGGAAAAAGAGCTGCAGAAATCGCATGAAACACAGGTGGCGCGTGAAGTCAGCCGGATGGATGAGAAGCTCGGAGTGCTGGAGCTGACTCTCACCCAAATGGCATACGATTCTTCGCTGATGAACGGATTGGCCGAGAGGGATTTGGAGAAAGACTTTACGTTCTCCTATCAATTAACGAAAAAGCTGTTTCTTTTACGGGACCAGCAGCCGCTGATCGAACAGGCTTCCATCTTTCTGAATAGCCCCCGGCCTCTTGTGCTGAGTCCCGAATACAGCGCTCTGACAGAACAGGAGGCGCTTCGCAAGTATCGCTCGCTGCTTGCCTCAGACAACAGTATTTATTGGAACCGGTCCGGAAATCAAGCGATGCTGATCCAGCTCATTCCGGGCTCGGCGGAGAAACCGTTCGGCGCGATCATGCTGGCGGTTGATCCGAAAGAAATGGAGTCTATCCTGCAAAGCTTGTCTCCTTATCCTGATGGCAGTGCGCTTCTTTTGGATCAAAAGCAGGAGGTGCTTTTTCAGGAGGGAGAGAAGGATTTTGAAAAAGCTTTACTAAAAGAGGTAAAAAAACAGCCGGACGGAAAAGGCCATTTTCAGATGGAATGGGACGGTAAGGTGTATTCCGTCTCATTTGGAGAAATGAATCGCATGCATCAGCAGTGGATCTTTGTTTCAGCGGCGCCTCTTTCAGCTATTACAGCGCCGATGGTGTTTTTATCAAAAGTGATCATCGTGATGCTTGTCATTTGCATTATCTTAGCGGTGTGCATGACGTGGTATGCATCAAAAAAAATCTACCGTCCCATTCAGCATTTGCTTGGCTTATTTACCGGTGGAGAGAAGAAAACATGGCAGGCGTCCGGGCAGGATGAATTCAAGTGGATTGAAAAGCGATGGAATGATCTTTCCCTTGAAAGCCGGAAGCTTCAAGAGCAGCTCCTGCGGCAGACACCCCATATGAAAAAGAGTTTCTTGCAGCACCTCTTGCAGGGCGATTTTTACTATGACAACGAGAAAAGCCTCAGATCGCGGATGGAGGAGGCTGGATGGAGCATCGGAGAAAACGTGTTTCAGGTGCTTGATCTTCAGGTGACAGGGCTCCGCTCTGAAAAAAGCATCTTCCATGCCGGTGATGAACAGCTCGCTGTATTTACCCTGACCAATCTGGCCGAGGAGCTTGCGGAAAAACGCTGTTTTCAGCCCTCCATTCTAGATATCGGCCGGCTTTCCGTCACCGTGTTGGTGATGAAAACAAACAGCTCTGATCTGAAGGCGTATGTAACGGAGCTGGCACGCCAATTTGACGATGTTACCGGATTAAGCCTGACCGGAACGATGAGCAGGAAGACGGAGCATATTACGGAAATCCCTGCTTTATTTCAGGATGTGAAAAGCGGCAAATCCCGCAGGCAGTTTGCCAACCGGCACCAGATGATTGATTTGCAGGGCGACTTCCCTCAGGATAAGCACTCCGTCCCATATTATCCTTTTGAACTGGAAAAACAAATTGTTCAGGCGATCCGGCTGGAAAGAAAACAGGAAGCCGAGGAACTAATACGTGTATGCATGGAGGAACTGGCGGAAAAGGCGGTTATAGACAGGCACGTGCACTCCGCCCTGATTCAGCTGTTTTCCCGCATTCAGGAGGATATTTTGCATTCCGGGCTCAATCCGAGTGAACTGTTTCAGCATCGGGATCTGCTTCTTGACATTTCAGAATTGCGCGAACCCATTGAAGCAGCGGCCTGGCTGATGGATGCTGTGGTGACGCCTTACCTTTCTAAGCTTGAGGGCAGAAAAAACAGACAGCAAAAACAGCTGGCGGATCGTGTCATAGCCATGATTCACGAACAGTATATGGCGGATATTTCGCTAGAAAGCTGTGCCGATGCGCTCGGCATGAATTCATATACGTTAAGCAAGGCATTTAAGCAAGTGACCGGCATTAATTTTATAGATTATGTGACCCAAATTAGAATCGAAAAGGCGAAAGAGCTGCTGGTGAATACGAATAAAAAAATTCATGACGTGTCTGAAGAAGTCGGCTACCGCCACAATTACTTCAATCGGATTTTTAAAAAACAGGTGGGCATGCCGCCGGGTGTCTTCAGGCAAATGTATCAGGAAACGCCGTGAAAGGAGAGAACATGTGATGGAGAAAGTGATTCAAGTGTTTTTAGCGGGGGATTCCACCGTGAGTGACTGCCCGCCTCATGAAGCGCCGATGGCGGGGTGGGGGCAGGTATTCGGGCAATTGTTTTCTGAAGATGTGAAGGTGCATAATCACGCCAAAGGAGGGGCGAGCACCAATTCTTTTGTGGAGGAAGGAAGGCTTCAAGCGATTGCCGAGCGCATTACACATGGCGATTATTTGTTTATTCAATTCGGCCATAATGACCAGAAACCGCGGGGAACGAAGCCGTACTCTACATTCCAGCAATTTCTCACCCTGTTTGCAGATACGGCACGCGAAAAAGGAGCGTATCCTGTATTCGTCACATCGGTGCAGCGCCGCCGCTTTGATGAAAACGGACGGATCGAGCATACACTCGGCGAGTACCCTGATGCAATGAAAGCGCTGGCGAAGGAGCTTGATGTGCCCGTGATTGATCTGCTGGCAAAAACAAAGGTGCTGTATGAAGCGTACGGGCCGGAGGAGTCGAAAAGATTGTTCGTTTGGTTTCAGCCGAATGAACATCCGAATTATCCAGACGGCATTGAGGACAATACGCATTTTTCAAAAGAAGGGGCAATGGAGGTTGCGAAGCTTGTGGCAGAAGGCATTGAAGAACTCGGCCTTCCGCTGAAGGACCATCTTGTGAGCCGGGAGGGAAAAGAATATGTATAAGGAAGGCGCGTGCCTGTACCGCAACCCCCTACGGTCAGCAAGCGATATGAAGGACTGGCGGATGGAGGGAGGCGGACAGATCTCTTTTGACGATCACTGCTTGCATCTGTCGCATGTTCAGGACGAAGCGCACTTTGTCTATTGGTGCCCCGAAACGTTTCCGGACGGCATCATTGTGACATGGGACTTCGCTCCGCTTGAGCAGCCGGGCCTGTGTATGCTGTTTTTTTCCGCTGGTGGGATCGGAGGTGAGGATTTGTTTGACCCTAGTCTCAAGAAAAGAACGGGAAAATACCCCGAATATCACTCGGGGGACATCAACGCGCTCCACCTGTCGTATTTCCGCAGAAAATACGAGGAGGAAAGAGCGTTCCGCACCTGCAATTTAAGAAAAAGCCGCGGTTTCCACCTCGCCGCGATGGGAGCCGATCCGCTGCCATCTCCAGACGACGCTGATTCCCCGTATCATATGAAGCTCATTAAAGACAAAGGCTATGTGCACTTTTCAATTAATGATTTGCCCATTCTTGAATGGATGGACGACGGCAGCACATACGGGCCTGTATTAACGAAAGGGAAAATCGGGTTCCGGCAGATGGCGCCCATGAAAGCCGCTTATCGAGATTTTGCTGTGCATCAAGCGGTGAGAAGATGAAGACGACGGTAACGGATGCGCTTTACGCCGGCTGCGAAGCGGTTGTGAAAATCGCGTGGCTCAACGGGCTGTGGCTGTTGTTTACGCTTTTGGGCGGCGTTCTTTTCGGATGGGCGCCGAGCACAGCCGCAATGTGTGCCGTCATACGGAAATGGCTGATGGGGCAAAAGGATGTCCCAGTGTTTCCGTTATTTCTTGATACCTACAAAAAAGAGTTTTTCAAGGTCAATGCGATTGGATTGGCATTTGCAGCGCTTTTGCTCATATTGTCCGCGAATTATCATTATTTTTCAGCCAGTACGGATTGGCTGTCCTTTGCCGTAACAAGCTGCACGTTGCTGGCGGGCCTTTTGTATATCATCGCACTGGTGTATGTGTTTCCCCTTTATGTGCACTACCAGCTCCCATTGCGAAAATATATTCCGCAAGCGCTGCTGTTTGGCGCCATGCGGCCGCTGACGACCGGCTGTATGCTGATCGGGTGCGGATTTGTCCTTTATCTGCTGTATACGCTCCCAGGCTTGATCCCATTTTACGGCCCATGTTTGTTTGGGCTTGTGTCGATGTTTTTTGCTCTCAGAGGATTTCAAAAGACGGAGGCCCAGCACCACCAAGCAGGTTAACAAAAAAATGACAATCGTGCAAAAAAGTACAGTGCCCGAAAAAGGCAGATGCAAAAAAATGAAATTGAAGACAGCTCACACAGCGCATAAAATCCAATTTAAGTAAGCGCTTACAGAAAAATGAGAAGGAGCTGTCTGATGATTAAACGAAGGAAACGCTTGTTTACCGCTGTTACGTTGCTGGTCTTGTTGGTGATGGGAACCACTGTATGTCCTGTGAAAGCTGAAGGAGCAGCGCGGCAGATGGAAGCGCTGAACCGGGGGCTTGTGGCGGTCAAGACGGACGGCGGCATTTTTGTCAGCTGGCGGTTTCTTGGCACTGAAAATGCATCTGTTTCGTTCAATGTGTACAGAGACGGACAAAAGCTGAATGCTGCGCCTGTCAAAACCACGAACTATGTGGATAAAAATGGATCGGCGATCTCAACGTATACGGTTCGGGCTGTCGTAAATGGAATTGAACAGGCGGCATCTGAAAAAGCCTCTGTATGGGCACAGCCGTATCATTCCGTCCCGCTGGATAAGCCGGCTGGCGGCACGACGCCAAAGGGTGAAGCTTACACCTACAGTGCAAATGACGCAAGTGTTGGGGATGTGGATGGTGACGGGCAATACGAGCTGATCCTGAAATGGGACCCGTCTAATTCAAAGGACAACTCACAGGATGGCTATACGGGTGACGTGCTGATAGACGCCTATAAACTGGACGGAACGAAGCTATGGCGGATCAATCTCGGCAAAAACATCAGGGCGGGAGCACACTACACCCAGTTTATGGTGTATGACCTTGATGGTGACGGAAAAGCGGAAGTGGCGATGAAAACGGCAGACGGTACAAAAGACGGCACAGGCAAAGTGATTGGAAATGCCAATGCTGATTACAGAAATGAGCAGGGGCGTGTGCTTTCGGGGCCGGAATACCTTACTGTGTTTCAGGGTGCAACCGGGAAAGAGCTTGTCACAACAAATTTTGAACCGGCGCGCGGCAATGTATCAGATTGGGGAGACAGCTACGGCAACCGGGTTGATCGTTTTCTCGCTGGCATTGCCTACCTCGATGGACAGCGGCCGAGCCTGATTATGACCAGAGGGTATTATGCCAAAACTGCGCTTGTGGCCTATAACTTCAGAGACGGAAAGCTGTCAAAGCTTTGGACATTCGATTCTTCGAAGTCTGGAAATGAGGCGTTTGCCGGACAGGGGAACCACAGCCTGAGCATTGCCGATGTTGACGGGGACGGAAAAGATGAGATTATTTTCGGCTCAATGGCTGTTGATCATGACGGAAAAGGCATGTACTCAACTGGCTTAGGCCACGGGGATGCCCTCCATACCGGGGATCTTGATCCGAGCCGGCCGGGTCTTGAGGTGTTTCAAGTTCATGAGGACAAAAACGCAAAATACGGCTTATCCTTCCGTGATGCGGCAACCGGGAAAATCCTTTGGGGCGTCCATGCCGGCAAGGATGTAGGCCGGGGAATGGCTGCTGATATTGACCCGCGTTATCCGGGACAGGAAGTGTGGGCAAACGGTTCTCTTTACACAGCGAAAGGGGTCAAAATCGGAAGCAGTGTTCCGTCATCGACCAACTTCGGCATCTGGTGGGACGGCGACTTGCTTCGGGAACAGCTGGACAGCAACCGAATCGATAAGTGGGATTATCAAAACGGCATTTCGAAAAATATGCTGACTGCGTCAGGTGTGGCCGCCAACAACGGCACAAAAGCAACACCAACGCTTCAGGCTGATCTGCTTGGGGACTGGCGCGAGGAAGTTGTGTGGAGAACGGAGGACAGCAGTGCGCTCCGCATTTACACGACAACCATTCCGACTGAGCACAGGCTGTACACGCTGATGCACGATCCTGTGTACCGGCTTGGCATCGCCTGGCAAAATGTCGCGTATAACCAGCCGCCGCACACAAGCTTCTTTTTAGGAGACGGCATGGCGGAACAGCCAAAACCGAATATGTATACGCCTTAATAGAAGGGGGTGAAGGAACGGGCTGCGCGCAGCCCGTTCCCAATAAAATGAAACCAAAAAAGAGGCAGATGGAATACTTGAACAGAGGTTTAATTGCGGTCAAGACAGAGCAGGGCGTGTTTGTCAGTTGGCGTTTTCTAGGAACGGATCATGAGACGACGGTTTTTCACCTTTATCGGGATGGAAAGCGGATTACCCGTGAACCAATCGCGGAAAGCACCAATTTTCTCGATCAAAACGGAACGGCGGACTCTGTTTATCAGGTGGCGGCTGTCAATAAAGGACGGGAAGAGAAGCTGTCCAAAGAAGCTCCCGTCTGGCGGGAAAATGTCCTAAAGGTTCCGCTTAACAAACCGGAAGGCGGCGTGACGCCGGACGGAAAGTCGTATACCTACAGCGCCAATGATGCCAGTGTCGGAGATGTGGACGGGGATGGAGAATATGAAATCATCCTGAAGTGGGACCCGTCCAATTCAAAAGACAACGCCCATGACGGATATACCGGGGAGGTTCTCATAGATGCCTATAAACTGGACGGCACCTTTCTGTGGCGCATCAACCTCGGCAGAAACATCAGAGCAGGCGCGCATTACACCCAGTTTATGGTCTATGACCTGGACGGTGACGGAAAAGCAGAAATCGCTATGAAAACAGCCGACGGCACAACAGACGGGAAAGGGCACATCATTGGCGATGAGCATGCTGATTTTAGGAACGAACAGGGCAGAATCCTGTCTGGTCCGGAATATTTGACTGTGTTTAAAGGAGAGACCGGTGAAGCGCTCACGACTGTGGAATATGAACCGCCCCGCGGCAAGCTGGAGGATTGGGGAGATGGCTACGGAAACCGCATGGACCGTTTTCTCGCTGGGATCGCTTATTTGGATGGGGAGCGGCCGAGCCTTGTGATGGCACGCGGCTACTATACGAGAGCGGTACTTGTGGCATACGATTTCAGAAACGGAAGGCTCAAGAAGCGCTGGATATTTGATTCCAATCAGCCGGGCCATGAAGCGTATGCAGGGCAGGGCAACCACAGCTTGAGTGTGGCGGATGTTGACGGAGACGGGAAGGATGAAATCATTTACGGCGCCATGGCGGTCGATCATGACGGCATAGGCTTATACACAACGGGGCTCGGGCACGGAGACGCGATGCATGTAGGAGATCTGGATCCGTCCCGAAAAGGGCTTGAAGTGTTTCAGGTGCATGAGGATGCCTCTAAGCCGTATGGACTGTCGCTGCGTGATGCCGGAACCGGCGAGATTTTGTGGGGTGTTCATGCGGGAACTGACGTTGGCAGGGGCATGGCGGCTCATATCGACCCAAACTACAAAGGATCGCTTGTCTGGGGAATCGATCCGCCGGGCAATGACGGAATGTCATACGGCCTTTTTACGAGCAAAGGAGAAAAAATCAGTGACAAAGCGCCCGCCTCAGCCAATTTTGCCATCTGGTGGGACGGCGACTTGGTCAGGGAGCTGCTCGATCATGACTGGAACGGAACAATCGGCAGGCCGAAGATTGAAAAATGGGATGCTGAAAACCGCTGTCTGAAGACGATTTTTCAGCCGGACGGCGTGCTGTCTAACAACGGCACAAAGGGAAATCCTGTTCTTCAAGCCAACCTGTTCGGAGACTGGCGGGAAGAAGTGATATGGAGAACGGAAGACAGCAGCGAGCTCCGCATCTATACAACGACACATCTCACCCGCCATCGTTTTTACACGCTGATGCATGATCCGGTTTACAGGCTCGGCATCGCTTGGCAGAACACCGCCTACAACCAGCCGCCGCACACGGGTTTTTATCTTGGAACGGGAATGAAAAAACCGCCGAAGCCCGCCCTGTACATAGCGGGCAGCAAAGCGGAGGCGCCGCTATAGGAGGAACGTATGGTATACAAAGCAAAAGCTGATCGCTTTGAAAGGATAGCTTATCACAATGCCGGACAAAACGGATTAAAGCTTCCCGCCGTGTCACTCGGCCTCTGGCATCAGTTCGGCGGTGCCTATTCAGCGGAGAACGCACAATCGATGCTCAGAACCGCATTTGACGCAGGCATTGTCCATTTTGATCTCGCCAACAATTACGGCCCGCCGCCCGGATCAGCTGAAGAGATGTTCGGGGCCGTGCTGCAAACAGACTTTGCACCATACCGTGATGAGCTTATCATCAGCACAAAGGCCGGCTATGACATGTGGGAAGGGCCGTATGGAAACGGCGGTTCAAAAAAACACCTGACAGCCAGCCTGGATCAAAGCTTGAAGCGAATGGGGCTCGATTATATCGATCTCTTTTATTCACACCGCCCGGATCCTGAAACGCCGCTCGAGGAAACGATGGAGACACTGGCCAGCTTTGTGCGGCAGGGAAAAGCGCTGTACGTCGGACTGTCAAACTACAGCCCCGCAGAAACGGAGCGGGCCGCCGAGCTTTTAAAGCAATTTGGCGTCCGTCTTGCCATCCATCAAACGAAATATTCCATGTTCCACAGAGAATTGGAAAAAGGCCTGCTTGATGTACTGGAGAAACAGGGAGCCGGCTGTATCGCGTTTGCGCCGCTCGCCCAAGGGCTTCTCACGACAAAGTACGTATCAGGCATTCCTGAGGAATCAAGAGCCATGGATGCAAACAGTCCTTTCCTGCAGGCGGAGAACATCACCAAAGGAGCAGTCACGAAGGCGCAAAAGCTGAACGAAATAGCGAAAGAACGGGGGCAATCGCTTCCGCAAATGGCGCTCGCATGGCTTTTAAAGGATGATCGGGTCACTTCGGTGCTGATCGGAGCGAGCAGGAGGCAGCAAATAGAAGAAAATGTTCAAGCGCTGCACGCATCGGTTTTTTCAAGGGAAGAGCTGTCCATGATTGAAGCCATATTAAACGAAAAAAACGAGGGGGAATGAGAAATGGCAAATCACATTTATCTAGCTGGAGATTCGACTGTTCAAACGTATGGAGACAGCACAAATCAAGGGGGCTGGGGGCAGTTTCTCGGCTCGCATCTGCCAGAGCATATTCAGGTGATCAACAGAGCGATTGGGGGAAGGAGCTCGAAAACATTTGTGGAAGAGGGCAGGCTTCAGGCGATCCTTGATGTGATCGAGCCTGATGACTGGCTTTTTGTGCAGATGGGCCATAATGACGCGTCGAAAAATAAGCCGGAGCGCTACACCGAGCCCTTTACCACCTACAAAGAATATTTAAAGCAGTATATCGCCGGCGCAAGGGAAAAAGGCGCCCATCCGCTTCTCATTACCCCTGTGGCCCGCTTTCATTACGAAAACGGCGTGTTTTTGAACGACTTTCCTGATTATTGCATTGCCATGAAGCAGACGGCTGCTGAGGAGAATGTCCAACTCATTGATCTGATGGCCAAAAGCCTCGCTTTCTTTACCGAGAAGGGCGAGGAAAAAGTGTACACCTATTTTATGGTGTCAGAAGGAATTAACGATTACACGCACTTTACAAAAAAAGGCGCAAATGAAATGGCGAAACTTGTGGCAAAAGGCATAAAGGAGCTCGGCCTGCCATTGACAGAATCGATCATCAAAGAAGGGTGAAAAATGTGAGGAGAAAACTGTATCACGGCGCTTGCTATTATCCGGAATTATGGGATGAAGAGACGATCCGGCAGGACATTGACATCATGCGCGAAGTTGGCGTGAATGTTGTGCGGATCGGCGAATTTGCCTGGTCCGTTATGGAACCGGAAGAAGGAAAAATTGACGTCAGTTTTTTCAAAGAGATCATCACCCGGTTGTATGATAACGGCATTGAAACGATCATGTGCACGCCGACGCCTACACCGCCGATTTGGCTGTCGCACGGCCGGCCGGAGCGTATGCATGTAAATGAAAAAAGAGAGGTCATGGGGCATGGCTCCCGCCAGCATGCTTGTACGAACAACCCATATTTCCGAAAAAAAGCCGCCATCATTACCACAAGCATCGCCAAGGAGCTTGGCCAGCTCCCGGGATTGATCGGCTGGCAGCTAGACAATGAGTTTAAATGCCATGTTGCAGAATGCATGTGTGAGACGTGCTTACACTTATGGCATGACTGGCTCAGAAATCGCTATGGCGTGATTGAGCGGTTGAATGAAGCTTGGGGAACCGATGTATGGAGCGAAACCTACCAGACATTTGAGCAAGTGCCGCAGCCGGGGCCAGCCCCGTTTCTGCATCATGCTTCTCTAAGCACAATGTATCAGCTGTTTTCGATGGAGATGATCGCTTCATTTGCGGATGAACAGGCCAAAATGATCCGCTGTTATTCGGATGCGCCGATCACGCATAACGGCTCTGTCATGTTCAGCGTGGACAATGAGCGGATGTTTCGGAATCTCGACTTTGCCTCCTATGATACGTACGCTTCGCAGGAAAACGCCTCTGCCTTTTTATTGAACTGTGATTTGTGGAGGAACTTGAAACAAGGGCGCCCGTTTTGGATTTTGGAAACGAGTCCGTCGTATGCTGCCTCGCTCGAAAGCTCCGCTTTTCCGCATGCCGACGGGTATTTACAGGCCGAAGCTGTCTCTGCCTATGCCTTAGGAGGCGAGGGCTTTTGCTATTGGCTGTGGCGCCAGCAGCGTTCAGGCAGCGAGATTTCACACGGTTCGGTTCTCAGTGCCTGGGGCAAGCCGACCGTGGGCTATCAGAACGTGCTGGCAGTCGAGCGGGCTAGAAAGGAAATCGAACCGGTTATTTTATCGACTGTACCCGTTCAAGCCGAGGCGGCAATGACGTACTCCGACAGAGCAAAAGCATTTATCAAAACTGAGCCTCATCGGGGACTCCGGCACCGTTCGCTTGTGACGCACTTTTATGATCGTATTCTCAACACGGGGATTCACCGTGACCTCATTCCGGAAGGCGTTCCGCTGGACGGCTACCGCTTGCTGTTTACGCCATTTGTGCCGTATTTATCTTCAGATTTTATCAAAAAAGCTTCGGCATTCGCTGAAGCGGGCGGCATCTGGATTGCCGGACCGCTGACAGGAGGGCGAACAAGCGAGCATACAATTCATACGGATTGTGGACTTGGCGAACTTGAGAAAACAGCCGGGATCAAAACGCTGTTTACCTTTCCAATGAACGAGGACGCGAATACAGGAAAAGCGTTTGGCATCACGGCGCCGCTCGGGCTGTGGAGCGCGGTGTTTGATACAGAGAAAGGACACACACTGGGCACGGTTGAGTCGGGACCGGGAGCAGGCTATGCCTTTCTGACAGAACAGAAGCACGGCAAGGGAAAAATCGTTATGCTCGGCTCGCTTCCGTCAGGGAGAGAAGGGGATGCGATGCTGGAAGCGCTCGTCAGGCACTATGCTGCTGAAGCAGCCATTTCTGTCCGGTCGGATGTTACACCCGGCACGATCGTTGCCCCGCGCAAAGGCGATAACGGCCTTGTGTGGATCATCGTCAATATGGATGGGAAAGGCGGAAGCGTGACACTGCCGGAAGCGGGAATAGACCTGCTGACGAACCGTTCAGCGAAAGCGGGGAGGCTGGCGGTCGGACCGCATGAATACCGTGTGATTCAGTTTGACAAATCGTAGCTGATTCTTTGCATCGAATCAGCTTTTTTCTATGGAGGGAGAGAACTGATGAAAAAGATCAAATGGTTATCAAAACAGCCAAAGGTGGCAAGCGGTGTAACGTGGGGCGTGCCATGGAAAAAAGGAGAATTGATTAAAGGAGACCCTCTGGCGCTTGTGAATGAAAACGAGGGAAGCCACTATGTGCAAAGCGAACCATCGGCCTATTGGCCGGACGGGAGCATCAAGTGGACGAAGCACGCGGCGTTGTTCGGAGGACAGGCACATCAAAGCTTTGCAGTGCAAAAAAGAGAATCCCCGCAGCCAAGCGAAACGCTCAGCATCAAAGAGTCAGCGCATGACATCCAAGTGGATACGGGGACCCTCAACTGTACCATCAATAAAACAGGATCAGATTTCATTCAATCAATGCAGATCAACGGAAAGCCGATCGCCGCAGGCGGGAGGCTCGTTGCCATAAGAGAAACGAGAAAAGAGACGGCGGCGGAAACGGTTCTTTTTCATGAAACATCTGTCAGCCTCATCAAACGTGCGGCGATTGAGAAGAGCGGTCCCATCAAAGCAGTAATCAAAATAGAGGGCGTGCATATCCTCAAAAAAACAAATGAAGAATGGCTGCCGTTTATGGTCCGATTGACGTTCTATGCCGGGCTGTCAGAAGTCGGCATCGTACATACGCAGCTGATTGACAGGAACGGTAAACAAGAATTCATTAAGGGGCTCGGCATAGTGTTCGACCTTTTTTTGAAAGGGGAGCCATACAACCGCCATTTCCGTTTTGCGGGAGAGAAAGGGATGTACAAAGAACCAGCCCAGCTGTTTGGCACGCGTAAATTTAATGAAAGGTATCCGCTTTATCAAAAACAAATCAATGGCGAAATGCTGACTCAAAGTGAAGAGCACAAGGAATGGTTTGCTCACGGTATACAGAACGCGGTTTGGAACGATGTCAAGCTCGTGCAGGATTCCAGCGATCATTACAGCCTGTCAAAACGGACCGGAAAAGATTATGCGTGGGTTGGCATGCTGCATGGCAGCCGGGCGAAGGGGCTTTGTTATGCGGGCGGCGAGAATGGCGGAATGGCACTTGGCCTGCGGTATTTTTTTGAGAAATATCCGTCAGCACTGGAAATCACAGGCCTTGCCGGCAGTCATCCAAAAATGACCGTCTGGTTTTGGCCCCCGGACGGAGAGGCAATGGATCTGCGGCATTATACAGGAAACACCCATGTAGCCAGCGCGTATGAAGGCTTTGATGAAATGCGCGCTGACCCGACCGGCATTGCCAACACAAATGAAATCAGCCTGTCTTGTTTTTCACACACGCCGTCTGATGATGTTCTTCATGCACTCGCTGACAAATGGCAGGCGCCGCCGCTGCTTGTATGTGAGCCGGAGGTCTATTACGAATCAAGGGCGCTGGGAGTTTGGAGTGTCATTGACACATCCCATCCGTTCAAAAAAGAGCTGGAAGAACAGCTCGACGCCGCATTTCTATTTTACAAAAAGGAAGTCGAGCAGCGCAGATGGTACGGGTTTTGGGATTATGGCGATGTCATGCATACGTATGACCCGATCCGGCATATGTGGCGGTATGATCTCGGCGGGTATGCTTGGCAAAATAATGAGCTCGTTCCGACCTTATGGCTGTGGCAGGCGTTTTTCCGCTCAGGCAGAGAGGATATTTTCCGCATGGCAGAAGCCATGACCCGCCACACTAGCGAAACGGACAGCTTTCACCTCGGGGAATACGCAGGACTTGGCTCGCGGCATAATGTTGTTCACTGGGGATGCGGCTGCAAGGAAGCGAGGATCAGCATGGCCGGGCTTTATAAATTTTATTATTATCTGACGGGAGATGAGCGGACGGGAGATCTTTTGACAGAAGTAAAGGACGCCGATTACGCCCTCGTCAAAACCGATCCGATGCGCGCTTTTTACGAGAAAGGGAAGTACCCGACCCACGCCAGAACGGGACCGGATTGGGCGGCGTTTTGCTCGAACTGGCTGGCGGAATGGGAGCGGACCGAAAATCCCGAATATCTCAAAAAAATCGAAACGGGCATCAGCTGTCTGAAGCGGCTCCCGCTCCGTTTATTATCCGGCCCGACATTTGAATATGATCCGGCGACCTCGATGCTTCATCACATGGGAGACGGCATAGCGGGCGGATATCATATGATCATTGCCTTCGGCGCGCCGCAAGTGTGGATGGAGCTGGCTGAGCTTCTTGATGACCGGGAATGGGAGGAAATGCTGAGTGAATTCGGCGAATTTTACACACTCAGTGATGATGAAAAACGGAAAAAAAGCGGGGGCGCGCTTCATGACAGGCATTTTCACTGGCCGATGTTTGCCGCTGCCATGACTGCCTACGCCGCAAGAAACAAACAAGATCAGAAGCTCGCCGCCAAAGCGTGGAATCTTTTGCTCGATGATAAGCTGAGCCATACGCCGCTTCCGATCAAACCAGAGCGCATTGAGACATGGACGCAGCTGGAGGAGCTCCCGTGGGTGACAACGAACACCGTCTCTCAATGGTGTTTGAACGTCATAGCGGCGCTGGAATTGATCGGGGATTCCCTTCCGGCAAAAAAAGATACATCCGGCAAAAAAGGATAACAGCCGGAATTTCATAGGAGAAATGGTGCAAAAAATGAAGATTGCAAGAATTTATGTAAGCGCTTTATATTGGGAGGGGCAAAGGGGAAATACAAAACGAAAAAAAGGGGGACTTACGCATCATGAAAAATAGAATCCGAAAAAAATGGCTGGCCTTGCCGCTCGCTGCCATCATGATCGCCGGATGCAGCAATTCGGAAACATCCAGTTCAGCAGGCGGTTCGAAAGACACGATTAAAATTATGGCGCCGCTCTTATCGCCGGAAAGCCCGGGTGAAAAGAGCCCTTCATTAAAAGCGCTCGAAAAATACACAGGCAAAGAGATTAAGGTCACATGGGTGCCTGATTCATCCTACAACGACAAATTCAACATCGTCATGGCTTCCGGAGAGATGCCTCATGCCATTGTGATTAAAGATAAATCAGCGGGCTTTATCAAGTCCGTCAAAGCGGGTGCGTTTTGGGAGCTGTCTCCTTATTTAAAAGACTACAAGAATTTAAGCCAGGCAGATGAAAAGATTTTGAAGAACAGCTCGGTGAACGGCGAGGTGTACGGAATCTACAGAACGAGGGACCTGATCAGAGCGTGTATGATCATCAGAACCGACTGGCTTGAAAACGTCGGTATGGATATGCCGGAAACGATTGATGATTTTTATGAAGTGCTGAAAGCCTTTAAGGAAAAAGATCCTGACGGAAACGGCAAGGATGATACGTACGGCATGGTCGTGCCGAAATGGATGGGGCTTGGCAACGGAAGCCCGTGGGATGTTCTGCAAATCTGGTTCGGCGCTCCGAACCGCTACGGCGTTGAAAACGGAAAGCTGATTCCTGATTTTACAACGAAAGAATACATGGATGCGCTCAAGTTTTTTAAAAAGCTTTATGATGAGGGTTTAATCAATAAGGACTTTGCGGTCATGGATTCAGCGAAGTGGAATGATCCGGTTGTGAAAGGAAAAGCGGGTGTCATCGTTGATACCGGCTCCAGAGCATCTCAAATTCAAAGCGCGATGGAGGAGGCAGATGAGTCGAACAAGGATGTGATTGATATTGTCGGCTCGCTTGAGGGACCGAATGGCAAGCGCACCTTCCCGACATCCGGTTATTCAGGCATGATCGCGATACCAAAATCAAGCGTCAAAACCGAAAAAGAGCTGAAAGAGGTGCTGTCCTTCCTCGATAAGATGAATGATAAGGAAGCGCAGATTCTCACGAACAACGGTGTGAAGGGCCGCAATTACGAGCTCAAGGACGGCGTATTCACCTCGCTTGAAAAAAACAACAAATCTCTCCTGTATGAGCATGAAGGCTTGGCGCAGTTCAGCATGTCGATTCCGAAAAGCGAATATTACATCGAAGACCAGAAAACAAAGCTCTTTCAGCATCGCAAGGACATCATAACTGAAGGAGAAAAAATAGCCGTCTTTAACCCGGCTGAGTCGCTTGTATCTGATGTCTATACCCAAAAAGGAGCCCAGCTTGACAACATCATTCTCGACGCGAGAACACAATTTATCATTGGAGAAATTGATGAAAAAGGGTTCGAGGATGCGGTGGAGCTTTGGAAAAAAAGCGGCGGCAATGAACTGATGAAGGACTTGAACAAATTGTATCAATCGTCAAAATAAACCGATGCGCCTGCCGTTCGGCGGGCGCGCCGGTACCACGAAAGGAGAACAGATATGGAAACAGTGCCGAAGAAGGGAGATTCACCTGTTCTCACTGCTGAAAAAGGCATCAGCTGGATGGCTGCGCTCAAACGGGACAAATGGCTTTATCTTCTTCTTATTCCCGGTCTGCTTTATTTTTTGATTTTCAAATACTTGCCAATGTGGGGCGTGCTGATCGCATTTAAAGACTATTCGCCATATCTCGGCTTCTGGAAAAGCGAATGGGTCGGCTTTGATTATTTCAAAGACTTTTTTATGAATCCGGATTTTTTCCGGCTGCTGCGCAACACCCTCATGCTGGCGAGCCTGGATCTTTTGTTTGCCTTTCCAGCGCCTCTCATATTGGCCTTGCTTTTGAATGAGGTGAGAAAGGCCGTGTATAAAAGATGCATCCAAACCTTTATTTACGTGCCCCATTTTGTTTCATGGACAATCGTGGTCAGCATCACCTTTGTTTTCTTTACTGTCGATACAGGTGTAATCAACAAATTGATCACGAGCTTGACAGGTGAGCAGATTTCCTTCTTATCGGATGCTGACTGGTTCCGGCCGATGATTGTGATGCAAAGCATCTGGAAGGAGACAGGCTGGGGAACGATTTTATTTCTGGCCGCGCTGGCGACGGTTGATCAGGAGCAGTATGAAGCCGCCATTATGGACGGAGCGGGCAGGTTTAGGAGAATGTGGCATATTACGCTGCCGGCAATCAGAAGCACCATTATCGTTTTGTTGATTTTAAGAATCGGCAGCTTTTTAAATCTCGGCTTTGAACAGGTGTATTTGATGACGAACTCGCTCAACCGCAGTGTGGCTGATATTTTTGACACGTACGTGTACATGATGGGGATTACTCAAGGCGCGTACAGCTACAGCACGGCCGTCGGTCTGTTTAAATCGGTTGTCGGGATTATCTTGATTTTCGGCGCCAATTACATTGCGAAAAAGTTTGATCAGGAAGGATTGTTTTAGAGGAGGGAGAGGTATGGCTGAAATTCACACGATGCACAACACAAAAGCCGGACGGGTGTTTGATGTCTGCAACATTCTGTTTCTCGGCGGTGTCGGCGCGATTACCATTTTGCCGTTTTTGTATATTATCGCGGGTTCCTTTGCGACAGAAGCGGAACTCGCCCAGCGCAGCTTCTTTATTTTTCCGAAAACCTTTACACTCGATGCTTACAAGTACGTGTTTTCGACACCGACGTTCATTCGAAGCATGGGCGTATCGATCTTCATCACTGTGGTCGGGACGGCTGTCCAGCTGTTTTTCACCTTCACGATGGCGTACCCGCTTGCGAAGCGGCATGTGAAGGGGCGGAATCTGCTGTTGAACCTGGTGATTTTCTCCATGCTGTTTTCCGGCGGCATGATCCCGACGTACCTTGTCGTGAAATCACTTGGCCTTTTGGATACGTATTGGGCATTGATTCTGCCAATGGCGATTAATCCGTTCAATCTTATTATTATCAAAAACTTCTTTCAGCAGCTGCCGCGCGAGCTGGAGGAATCGGCTAAAATTGACGGCTGTTCTGAAATCGGCGTTTTCTGGCGGATCGCCCTGCCGCTGTCAAAGCCGGTTATTGCGACGTTTGCGCTGTTTTATGCGGTCGGGATTTGGAATGATTTCTTCCACGCTCTCTTATATATCAATGACAGTGCAAAATGGCCGCTGCAAATGGTGCTCCGGCAAGTCACAATCTTATCGGATTTAACGGCGACCAATGGCGATACGATGCAAAATACCATTCCGCCGGAGCAGGGAATAAAACTCGCCGTCATTGTCATTGCGACGCTGCCTATTTTGGCTGTCTATCCATTCTTGCAAAAACACTTTGCAAAAGGAATGCTGATCGGTTCAGTGAAAGGCTGAGAAAGGGAGTGTTTCATATCAGTACATTGGATCAAATTAAAATTGCCTATATCGGCGGGGGGTCTCAAGGCTGGGCCAGAAGCCTGATGAGTGATCTGTCGATTGATGAACGGATGTCAGGCACAGTGGCGCTCTATGATCTTGATTTTGAAGCTGCTCAGAAAAATGAAGTGATCGGCAATCACAGCGGAGACGGCAGGTGGAGGTACGAAGCGGTTTCTACTTTGAAAAAGGCGTTATCGGGCGCGGATATCGTCATTATTTCCATTTTGCCGGGTTCACTGGATGATATGGAAATTGATGTCCACTTGCCTGAGCGCTGCGGCATTTATCAGTCTGTCGGTGATACAGTCGGGCCGGGCGGGATCAGCAGAGGCTTGCGGGCTGTTCCGATGTTTGCGGAAATTGCCCGGGCAATAAGAGACTACGCACCTGAATCATGGGTCATAAATTATACAAATCCGATGTCTGTCTGTACAAGAGTGCTGTATAAAGTGTTTCCCGGCATCAAAGCCATTGGCTGCTGCCATGAGGTATTCGGCACGCAAAAGCTGCTGGCGGAAATGGTCACAGAAAGGCTGGGAATAGAGGTGCTGCGGCGTGAAGATATCCGCGTCAATGTACTTGGCATTAATCATTTTACATGGATCACAGAAGCCTCTTACCGCCATATGGACCTGCTGCCTGTATTTCATGAATTCAGCGCGCATTATGGAGAATCAGGGTATGAGCTGGAGGGGGAAAGCTGGAGAGACAGCGTCTTTCGTTCGGCACACCGTGTTGCGTTTGATTTATTTGAAATGTATGGTGCCATCCCCGCTGCGGGTGACAGGCATCTGGCAGAGTTTCTTCCCGGCCCATACCTCAAACAGCCTGAGGTATGGAAATTTCATCTTACATCTGTATCATTCAGAAAACAGGACAGAGATGAGAAGCGAAAAGAAACAGAACGATTAATCGTGCAAAAACGGGGCGTTGCCGGGAAAGCCTCAGGAGAAGAAGGCGTGAACATCATAGCGGCTCTTCTTGGATTGGGTGAACTCGTCACGAATGTAAATGTGCCGAATCAAGGCCAAGTTTCCAATCTTCCTTTACAAGCGATTGTTGAAACAAACGCACTTATCACACGCAACCGTGTTCAGCCGATTTGTTCCGGAGCGCTGCCAAAGGGTGTGGAAATGATTGCGGCTAGGCACGTATCCAATCAGGAGGCAGTGGCGGAAGCCGGTTTAACAAAGGATCGCGGCCTCGCGTTTCAAGCCTTCCTCAATGATCCGCTTGTCACAATTGACCGCAGTGATGCAGTGCAGCTTTTCGATGACATGCTGGCAAAGCACCAAACGATGTGAAAAAAGGCAGCCAGCGGACGGGCTGCCTTTTTTATCGAAATCTGCAGTTCCGGTTTAGAAATAATGCAGTTGACCATAATGGTAGTAGCTCTTAAGAAGTAGGTGCTATCAACGTGGGAGATTATTTGAATGTAGCAATAGAATTAGTTTGCGGTCTCGTTATTTTATTTGCCATTTTGAAGTTTCTTGGGAAAACCCAATTCTCTCAACTCACTCCGTTTGACTTTATTTCGGCCTTAATTTTAGGAGAACTGGTTGGAAACGCCGTCTATGATCATGAAATCAAGATAAAAGAAATTATTTATGCATCACTCCTATGGGGCTTGCTTATTTATTTGATTGAATTGATTACACAAAAACTAAAAGGAACCAGAAAGTTTCTGGAAGGCGAACCGAATATAGTGATTCATAAAGGAAAGCTGAAATACAAGATGCTGAAGAAAAACAAACTCGATATTAATCAGCTGCAAAGCCTCCTGAGGCAAAAAGGCTGCTTTTCGATTCAGGAAGTGGAATATGCGATTCTGGAAACAAACGGGATGATCAGTGTGCTACCGAAAGCCGATTTCGATAAGCCGAACAGAAAAGACATGAATCTTTCCACAAAGGATGTATCTTTGCCGATTACGTTAATTCTTGATGGGGAGATTGTGTTTGATAACCTGGTGGAAGCGGGTGTGGATGAACAATGGCTGAAGCAATCACTGCAAAAGCGCGGAGTTGAAAAGGTTGAGGACGTCTTATATGCGGAATGGCATGCCAACCAGCCTCTTTATGTCATCCCATATGAAGAAAACAGTTCATCATGACCGTAAAAAAGAGCTTGCAGCTGTTGCAAGCTCTTTTCGTTATTCATGAGTCCCTTGTTTAACAGCTCTTACATGATACATGCTCACTTCAGTGCTGATCAGATAGTCAGGCTTTGGTTTGCCTTTGTTCGCTTTATGGCCGGCGATATGTGCATCGCTTTTTTCCCATTGCTTCCAGTGATCCTCGGATTCCCAGCGAATCATGACAACGACTTCCTCATCACCGCGGCGGACGTTTTTCTCAAGCACTGTCACATCGATTAAACCTTCTTGTTTTTCAATGATTCCTTCAGAGCTGAAACGTTCGATGACTTTGTCTGCATGGCCTTCTTTTACCGTCATTTTTCTCAACTGAACAAACATCTGTCTCTCTCCAATCATTCTCATATATGAATAATTGTAAATGAAATTCATTCTCAATGTCAAAGAAAGCGCACGGCGGTATAAAGCCGCCGTCGCATCGTTATTCTTTTAATAAAAATACATTGCCGTCTTCGTCCTTAAATTGAACGAAGGTGCCCCACTCCATTTGATTGGGCTCACCAAGGAATTCTATACCGTTTGCTTTCATTTTCTCGTATGTACCAAAGATGTCTTCACATTCAAACACGATGGAAGCTTTCATTTGTTCAGAGCCTTTCATCATGGCTTTTGGGTAAATGACTAAACGAGTCTGGGTTCCTTTTGGCGCAACCTCCAGCCAGCTTGCGTCAGGTCCCATCGGGTGGTCCGCCGCAATATCAAAGCCAACCTTCTCCGCCCAAAATTGCTTCGCTTTCTGTTGGTCTTCAACATATACAGCAACAGTGCCAATTTGTTTGATCATAGGGAAACCTCCAATTTGAAAGATAATGATACTATAACCTATTCACGGCCGAAGTAACATAAAAAATCAGCCGGAAAAACCGACTGATTTTCGATTAATATGAGCAGCTCACAACATCTATCAGATTTGTGTCTAAGGCGAAATAAATCCAGCGGCGCCGTGAAGAATCCCAGTAAAAGCCGCCGACTGATCTTCTGCCAAGAATGATCGGGTAGAACCAAAAAGAGCTGCCGTTGGTTAACCAAACATAGGTAAACCGAAAGAGGCAAGGCTGAATGGCAACAGGTTCAACTAAATAAGCGACTCCCTGAGGGCTCTGCGGCTTTTTCGGTTTCGCCGGCTTTTTTGAAGGCGGGGGTCCCTGCGGCGCACCGCCGCCGAAGCCAGGAACAGCGCCACCGCCGATGCCCGGGCCGGAACCGCCGCCGAAGCCAGGAACAGCGCCGCCGCCGATGCCCGGGCCGGAACCGCCGCCGAAGCCAGGAACAGCGCCGCCGCCGATGCCAGGAGTAGCACCGCCGCCAATGCCAGACCATGGGTAACCATCTGGATAACGGTATTCATATTCAAAAGCAGGCCAAGGATCATAAAAATGCCCGGCAAACATATAAGGATCAACATAATACATGTGATAACGTCCTTTCTCAATGTAAACTGTACACTTGCAGTCTATGCATGCGGACGTTTATTGGTGCATTCGCCTATGGTTGAAACTGGAATGCGTTCAGGGAGCAGAATCATTTGATTTTTTCCTAGTCCCATTCACAATTCCGATGTATCATTTTATAATGAAAGAGCTTCTATTATGAAAAAGGAGACAGACCGTGAATATCGATCAATTATTATATCAATATATCATAGACAATACTGCGGGGATTACCGAGAAATGGTTCAGTTTGCGATGTCAGTTGAAAGGCGAGCTTTATTCGGCCGATAATTTAAGTGCGGAAACGAAACAGCTCTTAACCGAGCAGCATACGTTTACCAATATAACAATCGCAAGTGCGTTTCTAGAGGATCAAACCGAGTTTCAAGAAAATATGACAAAATGGGCGCAAACTGTTGCGAAAAACAGGGTAGAGCAAGATGTTCAGGTGCATGAGGTCGTAGAAGCCATATCAAACTCGAGAATCTCATTCTGGGATGCAGTCGTGGCGTTTATAAAAGAGAATCAGGATATCGTCACAAATGAGGATGCCGACCGATGGAACCGCATTGTGAATCAATCGTTCGATAAGCTGATTATTGAATTTTCCGAGCAGTACCAAAAATTTATGCTGATGAGGCTCACGTCTCAGCAGGAGCTGATTTCTGAGCTGGGCTGCCCGGTGATTTCCATTGCGGATGGCATCGGGATATTGCCGCTAATCGGCTCCATTGATACGAAACGGGCACAGGTCATTTTAGAAACAGTGCCGGTCCGCTGTATCGAGAGAAAAATCACAAGCCTTGTTGTTGATCTCTCGGGTGTTCCAATTGTGGATACCATGGTCGCGCAGCAACTGTACAACCTGTCAAAAACGCTCTTCTTGCTAGGCGTCAAAGCTGTATTTTCAGGGATTCGCCCAGACGTGGCCCAGACATCGATTCAATTGGGGCTTGATTTCAGTGATTATGAAACGTACGGCACGCTGAAGCAGGCATTAGAAAATATGGGCGTCCGCTGTATTGTTGAGGAATTGGAAGCAAACAAATAGGAAGTTTCCAGGCATATGATTGTCCGTCACCGGGTGATCATATGCCTTTTTGATTTGAACAGAAATCACCATTGATTTATCAAAAAAAACATAATATTATAATTCTTATAAGAATACTGTGAATTAAAACGTACTCAACAGGGGGGAAGGTCTTTTGGTTTCAAAATCAACCATTGATCCGGAAGTCATTGAAAAAATAATCAGCTCGCTGGAAACGCTCGATTTCGGCACCGTTCAGATTACGGTTCATGATTCTCAGGTGACCCAAATAGAGAAAATAGAAAAGCACCGATTTTCTTTGAAAAGGAGAGAAACGAAGTAAGAGCGTAAAGGGTTTGTTTTCATTAAATTCTCCTTAAAACATATACATATTTCATCCAATTTTTATATAATAGACCTTTAAGATCATTTTTTAGGAGGATTTTTGACATGCAAGCTACGGTTCACGAGAGTAAGCAATCGATCATGCAGCGCATTTTGACAGTCTTTGTTTTCACACTGTTAATCGCAACTGTCGGTCTTTTTATCGGCCAATTTGTTCCTATCGCTTTGATGCTCCCGCTTTCTATTCTTGAAGTAGGGATGATTATTCTGGCCTTCTGGATGCGCAGAAGAAAAGCGGTCGGATATGCGTTTGTATATACATTCGCGTTTGTTTCAGGCATTACCTTATTTCCGATCGTCAGCCACTACGCTTCCATCGCCGGCGCCTATGTCGTGCTTGAAGCCTTTGGCTCTACATTTGTCATTTTTGCCGTTCTGGGCACAATCGGCGCAAAAATGAAGAAGGATTTATCCTTCCTGTGGTCATTTCTGCTGGTAGCGGTTCTCGCGCTGGTGGCGGTTGGCATTTTCAATATTTTCAGCCCGTTAAACTCAGCGGCAATGATGGCGTATTCCGTGATCGGAACCATCGTCTTTTCCCTTTACATTTTGTATGATCTGAACCAAATCAAACACCGCCATATTACGGAAGACTTAATTCCGGTTATGGCATTATCGCTGTACCTTGACTTTATCAACTTGTTCATCAACCTGCTTCGCTTCTTCGGCATTTTGAGCAGTGATGATTAATCAGAGAGCGCCTGTCATTGGATAGGCGCTTTTTGCCATACATAAAAAGGCAGGTGATGTTGTGATGAAAAATCAATTAAGCGCATATATTTCCCTGGGAACGGCCATGGCAATCGTCGGCAGCTCTGTCGTCGTAGGAAAACTCATGGTCGAGCGTATTCCTGTCTTTCTATCCTCGGGACTGCGTTTTTTGCTGGCTTCTATCGTATTGCTGACACTGCTGTTTTGCATTGAAAAAGGGTTTCCGGCTTTGACGAAAAAAGATGTGTTCGTATTACTGGTGCAATCATTCACAGGTGTGTTTTTGTTCAGTATTTGCCTGCTGTATGGGGTTCAATATACAACAGGAACGGAAAGCGGCATTTTGACAAGCACAACCCCGATGGTGATCGGGATTTTATCCTTTTTCCTGCTTAGAGAAAAAATTGAGAAAAAGACGCTGATCGGCATTTTGCTGGCGGTTTGCGGC
Organism: Bacillus sp. NS1; assembly: GCF_058248265.1. Classification (NCBI taxonomy): domain Bacteria; kingdom Bacillati; phylum Bacillota; class Bacilli; order Caryophanales; family Bacillaceae; genus Bacillus; species Bacillus sp. NS1. Next base: position 153,677 of record NZ_JBZAZF010000004.1, on the reverse strand, counting down.
GTAATGGCGATTAATCTGTTTGGTGCGGGGAGCCAAGACGGGACGCCGCACGCCTTATTCGGGAACATGCTGATCATTGCTGCAGTCATTGGCGAAGCGTTGTTTACATTGATGGCTAAGCTGCTATCTCCGCATATTTCGGCACTGGCGATTTCGACCTTCGTATCATGCTTCGGCTTCCTGTTTTTTCTCCCGTTTGCTTTGTTTGAGGCCTCTTCATTTGATTTCAGCGTGCCGACTGTTTTGGATTGGTCGTATGTGCTGTATTACGCGCTTTTTGTGACCGTTTTGGCGTTTTACCTATGGTATAGCGGGGTGACGAAGGTGCCGGCGGGAGTGTCGGGCATTTTCACATCTGTTCTTCCGGTCTCTGCTGTTATTTTGTCAGGTGTGATATTGAAGGAGCCGTTTGAGCTTGTGCATTTGATCGGAATTGCATGTGTCATCAGCGGCATATTTGTTACGGTCATAAAGAAAAAACAGCCGGATACGTATCCGGCTTCAAAAGAAAAGACGCTGTAGCCTGTCCTGGCCGGACGGGTTTTTTAGTCTTTAAACACGCTTAGTTTTTCAAAAAGATCACCAAGCATCTTCACGAACATGTCTTTTTCCTCATCGCTGTAGTTTTCCATCACCGCGGAGATTTTGCTGAAATGGCCGGGCAGAAATTGCTCCAGCCGTTCTTTGCCTTCCTTTGTCAGTTCAATGCTGATTTTTCGTTTATCCTCTGTGTGATGTCTGCGGCTGACAAACCCGTCCCTCGCCAGCCCGTCCAGCAGGCCTGTAATCGTTGCTTTCGTGACGTTGGATTGCTTGGCAAGCTCGGTCGGACTTAGCGTGTGGTCCTTGGCATCAAAGAGCAGCATCAGGATTTTGAATTTTCCCTCTGACAGCCCGCGGCCTGCGAAATAATGCTCCATCACATGATTCATTTTTTTAGAGATATCAAAAAGCGATAAAAACAATTCAAGAGAGCCGGCGTCAATATTGGCATACGTCTCGGCGTGCTCTGTTATATGCTTATATTTCGGTAAATGTTTTAATTCCATCATAATAAGCTCCTGTACGTTCGTTGTGACATGATTATAAAGGAGCGAAAACCATAACGCAACTTGGCTTGGAGATGATTGACAGCTTTTCACCGGACATAGTAAGGTAATATAGTTAGGTGCCTAACTACATAGAGAACTGAAAAGGTGGTTATTTATATGAAACATATTTTGATAGCGGGAGGCGGAATCGGCGGATTATCAGCGGCCATTTCCTTTAGTAAAGCAGGGTTTTCCGTCACCTTGTGTGAAGCGGCTACAGAAAACCGCAAAACAGGTGCGGGAATTCTCCAGCCGCAAAACGCACTGGCTGTTTTAAAAGAATTGGACGTATTTGAAGAGTGCTGTAATCATGGCTTTCAAACAGAATGGTTTAAAACGTTTGATGCACAGGGGGATTTGCTGTTTCAAGTCAGTGAATCCTTTTTAGACGATACACTTCCAGGACGAAATAATATCCTGCGAAAGACGCTAAATGACATTCTTATTAAGCATGCCGAGGCGGCGGGTGTACATATCAAGTGGGGGAAAAAGGTGGTCACCTATGAAGAAACGGCTGATTCGGTTACTGCCGTATGTGAAGACGGAGAAAAGATGAAGGCTGACATTCTGGCAGGCTTTGACGGCATTCACTCCGCTGTTCGCGATAAGATGCTGCATAAGGGAACAGAAAAAGAGCACCTCGGCATGGGGGCGTGGCGCTTTTATATCGAGCTTCCTGATTTTACATTTGAGGACGCGACATTGATGTATAGAAGCGGAGACACACAAATTGGCGTCGTGCCATTGGCGGAACACGCCGGCTATGTCTTCGTTCTCCAGCCTTGCACGAGCGATTACTGGGATAAAGAAGATACCCGGTTTGATAGAGTAAAAGAGATTCTTTCCAGCTTTCCGGGGCTGGATTTTGTCACAAAGCATATGTCAAAAGAGCATCCTGTCATGTTTAACAAACTGGAACAGGTCGCAGTGCAGGAGCCATGGTACAAAGGCCGCGTCGTCATCGGAGGAGATGCCGCCCATGCCGGAGCGCCGACCTTGGCACAAGGGGCGGCAATGGCCATCGAGGATGCCATCGTCCTCGCCGAAGAACTCAAAAACCACGACGACATCGAAACCGCATTTCATGCGTATTACGAAAGAAGAGCCCCACGAGCGCTCAAAGTCCAGAACCTATCCTCAGAAATCGTCCGCCGCGGGCTGAGAGGAGAGCCGGGAGCGGAAGAGCTGATCGGGGAGTGCTATGCGGTGTTGAGGGAAGGGTACTAAATAGGAAAAGTCCAGAAAGTGCTTTCTGGACTTTTTTATTCTTGCTCTGTTTTGTGGCGTATCCGCTCAATCACCTCATGCAGCCCCTCAGGCTTATAAAACTCCACCGGAGAACTGCCCTTCTCAAACGAAATTGTCTCGGCTTCAATCAGCGCGACATAGCGCCCGTTCACTTTTGCGAGATGAATCGAATCGCCAAAATCCGCTAGCAATCCCTTAATCTCGGTTTCTCCGACTTTCATTTTCAGCTGGGCCTCGGGCGTGTGCTCAATGATTTGGGCGGAGGCTTCGATGACTTGATGGGTGTCGAGGCGTTCTTGGATTTCCCGTTTTTCGCTTGCTTCCCATATTTCGATGTCGTGCTCGAACTGCTTGAGCTCTTCGCTGTTGTCTTCAAATGTCTCGTAGACGTGCTCCTGCACCATGTTCATGACCTGGTTTTTCATGATTTCCGGCATTGATTCTCCGTACTCGACGAATTTCAAAAAGTCCTCGAAATAGCGGGCGTGCGAGGCTTGGTGGATTTTCAGCTCGCCTTCCTCGACCATCCCTTCCTCCGGCATGAACGGGTATTGGATGCTTTTCATGTTTTTTGTAGTAATCGCCATTTCGACTTTTTTAATAAGAGAAGACGCGTCTGAAATGCGGGCGACCTTTGGCTCGAAATCACATTTCATAATGAAGACAAATGACTCGTCGAAGTATTTTCTCGGCACGGCTGAAGCGACGAGGAACACGCCGCCGCGGACCGCACTCGTGTCAAGATACGTGCGGACGAACTGCTCGCTCAGCTCGTTAAAGTCTTCTTTTGTTTCCGCCAGGCGCGCCCGGTTGAACATGTTGTAGTTCGGGTTGGAATCAAGCTCGTGGCCGGGCTCGACGATAAAATGGCCGATTTTCGTCGGCACCTGCTCGGACTGCGGATGGCGGTCGGCTTTGCGTTTGACGATTTTTTTCAGCTCACCGTCGAGAAAGTCCTTCAGCTCGCTTTCTTCAAATTCACCCGTATCAAGGGTCTGGAAGTGTTTGAACTGCTTGTTCGCCTGCTCATCTTTTCCTTCCACCTGTATGACATAAAAGGATAAAAACCGAATTTCAAAATCCATATATGAACTCACCTTATTCGCGTATTGTACAGCTTCTCAAGTATAGAAAAAACAGCGATCATGCGTCAATTGGGAGAACGGAATAATCATGACCATGAAAGGGAAATGTAGTCAGATAGAAGGTATTTCATACGGAAAGGAATGGTTCGATGAAGGAAACAAGCCCGATTCCTCAGCCGAAGACGTTTGGGCCGCTCGGTAATCTGCCTTTAATTGATAAAGACAAACCAACACTGTCGCTGATCAAATTGGCGGAAGAGCAGGGCCCGATTTTTCAAATCCATACACCTGCGGGCACGACGATTGTGGTGTCCGGCCACGAATTGGTGAAAGAAGTGTGTGATGAAGAGCGATTCGACAAAAGCATTGAAGGCGCCTTGGAGAAGGTTCGTGCGTTTTCCGGTGACGGATTGTTTACAAGCTGGACGCATGAACCTAATTGGAGAAAAGCGCACAACATTCTGATGCCGACGTTCAGCCAGCGGGCCATGAAGGATTATCATGAGAAAATGGTCGATATCGCTGTTCAGCTTATTCAGAAATGGGCCAGGCTCAATCCTAATGAAGCAGTCGATGTCCCAGGGGATATGACCCGGTTGACTCTCGACACGATTGGGCTGTGCGGGTTTAACTATCGTTTTAACAGCTACTACAGAGAAACGCCCCACCCGTTTATCAACAGCATGGTACGGGCGCTAGATGAAGCGATGCACCAGATGCAGCGGCTTGATTTTCAAGATAAACTTATGGTCAGAACAAAGCGGCAATTTCATCATGATATTCAAACAATGTTTTCGTTAGTCGACAGCATTATTGCGGAGCGCAGGTCGAATGGAGACCAGAATGAAAAAGATTTGCTTGCCCGCATGCTGAATGTGGAAGATCCGGAAACGGGTGACAAGCTCGACGATGAGAATATTCGTTTTCAAATCATTACGTTTTTGATTGCCGGGCATGAAACAACGAGCGGGCTGCTTTCCTTTGCGATCTACTTTTTATTGAAGGATCCTGACAAACTGAAAAAAGCGTATGAAGAGGTCGACCGGGTACTGACGGGTGCAGCTCCGACCTATAAACAAGTGCTCGAGCTGAAATACATACGGATGATTTTAAATGAATCACTGCGCTTATGGCCGACAGCTCCGGCTTTCAGCCTTTATCCAAAGGAAGACACAGTCATTGGCGGAAAGTACCCGATTACGACGAAAGACAGAATTTCTGTGCTGATTCCGCAGCTTCATCGGGATCAAGACGCTTGGGGAGAGGATGCTGAACAATTCCGTCCAGAACGCTTCGAACATCAGGACCAAGTGCCTCATCATGCGTACAAACCGTTCGGAAATGGACAGCGGGCCTGTATCGGCATGCAGTTTGCCCTTCATGAAGCGACACTTGTGCTGGGCATGATTTTAAAATATTTCAAGTTAATTGATCATGAGAATTATGAGCTTGATATCAAACAAACCTTAACACTCAAGCCGGGCGATTTTCGTATCAGGGTTCAAACACGGCAACAGGAAGCCATTCATACGGACGTCCCGACAGCTGAAAAAGCGGAGCCTGGTGAGCAAAAAGAGAAAACGGAAGCAAAGGGTGCATCTGTCATCGGTCTTAACAACCGCCCGCTTCTCGTACTGTACGGCTCAGATACCGGCACCGCAGAAGGAGTAGCCCGGGAGCTTGCCGATACAGCAAGTCTTCACGGCGTAAGGACTGAAGTGGCACCTCTGAACGACCAGATTGGAAAGCTGCCGAAAGAGGGAGCTGTTGTCATTGTGACTTCGTCCTATAACGGAAAACCGCCAAGCAATGCCGGACAGTTCGTGCAGTGGCTTCAAGAAATCAAACCGGGTGAGCTTGAGGGCGTCCATTACGCGGTATTTGGCTGCGGCGACCATAACTGGGCGAGCACGTATCAGTACGTGCCGAGATTCATTGATGAGCAGCTTGCGGAGAAAGGCGCGACCCGGTTTTCTGAGCGAGGTGAGGGAGATGTAAGCGGCGATTTTGAAGGGCAGCTTGACGAGTGGAAAAATACAATGTGGGCGGACGCCATCAAAGCATTCGGACTGGAGCTTAATGAAAACGCTGATAAGGAACGAAGCACGCTGAGCCTTCAGTTTGTCAGAGGGCTTGGAGAGTCCCCGCTGGCCAGATCGTACGAAGCGGCTCACGCATCCATTGCCGAAAATCGTGAACTCCAGTCCGCAGACAGCGATCGCAGCACCCGCCATATCGAAATCGCATTGCCGCCGGATGTTGAGTATCGGGAGGGCGACCACCTTGGCGTATTGCCGAGGAACAGCCAAACCAATGTCAGCCGGATTCTTCACCGCTTTGGCCTGAAGGGAACCGACCAAGTGACATTGTCGGCAAGCGGGCGCAGTGCGGGGCATCTGCCATTAGGGCGTCCTGTCAGCCTGCAAGAACTTCTCAGCTACAGCGTTGAGGTGCAGGAAGCCGCCACAAGGGCGCAAATACGTGAGCTGGCGGCATTTACAGTCTGCCCGCCGCATAAACGCGAATTAGAAGATCTGACGGCAGAGGGTGTCTACCAGGAACAAATATTGAAAAAACGAATTTCCATGCTCGATTTGCTTGAGAAATATGAAGCGTGCGACATGCCGTTTGAACGATTTTTAGAGCTTTTACGGCCGTTAAAACCGAGATATTACTCGATTTCAAGCTCTCCAAGGGTGAATCCTGAGCAAGCATCTATTACAGTCGGTGTTGTGCGAGGCCCTGCTTGGAGCGGCCTTGGCGAATACAGAGGTGTGGCTTCAAATTACTTAGCTGAACGCAAGACGGGGGATGACGTCGTGATGTTTGTCCGCACACCGGAATCCCGGTTTCAGCTTCCGGAAGACCCGGAAACCCCAATCATTATGGTCGGACCGGGCACAGGGGTAGCGCCATTCCGCGGTTTCCTCCAAGCACGCGCAGCTTTAAAGCGGGAGGGAAAAGCACTCGGTGAAGCACATCTCTATTTCGGCTGCAGGAATGATCGTGATTTTATTTACCGTGATGAGCTTGAGCAGTTTGAAAAAGACGGAATCGTCACTGTCCACACAGCCTTTTCCCGAAAAGAAGGCATGCCGAAAACGTATGTCCAGCATCTCATGTCTGGCCATGCAGAAACATTAATTTCGATTCTTGATCGCGGAGGCAGGCTCTATGTATGTGGCGACGGCACCAAAATGGCCCCAGATGTGGAGGCAGCACTGCAAAAAGCGTATCAGTCTGTCCATGGTACCGGTGAACAAGAAGCACAAAACTGGCTGAAACATCTGCAAGATACCGGTATATATGCAAAAGATGTTTGGTCGGGGCTGTAAAGACTGGAGACATCCAGTCTTTTTTTTGCCTTTTCGAAAATTGTGATCGTGTTAAACATGAGTGCATACAATAGCCACAGTCCGCCGGAAGGGCGGGCTTTCTGCAAAACCTATTTTTCGTTTTTGCTAGTTTATGTTATTCTTATATTCGGTATCTATTTCTTTTTTCAAAGGCACACATGACAAAAGAAACCCTTTTTTTATTTCCGAGAAAAAATGTGAAACGAAATGAAGGCTTCTTTCGTCCAGTGTTTGGTCGAAATGGCTGTACTAAAATTGGTATGGTGAGAAGCATAAATATTCCGGCTTGCCGCGGTGTATTTATTTATGGTGTGAGGCCTTGATTGTGTTTGCAAAGAAGGAATTGGAAGGCAGGATAAAGAGCAGGTAAATATGAATGAAGACTTAAAGTGTTTAAGAAAGTAGAGGTTGCCATGAAGAAACTTTTTTCTTACAAACTTAGCTTTTTTGTGCTGGCTGTTATACTGTTTTGGGCAAAAACGTATTTATCCTACAAGACTGAGTTCAATCTTGGGGTAAAAGGCACAACCCAGGAGATCCTCCTGGTATTTAACCCGTTCTCAAGCGCCGTCTTCTTTTTAGGACTGGCTTTGCTTGCGAAAGGGCGTAAATCAGCCATTATCATGCTGATTATCGATTTCGTAATGACATTTGTGTTATACGCAAATATTTTATTCTATCGTTTCTTTGACGATTTCTTGACGTTCCCGAACATTAAACAGTCCGGCAACGTCGGAAACATGGGAGACGGGATTTTCAGTATCATGGCCGCTCATGATATTTTCTATTTCTTAGATATCATGATTTTGATTGCGGTACTGATCTGGAGACCTGAATTAAAAGAATACAAAATGAAAAAACGCTTTGCATCTTTAGTGATTCTTTCCGGGGTCGCACTGTTTTTCATTAACCTGCACTATGCGGAAAAAGACCGTCCGCAGCTGTTGACAAGAACGTTTGACCGCAATTATATCGTGAAATATTTAGGTCTTTACAATTACACCATTTATGACGGTGTTCAGACGGCTCAAACAGAAACGCAAAGAGCCTACGCGAGCAGCGACGATTTAACAAGCGTTGAGAATTATACGACGTCTCATTATGCGAAACCGAATGCTGAATACTTCGGCTCTGCCAAAGGCAAAAACATTATTAAGATTCACCTGGAAAGCTTCCAGTCATTCCTGATTGACTACAAGCTGAACGGTGAAGAGGTGACGCCGTTCTTGAATAAACTTGCACACGGCGGGGAAGATGTGACGTATTTTGATAACTTTTTCCATCAGACAGGCCAGGGAAAAACATCTGATGCCGAGCTGACAATGGATAACTCCATCTTCGGCCTTCCTGAAGGCTCCGCGTTTGTGACGAAAGGCGAAAACACATACCAGTCGCTTCCGGCGATTTTGGATCAGAAGGAAGGCTACACAAGCGCCGTCCTGCATGGTGACTACAAATCGTTCTGGAACCGTGACCAGATTTACAAACATATCGGATATGACAAGTTCTTCGACGCAAGCAGTTATGATATGTCAGATGAAAACATCGTGAATATGGGACTCAAGGATAAGCCGTTCTTTACTGAATCGATTCCAAAACTTGAATCTCTTAAACAGCCGTTTTACGCTCATTTGATTACTTTGACAAACCATTATCCATTTAACCTGGATGAAGAAGATGCGTCCATTAAAAAAGCGACAACCGGTGACAAAACAGTTGATAATTACTTCCAGACAGCCCGTTACCTTGACGAGGCGCTTGAGCAATTCTTCAAGGAGCTGAAGGAAGCCGGTCTGTATGACGACTCAGTCATCGTCATTTACGGTGACCATAACGGTATTTCTGAAAATCATAACCGTGCGATGAAAGAAATTCTTGGAAAAGAGATCACAGATTATCAAAACGCGCAAAACCAGCGTGTGCCGCTGATGATCCGCGTTCCTGGCATTAAAGGCGGAGTGAACCATACGTATGGCGGCGAAATTGACGTCATGCCGACACTTCTGCACTTACAAGGAATTGATTCCCAGAAATATATCAACTTTGGTACTGATCTATTCTCTAAAGACCACGACGATACAGTGGCGTTCAGAAACGGAGACTTCGTGACGCCGAAGTACACATCTGTCGACAATGTCATTTACGATACGAAGACTGGTGAAAAACTGAAAGCGAATGAAGAAACGAAGAATCTGAAAACAAGAGTGAACCAGCAGCTGAGTCTGTCAGACAGTGTCCTGTACAAAGACTTGCTGAGGTTCCACAAACTCAGCGATTTCACAGCCGTTGATCCGTCTGACTATCATTACGGCAAGGAAAAAGAAATCAAATAAGACGAGAAAGAGCCTTGAGCGGGCGCATTGCCTTCGCTCAAGGCTCTTTTTTTTTGGTTACATAACCAACTTGAAAAAATAGATTCCATTTGGTCACCAAGGCCGGCTTTCTCTCATATCATTACAGTAGATTTTGAAACCGGTATTGAAGTGGACAAATTATCGGGGAAACGCCTTGATAGATTGTAAAGATGTACCAGGTTTCGAACTCAATATTCATAGAGATGAGGGGTAGAGATGAAAGCGGTCATTCTCTGCGGCGGAAAAGGAACGAGAATGAGTGAAGTCACGAATGACATTCCTAAACCGCTCGCCACGATAGGCGGCAAACCGATTCTATGGCATATTATGAAAATCTATCAGTACTACGGAGTAAACGAGTTTATTCTGCTTTTGGGCTATAAAGGAGAAAAAATCAAAGAATACTTTCTCGACTATGAATGGAAGCACAACAGCCTGACACTCGACTGCTCTACGGGAGAGGTGCAGATGCTGGGGCAGCCTGAAACGTGGAAAATTACGTTTTTGGAGACAGGGGAAGACACACTGACAGCCGGAAGAATCATGCAGGCTAAAGACTATATCGGCGATGAAACGTTTCTGCTCACCTATGGAGACGGGCTGGCCAATATCAATCTTTTCCATCTCATCAGCTATCATCAGACAAAAGGGACTGCCGCGACTGTCACCGGCATTGACAAAGTCTCGCAGTTCGGCACCTTGACGGTTGAGGACGGCATGGCGAAAACATTTTCTGAGAAGACATCGAGTGACGGAATTATCAACGGCGGATTCTTTGTTCTCAGTCCCAAGGTTTTCGAATATTTGCCGAAGGACGGGAACATGATGTTCGAAGATGAACCGCTGAAGAACCTTGCCAAAGACGGGGAGCTTGCCGTGTACCGCCATTATGGATTTTGGACGGCCATCGATACGTATAAAAATCTCTTAGAAGTCAACAAAATGTGGGATCAAGGACAACAAGTATGGAAGGTATGGTGAACTGATTTGAGTTTCTGGAAAAACAAAAACGTATTTGTCACGGGGTGTACAGGTCTTTTAGGAAGCTATTTGGTGAAAGAGCTGATCGAACAGGGTGCAAACGTTACGGGGCTTGTCAGGGATCATGTGCCTCAATCTAACCTTTATCAAGGAGAACATATAAAGAAAATGAACGTCGTGCGGGGCTCTCTTGAAGACTTGCCTGTGATTGAACGCGTGCTTGGCGAGTATGAAATTGACACAGTCTTTCACCTCGCCGCTCAAGCGATTGTCGGCGTGGCGAACCGCAATCCGATTTCTACCTTTGAAGCGAATATCCTCGGCACATGGAATATTCTCGAAGCCTGCCGAAAGCATCCGTTAATAAAGCGGGTGATTGTCGCTTCTAGTGATAAAGCATACGGCGATCAAGAAAACCTTCCGTACGATGAAAATATGCCGCTGCAAGGCAAGCATCCGTACGACGTCTCGAAAAGCTGTGCAGATCTGATCAGCCACACGTATTTTCACACGTACGGGCTCCCGGTCTGCATCACGCGCTGCGGGAACCTTTACGGCGGCGGGGATTTGAACTTCAACCGCATCATTCCGCAGACGATTCAGCTTGTGCTGAACGGGAAAGCGCCGGAAATCCGCAGCGACGGGACCTTTGTCCGCGACTACTTCTATATTGAAGATGCCGTTCAGGCTTATTTGCTTCTGGCAGAAAAAATGGAGGAAAACAATCTTGCCGGAGAGGCCTTTAACTTCAGCAATGAGATCCAGCTGACTGTACTTGAACTGGTAGAAAAAATCTTGAAGAAAATGAACAGTGCTCTGAAGCCGAAAGTGCTGAACCAGGGAAGCAATGAAATCAAACATCAATATTTATCCGCGGAAAAAGCAAGGAAGCTGCTGAATTGGACACCAGCCTACACCATTGATGAAGGACTTGAAAAAACGATTGAGTGGTATACGGAATTCTTCAAAAAGTAATGTGAAACGAGGTGAACATGACTGTGACCAGCGCGTATTGCACCGTTTTATCAAAAGGGAGATTATATCAGGCAGTCGCCTTATTTAAGTCTTTAGAGCAAGTTGACCAAGACAGTCCCATTTTTACGCTATGCATGGATGAAGATACGCACCGCGTCTTACAGAAACTGAAGATGAAGCAGCTGAATCTTGTGCCGGTGGCCGCGCTCGAAAATGAAATGCTTTTGAAGCTGAAAGAAACGAGAGATCAAAGCGAGTACTGCTGGACGATGAAGCCGATCTTTCTGCAAGCTGTGCTGAACAGCAATCCCGAGCTGGAGCGTGTGACGTATATTGACGGGGATCTCTTTTTCTACACTGATCCGTCGCCGATTTTTGAAAACCAGCCAGACTGCTCGGTGCTCCTTTCACGGGGTGATATCGTAATCCCATCTTTTGAGAAAGAGCAGATTGACATGCTGCAGCGTCTTTTAGGCAGATATAACTCAGGCTTTATCAGTTTCAAGCATGATGATGCCGGCACTGACTGCTTGGAGTGGTGGAAGGAACGTTGTCTTGAGGAATGCAAAAATGCCCCGGGTGAAGGGAAATTCGGTGATCAGGGCTATTTGGATTATATGTCTCAGCTGTTTCCGAATGTGTGTGACATTACGACACCCGGTGTAAACATCGGCCACTGGAACTACGGACAGCATACGTTTTCCTGGGAGGATGGCCGGATTGTGCTAGAGGATGGCAGCCCGCTGATTTTTTACCATTTCAGCGGATACCGGATCGTCAGCATCAATCAAATCAAACAGATTCATGAAACAACCCGCACAGACCTGCCATTTATGCATGAACTGTACCAAGAGACGCTGCCGCATATCATTCAGCACATCAAAACGTTGGACCCTGAATTTAACGGTTTTGCTTCAAAAGATGACAACAAATAAATGATTAAATACAGGAAGTGAAAATGAAGTGAAAGCAAGCGTTATTATTCCTGCATATAATTCAAAGGAGCGCCTGTATAACAGCCTTCTGTCATTAAATCAGCAGGAGTGCGATGAAGAATTTGAAGTCATTGTAGCGGACAATGGCTCTGAGGACGGGACGCTCTCGATGCTTGAGTCGTTTCAAGCGGATTTTCCGCTGATCTTTACACGGATTAAAGAAAACAGGGGCATTGCGTACGGACGAAATCAGGCGCTTCGCAATGCCAGAGGAGATATCCTAATATTTCACGACAGCGATATGCTTGCGGCAAAGGACCTTGTGGCAAAGCATATTAAAGCCCATGAGAACGAAGAGAATCTCGTCGTATGCGGGTTGTTTTGGAAACGGATCTACAGTTTTTATTATGAACGCTTTGAAGAGGAACATAAGGAACAGCTCGCAAAGCGCGTAGACGAAATGCCGAAAAAAGACAAACAAAAGCTGCTGAAGGAAGCGGACATCAAAAACGGAAGCTTTCTGGATAAAAGCTTTGACCTCGATACCGATTTTATTGACGTGCTCAAGCAGATTTTAGATGAGTACGGCGATGACCTGAAAGGCTATCATATGCCGTGGCGCTTTTTTATCACGAATAATTCCTCTGTTAAACGCAAGCATGTGGTTGACATCGGCTTATTTGATGAAGGCATTGTTCGGTACGGGTTCGAGGATTATGACCTTGGGATCAGGCTTCATCAGGCCGGACTGACGTTCAGGCTGCATCGCGACATTGTCAGTGTTCATCAGGAGCACCCGAGCAATTGTAAGTCTGTAGACGATATTCGAGCAAACATTGCTTATATGTGCGATAAATACAACAACATTCGCTCCTTAGACGTTCATCTCGCTTTTAACGGGCCGTTCCCTCCTGACATGACGAACGGCATCATGGCTGATATTCATAAGCTTTTGGAATCTCGGAAATATGATATGCTGCTGAATCTGTTTCTTGAGCTGCTCCATGTTGTTAAAGAGCGCAACATTGACCCGGATTGGCAAAAGAAAGCCCCAAGGGTGACGGCGAAAAACTTTGATTTGCAAACTGTCCGCAAGCTTCTGCCAAAAGCGAAGAAAAAGCTTGGCGTGAACGATTTTGCCAATGCACTGTATGCGCTTGTCAACGATTTGCTGCAAGTGGATCTTAGATAATTGGATGTGGTATGGTGAGAACATTTCATTTTTCAACGATAGTGTCAAGAACGCATATCTTTAAGCTGATGCCCATGATTCATTCTCTGCATGAGCATTGCGATGATTTTCATTTGTATGTGTTGTGTGTCGATCAGAAAGCGTATGAATTGCTTCAACACGTGCCATGGAAGCATGTGACTTTTGTGCAGCTGCATGAAATGGAAGACCCAGAGCTGCTGCAGGCGAAAAGCAATCGAACGTTTCATGAATATTGTTGGACATTGAAGCCGGCCTTTTTGTTTCATGTCATGAGCAAGTGGAATGATGCAGAATACTTTGCTCATCTGGATACAGACCTGTTTTTCTTTTCTGATCCGGCACGAATTTTTGCGGAAAACCCAACGGCTTCCCTGTATTTGACCGATCACCGCAACTCGCCGCGGTTCATGCCCTACTATGAGCGGACCGGCCGCTTTAACACAGGTTTTGTCGGTGCCGGAAATACGAAGGAAGCATATGAAGCGGTGTGGCAGTGGAGACAGGACTGCATTGCACTTTGTACGGTAGAAATGGATACGGAACGAAAGACGTACGGCGATCAACGTTATGTGGAGAAATGGCCGGCGCAGTATAAAGGTGTGCATGTAGTCAAATCAATCGGAGCCAATACAGCGCTTTGGAATATCGAAAACTATAAGGTCGGGCACAAGGATGGCCGTGTGTATGTAGATGAAACGCCGCTGATTTTCTATCATTTCTCCGGGTTTACACTGGTGACGGAAAAAGAGTTTAATCTTTGCTGGTATTACCGCATTGAAGACGAAGCGACAGTTGAAATGATTTATATGCCGTATGTGCTAAACCTGAAAAGATGGATTGACGAAATTCAGTCAGCGTTCCCAGACTTTGCTGACGGCTTTATCCCGAAGCACGCAGTGCCTGACACTCATTTTATACAGCTGGATTAAAAAACCCCTGCCGATGGCAGGGGTTTTTCAGCTATGCCATTCTCTCAGCTTCTGATCGCTCGGCAATAGGTAGGCCAGAATACCGAGGACAGGGAGAAAGGCAATGGCAATCATTGTCGGGGTCAGCCCCGCGGCGTCAATCAGAGCGCCCAGCGCGACAGCGCCGATCGCGCCCATCCCGAAGGCGAGCCCGACGGTCAAACCGGACATTGTGCCGATTTTTCCAGGAACAAGCTCCTGGGCATAGACAACCGTTACGGAAAAGCTCGACATCAGAACCAAACCGATCAACGCAAGCACGCCATAGGCGAGCACCGGGCCGGCAAATGGAAGCAAAATCGCCAGCGGCGCCGAGCAGAGCAGCGAACCGAGGATTACGAAGCGTTTTCCGAAACGGTCTGCCAGCGGGCCGCCGAGAAACGTGCCGACAGCACCAAACAGCAAAAAGACAAAGATATAGCTTTGTGCCTGCTGAATGCTAACGTGATATGTATCCATCGCGTAAAACGTGTAAAAATTGCCGATCGCACTCGTATACCAAGAACGTGCAAAAATGAGAAAAATAATAATAATAAGAGCAGATACAACAGACTTGGTAATGGCCGTGTTTTCAGCCGTTTTCTTTTGTTTGCCTGACTTCTGGGCAAGGCTTCCGAGACGTGCGGCGTACCATTTCGCAATATACAGCAGAAACATAACAGCGAGCGCGGCGACAAGCGTGAACCAAACGGCGCCGAATTGTCCGAGCGGCACAAGGATCAGCGCGGTGATCAGCGGCGCCATCGCCTGGCCTGAGTTTCCGCCCACCTGATAGATCGACTGGGCGAGCCCGCGTTTTGTGCCGGCGGCCATATACGCCACACGAGAGCCTTCTGGATGGAAAATGGCCGAGCCTAATCCGATGAAAAACACACAGCATAAGATCGTTATGAATGAAGGGGCAAATGCAAGGCCCAAAATGCCGAGCATGCTGGCGGTCAGACCGATTGGCAGGGCGTACGGCCGCGGCCGTTTATCGGTATACCAGCCGACGACAGGCTGCATCACAGATGACACCATGTTTAATGTGAAAGCGATGATGCCGAGCTGTGTAAACGTCAGGCTCATGGAGCGTTCCAAAATAGGGAACATGGCCGGAATCACGGCTTGCAGCGAATCGTTGAGCATGTGGCAGATTCCGATGATAATCAAAATCGGATACACCGTGGTGCCGGGTTTTTGAACTGTTTTTTCTTTTAGCGGGGCGGCGATAGCCAATTGAGTCTCCTCCTTACATATATAACCAAAGCATACCACCATATTATTCATAAGGTGAAGAATTTATCAAGAGGAAAAAAGGCTCTTCTAAAAGAAAAGCCGCCAGCATGATTAGCAGCTGACGGTATGTTCGATATTCAAAATGTGATACAGCTCTTCAAGCTTGCGAATCTCATAAGTTGGCATAATCTCGGACTCATTCGGCTTCGTGTCAGGGTTAACCCAGCAAGTATCAAGTCCGGCGAGCTGTCCGCCCTTGATATCGGCAGTGAGTGAATCGCCGATGAGTAATGTGTGCTCCGCTGAAAACTGGGGAATCCGTTCAAACACGTAATCGAAGTATTCCTTCATCGGTTTTTGAAAGCCTGTATCTTCAGAAACGAAAATATCCTTGAAGAACGGAAATAATCCTGAATCACGGAGGCGCTTGTACTGTGTCCTAGACACGCCGTTTGTCACGATATACAAATCAAACTGATGCTGCAGACTTGAGATGAGATCGAAGGCGCCATCAATAAGCTGATGCCCTTCTTCAAGAAAGCTGCGGTATTTTTGTTCAAGCAAGGCACCATCTGCCTCATAATCAAATTCCTTGAACAAAGCGGAAAAACGGGTGTTCACGACTTCATCCCGTGTGATGTTTCCTTCTTCAAAGGCTCTCCACAAACCTTGATTGATTGTTTGATACTGCGTCTTCATTTCATCTGTTAAAGGAATGTTCTGATCTTCAAACAGCAAACGCAGTGCTAATGCTTCTGCCGCTTTAAAATCAAGGATGGTGTCATCTACATCAAATAATAACGTGCGGTATTGTTTCATCAGTTTGTCTCCCTTTCTCATATGTTCTTCAAAGTATAGCACATAAAAAAAGGGAAAAAGCCGGCGATGAGAGGTTGGAACGTCTGTACCGCCGGCTGAAAAGAGATTATTTGTTTAATAAGCTGTGTTTTCTAGAATACAGGAAATAAACCAGCGTTCCGACAGCGATCCAGATCACAAATGAAAGCCATGTGACGCCGGGAAGACTGTACATGAACCATAGGCAGATGCCTGCACTGATAATCGGCACAACCGGAACGAACGGCACTCTGAAGGACGCTTTGATTTCCGGGTATTTCTTTCTTAACACGATAATAGCAATTGAAATAACCGTAAACGCCGCCAGCGTTCCCATGTTCACCAGATGGGCCAGCGTTCCGAGGTTAATCAACCCGGCGATTCCCGCCGCAACGATACCAGTCAGCCATGTATTGCGGAACGGGGTTTTAAATGACGGATGAACCTTTGCGAACAATCCAGGCAGAAGGCCGTCCCTGCTCATGGCAAATGTCAAACGGACCTGAGCGTACAGCAAAGCGAGCATAACCGTCGTAATCCCGATAATCGCACCGACAGAAATAATTCCGGCAACAGCGTCCTGGCCGACGAATTTAAGCGCAAAGGACACCGGATCTCCGACATTCAATTTCGTATAAGGCATCATGCCTGTCAAAACAAGCGATACCGTGATGTACAAAACAGTACAGACGGCAAGGGCTGAAATAATGCCGACGGGCATGTTTTTTTGCGGATTTTTCACTTCTTCTGAAGCGTTAGAAACCGCGTCAAACCCTAGATACGCGAAGAACACAGTTGCCGCGCTGACAATGATGCCTTTCATGCCGAACGGCATAAAAGGAGACCAGTTATCCGGTTTGACATAGCCGATGCCGACAATAATGAACAATAAAATGATGCCGATTTTCATCAATACGATGACGTTGTTAAAACGTGTGCTTTCCTTAACGCCTCTGCTGACAATCGCAGTGATGATGAGAATGATCACTGCAGCCGGAAGATTAAATATGGCGCCCGGCGTGCTTCCCGGCGCTCCTGTCAATGCGACTGGAATATGAAGATTGAAGCCGGCAAGCAGTGATTGAAAGTATGAAGACCAGCCGGTGGCAACCGCCGACAGTGCAATGACATATTCAAGCATGAGATCCCACCCGATCAAAAAGGCGAGCAGCTCTCCGAGTGTCACATAGGAGTATGAGTACACGCTTCCCGAAATCGGAATCGAAGACGAAAACTCAGCATAGCAGAAGGCAGCGAGCGCACAGGCGAGGCCTGCTAAAATAAACGAGATGATGAGGGCGGGACCTGCACCGGTCGCTGCCACTGTTCCTGTAATGACAAAAATCCCTGTACCGATCACACAACCGATACCAAGCAAGGTTAAATCAAATGCGCTTAATGTACGGGCAAGGCTTTTTGACTTGCTCTGCGCACTCAATGTTTCAAGCGGTTTTTTTCTGAATAATGAACTCATCAAAGTTCCTCCCGGAAAATTCAAAATATTCTAATCATTATATACAGTTCTTGTTGTATTATATTGTCGAAATTTGGCGCAGTCAATCATATATTTTTCTGCTTTAAATGATAGAAGCGAAACAGCGTTGGCGTAAGATAGGATAGTAATTTTTACTAATAACATATTCAATTTTATGCAGTGTGAACCGATAGAAAAAATAGATTCGCCCAATTTTGATTTGCGGTTAAAAAGGAGATGCTGACCATGTTTCAATATGAAGAATTGAATAAACAGTTTATCGGCGGGAAATGGCAGGAGGGCAGCAGCCCAAATGTATTGGAAAACAAAAATCCTTATACTCAAAAAACATTCACAACCTTCCAAAAAGCGACTGCTGACGATGTAGATGAAGCGTACCGGGCAGCAGCGCTGGCGAAGAAAAAATGGGATGCGGTCAATCCGTTTGAGAAAAGAACCATTTTAGAAAAAGCCGTCACGTATATCGAAGAGAACGAAGAAGCCATCATTTATTTGATTATGGAAGAGCTTGGCGGAACAAGGCTCAAAGCAGCTTTTGAAATCGGGCTTGTCAAAAACATCATGAAAGAAGCGGCAACGTTCCCTGTCCGCATGGAAGGAAAAATTCTTCCGTCAACAATAGACGGCAAGGAAAATAGATTATATCGTGTGCCGGCAGGCGTTGTCGGTGTTATCAGTCCATTTAACTTTCCATTCTTTTTATCTATGAAATCAGTGGCGCCCGCGCTCGGAGCAGGCAATGGCGTCGTGTTAAAGCCGCATGAAGAAACGCCGATTTGCGGCGGCACGCTGATTGCCAAAATTTTTGAGAACGCGGGAATTCCAGAGGGGCTGCTGAACGTGGTTGTCACAGACATTGCAGAAATCGGAGACAGCTTTGTCGAACACCCGGTACCGCGGATCATCTCATTTACAGGCTCGACAAAAGTCGGCAGCTACATCGGCCAGCTTGCGATGAAGCATTTTAAAAAGCCGCTTCTTGAACTCGGCGGCAACAGCGCCTTCATCGTGCTTGAGGATGCAGATATAGAATATGCGGTTAATGCGGCGGTGTTCAGCCGATTTACACACCAAGGACAGATTTGCATGTCAGCCAACCGCGTACTTGTTCACTCATCAATTTATGATAAGTTCCTTGAAATGTATCAGGCAAAAGTGGAATCGCTGAAGGTCGGCGACCCGATGGACCCTGATACAATTATCGGGCCTTTAATCAACAGCAGACAGACGGACGGGCTGATGAAGTCTGTTGAGAAAGCGATTGAAGAAGGCGCTGTTCCAGTGAAGCTTGGCGGGTTTAACGGGACGATCGTGGAACCGACGATCTTAAAAGACGTGAAACCGTTCATGAGCATTGCCAAGGAAGAGTTGTTCGGACCTGTCGTCTCCTTTATGAAGTTTGATTCAGAAGACGAAGCGGTGGATATCGCAAACGAAACGCCGTTTGGCTTGAGCGGAGCCGTACATACCTCAAATCTTGAGCGCGGCGTGGCTTTTGCGAAGCGCATTGAAACAGGCATGATACATGTCAATGACACGACAATCAATGATGAACCAAATGTGGCCTTCGGCGGTGAAAAGCAATCAGGTCTCGGCCGTTTGAACGGTGAGTGGAGCCTTGAAGAATTTACGACGCTGAAATGGATCTCGGTCCAGCACGAAAAACGCAGCTTCCCTTATTAATAAAAAAGGAGTGAATGGAATTGAGCATAAAAACGGAAAAAGAAACGGCAGACCTTCTGGACGCGTTTGTCAAAGTAGCCCCTTATTTAAACAGCCTGGTCCAAGATGATATTACAATCGGCATTTACGATACGGAAAAATTACTTGTGAATATACCAGCCAAAACCTTTTCTCTAAACGTAAAAGCCGGCGATCCGCTGCAGGAAGGGGATATTATCACAGATGCCATCCGCACCAATCAGAAGAAGACGAGCATGGTTCCGAAAGAGTTGTTCGGCTTCCCATTGATTGCACGTGCCATCCCGCTCCACGACGAGAATGGAAGAGTGATAGGGGGCGTCGGCCTCGGAACGAGCCTTGAGGAGTCCTCAAAGCTGCATGATGTAGCAGAAAGCTTATCAGCTGTCGTTGAACAAACGGCTGCAGCCATTTCCGATATTTCGGATTCAATCAATGGGTTTTCAACTCAAATGTCAGGCATTTCCTCTCAGGCGAAAAAGGTAAGCGAAAGCGCCGGTGAAATCGCCGATATTTCAGTAACCGTGAAAGGCATCTCTGACCAAAGCAACCTGCTCGGCTTAAACGCCGCAATCGAAGCGGCCAGAGCAGGGGAGTCAGGAAAAGGCTTCTCTGTCGTCGCAGATGAGATCAGAAAGCTAGCGACGCATTCGAAAGAAAATGTCGGCCAGATTGACCAGATCACGAAAAAAATTCACAGCCTGCTGAAAGGGCTGGAGGAATCAATTGAGTCGATTAATCAGCATACAGACGGACAAGCCGCTGCCGTTGAGCAAATTTCCGCCACGATGCAGGAGATTTCAGGAAGTGCGCAGCATCTCGCAAAAATGGCAGAAAAAGCGCTTGAGGAAGAATAAAAGACCGGGACAGATGTCCCCGGTCTTTTTTCTATCCTGCATTTCCATGAAATTTGTCTGACGTTTTACTAGTTTTATTCCAGCGGCTGATTTAAAATGTACACATGAACTTACGTGAGGATTGATAGGAATCATGAGTATATTAAAAGCGGAAAATCTGTATAAAACATACGGAGATAAAACATTATTTGACCATATCTCCTTTCATATTGAAGAGAATGAGAGAATCGGATTAATCGGGCCGAACGGAACAGGAAAATCCACGCTGCTGAAAGTGATCGCCGGCTTGGAATCTATCGAAGAGGGAGACATCACGAAATCAGGCAGCGTGCACGTTGAATTTCTTCATCAAGACCCAGAGCTGCCTGCGGGGCAAACTGTGCTGGAGCATATCTATTCCGGTGAATCGGCTGTGATGAAAACCTTGCGTGAATATGAAAAAGCGCTGTATGAACTGGGGGAAGATCCTGAAAATGAACAGCGCCAAAAGCACCTGCTGGCTGCGCAGGCGAAAATGGATGCGAACAACGCATGGGATGCAAACACCTTGGCGAAAACCGTATTGTCTAAGCTGGGCGTTAACGACGTCACAAAGCCAGTCAACGAGCTCTCAGGCGGTCAGAAAAAACGGGTGGCGATTGCCAAAAACTTAATTCAGCCCGCTGATCTGCTCATTTTAGACGAGCCGACGAACCATTTGGATAATGAAACGATTGAGTGGCTTGAAGGATATTTAAGTCAATATCCCGGCTCCGTCATGCTGGTGACACACGACAGGTATTTCTTAAACCGTGTCACCAACCGCATTTATGAGCTCGAACGAGGCAGTCTCTACACGTACAAAGGCAACTATGAAGTGTTTTTAGAAAAACGCGCGGAACGGGAAGCGCAGGCTGAGCAAAAGGAAACGAAGCGGCAAAACCTGCTGCGCCGCGAACTGGCTTGGCTGAGACGGGGAGCGAAAGCGCGCTCCACAAAACAAAAGGCGAGAATTGACCGAGTGGAGGCGCTTAAGGAGCAGAAAGGCCCTCAGTCATCTGGCTCACTCGACTTTGCGATTGGCTCCCACCGTCTTGGCAAACAGGTCATTGAAGCGGAAAATGTGATGATCGCTTATGACGGCCGCATGCTCGTCGATCGCTTTAATGAGCTGGTCATACCGGGTGAACGGATTGGGATCATCGGGCCAAACGGCATCGGAAAAACAACGCTGTTAAACGCCCTTGCCGGCCGTCATACTCCAGACGGCGGCCATATTGCGATCGGCCAGACCGTCAGAATCGGCTACTATACCCAGGATCATAGTGAAATGAATGGCGAGTTAAAGGTCATTGACTATATAAAAGAAACGGCGGAGGTCGTAAAAACAGCGGATGGCGATATCATTACAGCTGAACAAATGCTGGAGCGTTTCCTCTTCCCGCGTTCGATGCAGCAGACGTATATCCGCAAGCTGTCCGGAGGAGAAAAACGCCGTTTATACTTGCTTCAGGTTCTCATGCAGGAGCCGAATGTCCTGTTTCTCGATGAGCCGACGAACGATTTGGATACTGAAACATTAAGCGTACTGGAGGATTATATCGACCAGTTCCCTGGCGTCGTCATCACCGTATCCCATGACCGCTACTTCCTTGACCGTGTCGTCGACCGTTTGATTGTGTTTGAAGGAAATGGCGTCATTTCCCGCTTCCAAGGCTCCTACAGCGACTATATGGAGGAGACAAAAGCGAAGAAAATAGCTGAAAAGCCGGCTGCTGAAGCAAAACCGGCCGAAGCGGAGCTGAAGAAAAAACGGAAAAAGCTTTCCTACAAGGACCAGATTGAATGGGATGGGATTGAAGACAAAATTGCCCAGTTGGAAGAACAGCATGAACAGCTTGAAGCTGACATCGCCGCAGCAGGCAGCGATTTCGGAAAAATCCAAGAGCTGATGGCCAAGCAGGCGAAAACAGCGGAAGAGCTTGAGGCTGCTATGGACCGTTGGACAGAATTGTCTCTCATGATAGAAGAGCTGGAAAGCTAAAAAAGCGCGGCCCGCAGCAGGCCGTGCTTTTTTCACATAATGTACAAAAACGAACCGGCCAGCTTATGATAGGATGGAATTGTGTGTCAAAGACACATGGAAAACTAACGGAGATGATGAAGTATGACATGGACCATCGTGATGTTAATCCTCATGAGTCTGGTGAAAATCGTATTAACCTGTCTTCCAACAGGCGTCATGGAATGGCTGCTCAGCAAATTCGAGGTGCATGCCAAGCTAAGTGACGAAAATGCTGTTCTCTCTCTAAATGGAAAACGTCTCGAAGGTGAAGAGAAGCGGAAAGTGATAGACCAATTTAACGATGCTGTCTTCCTGGAGAAATATTATATTTACCCGGGTGATGAAGAGCGTTATTTACATCCAGAAAACGGCGGCACGCCGCTGGTGATAGATACGAAAAAAGGCAAAAAAGATGTGAAGCTGTTTGTGTACCGCTACGACGACCATATCGACGTCGTGAAACAGTACAAGAAGAAAGTCATTGCGTATCAATTGCTTTCTGATAGCCTTCAAAAGCAGCCTCTATCAGTAACTGGAAGTTTGGCTTAAACAGGACAGTGAACGACGGGTGATTGATGCACTCGTCTTTTTTATTGTTTTTTAAAACTTAACGTTTACGTTAAGGTTTAAAAGGTGTATAATGGGAACAGAAACGGCGAAGGGGGATTTACCTTGGAATGGATGAAGATAGATCAAGTAGCCAAAAGAAGCGGGCTGACAAAGCGGACCATCCGGTTTTATGAAGAAATCGGCTTGATTCCGGCGCCGAAACGGACAGACGGCGGCGTGAGGCTTTATTCAGAGGATGATATGGAGGAGCTTGAGAAAGTCATCAGCACAAAAGAAGTGCTCGGTTTTTCCCTTCAGGAACTTCAGCATTTCATGGAAACCAGCCGCCAGCTAGAGTTAAACAAAGAGGGGTATTTGTTGTCACTGGATCCTAAGGAACGGAAAGAAAAACTGGAGGAAATTCAGGAAACCCTGAATCACCAGCTGGATTTGATTGATAAGAAAATCCGCACATTCCAAAGCTTTAAAGAACGCCTGCAAGGCATGAAAAATAAAGCAGAACGTGCCATTCAATCAATCGAATGAAAAATTTCTCAAACGCTATTTTGTAGCGTTTCTTTTAATGGAATAAAGATGGAGGTCAGGTCAAATGGATAAGACAAAACAAGTGAATCAGAAAACGGGCTTGCTCAGTCAGCCGAAAGCTGTATGGGCTGTCGCGTTTGCCTGTGTGATTTCCTTTATGGGAATCGGGCTGGTCGATCCAATTCTTCCGGCAATTGCAGCACAATTACATGCTTCACCTAGTGAAGTATCACTCTTGTTTACAAGTTATTTGCTTGTAACCGGATTTATGATGTTTTTCTCAGGCGCCATTTCCAGCCGCATTGGCGCGAAATGGACATTAATTCTCGGACTTATTTTTATTATTGTGTTTGCGGGGCTTGGGGGCAGCTCAAGCTCAATTGCTCAGCTAGTCGGCTATCGCGGCGGCTGGGGATTAGGTAATGCTTTGTTTATTTCAACTGCGCTTGCGGTCATCGTCGGCGTGTCAGTCGGGGGCAGCGCCCAAGCGATTATTTTGTATGAAGCTGCGCTCGGTCTCGGGATTTCTGTTGGACCGCTTGCAGGCGGAGAGCTTGGAAGTATTTCATGGCGCGCACCGTTTTTCGGGGTATCTGTCCTGATGTTTATTGCGTTAATCGCGATTTCTTTGATGCTGCCAAAATTGCCGAAACCGGCGAAACGCGTCGGTGTGTTTGATGCCATGAAGGCACTCAAATATAAAGGCTTGCTGACGATGGCGGTATCTGCGTTCTTATACAACTTTGGATTTTTTATTTTGCTTGCTTATTCTCCGTTCGTACTGAATTTAGATGAACACGGTCTCGGATATGTCTTCTTTGGCTGGGGCCTTCTGTTGGCTGTTACGTCAGTCTTTACGGCGCCGCTCGTGCACAAAGCGCTGGGCACAGTGCGTTCGCTGGTCGTGCTCTTTATCGCCTTTGCGGTCATTCTCATCATCATGGGAATTTGGACAGACCATCAGACATTGATTATTACTTGTATCGTTGTCGCTGGTGCTGTCCTTGGTATGGTCAACACGATTATGACAACAGCTGTGATGGGGGCTGCGCCGGTTGAACGTTCAATTGCGTCTTCAGCCTACAGCTCAGTCCGTTTCATCGGCGGCGCGATCGCTCCGTGGATTGCGGGAATGCTGTCAGAGCACTTCACAGCAAGCACACCATATACAGTAGGTGGGATCGTCGTTTTTGTCGGCATGCTTGTCCTTCTCATGGGACGTAAACATCTTGCTGGAATTAAGGCGGGACATTAATAACGAAAGACACTGCGCATATGCAGTGTCTTTTTTAATCATGGAACCTTCCCATTACAACCGTATTGTAGTAGTTTCCGTCAGAAAGCAATTTCTCCTTTTTTAAGATTCCTTCTGCTTCAAATCCGTATGTCTTATATAGTGAAATGGCTCTTTCGTTTGTTTCCAGGACATTCAGTGAGATTTTTTTAATTCCGTTGGTATCCGCCCAAGAGAGAGATTGCTGTAAAAGATGCTTCCCGATGCCATAACCCCAAAATTCTTTTAACACGCATACACCGAACTCTACTTTATGCGAGGATCGCTTTAAATCAGTTCCCTCACATCTGGAAAACCCTGCGAGCCTGTCCTGCACTTCAGCAACTAAAAATAAGTTTCTCTTTTTCTCAGTATCTTCCTTTATCCGTTGTTCAAAACTCGATGCATCTATGAAATCCTCACCTTTCTCCCGATCCATGTATTCCGTTTCTCCATCAATTTTCAGCCTTAATGCAGACAGCTTCTGTGCATCCTCTGCACAAGCTGATCGAATGGTGTATTGAAGTTCATTTACATTGAATTCTTTTTTGCCGATGATCATGTTATACCCCTTTACTATCAGTTGTTATAATGGCATCATAATCGAATTGGTGTAAGAAAGGAAAACCTTTATGACACAATTTTACTATTTAACGGCTAAAACCCCTTTAGAAACTGGATTTTTCGGTCAGCAAGTACGCCGTTCACGGAAAGGGCATCCGCTTCGGTCAGGCATCGACGCGGCGGGCATTTATCTTGAAGAAACTGAGGATGTATCCGTTCATTTACGATTGCCATATCAGGTGATGGTTCATGTTGAAGAGGGGACGTTTGCCATGGATAAGGCAAAGCCTGACGAATATGAACAGAAGTGTTTACAGGTGCTCTATCATTACATACACAGCGTCATGAAAAACAGCTTTTCGGTTGAATGGTTCACAGCTTGGGCTGATGAGGAGGACTTTGAGCTGTCTGCCAAAAGAGAGCTGACACTTGATGAATTCACCTCGCCATTGCAGCTCATTTTAAAAGACAGAGAGCTTTTGAGAATCATTCAGAAAAAGTGGCACTAAAAAACCCGCCCTTCAGCAGGCGGGTTTTCTTCGATTTAAAGCACTTTCGTCGTCCAAGACTCGCAGTTCCACGTTTCTGTCGCGATATCCATATAAAAGTCTGGCTCGTGAGAAATGAGCAGAATGGAGCCCTTATATTCTTTGAGGGCGCGCTTGAGCTCTTCCTTCGCGTCGACATCCAAGTGGTTTGTCGGCTCATCGAGCACCAGCAGGTTTGTTTCTGAATTGATCAGCTTGCACAATCTGACTTTCGCTTTTTCGCCTCCGCTTAATACGGAGACGCGGCTTTCGATATGCTTTGTCGTCAGTCCGCATTTTGCCAGAGCGGCCCGGATTTCATACTGCGTATAAGAAGGGAATTCACTCCACACCTCTTCAATACAAGTATTGTTGTTTGTTTCCTTGACCTCTTGCTCAAAATAGCCGGTATAGAGATGCTCGCCGCGTTCAACCGAGCCTTCAAGCGGCTGGATTTCACCAAGCAGGCTTTTCAGCAATGTCGTTTTTCCGATCCCGTTAGCGCCGTAAAGGGCGATTTTTTGGCCGCGCTCCATGCGGAGGTTCAGCGGACGTGACAGCGGGGAATCGTAACCGATCACCAGATCCTTCGTTTCAAAAATCAGCTTGCCTGACGTTCTCGCCGGCTTAAAGTGGAATTCCGGCTTTGGCTTTTCTGCCGCAAGCTCGATCATATCCATCTTATCGAGTTTCTTTTGGCGGGACATCGCCATGTTTCTCGTGCTGACACGCGCTTTGTTGCGGGCAACGAAATCCTTCAGCTCCGCGACTTCCTGCTGCTGCTTTTTGTAGGCCGCTTCAAGCTGCTGCTTCTTCACCTCGTAGACTTCCATAAACTGATGGTAGTCACCGACATAGCGTGTCAGTTCTTGATTTTCAACGTGATAAATCAGGTTGATGACGCTGTTTAAGAACGGAATGTCATGGGAAATCAAGATGAACGCGTTCTCGTATTCCTGCAGATAACGTTTCAGCCATTCGATATGTTGTTCATCAAGATAGTTGGTCGGCTCATCGAGAAGCAGAATTTCCGGCTTTTCAAGAAGCAGCTTGGCGAGAAGAACCTTGGTGCGCTGTCCGCCGCTCAAATCAGTGACATCACGCTCTAATCCGATATCGCTCAAGCCGAGGCCGCGGGCAATTTCTTCCACTTTGGAATCAATGATATAAAAGTCATTGTTCGTCAGCGCATCTTGAATCACGCCGACTTCTTCAAGCAGCTTTTCGAGCTCGTCGGGATCAGCTTCGCCCATTTTGTTGTAAATCTCGTTCATTTCTTCTTCCATCGCAAATAAATAATGGAATGCGTCTTTCAGGACGTCACGGATGGATTTTCCTTTTTCCAGCACGGTATGCTGATCCAGGTAGCCGACACGGACATTTTTTGACCATTCGACTTTTCCCTCATCAGGTTCAAGCTTTCCGGTAATAATATTCATGAAGGTTGATTTTCCTTCACCGTTTGCGCCGATCAGCCCGACGTGCTCGCCTTTTAACAGGCGGAAGGAGACGTTATTAAAAATGGCCCGGTCACCGAAGCCGTGGCTTAAATCCTTTACAGATAAAATACTCATGTTTACACCTCTATCGTTTATCAAACACGCACAATCGGCGTGTAATATTCACCCTTTTGATTATAAAGGAGGAAGCGGAATGTTGAAAGGTATAGGAAAGAAAAAGAAAAATTGCGTTCCGGGCGAGGTTTTGAGATACTATGGAATAGATTTCAGGAATTGAGGAGAACAAAAATGACGCAAACTTGGCCATTTTTACATAATGCACAATCATTTATACAAGAGAATTGGAATACTTCCGGCTTTCAAAAGCCAACCCCTGTTCAGGAGCAAACAGCACAGCTAATCATGGACGGAAAGGATGTCATCGCGGAATCTCCGACAGGCACGGGCAAAACACTTGCATACGCACTGCCGGTCTTGGAACGGATCAAACCAGATCAGAAGCATCCGCAGACAGTGATCTTAGCGCCTTCGCGTGAGCTGGTGATGCAGATCTTTCAGGTGATTCAGGATTGGAAAGCGGGATCAGAGCTGCGCGCGGCTTCCTTAATCGGCGGGGCAAATGTGAAGAAGCAGGTCGAAAAGCTGAAGAAACATCCGCATATCATTGTCGGCACGCCGGGCAGGGTATTTGAACTGATTAAAGCGAAGAAATTAAAGATGCATGAAGTGAAAACGATCGTGCTTGATGAAGCGGATCAGCTTATCCTGCCGGAGCATCGCGAAACGATGAAGCAAATCATTAAAACGACATTAAGAGACCGGCAGCTTCTATGTTTTTCTGCCACCCTCAAAAAGGAAACAGAGGACGTGCTCCGCGAATTGGCGCAAGAGCCTGAGGTGTTGAAGGTGCAGCGAAGCAAGACGGAAGCTGGGAAAGTGAAGCATCAATATCTGATTTGCGACCAGCGCGACAAAGTGAAGCTGCTGCAAAAGCTGTCAAGACTCCAAGGCATGCAGGCGCTTGTATTTGTGAGAGACATCGGCAACCTGAGTGTGTATGCGGAAAAGCTGGCGTATCACCATGTCGATCTCGGCGTTCTGCACAGTGAAGCGAAAAAAATGGAGCGGGCGAAAATCATTGCCGCATTCGAAGACGGAGAATTCCCGCTCTTATTGGCGACTGACATTGCTGCACGCGGCTTGGATATTGAAAATCTGCCATACGTGATCCATGCTGATATTCCTGACGAAGACGGCTATATTCACAGATCAGGCCGAACAGGCCGTGCCGGAAAAGAAGGCAACGTGCTGAGCCTCGTGACGAAACTGGAAGAATCAAAGCTGAAAAAAATGGCGAAGAAGCTGGGCGTAGAGCTGAGTGAAGCTGTTTATACAGGCGGAAAATTGAAGACGAAATAAAAAGGAGGGCGGTAAGCCCTTCTTTTTTGCTGTAAAATAATAGAAAAAGATTCGTGCGGGGTGAGGAGATGGCTTCAATAGACAGGTTTGAAAGATTGAAGGAGCCTGAGCTGAAAATTCTTGAACAATGGTTTGAAAATGAGGATACCATGCGAAGAATGGATGGGATGCTGCCATTAGATGTGTGGTATGCACGAGTGAATAAAGATGAAGACGATACTGTCATCATGGCATATGACGGGCAGCTGCCGGCAGGGATGGCCGTTATGGAGTTCGTGGAGGAGCGGGCGTATATTGGAATGATCGTCAATCCTATGTACCGGCTTCAAGGATACGGAAAACAGATATTAAAAAAACTGCTGAATGATCCTGATTTTATTAGGGTGAGAGAGTGGGCTGCATGCATTGAGGAAGACAATCAAATCAGTTTGGCTTGCTTTCAAGGAGCTGGATTTACTATGGAGGACCCGGAACCTGATGAAGATGGCTTTCTCACTTTGATTCTTCGCACCTGAGCATACACAAAAAACACGGAGGGCAAAAATCCCTCCGTGTTTTCATTATCATGTCAGCTCGGATCACTGACTTTGATCAGCTGTTTTCCTTTATTTTCGCCTTTAAATAAGCCGAGAAACGCGTCAGGAATGTTTTCGAAGCCTTCTTTAATGGTTTCCTCGTAATGGAGCTTTCCGTCCTTCAGCCATTCGGCCAGCTGTTTTGCTCCCTCAGAAAAACGATCAGAGTAGTCGCCTACGATAAACCCTTGCATCAGCGACTTTGTTTTGATCAGCTTCGATTGGACGCGAGGGCCCAGGTCATCTGCTTCACTTTCCGCGTTGTAGGAAGAAATGGCGCCGCACACCGGAATGCGGGCAAATTCATTGAGCAGGTTCATGACCGCATCTGAAATCGGCCCGCCGACATTGTCAAAATACACATCGACTCCGTCAGGACAAGCGTCTTCAAGCGCTTTTTGGATATCATCTGCTGTTTTGTAATTGATGGCTTCGTCAAACTGAAGCTCCTGTTTTAAAAACGCGATTTTCTCATCGGAGCCTGCGATGCCCACGACTCGCGCGCCTTTGATTTTGGCAATCTGCCCGACAGCTGAACCGACGGCTCCCGCAGCTCCAGAGACGACCACGGTTTCACCCTCTTTCGGACGCCCGATGTCCAGCAGTCCGAAATATGCTGTCAAACCGGTCATTCCCAAAATGCCGAGATAGGCCGAAGCGGGAGCGAGGCTTGTATCAATTTTTCGCAAGGCAGACTCGCTTACAGCGGAAAATTCCTGCCAGCTGAGGTTTCCGATGACGATATCGCCCTTTTTTAGATGATCACCGTTTGACACGACTTCAGCAATAACCCCGCCAGAGAGCGCTTCATCCAAGGCGAACGGTTCAACATATGACTTTGTATCCTGCATACGGCCGCGCATATAAGGGTCAACCGATACATAAAGCGTTTTGATAAGCACTTCACCCTGCTGGGGTTCAGGGACAGGGATCGTTTCAAAGCGGAAGTCTTCATGAACGGGAACCCCTTGCGGACGTCTGGCTAATTGAATCTGCTGTTGAGTTTTTGTCATATTCATCCTCCTACTACTTGATTGACACCAATGTAACACGGACTAGTGATGAAATACAAAAGGTAAGTCGGCATACAAAAAAGGAGAGGGGGTTCCTCTCCTTTTCAGCATGTTGACAAACCCTCGCAATCGTTGTCAGAACTGTGCGTCGGTGCTTACTTGAGAAATGATCAGCGGCTAAAAACTGAGCGTCCTGCTCAAACACCGCTGTCACCGCATCCTGCGGAAGTCTGCTCCAATGCTCGTTCTTCCTAGACTTCAAGGATTTTCTATCATGCTGAAAGGATGACAAAAGCTCAAAACGGTTATCGTTTTGAGCTTTTGTTCAACAGTCTGGAAGGAGAGGAGCTCCTCTCCTTTTCATTTCGCCCGTAATTTCGGGCACAGTCCCGTCGGCAAGCACATGGGCTTCTGGTCGATCGGGCTTCTCATGATGCAGCATTCCAAGCCGAAGACTTCACGGAAAAACGGCTGGGTAAACACATCTTCCGGTGTACCGGCATTGTATATTTTTCCGTCCAGCACACTGATTAGATAGTCCGCATATTGAGCGGCCTGGTTTAAATCATGGAGCACCATGACTACGGTGCGGCCATGATCGCGGTTTAGCTTTTTCAGCAGCTCAAGCACTTCAATTTGGTGTGAAATGTCTAAATACGTGGTTGGTTCATCAAGCAAAAGCAAATCAGTGCCTTGCGCAAGCGCCATGGAAATCCATGCTCGTTGTCTTTGGCCGCCGGATAGGGCATCCAGTGTCCGTTCTTTCAGCTCAACCATGCCCGTTGCTTCCAGCGCCCACCTTACCATGTCGTGGTCCTCTTGAGTATGCTTGGATAACAGCTTTTTGTGAGGATGTCTGCCGAAATAGCATAATTCCTCTACCGTCAATCCTTCAGGAGCCTGAGGAGATTGAGGAAGAATGGCCAGTTTTTTTGCGACTTCTTTTGATGGCTGGCGGTGTATATCTTTTCCTTCCAATAGGACCGTACCGCTTTTTGGAGCCATCAGCCTGGCGAGCGATTTGAGGATTGTTGATTTCCCGCAGCCATTGGCGCCGATGAGCGCAGTGATTTTTCCTTCTTCTATCTTTAAGTCGACTCCGTCAATAATCACTGTGCTGTCATATGAAAGAGTGAGCTGGTCTGCAGCCAGTTTTCCCATGGTATCCTCTCCCTACTGTTTCCTCGCTTCGAATTTCAATAAATATAAGAAATAAGGCGCGCCGATCACGGCTGTCAATATTCCGGCTGGTATTTCAACCGGAGGCATGATGCCGCGCCCTAACGTATCTGCAATTAATAATATAATAGCACCAATCAATGCCGATGCAGGCAGTAAATATTTAGCTTTTTCTCCGGTAAGCCGTCTGGCAATATGTGGAGCAAGCAAGCCGATAAAACCGATTGAGCCGACGACGGCTACACAGCTTCCCGCCAGTGCAACCGCGGTGAAAATCAGGATGAATCTCAGCCGGTTTGCGTTTTCGCCGAGACCCTGCGCAAGCTCATCACCGAGTGACATAAGATCCAGCTTTGGTATGAGAATGCAGACGATCGGCAAAAGAACCAAAAGCCATGGCGCAAGCAGCTTAACTTCTTCCCAGTTTCTTCCCCATAGGCTGCCTGTCAGCCAAATGAGTGCAGCATTCACGTCGCCCGGAAACTTGACCATCATATATTGCATCCCGGCATGGCAGACCGCGCCTAAGGCGATGCCTGATAAAGCCAATGAAGAGGGCTGAATGCTTTTTTTTCGGGCTATCATTAATAATAGTACAGCAATAATGGCTGCTCCGGCAAATGCAGAGAACGGAAGCACGTATACCGGCGATTCAGGGAAGATCAGAATGACAGCCATCGCCGCAAGTCCGGACCCTTTTGAAATGCCGACAACGTCCGGGGAAGCGAGCGGGTTGCGGATGACACCCTGCAAAATCGCACCGGCCGCGGCAAGCCCGGCACCGGCCAAAATCGCTAATATAATCCGTGGAAGGCGGTATTGCTGGATGATGAATTCAAAGGAGTGATCCAGTCCCAGCAAGTTCGTCACCACTGCACCCGGTGAAATGTATAATGCACCGAAGCCGATGCTGATGACGGACAGAATGATCAGAATCACGGCCAGTATGAGTATCGCCAGTAAGGGGCGTTTTTGTTTTCTGGTTGTGTTCTTCATTTCAGATTTCGCCCTTTCCTTGCCAAATATAAGAAAAATGGTGTTCCGATAATCGCGGTGACTATGCCGACCGGTGATTCATAAGGAAATGCAATCCATCTGGCCAGAACATCTGCGTACACCAGCAAAATGGCACCGAACAGCGCCGAAAACGGAAGCACGTATTGATAATGTTCTCCGATCAGCTTGCGGACAATATGCGGAACGAGCAGTCCTACAAAGCCGATCGGCCCGGCGACAGCTACGGAAGCGCCGGAAAGAATTAAAATGATAAAACTGATCAGAATCCGGATGCCGTTCATATTTTGCCCAAGCCCTTTTGCTGTTTCGTCTCCGAGACCAAGTACAGAAACAGAACCGGAAAACACGAGGGCAAGCCCGATGCCGATGACAGAAAACGGAGCGATGGTCATGACATCCTGCCAATTGCTTCCGTCAATCGCGCCTGTCATCCAGTACAGAACATCTTCTCCCGACTCATTTAAAATAATGATGGCCTGTGTCATGGAGGAGAGGAACAGATGCACCGCCATTCCCGACAATGCCAGTTTGACAGGTGTCATTCCGCCGGATGAGGCAATCATGTACACAATCGCGCCGCCTGCAGCCGCACCCGCAAAAGCGAATACAACGGAAGAATAGGGCGATGCCGGCAAAATGACGAGAGAAGCAACGACAAAAAGCGAAGCACCCGCATTCACACCGAAAATTTGAGGTGAAGCCAGAGGGTTTCTGGTCATGGCCTGCATCAGCGCCCCTGCAACGGCTAGGCTGGCTCCGACAAATACGCCGATTAATGTGCGGGGAAGGCGGAGAGTGGAGATGATGAGCTGTTCCTTTGAACCATCCCATACAAAAAGATATTTCAATGAATCTATGATTCCGATGTCTGAGGCTCCTACTGAAAGATTCAGCCCAAGCCCGAATATCAAAATGATCAGTGCGATGATGAACATCATCAGTCTTGATGATGAGCGCCGTTTGGCTGAATGATACAACAGTCTCACTTCCTTACTGCGTCTGGTTGCAAAAACGAAGAAGCAAGGATTTCCCCTCGCTTCTCATTTGTCCTACTTATTATACACTTTTTTTAGCACGTCCTTGGCGCTTGTTTCACTAGACTTGATGCCTCTGAATCTTGTCCAAGTGTCACGGTCCGCATCATAGACTTGCCCGTTTTTCACCGCTTTGAGATTTTTCCAGAGCGGGTTCTTTTTCCACTCGTCTACAATTGTCTTGCCTTCGTTGGCTGAGATGAACAAAATATCCGGATCGATTTTGCTCAATTGCTCGAGGCTGACCTCTTGATAGGCTTCATTTGACTTCACAGCGTGTGTAAAGCCGAGCATTTTAAAGATTTCTCCGTCATATGATGATGACGTATGGAGCTGGAAGGAATCTGCTCTTGCAACCCCGAGAACGATATTGCGGTTTTCATCTTTCGGAAGCTCCGCTTTTAGATCGTTGATGACTTTTTTGTGCTCGGTAAGCTTTTCTTTTCCTTCATCTTCTTTATTTAATGCTTTAGCAATGGTTGTAAAGCTGTCGATCGTTTCGTCATATGTCGCTTCCCGGCTTTTTAATTCAATCGTCGGGGCGATTTGTTTCAGCTGTTTATAAATGTTTTTATGGCGCTCAGCGTCAGCGATAATTAAATCAGGCTTCAAGGAACTGATGACCTCAAGATTTGGTTCGCTGCGTGTGCCTACAGATGTATAATCAATTGAGCTGCCGACAAGCTTTTTAATCATATCTTTTTTGTTGTCATCGGCGATGCCCACCGGCGTAATGCCGAGATTGTATACAGCATCCAAGAATGAAAGCTCAAGGACAACCACCCGTTTAGGTGTGCCGCTTACTGTCGTTTTTCCTTCTTCGTGCTGGATCACTCTAGAATCCTTTGACTTGCTTTCGCTGCTTCCGCTGTTATTCTGGCTGGATGAACAGCCGGATACAATGAAGCAGGCGATTAATAAAACACTCATGATGGCAATCAACTTGTTAGAATAGGTGCGCATGTCATTCTTCCTTTTTTCAGATTTAGTAATGAGAATCATTATCACATGTAAACACTATAATAGCATGGCTCATCATGTCAATATTTTTTTAGTAAAGAAAGCTGCAGTTTTACTGCTTTTTCATGAAAGCATCATCAGACACAAATAAATGGTATACAGCATTGCCATGTCTGCGGGATAAAAACGCATTGGCATTTGCTTTAGAGGTTTCGAGCATTTCAGCGTTGACATATGGAAGGAGAGCGCCGAGATAGCTGGACAATTTCTTTTCTATTTCTTCTGCGAGTGCGAATTCAATGTCGCCGATATTCATAATAATCGAGAAAACAAAGTCGATATCGATATGAAAATGTTCCTCAGCAAAGGCCGAAAGCTCGTGAATTCCGGGTGAACAGCCGGATCGCTGATGGAAAATCTGTTTGACTAAATCACTCACAACCCATGCATTGTATTGCTGTTCTGGTGAAAAGTATTGCATTGACATACCTCCTGCTCGTACGGATAAAGACAGCAATTCATGATCGTTTGCTCCGTGCAGCGGTTTCTCTTCGAATTTGAACTTTTCTGAAAATATTGTCGTTTCTATCACTTTACCATGGACGGAAAATAAATGGCTACTACCATTCTTCCTGTTTTTCTCTTCAATGTTCTGGAATCTGTTTCATCTATGTGCGACCGGGTATGAAAGAAATATAGTAATCATGAAGGAGGAATGTCGGAATGAAACCAGTTGTAAAAGAGTATACAAACGACGAACAGCTCATGAAGGATGTAGAAGAATTACAGCAAATGGGTGTTGCGAAAGAAGATGTATACGTCTTAGCTCACGACGATGACAGAACGGAACGGCTGGCAGACAACACGAA
Organism: Bacillus sp. NS1; assembly: GCF_058248265.1. Classification (NCBI taxonomy): domain Bacteria; kingdom Bacillati; phylum Bacillota; class Bacilli; order Caryophanales; family Bacillaceae; genus Bacillus; species Bacillus sp. NS1. Next base: position 118,334 of record NZ_JBZAZF010000004.1, on the reverse strand, counting down.
CGCCAACACGATCGGAGCCAAAGAAACGGGTATCAAGCATGCTGTAGGAAATGTGTTTAATAAAAAAGGAGACGAGCTCCGCAATAAAATTCATGAAATCGGTTTTTCTGAGGATGAAGCCGCTCAATTCGAAAAACGCTTAGATGAAGGGAAAGTGCTTCTCTTTGTGACCGATAATGAAAAAGTGAAATCCTGGGCATAATGCAGGGATATAACCCAAAAGGCCAAATTTGGCTTTTTGGGTTTTTTTGCGGTCTTTGCGGTGTATGTTTTGCAGAATGCCGCAATCCGATAGCGGAACATTTTCGGTTCTGGATGTCTCTCAATTTGCTATCATATCTTTGTGAGAAATTGGAATATAATCTCACAAAATAGAAAATGGGGGTTCATAGTGAATGAAAAAAGTGATGTTAGCCACGGCTCTGCTTTTAGGTTTGACTCCAGCTGGCGCGAACGCGGCTGATTTAGGCCATCAGACATTAGGATCAAATGATGGCTGGGGCGCGTACTCGACCGGTACAACAGGCGGATCAAAAGCATCGTCTTCGAACGTGTATACCGTCAGCAACAGAAACCAGCTTGTCTCGGCATTAGGCAAGGACACTAACACAACGCCAAAAATCATTTATATCAAGGGGACGATTGACATGAACGTCGATGACAATCTAAAGCCGCTTGGCCTAAATGACTATAAAGATCCAGAATACGATTTGGACAAATATTTGAAAGCCTATGATCCTAGCACATGGGGCAAAAAAGAGCCTTCGGGGACACTAGAAGAGGCGAGAGCACGCTCTCAGAAAAATCAAAAAGCACGGGTCATGGTGGATATTCCTGCAAACACGACGATCGTCGGTTCAGGGACAAATGCCAAGGTCGTGGGCGGAAACTTCCAGATTAAGAGTGATAATGTCATCATCCGCAACATTGAATTCCAAGACGCTTATGATTATTTCCCGCAATGGGATCCGACTGACGGAAGCTCAGGAAACTGGAACTCACAATACGACAACATCACGATAAACGGCGGTACGCACATATGGATCGATCACTGTACATTTAATGACGGCTCACGTCCGGACAGCACATCGCCAAAGTATTTCGGCAGAAAATATCAGCACCATGACGGCCAAACCGATGCCTCTAACGGCGCTAACTATATCACGATGTCTTACAACTATTATCACGATCATGATAAAAGCTCTATTTTCGGATCAAGCGACAGCAAAACATCTGATGACGGCAAATTAAAAATTACGCTGCATCATAACCGCTATAAAAATATCGTCCAGCGCGCACCGAGAGTCCGCTTCGGGCAGGTGCACGTTTACAACAACTATTATGAAGGCAGCACAAGCTCCTCAGATTATGCCTTCAGCTATGTGTGGGGGATCGGAAAATCATCTAAAATCTACGCTCAAAACAATGTCATTGACGTGCCTGGACTGTCAGCTGCTAAAACGATCAGTGTTTTCAGCGGGGGGACTGCTTTATATGACTCAGGCACATTGCTGAATGGCACGCAGATCAGCGCATCGGCTGCAAACGGGCTGAGCTCTTCTGTCGGTTGGACACCGTCTCTTCATGGCACAATCGATGCTTCCGCGAATGTAAAATCGAATGTTATATCTCAAGCGGGTGCGGGTAAACTGAATTAAGAAATGAAAAAACACAAAGGTCTGCTCACCTTTGTGTTTTTTAATTAATTAAAATGTTTATTAACTTAGTTAAGGAGTAGAATGGGAAAGGGGATCGGAAAACAAGTATATAGGAGGAGACCTATTTATGGCTTCAGAAAAAGACGCAGGAAAACAGTCAGCAGTAAAGCTTGTTCCATTGCTGATTACTGTCGCTGTGGGACTAATCATTTGGTTTATTCCCGCTCCGTCCGGACTTGAACCTAAAGCTTGGCATTTGTTTGCGATCTTTGTCGCGACAATTATCGGCTTTATCTCCAAGCCCTTGCCAATGGGTGCAATTGCAATTTTTGCATTGGCGGTTACTGCACTAACTGGAACACTATCAATTGAGGATACATTAAGCGGATTCGGGAATAAGACCATCTGGCTTATCGTAATCGCATTCTTTATTTCCCGGGGATTTATCAAAACCGGGCTCGGTGCGAGAATTTCGTATGTATTCGTTCAGAAATTCGGGAAAAAAACCCTTGGACTTTCTTATTCACTGCTGTTCAGTGATTTAATACTTTCACCTGCCATTCCAAGTAATACGGCGCGTGCAGGAGGCATTATATTTCCTATCATCAGATCATTATCCGAAACATTCGGATCAAGCCCGGCAAATGGAACAGAGAGAAAAATCGGCGCATTCTTACTAAAAACCGGTTTTCAGGGAAATCTGATCACATCTGCTATGTTCTTAACGGCGATGGCAGCGAACCCGCTGATTGCCAAGCTGGCCCATGATGTCGCAGGGGTGGACTTAACATGGACAAGCTGGGCAATTGCCGCGATTGTACCGGGACTTGTCAGCTTAATCATTACTCCGCTTGTGATTTACAAGCTGTATCCGCCGGAAATCAAAGAAACACCGGATGCGGCGAAAATCGCAACAGAAAAACTGAAAGAAATGGGACCATTCAAAAAGTCAGAGCTTTCCATGGTTATTGTGTTTCTTTTGGTGCTTGTGCTGTGGATTTTTGGCGGCAGCTTCAACATCGACGCAACCACAACCGCATTAATCGGTTTGGCCGTTCTATTATTATCACAGGTACTGACTTGGGATGATATCAAAAAAGAACAGGGCGCTTGGGATACGCTCACTTGGTTTGCGGCGCTTGTCATGCTGGCCAACTTCCTGAATGAGTTAGGCATGGTGTCTTGGTTCAGTAATGCCATGAAATCTTCCGTATCAGGATTCTCTTGGATTGTGGCATTCTTAATCTTAATCGTTGTGTATTTCTATTCACACTACTTCTTTGCGAGCGCGACAGCTCACATCAGCGCGATGTATTCAGCATTTTTGGCGGTGATCGTGGCAGCGGGCGCACCGCCGCTTTTAGCAGCACTGAGCCTCGCGTTCTTCAGCAACCTGTTTGGGTCAACGACTCACTACGGTGCTGGAGCGGCTCCAGTCTTCTTCGGAGCAGGCTACGTTCCGCAAAGCAAATGGTGGTCCATCGGATTTATCCTGTCGATCGTCCATATTGTCGTATGGCTTGTGATCGGTGGATTATGGTGGAAAGTACTAGGAATATGGTAGAAAGAAAAAGGCAGACGCGGTCTGCCTTTTTTATTTTAAAGCAAGTCCCTTAACTTCATTCAGCCAAACTGCAAAACATATTTCCTCCTATTGTTCACCCTTCAAAAGAAAATGGATTTTTGAAAAATGAGAAAATTCCCTATGAAAAATGGTATGATCTAGGTAGAAAGGACGGCTGGTGCTGTGGTGAAAAAGCGGTTCCATTTTTCCCTGCAAACAAAAATAATGGGGCTGATTGCGGCTCTGCTGGTTTTTGTCATTGGTGTGCTGACCATTACGTTAGCCGTTCAGCATACACAGGAACAACGGAGACAGGCAGAGCAGCTGGCGGTTCAGACGGCAAGAACCATTTCCTATATGCCGCCGGCTAAAGAGCTCATTGAGAAAAAAGATGGACATGAGGATGAGACGCAAGAGGTCATTGAACAAATGAAAGAACAGACTGGCGCGTATGCCATTTATGTGTTGGACGAAAAAGGAGACATTCGGAGCGCTTCTGAAAAAAGCGGCCAAAAGAAACTGGATCGCAGCAGAGAAATTTTGTTTGGCGGCTCGCATGTTTCTGAAACAATTGCCGATGGACGAAGAGTGATCAGGGGGAGCGCGCCGATTATAAAAGAGCAGAAGGAATACAGCCAAGTGATCGGCAGCGTGTCTGTTGATTTTCTGCAAACGGAGACAGAGCAAAGCATCAAAACGCATCTGAGAAACTTGAGTGTGATCGCTGTACTTGTGCTGCTGCTCGGATTTGCTGGTGCCGCCGCACTGGCGAAAAGCATCAGGAAGGATACGCTTGGCCTTGAGCCGCATGAGATCGCGGCTCTTTATCGTGAGAGGAATGCAATGCTTTTCGCGATTCGAGAAGGAATCATTGCCACCAATCGTGAAGGCGTCGTCACTATGATGAATGTATCGGCTGCCGAGATGCTAAAGCTTCCCGAGCCTGTGGTCAATCTTCCTATTGATGACGTTATGCCGGGAGCCGGGCTGAAGAGTGTGCTTGAGCAAGGAGAAACGGCGCCGAACCAAGAGGTAAGTGTCAACGGTCAAGTTTTTATTATCAATACAAAAGTGATGACTCAAGGCGGGCTGGCGTATGGGATTGTCGTCAGTTTCCGGGAGAAAACGGAGCTGAAAAAGCTGATCGATAAACTGACAGAGGTTCGCAAATATTCAGAGGATCTCAGGGCGCAGACTCATGAATTTTCAAATAAGCTTTACGCGATCTTAGGGCTGCTTGAACTTGGTGAGTATGATGAAGCCATTGATTTAATTAAAGAGGAATACGCGATACAAAATGAACAGCATGATATTTTATTCCATAACATCCATTCGCAGCAGGTGCAGGCCATTTTGTTAGGGAAAATAAGCAAAGCATCGGAAAAGAAGGTCAAGCTGTCTATTGATGAGAACAGCTCGCTCGCGCCTCTTCCTGCACATATCGGCTTGTCTCATCTCATTACGGTTATCGGCAACTTAATTGATAACGCTTTCGAAGCTGTAGCGGATCAAAGCGTGAGGGAAGTATTGTTTTTCATCACGGATATGGGCCGTGACATTGTCATCGAAGTATCAGACACAGGGCCCGGTGTGCCGCCCGATAAGACGGAAGCTGTGTTTGAAAGAGGCTATTCTTCAAAGGGGATGAAGAGAGGCTACGGTCTGGCCAATGTGAAAGACTCAGTGCGTGAACTGGGCGGCTGGATCGAACTGGCGAATCAAAAAACTGGCGGTGCGGTATTCACTGTGTTTATACCGAAGGAGAAATAAAGGGGGAATCCATTTGATTCACATCGCGATTGCGGAGGATGATTTTCGGGTTGCGCAAATCCATGAGAGATTGATCGAACAGCTTGATGGATTCAAAATTATCGGTAAGGCGGCAAATGCCAAAGAAACAATGGCGCTTTTAGAGAAACAAAAGGCTGATTTGCTTTTGCTGGATATTTATATGCCGGATGAGCTTGGGACCACATTGATTCCTGAGATACGAAGCCGATTTCCTAAAGTGGATATTATGATCATCACAGCGGCAACAGAAACCCGTCATTTGCAGGAAGCGCTCAGGGCAGGGATTGCCCACTATTTGATCAAACCCGTAACGGCTGACAAGTTCAGGCAGGTGCTGCTTCAGTATAAAGAAAAAAGGAAGCTGCTTTTGTCTCAGCCGGAGGTCAGCCAATCCATGATTGATCATATTTTCGGGAACGGTGTGAAGTCATCTTTGCCGGCAGAGGATTTGCCGACAGGCATTAATTCGATTACACTGCGAAAAATTAAGGAAGCGCTTCGAACTGCATCAGAAGGATTGACAGCGGAAGAACTTGGAGAAAAAATGGGGGCGTCACGAACGACGGCCCGCCGCTATGCCGAGTACCTTGTGGCAAAGGAAGAAGCAAGAGCAGAGCTTGAATACGGGATTATCGGCAGGCCGGAGAGAAAATATTATTTGGCGGCGGACTAGATATGAAAAAATCTATCATCCTATTGATTTCTTTATTGATCTTTATGCAGGGGGATATCAGGCAGGCGGCTGCGCCGCGCCTGCCTGACGGGCCGATTGAAATTGTCGTCCCTGCTGAACCTTCTGGCGGCTGGGATGTCACAGCGCAGGCGATCCAAGCCGTTTTGAGGCAGAAGCAGATTGTGAAGGGTGATGTACATATCGTCTATAAACCCGGCGGCGGGGGAGAGAAAGGCTGGAAATATGTCAACGAAAGCAGCAAACAGACCATTAGCATGACGTCCAGCTTAATACTGAGCAATGATCTTCTCGGGCAAAGCAAATTACAAACAGACGATTTTACTCCGCTCGCCATTCTCTCCAAGGAATGGCAGACTGTTGCATTGCCAAAAGAATCTGCGTTAACTAACGGCAAGGATTTGCTGAATGAGATTAAGATGCATCCTGGAAAGGTGAAAATCGGCTTTGCCCCTGGGCTTGGCAACGATGATCAGCTCTCGTTCGTCAGAGCGGCCGACATGTACGGCATTGACCCTTTTGACATCCAATTTCTGCAGTATGACAGCAGTGAGCAGCTCATTCAGGCGTTGATCAGACATGAGATAGAAGCGGCCTCCATGACACTTTCTGAAGCGAAACCCTATGAGCGGCGCGGCGATATCACGTTAGCTGCTGTAACGTCTGATAAAAGACTTCCCGGTTTTCCCGATGTACCAACGTGGAAGGAGCAGGAGATCCCGTTTGTCTTTTCTCATTGGAGAGGGGTTTTGGGCCCGAAAAACATGTCTGAGGAAGAGATTTCTTACTGGGATCAAGCGCTAAAGAAGGTCACATCCTCGCCTGAGTGGAAGCGGAAAATAAATGAACAGGACTGGGAAAGCTTTTATTTGAACAGCAGGGAAACGAAACGGTTTCTTGACCAGCAATCCGCTTTTTATCAAAGCATTATGACAGGAAATTAAGATCCCGGCATTCCGGGATCTTTTTGATATAACCAGAAATGATCAAAAAGAACAAAACGGTTTTAAAAAATTAAAAATACAAAAAAACCAAATTATTTACTTGCGATTGGTTTTCCCATACGATGGCAAAAAGGCAAGAAGGGGAGTAAGGGACAAAAAAATGTAAGCGGATTCATTTAAGGGGGAATGGACGTGTTAGCAATTTTAGGCTTTCTCATGATGCTCGTGTTTATGGCATTGATCATGACAAAACGGCTTTCTGTTTTGACAGCATTAGTTCTGACGCCGATTGTGTTTGCGCTAATTGCTGGATTTGGATTTACTGAAGTCGGGGACATGATGATTTCGGGAATTCAACAAGTAGCGCCGACTGCCGTCATGATAATGTTTGCGATCTTATATTTTGGGATTATGATTGATACAGGGCTGTTCGATCCGATGGTTGGCAAAATCTTAAGCATGGTCAAAGGCGACCCATTAAAAATTGTTGTCGGGACAGCGGTTCTTACGATGCTTGTCGCCTTGGACGGAGATGGCTCGACCACGTATATGATTACGACAAGCGCAATGCTACCGCTCTATTTGCTGCTAGGCATCCGGCCGATTATCCTGGCGGGAATCGCAGGAGTCGGCATGGGAATCATGAACACAATTCCGTGGGGTGGCGCTACGCCGCGGGCGGCGAGCGCGCTTGGGGTTGATCCGGCTGAGCTTACCGGGCCGATGATTCCTGTCATCGCAAGCGGGATGCTTTGTATGGTTGCTGTTGCGTATGTGCTTGGAAAAGCGGAACGGAAGCGCCTTGGGGTGATTGAACTGAAACAGCCGGCCAATGCCAATGAACCTGCGGCTGCGGTTGAAGATGAGTGGAAACGGCCGAAGCTTTGGTGGTTCAATTTATTGTTAACGCTTTCTCTGATAGGATGTTTAGTATCGGGTAAAGTCAGTTTAACCGTACTGTTTGTCATTGCGTTCTGTATTGTACTGATTGTGAACTATCCAAACCTTGAGCATCAGAGACAGCGTATATCGGCGCATTCCAGCAACGTGCTGGCCATCGGCTCCATGATTTTTGCTGCGGGGGTTTTTACGGGGATTTTGACAGGCACTAAAATGGTTGATGAAATGGCGATTTCGCTTGTGTCGATGATTCCTGAACAAATGGGCGGATTGATCCCGGCGATCGTGGCTTTAACAAGCGGCATTTTCACATTCCTGATGCCGAATGACGCGTATTTCTACGGGGTGCTGCCGATTTTATCAGAAACGGCTGTCGCATATGGTGTGGATAAAGTTGAAATTGCCAGAGCATCTATTATCGGCCAGCCGATTCATATGCTGAGCCCGCTTGTGCCATCCACTCATTTGCTTGTCGGACTTGTCGGGGTTTCTATTGACGACCATCAAAAATTCGCATTGAAATGGGCGGTTCTCGCAGTGATTGTCATGACGGCTATTGCTCTATTGATCGGTGCGATCTCAATTTCCGTATGATAATTCAGGCGTAATGACACACACTAACGGCATACAACATACCGGAGGTGTCATCATGAGTGATCCTTATATGCCGATGACTTCAGTCAGAAGCGGAACGGGGTTCGAGGCGGCAAAAGGGGTGCGCGGCTTGACCGTGCAAATAGTGAATGTCTATTTGATTCAGCTGCCTTCTGAACCTCGCTCATTTGTTTTAGTTGATGCTGGCATGCCTCAATCAGCAGACATGATAGTAAATGAAGCAAAACAAAGATTCGGCGATGATTTTCAGCTCAAAGCAATTATCCTCACACACGGGCACTTTGATCATATCGGTGCGATAGAAGAGATCCTTGAGCATTGGGATGTTCCTGTTTATGTTCATTCTCGGGAAATGCCTTATGTAACAGGTAAAGAGGATTATCCTCCGGCTCGTCCTGACAGCAAGAGTGGGCTGGTCGCCAAACTGTCGCCGCTGTTCCCGCGGCACTCTATCGATATTTCCTCACATGTGCAGGTACTGCCAGAAGACGGCTCTGTACCGTTTCTTGACGAGTGGATTTGGATTGCGACTCCCGGACACACACCTGGCCATATCTCGTTATTCCGAGAGGACGGGCGCGTGCTTGTGGCGGGTGATGCAGTCATTACAGTGGAACAGGAGAAAATGGCTGAGGTCTTGATTCAAAAACAGGAGCTTCATGGGCCGCCGGCTTATTTTACGCCTGACACAGCGACTGCTGCCGAATCTATTCAGAAGCTTGCCGGCCTTGAACCGGAAGCACTGCTGACGGGGCATGGAATACCGATGACGGGCAAAAACTTTCGCAGTGACTTAATTGAATTGGCAAATCGTTTATCGTCTTTTTAACACCCGGATACGCGGGTGTTTTTTTATTGTTTTCCAAGAAGATACAGAAAAATCATTTGTCTTCCGGCTTAAAAACGATACAATGAAAAGCATGAATGCGATTTGAAGGGGAGAGTTTGTTGGAAGAAAAAGAAATACTTTGGAACGAAGCGAAAGCGTTTATTGCCGCTTGCTATCAGGAATTGGGAAAGGAGGAGGAAGTGAAAGACCGTCTCGATAGCATTAAAAGTGAAATTGGCCGGACCGGAAGCTATGTCCATACGAAGGAAGAAATCGAGCACGGAGCGAAAATGGCTTGGAGAAACAGCAACCGCTGCATCGGCAGATTGTTTTGGAATTCGCTGAATGTCATCGACAGACGTGACGTCCGGACGAAGGAGGATGTTCGGGACGCCCTCTTTCATCACATTGAAACCGCCACGAATAATGGGAAAGTCAGGCCGAGCATTACAATTTTCCCTCCGGAAGAGAAGGGTGAAAAGCAAGTCGAAATCTGGAATCATCAGCTGATCCGGTACGCTGGATATGAATCAGACGGAGAAAGAATCGGTGACCCCGCTTCCCGTTCTCTGACAGCAGCCTGCGAAAAGCTCGGCTGGCGCGGAGAGCGAACGGATTTTGACCTGCTGCCGCTCATTTTTCGCATGAAAGGCGACGAACAGCCGGTCTGGTATGAGCTGCCGCGTTCACTTGTGATCGAGGTTCCAATCACACATCCTGAAATCGAAGCGTTTTCTGATCTTGAGCTGAAATGGTACGGCGTGCCGATTATTTCTGATATGAAGCTTGAGGTCGGGGGCATTCATTATAATGCCGCGCCGTTTAATGGCTGGTATATGGGTACGGAGATCGGAGCAAGAAATCTGGCAGATGAAAAGCGGTACGACAAGCTCAAAAAAGTGGCATCCGTTATCGGCATTTCTACTGATTACAATACGGATTTATGGAAGGATCAAGCGCTTGTTGAATTGAATAAAGCTGTGCTGCACTCGTATAAAAAGCAAGGTGTCAGCATTGTTGACCATCATACGGCCGCAAGCCAGTTTAAACGGTTTGAAGAACAGGAGGAAGAAGCGGGCAGAAAGCTGACGGGGGACTGGACGTGGCTGATTCCGCCGATTTCACCCGCTGCCACTCATATCTTCCACCGTTCCTATGACAACTCAATCGTTAAGCCGAATTACTTTTATCAGGATAAACCTTACGAGTAAACAACGGAAAATCGGTGATGTCCTTCAAGGCTGCGGGATTCTGTGACAGAGACGTCAGCAACTATTGAGAAAGGGCTGCCTTTCTTTACAGCCTCAAGAAATGATTGTAAGGCGTTTTCCGGGCCTTCTGCCAAAATCTCGACACGGCCGTCATCACGGTTTTTAACCCAGCCGGCCAGTTTTCGCTTATCGGCTTCCATTTGAACAAAATAGCGAAATCCCACACCTTGAACCCGGCCGTTTACAACGATTCGGTACTGAAGCATGTAAAAACCACCTTTTCTTTTTATGATAATCAATCATTTTACAACCTGTAAAGGGGATGTGTTCGTATGAAAGCAGCGCACTATTCAGTTCTTTCTCTTAATCTCGGAAAGCCGCAGACGCTTGAATATGACGGAAAGAAAATCGAAACCGGCATCATGAAGCGGCCCGCCGATTCCGCTGTTATGCTGTATCGGGAAAACTTTGAAGGAGACGGGCAGGCGGATCTCGTCCATCATGGAGGACTTGATAAGGCTGTCTGTGTCTACCCGGCGGAGCATTATCCGTTTTGGGAAGAGTTTCTCTCAAGACCGCTGCCAAGCGCCGCATTTGGTGAAAATCTGACGGTCACGGGCCTGACCGAGGAGAGCGTTTGCATCGGGGATGTGTTCAAGCTTGATGAAGCTGTTGTTCAGGTCAGCCAGCCGCGCCAGCCGTGTGTAAAGCTGGCGAAAAAGTTTGGCATAAAGGAAATGGTGCTGAAGGTTCAGCAAACCGGCTATACCGGTTTTTATTTTCGCGTGCTGGAAGAGGGCAGGGTGGCTCCCGGCGCCAAACTGGAATTGCTGTCCAGAGGCGAGAAAGACATATCAGTCCAATTCGCAAACCAAATCAACTACCATGATGCAAAAAATCTCGCCGCCATTGAACGGATTTTAAGTGAAGACGCACTGTCGGAAAGCTGGAGAGCGTCCTTTATGAAAAAAAAGGACAGGCTGCTGCCGGTTGAATAGAAAAAAAGCCGCGCATATCAACGTGCGCGGCTTTATCATTCTTCTGATCATTTTTTCTTTGTTTCAAGCAGGTTGGCAAGAAAATAGGTCTTATAGCTTTGAAGCTTTCTTCCTTCATGGTGCGTGATCCCCTGCTTTTTTAATTCTGCCACATACCAGCCTTTACTGCCGTAATGCATGTCAGAAAACTCCTTTCCCTATCTCTCCCAATGGAGAGGATTTTACCAAACGATTGGCATTGTAACATCCATGGAATGATGCTGAAAAGAGATGCGGGAAAAACTGAGCCTTTCGCACTAGTTATGCGAATGTACTTCTGTATGTATATGCTGAGTAAAAGCTGAATATGATTTAATGGCCGGTTAGTTTCATCATGACAACGCCGAATGTCATAATGCTGAAAACAATGCCGATATATGTGAGCATCCCGTTTTTCTTCTTCACGCCGTAAACGGTCATAATAATGCCTTCAATGAAAAAAATGATGCCGAAAATAATAAACCACATGCAGGTAAAGGCTCCTTTCGCAGACATAATAGTAGTGTAGCATATCTGAAAGAGCCGGGCTGTGACAATATCAAGAAAGCCGGGCAGCACGCCCGGCTCGTGTTTTTATTGCTTATCAACCAATTTGACCAGCAGCTGTGCCAAATGTTTTTTCTCATCTTCGTCCGCAACGCTCCAAAGCTCTTGCAGGAGCATTTCTTCACTGTTGTGAGGCTCTTCATGCTTCGCGAGGTAGTCTCCCAGGATCGCGGCGCTTTTCACAAGCTTGCCGTCATCCAATCCCAGCTTTTTGCCTCGGTTCACTTGTTTGCTTAGGTATTCTTTAAATTCCTCAAAGTCTTTTAAAATTTCTTCTTTTGTTGTGCCATGCATCGCATTCAATTCGTTTTCAATTTGGATTTTTTCTTGATCTTTGTTCATTGCAATACCTCCTCCTGCGAATAGTGATGTTTTACCTGCAATTGGAGGAGGTTAAACCATCCGGCAGCCCGGAATGTGTTTTACAGTTTTGTCAGGATAATCGGTTCATCCTTTGTGATGACGATGGTGTGTTCAACTTGGGCAACCATGCTTTTATCCGGTGTCTTGAACGTCCAGCCGTCTCCAGCTTCAACAATTGTTTCGGCTTTCGTTGAAATAAACGGTTCAAGCGCGATGACTGTCCCGTTTTTGAAAAGCGCGTTATCAAACGGATCATAATAGTTCATGATGTGGTTCGGCGCTTCATGCAGGCTTCTGCCGATTCCGTGGCCGGTCAGGGTTTTAATGACGGTAAAGCCTTGAGAGCGTGCTTCATGATAAACGGCTCTTCCGATTTGGTTTTGGCGCTTGCCTGCTTTTGCCTGCTGCAGTCCTTTTTGAAAAGCGTCTTCCGCGCATTGGCAAAGCTTATGAAGGCGCTCTTCTCCTTCACCAAGCACAAATGAGATGCCTGTGTCGGAATAGAAGCCGCCAAATTCAGCGGAGATGTCAATGTTCACAAGATCTCCCGCTTTTAAAATTTTAGAAGTGCTTGGTATGCCGTGAGCCACTTCATCATTTACGCTGATGCATGTCACGCCCGGAAAGTCGTATTCTTTCTCAGGAGCTGACACGGCGCCATGCTCATCAAGCACCGCTTTTCCGATCAGGTCAAGGTCTTTTGTGCTCATGCCGGGCTCTGCTTTCCGTTTCATTTCTTCACGCGCCAGCGCGACGATTCTTCCGATTTTTTTCATGCCTTCTAATTCTTGATCGTTTGTTACAATCATCTGTCATTCCCGCTTTCTTTTTAAATAATCTAGTTTAAGCTTACCACAACTGTCTTAAAAATAGGAAACACACGGACCTGGGAAAAAAGAAATACTCCGGGAAAATTGGTATAGATCACTAGATATCTTATATGGTATATTTGAAAAAAAAGGGTATGAGGGGGATGGGTATGCTTTCATTTTTACAAAAACTCGGGAAGTCATTTATGCTCCCGATTGCGGTTCTGCCTGCAGTTGGAATTATCCTTGCGCTTGGCAGAGAGGATGTATTTAATATCCCGTTTATCTATCAAGCGGGGACGGCGGTTTTTGATCATCTGCCGCTTATTTTCGCGATCGGAATTGCCATTGGCATTTCAAAGGACAGCAATGGAGCCGCGGGTTTATCAGGGGCGATATCGTATCTGATGCTCGACGCGGCGACAAAGACAATTGATAAAACAAACAACATGGCGGTATTTGGGGGAATCATTGCTGGTTTAATAGCCGGTTATACCTATAACCGCTTCAAGGATACAAAGCTGCCTGAATATCTTGGCTTCTTCAGCGGCAGGCGGCTTGTGCCGATTGTAACAGCTATTATTACGATTATTTTAGCCGGCATATTTGGAGTCGTCTGGCCGCCGATTCAATCGGGCATTAACGAGTTTGGAGAATGGATGCTTGGGCTCGGCGGCATCGGGGCTGGCATATTTGGCCTGTTCAACAGGCTGTTAATTCCGCTTGGCCTTCACCACGTGCTGAACAATATTTTCTGGTTCCAATTCGGAGAATATAACGGAGTGACAGGAGATCTGGCGCGCTTTTTCGCGAAAGATCCGACAGCGGGCACATATATGACCGGCTTCTTCCCAATCATGATGTTCGGTCTTCCGGCGGCGTGTCTGGCTATGGTTGTGACTGCAAAGCCGTCAAAACGGAAAGCAACGGCGGGAATGATGATCGGGTTTGCCTTGACTGCGTTTATCACAGGGATTACGGAGCCGATTGAGTTTGCATTTATGTTTTTATCTCCGTTATTATACGCTGTTCACGCGGTCTTAACCGGGCTGTCTTTATTTATCGTCAACTGGCTCGGCATCCGCTCAGGCTTCTCTTTCTCAGCCGGAGCCATCGATTATGTGCTGAGCTATGGAATTGCAGAAAAACCGCTGCTGCTGCTTCTGGTAGGTATATGCTATGCGGCAGTCTATTTTATCGTGTTTTATATACTGATTAAGGCATTGAACTTAAAAACGCCGGGACGGGAAGATGACGATGTGGATGAAGTGCTTGATGAAAACACCGTTCAGGATGTCAATGAAAACATCATGCTGAAGGGGCTCGGTGGAAAAGAAAACCTTCAAACCATTGATCATTGCGCCACAAGACTGCGGCTGACTGTGAAGGATACCGCTTTAGTGAATGAAGCGCTGCTAAAGAAAGCAGGCGCAAAAGGGGTCGTCAAATCAGGAGGGCAATCGGTTCAAGTGATCATTGGGCCGAATGTCGAATTTGCGGCAGAGGAATTGAGAGCTGCGGTGAAATAAAAAAGCGGAGAGGGCATCCTCTCCGCTTTTTCTTATTGATCTTCATCATCCGTTGACGTTTCGGAAGAATCTTCGTCATGTTTTGTGTAATCATAATCGGAAGGATTCACCTTTGTAAAACCTTTCGGCTCATAGAACCTCAGCAGGTCTCCGTTTATGATTTTATCGGACATTTCAAGTTCCTTCTTGACGAGTGAGTCTTCTGACTTGTCGATTTCGGATTCATCAAGCTCTTTTCCGGTTTTCGTATCGTAATACTTGCCGGATACTTTCGTGTACTTCGGTGAAATAAAGTCTCCGTTACGGAACGGAATCACTTCACGGTGTTCTTTAGATAAAATATCAGAACCGGACATCAGATAGTCTTTCGTATCCACTCCGAGCAAATGCAGAATGGTAGGAGCCACATCGACGTCTCCGGCATATTTATGAACTTTCTCGCCCTTCACGCCGGCAGCGTGGATAAAGAGCGGCACCCGTTGAAGCTGGGCGTTGTCATAATCAGTAATTTCATCTTTGCCAAGAACTTTGGCCATTGCTTTATTGTGGTTTTCAGAGATGCCGTAGTGATCTCCGTACATCACGATAACCGATTTATCATATAACCCGTCTTTTTTCAGATCATTGAAGAATTGTTCAATGGACTGATCAAGGTAATGGGCTGACTGGAAGTAGTTGTCGACGACAGAGTCACCAAAGTCTCCAGCCGGGAAGTCTGTATCACCCTCATCCATTCCGAATGGGAAGTGGTTAGATAGGGTAATGAACTTCGTATAAAACGGCTGCGGCAGGCTTTCTAACAGCGGCATTGATTCTTTAAAGAACGGTTTGTCTTTCATCCCGTAGTTTTTCGTGTTTTCTTCGTTCATGTCATAGTAAGCAGAATCGAAGAACTTATCGATGCCTTCCGCTTTGTACATTTCGTTACGGTTCCAGAACGTCTGCGTGTTTCCGTGGAATGCAGCAGATGTGTAATCCTTAGACTTTAAAATCGCCGGAACGGATTGAAGCGTGTTTTGCGCTTTGTTTACAAAAACTGAACCTTGAGCCAGCGGGTACAGAGAGTTTTCCATCATAAATTCTGCATCAGATGTTTTACCTTGTCCCGTTTGGTGGAAAAAGTTATCAAAGTAGAACGTTTCGTTATCATGTGCCAGTTTATTTAAGAAAGGTGTGACTTCTTTGCCGTCAATTTTATAGTCAATGATAAATGACTGCAGAGATTCAAGTGAAACGTAAATGACGTTTTTTCCTTCTGCCTTGCCAAAATACACGTTATTCGGCACGTCGTAATTGGCTTTCATGTAGTTTTCCACTTCCGTCACGTCGCTGGAATCGGCAAGCGCGCGCTGGCTGTTGGATTTGATATTCTGCACAGCGTCATAAATCGTAAAATTGTACGTTCCCAAGTATTTCACAAGATAGTTTCGGTCGAATGATCTTGTCAGCAATTCAGGTCGGTCTGATTCCGCAACTGCCAAGTTGATTAAGAACACAAGAATCGAAGACGCTAGAACGATTCGGAACGATTTTTTGCTCGACGTTTCGGCAGGCTTGTTCACTTTGATCGCCAAGATAATCAGAATGATCGTATCGATAAAGTAAAAGACGTCAGTCGGTCTCATCAGCGAAAATGCGCTGTCACCGAGTTGGCCGCCGTTTGTTTTAGCCTGCATAATGACCGGAATTGTAATAAAATCATTGAAAAATCTGTAGTACACAATGTTTGCGTACAGTAAAAAAGACATTAAAAAATGAATCACTATAATGGCTGTCTGCTGTAATTTTTTCTTGAACAAGAGTCCAAAGCCAAGAAAGAACAAGCTTGAGCTGAGAGGATTCACAAAAAGCAATATTTTTTGTATCGTGTTGTCTATTCCTAAGTTGAAGTTCAGGACATAACCGACATACGTTTTGATCCATAACAGGACGACCGCGATTAAGAAGAAGGCCAGTCCTCTTTCTTTTATAAATGTTTTCATTGTTACACTCCTTTTTTCCGATCACAGTTCGAGCGAAACGATAGAAAAAACGAACGTATCCAATATAACACGAATCAGCAGATTAGAAAAGTGTAAATCGTCGGGTGGAAAAAGTGGCGAAAAACGCCGTCGAATCAACGTTTCGCTTGCAAATTGCTAAATGTAAAAAAAGGTTTCTTTCTAGAAATAAAGGAATAAAATGGTACTGCGGGAGATGTATGATAAAATATAAGGAAATAAATGAAAAGAGGTGAACTGATGGATTTTTCCCATATTGTGTCTGAAGATAAAATTAAACGTGCCATCAAAGACGGAGAATTTGAAAACCTGCCGGGAATGGGAAAGCCGCTGCCAAAGGATGACGCGGCACACTTGCCGGAATCGCTTCGCATGAGCTACCGTGTGTTAAAAAACGCAGGAATGGCAGAGGATGAGGGCGCGCTCAAAAAAGAGCTCATGACCATCGACCATTTAATCTCAAAATGCTATGACGAAAAAGAACGTGAGCTATTAATCAGAAAAAAAACCGAAAAGCAGATGCTGCTTGATAAGCTTGTCGACAAAAAAGGCATGTTTTCAAAGCCGGCGTCCGCTTTTTATAAGAATAAAGTATATGACCGGCTTGGACGAAACAGACCTTCTTCCAGCTGATTTGTCCTGTCTGAAGGATGGCGATTGACACAAGCCATCCTCTTTATGTTCCAGTGGTCTCAGTCTAAAAGGTTTATGTTTATCCGTCTGTGGGGAAATGACTCATAAACGAAAAAAGGGTGATAGGATGGAACGACTATTGGAATGGATAGAGCGTATATCAGATTGGCTGTGGGGGCCGCCGCTAATCATCTTGCTGACGGGGACGGGATTGTACTTCACCATTTTGCTGAAATGTTTTCAATTTCGTTATCCTTTATACATTTTGAAGCAGACGATCGGCAGCGTAGGAAAAAAGCCGAAGGGAGAGGGCACAGTCACTCCGCTTCAGGCTTTGACGTCAGCCCTCAGCTCCACGATCGGTGCGGCGAATATTGTCGGGGTGCCTGCCGCTATTATGTTTGGCGGACCCGGAGCTGTTTTTTGGATGTGGCTTATTGCCTTATTTGCCATGGCGATTAAGTTTTCTGAAAGTGTGCTTGCTGTTCATTACAGAGAAAAAAATGAGCAGGGGGAATTTGTCGGGGGACCGATGTATTACATAACCAAAGGCCTGCGCATGAAATGGCTCGGCGTATTTTTCTCGGTTGCGCTGATCGTGGAGCTGATTCCGAGCATTATGGTTCAGGGGAATTCGGTTTCAGTCTCTCTTGCCGAAACGTTTTCTTTCAATAAAATATATGCGGGAATAGGCATTGCGTTTTTGATCGGGTTAGTGGTAATAGGGGGAGTAAAGCGGATTGGAAAAGTAACAGAGTTTGTCGTGCCTCTTATGGCAGGGGCATACGTGGGAGCCGGGCTCCTCACTGTTCTGATGAATCTTTCATCAGTGCCGGCGTTTTTCTCTCTTATCTTTTCGAATGCGTTTACCTCTTCTTCAGCAGTTGGCGGATTCGCTGGTGCTGCCCTGGCTGAAACCGTTCGCTGGGGATTTGCCCGCGGACTGTATTCTAATGAAGCCGGAATGGGAACAGCCCCGATTGCACATGCGGCGGCAAAGACTGATCACCCTGTAAGGCAAGGGTTCTGGTCTGTGATCGGCATTGTCATTGATACATTGATCATCTGCACCACCACGGCTTTTATCGTCCTTTCATCCGGTGTCTGGACAGGGAAAAATGCCTCAAATGACCCGGCAGCATTGACAACGGCTGCATTTCAGCACTACTTCGGTTCTGGCGGAGGGTACTTCGTCTCTGTTTCTCTCGTTTTCTTTGTTGTATCGACCATTATGGTTGTCATTTTTTACGGCGTAAAGCAAGCTGAATTTCTGTTCGGGCGGCTGGCAGGGCATGTAATCAAATTCGTTTATTTAGCGGCTATTATCATAGGTGCCGCAGGCGGAGCAAAAGCCATCTGGGGCATTTTGGACTTAGCATTAGTTTTTATTGTTGTTCCGAATGTGATTGCGCTGCTGTTATTGAGCAGAAAGGTAAAAGCGCTGTATACCGAATTTTTTACATCTGAACAGTATTACCTGAAAGATACAGGGAAAACGAAACAGAACCCTGTTTATCAGACAAAAGAAGCCAAAAACTCTTAGTGTTTTGCTTTGGCGCCGAACATTGCTTTGCTTTTGATGATCAAATAGATGAATAAAGGCAGCAAAAGGGAAATCACCACATTTATGATCGGTTTGATTCTGTTAAAGTCGATCAGCTGATTTGTATTTAAGAAGAACCAAAAGCTGCATACGAGAGAAAACAAGCCGGTTGGTGTATACATGGCTTTCAGGTAGACTTTTGAGTGCAAGAAGGAAAGCCCATAGACCACAATATAAAGCGAACCGGATATCTTCACCATAATGACCGGAATCCATAAGGCCGCGATGATCAGGTCTGAACGATCCAGAAAATCCGTAATGCGGATCTGCCTGATCACCATATAGGCCGGATCAAAGAAAGTAGATGTCAGGTTGGGGCCAAAGACAGAAATTGAGGAAAATAACATCACGGCTAGCAATAAAGCTCCCAGCAGTATTGCGATAATGGTGTGTTTCAGCGGAACGCTCCGGCTTGAGAAGAGAAGCGGCAGGATGATCAATTCCCCCATTGTCCCGAACGCATAAAAACCTGATTGAAGGTATTGAATCGGCCCTTCAAAGATCGGTGTTACATTTTGCAGCTCTATTTGTGTGGCCAGCGTAAATGGAAGGAACAAGACCAGGATGCCGAATGGTAATAAAAAAATCTGCGCCATTCTGGTCAACGTTTCCTTGCCCTCTCTGGCAATACAGATCGCCACAAAGATAATAACACCGCCAAGAACGGCCATCGGTGTTCTCGGGAGAAATAGAATGTTAATTAGATTAATAAAGAAACGTATGTCATGAGCGTTAATTAACAGGAAATACAATGTAAACAGCAAAATAATAAACCGGCCGGCGATTGGCGAGGAATCACTCAGCAGTTCATAGATATTTTTTTTCTGATGCTTTTTCATCAGCCTGTGCATTAGCCAGAGTGCCGGAATCACGAGGATAACGCCGAGGATGTAGCTGTGCCAGGCGTTTTGTTTTGCCGATTGGATCATGAGGATCGGAGCATGCTTCAGTCCGACCGCTAACGTATACAGCGCTCCGAAAAATAATCCTTGGTATGCAGAGGTCTTATCCATAAAGCACATCCTTTCTGTCATGTTCAAAACGGAATATATTTAAACAGGTGTCCCAGCCGCGGAAGCAGGGGGTTCACTCTCATATAAATCCACAGAAAAATACTTCCTGCAATCAGCAGGCTGAAAGCCCATTTTGTTACGGTGTTAGCGGAACGAAAATTCTTCCATTCATATGCGTAAATGGCAATGCACACAATCAATGCCTGTACAATATAGCTGATCATGCCGGCGCACCTCCATTAATGGCTGATCGTTTTATACAAAACTCCGCCTTGCTCAATCGTCACAATCGGGTTGACGTGAATCTCCATGTCCTTGTAGACCTCATCCCAATCCTTTCTTAGCAGATTGTTTGTGATGTCCATGCTTCTTATCGTTCGGTCTTGAAAGCCGGCCGGGTCCGCCTTTAGCTTTTGAAGCCGATGTACGGTGCTGATCATCTCTTCCTTTACAGCCCTGTTTAATGCTTTTTGTATGATGTAAAATTGGTCATTTTCTCTCGTTTCATAAGTGGATTGGTTTTCCATAATAATTCCTTTGGCTCTGATCTCGACTGTCATCGACAGCTTTCCGTTTTTTTCAGCCGCATGAAAGGATGCATTCGGCTTTTGAAGCTGAATGGTCGCTTTCCCCATTTGATTCGGCAGGACTAAAATGAATTCTGGCTGACGGGCCTGATTCAGTAAAATCAGGGCAGCTGTCATGTGTTCCTTTTTCAAAATATCCACTAATTTGTCCTTTTTAAAGATCGCAAGCCCGTCAATTTTTAAATTGGATTTCCCTTTCCCTCCAGGCTTTGTTTTAGAGGAGGAGATGACCGGCGCATACGGATCATTGCCTTTTTCTACCAAGTCAGACATGAACCTGCTTAAAAACACGGGGCGGTTCGTCGCCAAAATGGCCAGCTCTCGAATCATTTCCGCCGGAAACTGTTCAAGCTGAACATCGGTGTTTAAAATATCCCGCGCCTCACCCTGGCTGACTAAAAAAAGCGCCGTTAATCTGTTCTGCGGATTTCGCGTTAAAATATCAAATACTGGGGCGACGCCTTCTCTCGCCATATCCTCTCCAATAACAACCGTACGTCTGTGGGACGTATTGATCGTTCGGGATAAGGAGGTTTGCAGCTTGTTGTTCGCTTCCTTGATCGTAGTGCCGGAAGCTGAATCAACATACCATGTTTTTGAACCGGTAGTTCCGCCTCCTCCTCCTGTCTGTCCGCCTAATTGGCCAACCAAGGGAATCTGCATGGCTACTCGATACTGATCCTTTTTCTTATCAATTGCAGAGCTGACGACAAATGCGATGTCATTGATTTCTGTCCGGTCCCAGCACCCCGCTAGAAGCATGCAAACGAGAAGCGGTGCAACAGCCTTATATATTGTTTTCTTCATCTTGAGGGTCCTCTCTTTTCGCTCCCTTCTGTCCATTGCCGCGCGAATACGTGCTCGGTCTTCTGGTCATCGCCCACCAAGGCGCCCGGACAAAAATATCTTTTACTTCATCACGTTTAAATGGAGAAATCCCGGATAAATAAGGAATGCCGAAAGATTGCAGCTTGCACAAATGAAGCACTAAAATAATCGTGCCGAGCATAATGCCGAATATCCCGAAAATGCTTGCCAAAATCATAAACGGGAAACGAAGCATCCTGATGGAAATGGCTAAATTAAACCGCGGAATTGTAAATGACGCGATCCCTGTTAACGATACGATGATCACCATGGGGGCTGACACAATTCCCGCTTCAACGGCGGCCGTTCCGATGACAAGAGCGCCGAGAATACTGACTGTCTGGCCAATCGTTTTGGGCAGCCGAACGCCTGCTTCACGAAGGGCCTCAAAGGAAATTTCCATAATTAATGCTTCTACGATAGCTGGGAAAGGAATCGGTTCACGGGCAGATGCCACGCTGAACATTAAGTTTGTCGGCATTAAATCCTGATGGTATGTAATCACGGCAACATAAATAGCCGGCAAATAAAGAGCAATGAATAAAAACATATAGCGCAGCCAGCGGAGTAAGTTAGATATCAAATAGCGCTCATAGTAATCTTCACTGGCCTGCATCAGCTGCCAAAACGTAATCGGGCCTGTTAAGACGAACGGCGTATTATCTGTGAAAATGGCAAATCGGCCTTCGAGAAGCTGGGCGGCGACGGTATCGGGCCTTTCCGTGTATTGCAGCTGGGGGAAGGGCGAGTACGTGTCGTCTTCGATAAATTCCTCAATATATCCGCTTTCTAGGACGGCATCAATCTTGATCTTTTTGATTCTTTTTTTCACTTTGTCAATGACCTTTGGATCGGCAATCCCGTCAATATAGGCCAAGACAATGTCAGTTTTGGTTTTCGTGCCGATTTTAAAAGAGATCATTTTAAGTTGAAGCGTTTTGATGCGAAAACGCACTAGAGCGGTATTGACCCTGAGGCTTTCAGTGAAGCCCTCCCTAGACCCTCTGATGGTCGATTCTGTTATCGGTTCTTCAATGCTTCTTCTTTGGCCGCCTTTTATTTTTAAGATCAGGCATTTTGAATGCCCCTCGGCAAATAAAACCGCGTTCCCCTCAATGATGGATGCAGCCACTTTGCTTACACTTGTTTCTGACGCTACGCTTGAAATCGATAATGTGTTTTGCAGCGCCTCTTCATGTTCATCTAACTGATCCGTCAGATGACTCAAGAAAGGACGGAGGGCGTGATCTTGAATATGTTCCGATTTTACAATTCCTTCGATATAAACAATAAATCCGCACAGCCCGTTACCAAAGTCAAATTGTCTAAATACGATGTCTGAGCAGTCTTCTGTTAATAAGGTCAGAGTATCGAGGTTTTCCTTTAAATTGGGAGAGATCGGTCTGTCCTGATTGTCTTCAAGCTCTTTGATGAGCTGAAGCGTTTTATCGCGTTTATTCATAGAGGCTCACCCTGCTTTTTCAATATCTTATACAATAAGTGCTTGTGACTTTTAGAGTAACCTTGTCTGTTTTAGATATTCCTGGTCTAGGATGAAAGCGCTAT
Organism: Bacillus sp. NS1; assembly: GCF_058248265.1. NCBI lineage: Bacteria > Bacillati > Bacillota > Bacilli > Caryophanales > Bacillaceae > Bacillus > Bacillus sp. NS1. The sequence continues at coordinate 95,578 of NZ_JBZAZF010000004.1, read as the reverse complement.
AAAAAAATGTTGACTACATGTATATACAGGAATACAATATAATCATAAGTTGTATATACAAGTTATAAAAACGGATACGGAGGGGTTGGCATGGGGGAACTGAACAAATCGGCGCGGCAGATTGTCGAGGCAGTCGGCGGTGCTGAAAATATTGCAGCGGCAACTCATTGTGTTACACGTTTGCGTTTTGCATTAATAGATGAAAGCAAGGTTGACCAAGAGGTGCTTGATCAAATTGACATTGTAAAGGGGTCGTTCTCGACAAACGGGCAGTTTCAGGTTGTGATTGGCCAAGGAACGGTCAATAAAGTGTACGCTGAGCTGGTCAAGGAAACGGGGATTGGCGAGTCAACAAAGGATGAAGTGAAGAAGGCTTCAGAAAAAAATATGAATCCTTTGCAGCGTGCTGTGAAAACGCTTGCAGATATTTTTATTCCGATATTGCCTGCGATTGTCACGGCGGGTCTCTTGATGGGAATCAATAACATTTTAACGGCGCAAGGCATTTTCTTCAGCACAAAATCGATTGTGCAGGTCTATCCGCAGTGGGCTGATTTCGCAAATATGATTAATCTGATTGCAGGCACGGCCTTTACGTTTCTGCCTGCGTTAATCGGCTGGTCTGCGGTCAAACGGTTCGGCGGAAATCCGCTTCTTGGCATTGTGCTTGGCGTTATGCTCGTGCATCCTGATTTGCTTAATGCGTGGGGATATGGCGCTGCAGAACAAAGCGGGAAAATTCCGGTATGGAATTTGTTCGGCCTTGAGGTGCAGAAAGTCGGCTATCAGGGGCAGGTGCTCCCGATTTTACTTGCTTCCTATATGCTGGCGAAGGTTGAGGTGTTTTTAACAAAACGAACACCTGAGGGTATACAGCTGCTCGTTGTCGCACCGATTACGCTTCTCGTAACAGGTTTTGCCTCTTTTATCATTATCGGTCCGGTTACATTTGCGATCGGAAACGTGCTGACTTCAGGGCTTATCTCGGTGTTCGGCTCTTTTGCCGCACTGGGCGGTTTGTTATATGGCGGTTTCTACTCAGCGCTAGTCATTACCGGCATGCATCACACGTTCCTTGCAGTCGACCTGCAGCTCATCGGGTCAAAGCTCGGCGGCACATTTTTATGGCCGATGCTGGCGCTTTCTAATATCGCACAAGGTTCGGCAGCGCTGGCCATGATGTTTATCGTGAAGGATGAGAAACAAAAAGGCCTTTCCCTCACATCAGGGATTTCTGCTTATCTCGGCATTACAGAACCTGCCATCTTTGGGGTGAATCTGCGATACAGATTCCCGTTTATCATTGCGATGGTCAGCTCCGGGCTGGCCGGAATGTATATTTCTTCTCAAGGTGTGCTGGCAAGCTCCGTCGGTGTCGGCGGGGTGCCGGGGATTTTCTCAATCATGAGCCAGTACTGGGGCGCGTTTGCAATCGGGATGGCCATTGTATTGATCGTGCCGTTTGCCGGAACATACGCGTATGCAAGATTTAAACATAAATAACGAATGGGAGCGGGACGTGTTTCAACGTTCCCTTTTCCCGTTTTTATTCTATAAAACGGTGGTGGAGACAGATGAAAACAGAACAAACACCATGGTGGAAAAAAGCTGTGGTCTATCAAATTTATCCGAAAAGCTTTAACGATACGACGGGAAACGGTGTCGGCGATCTGAACGGCATTATTGAAAAGCTTGATTACTTAAAAACACTTCAGGTGGATGTGCTATGGCTGACACCGATTTATGATTCTCCGCAGCATGATAATGGGTACGATATTCGCGATTATTACTCGATTTATCCTGAATATGGGACGATGGAGGATTTTGAGCGGTTACTGTCCGAAGCCCATAAAAGGGGCCTGAAAGTCGTCATGGATCTTGTCGTCAATCATACATCAACAGAGCACAATTGGTTTCAAGAGGCGATTTCGTCAAAAGACAGCCCGTACCGTGATTTTTATATATGGAAAAACCCGCAAGAAAACGGTTCTGTTCCGACAAACTGGGAATCGAAATTCGGCGGCTCGGCATGGGAGCTTGACGAAGCGTCGGGCCAATATTATTTGCATCTGTTTGATGTGACGCAGGCTGATCTGAATTGGGAAAATGAAGAGGTCAGAAAGCATGTCTATGACATGATGCATTTTTGGTTTGAAAAGGGAATAGACGGCTTCAGGCTGGATGTCATCAACCTGATTTCTAAAGAACAGCGCTTTCCGGATGCGGAAGACGGAGGCGATGGCCGTTCCTTTTATACTGACGGACCGCGGGTGCATGAATTTCTGCATGAAATGAACGAAAAGGTGTTTTCACATTACAACAGTATGACGGTCGGTGAGATGTCTTCAACGACCGTAGACCATTGTATCCGGTATACGAATCCTGACAATAAAGAACTTGATATGACATTCAGCTTCCATCATCTCAAGGTTGACTATCCAAACGGGGAAAAGTGGGCCTTGGCACCTTTTGACTTTTTGAAGCTGAAAGAGATCTTATCCGAGTGGCAGACGGGGATGCACGCTGGAGGGGGATGGAACGCTCTGTTTTGGTGCAATCACGATCAGCCGCGCGTTGTATCTAGGTATGGGGATGACGGCGCGTACAGGGTGAAATCGGCGAAAATGCTCGCTACCGCCATTCATATGATGCAGGGCACGCCTTATATTTATCAGGGCGAGGAGCTGGGAATGACGAATCCGAAGTTTGCAGACATCAGCTCCTATCGGGATGTCGAATCACTGAACATGTATCAAGCCTTTAAGGAAAAAGGAATGCCCGACCAAGAGATCACAGAAATTTTACAGGCGAAATCCCGCGACAACTCTAGAACGCCTGTTCAGTGGGATGATACGGAGAATGGCGGTTTTACAACGGGTACGCCATGGATACCGGTTTCCGGCAACTATAAGGAAATCAATGCCGAAGCGGCGTTGAAGGATCAGAACTCGGTGTTTTACCATTATCAAAAATTGATTCAGATTCGAAAAAGGTATGACATTGTGACAGAGGGGACGTATGAGTTAATCGCAAAGGATGATCCGAACGTTTTTGCGTATCTCAGACACGGCAACAATGAAAAGCTGCTCGTCATCAATAATTTTTACGGGACGGAGGCAGCCTTTACTCTGCCGGACTCTTTAGCGCCTGACGAGTGGAAGGCAGAGGTGATGTTGACGAACGATAATGTAAGGGAAGGGCTGCAGAACATGACGCTTCGTCCGTATGAGTCCATTGTTTATCGTTTAACGAAACCGTGTTAAACTAAGCTGGGTGGTCCATAATGAAGGTGAATAAATTCATCACAATCTATAAAGACATTGCACAGCAAATTGAAGGCGGCCGATGGAAAGCGGAGGGGATTCTTCCGTCTGAACATGAGTTGGCCGCACAGTATGATACATCAAGAGAAACGGTCCGAAAGGCGCTTCACATGCTTGCGCAAAACGGCTATATTCAGAAAATCAGAGGGAAGGGCTCTGTTGTTCTCAACCGTGAAAAAATGCAGTTTCCCGTCTCGGGTCTTGTCAGCTTCAAGGAGCTCGCGCAAACGCTTGGCAAGGAAACGAAAACAACTGTACACAAATTCGGGCTGGAGCCTCCGTCAGAGCTGATCCAAAAACAGCTCCGTGCTAAACCGGATGACGACATCTGGGAAGTCATCAGGTCTAGAAAAATTGACGGAGAACATGTGATTTTGGACAAGGATTACTTTTTCAGAAAGCATGTGCCTCACCTGACGAAAGAAATTTGTGAAAACTCCATATATGAATATATTGAAGGAGAGCTGGGTCTTTCGATCAGTTATGCCCAAAAAGAAATTGTTGCCGAGCCATGTACGGATGAGGACAGGGAGTTGCTCGATTTACGCGGCTATGACCATATGGTCGTGGTGAGAAACTACGTCTTTTTAGAAGATACGAGTCTGTTTCAATATACGGAAAGCAGACACCGTCTCGACAAATTCCGGTTTGTTGATTTTGCGCGGCGGGGAAAATGAGAAGGCGCCTGCCTGCGGCAGGGCGCTTTTTTTGTTTGGTATCAAAATTGATACTATCCAACAAAAATGTGCGTACTTTTACTTTTTATCATAATGGCTACAATAGAGATGAGAGTAACCATAAGGAGAGGTGTAAAATATGGCAGATGTAAAGAAACAAATTCTAGATGCATACCATTTCAGACATGCGACAAAGGAATTTGACCCAAATAAAAAAGTATCAGACAGTGATTTTGAATTTATTTTAGAAACAGGAAGACTGTCTCCGAGCTCACTCGGCCTTGAGCCTTGGAAGTTTGTCGTCGTCCAAAATCCGGAGTTTCGCGAGAAGCTTCGCGAATATACTTGGGGCGCGCAAAATCAGCTTCCGACAGCAAGCCATTTCGTTCTGATTCTTGCACGTACTGCGAAGGATATCAAATACGATGCGGACTACATCAAACGTCATTTAAAAGAAGTAAAACAAATGCCTCAGGACGTGTATGAAGGCTATCTCAGCAAAACGGAAGAGTTCCAGAAAAACGATTTGCATTTGCTTGAAAGTGACAGAACATTGTTTGACTGGGCATCAAAACAAACCTATATTGCGCTTGGCAACATGATGACTGCCGCTGCGCAAATCGGCGTTGATTCCTGCCCTATCGAAGGCTTCCAGTATGATCACATTCATCGCATTCTTGAAGAAGAAGGCCTTCTGGAAAACGGAAGCTTCGACATTTCTGTGATGGTGGCATTCGGCTACCGTGTACGAGACCCTCGTCCGAAAACAAGATCTGCTGTTGAAGATGTTGTGAAGTGGGTCTAAAAAAGAAAGCTGCTCGCTTAACGAGCAGCTTTTTTTTATGCCTGATTCGCTTTATTCTGTTTTCTTCTCTGATGTAAGTACAATGCCGTTCCGAGCGCGCTGATCAGAAAACCGGCCAAGAGGATCGAGTACATGGATGTAGCTGTGTCCGGAAGCAAGCCGCCGGTAGGGCTGTCCGTTCCTGATCCACCTGATCCGTTTCCTCCAGAGCCGTTTGTCGGTTCGGTGCCAGGAGGTGTATCATTTCCTCCTCCGTTTCCATCAGTCGGCTGTTTTCCGCCTGGTTTGTCGGAGCCTCCGCCATTGCTGCCGTCATCACCGCCTGTCGGCTGATCGGACGGAAATGCCGGCGGTTTGTTGTTTTCACCGGAATTTAGGATCGTGTATTCGCTGAAGTGGTTTGTATATCCTGTCACGATATCATCGTCAACTGATCCGTTTTCTGTCTTTGTGAAAGCTTTCTTTTTCCGGTCGACGTGGTAAATGGCAGGGTTATGAGCTTCTTCAATATCAAACATGCGAAGCGAAAGCTGAACGGGCTCCTTAAATGATTTTATTTCTTTTCCTTTTTGTTTTACTGTAAAGTCATATACATCTCCAATGGACACGTCCAATTCACCGGTAGATTTGATTCCAATTGCAGTGTCTGCGGTTTTGAGGTTCGCCATTGGCAGTTTCATGCTGTACCAGTAGTTGAAGACCGTCAATGAAGGATCTGACTCTCTTTCTTTCAAAAGTTTGATCTGATCTTTATTTACTTTAAGATTGATAGGTTTCTCTTGAGATCCTTCGGATGTTTCATAATAGACAAACGGGGTGTTGGCATTTTTAGCATAAATCGCAAATTTGTCTTCATCGAGTGTCCAACTGCCGTTCTTCTGCTTTGTCGGCAGGAATATTTCCTTGATGCGTCCTTCGATTTTAGGAGACACCTTGTTTCCTAGTTTTTTCAGCTGTTCGGTGAAAATCTCGTAATCAACGTAGCCAAGGTCTTCACCATGGGATGCCTCCGTAAAGACAGAGTATCCGTCTCCTCCGGCGCCGACAAAATTATTCGTTGCCACGCGGTAGGTATTGTCAGGATCAAGATTAACTGTTTTTCCGTCACGCGATTCCAATTTGACTTCAAGAACACGGTGTCCAGGTTCCTTGTTTAATGTAAACGTATACTGGATTCCGGCCACCTGAGGGAAGGCGCCGCCTCCGTTTTCCACATTGCTTAAACCTTGTTCAAGAGCTTCTTTAATTTGTTTTCCGGTCAAATCTGCCACATAAAGCGTGTTGCCGAAAGGCATCACGTTCAGCACCTCGCCGAGTGTGATATCGCCTTTGTCAATTCCGGCTCTGATGCCTCCGCCATTTGTGATCGCGATTCTGGCGCCGGCTGCTTCTTTCGCTTTTGCAAGCATGCCGTCCGCGATGAAGTTTCCGAGGTTCGTTTCCTTCGTTCGCACATGCTCACGCTGGCCGTCAAGCGCCACATCCGTGTAGCCGACTTTTTCATTTTTAACGTCCTCTAATTCATTTTTGAACTGATCAAGCTCTTTTTTTGCTTCTGCGTTTTCTTCTGTATGTTCATCAATTGGCAGCACGTTCAGATTTGATTTGTCTGTTTGCACAACGCCGTTTTCATCAAATACGACATCGACACGTCCCAAGTATTGGCCGTATTCTTTTGCCTGCGCTACAATCGTCGGCTCTTCGTCGTTGTTCACGATCTCCATTTTGTCAACGAGGGTATGGGTGTGTCCGCCGATGATCAAGTCAATGCCTTTTACTTTTTTGGCCAGCTCAAGATCGCGGTTATGCCCGATATGGGTTAAAGCGATAATTTTGTTTACTTTTTCTTCTTCCTGAATCGTTTTGACAGTGTTTTGCGCTGTTTCAAAAGCATCATGAAATACGATGCTTTTGCCCGGGCTTGATGTGGTGGCAGTATCTTCGGTTGTCAGTCCGAATACGGCGACTTTCTCACCGTCAACATCTAACAGAATGTAAGGGTGGATGCCGGGCTCTTTCTTTTCACCTGCCGTAAAGGTTTGCGGCTTTTTGACATATGGTGCCAGCTTAGGCTCATTTGACACATCTACGTTAGCGCTGACGAACGGAAATTCAGGTGCTTCAAAGTGATAGCGGTTCGCCGGGTCGACGGTTGTGCTGTTTCCGCTGAGAAAATCAGAAAGCACTGTCGGCCCTTTATCAAACTCGTGGTTTCCGAAGGTCATGGCGTCATAGCCCATCATGTTCATCAATTTCAAATCGGCTAAACCGTTCCATTTTGTGAAATACAGGTCGCCGGAAAATACATCTCCCGCATCAAGGAGAATATTGTGGTCTGTTTCGTTTCGTACTTCGTTGATTTTCGTCATTCGTCTTGCTGCGTCATCAAGGTGAGCATGCGTATCATTGGTGTGCATGACAGTCAAATCCCACAGTCCGTCTTTAGGAGGCTCAGGGTTTGAATCATCGTCAAATTGCAGCTTGTACATTCCATAGCCTTCATTCGCCGACTCGCCTACATAAGCAACATCGTCTGCTTTATCGGCAAATGGCTTAGCCAAAAGCGAGGATTCAAACGTTAAATTCGTGCCGGAAACAGGCGCGATTGACCAGTTGTTGTCTGCTTTTGGATTGACTGTTTTTTGTTCAATAATGTAATCCATCAGCACCTGTCTGTTTTCAACCGCGGAGCCGTGGACAATCTTATCGCTCGTCAGGTGTGGAAAACCGCCGCCTCCGGACCCACGATAATTATTGGTGACGACGAGAAATTCCTGGTTCGGGCTGATTGGTTTGCCTTCATAGGAAAGGTTGATGATCCGGGATGAATTCGCGTTGATCACTTTTCCGCTCTCATCGTATTTCGCCGGTTTTGTCACATCGACCTGATATGTGACACCGTCAATCACATCAAAATTATAGGAGCGGAAATTGTCATTCAGCAAGGCTTGATCGCCGCCTTTTGATGGATCAATCTCATTGAATTGGCCTGCTGACATCTCAAGCCAGTCCTTAACCTCGCTTCCAGTCAGTTTGACGATCTGAACGGTATTGTCGTATAGATACAAGTCACCGACATTTTTTATGGCAAGATCTCCGGCCGGAATGTTTGTATAGTAATTGGCTCCGTTTCTGCCGCCTGCTTTAAACGGCGCTCCAGCCGACAAAATTGGGAGGTCCTTGTACTCGGTATCCTTCATTTCCTTTTCGGCGTACCATTTTTGCGCGTCAGTCACGATCTGAATGGAAGGGTCATCCTTGACCTGTGCAAAGAAGCTATTAATATCGGCTTCTGTTTTGCCGACTGGTTTTCGGACATATTCCAATGTATTTTGGTGTGTTTGCTGAATGGTGTTTGTAACGGTTTCGTTTCGGGATGTGACAGTGCCGGCAATCGATTCAATACTGCCTTTGGAATCTGCCACCTTCCATGATCCGTCCGTTTTTTCGAGTTTAAGGTCAATCACGCCTAAGTATTTGCCCCAGCTGCTCGGCATGACGACAGGAATGCCGTTAATCGTTCCTTTTTCAACATCGAATTGAGAAACACCTGCATACTCAGCGGAAGGAAACAGTCCGTGCTGATGGCCCGAGATAATCGCGTCAATGCCTTTCGTTTTGGTGGCAAGATCAAACACGGCGTTTTCTGCTCCTGACGATTGCGCCTGCTTTTCAATGCCGGAGTGGGCGAGGGCAATGATGACATCTGCGCCTTCCGCCTTCATTTTCGGGATCGTTTCATTGGCGGATTCTACGATATCCTGCACCTGAACCCGCCCCTCAAGATTCTTTTTGTCCCACGTCATGATTTGCGGCGGGACAAAGCCTATGTAGCCAATCTTCACTTTCTGCTCATTGCCGTTTTCGTCAGTGACGGCTTTTTCTTTTATGACATACGGCGTATAACGGTTTTCACCGCTTGTTGTTTTGACGTTGGCATTTACAATCGGGAAATCGGCTCCTTTGATCGTGCCATCTAGAAAGTCGAGCCCATAGTTGAATTCATGGTTCCCCAGTGTGCCGGCATCGTATTTCAGCGCATTCATGACGCTGATGATGGGATGGGTTTTCGCGCCGGAGATAATGTCATCTTTTTCATATTTCACCGCGTATTCGCCCAGCGGATTCCCTTGAATCAAGTCGCCGTTATCAACGAGCAGGGTGTTTGGGTTTTGCTCGCGGTGCTTTTGGATCAGCTGTGCTGTTCTTGCCAGCCCGAAATCCGTTGTCTCTTTGTCGCTGTAGTAATCGTAATCCATCATGTTGGCATGAATATCAGTCGTGGCCAAAATACTCAGTTGTACCTGAGGAGCCGCGCTTTCTTCTGCATGAATGGGTGGTGTTGGGAGGATTAGGCTAAATATCATAATTGGGGGCAAAAGAATACGGAGAATGTTACCGACGTGTGTTCGTCTTTTCTGTATTCTCACCAGTTCTCCACCTTTCAACGAAATTTGTGTTACAGCTACTATTGTAAGAATATTTTGTAACTATTTGTAGGTGTTTCTTTATGATTATTGTAAAAGGGAGAAAAATGAGTATTATGTAATAGTATCAAACGACATATGCTGGGTATTTTTGCTTATCGTTTGTTCAGATCTGCGGAATGTTTACTTTAGTGTGGCTGGGGTAGAGTGTTTTATGTAGTCATATTAAGCGGGAGGTTATGAATGATGGGGAAAAAAATTGCAGTTGTTTTAACAGATTATTTTGAGGACAGCGAGTACACTGAACCTGCGAAAGCATTTAAAGAAGCGGGGCATGAACTGACCGTCATCGAAAATGAAAAAGGAAAAACAGTAAAAGGCAAGCAGGGGAACGCGGAAGTGACAGTTGACGCGTCCATTGACGACGTCAACCCTTCAGACTTCGATGCGCTTTTGATTCCCGGAGGATTTTCACCAGACCAGCTTCGCGCTGACGACCGTTTCGTCCAGTTTACCAAAGCGTTTATGACTGACAAGAAACCGGTATTCGCGATTTGCCACGGCCCGCAGCTCTTAATTAATGCGAAAACACTCGATGGCCGAAAAGCGACAGGCTATACATCGATTCGCGTAGATATGGAAAACGCGGGTGCCGACGTTGTGGACCAGGAAGTGGTCGTTTGCCAGGATCAATTAGTCACAAGCCGCACACTGGATGATATTCCGGCGTTTAATCGTGAATCGTTGGCATTGCTTGAGAAATAAGAAAAACGGACGCCTAGGAGCGTCCGTTTTTTGTTGATTACAGCCTAGCATCTGCCGGAGCACCCGTCAGTTTCTTGTACCTGTAATACAAGAAGGCGGCTGCAGCTGTGCCGATGACGGCAATGCAGAAGTCAAACATAAAGATATGGGCGATGCCTCCCGCTTTTGCGATAAGCCCGGTGGCAATCGGCAGCACAATCGACGCGATGCTTGAAGCGGTGGCTACAATTCCGGTAACGGTTCCTTTTCGCTTCCAGAAAAGCTCTGTCATTAATGTAATGGTAATTTGAAACACACCCGCGGTTGAAAAGCCTAAGAAAAAGGCGGTGATGCCGAGCACAACCGGCACATGAACCGTCAGCATGACTGCAAGCGTACATAAAGTAATAACAGGATATAAGAGCGTAATCATAACGGGCTTTACCCATCTGTTCAGCAAAACGGCTAATAGTAAAACGGATGTCAGAGATCCTATGCTGTAATAGCTCAGCAATTGCACGGATGCTGCTTCAGCTAAACCGGCTGCATTTTGCGCGTAGCTCGGAAGCCAGATTTGAGAAACCGTAAATAATGCCGTGGATGTAAAACCGATAATGATCAATGCGGTGCCTTCTTTCTGAAAAACGGGTTCAGACAAGAAAGCGGGAGACTCTTGTTGGCCGCTGTTAGTTGGTTTCTGTCTCTTAGGAAACGAAAGCGTTGATAGATAAACGATATTCAGCGCATAGACTGCTGCCGGCAGATAAAAAGCAAAACCGTAAAACAGGCTGTTGTCTGCTAAAAAAGTGATGAAAAGCGGCAAAAGTGCGGCCCCGACAGACATAAAGGCTTTGACCAGAACATTCGCCGAGCCGGAAGCAGCCGGGAAGAGCTCGGTTAGTGCCGGATATGTTCCAGCATCCATCGCTGAATTTGCGACTCCGGCTAATAAGGCAAACACAAACGCCAGTTCATAGCTCGGTGATAAAGGAATACCGACTAAAAAGACGGCCATAATTCCAGCAGAGGCGACCACAAGCGGCTTTCTGCCGATTTTATCTGATAAAACGCCAGAAATGCCGTATGTCAGCAGCTTGCCGAAGCCGATAGCGGCAATGACATAACTGATGCCGGTTGGGTCCGTATTCCATTGTTTCGTTAATGAGGACATATTGGACGCGAGAATGATGTTGACCATCCCCAGAAAGAAGTAGTTGATATACATTCCGGATGCTGTTTTGATAGGTGTCGTTTGCATGCTTGTACTCCTTCAAATCTTATTCGAACTTTGTCATCACAGGCATTCTTTACCGGTCAAATAGCGTAAAGCGAGGGCGCCCTGCCACAGTATCATGTTTGGCAGCCTGTATCTTCCGATTGCAAAAATAAAGTGAATGACGCCTGTTTTAAGGAAATTTGGTTTTGGGACAATGATAAAAAAGACTCGCCGAGTTTTCGGCCAGTCTCATTTATTTACGAAGTGAGGCTAGTTCTTGAGCAATCGCCTGCATTTCACTAGGGCTGAATGATTGTTTTTTCATCACCATGCTGTGAAGGTATGTGAGGTCTTCGATCTTTTCATCACTGAAATCCTCCGCTTTAATCACGCCGACGTTCAGCATGTTCAGTTTTTGGGAAATCTCTTCAATCATTTGAGTTAATGTTTCTGTATTTGGGCTGGACAAATGGTTCCATCCTTTCTTTACGCGATATTCGGTATGTTTATTTTAACAGAATTCGATCAGAAAAAAACCCTATTCTAATAGCTGCTGTTGATTTCAAAAAAGTGGAGACATCAGTTGAAAAGGAAATGAACATCCTACTAAGATATTCATGAAGGTTTCTTTTTAAAGAAATATGGGCAAAGAATAGGGAGGTTGCACAATATGATCAGCGTGTTATTTGTTTGTTTAGGAAACATTTGCCGGTCTCCGATGGCAGAAGCGATTTTTCGGGACTTGGCAGCCAAAAAAGGATTAGAGGGGAAAATCAAGACGGACTCAGCCGGTATCGGCGGCTGGCACATCGGCAATCCGCCCCATGAAGGAACGCGGGAGATATTGCAGAAAGAAGGAATCAGCTTTGAGGGCATGCTGGCGCGGCAAGTCAGCGAACAGGATCTGGCCGATTTTGATTACATCATTGCGATGGATGCAGAAAATATCGGGAGCCTCAGAAGCATGGCGGGCTTTAAGAACACGTCGCATATCAAAAGGCTGTTGGACTATGTTGAAGATTCAGATCTGGCTGACGTTCCCGATCCTTACTACACAGGGAACTTTGAAGAGGTCTGCCAATTAATCAAATCGGGCTGTGAGCATCTGCTTGCATCCATTCAAAAAGAAAAACAATTGTGAGTGAAAGGAGAATTTGCATGAACAACGAACGTTTAATGTTGAAAGGGATATTTCTCGGAGCTGCGGCAGGTGCGGCGTTATCACTGCTCCATAAGCCGACAAGACAGGCATGCGGCATGAGATGGCTGACATGCAAGCATAAACTTTCACTGTACAAAAGCAATCCGGAGCTGTTGAAAAACACCGTCATCACAAAAATGGATGAGGCCAAGAAGCTGGCCCAAACGCTGTCAGATGAAGTCGGTTTTGTGAATCAGCAGGTGAAAGAGCTGAAGAAAGCTACACCGCAAGTGATGGAGCTCGTACAAGAAACGAAAGAGCATTTTTCAAAAAAATGATAAATAGGCGAGGTGAGACGACATGAATTTTTTGAAAGAGCTTTTCAGCAGATACACCCTTCATGAAGGGCAAAGCAAATCAGCGGAACTGGCGTATTTCTTTCTATTGTCGTTGTTTCCGTTTTTGATTTTTATGCTGACGCTCACCGCGTATCTTCCGATTTCTACTAATGATGTTCTGGGAGTTGTAAAACAATATGCTCCAGACAGCGCGATGTCCCTCGTTGAATCCATTACCCAGCAAACCTTAAATAATCGAAATGGCGGCTTGCTGTCATTCGGGATTATCGCGGCTTTATGGTCTGCGTCTAATGGAATGAACGCCATCGTCCGATCATTAAACCACGCGTATGAAGTGGAGGAAAACCGCTCTTTTATCATTGTTCGTCTAACCTCAATTTTTCTGACAATTGCCATGGTATTTACGATTTTAGTGGCCTTGCTACTGCCGGTATTCGGCCGGGAGATTGGAAGGCTCGCTTCCGACTTTGTCGGCGCGTCGGATCTGTTTCTATCGATTTGGGCCGCAATTCGCTGGGGTGTCAGCCCGGTCGTGCTGCTGATCGTTTTTTCCGCCCTGTATGTGATTGCACCGAACAAAAAACTGTCCCTTCGGTTTGTCATGCCGGGTGCGGTGTTTGCGACCATCGGCTGGATCGTTGTCAGCACTCTGTTTTCGTTTTACGTCAGCACATTTGCCAACTATAGTGCCACATATGGAAGCATCGGGGGAATCATCGTCCTGATGATTTGGTTTTACTTGAGCGGCATTTTAATTATCCTTGGGGGAGAAATCAACGCTCTTTTACATAAACGTAAAAAGCTTCCTGATGAAAATCCCTACAATTAGCGCACTCTATAAAGGAACTTCGGTTCAAAATGAAGTCGGGGGGCTATCGTGATGACCAAGCATACGAAAAAAGGCGGAAGCCATAACAAACAAAATTCGAAAAGCAAATCGAGCCATAAAACAAGCGGAAGCGCCAACGGACAAAACGGCTACCATTAGCACAAAAGCCTCCTGACGTCATGTCAGGGGGCTTTTTGATGATTAGGAAGATGAAGAATAGGTTTCGGCTGGTGACCAGCTTTTCGGTTTGCCCAGCACAAGGGCCAGCCACACACCACTTAGCGTGAGGGTAATGAAATAAAACAAGTTTGCGCTTTCAAATGTCTGCATATACCAGCCGCCGGCAATTGGGCCGAGGATGCTGCCGAGACTGAATGTAATGCCGCAAAGCAGGTTACCCGCCGGCAGCAGGTGAGGCGGAAGCAGATCTGTCATATAGCTGATGCCAAGTGTAAAGGTTGATCCGACTGCCATTCCCGCAATAAAAAAACAGCAGCCGATGACGTAAGGCAAAGGGAAAACACCAGCGATGAAAAAGCACAGTGCCCCTGTCAGCAAAATCACAAGCAGCACATTCCGCCGCCCGTATTTATCGCTGAGGATGCCGAGCGGAAACTGAAAGATTATGCTCCCAATCGCAAATGCGGGAAGAATCAGTGCCACTGCATCTACAGATATCCCCAAACGGAGCGCATACACCGGAAAGCTTCCGTTTAGTGCTGTCTCCAGAAAGCCGTAGCCAAATGTAGGCATAAAGGCAACCCATCCAAACAGCATGGCTTGATAAAACCGCTTGAAACTATTGTCTAATTTGGTTTCGTGAGGACTGGTTTCCGGGTATGCATTTTGTAGAAAGAAAACAAAAAGCCACGCAAACAGACTGAAGCAGCCGGACACAATAAAAGGCAGCGCCGGGCTCAGCTTGACTAGCGGAACCATGAACGGGCCCGCGGCAAAGCCAAGGCCGAAGGAAAGCCCGTAAATAGACAAATTTCTTCCGCGATTTTGTTTTGATGACATGGAGGTCACCCACGTTTGCGTAGAAAAGTGAAGCATGTGGTCGCCAATTCCGATAAACAAGCGAAGCAGGAACCAGATCCAAACCGACTGAAGCCAAATAAAACCGAACAAGCTTACAATCACAATGCTCCCGCCAATGACGATCAGCGGCTTGAATCCAAGCTTTCTGAGCGGCGCTTCCATAAATGGCGAGGCCAAAAGCACGCCGATATACAGTCCGGTCGCGTGCAGGCCATTGATGGCGGCCGATTCCCCATTTGTTTCAAAAATGATCGAGATGACAGGCAGCAGCATGCCTTGTGAAAACCCGGAAATGGAAACGAGCAAAACAAGGATAAAGAAATGAAATCGTGACATCGTGTTTTTCTCCTTATGTGGAATCTATGTTGATCGTACAATGATTTCCAAAAGCAGGCAACATGAAAAAAGCCTATACCACAGGTAAACATTTGAACTCGTGTAATCATGATGATTTTTGTGAAGAATAAAAATAAAACAAGTCATATAAAAGGAGTCATTTCACCATGAATCGTATCTTTTTTATTTTAGTAGCGGCTGGGATTCCGCTTTCTGTGATCGGCAGTTTCATGCATTGGCCTTCTGCCATTCTCTTTGCAGTGTATTGCGTAACGATTATCGCACTTGCAAGCTATATGGGGAGGGCGACAGAATCGCTGTCCATCATCGCAGGGCCGCGGATCGGAGGGTTGTTGAACGCCACCTTCGGAAATGCGGTTGAGCTGATCATTTCCATTTTTGCATTAAAGGAAGGCTTGACCGGGATCGTGCTTGCCTCTTTAACCGGTTCAGTGCTGGGGAACTTGCTGCTGGTAGCGGGCCTATCGTTTTTTGTCGGCGGTTTAAAATTTAAGCGGCAGGAATTTAATATCCATGATGCCCGCCATAATTCCGGTCTTTTGATTTTTGCCATCATCGTCGCTTTTGTGATTCCGGAGGTATTCTCCGTTGGTATGGGTGACGTGAGCAAGCTTAATTTAAGCATCGGGATCAGCATCATTTTGATTCTGTTGTATGTGGCTGCTCTGTACTTTAAACTCGTTACACACCGCGGTGTTTATCAGCCGAACAATGCCGCCCAGCATGTGGAAGAAGAGGAGCCGGAATGGTCAGGCAAGGTTGCTACGATTGTCTTGTTTGCGGCAACGATTGCCGTGGCATACATATCGGAAAATCTGGTGCACACATTCCACTCGGTGGCTGAACAGTTCGGCTGGAGCGAGCTGTTTATTGGTGTCATCATCGTTGCGATTGTCGGTAATGCCGCGGAGCACGCGTCAGCCATCATTATGGCCTATAAAAATAAAATGGATATTGCGGTTGAAATCGCAGTCGGCTCGACGCTGCAGATTGCTATGTTTGTCGCGCCGGTTCTCGTCATCTGTTCCATCTTTTTCCCAGTAAGCATGCCGCTAGTGTTTACACTGCCGGAGCTCGTTGCGATGGTATCAGCCGTTCTCTTGATGATCGCCATTTCGAATGACGGCGATTCCAACTGGTTTGAAGGAGCGACACTGCTCGCCGCCTATGTCATTATGGCGATCGGCTTTTTCCTTCTATAACCTGAAAAAATGATGGATAACAACAAAGCGGGATGAAAAGACTAAGGGAAAATGCCATAGAAAGAGTGATATGATGAAAAAGCTATTTCATTCCACACTTATTGTGTTGTTATTCTTTAGTTTTTTCGACGTTCAGCCCATCCACGCGAAAAAGCAGTTTAAGGTTCCTAATTCTGTTGCAAGCATCTCGAAGGAAAACACGTATCCGAATGCTTCACAGGATCAGCCGATGCTTCAGCCGAGCAAGCTGGCAAAGGAATTACTCGATCATTCTGAGGTGAAGATTGAAAACCCGCACCTTATCAAAATGCTGAATGAATCCAACATATCCGGCACACCGCTTGCGGTCGGCTACCGGGCAACAATATTTCTCGGGAAATGGGCGCTCGGCTATGAATCAAATGAAACAGTTGCGAACTGGGAATATAAAAAAATCAACACAAACCGCGCAGATAACCGCGGCGGGAAAGAAACGGCTGAAATGCATTATGCCCAAGAACAGCAATACAAAGTAAAGGGCGGCCTGACAGCTAAGGTTCCAAATGCGGAAGATGTCAAAAGCATGATCATGCTGAAGGCGATGAAAAAAACGAACCTTCCGCTTGCATTTGATACAGTCGTTGGAGCGGGTACAAAGCGGGATCAAATTTATAAAGTCGCTCCTAAAAAACTAGGTTATCTAAATGCATATGCACCTGCTGTGAATGAAAAAGGAAAAGTGACTTACGGAGAAGTATACTTAGTGTTGAAAGGGAATAAACGAAAACTTGTCGTGAAAAATGTCACGTCACAGGGAATCGGAGCCTGGATTCCGGTACAAGACCACGTCACATTTAGCTTTCAGCTTTCCTCGCAGCCAAGATAAACAAAAAACTGATTCCAACTTGGAATCAGTTTTTTTATTTATTGCGTTCTTTCGATTCTGACCGCTTCCTCAAGCATTTGCACATTGTTTTGGTACAGCTGGCGAACGAGAACCCGTCTTACAGCAAGGCTGGCGCTGAAATAATCGTCATCTTTCACCATGCCTTTTACCGTAAATTCGACGCCGCGATTGATTTTATTCAATGCGGTGATCCCATGGATTTGAAACGGTTCTGTCGGATTGCCGAATTCATCCAGCTTCAATGAATCCCGAAGCTTTTCATTCAGAATGTCACATGCTTTCCCTAACACACTGTACACGCGGTCTGGATCTTCTTTAAAGCTGATGAGAAAGGATTCGGTAATCCGCATAAAATCGATATTATAGTTCTCTATCTGTCTGACCTCGCCGTTGCTGATGGTGAGCAGCTTCCCGCTCCATTCCCGGATTTGCAGCGAGCGAAGGCCGATTTCCTCCACAGTCCCGTTAAACAAATTGTTGACGGTGACATAATCGCCTTTGTGCAGCTGGCGTTCATAAATTAAGAACACACCCGCTAGCACATCCTTAATCAGCGATTGGGCGCCAAAACCGATGACGATACCGGCTACGCCAGCTCCAGCTAATATTTTGCCGAAATCATGGACAAATAAAGAAATAACGTAAAAGATAAAACCAATCGTCGCTGTATACTGGGTGACAGAACGGATAAGGCTTTCAATTGTTTTTTCTTTTCTTTCTTCGATAAAGTCAGTCCGTTTAAAAAATAGCTGTACCAGCCGGTTGATGATAAAGACACCGATCCAAAGGATAACGGCGACGAGGAGAATATCGACGATTTTATTCTGAAAAATCTCCGTGAGTGTTTCTTCCATCCGCATCTAACTCCTGGCTTGACGTTTTGAGAAATCTGTATCTTGATAATAACTGTTTTTGACGAGAACATTCGGCCCGAGGCATCGGACATTCGGACAGTGGCAATTCAGCTCTTTCGCAAGCTTGGTGTCTCTCCATTTTTCATAGGCGGAAGGGAGGCTGTCCGTCTGAATATTGCCAAGCGGCGGTGTATCGCCGAAATCGGTCACGATAATGTTTCCGTCGAAAATGTTCACATTCAGGCGGGAACGGCCGTCAGGATCATTTCTCACCGTGACGTTTTTCGCCGCGCGAAGCCGGCGAAGCAGCTTTTGATCGTCTTCGTTCTGACTGCAGGCATAAAACGGAAGTGTTCCGAACAGCATCCACGTATTTTCATCACGAATATCCAGCAAGCGGTGAATGGCCTGTCTCATCTCTTTCAGGCTGAGAGATTCAAGAGCGCTTGCGAAATCGCTCGGATACATCGGATGGACTTCGTGACGCTGACATTTCATATCTTCTGTGATTTGGCGGTGAATATGCTCGATATGCGGAAGTGTGCGTTTGTTTAGCATCGTTTCCGCAGATACCATTACACCGGCATCGACTAACGTGCGGCTGTTTTCGATCATTTTTTCAAAATAGCGCGCGCGCTGTTCGAAGGTCGGTTTTCTGTCCATCATCGCAAAACCGATCTCGGCAAAATCCTCCACTGTACCCCAGTTATGAGAAATATGCAGGACATCTAGATACGGTATGATCCATTCGTATCGATCAATATCAAGCGTCAGGTTGGAATTGATCTGCGTCCGCACACCCCGTTCGTGGGCGTATTTCAATAACGGAACAACATATTCCTTTACTGATTTTAACGAAAGCATTGGCTCTCCGCCTGTAATGCTGATGGATCTCAGACGCGGGATTTCTTCCAGCCGTTTTAACAGAAGATCTATTGGCAGAGCATTGGGGTCTTTAGGCTGCAATGTATAGCCTACAGCGCAATGCTCGCATCTCATATTGCACAGTGTCGTCGTTGTGAATTCAACGTTTGTCAGCTGCATGTCTCCATACTGGTCAACATCCATATAGGCTTCCCAAGGATCAAACTCAGGTGTAATCGGACGCAGCTTCGTGTTTTGTGTCATGACTATCTAACTCCTTTATAAATGGGGCATACTAACGCTGCCAACAGTTAATTTTAGACCTGATTAGTCAAGATCGCAAGTAGCGCAGTGATTGAAAAACGGCAAAAAATGAGCTACGATAATAAAAAATGAAGGGAGGAACAGAATGGGGAACGCCGTAAACAATAAGGATCAGCAGATTGATTATTTAAAGAACAGACTTGACATGTTTATGAACGTCATCGATTCATTAGACCCTGAAGCAACCGACGTTGAAGATATAGATAGGCTCATCAGCATGCTTGATGACCTGGAAGCCAAATATGAACGCTTTAAAAAAGACTGGGAATAAAACCGCGCGCCCGCCGCGGTTTTTTGTTTGGCATAAAGCGTCAGTATAAAACGAAGCGCCTTTCTGTAAAATAAGAAAAAATGCAGAAGGAGCGCTGGCCATGAAATGGATGTGTTCAATATGCTGTGCCGCCGTCTTGCTTGCCGGGGGCGCAGCACAGGCGGAAGCGGTGCCGAATGAGCCGATTAACTGGGGCTTTAAACGAAGTGTCAATCATCAGCCGCCTGATGCCGGGAAGCAGCTGAACAGTTTAGTTGAAAAATATGACGCATTTTATCTAGGCAATACAAAGGAAAAAACGATTTACTTAACGTTTGATAACGGCTATGAAAATGGCTATACGCCAAAAGTGCTTGATGTCTTAAAAAAACATCGCGTAACAGGAACATTTTTTGTCACAGGCCATTTCGTAAAGGATCAGCCTGAGCTGATTAAACGAATGTCAGATGAAGGCCATATTATCGGTAACCATTCCTTTCACCATCCGGATTTAACGACAAAAACGGCTGATCAAATTCAGGACGAACTTGATTCCGTCAACGAAGAGGTCTATAAAATTACAGGAAAACAGGACAATCTGTATCTGCGCCCGCCGCGCGGCGTGTTCAGTGAATACGTGCTGAAAGAAACGAAACGCTTAGGTTATCAAACCGTTTTCTGGTCGGTTGCTTTTGTTGATTGGAAAATCAACAACCAAAAGGGGAAGAAATATGCCTACGACCATATGATCAAGCAGGCGCACCCAGGAGCCATTTACCTGCTTCACACCGTATCAAGGGACAATGCCGAAGCACTGGATGATGCGATCACAGACCTGAAAAAACAAGGCTACACATTTAAAAGCCTTGATGATTTAATGTTTGAGAAAGAAATGAAGCTGCCGTCTTTGTAACGAGAAGAGCCTCTCCTTAAATGGAGAGGCTTTCTTATTATTTTATACATTTAATCAGTGCAGCCCAATCCAGATCTCCGAGCCCTTTTTCAATCCCGCCTTCAAAATGGCTCTTGGCCAGCTCGGCAAGAGGGAGGTTTGCAGAGACCTGTTTTGCGGCGGCGAGTGCCAGATTGGTATCCTTCAGCCCTAAAGACATTTTGAAACCGGCTGGCTCAAATTTCTGCTCGGCCATGATGGTTCCGTAATTTTGATAGACAGGAGAGCCAAAGAGCGCGCTGGCGATTTCTAAAAATTGTTTTTGTTCTAGGCCGTACTTTTCCATCAGTAAGAATGATTCAGATAATGCCTCAAGCATAGACACGAGCAAGAAATTGATGCTGATTTTGGCCGCATTTGCAGTCTTGCTTTCTTCGCCGACATCAAATACCTGCTGGCTTAGGCTGTCGAGCAGTGGCTTGGCGGTTTGCTTCGCTTCCGCCGGTCCGGCTGTTATGATGCGGAGCGCGGCTTTGGCGGCGGCGTCCGGTCTTCCGAGCACAGGAGCGGCGAGGAAGGATTGTTCTTTCTCCGCATGAGCCGCTGCGAGCTTTTCTGAGAACTCAACACTGATCGTGCTCATCGAGATGTGAATGCCGTTCTTGGCTAATCCTTTAATCAGTCCGTCTTCTCCGAATGTCACTGCGCTGACAGAATCGTCATCTGAAAGCATCGTTATGACAATATCAGCGGACTCTGCCGCCTGTCGCGGCGTGTCAGCTGCCTGTACACCTTCTGTTATAAATTCCTCCGTCTTTTGTTTCGTCCGATTATAAACAGTCAATTCATAGCCTGCCTGAAGCACGTTTCGGGCAATGGGCTGTCCCATATTGCCGAGTCCGATAACAGCGATTTTCAATCAGATCACTCCCTGAACATTTTTTCCATTATAAACAAAATGAACTTTATATGCATGGAAATCTGCTCGCCAATATAAAAAGAACAGCTTCACGCTGTCCTCATTTAAAAATTTTGAACCATCCTTTATGTAAAAACCATATCAGCATCCCGATCACAAGTGCGGCCATCAGGCCAAGTACAGCAAAATATCCGTATTTCCAATGCAGCTCCGGCATGTTGTCGAAGTTCATTCCATATACGCCGGCAATAAAGGTGAGCGGGATAAAAATGGTCGATACGATCGTCAGTGTCATCATAATTGCGTTCATCCGGTTTGAATTCAATGTCACATAGCTGTCGCGCAAGTCGGACGTCATGTCACGATTGGATTCGACAATCTCAGACAATTTTAACAAATGATCGTATATGTCGCTGAAGTAGGCTTTCGTTTCCCGCTGCTCTTTCACATGGTCAAGGCTTAAAATCCGATAGAGCAAATCACGCATCGGGATAATGGTCCGTCTTAGATGCAAAAGGTCTGTCCTGAGATCAAACACCTCGTTCATCAGTGTTCCGTACGTTTTGTGGGGCCGGCTTTCTTCAATTTCGTTCAGCCGGTCTTCAATTTTGTACACGAGCGGAAAATATTCATCAACAAGCTGATCCATAATCATATAAGAGATATGCCCGGGTCCTTTTTTTAATATCTCTGGTGAAGTATACAAACGCTCTCGGACTTTGGCGATACCGGGTGTTTCGTGTAAATGAAAGGTGACGACAAATCTTTCGCCTTGAAAAATATCGACTTCCTCCGTCTCGAGCGTTTCCTTATTCAGCGCATGAATCACGTAAAAGCGATACCCGTCATAATGGTCAAGCTTCGGCCGCTGCATATGCTGAAAGCAATCCTCAATAGCAAGCGGATGAAAATGAAAAAAATCTCTTAATAATGCCGTTTCTGTATCCTCCGGGCCGTATAAATCAACCCAGTACCACGCAATATCAGGCTGTTCCACTCGTTCGATCGGTATATTTTTCAGCAGCTGATGCTCTGTTGTAATTGCCGTAATGTTGATCATAAACAACCCTCCACCTGCCATTATATCATGCGGCCTTTATGAGAAAAGTATACGGTGTTCTCTGCCTATTTCAAGCGGCGTGTTATACTGAACAAAAACGGGAAAAGGGTGGATTGCATGTGGAAGGAAAAAGTATCTGTCACGCCTCCGTACCATTTTGACCGCGTGTTGGACAGACTGTCTTTAGATCCTCTCAATGCGGCAGATAAAGAAGCGCGGGAAATCCGTGTGCCGGTCAGAAACCAAGCGGGAGACGTGTGCATTGTGAAGGTACAGGCGTTAGGCCATGCGGATGAGCCTGAGTTTCTCGTCAGCGGAGAAACGGATCAGGAAGAGATGATGAAGGAAATAAAGCGGATTTTTCAATGGGAAAATGACTTGCAGCATGTTCTCGATCATTTTTCAAAAACAAATCTGTCCGCCATTTTTGAAGAGCACGCAGGCACGCCGCTGGTACTGGACTACAGCGTGTACAACTGCATCATGAAATGCATTATCCACCAACAGCTCAATCTTTCCTTCGCTTACACGCTAACAGAACGGTTTGTTCATGCGTTTGGCGAGCAGAAGGATGGCGTATGGTGCTATCCAAAGCCGGAAACGATTGCCGAACTCGATTATCAGGATCTGCGCGATCTGCAATTCAGTATGAGAAAAGCGGAATACGCCATTGATACATCAAGGATGATCGCAGAAGGCACACTCAGCTTATCAGAGCTGCCACACATGACGGATGAAGACATTATGAAGAAGCTGATCAAAATCAGGGGCATCGGCCCGTGGACCGTGCAAAACGTCCTCATGTTCGGCCTTGGTCGTCCCAATTTATTCCCGCTTGCCGATATCGGCCTACAGAACGCGCTCAAACGCCATTTTCAGCTGGACGATAAGCCGGCAAAGGATGTCATGCTGGCAATGAGTAATGAGTGGGAGCCTTATTTAAGCTATGCGTCTCTGTATTTGTGGAGAAGTATCGAATGAAGAAAGGCTGCCTTTTCGGCAGCCTCCTGAGATTAATCAAGCTTCACTGTAATGCTTTGGCCAGTATCGGCATTTTTAACAGGGGAAAACGCAATTTTTAATTGGTGAAGATCTTCCGCTTTTCCGCTGTACACAGCTCCTATCACACCCTCGTTTTCTGTGTGCGGTGCGAAAGCATGATCATTGTCTTTAAGGATATTATTATCAGCAACTGTCAGCTTTTGTCCGTCATCTGTTTCTACAGACTCGATACCCTGCCAATCAATTTGTGTGTCTCCTGTATTCTCGGCTTTATAGGTGATTTGAATGTATCGAAGCGGTTCAGAAACTTTTTGATCTGTCATTCTTTTAAAGAGCTTCAGCTGGTAAGGGGTGATATTTGTACGCGACAGCAATTTGACTTGGTCGACAGTAATCGTTAAGGGCTTCATTGCTGTCTGTTTCTGGACATCAGCAATTTTTTCTAGTGTAACAATTTCTCCATTGTCCTCGGTGGATGTTTCACCGGGCTTGGAAAGAATTTTTTTTCCGCTGTCTTGGCTTGAATCATCTGTTTCATTGTCTGTATCCAGCGGCTTATTGCTTTCCTGAATCAGCTGATTGTCAAGATCGACAAATCGAATGGTTGGTTCGCTGCTGTCATAATAAGATGAATGCTTATACAATGCGCGAAGAAACTGATCAAAGACAATAGCCAAGAGACCGTTTTCCATCGATTTTCCGTCTGAGTTGTTGAAGGTAACAACAACCGTATTGTTTTTTATTTCCACTTTTTTAACCACTTTTTCTCCATCGGAATTGGCTTCTGTCATTTTTTCAAATGCGCCGTTTAAATCCTTTTTGGAAATATGGATTTTATCCCAATCTTCTTTGGTAATACTGTTAAAGTCTTTTTTTAGCAAATCCAGATTTTTGCTTTCGTCTTCTGCCGTTTTTTCTGTTTTTGCAGAAGTCGCGGTGCTGTCGTTTCCGCATCCTGCTGCGCTGAATAGTAATCCTAATGCACAGGTAGCGGTTAGAAATTTCTTCATTTTATCCCTCTTTTATGTAATAGTCATAACTTGTATCGGCTGTCTTGCTAAATGGTTGAGTAAAAATGGAAATGTTTTTGAAAAGTATGAAGGAATCTAGGCAAGCGTGTTATACTAGAAAGATGTGAAAAAAAACATTTCACTTTCTGCCATCCGCAGAAAGCTTCATATAGAAACGGAGAGAACAACGTGAACCAACAAAAGAAACAGGCGCCCGTCGAACTGAAAGTCGGACAAACCTTTCCGCTGACGATTAAGCGTCTCGGCATTAACGGAGAAGGTGTCGGCTACTTTAAGAAAAAAGTCGTCTTTGTGCCCGGCGCGCTTCCCGGTGAAGAGGTTGTCGTGCAGGCTACAAAGGTTCAGCCTAAGTTTTCGGAGGGCCGCGTTAAGAAGATCCGCAAGGCGTCGGAGCACCGCGTGGCACCGCCTTGCCCTGTATACGAACAGTGCGGCGGCTGTCAGCTTCAGCATCTTGCATACAGCCAGCAGCTTCGGGAAAAACGCGACATTGTCATTCAGTCTCTTGAACGCCATACGAAGTTTAAAGTAGAAAACATGGAAATCAAAGAAACGATCGGCATGGACAACCCGTGGAATTACCGCAACAAAAGCCAATTCCAGATCGGGCGCTCGCAAAGCGGCAGCATCATCGCCGGCTTATACGGCCTTGATTCTCATGACATCGTGCCAATTAAAGACTGCATCGTTCAGCATCCGGCAACTAACAAAACAACAGGCATCGTCCGCCGGATTTTGGAGGACTTCAATGTATCTGTTTATAATGAACGGAAACGAAAAGGCGACGTTCGGACTATTGTGACGAGAGTCGGCTTTGAAACAGGCGAGGTGCAGGTCGTGCTTGTGACAGCAAAAGAAACGCTTCCGCACAAGGAAGAAATCGTCAAAGCGATCCAGAAGCGCCTGCCAGAGGTCAAATCCATTATCCAGAATGTAAACGGAGCGAAAACCTCAGTGATTTTCGGTGAGAAATCAAAACCGCTCGCCGGACATACAGTGATCCAAGAGGTGCTTGGCGACGTATCATTTGAATTAAGTGCCCGCGCTTTCTTCCAGCTCAACCCGGAACAAACCGTCAAGCTGTACGACGAAGTGAAAAAAGCGGCGCAGCTGACCGGAAAAGAAAAAGTCGTTGACGCGTATTGCGGCGTCGGCACCATCGGCATGTGGGTAGCGGACGGAGCGAAGGAAGTCCGCGGCATGGACGTCATCAAGGAATCAATTGATGATGCCAAGAAAAACGCCAAAAAACACGGCATGACAAATGCCACCTACGTAACAGGAACAGCCGAGCACTGGCTCCCGAAATGGACGAAAGAAGGCTTCCGCCCGGACGTCGTCATCGTTGACCCGCCAAGAACCGGCTGTGACAGCACGTTCCTGGATACGATCAAAAAAGTCAAACCGAAACGTTTTGTCTACGTTTCCTGCAATCCATCCACGCTTGCGAAGGATTTGCAGGCGCTGTCGAAGGACTATCGCGTTGAATATATTCAGCCTGTGGATATGTTTCCGCAGACGGCTCATGTGGAAGCAGTGGCGAAGCTTGTATTGAAATCGTCTAATTAAAATAAACAGCTTCAATCAGACCCGGACCTCGGTAAAATAAACAATTCCGATTTTCGGGTCTTTTCCATGTGCAGCCCATTTATTGAGGTAGGGACGCAGAAACAAGTATGTGATGAGCCACCAGCTATTGTAAGAATACTTTCAGGAATATAAAGCAGAACCCTGATCATGTACCTAACCCTATGACTCAAACTGCCTTATCTAGTCGGTTTACTTTGTCGCTTTTTATGTGTTATTAGTAAAGGTTTAAATGTTCAAAATTTACTATAGTTTGATAAGAAGTGCTTAAGCATGCTATAAGTGTAAAAGAAGCATGTCAGCTTTTTAATTTTGGGATAAAGGTTTGGCTGTATCCCATCATGAAAGGATTTGAATTTGATTATGACAGATAATTTCTGGCGTGAATTACCACGGCCTTTTTTTGTACTAGCTCCAATGGAAGATGTGACGGATGTTGTATTTCGCCATGTCGTGAGTGAAGCTGGCAGACCAGATGTATTCTTTACGGAGTTTACAAACTCAGAAAGTTACTGTCATCCAGATGGAAAGGATAGTGTGCGTGGCCGTTTGACTTTCACGGAGGATGAACAACCAATGGTAGCTCACATATGGGGGGATAAGCCTGAAAACTTCCGCCAAATGAGTATTGGTATGGCGGAATTAGGGTTTAAGGGTCTAGATATTAATATGGGCTGTCCTGTACCTAATGTAGCAGGCAATGGAAAGGGAAGCGGCCTTATTTGTCGTCCTGAAGTTGCCGCAGAATTAATACAGGCAGCAAAAGCAGGGGGATTGCCTGTAAGTGTGAAGACAAGGCTTGGTTACACGGATGTAGACGAATGGCGCGACTGGCTGACACACGTATTGAAACAAGACATTGCTAATCTTTCCATTCATCTGCGCACAAGAGCGGAAATGAGTAAAGTGGATGCGCATTGGGAACTCATCCCGGAGATTAAGAAACTTCGTGATGAGGTGGCGCCAGATACACTATTGACGATCAATGGGGATATTCCTGACCGCCAAACTGGCCTGAAACTTGCTGAACAATACGGTGTTGATGGGATTATGATTGGGCGTGGTATTTTTACAAATCCATTTGCCTTTGAAAAGGAGCCGAAAGAGCATAGCAGTAAGGAATTGCTTGATCTCTTAAGGCTGCATCTGGATCTTCATGATAAATATTCAGAATTAGAAGCCCGTCCGTATAAGCCTCTTCCTCGCTTTTTCAAGATTTATCTCCGTGGATTCCGCGGGGCAAGTGAATTAAGAAATCAATGCATGAACACAAAGTCAACAGATGAAGTGCGTGCATTGCTTGATGACTTTGAGAGAAAGTATCTTGATGGGGTGGAGCAACAGTAGAAGTATCCCATTTGTGGACGTTAAACTGGTGTGAAAGGCTGTATTGAACCGGAGTATTCCTGCAGATTTTCATCACGGAAAAATTCGATAATCAGGGAGACATTCTGCCGGGAAGCTGTTGAAGTGGAGAGATTATCAATTGTAAGAATCAAGATAGCAGGGACAATTTTCCTTGCTATCTTTTTTTATCGAAAAAGATAAGATAAAATACATGGTAATAATAGGAGATGGTACGGATCCAATGAAGGGGGGGATTTGATGAAAGAATTTCCTATAATTGAAACAAAAAGATTATTGTTAAGAGAAGTTGAATTTGAAGATGCCAAAGATATGCTAACATATCTTTCAGATCAAGATGTTGTTAAGCCGATGGGGTTAGAACCCTTTGAAACAACTAAAGATGTTTGGAAAGAGATTAGGTGGTATAAATCCATATATGAAAAAGGTACAGGAATCAGATGGGGAATTACACTTAAAGATTCAGGCATAGTAATAGGAAGCTGTGGATTTCTTAATAGACTTGCAAAACATTATCGAGCTGAAGTTGGGTATGAATTAAGCAAAGATTACTGGAGAAAAGGAATCGTCAGTGAAGCATTAGAGGCAGTTGTCAAATATGGATATAACCACTTGCAGCTGGAAAGAATTGAAGCTCTTATTGAACCTTCTAATATCCCATCGATAAAACTAGTAGAAAAACAAGGTTTTAGCAGAGAGGGCTTGCTGAGACATTATGAATTTACTTGTGGTAAATTTGAAGATTTATATATGTATTCAATGATCAAAGAAGATTTAAAATCTGGTTTGGGAAAAGATAAATATGAACTTTAACTAATTCTCTATTGTGAGAAACTAACCGCGATCTGGAAAACAGCCTCCATTATTAGGGTTTTTGACCTGCGAAATGCAAAGGAGAAACTAAACAGGGCACTTGCTATTTTGATTATTATATGAAACAGAAATAGGGGGATAAAAATGAAACGACTATGCATCATCCCCTGCGGCAAGAAAAAAATATGGGACATCCATCCAGATACAGGGCCGGTAAGGGCGGAGGACGCTTATCTCAGCCCGTTTCATCAGGCGTGCGAGAGGTATGCAAAAGCATTTTTTGATGAATGGGTGATTTTGTCGGCGAAGCACGGATTCCTTCGGCCAGATGATATCGTTCCCGAAAATTACGATGTGGCTTTTGGAACCGAGCATTCGGAGATCATGACAGCAGAGGAGCTGCACCGCCAATTTTGCGAAAAAGGCTTTTCCGACATCGAAGAGCTTGTCATGCTTGGCGGGAAAAAATATCGAAGCGTTCTAAACGCCGTCATTGGCGAGCATCAGCATATTAGCTGGCCTCTGTCATCATGCAAAGGCATTGGCTACATGCTTCAAGCGCTGAACCGGGCTGTTGAAGAAAAGCATGAACTGTAGCACGGTACATGTGAAGAAAAGAGTGTGAACATGAAAAAACTTGTGGTTGGCTTGCTTGCTATTGCGGTATTCGGATGCGGACTATATATCTATCATGTATGGTTCGGTGATCCATTTTCGAAAAATGCCGCAGAGCAAAAGCTTATATCTTATGTGACACAAACCTATCCCAAAAAAGAAATCAAGATCATAAATGGGGTATATAACGCTAAAACCTCGGAATATGTGTTCCAAGCAAACACTCAATCCCATCGCTATCCAATGTGTACGAAGGGATTCCTCCATCCTAAAGTAACGTGCGATGGAATTGAAGAAGCGTATACCGAATCCGTAGCAAAACATCTAAATCTAGAAGCATCAAAAGAAATCGAAGCAGATCTGAAAAAGGCGGTTCCGCAAATCATAAAAGCTGACGCTGCTTTGAGCGTAGAAAACGGCCAGTTCACCTTAGAGACAAAATGGAACAAACAGCTGGCTGAAAAAGCGTCTATGAGCATGACGATTCAGTTAGATTCCAGCGGGTTATCAAAAACAGGTGCCGCAAAGATGGCGGAAACGGTCAGAAAGACGCTTAATGAAAAGGGATATACATATGCAAACGGCACGGTAGATTGTATGCAGAAGGACGCGGACGGCGGTTTCGGTTATGTCAAATATTCAGTTGATTTTCTTCCGAAAACAGCCATTCAGCCAAACGATGCAGAGGAATTAGGCAGTTAAAAGATTTCCGAGGAAATAAATACGTCGATCATTGTCAAAGACCGGGGTGCCCGGTCTTTTTTGTATGCAAGAAAACGAGACAGCTGGAACAGATCGAGACAAAATGAGACACCTGTCTCAAACTGTCTCCAGTGTAAAAATGAAAAGACTGATTTTTACGGGCTCCAAAGACTGGCACACTTCTTGCATTTATAAATATGAACCTTAAATAGAAGGAGGCGCACAAAATGGAATTGTTAAAACGAGAAGGCTTGTCATTAACTGAGGAGAAAGCGCTGTGGATGTACCAAAAGATGCTGGAAATCAGGGGCTTTGAAGACAAAGTGCATGAACTGTTCGCACAGGGAGTGCTTCCCGGATTCGTCCATTTGTATGCCGGTGAGGAAGCGGTAGCTGTAGGTGTGTGCGCTCATTTACATGATGGTGACAGCATTACAAGCACGCACAGGGGACATGGCCATTGTATCGCCAAAGGCTGTGATTTGGACGGCATGATGGCGGAAATTTTCGGGAAAGCGACCGGATTGTGCAAAGGCAAGGGCGGTTCTATGCACATTGCGGATCTCGATAAAGGCATGCTGGGGGCAAATGGAATCGTCGGGGGCGGATTTACACTTGCATGCGGATCAGCGCTCACCGCTAAATATAAACAGACTAAAAATGTAAGCGTTTGCTTTTTCGGAGACGGAGCAAATAACCAAGGCACCTTCCATGAAGGGCTGAACTTAGCGGCAGTATGGAACCTTCCTGTCGTATTTGTTGCTGAAAACAACGGCTATGGCGAAGCCACCCCTTTTGAGTACGCGTCAGCCTGTGATTCAATCGCCGACCGGGCGGCTGCTTACAACATGCCGGGGGTCACGGTGGATGGAAAAGATATTTTAGCAGTTTACCAAGCCGCCGAGGAAGCAGTTGAAAGAGCAAGAAATGGCGGGGGCCCGTCTTTGATTGAATGTATGACTTACAGAAACTACGGCCATTTCGAAGGGGATGCCCAAACCTATAAAACGAAGGATGAAAGGGCTGAGCACCTTGAAGAAAAGGATGCCATTCAAGGCTTTAAAAACTACCTTTTAAAAGAAACAGATGCCAATAAACTGTCAGACATTGAACAGCGTGTCAGCAAATCGATTGAAAAAGCTGTCTCGTTCAGCGAAGACAGTCCATATCCGAAAGAGTCAGAGTTGCTGACAGACGTCTACGTGTCGTATGAAAAAGGGGGAATGTGAGATGGCGAGAGTCATAAGCATGTCAGACGCGATCAATGAGGCAATGAAGCTTGCGATGAGAAGAGATGAAAATGTGCTTTTGATCGGTGAGGATGTCGCCGGGGGAGCGGCAATCGATCATTTGCAGGATGATGAAGCATGGGGCGGTGTATTAGGGGTCACAAAAGGGCTCGTACAGGAATTCGGGCGCAGCCGAGTACTGGACACACCGATTTCTGAGGCGGGCTATATGGGTGCAGCTATGGCTGCGGCATCAACCGGTTTGAGACCAATTGCCGAGCTGATGTTTAATGATTTTATCGGCACATGCTTTGACCAGGTGATCAATCAAGGGGCGAAATTCCGCTATATGTTCGGCGGAAAAGCGCAAGTGCCGATTACCGTCCGCACCACATACGGGGCAGGGTTTCGGGCAGCTGCTCAGCATTCACAGGCGCTGTATGGCCTTTTCACCAGCATCCCGGGATTGAAGACGGTCGTTCCGTCCAATCCATATGACGCCAAAGGCCTGCTCCTTGCAGCAATAGAAGACAATGATCCAGTGTTCTTTTTTGAAGACAAAACGTCCTACAACATGAAGGGCGATGTGCCGGAAGATTATTATACAATCCCGCTCGGAAAGGCGGAAATCAAACGCGAAGGCGGCGATATCACGCTGTTTGCAGTCGGCAAGCAGGTCAATACCGCGCTTGATGCGGCAGCCCAGCTTTCAGAAAAAGGCATCGAAGCTGAGGTGCTCGATCCCCGCAGTCTGTCTCCTCTGGATGAGGAAGCGATTTTCACATCGTTGGAAAAAACAAACCGGCTGATCATCATCGATGAAGCCAATCCGCGATGCAGCATTGCCACGGATATTGCTGCGATTGTCGCCGACAAGGGCTTTGATTTGCTTGATGCGCCGATTAAACGGATTACAGCGCCGCATACACCAGTGCCGTTTTCGCCAGTGCTTGAAGATCAATATTTGCCGACACCAGATCAAATTGTCAGCGTCACGCTTGAATTGCTTGGCGAGCCGGCAATGAATTAAAGGGGGGACACAAATGGCGGTAAAAGTAGTGATGCCAAAATTGGGAATGGCCATGAAACAAGGGGAAGTATCAATATGGAATAAAAAAGTAGGCGACCCGGTTGAAAAGGGAGAAAGCATTGCCAGCATTCAATCGGAGAAAATTGAAATGGAAATCGAGGCGCCTGAAAAAGGAACGCTGATCGATATCAAAGTAAAAGAGGGAGAAGAGGTTCCGCCCGGCACAGCGATCTGCTACATCGGGGACGCCAATGAATCGGTGCAGGAAGAGGCGAAAGAGCCTGCTGCGGAAGACAGCATGCCGCTAGCCGTCCAGCCCGCAAAACAAGAAAGCAAACCCGCAGCCGCTAAAAAAGAACGAATCAAAATATCTCCAGTCGCCAGGAAAATAGCTGAAAAAGCGGGATTAGACGTGAAACAGCTGAAAGGCACAGGACCAGGCGGGAGAATCGTAAAAGACGATGTAACAAAGGCGCTTGCTGAACAGAAAAATGACCGGACAGAGCCGGTTTCTGAGCAGAAGGCGCAAGAAACACCGGTGACAGGCATGAGAAAAGTGATCGCGGCCAGAATGCAGGAAAGCCTGGCAAACAGCGCGCAGCTGACGATTACGATGAAGGCTGATATCACCAAGCTGGCAGCCCTTCAAAAACAGCTTTCTCCAACAGCAGAAGAGAGGTACGGCACAAAGCTGACGATGACTCATTTGGTCTCAAGAGCCGCCGTTCTCGCTCTGCAAGCTCATCCTGCGCTGAACAGCTTTTATCAAAATGAACGCATCATTACACATCCTCATGTGCACCTCGGAATGGCTGTAGCCTTGGAAAATGGATTAGTTGTGCCTGTGATCCGCCAAGCTGAAAAGAAATCGCTGATTGAACTGGCTCAATCCATCTCAGAATATGCAAAAAAAGCACGCGAGGGACGGGCAGGAAGCGAAGAACTGCAAGGCTCAACCTTCTCTATTACAAACCTTGGCGCTTTTGGAGTGGAGCATTTTACGCCGATATTAAATCCGCCGGAAACAGGTATTCTCGGCATCGGAGCAAGCTATGACACACCGCTGTATCAAGGGGAGGAAATTGTCAGAAGCACGATCCTTCCGCTCAGCCTGACATTTGATCACAGAGCCTGCGATGGTGCTCCTGCCGCTGCCTTTCTGAAGGCGATTAAAACATATTTGGAAGAACCGGCAGCTCTAATTTTATAGGAAAAGCAGGTGAAACGACATGACACTAGCCATTATCGGCGGCGGACCCGCAGGCTATGCGGCTGCAGTCTCCGCGGCGCAGCAGGGCAGAAACGTACTGCTGATTGACAAAGGCCAGCTTGGGGGAACCTGCCTGAATGAAGGCTGCATCCCGACGAAGTCTTTGTTAGAAAGCGCAAACGTTCTTGATAAAATCAAGCATGCCGACCGCTTTGGAATCGAACTTCCGGCAGGTGCGATATCGGTTGATTGGAGCAAAATGCAAAACCGAAAGCAGCAGGTTGTCAGACAGCTTGTCCAAGGCGTTCAATACTTAATGAAGAAAAATCAAATACAGGTTGTGAAGGGGGCGGCCTCCTTTCTTTCTGATAGAAAGCTCTTGATCGAAGGAGAGAACGGAAAAGAAATCAGAGAGGCTGACCAAGTATTGATTGCATCCGGATCAGAGCCGATCGAGCTGCCATTCGCCCCGTTTGACAGCAAATGGATCATCGACAGCAAGGACGCTCTATCCCTTTCTGAGATCCCGTCTTCACTCGTCATTGTCGGCGGCGGTGTCATCGGCTGTGAGTATGCCGGGCTGTTTGCCAGACTGGGGTCGAAGGTGACCATCATTGAAACAGCAGGCCAGCTGATCCCGGCTGAAGATGAAGATATTGCCCGTCTCTTTCAGGAGAAGCTCGAGGAAGACGGTGTTGAAGTGCATACTTCATCCAAGTTAGAGCGGGTGGATCAAACGGCCAAAACGGCAATATGGAAAAGCGGGCAGCGGGAGTTTAAAACGAAGGCCGATTATGTACTCGTGGCGATCGGCAGAAAACCTCGTCTTGACGGATTACAGCTGGAGCAGGCCGGAGTTGATTTTTCTCCAAAAGGCATTCCGGTAAACGGGCACATGCAGACCAACGTGCCTCATATTTATGCGTGCGGAGACGCAATCGGAGGCATTCAGCTGGCGCATGCGGCTTTCCATGAGGGCATTATCGCTGCTTCTCATGCTTCCGGAAGGGATGTCAAAATCAATGAGAAGCATGTGCCCCGTTGCATCTATACATCTCCGGAAATTGCGTGCATTGGAATGACAGAACAACAAGCAAGAAGCGTATACGGGAATGTAAAGATTGGTGAATTTCCTTTTTCCGCAAACGGCAAGGCACTCATAAAACAGCAAGCGGAAGGAAAGGTCAAAATCGTGGCTGAACCGGAATTCGGCGAAATTGTCGGTGTCTCAATGATTGGTCCTGATGTGACCGAGCTCATCGGCCAGGCGGCTGCGATCATGAATGGTGAGATGACCGCTGATATGGCGGAGCACTTTATCGCCGCCCATCCGACACTGTCGGAAACATTGCACGAGGCGCTGTTAAGCACGATCGGGCTTGCAGTACATGCATAATATAGGAAAAAGCAGGCGCAGAGAATACAAGGCGCCTGCTTTTTTTGTTGTTGAAAGCGCTTTATTTTTCCCCTACAATAGATGAAAACAGCGTGTAAGGGAGGAGCGATCAAGGAAATGAATTCGATCCCAAACGATTTGCAAACCTGGAAACGTTTTGTTAAAGACGGTGTGCTTGACGAAGGCCGATTAAGAAAACGGATCGCCGAGTCATGGCATCGCTGCAAAAAAGCTGAGGTCAATCCTTATTTAGAAAAAGGCCCGAAGGTTTTACAGCAAACCGAGCTGGATCAGCAGTCAAAAAATCATTCATTCTTCTTGACGACCGCACAGCCTTACCTCGAAAAACTGCTGCCTGCCATAAAAGAAATGGAAATGATGGCGCTGTTAATTGATTCAGACGGCGTTGTTCTGGCATTGGACGGCCATCCTCGTGCGCTCAATGAAGCCAAACGCATCAACTTTGTCGAAGGCGCGTGCTGGACGGAAACGGCTGTCGGGACAAATGCAATTGGCACGGCGCTCCACATTAGTGAGCCAGTTGCAATACAAGGATCAGAACATTACTCCATCGCTTCCCATCACTGGAACTGTTCAGCCGCCCCGATTCACCATGAGGATGGCAGCCTTGCAGGTGTGATTGACATATCGTGTCCGGCAGCAGGCGCGCATCCTCATATGCTCGGTATTGCCACGGCGATCGCCTATGCTGCGGAACGGGAACTGGCAGCTAAAAGCCGTGAGAAAGAGCTGGAGCTGATCAGCCGTTTTGGGGATAGGGCTGCATCCTGTGTGCCAATGGTGCTCTGCAATACCAAACAGCATATCATCAGCGCGAGCATACCGATTCGAACCTCAATGTCAGATTGGCAGGGCCGGCACCTATATGAGGTGAAGGAACGGGGCTTTTCAATCGAAAAAGCCGTCTCCATCGGGGATGGCGGCACTTGTTTTTATCTCTCGGAATCAAAGAAAAAGACGGCGTTTCGATTCAATGGAGTCATCGGGCAAAGAGGCCGATCGCAAGCTATGCTGAAGAGCCTTGAACGAGCGGCAGCGGCGGATGCAACGGTCTGTCTGTCGGGCGAAACTGGTACGGGGAAGGAAGTCGCGGCCCGCGCACTTCATGAGAACAGCGAGCGGCGGCACGGCCCGTTTGTTGCTGTCAATTGCGGAGCGATCCCGTCTGATTTGATTGAAAGCGAGCTGTTCGGCTATGCGGAGGGCGCTTTTACGGGAGCGAAACGAAACGGCTACAAAGGCGCCTTTCAAAAAGCCAATCAAGGAACCTTATTTTTAGATGAAATCGGAGAAATTTCCCACTCGATGCAGGTCGCGCTTTTACGGGTGCTTCAGGAACGTAAGATTACGCCTGTCGGCGGGACGAAAGAAATTCCGGTTGATATCAGAGTCATTGCCGCCACACATTGTGATTTGCGCGAGCTTGCCGAAAGCGGGAAAATCAGAGAGGACTTGTTTTACCGCCTTCATGTCTATCCGATCGAGCTTCCTCCTTTACGCGACCGCCCCGAAGATATTTCGGACCTCTTTCAGTACTACAAACAGAAAAATCATTGGCCTGGCGAACTTCCCCCTGATTTTTTGGATGTGCTGAAGCAATGGAGGTGGCCGGGGAATATTCGCGAGCTGTTCAATGTGTTTGAACGTCTTTCCATCAGATTTCCGGACGGCCGGCTGAGGGATGAGCCGCTCACCGCTATATTGGAAGCTTCAGGACTGCCGATCATCCCGGCGGAAAAAAAGCCGGCTGCTGCCGGCGCGCTCACCCTTCGTGAGCAAATCCAAAAAGATATCATCATCAAAGCGCTTGAATCTGCTAAAGGAAACGTCTCTCAAGCTGCCAAAATCAGCGGGATTCCCCGGAGCACTTTCTACAAACGGCTGAAAAAATTCAACCTGTTCGCTGAATTATAAAGCATACTTCTTTCAAGAAATGGAAACGTTATGTGTGAAGGAGGGTGTTAGAATGAACAGTCAAAGGGCGAAAGAAATTGTAGAATCTCCCGACATGAAAAAAGTAACATATAACGGTGTTCCTATTTATATTCAGCACGTGAATGAAGAAAACGGAACAGCGAGAATTTATCCGCTGGACGAACCTGAGCAGGAGCATGAAGTACAACTCACCAACTTAAAAGAGGATTAAACAAAAATGGCCCGCTTCATTAGCAGGCCATTTTGTTATCCGCGCGGCGCAAATAAAATGACAGAGACGCCGATGAGACAAATGAATGCACCGATCCAGTCATACAGATCAGGCGTTTTCCGGTCGACAAGCCATCCCCATAGAACCGCAAGCACGATGAATATTCCGCCATAGGCGGCGTATACACGGCCGAAGGAGGGGAAGGGCTGAAGCGTCGGAAGAATGCCGTAAACAATCAGGATCAGCGCTCCGGCGATCCCATAGCCGACTGGCTTTGCTTCTCTCAGCCATAGCCAAACCAGATATCCGCCGCCAATTTCGGCAAGCCCTGCCGCGAGAAATAAAAGAATGGTAATCAGCATCATGAGCACTCCTCAATTTGCATTTATCTTTCATTATAGAGGAGGAGAGCTTTTAAAGCTTCGGATGATTCTCAAATTCCTTCAAATACGCTTTTCGCTGAACCTCTGTAAATTGGTCGATCCAATTGCTTTTCGCCTCTTCATTCAGATGGGGAAGGATATAGCGTTCCACCGCTTCAAAAAACAACGGATTCGCGATAATGTTCCAGGTAGGGATGCGAACGACTTTGCCGTCTGTTTTCTCAATGATAATATCCTCAAAAAAGATCCCTTTCAAACTGTAATGATGCCGTCCCATATAAATCCGTTTTACCTCAGAAAACAGCACGCTGCGCTTTCTCGAGAAGATCTCGCCATCAGGCCCGGTCTTTACGCTGAAAATGACATTTCCCCGGCTTGTGAACGCAGGAAAAGCCATAAAGAATGTGATCAATCCATAAATTATCGCCAGTAATCCGCCGCCCAAATAAAGCAGGGCATATTTAGATTCAAATGTGAGAGCTTCAGACACCAGCCAGACTCCCACAATAAAAGCGCCTCCTGTAGCGAGGAACAGCCATATTCTAAAAAACAGTCTGCTTTTAACCTTAATTACTTCATCTTTTTTCAATTGCTATTCTCCTTTATCGCTCTTTAGCAAAAAAGTATTCCTTTTACCACATCTTTATTTGCTGGCACGATAGAAAATTCATTTTGGGTGATACCTGTTACCAGCCAAGTATGACGGCTGCCAGGTAAGACAAAAGCCATGTCAGCCACTTCCGGCGAGTTGTCTTTGTCATAAACAAGGCGCATCAGCGTATCCATTTTCCCTTTTCGCAAAGCCAAATCATTTACGAATCGTGTAACATCCTCTTGGTGTTCATGCTTATGTAGAAACTCTTTCAGATGTGAGGGAGTGTCTGAAGCACCCTCCAGAAGCAATTCAAATTCGGGCGATGTCAGAGTCATCATTGATTCTTTGTGATCCTCTGCATCTATTATATTTAAAAAATCGGATGTTTTAGAAAGTAATCCGTCATTTGAGTCCATTTTTTTAATGCTGTGCACTTGTTCATCAAACAGCAGTTCATGAGAGTAAGTGCCGAACTTAGAAACATGGCAGGACACATTCTGTTCTTTGCCTTGTTCATCAAATTTGGACAGTTTCACTGTATAATCCGCGTCGTTTAATACGTGGATAAACGGACAGTACTCGTCCTTTAACCGATATTGGTGATTCCGATATTCCGCCGCATCCTTGGCTAGGAGTGAGCGGCACGCTGCTTCAAACAGAGCGCCGAGCTGTTCATCCTCTATTTCCGGAAAGTAGGCCTGCTTCAAGGCCATTCCCTGTTCAAAAAACCCTTCGCTGTAAAAACAAAATAAGAGTTCTTCTATGCTGATCGTAAACTGCTTCATTGTTTATTCTCCTATCCAAATGAAAGTTTCCCTTTGAGGAAATGGGTTGCGCCGTGTATGAGCGAATCCGCTGTTTTCTTTGCTTTTTCCATTCCTTTTTTCGCGCTGTCTATCCCTTTATGTATCGTTTTATTTGCTGCATCTATCCCGTCATTTACTGATTTGACGACTTTGCCGGCTGATTCCAATCCTTTCTTGGCAGTATCAACGACAGCGTGAATCGGTTCTTTCAGCTTGACAGCTGCTTTTTCAGCAAAGCCAGATGTGAATTTTGCGATTTTTTCCCCAACAAAGCCTCCTACGGCTGATCCGATTGTACCTCCGATTACTGTACCAACAGGGCCTAACACACTTCCAAGGGCGCCGCCGACGACAGCGCCTGCCGTTGCCCCTCCTGCGATGAAAATCGTGTTATTCACAGCATTCCCGACAGCCTTGGCGTTTTCACGCTTGAGAACTTCCGGTTTGTCTTGGTATTTCGCGTAATTTTCAGCAATTTTCAAGCCGGCACCGAATGTTTCGGTTGCACCGGTGATCAGTGTGGCGGTAATGGCATTTCCTTTTGCGAATTTCAAGCCCGTTTTTCCGACATCCTTCAAAGTTGAGCGTACGCCGGCTTCATTAAGAAATCCTCTTGTGTAGCTTCTGACGCTGTTTGAAAAATCCACCGTGTCCTGGGGGAAATACTTTGTAAACTTTTTATGTACCAAATCAGAAAATGGCCGGTTTGTCTTTTTAAACAAATATTTAGGATTCAAAAGCACTCTGGCCGCTTTTTGATAACGTGAGCTGTCAACGGCTCTGGAAATATCCAATAGAAGTTTTGAGTGCCGGGCGGTATGCAAGCCGCTGGGCTGTTTCTCAAATTTCGTAAGCCCTAATCCGTAGTATTTTCCCTGCGTCAGCATAAGAGCGGTTAAGCTTGTCATCGTTCCATATTTGTCATAAGCATGATAGAGCTTTCGTAACATATCATCTTGTTCAACAAATTTATCGCTCGTTTTTCTGATAAAAATCTCATTGTCACTCAGCTTGGTGACGAGCGCTTTTCCTGAACTCCACGCATCGCCGACCCCGGAAAAACAGCTGCTGTAGCGGGGATCGCATTGCAAAATCATCTGCCCCAGCTCCAGATGCAGGTCCTTATATTTGTTTTCCATATCGGTTAATTCAGTGACAACATCATTTGCCAGCTGTTCGAGCTTATCCGGATCAACTGCAATGTTTCCTGACACATCGTTCACCCCCCGAGTTTATGTCTTTCCTCTCTAGCTTTACGCTCCAGTTCTTCCATTCTGGCAATTTCAGCTTTTCGTTCTTCTATTTTGACGGCGGCTGCCTTCAGTTCCTGGCTTGTTTCAAGAAGCTCCTGTTCGAATTGATCGTAGGATGCTTTCGTTTCCTCGAAATCCTGATCGAACGAATCTCTTGCTTTTCCCTGCCAAGCATCCCCCAATGCAGATAACCGGGATTCAAGCAGCATTTTGGAGCTTCTGACCTGTTCCGCGGCCGAACTGTACTTGTTTGCCAGCTCAATGACTTTATATGAGTCCAACTTTTGTCCCCTGCCTTTTCTAAATTCACGCACAAATGGATGTTTTATATAAATGATTATAAATAATTCGGCATGTATCCGAATCGTACAAAAGAACCTTTTCATAAGAACTGGAAGGGCGTATATTCACTCAAATTTCACAGTTGGTGAGACTTTAAGATTACAAAAAAGGTAAAAAAATCAAGTCCTTCAGACGTAAGGTAAGTGGGAAAATTCCCGCCTTGTGGGAAAAAACACTAAAATTGATCAAATGACCTAAGTGCGCCAAACGTGTTACGGGACGGGCCCTTCCATGGTATAAATGGAATTGTAAACGTTATCAAGGAGGTCGTCATATGAAGAAAAAATCATTCTCAATCGTAATAGCGGGCGGAGGCAGCACTTTCACTCCAGGGATCGTTCTGATGCTCTTGGACCATTTGGAGGAGTTTCCGATCAGAAAGCTGAAGCTGTATGATAATGATAAGGAAAGACAGGATCGCATAGCAGGTGCTTGTGACGTTTTTATCAGAGAAAAAGCGCCGGAAATTGAATTTACCGCGACGACTGACCCAGAAGAAGCTTTTACAGATGTCGATTTTGTCATGGCACACATTAGGGTAGGGAAATACGCGATGCGTGCGCTGGATGAACAAATTCCTCTGAAGTACGGAGTTGTCGGACAGGAGACGTGCGGGCCGGGTGGTATCGCATACGGCATGCGTTCAATCGGCGGCGTGCTTGAAATATTAGATTACATGGAAAAATACTCGCCTGATGCGTGGATGCTCAATTACTCCAATCCGGCGGCGATCGTAGCCGAAGCAACGCGACGCCTTAGACCAAATTCAAAAATCCTGAACATCTGCGATATGCCGGTTGGAATTGAAGACCGGATGGCGCAAATTCTCGGCCTGTCCTCGAGAAAAGAAATGAAAGTCCGCTATTACGGATTAAACCATTTCGGCTGGTGGACATCGATTCAGGATCAAGAGGGCAACGATTTAATGCCGAAGCTGAAGGAACATGTATCTCAATACGGGTACATTCCGAAAACGGAGGCTGAAGCTGTGGAGGCGAGCTGGAATGACACGTTCGCCAAGGCGCGTGACGTGCAGGCCGCAGATCCTGATACACTGCCGAATACGTATTTGCAATACTATTTGTTCCCGGATGATATGGTGAAAAAATCAAATCCGAATCATACACGGGCAAACGAAGTGATGGAAGGGCGCGAAGCCTTTATTTTC
Organism: Bacillus sp. NS1; assembly: GCF_058248265.1. Classification (NCBI taxonomy): domain Bacteria; kingdom Bacillati; phylum Bacillota; class Bacilli; order Caryophanales; family Bacillaceae; genus Bacillus; species Bacillus sp. NS1. Next base: position 54,714 of record NZ_JBZAZF010000004.1, on the reverse strand, counting down.
AGCCAATGTGACATGATCACACGCGAGCAGTCCACGGAAAACAGCGAAATCAAAATCGATGATCACGCATCATATATTGTTGATCTTGCCCGGGCGATTGCCTACAACACAGGTGAGAGAATGCTGTTGATCGTTGAAAATAACGGCGCGATTGCGAACTTTGACCCGACTGCAATGGTCGAGGTGCCATGTATTGTCGGCTCTAATGGGCCTGAACCGATCACCGTCGGCATCATTCCGCAATTCCAAAAAGGGCTGATGGAGCAGCAGGTATCTGTTGAGAAACTGACTGTTGAAGCGTGGGCGGAGAAATCGTTCCAAAAGCTGTGGCAGGCGCTGATCTTGTCAAAAACAGTGCCGAACGCGCGTGTAGCAAGGCTCATTCTTGAGGATTTAATAGAGGCCAATAAAGACTATTGGCCAGAGCTTGATCAAAGCCCTACTCGCATTTCATAACTGAAATTCCCCCATTCTCGAATCTGTTATTGTATATAATAGAAAGAAAATGGGGGGATCTGATATGAAGCTCGAAGAACTGATTAATCAGCACTACAGCAAATTAAATGATAACGATTTTCATATTTTAAAATATATATTGAATCACAAGCACACGTGCTATCACCTTGGAATCGACGCGCTGGCCAAAGCCTGCACCGTATCGCGTTCCTCGATTTTACGGCTTGCCCAAAAGCTCGGTTTCAGCGGCTACAGTGAATTTCGCGTCTATTTAAAGTGGGAAGATCAGCCGGAAGAAGGCGAGAGTATGAGTTTTCAAAAGCTGCTTGATGATATTGAATCAAATCTGAAGTTCTTAAGGACAAAGGACATGACGGAGATGTGCCAGCTGATTGATGAAGCTGACCGTATTTTCGTGTATGGATCAGGAAATGCGCAAAAGATATGCGCCCGTGATCTGCAAAGAATGTTTATTCCCCGCCATCGATATCTCATTTTGATTGAAGACACAAATGAATTTAATCTGATGCGCGAGGATTTTCAAGTAAACGATCTGTTTATCATCATTTCTCTTTCCGGAGAAACACCGGAGCTGATTCCTCAGGCAAGAATGCTTTCTGCAAAGGGTATTCCCTTTATTTCCATTACGAATTTAAAAAACAATGTCCTCGCCCAGCTGACTCCGCATAATCTTTATGCGACAAGCAAACCTGTGACATTAAGCGATAAAACGGAAATTGTCGCTTTTGCACCATTTTTTCTCGTTGGCGAAGCATTGTTCCGCGCATATGTTGATTACAAAGAGGCAGAAAAAAATGACATGAAGTAGCAGGGGGTTCTGGTATGATGCAAAAAATCCAGCGCTTTGGAAGCGCAATGTTTGTGCCTGTTCTATTATTCGCGTTCGCCGGCATTATTGTCGGTGTCAGCACGCTCTTTAAAAATAAAACCCTCATGGGCCCGCTCGCCGATCCTGACGGGTTTTGGTACCAGTGCTGGTATATCATTGAGCAGGGCGGCTGGACCGTATTTAATCAAATGCCGCTCTTATTTGCTATCGGCATCCCGGTTGCCTTGGCGAAGAAAGCTCAGGCGCGCGCTTGTTTGGAAGCGCTTACGGTTTACTTGACGTTCAATTACTTTGTCAGCTCGATCTTGACGGTATGGGGAGGAGCATTCGGCGTCGACATGAACCAAGAGGTCGGCGGAACGAGCGGGTTAACGATGATCGCCGGCATCAAAACACTTGATACCAATATTATCGGAGCCATCTTTATTTCGTCGATTGTCGTGTTTTTCCATAACCGCTATTTTGATAAAAAACTGCCCGATTTTCTCGGCATCTTTCAAGGCTCAACGTATATTGTGATGATTTCCTTCTTCATTATGATTCCGATCGCCTTGGCTGTGTCTTACATTTGGCCGATCGTTCAGACGGGAATCGGCTCGCTTCAAAGCTTCCTGGTTGCTTCCGGGGCGGTGGGCGTTTGGATATACACGTTTTTAGAAAGGATTTTGATTCCAACCGGTCTTCATCACTTTATTTACACGCCGTTTATTTATGGGCCTGCTGTAGCAGAAGGGGGGATCGTCACGTATTGGGCACAGCATCTCGGCGAATATTCGCAAAGCGCCAAACCGCTGAAGGAGCTCTTCCCGCAAGGCGGATTCGCGCTCCACGGCAATTCGAAAATTTTCGGCATTCCGGGGATCGCACTGGCGTTTTATGTCACAGCCAAAAAGGAAAAGAAAAAACTTGTTGCAGGGCTGCTGATTCCTGTCACGCTGACGGCGATTGTCGCTGGTATTACAGAGCCGATTGAGTTCACTTTCTTATTCATTTCTCCTTTCTTATTTGCGGTTCACGCCGTGCTAGCAGCAACAATGTCGACGGTCATGTATATGGCAGGTGTCGTCGGAAACATGGGAGGCGGGCTGATTGAAGCGGTGACCTTGAACTGGATTCCGCTCTTTGGCAGCCACGGTATGACGTATGTGTATCAAATTTTAATCGGGCTCTCTTTTACAGCTATTTATTTTTTCGTCTTCCGGTTTTTAATCCTCAAATTCAATATCGCCACACCGGGACGGGAAAAGGATGATCAGCAGGAAACAAAGCTGTATTCGAAAAAGGAATACAGAGAAAGAAAAAACAAGGATGAAACGGCCTCTGCTGCTGAAACGGCAGATGACACCGCTTTTCTGTATATTGAAGCGCTGGGCGGAAAAGACAACATCACTGAAGTGACAAACTGCGCCACCCGCCTCAGAGTCAGCGTCAAGGATGAAACAAAGGTTGAGCCCGACAGCGTATTCCGCGCGCTTGGCGCACACGGTGTCGTCAGGAGCGGAAAGGCGTTTCAGGTGATTATCGGATTGAGCGTTCCGCAGATGCGGGAGCGTGTGGAAAAAATATTGAATCAATAAAGCCAGCCCTCCTTTTCGGGAGGGTTTTTGTTTGCCGCCAAAAAGACCGCCATAGTAAAGTAAAGAAAAAGACAATTGAGTAAAAAGGGGTTTGGAGGCTTTTACATGCAAAAGGCTTTATCGTTTTTAAAACCATACTCATCGCTGGTGGGGGTTGCGCTGATTCTCATGTTGACGGAGCTTGCGGTTGAACTGATGCAGCCTTTATTGATCGCAAAAATCATCGACGATGGGATTTTAAAGCAAGATCTCCGGCATGTGTGGACATGGGGCGCGGTCATGATCGGACTGACCGTGTTATCATTTGCGGCGGGAATGTTGAATTCCTTTTATGCCGCCCATGTCAGCCAAAGCTTTTCTTACGATACGAGAAAAGGGCTTTTTCAAAAGATACAGTCCTTCTCCTATTCTACATTTGGACAGTTTTCGTCCTCTTCGTACATCACAAGGCTGACAAACGATGTCACACAGGTTCAAAACATGATTTTTATGAGTTTGCGGTTTATGCTGCGGGCTCCGTTAATGATTGTAGGCGGCATTGTGCTGTCACTCACCGTTAACATGAAGCTCGGCTTTTTTCTGCTTGTAACCATTCCGATCCTGATCTTGTTTTTGCTATGGGTCTTAAAGAAAGGCGGGGCGCTATTCCGCTCAGTGCAGAAAAGGCTGGATCAGGTGAACACTGTCATGCAGGAAAACTTAACAGCGATTAAACTGATCAAGGCGCTGCTTCGAGGCAGCCACGAGGTCAAAAGATTTATCAAAGCCAACACGAGGCTGATGGAAAAAACCGTTTCGGCCTTTCAGCTTGTGGAATTCACGATGCCTGTGCTGATGCTGCTGATGAATCTCTGCATCCTTTTCATTTTGTGGGCAGGGGCCTACAGTATCAGGAACGGAAGCACTCAAGTCGGTGATGTTGTTGCGATTATTAACTACGCAACACGAATTACGGGCGCGCTTTCGATGTTTCCGTTTTTGATTATGATTTTCACCCGGGCGAAGGCTTCAGGTGATAGGATCGGTGAGGTGCTTGAGACGGAAGGTGATGAGCATGAGGAAGGCTTCATATCTGATCGTTTGTTGGGGCGGATTGAGTTTCAGCATGTATCCTTCCGTTATCCTGAAATGGACAGAGAGGCGCTGCGAAATGTCTCATTTTCCGCAAAGCCGAGGGAAACGATCGCGATTCTCGGTGCGACGGGATCGGGCAAGTCCACGCTTTTTCAGCTCATTCCACGGCTTTATCTGCCGGATTCAGGCAGCATTTACATAGATGAAAAGCCGATTTGCGATTTCCCGGCAGAGAGGCTTCGCAAGCAAATGGGATATGTACCGCAGGAAGTGCTCCTGTTTTCCGGCACAATCAAAGAAAATATCGCTTGGGGCAAAGAAAATGCTTCACTAGATGAAATAATGGAAGCGGCCAAACATGCGCAAATTCATGAAACGATTATAAAGCTCCCAAATGGATATGACACTGTTTTGGGGCAAAGAGGCGTCAACCTGTCCGGCGGCCAGAAACAGCGGATTTCCATTGCGCGGGCGCTGATCCGAAAGCCGGCCATCCTTCTTTTAGATGACAGCACAAGCGCGCTTGACCTGCAAACGGAGGCGAAGCTGCTTGAGGCGATCAGCACATATGAGTGCACAACTTTGATCATTACGCAAAAAATAACCACGGCGATGAGAGCTGATAAGATTTTGCTGCTTGAGGATGGCGAACTGATTGAAAGAGGCACGCACAGTGAGCTGCTTTCTGCATCTCAGTTATACAAGCGCATTTACGAGTCACAATTCGGAAGGGAGGGGAGCGAGTCATGTTAAAAGACATCCGCAAGCCTTTCCAATATCCCAAACTGCCAATTGACAAAAAAGAAGGCGTGAAAAAGCGGGCGAAAGCAAAGGATGCAAAAGGCACACTGAAGCGAATCTGGTCTTACTTGGCTGAACGAAAAGGACTGCTCATCCTTGTCATGCTGATGGTTGTCATCAGCGCGATATTCGGGCTCCTTGGCCCCTTTGTGATCGGAAAGGCCATCGACCATTTCATTGTCGGGCGAACGGTAAGCGGACTGGTTCCCGTTTTGCTTCTTCTGCTTGTCATTTATGTAATTCAGTCCCTGTCACTCTGGTTTCAAAACTATTGGATGATTGCGATTTCCCAAGGCACTGTTTTCAGAATGAGAAGCGAGTTGTTCACCCATCTGCATGAGCTGCCGATTCCGTTTTTTGATAAACAGCGGCACGGCGAGCTGATGAGCCGGGTGACGAATGACATCGAAAATGTCAGCTCGACCTTAAACACGTCGGTCATTCAAATTTTATCAAGCGTCATCACCTTTGTCGGAACGGTTGCGGTCATGCTGTACATGAGCCCGCTCCTTACAGTGATTACCCTGACCATCATTCCGGTGATGGCAGTAAGCCTGAGATGGATTACCAACCGGACGGGAAAGCTGTTTAAAGAACAGCAGAAAAACCTTGGTGAACTGAACGGATATATTGAGGAATCTGTTTCCGGCGCAAAGGTCATCAAAGCCTATTCGCGTGAGAAGCAGATTACTGCCGAATTTCTCGAAAAAAACGCTGCGCTCAAGACTTCGGGCTTCTGGGCACAGACGATTTCCGGGTTTATCCCGAAAGTCATGAACTCTTTGAATAACTTAAGCTTTACGATGATTGCGGCAATCGGCGGTCTGTTTGCGCTGAAAGGCTGGATCTCGATCGGCTCCATCGTCGTCTTTGCCGAGTATTCAAGACAATTTACACGCCCTTTAAATGATTTGGCCAACCAGTTTAATACAATGCTGTCCGCGATTGCCGGTGCTGAACGGGTGTTTGACGTACTTGATGAAAAAGAAGAGCGTGAGGATGAAAAGAACGCCGTGCATCAGCCGATTCAAACAGGCAGTATTGAATTCCGGGATGTGTCCTTCGGTTACGATGAAGGGCAGCAGACCTTGAAGCATTTACAGTTTACAGTGCCTGCCGGACAGTCCATCGCGTTTGTCGGACCGACGGGAGCGGGGAAAACAACTGTCACAAATCTTCTCGCCCGTTTTTACGAACCTAATGAGGGCAGGATTTTAATCGACGGTACAGATATTAAAACCCTCACTAGAGCAAGCCTGCGGAAAAACATGGGCTTTGTTCTTCAGGATTCGTTTTTGTTTCAGGGAACGATCAGAGAAAATATTCGCTACGGCAGGCTCGATGCATCTGATCAGGAAGTCGAAGCCGCGGCAAAAACAGCGAACGCCCACAGTTTTATTGAAAGGCTGCCAAAAGGGTATGATACCGTGCTGACGCAAAACGGATCAGGCATCAGCCAAGGACAGAAACAATTGATTTCTATAGCGCGGGCGGTGCTTGCCGATCCGGTTCTCCTGATCTTGGATGAAGCAACAAGCAACATTGATACCGTAACAGAAGTCAACATTCAAGAAGCGCTCGCCCGTTTAATGGAAGGAAGAACAAGCGTCATCATTGCCCACAGGCTGAACACCATTCAAAGAGCGGACCAGATTGTGGTGCTAAAAGACGGCGAAATGATTGAAAAAGGCAGTCATGACGAGCTGATCCGGCAAAAAGGATTTTATAGTGACTTATATCAAAGCCAATTTGAGAAATAGACCTTTGTCCTGCACAAAGGTCTTTTTTGTTACAGTTTTATAGTACTTTTATTTCATTTTCGTAAAATGTAACAAAATTACTTGACGTAAACAAGTTATGTATATATACTAGCTTACATTAAGTAAGTGATAACATTTATCAAGGAGGATAAAATGAATAAATCATTTGAAATTGGCACATTACTTTTAAGAGTTATTACAGGTATTATCTTTTTTGTTCACGGATTATCAAAGTTTCAGGGAATGGAAGGCACCATCCAATTTTTCGGCAGCATAGGCCTTCCAAGCTTTATGGCGTATGTCATTGCAGCGATTGAACTCGTTGGCGGGGTGCTTGTCTTCTTCGGATTGGCTACACGTATTGTCGGTGTTCTGTTTGCTCTCACGCTGATTGGTGCCATCATTACAGTCAAGCTGAAAGCGCCATTCATGGGCAATGCAGAATTTGATTACCTTCTGCTTTTGACATCAATCCACCTGGCTCTTTCTGGAAGCCGTTTCCTGGCGCTAGACCCACTTGTATTTAAAGCAAAAAAGAGCGAAAACGTATCAGCATAAGAAAAGAGGCAAACAGCATGACCAGCATTCATGAGGATACAAATATTGGCTATGTCAAACTCACAATCCGCAGTCTGGAGCGTTCTCTTCAGTTCTACTGTAACGTTATCGGCTTTCAAGTCTTACAAAAGACGGATCGCCAAGCTCAATTAACGGCTGACGGGAAACGTGTACTGCTTATTCTTGAAGAAAATCCAAGCGCCGTTGTCTTGCCTGAACGGTCTGTAACGGGCCTATATCACTTTGCGATTCTTCTTCCGAACAGGAAGGAACTTGGTATCGCGCTCGCCCGCCTGATTGAATACGGCATTGCAATCGGACATGGGGATCATGCTGTGAGCGAAGCACTCTACCTGTCTGATCCTGATGGAAACGGAATTGAAATGTACGCTGACCGCCCCCGCAGCACGTGGCAGCGTGATCAAGAAGGAAACTACGTCATGACGACAACCGCTGTTGACATTGAGGGTCTTATGGAAGAAGCCGGAGATGAGCGGAAAACAGCGCTTCCGAACGGTACCATCATCGGACACATTCACCTCCATGTCAGTGATTTGCACGAAGCAAAAGCGTTTTATACAGATGTGCTGGGCTTTGACATTGTCGGAAACTATGCGGGCATGTCCGCTCTCTTCGTTTCAGCCGGGGAATACCACCATCATATCGGCTTAAACATTTGGGCGGGAAGAAACGCGCCGCCAAAACCGACAAATGCCAGCGGACTAGACTATTACACGGTAGTCCTGCCTCATCAAGAGGAACTGGATCGAGTGACAGACCGAGTCAAACATGCCGGATATTCGATCGAAGAAAAGGAAAGCAGCTTCCGGGTGAAAGATCCTGTTTCCGGGGCCCATATTCTATTTGTGATTTGACTGTAATCCCTTTGCCGAAAAAACGGCAGAGGGATTTTTTATTTTTGTTCGCCTTGTTATGATGAGAGAACCAACTTTTAAGGAGGCGTTTACATGGAACTCAATCACCTTGTGACAGGCAAAATAGCTTTAAATCAATATGTGCATCGCTTAGAGCAAAAGGATGTTTCATTTTACGTCCACTATTGGGGAGCGATGACGAACCACTATAACACACTGCTTCATAAGCATTCCTTTTATGAAATTTGTTACGTCGTAAGAGGTGAAGGATATTACCTTGAAGGGGATCGTACATATCCGCTTCGTGAACAGACGTTTTTTTTGTCAAAGCCGGAGCATTTGCACCAAATCAAAAGTGAAACAGGGCTGTTCCTTTTTTATGTCGCTTTCGAGCTGAGCGAGGACCAGTCAAGCGCTGAATGGATCAAAGTGATGGAAGATGTGAAACAAAGCCCTCTTACCACAGTTCAAATGAAAGATGGCGAACCGCCGGGCCTGTTTTGGAAAACATTAATGCTGCAAGCAGCGAAGCCAGTCAATGCTTTTGACAAAGAGATCCTATCACAATTGTCGCAGGCTTTGATCCTTTCATTAATCCAAACCTTTCTCCCGTCTGCCCATCGGCCGAAACAAAAGCAGCCCATTCAAACATCCTCTGCATTGCTGACAGAGGTGAAACTGCACATTAAAGACAATTTGTCACAGCCCTTAAAGCTGACGGATGTCGCCAGTCACTTTCATATCTCAGGGAGGCACTTGTCACGTTTATTTGCAGCAGAACTGGGCGTCAGCTACTCTGAATTTGTCCAAAATGAAAAGATAAATAAAGCTGCCGAGCTGCTGAAATCAACGAATCTATCAATCAAAGAAATTGCGGAAGAAATCGGATTTACGGTGCATTATTTCACACGCGTGTTTTCCGCCAAAATCGGCAGCTCTCCAGGGCTTTTCCGTTCCCTTTATAAGGACTCAAAAATGACTGCATTTCAAATCAATAAATCTTTTCAAAAAATCGAACAGGCCAAGCCGCATGAATAAGATGTCCTGAAATGACAAAACAATGTCTCTATATGATAAAGACGCGAGAAATCTCGGTGTCTTATAATCTTCTAAGAAAGCGGTTACAAGAATAGGTGTTGCTGAAGGAGGGATGTATTGGCTTATGCTTGGTGTCGGGTGCTCTGCCATTCTTGAAAGAAGGGGAAGAAAACCATGAGTGCAAAGGAAAAGAAAGAGGCTGTAAAAGGAAAAGAAAGTTTAGCTCATAAAGGGCTTTTACGAACGATTACATTGGTATCTACATTCGGCGGGCTTTTGTTCGGTTATGATACGGGCGTCATAAATGGGGCACTTCCTTTTATGGCAACTGCAGGCCAACTGAATCTTACACCTGTTACAGAAGGACTGGTTGCGAGTTCCCTGCTTCTCGGGGCAGCCTTCGGAGCGATGTTTGGAGGACGTCTGTCCGATAAGCACGGCCGCCGAAAAACGATCCTTTATTTAGCTTTACTATTCATTGCGGCCACACTTGGCTGTACCTTTTCTCCAAATGTGTCCGTCATGATTGCCTTTCGTTTTCTTCTCGGACTAGCGGTTGGCTGCGCTTCTGTAACGGTTCCAACTTTTTTAGCAGAGATTTCGCCAGCAGAACGCAGGGGGCGAATCGTGACACAAAATGAACTGATGATTGTGATTGGCCAGCTGCTGGCTTACACCTTTAACGCCATTATCGGGAACACAATGGGGGAGAGCGCAAATGTATGGCGGTATATGCTGGTCATCGCGACACTTCCGGCTGTTGCGTTATGGTTCGGAATGCTCATCGTGCCTGAAAGCCCGCGCTGGCTGGCGGCTAAAGGCAGAATGGGTGACGCCCTGCGGGTGCTTAAGCAAATCCGTGAAGACAGCCGGGCACAGCAGGAAATCAAAGAAATCAAACATGCGATCGCGATTGAGGGCACATCAAAAAAAGCCGGCTTTCATGATTTTCAAGAGCCGTGGACTAGGCGCATTCTATTGATTGGGATCGGAATCGCCATCGTCCAGCAAATTACCGGTGTCAATTCGATCATGTACTATGGGACAGAAATTCTGAGAGAAGCCGGCTTTCAAACAGAAGCTGCATTGATCGGCAATATTGCAAACGGAGTTATTTCAGTCATCGCGGTCATTTTTGGGATCTGGCTTCTCGGCAAGGTCCGCCGCCGGCCCATGCTGATCATCGGACAGATTGGCACGATGACAGCCCTTCTGCTGATCGGAATTTTATCCATTGTTCTTGAAGGAACAGCAGCCCTGCCATATGTTGTGCTGAGTTTGACCGTTTTGTTTCTTGCGTTTCAGCAGGCTGCCATTTCTACGGTGACGTGGCTCATGCTCTCGGAAATTTTTCCGATGCATGTGCGGGGACTTGGCATGGGGATCAGCACCTTCTGCTTGTGGACAGCTAACTTTCTCATTGGATTCACCTTTCCCATTTTGCTCAATCATATTGGAATGTCGGCAACATTTTTTATCTTTGTCGCAATGAATATTCTAGCGATTCTATTTGTGAAAAAATATGTGCCTGAGACAAAAGGGCGGTCACTTGAACAGCTTGAGCATTCATTCCGCCAGTATGGCCGCCAAGCTGATCAGGAAATGCCGAATCAAACGACTCACTTTTCGTAACTTGCAGATACTAGGAGGAATCTATCAATGAAACTATCTTATGTAACAGACAGCTTAGGACATTTGCCTTTTGAAGAAATGCTCGATTTTGCCGCGGAACTTGGCATTGATACGCTTGAAATGACAACTGGAGGCTGGTCGCCGGCACCTCACTTGAATCTTGACGAATTGCTGCAAAGCAGCAAGAAAAGAGAAGAACTTTCAGCCGCGCTGGAAAAGCGGAATATGACACTTTGCGCTTTAAACTGCTCGGGGAATCCTTTAGATCCAGGCGAACTGGGCAAATCGCACAGAGAAGTAACGGACAAAACGATGGAGCTGGCTGGATTATTAGGTGTCAAAAAAGTGATCATGATGAGCGGCCTGCCAGCCGGCGGCCCGGACGACAAAGTGCCGAACTGGATCACATACACAGTGAGCTGGCCTCCCGTTTTAAAAGATATTCTCAACTATCAATGGGAAGACGTTGCGATTCCGTATTGGAAGGAACTTGTCAAAAAAGCGGAAGCCTGCGGAGTGGAAAAAATTGCGCTTGAAAATTTCAGCTCTCAATTAGTCTATAATCCTGAGACTCTCTTTCGGCTCAGAAACGCGGTCGGCCCGATGGTCGGTTTGAATCTTGATCCGAGCCACTTATTATGGATGGGTGCAGACCCGATCATCGCAGCAAGGAAGCTCGGAGAAGCCATTCACCATGTTCATGGGAAAGATGTCAGAATTGAAAGACATTTAGCCGCGGTAAATGGGTTTTTAGAAACAAAAGAAGTGACAGATCCTGCGAACCGGGCATGGAATTACGTAGCAGTCGGCTGCGGACAGGATTTACAGTGGTGGAAGGAATTTTTTTCAGTCGTCAAAATGATGGGGTATGACGGTGAGGTTTCCTTAGAAATGGAGGACCTGACGATGTCGCCTGAAGCGGGCGTCCGCACTTCTGTAGAAGCTTTAAAACAAACCATCAGCCAATAGGAGGTTTTCATGATGCTAAATGGAGAAAGAATCATTTCAAAGCCGCTGCGCTGGGCAATGGTAGGCGGCGGACGGCTCAGCCAGGTTGGATATAAACATCGTATTGGAGCGTTGAGAGATAATACTGCCTTTCAATTAACCGCAGGGGCCTTTGATATCGATGCCGAAAGAGGAAAAGACTTCGGGGTGAACCTCGGAGTAGATGCGGAGCGCTGTTATGCCGACTATCAAACCATGTTTGCGGAGGAAGCGAAAAGAGTGGATGGCATAGAGGTTGTATCGATTGCCACTCCAAACGGCACTCATTATGAGATCTGTAAGGCAGCACTTGAAGCAGATCTTCATGTCATCTGTGAAAAACCGCTGTTCTTCACTTCAGAAGAGGGCTATGAAATCAAAACGCTCGCAGAGAAAAAAGGCAAAATCGTCGGCGTGACATACGGCTTTTCCGGCAATCAAATGCTTCTTCAAATGCGCGCGATGGTTGAGCAAGGGAGGATCGGCGATATTCGCGTGGTTGACTTGCAGTACACACACGGTTTTTGTGCAGCAGATGAAGGCGAAAACATAAGCGCTGCACAAAAATGGCGTGTCGACCCTGCAATCGCCGGGCCAAGCTTTGTGCTGGGCGATTTATCTACCCACACATACTATATGTCGCAGCTCATTATGCCGAAGATGAAAATTAAAGAGCTGCTGTGTGACCGCCAGAGCTTCGTCGGCAGCCGCGCGCCGCTGGAGGACAATGCCCATGTGCTGATGCATTATGAAAACGGGGCGGTCGGGACGATGTGGACATCATCAATCAATGCCGGATGTATGGATGGCCACAGAATCCGGATTGTCGGCTCAAAAGCAAGCCTCGAATGGTGGGACAGCAAACCGAACGAACTGATGTATGAAGTGCAGGGAGAGCCTATTCAGACACTCGTTCGCGGCATGCCGTATTTAGACGGTGCGTGCAGCGCCGATGAACGTCTGGGCGCTTTACACAGCGAAGGGCTGTCAGACGCGTGGGCCAACATTTATCTTAAGTTTGCCATTGCAATTGACGCAAAAAAACGCGAAGATCAAGAAACACTGAACAACTTGGTTTATCCTGACATTGACGCAGGGATCGAGGGCATCCGCTGGATTGAGAATTGTGTACGTTCAGCAGACCAAGGGTCCGTATGGGTTGAATTTGAATAATAAGTGGAAGACGCCGCATATGACATAAAGTTCATATGCGGTTTTTATTTTCCAGAAACTCCTGTCAAAAATGACCTGAGGCAGGTATGATAAGAAAGGAATTGGGTATCGGGAGTGATGAGCGTGAAGGCTCTTATATTTACTAGGATTTTCACCTTAATGGTAAGTTGTTCGGTTTACTTTTTTCTTGTAAAAGATGACCGTTGGTTTGAGTATTTGTTCATCGCTGGCGGTGCGGGTGTGTTCTTAGCAAATCATCTCTTATTAAGAGTAGGGAAATATGCCGTTATTTTTTGTTTGATTGATATTGCAGTTGGCTTTTCGTTCGGTTTCATGTTTCCGGGTACAGGTTTATATATCACATTGCTCAGCCCGGTTGCTGTTACCTTTTTTTTGAAAGGGTTTGACCGAAAAACAGTATGGTCTGTGCTTTGTTATTGTTTTATCATGTGGCTGATTGTGCTTATTCGTACATATCGTATGTTCGGCGATGAATATGTTATGGATCATTGTATCAGCATGACATTCGTTGTCTTTTGCGGAGTCGTCGGCAAATTAATCCGCAAGCTGTTGGATACGCAGGAAACGGCAAAACAGCAGTTTCAGGAACTGACAGAGTCTCACTTTGCGCTGTCTGCTGCGCACCAGGAACTCCATTTATATGCGAAGCAGGTTGAAGAGCTGACTGCCATTCATGAGCGGAACAGAATGGCAAGGGAAATCCATGATACAGTAGGACACAAAATGACGGCGCTCCTCGTGCAGCTGCAGCTTCTGCGTGAATGGCAAAAAAGAGACAGCCAAAAAGCGGAGGAGACCGTTGGGGTATGTGAAACGCTTGCCCGTGAAGCGCTCGATGATGTCCGCTTATCAGTACGCACCCTGCAAACGGATAACGACCCTTCGTTAATCGATTCATTGAAACAGCTGACAGAAGACTTTTACAAAAATGCAGGAGTCACAACCGAACTTGCGGTCAGCGGCGATCCGGCGATAATCCCGCTGTCACTTCATCCGACCTTGGTCAGAACGGTGCAGGAGGCATTGACCAATGCCAAACGGCACGGCGGCGCTACAGCCTGTTCGATCCAGCTTGCCTGCACAGTGGAAAGTATCAGCCTTGTCATTAAGGATGACGGAAAAGGAAATGCCGAGGCGGCACTTGGCTTTGGCCTCTTGAATATGAAAAAGCGGGCAGCGGAGCATGGGGGTATGATCCGCTTTGAGAGCGAACGGGACCAAGGGTTTGCTGTAATCGCTGAATTTTCACTGGCAAATAAAAAATGGAGCTTTGGGCCCGCGCAGCAAAAGGAGAGTTTATCATGATTAAGATCATCATTACCGACGATCAGGATATCGTCAGAGAAGGGCTGGCATCGCTGCTTCAGCTCAGAGAAGAGCTTGATGTGGTCGCCACGGCGCGAAACGGACAGGAAGCCTTCGAAAAGGCGAAAGAACTTGAGCCGGATATCGTGTTAATGGATATCCGAATGCCGGTGTCCAACGGAGTTGAAGGGACAAAAATGATTACAAGCTCTTTACCCGGCGTAAAGGTTTTGATGCTGACAACATTCAAAGATTCAGAGCTGATTGCAGAAGCACTTGAAGAAGGAGCGAGCGGGTACCTGCTGAAGGACATGTCAGCCGATACAATTGTTAAAGCGGTGATGACTGTTCAATCTGGCGGAATGGTGCTTCCTCCAGAACTGACTGCCCAAATGCTGAATGAGTGGAAGCATGAAAAACAGCTGAAAGGAATAAACGAGATAGAAAAACCTAAGGAGCTGCTCGACCTGACCGAGCGTGAAATGGAAGTTCTGGCCGAGCTGGGGTACGGGCTGAATAACAAAGAAATTGCCGAAAAGCTGTACATTACAGAAGGCACAGTAAAAAATCACGTGTCAAACATCATCAGCAAGCTGGCTGTCAGGGACAGAACCCAAGCCGCCATCTATTCCGTCAGATATGGTGTATCTGTCTTTTGACATATGACGTTCAGCACATGCGTCTCTTTGAAAAGGCCTTTTACAGGCTTTTTTTTCATGCCTTATGATCTATCTGCCGCTACATGCCGCACGCCTTTCTTTTATCTACAATGACAATGGGATTAAAAAAGGAGTGAAACGACGTGCTGCAAGCAGAAAACATCAAAAAGGCATATGGGAAAAAAACAATCGTGAAAGGCATTTCTTTTTCTCTGCAAAAGGGGGAGTCGTTCGGGCTGCTTGGGCCAAACGGTGCGGGGAAGTCCACAACCATCTCGATGATTTCCGGCCTCGTGCCGCATGACAGCGGAAACATCACAGTGGGCGGCTATGTCATCGGAAAAGAAACGGTAAAAGCGAAACAAAAAATCGGCGTTGTCCCGCAGGAAATTGCTTTATATCCGACGCTGACGGCTAATGAGAATCTTATGTTTTGGGGGAAAATGTACGGACTAACGCACGGCGAAGCCAAAAAAAGGTCGGCAGAGGTCCTTGAATATGTCAGCCTGACTGAGCGGGCCAAAGATAAAATTGAAACATTCTCAGGCGGAATGAAACGGAGAATCAACATCGGTGCTGCCTTAATGCACAAACCTGAGCTGCTGATCATGGATGAACCGACTGTTGGTATTGATCCCCAATCGAGAAATCATATTTTAGAAACGGTGAAACAGCTCAATGAAACGGGTATGACGGTGATCTATACGAGTCATTACATGGAAGAGGTCGAGTATTTATGTGATCGGATTGGCATTATTGATCAAGGAGAAATGATTGCGATCGGCACAAAAACTGATTTATGCAGCCGCATTGGAGGCGATACGATCATTCAGCTCACTGTCAGCGGAATCGATGAAGCGTTTCTTTTTGCAATTCGTTCCCTGGCTCATGTGAATGATGTGACAGTACACGAGTCAGAGCTCAAAATTGACATTTCTGCGGCTCATCATGAGAAGGTAGTTACCAGTCTGCTTGCGGAAGCAACTGCCCATCACATCAACCTGCTGTCTCTTCAGGTGCAGGAACCAAACCTGGAGCGTCTGTTTCTGAATCTGACCGGCCGCACTTTGCGGGATTAAGGGGGGGACGGCTATGAAAAAAAGCATATGGATCGCATGGAAGGATGTCAAAATCAGAATCACGGACAAAAAAGGGTTTATGATGCTTATCTTAATGCCGCTGATCCTGACCTGTATTTTAGGGGCCGCGCTCGGATCGGTTGTTGACGGAGGCAGCCAGATTGACGACATCAAAGTCGGCTATGTTCAATCAGACCAGTCAGAAGCAGCGAACATGTTTAAAACAGATGTGCTCAAAAAAATGAACTCGATAAAGGTCACACAAGCCAGCAGCGAGGACGAGATGAAGAACCTGCTCGATGAAAAGAAAATCGATGTCGGTATCGTTATCCCGAACCATTGGGAAGCCGGCAAAACGTCAGCCTTTATTTATGCTGATCCTGATCAAACATTAAAAAGTTCCATTATCGAAACAGCCGCCGCATCTTTCATAGACCAATATAAAGCGGTAAAAGAAGCCGCGTCAGCCTCAATGGACTACATCAGCAAAACGGCAGCTGTCAAGCAAGGAAAACTTGACCCTTCACGTTTTGCAGAAAAGCTGGTAAAGGCGCTTGAAGAGGAAACGGGTGACAAACCAACAGTGACGGAAAGATCAGTCGGCAGCAAGGCAGTTACCAGTTTTCAATACTATTCGGCGGCAATGCTTTGCATGTTTATGCTGTTTCATATGACAGTTGGGGCGAAATCATTTTTACAGGAAAAGGAGACGGAAACGCTTGCCAGAATGTTGATGACGCCTGTACAAAAATACGCCATTCTCTTCGGAAAATGGCTCGGAACCTATCTATTTGCCATCATACAATTTTTTATTTTTCTGATCGTCACGATCAATGTATTTGGTGTGAACTGGGGCGGCAATCTGCTGTTTGTGAGTGTGCTCGGGCTTTCATACGCTGCAGCTGTATCCGGCATTTCCATGCTGCTTGCGTCGTGCATCAGCGATATGAAATCAGCCGATGCGATAGGCGGCTTCGGCATTCAATTGCTTGCGGTTCTCGGCGGGTCCATGCTGCCGCTGTACCAATTTCCGGACTTCTTGCAGTCTGTATCAAAAGCGGTGCCGAATCGATGGGCGCTTGATGGCTTTCTTTCTCTAATGGAAGGCGGAGGCTGGGCTGACCTTCAAAAGCCTGTGCTTCTTTTTGCGGTGATCGGCCTTTGTTCACTCGTGCTTGGCATCAGACGGCTTCATAGAAGATAAGGAGGTACACCAGGGTGAAAAAAATCATAGCCATTTGCGGCATTGAGCTTTCTCTCATTTTCAAGAAGCGGCAGAACTATTTGATGATGTTCGCTGCCCCGCTTTTGCTGACTTTTGTATTTGGGGGGATGCTTGGCAGCAATGATGATAAGTTGCATCTTGCCATCGTTGATCAGGATGACACGATTCTCTCGCAGCATTATATTCGACAGCTGAAGACACACGATGATATGTATACATTCGATAGCATGTCTGAAAGTAGAGCGTCGGAAAAGCTGAAGCAAAAGAAAATTGCCGGGGTCATCGTCATATCCCGCTCGTTTCAGGCACAGCTCGAAAAAGGAAAAAATCCGGGGCTGATCTTCCGGCACGGTCCGGAGCTGTCGGAAGCACCGATGGCCAAACAGTATGCAGAAAGCGCATTGGCAAAGCTTAATATTCAGGTTGCCGCGGCGAAAACGGCTGCTCAGGCAGCGGGGGAGAACTGGAAGGCGGCTTATAAAACAGTTATTGCCAAAGACCATGAAGATGCAGTACCAACAGTAAAACAAAAGTCCCTCAGCGATAAAAAGGAAGCCGCGGGTGCAAGTGATATAGCTTCCAGAGCAGCAGGCTTTTCCATTCTCTTTGTCATGTTGACAATGATGGGGGCGGCAGGAACCATTATAGAGGCAAGAAAAAACGGCGTTTGGTCCAGATTGCTTACAGCCTCTGTCAGCCGGGCGGAAATTGGTGCGGGGTATGTGCTGTCCTTCTTCGTCATTGGCTGGATTCAATTTGGCATCTTGCTTCTTGCAACCCATTGGCTGTTTGGCATCAACTGGGGGAACCCGGCTGCGGTTATTGTGTTAGTGTCGCTTTTTCTGCTTACCGTTGTCGGTATCGGATTGGTGATTGCGGCCAATGTCAGAACGCCGGAACAGCAGCTTGCGTTTGGCAACTTGTTCGTCATCGCAACGTGTATGGTAAGCGGAATGTATTGGCCGATAGACATTGAACCGAAATTTATGCAGTCCATCGCTGAATTTCTTCCGCAAAAGTGGGCGATGAGCGGGCTCACTGAGATAATGGCTAACGGTGCCCACGTCACAGATATACTCGGGGTCTGCGGCATCTTGCTTGCTTTTGCGGCAATTACTTTCACAGCGGGACTGAAAGCGCTCCGCGCCTAAAAAACATCTGCCCCCGGGCAGATGTTTTTTCGCAATCATTTTGTTTTTTCTGTAAGCTTTAGTCTCTGTTCCAAATTCTGTTTCACGCTCGGCCAGTCACTGTCGATGATGCTGTAAAATACCGAATTGCGGAATGTTCCGTCTTTTCTGATCATTTGGTTTCGCAATGTGCCTTCTCTAACTGCTCCAAGCCGTTCAATCGCCTTTTGCGATCTGATATTCCGCTCATCTGTTTTGAACTGCACCCGAATCGTGTTCAGCTGTTCAAAGCAATACTGTAACAGCACATATTTGCATTCTGTGTTGAACGAGGTTCCCCACACTGAAGGGTGAAACCACGTCCAGCCGATCTCAAGGCTCCTTGAAGCGGATGACATATACAGAAATCGCGTCGTGCCGACGATTTTGCCAGTTTCACGATGAATAATCACGAATGGACATTCTGCTCCGGACTCTTTCGTTTGCAGCGCTTCCTCTACAAAAGCCTCCATATCATGCAGCGTTGTAATGGTTTTCGGTAAATGGGTCCAGATGTTTTCATCATTTGCAGCTTCGTATAAACCTTGGATATGGCTTTTGTCCATCGGCACAACTTGGACCTGTTTCCCTGTTAATTCATTGAATGTCACATTCATCCTTTGTCCTCCCACTTCAAGTATCGGAGCAGCCTGAAGGCCGCTCCAGCTAATCCTCATCTATCATCGCTAAAATCGATTCCAGCCAAGAAACGTAAGTTTTTTCCCGCTCCAGCGCTTTTGTCAGCACGAGGTAGTGGCCGAAATCTGGTGAAGAAAACGACATCGGCTCCGCTGAAGCCATAAGCTTTTCATAGCTTCCCTGCAGATCTGACAGCTTGGCCTTGCGTTTCAGCAGCTGATCTGTGAACAAATCAGAAGCCTCCTGCCGCGATAGAGATGAAATGAAATAAGCCTTCAGCATAAATTCATCCTTCACCGTCTCCGGTATCGGCTGGTGGCGGATCAGCCAGTCATGCAGCTCCTGCTTTCCGCTGTCTGTCAGGGTGTACATCTTTTTCTCCAGCTTTGTGCCTTGAATTGTTGTCCGGAACGTGATAAACCCTTCATCCGTCAGCTTTTTGAGCTCAGGATAAATCTGGCTGTGCTTGGCGCTCCAAAATTGGCCGAGCTCCTCTTTAAAATAACTTGTAATATCATATCCGCTCAATTCGCCTTTTCGCAAAAGCCCTAATATGGCGTATTTTAATACTCTCATGCTATCCTCCGTGTCTATGGCTGTTTCGCAAAAAAGATGAGCCAGTGCTCATCTGTGATTCTAACTGCCTATTCCCCTTATTATAGAAAAGGGAGAAAGGGAACACAACCGGTCTACTTGTGAAATTAAGATAAAAGGGATGGAATGATTCAGGAGATATCGGATTCATCTTCATCCATCATATAAAAATGATTTATTTAAATTTAATTTTCTGAAAAAATATTAACAACATTGATTTTTTATGTATAATAGGAAATTGATGGTACAAACATTTTAAGGGGGAATGAACGTGAAAAAAATACTTTTTGCATCCGCTATCTGTTTATCGCTGATTCTATCTGTTCTAACTGCTCCGCCGTCAAGCGCAAAAGCTGAATCAGTACATAATCCTGTAGTTCTTGTTCATGGAATAAGCGGTGGCTCATACAACTTTTTCGCTATTAAAAACTACTTAATTTCTCAAGGCTGGCAAAGCAACAAACTGTATGCTATTGATTTTTATGATAAAACAGGGAACAACCTAAATAACGGCCCGCAGCTCGCTTCATATGTTGATCGCGTTTTAAAAGAAACGGGAGCCAAAAAAGTAGATATTGTGGCTCATAGTATGGGAGGCGCTAACACGCTGTACTATATTAAATATTTAGGCGGGGGCAATAAGATTCAAAATGTCGTAACACTTGGAGGGGCTAATGGTTTAGTGTCATCTGTTGCGCTCCCAGGTACAGACCCTAATCAAAAGATCCTCTATACATCTATTTACAGCCTAAATGATCAAATTGTAATCAATAGCTTGTCTCGGTTACAAGGGGCGAGAAACATCCAGCTTTATGGCATCGGCCATATTGGCTTGCTTTCTAATAGCCAAGTGAACGGCTATATCAAAGAAGGGCTGAATGGCGGAGGCCTTAATACAAATTAATATCTCTATAAAAAAACCTGCCGTCTCCGTTACAGCAGGTTTTTTGAGATTCTCTTAGCAATCTCGTATGAGAAAGATACACCAAAAAGTCAGGGATTTTGATAACCTTAGTCTATAATACATACCCCAATTTATGACATCAGGCACTTTTTCAAATAAGGCAGGCATGTTAAGGTACAACCATCGATTTCTAAAAATTTGAAATAAAAGGAGCGCTGTTATGCAAATTAAAGAAATTTTTATGATCCGCTGCATTTCGTGCTTAAGTGTCGTCCTGCTCCATATCATTTCAATGGTCCTGATGCTTCAGGCAGAGGCTCTCGCAAACATTTCTCACACCGTAGATTCTTTTCGCACACTCCTGATGTTCAGTACGCCTGCTTTCATTTTCATCTCTGAATTTCTGCTGGCCCGTTCTTATCCTGATGGGGTGCCGGACGGTTTTTTAAGGAAGCGGGGAAAAGTGATTTTCGTTCCTTTTTTATTTATCGCGGCCATCGATGCACTGCTGATGACCAGTGCGATGGGGGGAGAGGTAACCTTTCTCGCGATTGTGCAAAAATACCTGGCGAACGTATTGTTAGGAAACTTTATCGGATACTTCATTCTCGTCATCTTTCAATTTTACATTCTGCATATGATCTTTCATGAGTATTTGAAAAAAGCTTCGCCGAAATGGGTGCTGTCCATCTCATTTGTGGTGACAGCAGCTTATTTAAGCTATTTCTCAGCAGTCAGCCCAGCTCCTGCTTCAGAAGAGGGCGGGTCGTTTCCATTCTTCTGGGTTCCGTTCACAGGCTGGCTTTTCTACTTTTGTCTAGCCTACTATTGCGGAAAAGAGTACAAGCGTTTTTTAGCGCTGCTTGACCAATACCGCTGGGTGATATACGGCGCCGCGCTAGCTTCTGCTGCGCTGGTTGTCACTGTTTCTTATGTCGGTGAAATCGGCATGATCAGCTCGAAACGGCCTGATATCATGTTGTATTCGACAAGCATGATTTTCCTGTGCTTTCACTTGTTTTCTAAAATAAAGCATGTGCCGAAGATCATGATGTTTATCAGCAACTATTCATTTTCGATTTATCTGCTCCATGCCTATTTTATGATCATAGGCTACGTGTTACTGACAAACATGCCCGGAATTCCCGCCGTACCGGCTGTTCTCCTGTTGTTTGCCGTGTGCACAGCCGGCCCAATCCTGACCTCTTGGGCATTGAATCAATTCAAATACGGTTATCTATTTGTGGGGAAAATCTATCAGCCAAAACAGAAGAAAGTAACAGTAGAAATGCGTGATCACGCAGGATGAAAACAAGCGGCAGGAGAGAGGCTCCTGCCGCTTGTTTTATGTTTATTCAGTTTAAATAATGATTGCAATCCTCCATTCCTTTAACTTCAGCGGGTTTTAAATTATACAACGTGCACTTTTTCTTGTAAAATATAGGAGAAGATTGAACAGAAGGGAGTACATTCATGACAACAGCTAATCAAAGTTACCCAATAGGAGAATACACGCCGAGGGAATCCGTATCGAAGGAGCAAAAAGAAGAATGGATTCAAGCGCTTGAAGAAGTGCCGGCCAAACTGAAGCAAGCGGTTGAAGGCATGACAGACAGCCAGCTTGACACACCGTACCGAGACGGGGGATGGACTGTTCGGCAAGTTGTTCACCATCTGGCTGACAGCCATATGAACAGCTATATCCGCTTTAAATTGAGCTTGACGGAAGAGACACCGGCCATCCGTCCGTATAATGAAAAAGCGTGGTCGGAGCTAAAGGACTCCAAAACAGCAGAGCCGAGCGGTTCACTCGCGCTTTTGCAGGAGCTTCACGGGCGATGGACGGCTCTTCTCCGCACCCTGACGGATCAGCAATTTCAGCGCGGATTTTACCATCCCGATACAAAGGAGATCATGACCCTAGAGAACGCGCTCGGACTGTATGTCTGGCACTCACATCACCATATCGCTCATATTACGGAGCTTTCCAAACGGATGGGGTGGTCTTAACGCTTTTGCCGGCGGAAAGCCGGAAGAGTGATAGCAGCAATCACCAGCAGTGAAATCACAGCAGCCGCTGCATATAAATGATCATAGCCGCTGGCGACACTCGCATGAATGGCATCGCTTATCGCGGTTTTCACTTCAGGTACGGGAATGCGTTCGATTTGTTCTTGTAAGGAAGAAACATTAGAACTGTCGATCTCCGGAATCATCTGCATCGCCTGTTCCGAACGTCCGCTGTCCGATAAGCGGCTGCTAATCTCATCACCTATTTGATCAAACCCGGCTGTGATAAAACCTGCATAAAGAGTAGGCGCCAATGTCAGTCCAATTTGCCTTACTAATGAAAGAGTGCCAAGCGCTGTTCCCTTATTGGTTTTAGCCGCTTCTGATACAAGGACGTTCAGCGGCGCGCCTAACAGAAAGCCAAAACCGATCCCAGCTGCCACACTTGCGATCACAAACTCCCATTTGTCCGTCACCCAGAGCGGAAATAAAGCAAATCCCGCACATGAAATGATTCCCGAAAGAACAACGGTTTTTACCGGTCCTTTCTTGTCGGTGAGCGCTCCGCCAAGCCAAGCGCCGATGCCGGAAGCTAACGCAAGCGGTGTCATCCAATAGCCTGCTTTTGCAGCAGGGACACCCAAATACTGCTCAACATATGACGGGATAAAAATGACCGCCGCCAAAAGTCCCCCGGATAACAAACCGATGATAAGCGTGCGCTGAAACATTTGGTTCCGCAGCAGAGAATACGCCAAAATCGGATCGCCCCCGCGCATTTCAACCCTCTTTTCAAACGAGATAAGCGCTGCAAAACAGAGAATGCCAAAAACAATACACCCATAAACCGCCGGATTTCCCAAGCTGTTTAAGAGATTTGCCCCGTCAAGATTCGTCATGCCGTACATCACAGCTAAAATCGACAGGGACAGAAGGAAGATTCCTGCCGTATCGAGGCGCTTAGCCTCAGGCGCTTTTGTTTCCGCAATAAAACATGCACCGAAAACAACCAATAGCGCCGCAATCGGCAAATTAATCAAAAACAGCCAATGCCAAGAACCAGTCCAATCAAGCAGAAAGCTTCCGATATTCGGCCCGAGCACAGCGGCCATCCCGTTCATTGCGCCAAGCAGCCCAAGTGCTTTTCCCTGTTTTTCCTTTGGAAGGGTAGCGAGAATGTGAGAGCTTCCGATAATGAAAATCCCGCCGCCCCCAAGCGCCTGAATCAGCCGTGAGACCAGAAAGAGCGGGAAGCTTTGGCTCAAAGCAACAAGCAAGGAACCAAGTCCGAACAGGCAAACCTCAATGAGGAAAAGTTTCTTTCTGCCGTAGCGGTCAGAAAGCTTTCCGACAATCGGCACACTGACGCTAAGACCAAGCGTATAAAGAGTAATGCCCCATGATCCCCAGGAAGGAGAAACGGCAAACGACTCGTTTATCGTTGTTAAAGCAGCAGAAATAATTCCGTTATCCAGTGCAGCCATAAACACACCAATCGTAAACAGGCTGATTGCCCACTTTTGGCTTTTCTGCTCTGTCAATACATCAGGCATATTCATCAACCTCCTTTTTTGTTCACTTTAAATATATTATTCATTTTAAATGAACTAAATGTCAAATAAAAAAAGCCTGCCCCGCGGTTTGCGGATGACAGACTTACAGATTTATTCCTTTTTCGCTTTCTCTAATGCTCTTGAAAGGATAGACAGCCCTTCGGAGACAGCCTGCTTTTCTTCAGGGGACAGCAGCTCCAATGAACGCTTCAATTTCAGATGGCCCTTTTCATAAAGCCCCCGAAAAATATTTTTTGCATTCTCCGTCAACTGAACAACTACTGAACGGCGATCCTCTTCAGAATGTGAGCGTTTGACAAACCCTGATTTCTCAAGGCGGTCAAGCAGTCCTGTTGTATTGGACAGGGAAGCTCCCATTTTTTCTGCAATGTCGCTGACCTTCAGTGTTCCATGGTTGTTTAACAGCATCATCACTTTCATTTGCGGCATGCTCATATCCAGCTTCATCCACTCGGACACATCACCAAGACCTGCAGAGGTTAGTACTTTCATATAGAGCACCCATATTTCCCGTTCCTCAGATGAAAGAATGTCTTCGTTTAATACCGTTGTATCATGTAGATTGTATTCCATGTCATCACTTCCTCATCATTCACTCCTCTTACCATATTACTCGATTTCCACTCCTGAAAGAAAGTAAGCAGAAATGTATGCGGGACTTTGTCCGAAAAATAACGGTAGTGTATAATGAGTTGGAGATTATTGGGGGGGGAAGAAGTTCGAACTAGATTATGATTGGAGAGACCATTGCTGATTAAAAAGAATGCTTTATCAATTTTAAAAATCGTTTTTCCTATTGCTGTTTTATTATTTGTTATTTATCAATCGAAAAAAGAACTGACAAATCTGTCATTCAAACGCACGCTCATGGTCATCAACGGGCTTGAGCGAACGGACTTATTCATCCTTGTATTGGTCGGCTTGCTGGCTGTTGCAGCCATGTCACTGTATGATTACGTCCTGAAATACTCACTGCGCCTATCGATCACAAACGGAAAGGTATTCAGGGTTTCCTGGATCGCCAATTCATTTAATAACGTCCTGGGATTCGGCGGATTAGCCGGAGTCGGGTTAAGAATGATGTTTTATAAAGAGCATACGAAAGACCATAAGGCGCTCGTCAAAGGAATCGCCTGGCTTACATCATCTATGCTGCTTGGGTTATCTGTTTTCAGCATTTTCGTCGCCGCACGAGTGCTGCCAGTGGATGAAGTGATGAATGAAAAGCCTTGGCTGTGGGCAGTCGTTATCGGTTTCGCACTGATTTTGCCGCTATCCTTGACGGTGTCCAAAATGAAAGGACGCAAAGCCGGGGACGAAGAAAATGCGGACAAGGTGAGAAATCCGATTTTCGCTTATGTCGGCGCTTCCGTTGCCGAATGGCTTATGGCGGGAATTGTCATCTATTTGTCTTTGTTCGCTATGGGCATTCATGCTGATATCAGGTTTGTGTTCGGAGTGTTCGTCATTGCGGCGATTGGAGGAATGATCAGCCTCGTGCCGGGCGGCTTCGGCTCGTTTGACCTTTTGTTTTTGCTCGGGATGGAGCAGCTTGGCTATCATCAGGAGGCCATTGTTACTTCTATTGTTTTGTACAGGCTCGTCTATTCATTTATCCCATTTGTTTTGGGACTGTTCTTTGCTGCCGGCGACCTGACCGAAAATACAATGAAGCGGCTCGAAACGAACCCGCGGATCGCACCGGCAATTGAGACGACAAATGTTCTGCTTGTCGTACAGCGGGCGATATTAGTGAAAATTTTGCAAGGCTCACTTTCGCTTATTGTGTTCGTTGCAGGCCTGATAGTTCTGGCTTCAGTATCCTTGCCGATTGACAGGCTGACCGTCATACCGCACATTCCGCGCCCGGCTCTTTTGCTGTTCAATGGCCTGTCCTTAAGCTCAGCGCTCATTCTGCTGATTTTGCCGATCGAGCTTTATAAACGGACAAAACGCTCCTATACGATGGCCATTACAGCGCTTGTCGGCGGCTTTGTGTTCAGCTTTTTAAAAGGACTTAACATCAGTGCGATATTCGTACTGCCGATGATTATCGTATTGCTTGTGCTGTTAAAAAAACAATTTGTCCGAGAACAGGCATCCTATACGCTGGGACAATTGATATTCGCTGTGGCGCTGTTTACCGTGGCACTCTTTAACTACAATCTGATCGCGGGCTTCATTTGGGACCGGATGAAAAAGGTGATGCATCACGAATATTTCGTCCACAGCACCTCGCACATTACCCATGCAACCATCATGGCGATCATCATTGTGCCGCTGTTCTTCTTAATTTTTACAGTGGTGTATCATAATAGAACGAAACCAATCGGAGAGAAAGCAGACCCTGAGCATCTTGCTGCGTTTCTCAATGAAAAAGGCGGCAACGCGCTGAGCCATCTCGGCTATCTTGGAGATAAGCGGTTTTATTTTTCAAGTGATGGCAATGCACTTCTTTTGTTCGGAAAAATCGCCAGAAGACTGGTCGTGCTCGGAGATCCGTCAGGCCAAAGAGAATCGTTCCCGCTTGTACTGGAAGAATTTCTGAACGAAGCGCATCAGAAGGGATTCAGTGTTCTGTTCTATCAAATTGAGCGAGAGGATATGGCGCTGTATCACGATTTTGGCTATAACTTCTTTAAGCTGGGCGAAGAAGCCTATGTGGACTTAGACACATTTACCCTGACAGGGAAGAAAAAAGCCGGCCTTCGGGCAATCAATAACCGATTTGAGCGGGAGGAATATACCTTCCATGTGGATCATCCCCCATTTTCTGATGTGTTTTTGGAGGAGCTGAAACAAATCTCAGATGAATGGCTCGGCTCGAAAAAGGAGAAGGGATTCTCGCTCGGATTTTTTGATCCCTCCTATTTACAGAAAGCGCCGATTGCCTACATGAAAAATGCAGAAGGAGAGATCGTTGCATTTGCAAATGTCATGCCGATGTATCAGGAAGGAGAGATATCAGTCGATCTGATGCGCTACCGTGACGACGCCCCGAACGGCATTATGGACGCATTATTCATCCGTATGTTTTTATGGGCGAAGGAGGAAGGCTGCTCGTCGTTTAACATGGGAATGGCGCCCTTGGCCAATGTCGGCACCGCCTTTACATCCTTCTGGTCAGAAAGATTTGCCGCTGTCATTTTTAATAATGTCAGATACATGTACAGCTTTAGCGGTCTCAGGGCCTTTAAAGAAAAATACAAACCGGAATGGCGCGGCAAATACTTGGCGTACCGGAAAAACAGATCTCTTTCCGTCACTATGTTCCTCGTCACGCGGCTGATCGGTAAAAGCAAAAAAGACTCCGTCTAACCAGACGGAGTCTTTTTTTATTTCGTTTTTAAGAAATAGGTTTCAATATCATCAAGCAGATAGGTTGCGGCTTTAATTCCGCCTGCGGTTGTCCATACGACGTCGTCGACTTCATGGGCGTTACCGGACTTCACGGCCTTCAGGTTTTTCCATAGTGAACTGCTTGTCCACTGATTGGCCCATTTTTCATTTTCTTTTGCATTATCGGCTTTATATGTGAAATAAAAAAGCACATCGGCATCCATATCAGGAATGGACTCTTTACTGTCTGTTGAGAACGTAAATTGGTCCTTCTGTTTCTTGAACAGCTCCACCTGTTTTTCAGGGCGCTTGAATCCAAGCTGGTCTAAAATAATCCCAGAAAATGAATCGGTATAATAAATTCTTGACTCGCCGGATAAAAAGCGTACGACAGAAACTGTTTTGTTTGTCTGATCGCCAAGCTTGTCTTTCAAATCAGAAACGCGTTTATCAAAGTCGGCAATGACTTCCTTGCCTTTATCCGCCCTATTCACCGCGTTGGCGTATAGAGTCAGGTTATCCTTCCAGTTCCCAGCCAAAGATTTAGCGAAAACGGTCGGCGCAATCGCATTTAACTGATCATAAATTTTTTCCTGGCGCACTTTGTTTCCAATAATCAAATCAGGCTTTAATTCTGCGATGGCTTCCACATTCGGTTCCGTTTCAAGACCGACGTTTTTAACACCTTTCATGTCATCTTTCAGATAGTCATACCACGGGTCGCCCTTCCATGACTTTACGGCTCCGACCGGCTTAATGCCAAGCGCTAAGAGCGCCTCTGTTCCTTCATTTGTTAAAACAACAATCCGTTTTGGATTGGCGGGAATGTTGTCTGATGTCCCCATTGCATGTTTGACCGTTCTTGTTTTGCTGCTTGACCCCTCGCTGTTGCTTGAACTTTCTGAACTATTACAGGCAGAAAGTACCATAACGGCCATTAAAATTACGAATAGCATGCTGATATGCTTTTTCATCTTTTTCCTCCCAATATTGAAATTCATTATCATTTAGATCATAATAAGCAGTGTTAAGAGTGTCAATCCCTAATTGAGGATTATTCTCAAAAACAAACATTACATAGTAAATAACTAGGAGAATTAGATCATGATCTGCAAAAAGGCATCTTCAAAATGGATTGTGTTAGTATGTCTGATTTTCATTTTACTGGCGGCTGTCTGCGCAAGCGTCGTCTACGGCTATACAGGGACGTCATGGAGACAGGTCTATCAGGCGTTTACTTCCTTCAACGGAACAAATGAGCATGTCATCATCAAAGATGTCAGGCTTCCGCGCGCTTTGGTTGCGACAGTCGTCGGCGCCTCGCTTGCAGCTGCGGGCGCTCTCATGCAGGCGCTCACAAAAAATCCGCTTGCGTCACCGGGGATTTTCGGAATTAACGCCGGTGCCGGCTTTTTTATTGTTGCCGGCTCGTTTTTTCTGCATATTCAATCACCTCAGGCACTAGTATGGAGCTCGTTTCTCGGGGCTACATTTACCGCCGCGATCGTCTATGCCGCAGGCTCGCTTGGAAGGGAAGGGCTGACGCCAATTAAACTGACGCTGGCGGGAGCCGCCATGGCGGCCATGTTTTCTTCTCTGACACAAGGCTTGCTTTCTGTCAATGAACTCGAGCTTGCTCAAGTGCTTTTTTGGCTGACCGGCTCTGTGCAGGGCAGGAGTCTGGATCTGTTGATGACAATGCTCCCATATGCGGCAGCAGCGCTTGTGATCAGCTTGTTCCTTGGCCAAAAAATCAATCTCCTCGTCATGGGGGAAGATGTGGCAAAAGGACTCGGCCAAAAAACAGGCCTCCTGAAATTTGTGATGGCGCTTTGTGTTGTCTTGCTTGCCGGATCTGCTGTCGCCATTGCCGGGCCGATTTCATTTATTGGCATCATTATTCCGCATTTTGCCCGATTTATCGTCGGCAATGATTATCGCTGGATTCTGCCGTTTTCCGCTGTTTTGGGTGCGTTTTTGCTTGTTGCCGCGGATATCGGGGCGCGATATATCATTATGCCTCAGGAAGTTCCTGTTGGGGTCATGACAGCCATCATCGGTATGCCTGTATTTGTGTACATCGCAAGGAGGGGGGCTAAACTATGAAACTTCGTTTTGGCGTTACCGGGGCTGAAAAGAAAGCATGGATTGTCTTTTTTGTTTTACTGGGATTAACAGCGGCTGTACTAGTGATAAGCGCCGGTCTTGGACAAAGATTTATTCCTCCCTGGGATGTAGCAAAAACATTCTTTGGTGCAGGTTCAAAGCTGGATGAATTGATGGTTATGTCGTTCCGCATGCCAAGAATTTTGACCGCTTTATGCGCCGGCGTCTGCCTGGCGGCGGCAGGCGCGATATTGCAGGGGCTCGTCAGAAACCCTCTCGCATCACCGGATATTATCGGAATAACAGGAGGAGCGGCAGTAGCAGTCGTGCTTTTGATGATGTTCTTCTCGGATCGCAGCAGTTCACTTACGATCAGTCTGTCATGGCTTCCGGCGGCCGCATTTATCGGTGCCTCAGCTGTTGGACTCATCGTCTATTTACTGGCATACAAAAATGGTGCCTCCACATTTCGGCTGGTGCTTATCGGAATCGGATTTTCAATGTCGGCGCAAGCGATGACTACCCTGCTGATGATCAAAGGGCCAATTTATCGAGCATCGCAAGCCAATGTGTATATTACCGGGTCAGTTTATGGGTCAAATTGGCAGCATGTAAAGATAGCTATAATTTTATCTGTCATTCTCTTATTTATTTGTTTTATCGCGCTGAAAAATATGAATATACAGGTGCTGGGCGAGGATATTGCGGCCGGTGCCGGAAGTGCCGTGCAGCGAAATCGTTTTTTCTTGCTGCTTTTGAGTACGGCTCTTACGGGCTGTGCAGTTTCGGTTGCAGGCACAATCGGTTTTGTCGGGCTGATGGCTCCTCACATTGCAAGACGCCTCGTCGGCTCGTCTTACGGCGCGCTGCTTCCGGCGTCGGCACTCATCGGAGCATTGCTCGTCTTAACAGCTGACATCGTCGGCAGAACCTTATTTGCTCCGGTGGAAGTGCCAGCCGGCGTTTTTACAGCGGCTATCGGCGCCCCTTATTTTATTTATTTGCTTTATAAAACGAGAAACTCTTGATCGTTACTCCCATTTTCTAAAAAAGGAAAATGGGTTTTTCTGATAATGACTGAAAATTCATAACTATTTTTGCTATACTGACAGAGACATTGATAAAGAAAGGGCGGCAGACAAGTGAAAGAAATAGAGGTATTAAAATATGAAGCATTCACAAGCAGTCCCGGTAAAGGAAACCCCGCAGGCGTCGTATTGAAGGGGGACGATTATACTGAAGAAGAGATGCAGGCCATAGCTGAGCGTGCCGGATATTCAGAAACCTCCTTTATCCGGAAAAGCGAGTCGGCTGATCTTGAACTCCGTTACTTTACCCCTGGACACGAAATGAATTTGTGCGGTCATGCAACAGTCGCTTCTCTTTACGCATTATGTGAAAAAGGAATGCTGAAGAGCGGTAAAACGTACAGCATCCAGACAAAAGCCGGTATCCTGCCTGTGAAGATTTCTGAAAAAGATGGCCGCATTCATATCACGCTTGAACAGGCTTCTCCGCAATTCAAACCATTTACAGGCGATCGAAAAAAACTTGCGGGCGCATTGGGAATCACGGAAGAAGATTTTCATGAAGACCTTCCGATTGTGTTTGGCAGCACTGGCATATGGACAGCCATCATTCCGCTTGCATCATTAGAGGCCTCCAAAAAAATGGTGCCTGATAACAAACAATTTCCAGAGGTTTTAGTTGATCTGCCAAAGGCTTCTGTCCACCCGTTTACCTATGAAACCATTCATCCCGACAGCGACCTGCATGGACGCCACTTTTCATCACCATATTCGGGAACGATAGAAGACCCTGTAACGGGCACAGCATCTGGTGTGATGGGGGCTTATATGAAACAGTACGGCAATACCGAGCAGCGTGAATTTATCATTGAACAAGGGCAGGAAATAGGAAAAGACGGTAAAGTAGAAATTGAAATAAACGAAGATGGTGATCATGTGAAAGTAAACATGACTGGAACGGCTGTATACTCAGAAACCCGTATTCTGAAAATCTAATACGGATGATGGTTTACAAAAAGATGCACTTTCCGTTATCATTATGAATGATAATCATTTTCAATTGCTTAGGAAGGTGAGACGGTATGCCTCAAACCGAACAGATACATCAACATTCAGCACTGCGGGACATCATACGCAGCAGAAGATCGATTCGAAAATTTAAACAAGATCCAGTGCCTTCAGCAGTCATTCTTGACATGCTTGAAACGGCAAAATATGCGCCAAATCACAGAGTGACAGAGCCATGGAGATTTATTTACGTTTCCAGTGAGACAGGAAAAGCAAACCTGATCAACACATTTGCAGCATTCTCTAAGAGATCCAAGCCGGATCTGACAGAGGAAAAGCTTCAAAATTTCAAAAACACACTCGGACGCGTTCCGGGATTTCTGCTCGTTGTATTTCAAGAAGATGAAAACGAAAGAGCGCGAGACGATGATTTTGCGGCAACGAGCTCATTGATTCAAAATCTTCAGCTTCTTGCCTGGGAAAAAGGAATCGGCATGGTTTGGAAAAGCGGAAAAATCCTTTACGACAAAGAAGTCCATCAGGCCTTTGGTTTACAGGATAATGAACGATTCGCCGCCATCATACAAACGGGCTATCCTGACGAAGCACCGGAAGTGAAAAAACGCACGCCGATCCGTGAACGGTTCACCGACATGTAAAAAACCCCCTGTCTCAAACGGAGACAAGGGTTTTTTCATTAACGAGTTTTCTTTTTCGCTCTGTTATCTGCTGCTTTCGCACGCTCTTGCGCTTCGCGGTCATCCGCATCAGCAAGCTCGCTTGAATATTCTTCGTAAACGCCGTCAGTTTCCCTTTTTAATGCGTCGGGAACTTGAGGAAGTTTTTGTTTGTTTTTATCACGGTTTTTGTGGATATGATTTCTGCCCATATCAAATTCCCCCTAAAAAGTGATATCAAACAAACATAGTATCTGGCAATAAGGGGTTATGTATTCCTACTTCCGCTTAGCAGCTTTTTCCGCTTTTTTAAATTCGCCTGAATAAAGAACTTCCTGCATTTTCTTCAGGTTGGCGCCTTGCTGATGCTTCTCCCTCTTCTTTTCCATAAAAAAGGACCTCCTTCAACCATGTTATTCTTAAGGTTGACGCTTCCTTCCGTTTTTATACAGCCTTTCGTTCCGTTATCAGCTGTGAGAGTGCAAATTCAAGATCCGAATATGTAAAACGAAATCCAGAGGTCATCGCTTTTTTAGGCAGAGCACGCTGGCCTTTCACAATCAGAAGACTCATTTCACCCAATACTTTTGATAACAAGAATTCTGGAACGGGAAGCCAGTGTGGGCGGTGCTTCACCAGTGCAATCGTTTTTCCGAATTGCTTCATTTCCACAGGGTTGGGCGCGGTGACATTCATGGGCCCTGAGATGCCGGTGTTTTCGATCGCATATCGGATCAGTTGGGCCGCGTCCTCGACATGAATCCATGACAGCCATTGTCTGCCCGTTCCGATCGTTCCGCCGGCCAGAAGCTTATAGGGAAGAACCATGAGGGGCAGAGCTCCTTTTTCGCCAAGCATCACGCCAAATCTCGCATAAACCGTCCGGATGCCCAATGCCTCAATTTTCTGTCCTTCCTTTTCCCACACATGTGCAGTATGGCTGAGAAAATCCTCATCTGACGTTGCAGAATCCTCTGTGAAAGTTTTTTCAAGACTTGTGCCGTAAATGCCCACGGCACTGGCCTGGATTAGCGTATTGGGTTTTTCCTTCTGTTTACGAATAAGCCGCTGCACTTCACGCGTCGCATTGATACGGCTGGAGAGAATGTGCTGCTTCGTTTTTTCTGTCCAGCGGCCAAAAATCGATTTTCCCGCAAGGTTTACCCAGACATCAATATGAGGAAGTTCCTGCTCCGGCTCGGCTCCTTCCGTCAGCCATTGGACATATGTGATATTTTTTTGTTCAGTTTCCCTTGCGTTTCTTGATAAAATATAAACATGGTGTCCCTGACTGGTAAGAACGCCCGTCAGATGCTGGCCGAGAAAACCGGTTCCGCCCGTCATTGCTATATTCATGATTATCTCTCCTCATTGTTCTAATAAATATACTTTACCTCATTTTAATAAGTGAAAACGCGTTTCAGGCCTGAGAAGGGAGATTAAGATGCCATTTATTACAAAAATATCTACGCAAAAAAAGAATACGGAACGCTTCAATATCTTTCTGGATGAAAAATACGCCTTCAGTGTGGACGCGGACGTGCTCGTGAAATTTGAGCTTGAAAAGGGAAAAGAGCTTGATGACCTTGACATCATTGAGATTCAATACGGGGACGAAGTGAAAAAAGGCTTCAACCGTGCGCTTGATTTTTTATCCTACCGAATGAGGTCAACGAAAGAGGTAGAGGACCACTTAAAGAAAAAAGAAACATCGGCGCCCGTCATTGCGGAAGTCATCCATAAGCTCAACGACTATAAGTACTTAAACGACCAGGAATTTGCCGCGGCCTATGTCAGCACCCATAAAAAAACGAACGGAAAAGGCCCTGACGTTTTGTTCAGAGAGCTGAGAGCGAAGGGGATCGATGACGATACAATTAAGGAGGCGCTGAGTTCCTTTTCCTTTGAAGATCAGACGAGAGAAGCGGTCAAGCATGTTGAAAAGCTTCTCAAAAAAGATAAAAAACTTTCGACGAAAGAACTCAAACAGCGCGCCCAGATGCAGCTTCAGCGCAAGGGCTTCTCATTTGATGTCATCAGCGCGGCGCTTGAGCAGATTGAGTATGAAAATGATGAAGACACAGAGAAAGAAGCGCTGCGCCTTCACGCTGAAAAAGCGTTTAGAAAATATCGCTATGACGGCTCATATGAAAGCGCCATGAAGGTCAAACAATTTTTATTCCGTAAAGGATTCTCACTCGATTTAATCGAGCAATTTCTGCAGGAAGAGGAGTAGCTGAAAAAATGGAGAAACGATACAGTCAAATGACACAGCACGAACTCAATACCGAAATCGCATCACTTTCAGAAAAAGCAAGAAAAGCCGAACAGCATGGAATCATAAACGAACTGGCAGTGCTCGAACGGAAAATTACGATGGCAAAAGCATATTTGCTCAACCCGGAAGATTTCTCACTGGGAGAAACGTATCGCGTGGAAGACTCTGAAGACGAGTTTACCATCAGCTATTTAAATGGCGTTTTCGCATGGGGATACAGAACCTCGTCCCCACAACAAGAAGAAGCGCTGCCAATCTCAGTATTGCAACAAAAGAAGCAAGTGTAACAGGGAGGCTGAATATCAGCCTCTTTTTTATGTGCAGCACATTTACACGGAATCTTAAAGAAAAAATCATTGAATTCACTTCAAAAATCTTTTAAGATGAAACTCGTTGTTTTTTAAAATCAAAGGAGGCGATGACGTTGAGTATCAAAAACCCCTCTGTAAAATTTATTATATTTGTTCTTATGATTTGTACATTCTCAATCGGATATACAGAATACGCAGTGATGGGTATTTTGACGTCGATTGCCAATGACTTTCATATACAAGTTTCATCTGCGGGGCTTCTTGTCACGGCCTATGCGGCAAGCGTCTGTTTAACTGGACCAATCGTCACCATCATTTCCGTCAAGCTTCCGAGAAAGCCTGTGCTGCTTGGGTTGATGGCGATTTTTATCCTTTCTAACCTGATGAGCGCGCTGGCACCGAATTTTGCGGTATTAGCTGTCTCTAGAATTTTATCTGCATCCATTCACGGCGCTTTCTTCGCGATCGCCATGGTATTTGCCAGTGAAATGGTTCCACCAGAGAAACGAGCGGCTGCGGCTGCGTCTATGAACGGCGGACTGACAGTGGCTCTAATGCTCGGTGTTCCGTTCGGCTCCTTTCTCGGAGATGTCCTAAATTGGAGAGTCGTTTTTTCCATCATTACGGCACTTGGAGTTATCGGATTCTTAGGTCTCATGGCTGCTGTGCCGAACAGAAAACCAAAAGTCATCCCAATGCTCATGAATGAGTGGGGAGTATTTAAACACAAACAAGTGTTATATTCCTTTGCGATTACGATTTTAGGCTATTCCGGAGTCTTTATCGCCTACACCTTTATCGAACCGATTTTGAGACATTCAGCCGGATTCGGCACGGTCGGCATTACTGGCGCTCTCTTTGCGTATGGTTTGGGAGGCGTTGCAGGGAATTTCTTTGCGGGAAAAGTGCCACTTCCTTTGCTGACTCGGACGATGATTGGCGTGATGATCAGTTTGATCGGTGTGCTGGCCGTCTTTCCTTACATCTCCATTTACCCGGCTGCAGCCATTGTTGCAACGTTTTTATTTGGGGCATGCGCATTCGGCACGCCGCCTTTACTGCAAACGAAGGTCATTTCCTCATCTGAGAGCGGTACAACCATTGCCGCTGCTGTCAGTGTGTCGGCGTTTAACCTAGCTAATGCGCTCGGTGCGTGGATCGGCGGAATGATTTTAAGCGGCACAGGCTCTTATTCCTGGCTGTTCGCAGGCGGAGCGCTTATGACCGCATGCGGACTCGTGCTTTCTACCTTCGCACATTTGTCAGAAAAGAAAAGCGTCTATGAGTATCAAGTCAATAAAGGGTAAAAAAAACAGCTGCAGCGCATGCAGCTGTTCTTCTTTACCGTTTGCCGGAGGCTCTCATTTTTTCTTGAGGATGTTGATTGATTGATCCGTCAGGACGCTTTGAAGCATAGTCGTCCTTTGCTCTCGGTTCACCCTGAAATTTATTTTCGTTTTCGTAAGGAAATCCTTTTTCTTTATTCCGGACCATGTCATTTCCCCCTAGGTTCGAGATCAAAAAGTTGCGTCTTTCCAGATGAAGACGTAAGGTTAGTATATGGAGAACAGCACGTTTTAAAGCGTCATTTTTTTCCTGGAGAAAGGAGACTGCACATATGGATACGTATATTGAGAAACTGACAAATCTGCTTCTGGAAAAGAACGATATGATTAGCTATATACAGGCAAAAACATGGGTGGAATTGTTATGGAGCGATTTCGAAGCAACCTATGCAAAAGCCGGACACGCCTATCAGGGTGAAAAAATGACAGAGAAAATCGTCACACAATGGATCGAAAACTATGGCGGCCAGCTCCACCTTTTTCAAAGTTCCCGTGACGACGTAAATGATCACTTAAACCAAAGCAGAGGCCTCTCGCATTAAAAAAAACCTGCCCTATCATCCGGCAGGTTTTTTTCATTTCTTAAAATTACCTTAACAGGCAAAAAAATAAACAAAACGTGTTTCACCCGCTGGTCAATCAGGGAATACCACTTATATCTTGTCAAATGCGAGGAGGAGCTTTATATGAAAAAGAAACAAGTAATGCTCGCTTTAACAGCTGCCGCAGGACTGAGTATGACAGCACTTTATTCCGCTCCCGCAGCAAAAGCTGCGCCCCTTCACGACATATCTGTCAGCATGCCATCATCCGATTCTTACATCATAAAAGCAGGAAAGCTGAATGTCCGGACTGAGCCAAATCATAAAGGTAAAATTCTTGGCACTATATCATCAGAGCAAAAAGTCACAGTCAATGGTTTCGCAAATGCCGATTGGGCTCAAATTCAATTCAAAGGAAAAAAAGCATATATATCAACACACTTCTTAATGAAAACCGCAAGCCAAGCGAAAACAGTGAAACAGACAGCCTTCTATGCACCGACACCAGAAAACGGGAAAGCAAAACAGCTCTCATCCGGAACAGAGGTGACATTACTCGGATGGGGATTCAGTGAAAACGGCGGATTTGACTTCACATGGGCGTTCGTTGATTATGGCGGAGTTAAGGGCTATATTCAGACAAAGGACTTACAATACGATAAATAAGGCAGGCTGAGGCTTGTCTTTTTGCCTTTGTATGAAACATTTCTTCTTTCTGCACGTAACAATGAGAAAGGAGATGATGATATGGCTGGTTTAGTCGGTGGAGGGCTTATGATCATTGCGGGTATACTGATCAAACTATTTCCTCCCAAATCCATCAACAGTGTGTACGGATACAGAACGAGACGCTCAATGTCAGGTCAAAGATTATGGGATGAAGCGAACCGTTACAGTGCATCATTGATGCTCCTGTCAGGCTTGGTGATTGCAGGAATGGGTTTGCTCCTGAGATCAAACTTGATCATTCTTCAGCTTATCCTGCTGTTTGCCGCCTGTGTCATTACGTTTATGCTTACGGAGAAAAGGCTGAAAAACATGACGTACAGTCAAGGAGGAGATATAAGTGGACGGAGTTAAATGCCAGTTTGTCAAAACAAACGGAATCACGCTCCACGTTGCGGCCGCAGGGCCGGAGGACGGCCCGTTAATTGTCCTGCTCCATGGATTTCCAGAGTTTTGGTACGGCTGGAAAAATCAAATTAGACCGCTTGTCGATGCAGGTTACCGGGTCATTGCTCCCGATCAGCGGGGTTACAATCTTAGTGACAAACCGGACGGAATTGATTCATATCGGATTGATACATTAAGAGATGATATCATCGGGCTTATTTCCCAATTCACAGATGAAAAAGCGATTGTCATCGGGCATGACTGGGGAGGAGCTGTCGCATGGCATTTGGCTTCCACGCGCCAGGAATATCTGGAAAAGCTGATTGCCATCAACATCCCGCACCCGCACGTCATGAAAAAAGTAACGCCGATTTATCCGCCACAATGGCTGAAAAGCTCTTATATCGCCTTCTTCCAGCTGCCCGACATACCGGAGGAATCACTAAAGGAAAATAATTATGAAACATTAGACAAAGCGATTGGATTATCGACCCGTCCTGAGCTTTTTACGTCTGAGGATGTCAGCAAGTACAAAGAAGCGTGGAAACAGCCCGGTGCGCTGACAGCTATGCTGAACTGGTACAGAGCCCTCAGAAAAGGAAGCCTTTCAGAGAAAACTGCTTACGAAACAGCACCTTACCGGATGATCTGGGGAATGGAGGACCGCTTTTTGAGCAGAAAGCTTGCGAAAGAAACGGAAAGTCATTGCCCGAATGGACATCTCATTTTTGTTGATGATGCTTCCCATTGGATTAACCACGAAAAACCAGCTATCGTCAATCAGCTTATTCTGGAATATCTTAAAAAACAATAAGTCGAATTTCTCTCGTCCGTCTGTCATAATGGCAGACTTTTTCTGTGCGTTTTTTTCATAGTCTGTTTTAAACATGACAAAATAACATTAAAAAAATGATGAATGTCACCATAAAATGTAACAAAAAACAGGTTTAAACGACTTTAAAAAAAGGAATAGCCTTACTGAAGATTTGTCTACAACTCCCCCTAAGGCAATACTTAAATAGAATAAAAAAGAAGGTGCCTTAATGAAGCAAGGATTAATCTCGATTATTATCCCGTCTTACAATGAAGGGTATAATGTCAAACTCATTCATGAATCTTTGAAAAAGGAATTCAAAACCATTCATTATGACTATGAAATTTTCTTCATAAACGACGGAAGTGTTGATGACACGCTTCAGCAGATCAAAGACTTGGCAGCCGTATGCAGCAGGGTAAAATACATATCTTTTTCTCGAAACTTCGGAAAAGAAGCCGCAATTCTGGCGGGCTTTGAGCATGTTCAAGGCGAGGCGGTTATTGTAATGGACGCTGATCTGCAGCATCCGGCCTATTTGCTGAAGGAATTTATCAAAGGCTATGAAGAAGGCTATGATCAAGTCATTGCCCAAAGGAACAGAAAAGGGGACAGCCCTGTGCGCTCACTCCTGTCATCTCTTTATTACAAGTTCATCAATAAAGCGGTGGAAGTTGATTTGCGTGACGGTGTCGGGGACTTTCGGCTGTTAAGCCGCCAAGCTGTGAACGCTCTTTTGAAGCTGAGTGAAGGCAACCGCTTCTCCAAAGGTCTGTTTTGCTGGATCGGCTTCGATCAGAAAATTGTGTTTTATGAAAATGTCGAACGAAAAAACGGTACATCCAAATGGTCGTTCAGCAGTCTGTTTAATTACGGAATGGACGGCGTTGTTTCATTTAACCATAAGCCGCTGAGAATATGCTTTTATACCGGCATTTTCATCTTACTTCTTTCCATCATTTATATCATTGCCACATTCGTTAACATTCTGACTAACGGCATTTCTGTACCCGGGTATTTCACAATTATCTCAGCAGTGTTATTTCTTGGCGGGGTACAGCTGTTAAGTCTCGGAGTCATAGGCGAATATATCGGCCGTATCTATTATGAAACAAAAAAACGCCCGCATTATTTGATTAAAGAAGCGAATATCCCAAACAAAGACCTGCCTGAAACGAACGAATTGAAAAGCATGCGGCGTCTGACAAAAATGCACTGAATATCCAAGCGCCGTTGGCAGTGCTTTTTTTGCGTGTCTACTATCTTAAAAGCAAGACTGGAGAATTCATATGAAAAGAAAATATGTCATGATCTATGCGGCCAGTCTGCTGGTTTCCGTTCTGGCACACGCTTTTTTTGTGAAAGAATGGGCGGACGGCAGATATATGACAGGTCCGGGTGACGGGCTTGCGCAAATGATCGTATTTAAAAAATTATTATTTGACCAATATACACACGGGAATTTTTTCTACAATTATTCATTCGGACTCGGCGGCGGTACGTTCAGTCAGCTCGGCTATTATTTTTCTGCTTCCTTTCTTTTTCTTGCGGTATCCGCAGCTGTCTTGCTTCTTCAGGCCGTCCAGCTGATCGGAGAAGCGGATACGTTTTTTTGGGCGGAGTCAGCAGTTTTTGTCAGTATTTTCAAACTGAGTCTAATCATTTTTACAGCCGCTTCTGTTTTTCACTATCTTCTCAAACACAGAGCGGCGTCGTTTACGGGGGCCGTATTATACGGTGCCTCAATCATTTATTTCCGCCACGAAGCGTATTGGGAATTCTTTACCGATACAATGATTTGGCTTCCGCTGCTTGTGCTCGGGGCAGAAAAAATCATGAGAGAGCGGCGCCCGGCATGGTTTATCATTGCCTGCTCGCTGACGTTAATCAACAATTTTTACTTTACATACATAAACCTTATATTCATTGGGATCTACGTGCTGTTCAGATGGCTGATCCGACTGGAAAAGCATGAAGAGAAAAGATGGATTCAATGCAGACTGTTTTTGGTGTCAGGCCTCATTTCTTTTGGCATCAGTGCGGCGGCTTTTGTGCCGGTAGTATACGGTTATTTAAACAACCTGCGCCCTCCGTACAGCCAGAAAATAGAGTGGCTTAATTTTGATGATAATATCTTATTTTCGAGCCGGATCATCATTGTGCCGGCCGCCTTTCTGCTGTTTTTATTTCTTGTTTCTTTTTACAAAAAACGCGTGTTTCGTCTCTTTGCCGGATTGAGCCTGCTGTTTATTCTTTTTCATTTCAGTCCGTGTGCGGCAAGCGTATTTAACGGCTTTTCCGCCCCGCAAAACCGGTTTGAATATGTTCTGGCGTTTACCATTGCAGGAGCAGCTGCGGCGGGCCTGTCACAGCTGTCTGAATTGAAATGGAAAGAACTGCTCCCGGCTATAGCTGTTGTCCTGCTTCTTTACTGGTATCATATCCAAAGGTATGAACTGGATATATGGAAGCCTGCGAATGAAAGCATTCTATTGCTCTTATTCCTGACAATAGCAGCCTTGTTTGCTGCAGCTTTTGCGAAAAAAAGGGCAAAGATGGCTGTGTACGGTGTGATCATTCTTTCTTCGCTGTTTGTCGCCAACACCTATCAAAAATATGCACTCTCAGAAGGCGGCGGACTGGACAGTGTGACAAAAGAATATCTCACGGGTGAGGAATACAAAGGGCAAGAATCATCTGAGCTCATCGGGCGTTTACAGAAGGAAGACGATGATCCGCTCATGAGAGTCGATTGGATGAACGGGGTCCGCAATAATACGCCAATTATTTACGGGTTTAATGGATTCAGCGCCTACTCCAGCATTTTAAACAAGCATCTGCTGACCTTCTATTGGAATGATTTGAGCATTGATATGGGCAGGGAAAGCGTCAGCCGTTATGCGTCATTGGGAGACAGGGCAAATTTATACAGCCTGCTTTACGGCAAATATTATATGACGGAAAAAACAAACGAAGCCAGCGTCCCGTACGGCTTCAAAAAGCACTTGGAATCAGAGCATTATGCGGTATATGAAAATCAATACATGCTTCCTTTCGTCAAAACAGCCGATGCCATATACAGCGAAAGCGAGCTGGACAAATTGCCCGCTCTTGCGAAAGAACAGGCAATGCTGAAAGGAATTGTAGTAGCAGATCCAGCAGGGAAAACGGAGCAGACACCAAAACTGGCGAATCTCATTCCTAAGTCGGACATCACTGCAAAATATGCACAGTATCAAAATGGACTGCTTACTGTGACTGGAGAAAACGGAGGAGAACTGATCATCACCCCGAAACAGACGTCATCCGCTCCAGGAGACTACTATGTCAGCTTTTATTTAAAAAGCAAAGCAAAAGACAAAGGATTTACATTAAGAGTCAATGATTATGTCACAACAAGGAAATCGAACCAATCGATTTATAAAACCGGAGTAGATGATATCACGGTCAGAGTGCCTAAATCAGGCCATATTTCAATCAAGCTACCGAAAGGAACGTATGAGCTTAAAAATATAGCGCTCTATGAAGAAAATTACCAAACACTGAAGAGCGCTGTGCTGCAAAACAAAACAGATAAAGCAAACAATCTGAAATGGGATAAAAACAAGCTGACGTTTGCATATCATCTGTCAAAAGACAAGTACATCATGCTCCCGATCCCCTATGAAAAAGGCTGGGAGCTGAAGATCAACGGGAAACCACAGACGATTGATAAAGTGGATTATGCTTTCATAGGCTTTAAGGCGCAAAAGGGAGACAATCACATTGAGCTGACCTACTATCCGCCATATTTTAAAATATCGGTTCTTATATCTCTCGTCAGTCTGCTGCTTGCTGTTTTATATATAAGACGAAAAAAAGCCCGGTTCTAAATAGAGCCGAGCTTTAATTTTTTCTGAAGTTTTTCTTCGCTGAATATCCATCCTGTATAAGATGAGCGAATCGTGAGGTCGTGACCGATATGAACGATGGCCACAAACGGATAATGGCCTTTGCTCCGATAACGCAGGTCAATAAACCTCACCTCGTAGTGATCTTTAAACGTATCGACTTCCCATCGGTAAACCGGAGAAAATGACAGAAACGCCGCAATGTTATCATCCTGCTTTGCCGCATGCATCACTTCGGTTTCAGGAACAGGCACCCGATTAAACGTATCCAGAATCACTACATGCCCTTCCATGCTTCTTCCTACATAGAAAGCATGGGCTGTTGTCACTGCGATCCGCCATTGCCTGAATTTCATCGTCGGAGAAATAATAATGCTTTCGATATCGTCATGAATCATCTCATGAAGCTTCCGTTTAATTCTCAGCTGCATGATCAGACGCACCAAATAATAGCCTGCCAATATGATATATAAGCTGAGAAATGTAATGCCGGGACTGCCGCCCGCATACCAAATCGCGATAGCCGCCAGATGGCTGATAAAAATAAACGGATCAAACGTATTAATCAGGCCCAGCGCAACCCATTTTTTCGAAAACGGACGTATCGCTTGTGTTCCGTACGCGTTGAAAATATCAACAAAGACATGTAGAACGACTGCCAGCAGCGTCCACAGCCACAGGTGCAGAAAATCGGCCTGCGGATAAAACAAATACAGAATCGCCGGAATAATTACAGACCAAAACAAAACGGCGGGAATTGAATGGGTGAATCCTCTGTGATTTCTTATATAAACAGCATTATTTTTAAGCTTTAACACAGTATCAATATCCGGAGCCTGAGAGCCCGCA
Source organism: Bacillus sp. NS1 (assembly GCF_058248265.1). Classification (NCBI taxonomy): domain Bacteria; kingdom Bacillati; phylum Bacillota; class Bacilli; order Caryophanales; family Bacillaceae; genus Bacillus; species Bacillus sp. NS1. The sequence goes on along the minus strand of NZ_JBZAZF010000004.1, from coordinate 11,453 downwards.
AGCGTTGCAATCATAACAGCATGAGCCATTGCCGGATCTGATCCGACAACAGGATCAAGCGTCGCAATACCGCCAAGTGCGATGCCCATCACGACATGTGTGCCCGTATCCATAGGTGACCTCCTTGCAGAATCGTCCTGCACATTCACTTTTGTAAGATATTCCCCATTTTCATATACCCAATTTCTAACCTGATTCAATCATTCTCATATGTTTCCGCTTTTTCTTTACTTCTATTTAATGTAACATATTATCGTACTGTGCCCTTAGTGTACAACAAAAAACAGTCTAAAGAAAAGCGGGGCGCGAAAGACTGGGGAGAAACACATATGAACGTACTTGAAGACAAATTAAAACAAAAAGACATACAGCGATTTCGCGATGATTTAATTTCATGGTTCGAACGAGAGCAGCGTGTTCTGCCGTGGAGAGAGGACCAAGATCCATATAAAGTGTGGGTATCTGAAGTGATGCTGCAGCAAACGAGAGTAGAGACAGTGATTCCCTACTTTCTCCGGTTTGTGGAACAATTCCCGACAGTGGAAGCGCTCGCTGATGCTGATGAAGAAAAAGTGCTGAAAGCATGGGAAGGGCTCGGCTATTATTCGCGAGTCAGAAATCTGCAAAGCGCGGTAAAAGAAGTGAAACAGGAGTACGGGGGGATTGTTCCTCCAGACGAGAAAGATTTTGGCGGCTTAAAAGGCGTCGGCCCTTATACAAAGGGAGCGGTGCTCAGCATCGCCTATAATAAGCCGATTCCCGCGGTTGACGGAAATGTGATGCGTGTCATGTCCAGAATTCTTTCCATTTGGGATGATATCGCCAAACCAAAAACAAGAACGATCTTTGAAGACGCAATCCGTGCATTTATTTCTAAAGAAAAACCATCGGAATTCAATCAAGGCCTGATGGAGCTCGGAGCCTTGATCTGTACGCCAAAGTCACCTTCATGCCTGCTATGCCCGGTTCAGAAGCATTGCTCAGCATTTGAAGAAGGAACTGAACGGGAGCTTCCGGTAAAAAGCAAAAAGAAAAAGCCCGGGATTAAAACAATGGCCGCGATCGTACTGACTGATGAAGACGGACAAGTGTATATACACAAAAGGCCGTCAAAAGGTTTGCTCGCCAACCTGTGGGAATTCCCTAATCTTGAAACACAAAAAGGGATCAAAACCGAGCGTGAACAGCTCACTGCATTTTTAGAAAACGAATATGGGATACAAGCTGATATCAGTGACCTGCAGGGTGTGGTCGAGCACGTTTTCACCCACCTGGTATGGAATATTTCTGTGTTTTTCGGTAAAGTAAAACAAGTGTCGGATACCTCAGAGCTGAAAAAAGTAACGAAGGAAGAACTCGAACAATTTGCGTTTCCGGTGTCACATCAAAAAATCTGGAAGATGGCAGAGGAAGCAGCCGCATCCCCGGCTGCTCCGTAAACATTGTTAATCGTAAGAGACGCGCGTGCCGTGGGTGTAGTCCGCTTCATTGCGCTTCATTCCGCCGCGCGCTTCAATTTCTTGCGTTAATTCCCGGTATTTTGATTGGCCTTCCTCGTTCAAATAAGGCATAATTTGCTGAAAGGCATGATGAAAATAGGCGAGTTCGCTGTTTTTCCAATCTTCTTTGGAAACCATGTTCAATTCGCTCATATCACGTCCGACATACATAAACAGAAGACCCCCTTTTAAGTTCTTGCCATTATTGTTTGTGGAAATAAAAGAACTATACGCTACAAGGAGATGAGGAAAAATGGAACAAAATAAATGCGCTCTCGTAACAGGAAGCAGCCGCGGTGTCGGAAAAGCGGCCGCATTCAGACTTGCTGAGAAAGGCTATAACATTGTCATTAACTATGCACGCAGCAAAAAAGCCGCTTTGGAAACCGCGGAAGAAATCGAAAAACTTGGCGTCAAAGTGCTTGTCGTAAAAGCAAACGTAGGACAGCCGGCAAAAATCAAAGAAATGTTTCAGCAAATTGATGAAACATTCGGCAGACTTGATGTTTTTGTCAATAATGCCGCTTCAGGCGTTCTGAGACCTGTCATGGAACTAGAAGAAACACACTGGGACTGGACGATGAACATTAATGCGAAAGCATTGCTTTTCTGTGCCCAGGAAGCGGCCAAGCTAATGGAAAAGAACGGGGGCGGGCATATCGTCAGCATCAGTTCATTAGGTTCGATCCGCTACCTTGAAAACTACACGACAGTTGGCGTATCAAAAGCGGCGTTAGAAGCTTTAACCCGTTATCTTGCGGTTGAGCTTTCGCCAAAACAAATTATCGTCAATGCCGTATCAGGCGGAGCGATTGACACAGATGCGCTCAAACATTTCCCGAACAGAGAGGATTTGCTTGAGGATGCGCGTCAAAACACGCCGGCGGGACGCATGGTTGAAATTAAAGACATGGTTGATACTGTCGAATTTCTAGTATCTTCCAAGGCTGACATGATCCGTGGACAGACAATTATCGTTGACGGCGGACGCTCACTGCTCGTTTAAAAATTTTTAAAAAAGAGGAATAGCTATACGATCACCTGCACATTCTAATGACCGTGGAGGTGATAACAATGGCTAACTCAAATCAATTCAGCAAAACAAACGCACAACAAGTTAGAAAACAAAACCAACAATCAGCTGCTGGTCAAGGTCAATTCGGCACTGAATTTGCTAGCGAAACAAACGCTCAGCAAGTCAGAAAACAAAACCAGCAATCAGCTGCTGGCCAACAAGGTCAATTCGGCACTGAATTCGCTAGTGAAACTAACGTACAGCAGGTAAGACAGCAAAACCAATCTGCTGAACAAAACAAACAACAAAACAGCTAATCACTGAAACAGAAAAAAGCACTTCATCTTCGGATGGAAGTGCTTTTTTTCTGTTTGTATACGACAAAACTTGTGAAAGGTCTACAGAATGAGTCAAAGGGTTTGCTTTAATGGGATCGAAATGATTAAAGGAGGAAACGTTTATACTTTCACCAGGCTGAAGGAGGAACCGATGACAGAATTTGAAAAGCTGGTAAGCGAACAAATGAAAACGATGGATAAGCTTCTCGATCTCCAATCAGAGCTCGACCGCTGCAAACAAATTGAAGCAGAACTCCGGCATTTGGAAAGGGATGCAAGGCTGCGCGGCATTCAGGATGAAATTGCGGTAAAACGGAAACATCTAGCCGATATACAGGATATGTTTCAAAAGCAGACAGAGCAAGTGATTCGTTCTTATCGCAGCTCAGAAAAGCCGTCTTCCTTTGTGTAGAGCAGGAATGTGCCATTCCCCGGCCGGAATGGCTCTTTTATTTTCATTTTTCAATTTGTAACGTTATAATAGGTAAAAGACGTTGTCGGTAAGCAAATTTGGACATACTAACTGTAGGGCTTTATAGAAAGTAGGGGAGAAATATGGGCTATCCCAAGGAAGGAGAAACCATTCAAATTCACAGCTATAAGCATAACGGGCTGATTCACAGAATTTGGAATGAGACAACAATCTTAAAAAGTACAGAAATGTGTGTCATCGGAGCCAATGACCGGACGATGGTAACCGAATCAGACGGCCGGACATGGATAACCAGAGAGCCCGCAATCTGTTATTTTCACGCAAGACAATGGTTTAATGTCATCGGGATGCTGAGGGAAGACGGGGTCCATTACTATTGCAACATCAGTTCTCCGTTTGCCTATGATGGCGAAGCAATTAAATATATTGATTATGACCTAGATGTTAAGGTTTTTCCTGACATGACCTACAATATTCTCGATGAAGACGAATATGATGATCATCGGAAATCCATGAATTATCCAAAAGAAATCGACAGTATTTTAAGAGACTACTTAAACACGCTGCTCCATTGGATTCACCAGCGCCAGGGACCGTTTGCGCCCGAGTTTGTCGATATGTGGTATGAACGGTATTTGCGCTATACAAAATAATAGTTACGTAAAAACCTGTTGCGGGGTACAACAGGTTTTTCACATGGGCTCACACACATCATGATATGAGAGGGGGAATCAACGTGGGGGTTATGAAACGCTACATGCAATTCGTCAAACCTTATAAGAAGCAAATTTTCGTTACGGTGTTAATCGGGATCGTAAAATTCTCCATTCCGCTTGCTCTCCCATTGCTTCTGAAGTACGTCGTTGACGACATTATTCAAGGAGGCGGCACGGCTAGTGACAAAACAACGTCACTGTTCACCATTATGGCGATCATGTTCGCCTTGTTTTTAATTTTGCGGCCGCCTGTTGAATACTATAGGCAATATTTTGCCCAGTGGACAGCCAGCAAGGTGCTGTACGATATAAGAGCCAAGCTGTTTGACCATATACAGAAACTGAGCCTTCGTTTTTATGCGAATACAAGAACAGGGGAAGTCATTTCCCGAGTGATTAATGATGTGGAACAAACAAAGGATTTTGTCATCACAGGCCTGATGAATATTTGGCTTGATATGCTGACGATTTTGATTGTGATCTCTATCATGCTGACACTGGACATAAAATTAACGCTGATCTCTATCATTTTATTCCCATTATACGGCATATCAGTGAAGTATTTTTACGGTCGATTAAGAAAGCTGACAAGGGAGCGTTCGCAGGCGCTCGCTCAAGTGCAGGGACATTTGCACGAGCGCATTCAAGGCATGCCAGTCATCAGAAGCTTTGCGATAGAAGATCATGAACAGGATAATTTTAATGAGAAAAACAGCCATTTCTTAGATAAAGCCATCAGCCACACGAATTGGAATGCCAAAACCTTTGCGGTCGTCAATACCATTACAGATTTGGCGCCGCTTATCGTCATTGCGTGCGCCGGCTATTTTGTCATTAATGGACCGCTGACAGTCGGAACAATGGTCGCGTTTGTCGGATATATTGACAGAATGTACAATCCTGTGAGAAGGCTGATTAATTCCTCTACAACATTGACACAGTCAATCGCATCAATGGACAGGGTGTTTGAATTTATTGACGAGCCATATGAACTCACTGACAAACCAAATGCCATTAAGGCTGACCAGATCCGCGGAGAAGTGGAATTTCAAAACGTATCGTTTCAATATGAAAAGGAAAAAGAAAATATTCTCCATGATGTCTCTTTAAAAATAAATAGAGGAGAAACCGTAGCCCTTGTCGGCATGAGTGGAGGAGGTAAATCAACACTCGTCAGCCTGATCCCGAGATTTTATGATGTGACAAGCGGCAGACTGCTGATTGACGGGACGGATATTCGCGATTATGAGGCGAGAAGCCTTCGAAACCAGGTTGGCATGGTGCTTCAGGATACCTTTTTATTCAGTGAAACGATTCGGGAAAATATCGCAATCGGCAAACCTGAGGCCACGCTTGAAGAGATTATTGAAGCCGCCAAAGCTGCCAATGCTCATGAATTTATTATGAGTTTTCCAGAAGGGTATGAGACCCGGGTGGGAGAAAGAGGCGTTAAGCTGTCAGGCGGACAAAAGCAGCGGATATCAATCGCGCGGGTATTTTTGAAAAATCCGCCGCTCCTCATTTTAGATGAAGCGACATCAGCTCTTGATCTGGAAAGTGAGCATTACATTCAAGAAGCGATGGACAAACTGGCGAAGGACAGAACAACTTTTGTTGTCGCCCACCGTTTATCGACGATCACACATGCGGATAAGATTGTTGTCATGGAAAACGGCACGATCATCGAAATCGGCACCCATGATGAACTCATGGACTATGATAGTCAATACAAGCACTTATTTACCATTCAAAATTTAAGCTGAACATCAATCTTATATCCTTTTAACGAAGGATATAAGATTTTTTTGTATATAAAAAACCCGGCTGTTCAACCGGGTTACTCTTCTGTTTCTATTTCGCAGTCTTTCGGATGATACGTTTGAAAACTTGTGATGAGTGTTTCTAAATGTTCAAGCTGCTCGCGATATTCTACGGCACTTGCCATAATATTTAGCATGTTGTAATCAATAAGCTCATCATCCGTGTTTTGCTGATTTTTTAAAAATGACTTTGTTAACAGCTGCTTATATCGAATGCCTTCTTCATCCGCGTCATCATGTGGCTTGATTTTGCCCACAAACCTCATCAAAATCAGTTCATGCCAGTAAAGCAGGTAATCAAGCTCTTCAGTCAGTGTTTCCTGAAACTCTTCCGGCATATGATAGATCTCGTTTTCCAAACGATGCAGTTTCTTCAATGTATCAAGCGCCCGATTTGCAGTAATAATGGCCTGTCTGAACAAGACAAGCTTTCTTGATTTTACATAAGTTGTTTTCTTAAAGTAGCTTCTTTCTTCTTTATATAGAAGATATGTCTGATCAAGCTTGATCATTTTTTCTTTCAGTTTTTCAATATCCTCTTTCAAAATCGAATGCTCTGTTGACTGCCGCATGGACAGTCTGATCCACTTCATAATTTCTTCGGTGTTTTCGACAGTATTATGAATCAGCTTTGTTTCGTACTTAGGAGGCAAAAACACAAGGTTGACGATAAAGGAAGAAAGAACCCCTAAGATAACTGTGCTTGTTCTGATCAGCGCGAACATTAAAAAGTCGTCACCGGCGGATTCTAAAATCGCAATAACTGTTACTAGAGCAATCGAAATTGTATGTTCAATTTTAAGTTTCAGCATGATTGTAATGACAATAACTGCTGTTAACCCGATCATAATCGGGCTGGGTCCGAAAATAAGGCCGAACACTGTGGCGATCACAGCCCCGATGATATTTGCCTGAACCTGGTCAATAATAATGAGAAAAGAGCGGTAAATCGACGGCTGGATCGCAAATATCGCTGCAATCCCAGCAAAAATCGGCGCGGGTAGCCCGATCCACGAAGCCAAATAAAGGGCAAGTGTAATCGCAATCCCGGTTTTGAAAATGCGGGCACCAAGTTTCATTAGTTTGTGCGTGCATTCCTTTCTATAGTAAATTGTGTGACATAGCAAATGGCTAATCCTTAAAATTCCCGGTAAGTTTATTTGCTAAACAATTAAGTAATATACAGGGATCAACACAAATATTCAAGCTATTTTTCTAGAAAAAGACCAAAATCTTACACACTGTTTGAATCCATAAAAAAACAGGAGCTCAATGCTCCTGTCCAAGTTGTCTGATTCTAGTTTTTAAGGTGACTAAAAGCATCCTCGACCGCTGCAAGCGTGTCTTTAATATCCTGCTCTGTATGTGCTGTTGTAATAAACCAGGCTTCATATTTAGAAGGTGCTAAATTAATTCCGCGTTCCAGCATCAGCTTGAAAAACTTAGCGAATGTTTCTCCGTCACTGCGTTCAGCCTGCTCGTAATTTTCGACTTTCTCATCAGAGAAATAAACCGTGAGTGCGCCTTTTAACCGGTTGACAGTAATCGTGATGCCGTGTGTTTCTGCATGCTGTAAAATGCCTTCCTCCAGCATAGCGCCAAGGTGATCAAGCTTTTCATACACGCCTTCCTCTTTGAGCACTTCCAGACAAGCGATGCCTGATAGGATGGAAGCGGGATTACCCGCCATTGTTCCAGCCTGATAAGCCGGCCCAAGCGGAGCTACCTGCTCCATGATCTCTTTTTTACCGCCATAGGCGCCAATTGGAAGTCCGCCGCCGATAATTTTACCGAGCGCTGTTAAATCCGGTTTCACCTGTAATAGATCTTGCGCGCCGCCATACATAAAGCGGAAAGCCGTAATGACTTCATCGTAAATAACGAGAGCGCCCGCATTGTGTGTCAGTTCATTTACTTTTTCTAAGAAGCCCTCTTTCGGCTCAACAATTCCGAAGTTGCCGACAATCGGCTCAACAAGAACCGCCGCGATTTCACTTCCCCATTTATCAAGGGCCGCTTTATAGCTTTCGATATCATTAAATGGAACTGTGATCACTTCGTTTGCGATGCTTTTTGGTACGCCGGCTGAGTCTGGTGTGCCGAGAGTAGATGGACCGGAACCGGCAGCGACAAGCACAAGATCCGAATGTCCGTGATAACAGCCTGCAAATTTAATGATTTTTGTCCGGCCTGTATATGCGCGTGCCACGCGGATAGTCGTCATAACAGCTTCTGTTCCCGAATTGACGAATCTTACTTTGTCCATAGCAGGAATGGCTTCTTTGAGCATCTTTGCAAATGTAACCTCATGTTTTGTCGGTGTTCCATACAATACACCATTCTCTGCCGCTTTTTTAATCGCTTCTGTAATATGCGGGTGGGCATGTCCGGTAATGATCGGACCGTACGCCGCTAAATAATCGATGTATTTGTTGCCGTCCACATCCCAAAAATAAGCGCCGTTTGCTTTTTCCATTGCAACGGGAGAACCGCCGCCGACTGCTTTATATGATCTAGACGGGCTGTTTACACCGCCGACAATGTGCTCTAATGCCTCATTGTGAAGTTCAATTGATTTTGTATGCAAGAATAAAAACCTCCTATATCTCCATGCGTCCTTTCTATTGTAGCATGCTTCCGAACAAGAACAATGGATTCGGGCTTAAGATGCAAGGGACGACGGTTGTAATCTGGACAAGAATTGGATACGCTTAATAAAAAAACATCCGGAGGTAACGCAATGACTATAGAAATCGGACAAAAAGCACCTGATCTTGAGTTGAAAGGCGATCATGGGGAGACAGTAAAATTATCAGATTATAGAGGGAAGTATATCGTGCTTTACTTCTATCCAAAAGACATGACACCGGGATGCACAACTGAAGCATGCGATTTTCGGGACAGCCACGAAAGCTTCGCTGAACTGGATGCCGTTATTATCGGCGTCAGCCCGGACAGTCAAGAAAAACACGGAAAATTTAAAGAGAAGCATAACCTTCCTTTTCTGCTTCTTGTTGATGACGAACATAAGCTGGCGGAAGCGTTTGACGTATGGAAGCTGAAGAAAAACTTCGGGAAAGAATATATGGGAATTGAGCGCTCCACTTTTTTAATTGACAAAGAAGGCCGGCTCGTTAAAGAATGGAGAAAGGTAAAAGTGAAGGACCATGTAGCCGAAGCGCTTCAAACCCTCAAAGATATGTCGGAAAAGTAATTTCGTCTATCAGCTTCAAATGGCATGCTTGCTTTTACCCTGATATCAATTGACAAATTATCGTGAAAAGAGTTACACTAATTATAAACATTACAATGTAAGAATTTTTTTTAGAAGAGAGGTGCATGACGGATGGCTGCACATGAACTAAAAGAAGCCTTAGAAACGTTGAAGGAAACCGGAGTTCGCATTACTCCTCAACGTCATGCGATTCTGGAATATCTCGTTAACTCTATGGCTCATCCAACAGCGGACGATATATATAAAGCTCTGGAGGGGAAATTTCCTAACATGAGCGTAGCGACGGTATATAACAATTTGCGTGTGTTCCGGGAATCCGGTTTGGTAAAAGAGCTCACATACGGTGATGCTTCCAGCAGATTCGATTTTGTCACATCCGATCACTATCACGCGATTTGTGAAAACTGCGGTAAAATTGTGGACTTCCACTACCCGGGCCTTGACGAAGTGGAGCAGCTCGCTGCCCATGTCACGGGCTTTAAAGTTAGCCACCACCGTTTAGAAATTTACGGCGTTTGCCAAGAGTGTTCGAAAAAAGAAAACCATTAAAAATAAGCTGACCGCACGAAACGGTCAGCTTATTTTATTTGTGCATTTTCTTTTTATTATAAGACTCATCAAATTCTTTTCCTTCTAATCCCTTATCTAAAGTCAGCGGCTCTCTGCAATGCATGCACATATCGACTCTTCCCAAAACCTTTGTCTCTTTTTCACAGGCCGGACATATGACACGAACTGCTTTGGTCGAAAGCATTCCGATCCAAAAGTAAACAACCGTGCTGAGACCGATGGATAAAAGCCCGAGTATCATAAACAAACTAGATAGCAAAACTGACTCTTTGAAAAAGATCCCGATGTACATAATGATAAATCCAACGAAAACCAAACTTAACGCGAATGTTCTGATTTTATTAATTTTGCTGGAGTATTTCGCCATGTCCATCCCCCTCTGGTTTAACTATAGCACAAACCTGATGGGATTTTCTTCATGTTTTCGGTTGAACTGGAATTTACATATGGAGACTTACTGTGAAATTGTTTATAATAGTTCAATGTGTTTAGAAAAAAGGAATTTCGTTTTAACCATAGAATTGAATCAAATAGAGAATAAAAAATTTTGAACAATTGCATTGGAGGAATAGTGATGGATAATCTTCTCCGTCCAATTTACCAAGAAAGAGCAAGTCACCCCAACACATTGGCTGTCATTATGATTGAGAGAAGAAACAAAACATCTTCCTTAACAGACAACTTTGATGCCGCTTTGCTGGTGATTGTAAAGGAGGCTGAAGAGCCTGTTTTTATAAAGCATTATGAATTTGATCAAAAAACAGCTTCTTTGCATGTGGTAACAGATTCTCAGATTCAAGAATGGATTTTGCTCGGGACAAATAGGAGAATCATAGATTGGATTGTAAATGGCAGAGTCTTATTTGATCGTAACGAATACATTGTCGAGCTGATTGACAGGCTGAATACATTTCCGTTTGCCGAACGCAAACTGAAGATCGGACTCGAATACGGCAAATTAATCAGAAGATATGTTGAAGGCAAAGCTTTTTTTGAAGCCAATCAATTTTTAGATGCCTACAACGCGGTTGTTCATGCGTTGCACCATTTAGCGCGTATTGAAGTAATCGACAGAGGATTCCACCCGGAAACCACGGTATGGAGCCAAGTGCGTCAGATGGAGCCTCAAGTGTACAAATTATATTCTGAGTTGATTGACAGTCACGAGAGCTTGGAAAAAAGACTCGAATTATTATTCTTAGCAAATGATTTTCTCATCCATTCCAAAGCTGAGATCGGTTCGGCTCATCTTTTTGAAGTGATGAAAGAAAAAGACATATGGCAATTCGGTGAGCTTCTTCAGCATCCTGAGTTAAAGCACTTTACCCAAGATCTTGGCGTTATGCTTGATTACCTGACGGACAAGGGGCTTATCAACGTCTGCAAGATAGAAACGAAAGGACAGGCTGTTTATCACCGAGGATATTCTTTTAAAAAAGATGTTGACTCTGATTCTTGACCATGTTATATTATTAAACGTCGCTGATGCGCTTCTGAAAAAACAGGCTCACAGCGGCGGAGAAATAAAATAAAAAAACATTTGACAAAAGAAAGTCGAAATGTTATATTAATAAAGTCGCTTCGACAAGAAGTGAGAATGATCTTTGAAAACTAAACAAGACAAAACGTACCTGTTAATTCATTTTTATAAAATCGCACAGCGATGTGCGTAGTCAGTCAAACTAGGACCTGCAGGATGCAGGTCACACAGGAGTCGCCGCAGGATGCGGTGAACTTAACCTGTGATCCATTTATCGGAGAGTTTGATCCTGGCTCAGGACGAACGCTGGCGGCGTGCCTAATACATGCAAGTCGAGCGGACAGATG
>NZ_JBZAZF010000003.1:304122-983419 GCF_058248265.1 Bacillus sp. NS1 | reverse complement strand
CAGGAGCAAATACATGACTTTCTGCTTTTTCGCTCGCAAGAGATGCCGTGTCCACTTCAAGCGTCTCCCCGGAAAAGTTCGGTGCGGAACATCCCGGCTGCGTCAGCAAGAGCGCGGCCCCGCTGTCTTTCAACATGTAGCTCAGCCGTTCCTTTGGATATGCAGGATCAAGCGGCAAATACGCCCCGCCTGCCTTCAATACAGCAAGGACAGCTATCAGCATTTCAGGTGACCGTTCAGACAGGACACCGACGATGCATTCCTTCGTGACGCCGCGTGCCGCGAGGCGCGCAGCCAGCCGACTGGCATACATGTCAAGCTCAGCGTACGTCAGCGAACCGCCGGAAAAGCGGATGGCCGGCCGTTCCGGTGTGACAGCCGCCTGTCGTTCAAACAGTCCGTGCAGGGTCGGGGCTTCAGGCGAAACAGCTTCCGTCTTATTAAACTCATACAACAATTTTTGTTTCTCTCTTATATTAGTCATATCTAATTCTTTTATGAAACTGTGCGGATGTTGAAGGGCATTTTCCATTAACGTAAGCAGATGGTTTTGTATTCGCTTAATATCCTCAAGAGAAAACAAGATATTTTGATAGTCGAAATTTAATTGAATAGTTCCGGTGTCTGTCCGTTCCTGTATTTGAACAGAAAGCTCGTTCGCGGTGTATCCGCTGAAATAAAGCGCCGTTTCATAGTCAAAACCGTCTGCATTGTACCATTGGAGCGGGTGATACTGCATAGATATACCAATAAGGTTGTGTAAATCCTTCTGTTCTATTCTTAATTCATTTACCAGCAAATTATAAGGAAACCGTTGGTGACGCATAACGGAAAGCTGTTCCCTGCCTACTCTGCGGACAAAGGATAGAAAGTCCGCGTCAGGATCAACCGTTATTCTGATGGGAAGAGAACTGACGAACATGCCGAGCATCTCTTTTTCAGCCTTTGACCCTCTGTTGCCATAGTAGGTGCCGATGGCAAGGTCTTTTTTAGAAGTGATCCGGCTGATGCATATGTAAAATGAAGCCATGAATAAGGAAATGATATTGATCTTTTGTTCTTCACAAAAGATCCGAATCGTTTGCCCTAGATGAGGTGAAAGGGTGATGGTATCTCTGGATGCGGATGTGCTCTGTTTTTGTAAAGACGTCTGGCCGGCTAATGAGTGGTATTCCGGCGGATTCTGAAAGGTTTGAGTCCAAAATAAACGGTCTTTTGCAAAACGTGAAGACTGTAAATATTGACTCTCTTTTTCGATGTAGCTCAAGTAAGAAGGTTCAGGCTGATCGGGTAAAGGATCTTGCTTTTTCATTTTTTGATAAAGATCTATAATTTGATTTCCCATCACGTTTAAGGAGATGCCGTCCATTATAATATGATGGAATTTAGCAAACAGCCAAACCTCATGATTGTGGATTCTAAGGAGATAAAATTGATAAAGAGGCGAGTTGAATAGTTTAAATGGGATTCTCGCTTGTTTTTGTATCCATTGCTCTATTTCTATCATTTCAACGTTTGAAAAATCTATTATTCCCAGTGAAGTATATTTATATTCAGTAAGGCACAATCGCGGCTCAAGCTCTTCTCCTTCTAGCAGCTGAAACCTGATGGCGTCGTTGCGGGAGATAGAATGATTTAGCGCGCCCTCTAGAACATCAAGATCAATATTGCCTCTGAATTTCACACAGGCCGTAAGATTGCAAATGCTGGTACCTGGCTCCAGCAGTTCGGTAAACCACACTCTCCTTTGGGCATGGGTTAAAGAATAAGTATGTTGGCTCAACGGATTCCCTCCAGTTCTCATAATAAGAGGATAAGAAAAAAGTAGAAAAATGACAATAAAAGAAATTATATGACTATATAATCCATATATGCACTATATTAACGGATATTTTTTAAAGTACAATAAAAAATATTAAATTTTTATAACATTTTTTTGAATATAGTATTATTTCTTTAGTTTTGGTTTCTATCTTCATCAAATATTTGAACATAAAGTGATAAAAGTATCATTTTAATTCAGGTCTTACACACTAATTTTTCAATTGTGCTAATTTGCTGTTGCGCGTAATCTTTCTATTTGTTGGCAGATGCGACCGGAATATTATTGAAGACATAAAACAACCTGTTTTCTCTTGGAAAACAGGCCTGACACTATTATTGATTTGCTAAAACGACAGCAATTTGATCCTCAATATCTTTTCCATCCTCTTCATCAATCAATCCGTTTAGCAGAATAGAGAAAACAAGCTTTTTTCCGCTCTTTGTTTCTGCGTAACCGGATAGAGAGCTGACCGTACTTAGCGATCCGGTTTTTGCCCTTACTTTTCCTTGTGCAGGAGTATCTTTCATGCGGTTTCTCAGCGTTCCGCCTACCATTCTGTCAGGTTTGCCTGCAACAGGTAAAGAATTTAGATAAGCCGAGAACCAACTCTGATCTTGAATGTCGTATAACAGCTGTGAGAGTTGATCTGAGGATACAGCATTAATATGAGAGACTCCTGATCCATCCCTTAAGACAAGTGATTTGGGATCAACACCAAATTCCGGAAGTGTACTGTTTAATACCTCGAGTCCCTTTTCCCAGCTCCCCTCTTCTTTTTTCACTTTCCCCATTTCTTTTACGAGCACCTCGGCATGTCCGTTATTGCTTAATTTCATAAACGGCACAAATAGTTTTGACAAAGGCATTGAGCGATGAGAGATTAACATGTCTGACGAACCGGGCGCAGCGCCCGTCTTGACATTCCCTTTTACAGTAATTCCTTGCTTTTTTAGTGCCTGCTTAAATAAATCCAGGGCGTATCCAGCCGGTTCCCAGACAGCAATCCATTCCTTTGTCCTGCTTGCGTCAGCTGGTACACTCCCTTCAATTGTAATCGTGTTTTTCCCATGCTCTCTTTCGATCGTAAGGTCTTTCTTTTGGCCGGCCGCAGTCGTTTCAGCATTGTTCTTAATCGTTACATAATCCGTCTTCGGAGATATAGATACAGCAGGCTTTTCCCCTTCTTTTTTACCCGGGGTGACCTCTACAATCACGGTGCCTGCATCATAGTCTTCATTCGGAGACGCTGTTAAAGCAGAGACTTGCGCACCGTAATACGTGTATTCATCACTCCATGGCATATCAGGTGATAATCGGATGCCGTCATACCATGTATCATCACCGATTAGATTGCCTTTCACCACGTTCACGCCTGACTGTTTCAATTTCTCAGCCATTTCTTCAAAATCAGATGGTAAAAGCGTCGGATCTCCTTTTCCTCTCAAATAAAGGTTTCCATTCAGCTTTTTCCCTTTAAGTGTGCCGTCTGTCCGGACCTCGGTTGTAAAGGAATAGTCCTCGCCAAGGACAGAAAGTGCCGCGGCAGCTGTCAAAAGCTTCAGAGAAGAGGCGGGCCTCATCCGGACTTCTCCTGAATGTTCGTATAGAACAGCACCTGTATCCGCAGAGCGAACAGTGATGCCGGCCATTGCGCCTTCGAGTGCAGGATGATCAGCTAAAACCTTATCGATCTGCCCGGCAAGTGCATCTTGTTTTTCAGCCGCTTGCGCAGCCTGATGCATATAAGGTACCGATGCAACGACAAAAAGCAGCAAAACAGCAACATAAAGCTTTATGCTTTTTTTCATTTTTTTATCCCCGCCTCTCTGCGCCTCATCATTGGCTATTGATGATTCAGTTCAATGGTGATACTGCTTTTGGCTGTCGTTTCTTCTCCCGGCTCAAGCACTTGTAAACCAGTGAGTGATGAAGGCAAGTCTAGATTCACAGCGTTTGTTACCCATGTGTAAGGTTCAGGGCATAAATACCCCTGTTTTCCGTCCGCATTGTATACAACCCAATGTTTAAATTGCTCATCTGCTTTATAAATAATGCTTATATGTGCATGCTGATGATAAATGACTGCTTGATTTTCTCCGCCTCTTTTCTGATAAGCAGATAAAAAGACATCATCCAGCTGCTTGTGGCGTAAATCCATCCCTTCATGCAAGGCTTCTTTATATGGTACATCCGTCAGCTTTCCGGTCGGAAGCAGGCGTTCATCCAACTCCCATTGCTGATCTGCTGCCAGGGAGAATAACGAGCTTTCTTCTGGAAACACAAATGTAGTATGATAACCGATCCCCCAAGGAAACGCTTCCTTTCCTTTGTTCATGACCGTCGCATATTTAAATAGAGTATTCTCCCTTAGCGTGTAAGTCATCCGAACGACTGCATGATGCGGGAATTGTTTATACACATGAGGAATCTCTGAAAGATCAATTTCCGTTTCGACGATCACTTCTTCGTCAGTTTGCTTCATGGTCACTGCGTTCCATTTTTCCTGATAAAGAAACCCATGAAGATGGTTGTGTTTATCCTTTTCGTTGACATCAAAATGATATGTTCTGCCCCGGAAACTGAATGTACCGTCACTTATCCGGTTAGGCGGAAACAAGATCGGAATGCCATACAATGTTGGTGTGTCATGGAAGCTTTCTGCTGTTTCCGGTTCACGCAAAAGCTGGATATTCGTTGATTTGTCCACGAGAGAAATGACGTTGCTCCCCCACTCGGGAACGACAATCATTTCTATATGTTCGTTGCCTGCTTTGATGGCAGGTGTTCCTAAATGCGTAATCTTCTCAACATAGTTAGTCATGTGTCTTCAACCTCTCCTTGATTCATTGCTTGTATAAGAATTCAATGTCCTGTGCTATATTTCCTCCATTTTATGTTTTCCCTATCAAATAAAAAAACACCGTTCAAATGATGAACGGTGTAATTCGGGAGGCTATTGAATGAGGCGTGTAATCTGTTTCTTTTTCCACACAAATTGATAATATCCATAAATCAGCAGCAAGCTGACAGCAAACGCAGCCGGATAGCCAACCCAGACGCCGAGTATCTCAAGTTTTGTGTAGTGGGAAAGTACGAACGCGACAGGCACCTCTACTCCCCAGATAGCGAAAATACTGATAACAGTTGGCCATAAAACCGTTCCGCTTGCCCGCATCGTCGCAGAAATAATTTGGGCATTTCCAAAGAGCAAATAGCTCCACAATGTAATCATCAAGAGACGATGCGCGATGTAAAGTGTGTCTTTCTCGGTTAAAAATAACGCTAAAATCTGCTGTGAAAAAACATAGATTAGAATGATCAGCACGCCGCCAATGATATAATTCAGCCAAATCCCGACACGAATGACCTGCTTTAAGCGGTCAAACTCGTTCGCTCCGATCGATTGCGCAGCGAAAATAGATACTGCAATGCCAAGGCTGACGGCCGGCATCTGCACATAGCTGGCTACCTGGTTGACCACGCCGTATGCAGCTGTCGCATTAGAACCGTAATGGTTGACGAATGAAATAACCGCTATCTCTGATAATGAGACGAGAATCATATTGATGCTTGATGGAATCCCGAGGCGCAGCAGGAGAGCCAGCAGTTCCTTATCCATTTTCAAATAACGCCGCACCGTTTTATCAAATTGCAGCGGATGGTTTCGTTTTCGCAAGTACACCATTAATACGAGAAATGTCGCAATTGTGGAAATGACGGTTGCATATGCGGAGCCGTATATGCCTAGTTTCGGAAAACCGAACATGCCAAGGATTAAGACAGGCAGAAGCGCTATGTTAATGACCGTGCTCACAATAAGCGTATAAAACGGTGTCTTCGAATCCCCTGTTCCGCGCAAAAATGTTGTATAAGCAAAATATAAAAACATAAACGGCATAGCGTAAAATAAAATGCGTGCATAGCTGGCGCTGACATGAATGACATTTTCAGGCGTGCCCATTAAACGAAGTATATCCAAGGTGAATATACTGCCGATGACGGCTAACACAACCCCTAATAAAAATGTAAACGTTAGCGTCGTTCCGACAACAGCCTTTAACCGCTCCTCATTCTTCGCCCCGTAGGCTTGTCCGATCAGGATCGAACTTCCTGAACCGATTCCAATGGTAAATGAGATTAAAAGAAAAAATAACGGGAAAAAGGATGATACAGCTGCAACCGCATCAACACCAAGCCATCTGCCTACAGCCATCATCCCGACTAGCTGGCCGACTGATTGCAGCACATTGCTTAGCAGAAGCGGCACTAAAAAGAGTGACATAGACCGCCAGACAGATGGATTGCTTTTCTGAGTTACAAGTTGTTCTTGTGATGTTTCCATATTGAAAGCTCCTTTGTTTGAATTCGTTTGTAAACATGTTCCCATTTTTTTGACAAAAACAGGATATGCAACATGTTATTATTCATCACTGTACATATGAAACCCTTCCCGATTCTTCTCATTTTACACATCTTTTTAGCTTAAGAAGAATAAACTAGCAAGTAACAGCCTATTTCTTTGTGAGTAAAAGAATAAAAAATAATTTATGCAAAAGTATTGTAATCTATCCGTAATTATTGTAACATTTGTAACATAAGAGAAAGAGATTTTGAAGGAGTGAACCATAATGAAAAAATGTCTTCTATTTCTAACAACTATTGCACTTATTCTGTCATTAAGCACAAATGCATTTGCGAAAAATACTTCAGGTGATTTATCACAAAAACAAGCACTGCAGCTGGCATTATCAGCAAGAGAACACTTTTGGAACACAATGAGCGGCCACAATCCAAAAGAGAAAAAAGCAGTTTGCCCATCAGGCACATTTGAGTATCAAAATCTTCAATATGTGTATATGTGCAGTGATCTAGGCACTAAAGCAAAAGCAGTGAATTACTTAACTCCTATTTTCACAAAAACAGCAATCGAAAAAGGCTTTAAAGACTATCATTTTACTGTTTCAAAAGGTAAACTTGCCGTGCCAATCGGTGACGGAGACAACCTTTTAAATTGGAAAAAATCAAGCGCTAAACTGATATCTAAAAAAGGCGGCACAGTCACATACGAATTTACTGTTCCTACTTTAGATGGATCACCTTCAGCGAAACGGAAAGTGACATTTGTAAAAGAGAATAAAAAATGGAAAGTCAATCAATTTGACGCAGTTATATAAGAAAAACGCCCGGTATAAGCGGGCGTTTTTTATTTGACATAAAGAAAGACAACAGACGAATAGCCTGTTGTCTTTTTGTGAATATAACGAACGCTCTAGGAGAGATTCGAACTCCCGACCTGCAGTTTAGGAAACTGCTGCACTATCCGCTGTGCTACTAGAGCTTTTGTATTTATATAGTAGCTCTGATGATCAATATTTTCAAGCGGTTTATATTAAAGCCCTCCAAAAACCTTATACGCGGCCCTAGTTGTATCTTCATCAATACCGATATACCGCATTGTAATCGAGGGTGATGAATGATTCAGTATTCTCTGCAGCTCTGCAATGTCTTTTGTCCGCTGGTAAAAGTGATAGCCAAACGTTTTCCGGAGCGTATGTGTCCCTATCTCCTCAAGTCCGCACGCTGCGGCGGCTTCTCTTAAAATCCTGTAGGCCTGAATGCGGGAAATCGGCTTCCTTGTCCGTACAGATTTAAAAAGATATTCGTTTTCTTTCATGTCTTTCGTATACTCGTATATTTCGTGTTTCAGCGATTCTAAAATCAAAATCTTCCTTTTCTTTTTCGTTTTGCTTTCAGTCGCCCATAAATGATCCTTATTTTTAACGTCCTTCACTTGCAGCGGCAGAATATCAGAAATGCGGAGCGCACTGTTGATGCCGAAGATAAACAGAAAATAATCCCGCTTATTTTTGTTTAGCAAATACTGTTTTACATCTTGGATTTTCTCTAAACTGCGAATCGGCTGTACAATATGCATCAAAAAACTCCTTAAAAACCGTTATGTAACGTTTTGAGGTCTATGTTACTATTATAGCTGAAAAACGTTGAATGTCAAAGTGCGGCGGCATTTATGTAACATAATATACATAGTGTTACATAAGCGAATAACAGAGGCTTTCGAAAACTCCTCCCTCGCAAATGCGTTTTATACCCTCATATAAAGCTCTTAACCTATTTGATACTCATTGCTCTATATATCATCAAAAAACCTCTTAAAACAAAATCTGACGATTCGATTTTTCTGTTGTTTTTAAAAGGATATACAAAAAAAGACACAATTTGAAATTGTGTCCTAATCTTCATCCTTTACATCAATATCTTCCGGGATTGGTTCATTTAATATTTCCTGCACAAGCGCTTTGTAATTTTCCAGCTGTTCGAGATGTGTTTTGAACTGCCCCTTATAAATTAAAAATTGCTCACCATCATGAACGGCCCTGATTTTTCCTTCGATCACCAAGCTTTTAATATAATCCTCTGAAAGATTTGCATATTCTGCTGTTTCTTTAATCGTTAAATACATATAGCAGTCCTTTCTTAATCCGTAGCTCTGATTCTAATATAGCACATGGCTCATATCAATATAATCAATTTTGCACAGAAAAACGGGTTAATGTTCTATATAATATACCATTTGTCACTTGTGAAAACGCTGTAAGTTTTTTACGCTAAGATTGTAACATAACAGCTTCATATAGGAGGGAGAACATGAAAAGAACGTGGAACGTCTGTTTAACAGCTCTGCTTAGTGTTCTGTTAGTCGCTGGAAGTGTCCCTTTTCACGCGGAAGCTAAAAAGCCGCCCAAAAGCTACGATGAGTACAAACAAGTAGATGTAGGGAAAGACGGCATGGTTGCCACCGCACATCCTCTCGCTTCGGAAATCGGTGCTGATGTGCTGAAAAAAGGAGGAAATGCCATTGACGCGGCGGTTGCCATTCAATTTGCACTCAATGTAACAGAGCCGATGATGTCAGGCATTGGCGGCGGCGGTTTTATGATGGTGTATGACGGAAAAACAAAGGATACAACGATCATTGACAGTCGTGAACGTGCTCCAGCAGGCGCAACTCCCGATATGTTTCTCGATGAAAACGGCAAAGCCATTCCTTTCTCTGAGCGTGTGACAAAAGGAACTGCTGTCGGTGTTCCAGGTACGCTGAAAGGACTGGAGGAAGCTCTGGATAAATGGGGAACCCGCTCGATGAAACAATTAATCACCCCTTCTATTAAACTTGCTGAAAAAGGATTTCCGATTGATTCGGTGTTGGCAGATGCCATTTCGAATTATCAGGAAAAGCTGTCACGGACTGCCGCAAAAGATGTATTTTTGCCAAATGGCGAGCCGCTTAAAGAAGGCGATACATTGATTCAAAAGGATTTGGCAAAAACGTTTAAGCTCATTCGCTCAAAAGGCACTGACGCTTTTTATGAAGGAAAATTTGCCAAAGCGCTTTCTGACACAGTACAGGATTTCGGCGGGTCAATGACGAAGAAAGATTTAGAAAATTATGATATTACAATCGATGAACCGATTTGGGGAGACTATCAAGGCTATCAAATCGCAACTACTCCTCCTCCAAGCTCTGGCGGTATTTTCTTATTGCAAATGCTGAAAATACTTGATGATTTTAACCTTTCACAATACGATGTCCGCTCATGGGAAAAATATCAACTGCTTGCTGAAACGATGCATTTGTCTTATGCCGACCGTGCGTCTTACGCAGGTGATCCCGAATTTGTAAACGTTCCTCTCAAAGGTTTGCTTCACCCCGATTATATTAAAGAACGCCAGCAATTAATCAATTTAGATCAAGTCAATAAAAAACCGAAAGCCGGTGATCCTTGGAAATACCAAGAAGGATCGGCAAACTATAAGCAAGTCGAACAGCCGAAAGACAAAGTAGAAGGCCAAACAACCCACTTTACAGTTGCCGACCGCTGGGGAAATGTTGTTTCCTATACAACGACAATCGAACAGCTTTTCGGAACTGGTATTATGGTTCCTGATTACGGCGTCATTTTAAACAATGAATTAACAGATTTTGATGCGGTTCCTGGTGGAGCTAATGAAGTACAGCCAAACAAACGGCCTTTAAGCAGTATGACCCCGACCATTTTATTTAAGGATGACAAGCCTGTCCTCACCGTCGGATCTCCTGGCGGGGCCACCATTATTTCATCGGTTTTGCAAACCATTCTCTATCACATCGAATACGGCATGGAATTAAAAGCTGCTGTTGAAGAGCCGAGAATTTACACAAACAGCATGAGCTCCTACCGATACGAAGACGGAGTTCCTGAAGACGTCCTAAGTAAACTAAACGGCATGGGCCATAAATTCGGCAAAAGCCCGGTGGAAATCGGAAACGTACAAAGTATTTCTATCGACCATGAAAACGGCACCTTTAAAGGCGTAGCTGATTCAAGCAGAAACGGCGCGGCGATCGGCATCAATTTAAAACGGAAATAAAAAGGAAAAAACTGTACTCGCTTCAAATGAGTACAGTTTTTTTGTATGCATACTTTGATATTCACTTGCGTTTAGGTGATACTCTGTTGTATACCGGCTGTCTTGACAATCGGCTACGCTTTTTTATACATCATTTTATTTCTCTTATCTCATCAATAAACCTCTGAAACGCACTTGTAATAAAGAAGTCTTTCCTGTATATAAATACGATCTCTAAGTCTTGATATGCTGCTGGAAGCTGATGAACCCATACATTCCTACGATAAATGGAGCAGTCGACAGCGGACTTCGGGAGGAGCGCCGTACCCAACCCGGCGGATACTCCTCTTATAATGGCTTCCAATGTGCCAAACTCTATGATTTTTTGATTTTGAATGCCTGCTTCCTCAAGTAATCTTTTGATTCTGGAACGATGAGAACAGCCAGCTCCGAAAAAGAGCATCGGTTGCCGAAGCATATCTTCTGCCGTCCCTTCACAAAATGAAATCAAAACCAATTCATCACGGGAAACATGGATTTGTCTGACATCAGTGTGCTTAACCGGCCCGTAAACAAACGCGCCATCAACTTTATGATCAAGAACCTGTTGAATCAAATTATGCGTATCAGCTGTGTTCACTGATAAATCTACTTCAGGAAAACGTCTGAGAAAGGAGGCCGCATGTTCGGGCAGATGCGTTACCGCCGTTGTTTCCAACGATCCGATCCGCAAAGGCCCTTTCGGATGCTGGCTCACCTGTGCCGATTTTTCAGCTTCTTCTAACAGCGATAATACTTGATCAGCATATTGCAAAAGATTTTCTCCAGCAGCGGTCAGCTTCATCCCCCGATTCGTTCGATGAAAAAGCCTGATATTCAAATCTTCCTCAAGGTTATGTATTCTGGCTGTCACATTCGACTGAACATAATTCAGCATTTGGGCTGCTTTCGTTGTGCTTCCTTCGCGGGCAACAGCACGAAAAATCCTTAAATCTCCGCTTTCCATGGGCTCTCACCTTCTTGCTATGATTAAAAGTGATATCGGCTATCATTTTTGTTCATTTTACTTGAAGAAAACCGCTATGTAAAATATGTAAAGATATGAAAATACGATTCTATTAGGAGGCAGACAGTATGAAAGCTGTAATTCACAATGGAAAAACCGGACTGCAGGGATTATCATTTCAAGACATTCCATCAAAAAAGCCCGGATACGGAGAGGTAAAAGTCAAATTAAAATCTGCAGGTCTAAATCATCGTGACCTGTTTCTTATGAAAAACAAGTCTGAACGAGATCCTCGTGTAATACTGGGGTCTGACGGCGCTGGTATTATTGAAGAGGTTGGTGAAGGCGTGAAAAACGTTGCTATTCAAACAGAAGTAATCATTTTCCCGACATTGAACTGGGATTTGACAGAGAACGTACCGCCTGTACCTGAGATTCTGGGAGGGCCTTCTGACGGAACGCTGGCTGAATACGTGATCATCCCTTCACAAAATGCAATCAAAAAACCTTCTTATTTATCCTGGGAAGAAGCAGGCGTTTTACCTTTATCCGCTTTAACTGCATATCGGGCCTTGTTTACAAAAGCCCAATTGAAAAAAGAGGAGCACCTATTGATACCCGGCATCGGCAGTGGTGTTGCAACCTACGCTTTGTTTATGGCTAAAGCGATTGGAGCAACGGTAAGTGTGACCTCCCGCAGTGAGGAGAAAAGAAAAAAGGCGCTGCAATTAGGTGCTGATTACGCAATTGACAGCTACAGCAATTGGGATGAACAGATGCAGGGAAAAAAGGCTGATGTTATTCTTGACAGCATAGGCCCTGCCCTTTTTTCGGAATACTTCCGCCATGTAAAACCGAACGGCCGTATTGTCAGCTTTGGGGCAAGCTCAGGTGACGATCTCTGTTTTCCGGTGCGTTCTATATTCTTTCCTCAGATCAATGTATTGGGAACCTCAATGGGAAGCTGTGAAGAATTTCATGATATGCTCGCTTTTATTGAAAAACATAAGCTGCGACCTGTAATTGACCGCACATATCCTTTAGAAAAAGCATGTAAAGCATATACGAGAATGCAGGAAGGCAGACAGTTTGGTAACATCGGAATCGTAATGGAGTAAAAAAGAAACCGGCTGGCAATCAGACCGGTTTCCTTTATATCATAATCCCCTTTATTTACGGAAGAACTGAACTCCCCATCAAGTATCGATCTACTTCACGCGCCACTTCACGGCCTTCATTAATCGCCCATACGATTAAGCTTTGGCCTCTTCTTGCATCCCCTGCGGCGAATACGCCATCGATATTTGTTTGATAATCCCCATATGCTGCGCTGATTTTGTTATTTTCAGAATCAACACCGAACTGTTTCAACAGCGGTTGTTCTGTGCCTTCAAAGCCGATAGCGATGAAGACAAGCTGAGCAGGCCATACTTTTTCCGTTCCAGGCAGCTCGCGGAACTCGTATTTTCCGTGCTCATTTTTCACTTTCTCCATTTGGATAGTATGAAGCTCTTTCAGTTTGCCATTTTTATCAGCAACCAATTTTTTCGTTTGAATAGAGTATTCCCTCGGATCTCTTCCGAATTTTGCTTCTGCTTCTTCATACGCATATTCAAGCGTAAAGACGTGCGGCTGTTCAGGCCACATATTGTCATTCGTGCGGGCTGGCGGAAGTTTCGGGTGTTTACCAAATTGGTGTACGCTTTTGGCTTTTTGCCGCAGAGCAGTAGCGACACAGTCAGCTCCTGTATCTCCGCCTCCGATTACGATGACATCTTTCCCTTTGGCATCAATGAATTGTTTGTCTTTAAAGTTAGAATCTAAATAGCTTTTTGTTGCGAGTGTCAGGTAGTCCATCGCGTAATGGACTCCTTTTGAGTCGCGCCCTTCGATTAGTAGATCCCGCTGTTTTTGAGCGCCTGTGCACAGAATTACAGCGTCAAATTGCTCCTTCAGCTCATCAGCTGTAATGTCAACGCCGATCTCTGTGTTCGTGACAAAATCAATCCCTTCTTGCGTCAGCAATTTAACCCGGCGTTCTACAATGCCCTTCTCAAGCTTCATGTTCGGAATGCCGTATGTTAAAAGGCCGCCCGCTCTGTCTGAGCGCTCAAAAACAGTGACGGAATGCCCTGCTTGATTCAGTTGGTCTGCACTCGCCAGTCCGGCTGGGCCTGATCCGACAATGGCCACTTTTTTGCCAGTTCGTTTTTTAGGAATTCTAGGCTGAATCCAGCCGTTCTCAAATCCTTTGTCGATAATAGTCCGCTCGATGTTTTTAATTGATACGGCCGGGTCTGAAATCGCTAATGTACATGATCCTTCACAAGGAGCGGGACATACCCGCCCTGTGAATTCAGGAAAGTTGTTTGTTTTCAACAGTCGTTCCAATGCTTCTTTCCATCTGCCCCGGTAGACAAGATCATTCCATTCAGGAATTAAGTTGTAAATCGGACAACCAGAGGTAAATCCGTTAATGTCTGCACCGATCTGGCAAAACGGTGTACCGCAATCCATACACCGCGCCCCCTGCCGTTTCGATGCTTCTTCTGAAAAAGGAGCAGAATATTCTTTCCAATCCTTTAAGCGAGTGAGAGGGTCCCGCTCAGCAGGTTTTTCTCGTTTGATCTCCATAAATCCAGTTGGTTTCCCCATGTTCCTCTCCCCTTCCTTACTGTACTACCGCTTGTTTTTGTCCCGATGTTGCTGTATTCTGCTTTGGCTTCGTGTTGGCTTCAAATGCGAACATGACCGCTTCTTCATCTGATAAGCCTGCAGCTTTTTGCTCTTCGATGCTTGCAAGCATATGTTTATAGTTTTTCGGAATGACTTTGACGAATTTTTTCACGCTGTCTTCCCACTGATCAAGCAGGTCTGCAGCTTTTTGGCTGTTTGTATACCCAGCATGCTTTTCAAGCATTGTTTTGATTTGTTCGATTTCTTTCTCATCCTCTAATGATTCAAATAAAATCATTTCAAGGTTGCATTTGCGTTTAAACGCTTTTATATCTTCAGCGAGAACATAAGCGATTCCGCCTGACATACCTGCAGCGAAGTTTTTGCCTACATCACCGAGTACGACAACACTGCCGCCAGTCATGTATTCACAGCCGTGGTCGCCGATACCTTCTACAACCACGTTCACACCGCTGTTTCGAACGGCAAAGCGTTCACCCGCACGTCCGTTAATGTATGCTTCTCCGCTTGTCGCCCCGTAGAACGCTACGTTGCCGATTATGACGTTGTCATCTGATGCAGAATTAAATCCTTCCGGTGACTTGACGATGATTTTTCCTCCAGAAAGCCCTTTTCCGACATAGTCATTTGAGTCTCCGTCCAAATAAAGTGTCATCCCTTTAGGAACGAAGGCTCCAAAGCTTTGTCCGGCTGATCCGGTAAACTGCAGCTTGATCGTATCTTCCGGAAGCCCTTCTTCTCCGTAGCGTTTTGAAATTTCACTGCCTGTTATCGTTCCGGCTACACGATTTGTATTGTTGATTTCGATAGAAACATCCGCTTCTTTTCCAGACTCAATGGCTTCTTGTACGGCCGGGAGGATCGCTGTGATATCAAGCGATTGATCAATTTTATGATTTTGCGGCGATTGGAACGTTCGTACGCCTTCGGGCTGATAAAGAAGTGTAGACAAATCGAGCTGGCTTGCCTTCCAATGCGCCTTCGCCCGCTCACTCACATTAAGTACGTCAGTGCGGCCGATCATTTCATCAAATGTCTTGAAGCCTAACGCAGCCATGTACTCACGAACTTCTTCAGCAATGAACAGCATATAGTTCACAATATGATCAGGATCGCCCATGAACTTTTTGCGAAGCTCAGGATTTTGTGTTGCTACCCCGACAGGACATGTATCCAAATGACAGGCACGCATCATGACACAACCGAGTACAACTAACGGAGCCGTTGCGAAACCGAATTCTTCAGCTCCTAGCAAGGCAGCCATCACAACGTCCCGGCCCGTCATGAGCTTTCCGTCTGTTTCTAATACAACACGGTCGCGGAGTCCGTTCAGCATTAACGTTTGATGTGCTTCTGCGAGACCAAGCTCCCACGGAAGACCTGTATGTTTAATACTGGTTTTTGGAGAGGCGCCTGTACCTCCGTCGTAACCGCTGATCACAATGACATCTGCAGTCGCTTTCGCCACACCTGCAGCGATTGTACCTACGCCTGCTTTTGACACCAGCTTCACGCTGATTCTGGCGTCACGATTGGCATTTTTCAAATCGTGGATCAGCTGGGCTAAATCCTCAATCGAATAAATATCATGGTGCGGCGGTGGTGAGATTAATCCGACACCAGGAGTTGATCCGCGGACATCGGCAACCCAAGGATATACCTTATTGCCAGGCAGCTGTCCGCCTTCACCCGGCTTAGCACCTTGCGCCATTTTTATCTGCAGCTCATCTGCATTGACGAGGTAATGGCTTTTGACACCGAAACGTCCGGATGCAATTTGTTTGATTGCACTTCTTCTGTCATCGCCGTTTTCATCTGGAACAAAGCGTTTTGGATCTTCTCCGCCCTCACCGCTGTTGCTTTTTCCGCCAAGACGGTTCATCGCGATTGCTAAGGCTTCGTGTGCTTCCTTACTCAAGGATCCAAATGACATCGCACCCGTTTTAAAGCGTTTGACAATCGATTCAGCGGATTCGACCTCCTCCAATTTCAGAGGCTTGCGGTTTTCTTCAAATCCGAACAAGTTCCGTAAAAATCCGATACGTTCTTCATCTGCTGCTTTTGTATATTGTTTAAACAGATTGTAATCATTTCTGCGGCACGCCCATTGTAAGGTATGAATCGTTTTTGGGTTAAACGCGTGATGCTCTCCGCCGTTTCTCCATTGGAAGTCACTTCCTGGTTCAAGCGTTTTGCTGTAATCATCCTGATACGCTTCCCGGTGGCGGCGCTGCGCCTCTTCTGCAATTGTTTTTATGTCGATGCCGCCGAGCTGTGATGCAGTCCCTGTGAAATAGCGATCTATTACATCACGGCTGATTCCTACCGCTTCAAAGATTTGTGCGCCTCTATAGCTTTGTACAGTTGAAATCCCCATCTTGGACATGACTTTTACGACACCTTCAGTAATGCTTTTTCCATATTTGCTGACTGCTTCTTCATAGCTGATATCCAAACGGCCTTCATCAATTTCCTGCTTGTAGGTCGCATAAGCGAGATAAGGATTAATCGCATCTGCGCCGTAACCGATTAATGCTGCAAAGTGGTGTACTTCACGCGCTTCTCCTGATTCCACAATGATGCTGACTTTCGTACGCAGCCCTTTGCGGATTAAATGCTGATGCAGCGCGCTGACTGCCAGAAGCGGCGGTATTGGTGTCAAGCGTTCGTTCATCTTTTTATCTGATAAAATTAACAGGCTTACGCCTTGGCTGATGGCTTTCTCTGCCTGCGTGAACATATCCTTTAATCCGCGTTCAAGATCCTCTGAAAACAGCACATCGATTTTTTGACTTTTTAAATCAGGATGAACAATCGTTTTTAATGCGTAAAACTGTTCATTTGATAAAACAGGTGTATACAGTTTAATACGGCGAACGTTTCGCTCACTCGGGTGAAGAAGATCGCCTTCTGCACCTAGCCAGGTCATCGTAGATGTCACAAGCTGCTCACGAATCGCGTCGATTGGCGGGTTCGTTACTTGTGCAAACAGCTGCTTAAAGTAGTTAAACAGTGATTGCGCGCGGTCTGACAGAACAGCAAGCGGCGCGTCATTTCCCATTGAACCGAGAGGATCCTTGCCTTCTTTAATGACAGGAATTAAATATTTTTGGATATCTTCATATGTGTATCCAAATGCCTTCTGGCGAGTAAGAAGATCTGTAAACTGTTCTTCCTCTCTTGATTCCGGATCAGGATTTACTTGCACAAGCTCTTCTTCAAGCCACTTTTGGTACGGGAATTCAGTTGCAATTTGTGTTTTGACTTCTTCATCCGAGATAATGCGGCCTTCTTCCAGGTCGATTAAAAGCATTTTTCCAGGTTCGAGACGGTTTTTATATAAAACGTTCTCCTGTTCAACTTCAATAACGCCTACTTCAGATGAGAAAATAATATAATCATCTTTTGTTACATAATAACGGGCCGGACGGAGACCATTCCGGTCAAGGATCGCACCGATTTGTTTCCCGTCAGTAAATGAAATGGCTGTCGGTCCGTCCCAGGGCTCCATCAGGGAACTATGGTACTCGTAGAACGCTCTTTTTTCCTTAGACATATGCGTATTTTCCGTCCATGGCTCAGGAATGAGCATCATTGCTGTATGTGCCGGTTGGCGTCCAGCCATCACAAAAAACTCAAATGCATTATCCAAAATGGAAGAGTCACTGCCGTCAGCATTCAAAATCGGCAGAATTTTGTTTAAGTCCTCACCAAAACTTTCAGATACAAATTGCTGCTCACGTGCTCTCATCCAGTTGATGTTTCCTCGAAGGGTGTTGATTTCACCATTGTGAACCAAATAGCGGTTTGGATGCGCTCTTTCCCATGTAGGGAATGTGTTGGTGCTGAAGCGTGAATGGACAAGCGCAAAAGCAGAAACGAATGCTTCATCTTGCAAATCAGAATAAAACGCATCAACTTGTTCAGGTGTTAAAAGGCCTTTATATACGATGGTCTGGCTTGAAAGACTGGCAAAATAAAAATCAAAACCTTCCGTTACTCCCCAGTTTTCAGCCTGTTTACGAATGACATACAATTTTCGTTCAAAAGACAAATTGTCCTTCAGATCAGAACTTGCCCCAATAAATACCTGACGGACAAACGGACAGCTTTTTTGCGCTACTGTTCCGATTTTTCCGACATTTACAGGTACAGTTCTCCATCCAAGAACAGCTTGGCCTTCTTGTTCAATCAGTGCATTGATTTGCTTCTCGATTTTTATTCTTTCCTCTTCCTTCTGTGAGAAAAAGACCATTCCTACCCCGTAACGCCCTTTTTCCGGCAGATTGATGTCTTTGCACTCTTTCCTAAAGAAAGCATCAGGGATTTGAACCAGTAAGCCGGCTCCGTCTCCTGTATCCGGATCACTGCCTTGGCCTCCTCTGTGGTCTAGTTGGCAAAGCATCTTAAGCCCTTGTTTGACGATGTCGTGAGTCTGCTTGCCTTTTAAGTGTGCATATAGGCCGATTCCGCATGCATCATGTTCAAATTCAGGACGGTAGAGACCTTGAGCTTTTGGCATTTGATTGTACGTCATAATTCCTCTCCCCCGATCAATTTCCGATAATACCGGTCATAAAATCTAACACTCTATAATCATTGTAGGTTTTCAAAACGATATAAACAATATATAATTTAGATCAAAAGAATCTCAAAATGAGATAGATGGATGTGAGACAAACATGGAGCTGCGCCAACTGCGTTATTTTATGGAGGTGGCCGAAAGAGAACACGTTTCAGAAGCCGCTGATCATTTGCATGTGGCCCAATCAGCAATCAGCAGACAAATTGCAAATCTTGAAGAAGAATTAAATGTGACATTATTTGAGCGTGAAGGGAGAAATATCAAACTCACGCCGATCGGAAAAGAGTTTTTAATTCATGTGAAAACGGCTATGAAAGCCATCGATTATGCGAAAGAACAAATTGACGAGTATCTCGACCCGCATCGCGGAACTGTAAAGATCGGCTTTCCTACAAGCCTCGCCAGCCAGCTTTTGCCGACTGTCATTTCAGCATTTAAAGAAGAATATCCGCACGTCGAGTTTTTGCTGCGCCAAGGCTCCTATAAGTTTCTGATTGAAGCTGTCAGAAACCGCGATATTGATTTGGCCTTATTAGGGCCGGTGCCAACGAATTTTCCTGACATAGCAGGGAAAATTTTATTCACAGAAAAAATTTACGCGCTTGTTCCATTAAATCATCCGCTTGCCAAACAAAAAACGGTTCATTTAATCGATTTGCGCAACGACCAGTTTGTATTGTTCCCAGAAGGATTTGTGCTAAGAAAAATGGCAATTGACGCTTGCAAACAAGCCGGATTTGCTCCTCTCGTTTCTACGGAGGGTGAGGATTTAGATGCCATCAAAGGATTGGTGTCAGCGGGAATGGGCGTTACTCTTCTGCCTGAAAGCACTTTTGCTGAAACGACACCTCGTTTTACTGTGAAAATTCCGATTGAGTTTCCTCAAGTAAAACGGACTGTCGGGATCATTAAACCGAAAAACAGAGAGCTTGCTCCGTCTGCGAATGACTTTTATGAGTTTGTCATTCAATTCTTCTCTAAGCTGGAGCAGTATCAATAAAAAATGAACCCGAGCTTCTATAAAAGAAGCTTCGGGTTTTTTACTGCAAATTAATTTACAGGCAAAGATAAATCTACATGGCAAACAAATGCTTCTTGATCAATCAAAGCTTTGTTTATCAGCTCTTCCTTCTTTTCCGATTCTTGAAGCTGTACAGAAGAATAATTGACGATTCCGAGCCCGATTTCTGCCCCTTGTGAATCCATCAGCCGAACAACTGATCCGCTTTTGAATTTTCCTTTAATCTCCTGTACACCGTCCAGATATAAACTTGTTTGCCCGTTTGTTATTTTACGTGAATAATCATCTGATAAAATCATTTCACCTTCCGGACCGGAATTAAAAGCGATCCACTGCTCCTTTTGATTCAACGGAAGCATCCCCTCTGCTTCAAAATAGGTGCCTTCCGCTACTTCATGAACGGCTTGATATAAAATATCATCGGCATCTGCCTGACCAAGAAACCCTTTAATTCCAGATGCCATTACGATTTTAAACGCATCAAGCTTAGAACGCATACCGCCAGTGCCGACGCCGCTGCCAGTGTCACCTGCACACGCTTCGATGTCAGGCGTTATCTCACTTACCCGCTCTATCCTTTTCGCTTCTGTATTTGTGCGCGGATTGCCGTCATATAATCCGTCGATATCTGATAAAATCACAAGCATATCTGCATCAATTAATCCTGCGACTTTTGCTGCTAACGTATCATTGTCGCCAAACTTGAGCCGATTGACGGTAACTGTATCATTTTCGTTGATAATCGGGATAATACCGCGTTCGAGGAGTACATTCATTGTATTCCGGACATTGTTATATCGATATTCATCAGAAAAATCGCTTCTTGTAATTAAAATTTGGGATGCAACATAGCCGTGTGCCAAAAACAGCTTTGAATAAGCTTCCATCAGCAGGCCTTGGCCGATTGAGGCTGATGCTTGTTTTTCCGGAAGCTTCTCTGGTCTTCGGATAAATCCAAGCTTTCGATATCCCGCCGCCACTGCGCCTGAGGAAACCAAAATCACTTCATAGCCGGCGTCTTTGAGTTTGACGACCTGGTCGACTAACGCTTCTAATTTTCGAATGCTGATTTCTCCATGAAGGCTTGTTAATGAACTGCTTCCAATTTTCACAACAACTCTTTTCATGTTTGTATCAGGCGTCACTTTATCACTCCTGATAGCGGGGCCGCTGTTTTTTCAATATCATCGCTGATTTCCTTTGAACGCTTTGCCGCATGCTTAATCGCTTGAGAAATCGCTTCTCCGCCGCCGCTCTTTTTCAAGGCTTGCAGCCCGGCAGCAGTTGTTCCGTTCGGTGACGTGATATTGTCTCTTAAAACCTCAGGCTGTTCTCCTGTTTCCATGAGCATTTTTGCGGCACCTAAAAGCGTCTGTGCGCCGATGCTTCGAGATAACTGTTTATCGAGGCCCGCTTCCTCGCCTGTCTTTTCAATGAATTCCATTAAATAATAAAAATACGCGGGGCCGCTGCCGGCAATTCCGGTGAATATGTCCATTTGGTTTTCTTGGATTGTATAGACTTCACCCATACATCCGAGCAATGCTTCAGCCAGCTTTTGCAGGTCTTCTGACACATACTTGCCAAGCGCAATGGCAGTTGCAGAAGCGCCGATCATACTGGAGGTGTTGGGCATCACTCTGACAACCGGCTGTTGATTAAGCAATGATTGTTCAATAAAAGAGGTGGTTATGCCGGCAAGGACCGACAAGATTAATTGATGGGGTTGAATACGTGATTTTAATGATGACAGAGCGCTTTCGGCGTCTTTTGGCTTCATTGCCAAAATGAGCACATCCATGTCTTCAATACACATTTGGTTCGGTGAGGCGCCTTTAATTCCATATTGAAGTTCAAGTTCAGCTAATCGCTCTGTATTGCTACGGTTTGTAACGCAGATGTTTTGTTTCGGGATTTTGTTGGCACGAACGATACCTGATATCATTCCTTCCGCCATAGATCCTGCTCCTATAAAGGCTACTTTTTTTTGATCAAAGATCGGTAACATCTCCTTTGTTCGCTTATTTGTTCGCATTTTCACACGTTTAAAATGTTACCACGTGAGGAAATGATGTCAAGTGTGAAGGTCATCATTGATTTGTATTGTATCTTTTCGACAAATATGTATAATGTAAAGCAGAAAACACCCGATGCACACTGCTGCGCGGGTGTTTGTTTCTATTAAAAATTATCTGAGAGCGCTTTTTCAATCAGTTTTTTACAGCGGTCCAGTTCAACCTTCAGCTGTTTTTTATATAGTTTGGCAGCCTCGTAATCTTTAAATTGATAGAGGACGACTTCCTGGAGCTTAGCCCCTTCTTTTTTTACTTTGATTTGCTTTAATATCCCGTCATCAAGAAGCTCATGCAAAGACCGGTATACTTCTGTATGATTTGGTTTAAATCCAATCTCTTTAAATTCAGACCGAAGAACTTCAAGCAGCTTTAATCCGTAGAGCCTCTCTTGCTCTGTCATCGTTATCATATAAAGTTTCAAAAATGCACGCTGTTTAACTAAAAAGCCAGTTGAACTTCTTTTTTCTTCTTTCATTATTTGCACTCCTTCCGCTATCACTGAGAACACTATGTACTAAATATTCAATTTCCTTCTATTGTTTTCCTTCTTTATATTATTGACTGATAATGCAGTAATTTTCATATTTGCTGTTTATCATTGTAGCGGAATAAAAAATAAACATTGAACATTTGGTACATAGTTTACTTAGTTCTATTATAGCGGGTTTTCCAATGATCTTCAATGTAAAACGATTGTCCGAATTACCTTTTCTTCATTCTATCTATGTCCATTGAATTGAAAAAACATGGTTTGGTAACGTATAAGAAAGGAGATGATAGAATGATATATCAAGCTGCACGCCCTTCTAAGGAAGAACGTTACGCCAACCTCAATTCCATGAAAGAATTATACTTTCGAAAAAGACCAGCTATTTC
The DNA here is from genome assembly GCF_058248265.1 of Bacillus sp. NS1. Classification (NCBI taxonomy): domain Bacteria; kingdom Bacillati; phylum Bacillota; class Bacilli; order Caryophanales; family Bacillaceae; genus Bacillus; species Bacillus sp. NS1. Next base: position 960,925 of record NZ_JBZAZF010000003.1, on the reverse strand, counting down.
ATTTACCGATTTATGACAGTATCCCCCTGTCCATTATGACCAGCAGCGGGATTGCTGGGAATCGATGTGTATCCCCAGCCTTATGCCATCTAACCCATGTCTGAACCTGTGTCTTATTCTTAATATTCAATTTCTGCATGATCTCTTTCATAGGCACGCCTGCCAACCTCATGTCTACAGCCTTCTGTTTAACTTCAACCGAATAACTCACTCTTGTCCCCATAGAAAAAACACCTCCAAGTCTAATTTCGGATAACAATCATCCGTTTTCAAACTTGAAGGTGTTTTTATTTGTCTCATCCTATGTGGTCAGTCCCCTAGACAGGCTTTTCATTTTTACGGATTTGTTGACCATAGTCCCGCTGTTTTGATGAAAATTCGCGGATCTAATTTCAATTGTGCCACCATGTATTCAGCAAGATCCTCTGGCTGCATAACCTTCTCAGGATTACCGTCTGTCAAGTTCAATTCAATAGACATATCACTAGCAACAGTGCTCGGCGTTAACGCGCTGACTCTGATATTATGCTTTCTCACTTCTTGCATAAGAGACTCTGTTAACCCGAGAACCGCAAATTTAGAAGCGCTGTAAGCACTAGTTGCAGCAGCTCCTCTTTGCCCCGCTGTAGAAGAAATATTAATGATGTCACCGGCTTTGCGCTCGATCATTTCCGGAAGCACCGCGCGAGTCACATGATACACACCCATTAGGTTGACTTGTACAATATTTTCCCACTCATCAGCTGACAGATCTAAGAAACCGCCAAATTTGCTGATGCCAGCGTTATTAATGAGGATATCGATATCACCGAGCTGTTCCTTCACTAGAGCTACAGCTTGGTTAACCTGCTCGGCATCTTTTACATCTGCAGCGGCAAATGCTGCCTTTACACCAAGCGCTTTGACTTCTTCAGCCACTTTTTCAACATTTGCGGCAGTCCGGCCGATTAACCCAATATTCACGCCTTCTTTCGCAAGCGCAAGAGCTGTAGCGCGGCCTATCCCTCTACCTCCGCCTGTGATAAGAGCAGTTTTATTTTGTAAACTTTGCAATTGAAGCACCCTTTCTTTGTTTACATATGTACGATATCACATTATAAGTACAATAAATCCAATACGCAAATCAAACGAACTGTACAAACATCATTTCTTCTGATTAAAAAAGCGAAAACAGGGTAATGACATAAGAAAAGGAGTGAACATATGGTTATTGTTTATATCAGTCTCGCAGTATTGGCAATTTCTATCATTTATTTAGGGATTAATGTGATTCAAAACAAGAAAAAAATAGATCCCGCACTAAAGGAGCTCACCTCTGTTACCCAAGCTATGCAAAAACAAGTCGAAGGATTAAAAACAGAAGCCCAGCTGCTGACGCAGAAACAAAAGGAGATTCAGCAGGATGTCCAAATGAAAAAATACGTATTTCAACAAACAACAGCTGAAGTAAAAGAAGTTCCTCAAGCAGTCAAAGAGGTGTGGCAGGCAGGCCATTTAAATAGCAGATAAAGATGTATGATATCCCATTGTTACGATCAGAATGGACAATGGGATATTATTTTTTTGAGGAGGCTTACGAATGATTGTAAACCGCAGCTGCTTAAAAGAGTTCGCAGAGAAACTGCATTCTCTTCCTTCTTCTCTTACAAGGTCTGATTTGCTTGCTTCTCCATTTCGTCTCCATCAAGAAAACGAACTTGCCATCTACTATTCACCTCATAATGAATATATCAACCGGACTGCCTCTATTGTGATTGCCGGAATCACGCCAGGTTTTTCCCAGATGAAAACAGCATACGAAACAGCCGCAGAAAGCCTGCGGTGCGGCCGGTCTGTTGAGCAAATGGCAGTAGACACGAAAAAAGCAGCAGGTCTCTCCGGTTCGATGAGGCATAACCTGATCTCGATGCTGGATTTTTGCGGGCTGCCACAGGCTTTAGGCATTCAAAGCGCCGCACAGCTTTTTGGAGACTTACGGCATATGCTTCATACAACTTCCGTTATCAAATATCCTGTCTTCATTCAGCAAAAAAAAAACTATACCGGTTACAGGCCAGCTATCACTCGCTCACCTATCCTAAGCATTTATGCTTTTGGGCACTTCCCTGCTGAGCTTAATAAATTGACAGGACCGGCTCTTCTCATACCGTTAGGAAAAGCAGCCGAAACAGTGTGTGATACACTGATCAGCCATCACTGCATCAGGAATTTTTTTTGCCTTCGCGGCTTTCCCCACCCATCAGGCGCAAACGGCCATCGGTTGAAACAGTTCAACAAAAATAAAGAGCAACTAGAAAGACAAATTCGTTCCTTTGCTGCCTCAGGTTTGACTTCACTATAGAAAAGAGGAAATGAAAGAGATATGATAAACAAAACACAATCTTGGGGAGTGGTGGAATGTTTCCTGTATTAGAAACGGATCGGCTTACACTTAGGCAAATCAAAGATCAAGATGCAGAAGCCATTTTTGCTTGTTTTTCTGACCATGCGGTGACACGCTATTACGGACTTGAAAATATGGAATCTATAGAAAAGGCTATTTCAATGGTTCAAACGTTTGCCGGCCTTTATCAAGAAAAACGCGGTATACGGTGGGGAATTGAACGAAGAGACACCAAAGAACTTATCGGAACAATTGGCTTTCATGCTTTGGCTCAAAAGCATCGGCGTGCAGAGATCGGTTATGAAATCATTCCGGCGCATTGGCGAAACGGATTTGCATTGGAAGCCCTTTCAGAGGTTGTATCCTACGGATTTTCTGCTCTTGGACTGACGCGTATTGGTGCAGTTGTTTTTACTCAAAATGAAGCCTCAAATCGACTGCTCATAAAAATGGGATTCCAAAAAGAAGGCGTCTTACGACAGTACATGTATCAAGATGGAATTCCTTATGATACAAATGTATATTCTATTTTAAAATCAAGAGAATGAACGGTATGCTCTGCACGTACATCCCCCTTCCCTTTAAAATGTCAGATTCATAACCTGCACCAGCTATTACATCTTGATTCTTGATCACTTCCCTCAAGATTTTCACCTCTTATGATCATATAACGCACAAAAAAAGATGCATAGACCACTATGCATCTCATGTTCTTTTCCCCCCTATTCATAAATCCCTTTATTGGTCCTTCTTCTTGTAATACACACCCCAAGGAAACAAAACAAAGCCGACCACATCAAAATATAGACAACCTGAGCCTTGTATTCCCACATTGAATCCCCCATTTCTACCCCATGAATGAAAGTCATATATGCTTTTTGCGGCAGTATCGCACAAAGGGCATTCAATAATGGGTGATGTGGAGCAAAAGAAATAAAACAGCCTGACAATACACAAGTGACCACACTGATACCGCTCGCCATCAAACTGATGTTTCGGTCCATCACAGAAGCCATAAAGATAGCGAATGCTGTTGCAAGCATGGAAATCCTTACATCACTGGACAAAAGATGAAAAGCACCCTAAAACAGGGCGCTTTCTAATTAAGATGCATATTGAGGAGAGGTTTCCTCCTGTACTGCTTTTTCTTCAGGTATATGAATGCATTTCGTCAGGATCGCGCTCGCAAGATAAAGGACCGCAAAGATCCAGACAACGCCTTCTGCACCGATGAGACCGATGAACAGCCAAGCGAGCGCAGGACCGACAAACGCTGATAAACCTGCAGCCAAATTCAATACAGACATGGCCGCTCCTTTGTCTTTTCCGGCTACCGTCGGCACAATTGCACCAATCGGCACATAGCCTGCCAGCAAACCTCCCCAAATAAAGCCGATCACGCTGACAACTGCTAAACTTCCACCGGAGAAAACAGGTGCATAATATAATAAGACCGTGAAAATGCCGCACCCGACTCCCCCGAACCAAATAACAGTATTTTTCCAGCCGAACTTATCGCCGACAATTCCAAAAATAAGGTTGAACACAATGTTCCCTAGAAAAATCGTTCCCCATATCTGCAGCCAAACATTGGTTGAAATTCCATGCTGAGCCATGTGCATCGGCAAAAAGACTGGGAAACCATATGTACCAATGCTGTTGATGATTCTGATGATGCCGCCTGTAAGCACCCGCGGATTTGTAAAAAGAATGGTAACCCCTTTTAAAAGCTCCTCGGCTGTTTCTGATCTTTTTCTTTTCTTCTTTTCAAAACGGTCTTTATTGATAAACAATGCGAAGAATGCACCAAGACATACCCAGAAAATAGAGCTCCAAAGCGTATTCAAATAACCGAACGCTTTGATCGCATAGCTTGAGTACCAAGCGCCGAACACAAACATGCCCAGGCAATATGCAATCCAAAACCAGCCGACAGCAGTGCTTAGTTTGCTTTGCGGTGTTCTGTAAATGACCCATGTCAAGAAAGAATAAGCAAAAAGCGGGTAGCCTAACCCTTTTACGAAGTAAGTCACATACATCACAGGAAGGTTCAGCTGTTCAAATCCAAACACGATAAAGGCAGCTGTACCGATCACATAAAACAACAGCCCCATAAACATCGTCCGTTTTGCGCCAAATGCTTCAAGACATACACCCGAAAACCAGGAAGCTATGGCAAGTGCAACCCCGTATATACTAAAAATTGAAGCGGATTGCTGAACCGTAAGCCCGTTTTCGATCAGAAAAGGGCTGAGCCACCCTTGTTCAAGCCCGTCTCCCATCATAAACAAAACAACCCCTAAAAACCCCCAAGCTAGCCGCTTTGGTATTCCGATTTTATCCAACATATCTGTCTCCTCCTTAGATGCTAACATCAATTACCGTATTACCTCATTAAAGCCAAAAATTAGATAATTCCTCAAAAAAGCAGCAAATGCCCCCTTATATCAACACTTTGTCTGAACTTGAAAAAAAGCGCTGTGTTTGCTTCCATTCCTCATATAAAGCAAGTTGGACCTGACAGTCCTGCGGTTTGATCACCCGGACATTTGCTGCCATCTCTTCCGTCAATTGAAAGGTTTCATTGCAAATGACTGCAGCCCCAACGACAGAGGCCTGATGATATCCCTCTTGGACATAGATTTTCTTCTGAAGAAGGTCCGCGGTATATTGAGTGAGCGCTTTGCTTTGGAATCCTCCTCCGCACACCCAAACATAGTCACGTTCAAACGAAGTCACCTCTGTTAATATGTCAAAGTTCCATTTGATCGAAAATGCGATTTCTTGCAGCGCCGCGCGTACAAAATGTGCTCTCTTTAAATTTGCTGAAAGCGGGGCATCAAAAAGAAAACCGCCTTTCGTTAACGCATTCTTTTCTGCCGATAAGTAAGAACCGAGAGCCGCCACACATGCATTGTCTTCTTTAGCAAGTGCAGAAATCTCTTCCTCCATTACTTCGTACGATTCATTGGGATAAAAAATCTGTTTTAATTTTTGATAATTCAGGCCGGTAATTCCCGGATTCGTTTCCACAAGCCAATGTCCTTGATCTGTATGGCAATTCAGCCATGCTTTATGTTTTGTGTCGCCATGGCCAGCAGTAATTTTGGTTATTGGCGTTGTTGTCCCTGATACGATGGCAATGTCCTCAAGCGCAGCGCGGGTGCTTTTCACAGCCAGCTGTGTATCCCCGCCCCCTGCTATCACCTTCGCATTTATAGAAAGACCTAATTCGGATGCATACTCATTTGTTATTGTTCCAACCGCTGTTCCCGATCTTACTAGAGGCGGAAGGATAAATGGTGAAAAGCCGAATATGCCGCACATCTCTTCTGACCAAGTGTTTTGCTTTACGTCAAACAGCAGGGTTTCTGTTGCCTGCGAAGGTTCATATGTCAAAATTCCGCTCAGCTGGTATGTCACCCAATCACTGATGCTCGTAAAGCTAGCAGTTTTTTGCCATAAAGAGGGCTGACGCTGTTTTAAACCATAAAGCTTGAGCGCAGAAAAAAGTGCAGTCGGAAGGCGGCCTGTGCGGCTGTATATCTCTTCTCGATTGGGTATGCACTCCTCCCACTCACGGCCGCGATTATCAATGTTCGGCAGCCCGAGAAAAGAGTCGCCGTTTTGATCGATCAGCACAATCCCCTGTCTTTGACTCGTCGATGTCAAACCAATGATGTCAATATCACGAGAACGAGAAAGTGCACGTTTTGCCAGTTTCATCACTTGCTTCCACAGCAACTGAGGAGAAAAATAACGGCTGTCTGGGTAAAGCGTATCGGTTGAATACACGATGTCCTCCCGTTCAACTGTTTGAACATTTCCCGATACACTCACGACCGCTACTCTCGCATTCCCTGTGCCGATATCAAAAACGAGATAGCCTTTTTGTTTTTTCATTGCGTTACCCTCCTTTCTTATACCTCTGTTTTTAGTTCATCTTTGTTATACAATGTCGGAATATTAAGAGTTTTTTCACCCTTCCACTTTTTGAGAGCTCCGTTCAAGATCGTCACGTGATGATCCTCCACTTCGAAGGTTGCTCCAGCAAGATGCGGTGTTGCCAGAACATTAGCCAATGAGATGAATTCGTAATCTGATTCCTCTGGAGGTTCATGATAAAAAACGTCTAAAATCGCTCCTCTGATTTTATGTTCTTTTAATACAGATAAAAGATCTTCACGGTTTACCACAACTGCTCTCGAAGTATTGACGAAAATCGCACTCTCTTTCATTAGATCAAAATACGACCGATCAATAAGTCCTAGTGTTTCCTCGGTACGAGGCAGATGGACAGAAACGATATCACTGTCTGAAAACACCGTTTTAAGAGATACTTTTTCATATAGGGGAAGATCGTCCTGTACGTATGGATCGTAATACTTTATTTTACAGCCGAACGCTGTCAACAGTTTTGCAATCCTTTGCCCTACCGCGCCGAACCCAACCATGCCGACCGTTTTTCCCGTTAATTCATTCCCTTTGAATTTGACATAAGCCTGCAAGTAATCGCTGTCCCATTTTCCATCCTTCAGCCATTGATTAGAGGTGCTGGTATGGCGGAGAAAGGAAATCACATTGCCGATAAACATTTCAGCAACGGCTTGTGCATTCCGCCCAGGTGTATAGAAAACGGGTATGCCCCTTTTTGACGCTGCAGCCACATCCACATTGGAGGGCATTCCTCTGCACACGCCCACAAATGAAAGGCCTGAAACAGATGCAAATACGTTGTCTGTTACTTGATCAAGCTCAGTAATCAAGCCTATCGCATGTGATTCTTTTAGTAGTTGAATGAGTTCATCTTCCCGGTATGCCCGGCCTTGTTCCTTCCAGGAATGATAAATAACTGAGCCGAACAATTCTTCAAGCTCTTTTCTTCCTTCTTCGTTGTACGGTGCTGTAACCAAAACCGTCATGGTGCAAAACATCCTTTTCATCATATTTTTCATAAAAAAAAATCTCTTTCCGAAGATGGAAAGAGATTCATGTATAAGCGTGCCCTGTTTACTGACAGACGCCGGTATAAACCTTGCTTTCCTATCTTTCAAGCTGACGCTTGCTGGAATTGGCACAATAATGTTGCCGAGGTTTCATAGGGCCAGTCCCTCCACCTCTCTGGATAGAAAACGTTGAATATGTAATTTTCGGAATGAAGAATACGTTTATAATAAAGAAGTCTCAGATTGATGTCAATCTCTTTTTTCAGAATTGACGTTATCATCCGAAATGTTATAATTCTTACAATATATCTAACTAGAGAGAGGAACTGGGCCATGAAATCTTTTGCCACACAACAAAACGGCATTTTTAAATCCGTTTGCTCGCTTGACTGCCCGGATCAGTGCGGATTGTTAATACATAAAAAAGACGGAAAAATTGTGAAAGTCCAAGGTGATCCTGATCATCCAGTCACGGCCGGAAACATTTGCAACAAAGTCCGAAACATGACGGAGCGCATTTATGATGAAAAGCGGCTGACTACACCCCTCAAACGGACAGGGGCGAAAGGCCGGGCAATATTTGAACCGATTTCTTGGGAAGAGGCGATCGATACCATCACCTCACGCTGGAAACAGCTAATTGATGAAGAGGGCGCTGAAAGCATACTTCCATACAGTTTTTACGGGAATATGGGCAAATTAACAGCTGAAGGAATGGACCGCCGATTCTTTTACCGCATGGGCTCAAGCCAGCTTGAACGAACGATTTGCAGCAAAGCGGGATCTGAGGGCTATAAATATACGATGGGTATAAGTGCGGGAATCGATCCCGAGGAAACCATTCATACGAAACTATTTATTTTTTGGGGAATCAACGCAGTCAGCACAAATATGCACCAAATTACTATCGCCCAAAAAGCACGAAAACAAGGTGCCAAAATTGTCGTCATTGATGTTCATCAAAATCAGACAGGACGTCTCGCAGATTGGTTTATTCCCATAAAACCCGGAACTGACAGCGCACTTGCCCTTGGCATCATGAACATCTTATTTAAAGAAAACCTTCATGATAAAGCATTTCTGTCTGAATACACGGTCGGCTATGAAGAGCTCCGTGAACACGTGAAACAGTATGATCCGGAAAAGGTATCACTGATCACTGGTGTCAGTACCGAAGATATTTATCAGCTGGCAAGAATGTACGGCGAAACCTCCCCTTCTTTTATCAGAATCGGAAACGGACTCCAGCACCACGATAACGGCGGGATGATTGTACGGACGATTGCCTGTCTTCCGGCGATCACCGGCCAATGGCTGCACACAGGGGGCGGTGCAATTAAGCATAACAGCGGAATTTTAGAATATAACACAAGTGCCTTGCAGCGGCCTGACTTACTGAAAGGGCACACACCGAGATCGTTTAATATGAATCAGCTGGGCAAAGTGCTTTTGGAAACAGATCCACCTATTCGCTCTCTTTTTATTTACGGGACGAATCCGGCCGTTGTCGCGCCAGAAGCGAACAAAGTCAGACAGGGATTGTTGCGGGAAGACCTGTTTACTGTGGTTCATGATTTGTTTTTAACGGAAACAGCTGCATATGCGGACATTGTACTGCCTGCAACATCCGCTTTTGAAAATACTGATTTTTATACCTCCTACTGGCACCATTACATTCAGCTTCAGCTGCCGGTGATTGAGAGATATGGAGAAAGCAAGTCTAACACTGAGGTGTTCCGATTACTTGCTGAAGCAATGGGATTCACAGACCAGGAGCTCAAAGATTCAGATGCAGAATTAATCCGCCAGGCACTTGACCATCCGGATAACCCATATTTGGCGGAAATTGATTACGATTCACTTACTAAGCATTCATTTATGAAAGCGCAACGCGAAAAGCCGCTGTTTCCAGGCGAACTCCCAACTCCAAGCGGAAAAATAGAATTATATTCAGAGAGAATGAAACAAGCTGGTTTCCCGGCTTTACCGACACATACGCCTCTTCCATGCGATGACGAACATCCGTTTATGTATGTTCCGGGGCCAAACCATAATTACTTAAACTCAACGTTCTCCAACAATGTAAAGCACATCAAGCTTGAGAAAACGCCAAAGCTCTTTATCAACACAAAAGATGCTGAAGAACATGGAATCGTTGATGGGGATCCTGTACGAATTTGGAACGGCCGGGGAGAATGCGAGCTGACCGCTGCAGTCGGAGAACAAGTGCTGCCCGGTGTCGTAGTCAGCCAAGGATTATGGGCGGATGAACCAGGAAAAAAACAGCTTGTAAACGCGCTTACCCCAGATCGCTTGTCCGATATGGGCGGCGGCGCCACCTTTTTTTCTGGCCGTGTGAAGATTGAAAAAGCATGAACGAAAAAACCGCCCAGAGCACGTTATGGCGGTTTTTTTGGTTAATAATGAAACCCGGAGTATGCCAAGCTCGTATAACATAACATCGACATAATGGAGGCATGCATATGGACGTTTTTTTAGGAATCGGTGTTGCTTTGGCTGGATATTTTATCGGAGAAGGCTTAAAGCAGATGAACCAATCAAAAGGTAATGAACAGAGTGATATCTTGCTTATAAAAGAAAGAGATATTTACTTTTATATCGGTCATTTTTTAGGAATAACAACAACAGAGGCAAAACAGTTAGCCGGAGACATGAAAGACATTCCTTACATAGAAATAAACGGAAAAAGGTATATACAGAAACATATGTTAAAAGAATGGACATTCACATTAGTTGAGAAACATCAGGGTGAATAAAGCAAATCTGAGGAGAACGAGATTCATTATCACGTTCTTCTCAGTTTAGCTGTATGGATTGACCACCACCAAAACTTTTGGCCATAAAGCGGTGATAAAACGATCAAAACACAATTATTTTTCTTTTCTCAAAACGCTAAAAACGACCTTTCCACACAATTTGTTTTTTATTTTCCTGCTGATTGATAACGTTATGATCTTGATAAACGTATGCTTTCGTAGCGCTTTCAGCATGTTATTAATATTCCACCCAATGGACACCTTCCACTCCCGCTTCAAGCCTCAATTCTGTCTTCATGTTTGGCTTCTTCTTCAAACATGTTCCGAAAATCTGAATAACAGCGTTCCGTAGAAACATGTAAATTCAGGACCGAACTCTTTTCCCCGTTCCGGAATGATATCAGATGCGCCTGCACTAATTGGAAGTGATGATCACGCAATTGCTGCTGAACGATGAATGTATTCAATCTGACTTCACCGACCGCCAACCATTGCCCAGCTTATCGGTCTATCACCGTTATTCATTCTGGCTTCCCCATCACTCGTAACCAACACTTTTTAAATAAGCAATACTCTGACTGACATCTCTTAAACTAGCATCAGAGTTTCTCGGATCACGTTCCTGTTCGATCGTAATGTAGCCGTCATAATGAATGTCGTTCAGCAATTTATGAATTGAATCATAGTTAATGATTCCTTGGCCAATCGGACACATGACTCCTTTTGCGCAAGCATCAAAAAAGCGGATATGCTCCCCCATCACCTGCTGATATACATTTTCATCAATATCTTTAAAATGGATATAGTCGATACGGTCCGCACAGTCTCTGAGCCATTGTTCCGGATCCATCTTTGAATAATACAAATGCCCTGTATCAAGACAAAGGCCCGCAATATCGTATGGGATATCCTTTAATAATTGCTGAATTTCATCCTCAAACTCAATATAGCCCCCTGCATGAGGATGGATGACGGTCCGCACACCATATCGCTTCCATGCCCGTTGCGCGATTGTCCGAATATGAGACATCATACGGTTCCAGTCCTTTTTAGATAACCGTTGCGCTTGATCAGGGTGCCCCGCCTTGTAATCTCTTTCGTCGTGTCCCCAGTCAATCAGGACCAAATAAGGCGGTGTAAAGTGCCCCCTTTTTTCCTGAAAAGAGAAATGAAGGTTTGTCATAAAAGAACATATATCGTCTGCTTGCTGCAGCAATTTTTCCAAATTTGACGCTGTTACTAAATCATCGAAAATGGTACCGGCAACAATGGACAAATTGCTCTTAGAAAACTCAGCTTGAACTCGTTCGATATCAATCGGAATATAGCCGTACGGCCCCAGCTCGATCCCTTTATAACCGGCTTGGGATGCTTCCTTCAGCACTCTCTCCCATGGCGGAAGATATGGATTTTTCGGATCGTCTACACCCCAGCAGCAAGGCGCACCAGCAATGTGAATACTCATCCCCAACACCTCTATTTTTAAATTTTTAATCAATAACCAATTGAATAAAACGCTTTCTTCCAAAAGTATTGTACAGTGTTTTCTCAGCCTTTATAAAGCCTCTTGATATACGCAGTGTGCTAACAAAAGGTTTCAAAATGACCTTTACCCATATTAAATAATATGACTGACATGAAACTTACTCTCTTGCCTAATGGAAAGAACCAGTGAAAAAAAGCGAATGAATACCTGCCTAACAGACAGAATAAGAAGAGTTGATATTCAACACTTTTCGTAAAGGGGTGACACCAATGAGTAAAAAAGGAATTCAAAATTCAAGTATGGAGCAAATAAGAAATGACCATGAGACTGAAACAGCTTTTAAAGTAGATGATCCTAAAAAACATGGTTCTGATCCTAAAAGAAACAAATAAACTTTTTAACCTTAATTTGATATGACACAATTAAATTTCAATAATCTGGAGTGAGTAAAGTGACTCAAAAAAATGGAGCAGACAGACCGGATGACTACAAAAGATTTTCTTCAATTGACAAGGAATATGATTTTCAGCAGACTGTAAATGAAAGTGGTAAGACAGAAAATGCAAACGCTGAAACTCAAAATCATAATAAAGAAAACATAAATGACACCACAGATGTGGCTGGAAAATATTTCGCCCCCTCAGATTATAAAGGATCCACGCAATTGGAAAAAGGATTGGCTGAAACTCATGAACAGGTGAGCGATGATTATTTTGAAGGGACTATTGATCAAAATTTGGACTAGTCATTCAAACGGAGCTAACTTGAAAGAAGTTAGTTCCGATTTTTAGAAACAACCACTGTAACGATGTTGTAAAACCCCACCGAATTAGATGGGATTTTTAACGTGATGTAACCTAATTAATATCTAAAACGATGAATGGCGGTTTGAAGTTCTTCCGCCAACTGGAATAGAGATTCTTGAGATTTCCTCTATTAAATTAAGCTGTTCCTGTGATGATTCCACTTCTGTATTTTAAATTCTCCTTTTCGTTTTTTCTATATGGGATATTAAAAAAGGCTTTTCCTATCTCAAATTGGCTGAACAGGCTGTTCTTTCGAAAATATAATAACAATACGCAGCATGATTCGAAGGAGCGAAATGTCAAATGGGGATCATCAATGGAAAAGAATTCATTGAGCGATTGAATAAACTAGAAAACGAAATATGGTATGATGGCGAGAAAATACAGGGTCATATTTCTGATCATCCTGCATTTAAAGGAATACTCAAAACGAAAAGCTCGCTTTATGATTTGCAAACGAAGGATGAGTTAATGAATGAATTGACTTATCGCCTTCCTGGAGATCATGATCGAATCGGTCTGTCCTATCTCCAACCTAAAACCAAGAGCGATTTGAAAAAAAGAAGGAACATGATTGAACATTGGGCTAGACATACCCATGGAATGATGGGAAGAAGTCCGGATTACATGAATACGGTGATGATGAGCTTTGCATCGTCAGCAGAGCTTTTTAGAGATCGAGATAAATGTTTTCCGGAACATATACTAGACGTGTATAAGCAAGCTTCTAAGCGTGATCTTTCCTTTACCCATACATTCATTACCCCCCAAGTGAACCGGTCACAATCCTATTTTGGCTTCAGTGAAAAACCGATATCTGCTAAAGTCATTGATAGGACCGAAAAAGGATTAATTGTACATGGCGCGCGTCTGCTAGCTACCCAAGGCGGATTAACGGATGAAATCTTAGTTTTTTCAGTACCTAAATTTTTCTTTGAAACGGATGAAGCCTTTGCTTTTTCGATTCCCTCTAATACAAAAGGCATCAAATTTATCACTAGAGAATCATTTGTATTAAGCGAGTCGGCCTTTAATCATCCCTTAAGCTCAAGGTATGAAGAAATGGATTCAATTGTTGTTTTCGATCACGTGTTAGTGCCATGGGATCGGGTGTTTTTTTACGATAATGTTGAAGCAGCAAAAGATTTCATGACAAAAAGCTCTTTTCATGCCTTTACCTTTCATCAGGTCGTCATTAGGCAAATGATTAAAATTGAATTTCTATTAGGTGTTGCACAACTTTTGGTCGACACCATTAATGTTTCTGAATACCAGCACATACAAGAAAAGCTCTCTGAAATTATTGTTGGATTGGAAACAATCAAAGCACTCATTGACAAATCAGAAAATGACGCTCAGTTAGATGAATTCGGCTATATGCGTCCCAGTTTGATTCCTCTTCAAGTCATCAGTACGATCATTCCTACTCTATATCCGCGATTTACTGAAATCATACAATTAATTGGCGCTAGCGGAATGGTGACGCTGCCGACAGAAAATGCGTTTGACTCAGAGATACGGGAAGATCTTGACCAATACCTCCAAGCAACTAATACAAACGCTGAAGAGCGTGTGAAAATTTTCCGTTTGGCGTGGGATTTAACAATGAGTTCATTCGGCACAAGGCAAACTCACTACGAAAGATACTTTTTCGGAGATCCTATTCGGATTTCCAGCAGGCTGTACACCAGTTATCCAAAGCAGCAGCAAGTGAACATGATTAAAGCGTTTTTACATGCAGATAGTAATGATTGATATCTAATCTATTCATATAACGAAATGAAAAAACAGCGGGAAAAGGTCCGCTGTTTCGTATTTTTCATTCGGGAAACTGTACATGGCCCGGCACTTTATATGCATTGGACGTTCCGCTTTCAGGAAGCTTCGGAATGGTGTCTTTCACAACTTTACCGCGGATGTCAGTCATTCTGACTTTCAGAGAGCTTGTCCCTACATTAGTGCTGACAAAATGGTTATAGTCCATTTTCTCCATGTTAATCCACTTACCATCCTTTTCATATTCCATTTTCATAACAGGATACTTGTGATTTCTGATTTGGATTGCAGCCCACCACCTGCTGCTGCCTTCTTTGATCCGGTACGTGAAATTTCCGGCGATAGGTACTTTGACAACACGCCATTTAATATTAATTTTTCCGTCTTTCATATTACCGATTTTACGAAAGGCATTAGGTGACAGATCAAGAGCTCCCCGAGCGCCTTCAGGATACAGATCGGTAACGTAGACAATTGTTTTTCCTTTTGGCCCTTCGACTTCCAAGTAAGAGCCTGCAAGTGCCGCTTTCACTCCCCCGTAATTGAGATCAGCGGGATTTATTGCCGTAATCTCCATGTCGGAAGGAATGGGATCCAGCAGAAAAGCTCCCCCTGAATAACCTGACCCTGTATACGTTGCATAGCCTTCATGCAGGTCGTCATATGCTGCCGAAGCTTGCGGGGAAAAACAAAGGATCATCAACAAAACCACACCAACAATTGCACTGATATTTTTTTTCATACATGTCCTCCTTCACCCAGACTTCAAATGAGAATCATTATCATTGTAAGACTCAATCCACCTGGTTTGAAAGAGGAAATAGATTCATAGATGATTTTAAGACAGATTCACTATTATTCATATATCAAAGGAAGGGTTTTTATGAAAAAGCCAATACAAATGAATGAGTATGCACATCAGCCGAATTACTTGTTTATGCTGAGCTATTTTTCACGTCGCAATAAACCTCGTAACAGCTAAGCAGGAGACATTTATTTTTTCCCGCTCAGTTTCAACTTAGCTGTCATCATGATGCCAAATATCAGCACAATCGGAACCCAAATGATGATGTCATAAAAATCAGGCTCAGCTAAAGCTACAATAATGGCCCCCACACAATATAAGATAATAGCCAGCGCCCTTAACACAGCATCTCTTAAGAATGTCTTCTTCTGCTTCTTAAAAAACAAACGGTCGGACAAATCCTCTAAAAGAGAAGCCAATGTTCCTGTCAACACAGTTGAAGAAATACCTGCGACGCCGAGCTTTTTGGCTGCTATTGTTTGAATCCCCATGGAAATGCTCAAGAGAATAATAAGGATGTATACAGGAACAAAAACTGAATAAAAAGAAAGACAAGCAAAGACGAACAAAATGAATGCTTCAAGTGCCAGCGCTTTTGTCACAGCAGAAGGCCAAAGAGTATTTTCTGCCTTTCCGACCATCAGTGTTGAAATCATTACGCCGCATATAAATCCGATTAGCGCAGTCAAAGAATTAAAAACTGTGACTTGAAGAGATTTGCCGATCGCTAACCCAAATAATACAATATTTCCAGTCATATTCGCTGTGAACACATGTCCCAGGCTTAAATACCCGATTACATCCACGATTCCAGCTGTTAAACATAGAAGTGAAAGCAAGGTGTTTCGATAAGCTGCTGCAGTCAACGGTGCATCAATCCTTTCTGATTGTTAGTGTGTCTTTTAGCGCAATCTGTATTTTAAATAATCCAGCATTAATTAGGAAGATTGAACCTATCATTCCTTTTTATTTATTGTAATAATAATCCTTACGAGGAAACTATTACATTTGAAAGGAAGCATGCAATGAAACGATTTTGTTTATGGTTCGCTGTGTTCGGTTTGTTATTGGTTCTCTTGCCTGGTAAAGCGTTTGGAGCTGTCGATTTTCCAAATACCTCAACGAATGGCCTTTTAGGATTCGCTGGAAATGCTAAAAATGAAAAAGGCATTTCTAAAGCGAGCACAACTGGGGGGAAAAACGGTCAGATTGTTTACATTCAAAGCGTAAATGATTTAAAAACCCATCTAGGAGGATCCACTCCGAAAATTTTAGTGCTTCAAAATGATCTTTCCGCATCTTCGAAAACAACAGTTACCATTGGCTCAAATAAAACACTCGTAGGCTCTTACGCGAAAAAAACGCTAAAAAATATTTATTTAACCACTTCATCTGCCTCTGGAAACGTCATTTTTCAAAATCTGACATTTGAACACAGTCCGCAGATTAATGGAAATAATGATATCCAGCTTTATTTAGATTCCGGCATCAACTATTGGATTGACCACGTCACATTCTCAGGCCACAGCTATAGTGCAAGCGGTAGTGATTTGGACAAACTCCTGTATATCGGAAAAGCAGCAGATTATATTACCATCAGCAACTCAAAATTCGCAAATCATAAATACGGTTTGATTTTAGGATACCCAGATGATTCGCAGCATCAATATGACGGCTATCCCCACATGACAATCGCCAACAATTATTTTGAGAACTTGTATGTAAGAGGCCCGGGTCTCATGAGATACGGATACTTTCATGTTAAAAACAATTACAGCAACAATTTTAATCAGGCGATTACGATCGCTACAAAAGCAAAAATATATTCCGAATATAATTACTTTGGGAAAGGCAGTGAAAAAGGCGGAATCCTCGATGACAAGGGCACTGGTTATTTTAAAGATATAGGCAGTTACCCGTCTCTCAACAAGCAAACCTCTCCGCTGACTTCCTGGAATCCCGGATCTAATTACAGCTACCGTGTCCAAACGCCGGAGTATACAAAAGAATTTGTCACAAAATATGCCGGATCACAAAGTACAACTCTTGTATTTGGCTACTGACACAAAAGAGGCCTGCGTAAAAAACGCCGAGCCTCTTTTTATACTTATAGGCTATTTTTAAGCGACCTTATTATACTCCATCAAGCCAAGGGCCAGTCAAATCATTCTTACCAAAAGCGTATTTTCTTTTTCACAATAACTTTTCAACCTGTTTTCTTATTATACCAGTTTTTCGCAACTAAAATGAATCCATATGACATTCAACAAACTAGATTCTTCTTTTTGAATGTCATTTGTTTTTATCATCTATAAACTAGACCGCCATCAGTTAATATCGCTTGACCGGTAATGTAATCTGAGGCATCTGAAGCTAAAAATGATACCAAATTAGCAACATCGTTAGGTGTTTGATATCTTTTAAGGGCTATTTCGGAAGAAAATTTTTCAAAAGCTTCCCCTGGCTGTAAATCATCACTGTGTTTTACCATTTCTTCATCAATTCTGTCCCACATTTTCGTTTTTGCGACTCCGGGACAATATGCATTCACTGTTATTTTATACTTCGCCAGCTCTTTAGCAGCTGAATGTGTAAAAGACTTTACCGCATGCTTCGTCGCTGAATATGTGCCAAGCATTTCAAATGATTCGTGACCAGCTATACTACATGCGTTAATGATTTTGCCCTTAGTTTTTTGTTTCATAAACTGGTCAGCGGCTGCTTGAGTGCCAAAGACAACTCCATTCACGTTAACCTGAAATAATCTATTCAACTGTTCTTCGGTTATCTCCAATAATGGTGAAACAGCTTCAATACCCGCATTGTTTACAAAAACATCCAAATGACCAAATTGTTCTACTGCTTCTTTCACCAAATTGAATTGGTCATCACGTTTCGATACATCACCTTTCACTCCAATCACATGAACGTGTTTCTTTTTGAAATCTGAAACAGTTTCCTGCAGCATTGCTTCATTAATATCATGCAGCACTACACGAAAACCATCTTTACATAATCTCTCTGCGATGCCCCTTCCTAATCCTCCTGCAGAACCCGTAACTATCGCTGTCTTGGACATAAACATTCCCCTCTCGCAATGAGTTATCGTGACTATATATTTATTTTAACAAATCATCTTTTCTCTACATCATTTAAACTGCAGAGACAAAAGAAAAGAAAGCTTGGCTCTAAATTTTTTTGCCCCCCGCCATAGATACCGATATCAGAGTTTTCTACGCATAAAAAACAATTGATCAATGCCCTTTTCATTCTTATCTTTAGACAGTAAAAAAAGGCCCCGTTTTTGATCGGCCTTCACATTCAAACTTTTATCAATATTCGTATACATTATCAAACTGATAACCGTATAAACCTTTAACTTTAACTTCTCCACAGTTCTGACCTTTCGTTAACTCTAAATAATGATTTTTGTACGGCATCGCTTCTGCTTGATCAGTTGCACTGAAATCGAAATGGTTGCCTGTGAAATCTTTCTCACTTAGCGTGATTTCATTTCCTGATAGAGACAGGCGAAATATTCTAGCATGAAGCGTGCATCCTTCTGCATCAAAAATTGTGAATCGATATCCGAACTGAGACGGAAACCTATTTGGATTTGACTCATCGGACATCATGAACTCTTTTTGATTTTCTGTCATCGTAAAACTTACTTTTTCCTCATTTTTCACAATAGCTGCTGAAGCATTCCCTGCATGGATTGTCATCAAAAACAAAGCTAAGATTAATATTAAAAACTTTTTCATTTTGTTTCCTCCAGCCTTTTTATTTCAATATATTGGAATTGGAAACTTTGATCAATATAAACTTTAATAAATAAGTCTTTGGGGTCAGTTTCCTGCATCCTGTCATGATAACGCTGAACCAATCTAATGACTGATCCAGCACCATACTTCATGAATTATCTAAACCATGCCTTTTCTAAATGATTCATGAAATTAGGATCATTAAAAGGGACATTCGCTTTATCGAAATCCGTTGTATTTAAAGCATCCCTCGCTGCCGGAGTTAAGTCTTCCCACCCAATTAATGGCTGAGTGCCCCCTACTTGATCACTAATATGTAATGCATGATTTAATGGCCATGTGCTATCGTAGGCAATTAAAGGATGTGTATCCTTCATATTCCTTTCATTTGGTTGAACATTTGTAAACTTTCCGTGTCCAGAGTATGCAATTGACAAAACTTTAGGATTTTGATTAGCCGGATTGTCGATCCAAACTACGATTCCTTCCCAGTCATGTCTATGCCCCAATCTTGGGGAAGCCTCATCCTTCGGAAAATACCAAGCATACATCATTGCCCACACATCGTTGTACCAGGTTGAACGTGAATAAACTTGTCCAGTATGTTTGCTGCAATGCCCTTCAGGCGCTCCAGTCGGCTCTAACCCGCCACTCGTATTGCCTTGTGCATCTACTGCCGGAAAGGGTACACAGCCGCTATAAACCTTCAAATACGGCTGGAACCGTTTCGCGGCTTTTTGAGAAATAGTCGTTGGGGTAACTTCATTGAACCCTACTACTTTGTCATGATCAATGACAGCAGCATCAACTGTTGGAACTAAGCTGATAAAAACGAAAAATGACATCAAAACAGCAAACCCAATTTTCTTCATTTCACTTTCCTCCTTATCGCATTAGTGTTGTAAAATCTATGCTATAAAGTTATTATACAAATAATGGAATAACCATTCAATCAAGTTTACAGAATCTTAAAATCAATAAACATAATTTGTACAATTGTTCTGACACTCTATTGAATAAAGGTTCGTCCCGCATTCCTTCTTTCCCATCGACCATTTCGCATTTTTGATTTTCATGTATCCAGCCTGTACAATATTCAAATAACCCAAAAAAAGGATGATGAACATGTGCGGCAGGTTTACTTTATTCTCTACATTTGAAGATATTATTGACCAGTTTGACATCGATCAATTTTTGCCTAAGGACGAATACCATCCAAGTTATAATGTCGCACCATCACAAAACATCCTGGCAATCATCAATGATGGAGCAAATAATCGCCTCGGCAAACTTAGATGGGGTCTTATTCCTCCCTGGGCCAAAGATGAAAAGATCGGCTATAAAATGATCAACGCTCGAGCTGAAACAATAACCGAGAAACAGGCCTTTCGGAAACCGCTTGTCAGCAAACGCTGCATCATTCCAGCCGACAGTTTTTATGAATGGAAACGGCTTGATCCCAAAACCAAAATTCCGATGCGGATCAAACTGAAATCATCCGCTCTTTTTGCGTTTGCCGGCTTATATGAAAAGTGGAAAACACATCAAGGGGACCCTCTTTACACCTGTACAATCATCACAACTACGCCTAATGAACTCATGAAAGATATACACGACCGAATGCCGGTTATATTGACTCATGATCAAGAAAAAGAGTGGCTGAATCCTCTAAATACAGATCCTGATGATCTGCAAAGCTTACTGCTGCCTTATGATGCTGATGACATGGAAGCATATCAGGTTTCACCTTTAGTGAACTCACCTAAGAATAATTCACCTGCGCTTCTTGATGTACAGAATCGTGTGTAGTGATGAAGCTACAATATAGGTTATGTAAAAAGCTTTGTTTCTTAGTGCAAATCCACTCTAGTTATAATGAATATTTAGTACATAGATCAATTAGGTCTTTTTATGCGGCGGATTTAAAATAATAATATTATGTAAACTATATATAAGAAATGTAAACTCCTTCAGATGATAGGGTTTACATTTCTTATTACATCTTAATCCTTTGCAGAAAAAGCAAAGTGTTTTGTAACATCTAGAATGAAAATCGCTTTACTTTTCAGTTTTATCGTAAAAAGAGCTGAAACACATTAAACTTATGAAGCCTGCAGCACCTATGATTGTAGATATGATATAAGCCCATGTGTGTAAATCTATACACTTCACCGCCTAAGAAATACATTATGATTTTGCCTTCAATTAAGGTCTTCTTCTTTCTTTTTCTTTTCAAGTTTAATACCTATAAAAATGTTGATGATTGCAGCTGGGAGATATAAAAATCCTACTCCCATAATGCCTGAAATTGTGCTTAAGCTTACTATGAAACTTTTTGTCATAACTTGACTGTCAATCAAAATGAGAAGTGTAATCAATCCAGCTAAAACACCTATAAACCAAGCATTACCAACAGCATAAGAATCATCCAGCACTCCTAGCCATTGCCCCAATATTGAGGTTCCAATAGCAGTAAAACTGGATATGAAAGTGAGTGCTTTCATTCCCGCCCCCCGTATTAAAGCCAATCTCATTTTACGTAATCAACTGATTGAATAGATAAAGATAGGCTATGAGATTTTTTGTTATAGCAAAATCGAATTTTGAAAATTGCTATAAATGGCCAACTAGAATGGTTATCATTTCCACACAAACATTTTAAAGCTCATCACTATACTACGCAAGCAGAAAAACCCTACATAACGTATACATAGGGATTAAATTACTGTTTATTGTATTCATGAAATACGCATGACCAAATTCTTCCTTATTACAGTTTTTATCTTAATAATATGAAAGCTGTTGTTTGATCGGTTACCTTCTTTACGTGCCGGGATATTTGACAACAGGGACCTTCTTCTTACGCAGAGAATCGAGCAATACTGATCCTGCATTCAAGTTACTTTGCACTAATTCTTTAGGCGTCAATGCCATCCACTGGTTAAGTGACACATCTGCATAGCGGTCACTTTTGAACATTTCTAAAAACCATAACGTTTCTGTACCAGTGTTTTGTATATAATGTCCAGCATTAGAAGGCACGTATCCAACGTCGCCTGCTCTATAATCAAATGTGCGGGCAGTCCCATTCCCGATAAATACTGTCATGCGTCCCTGTCCTGTCAGATAATACTGCCACTCATCGCTATTGGGGTGCCAATGAAGCTCTCTCATCGCGCCAGGCTCAATCTGAACAAGTGCTGCCGCTATGTTTTTAGAAATCGGGAAGTTAGAAGAGTCTACAATTCGTACGCTCCCACCCGGCGTTTGACTGGGGGTTTGATTCAACAACTCATATTTGAAGGGCAAGGGGACTTTCCCGTGGGGTGACTGAATGTCTTCACTGTCTATTGGTCCTGGCACATTCCCTTGATAGATATAGACTTGTTCTGAAGGAAGAGAGCGAAAAGCATTGTCCGGCACACCAAAATTTGCAGACAGAACATCTTTTGGCGTGTGTGCAAACCAATCTGAAATGGTTAACGTTGAAAACTCAGAAAAGTTTCCATCATCAAAAACGAGGAGAAATTCGCAGTGTTCCAACCCTTGAATAGAATGCGGAATTCCTGCGGGAAAGTACCATAGATCGCCAGGGCCAACATCAGCAATGAAATTTCGCCCCTCTTGGTCAACAGCGGTGATACGAGCCCGTCCCAAAAGCATATAAGCCCATTCCGCTTGTTTATGCCAATGAAGTTCGCGTACTCCTCCCGCAGTTAAGCTCATATTTACTCCTGCAATTGCAGTTGAAATCGGAAGCTGCCTGACGGTGATTTCTCGTGACCAGCCGCCGTGATCTAATTTCATGGGAGCATCTGAGAATGAAAATCTCAAATTAGGAATCATACCTTCGTCTGTAACAGGCGGAACAAGTATATTTGGATTTTGAATATCCCGCATCATATTTCGCGGACCCGCATCAATAGCTCCAGCTCCATCACTTCGAATAGGCTGCGGCACGTTTCTGTCTTCATGATTGATTGGTTGTTTTTCCAATAGCAAGCACCTCTTTAGAAATGAACAAGACTTTATTCCAGCCTATGCATGATCTTATATGGTTGTGCCTAGAATTCAGCAAATAAGCTATCTTTTATACCATGGCTTCTTATGTAATATGATTTCTTCTGTCTGTTTTTTCTGGCCTGTCTTTCACTCTACTTTCACTAATACATCATGTCCTATCACTTCATCTTCAGGCATATAATCAAAGGTAGCGATGTGGTCCTCCATGTGTCCTCCACCTGGCATTTCTTCACCAGTGATTCTGATAAGTCGTACTCATTTATGTTGTCATCTTGATATTTTTTGCCATCTACATACAGAGTAATTCTTTCAACAACAGTCCTTTTCTCGTCTTTCTTACTCCCCTGCCAATACAAATTTAGAAAGTAATTAGGTCCAATTGACGTCTTGTCTGATTTTTCAAGGTTAGAAACCCACAGTCCGCTTCTTCCGCTGCCCTCATATTTCACTTTGTTTCCTGAGATCATTACAATGATTGCTACGATGCAGATGATTAACAATACAGCAATTATCAACTTCCATTTAATGTTGTTCTTTTTTCTCATGATTTTCCTCACTTCCCTCATACTTAGTAGGAAAATGGGGTCAAAATGTTACTGATAAGAACTTAAATTAAAGCGTTACAGGGACAAGATTAAAACTTATAACATGCTCTTTAATGCATGTTTTGTTTCATTGAGTCAATTACCTTCAAAATGATTACATTCTTTAACAAAAATACCCTATGACTGTGATAATATCTTTGTGATATGAATTTGGAGACAGAGAGGTTTAGATGAGCAAGATTGCTTCAGAAGTTGCGATTTTGAGTTTGGCTACAATGGGGATCGTGATGTAAGAATAGGTTATTTTCACTCCGGATCATTTAATTGAGGCGGTATTTCAATTGTATCGCAAACAATGGATTGAGTCCGGGATGAAAATTGCTCATCCTGAAAATATACTAGAAGAATTAAAAAATGGGGGTTGTTTAAAATTTGAAGTTCTGTTGAAACAATTGAAAAACCTAAATCTCGACATAGAGAATTTTGAAATTAACGGCTTTAATGAATAACTGGGGTGCTTTTTTTGCTTTTTCAAAGGTGTAACAGTCTTTATCTTTACAATGTCAGGCTAAAATGCGCAGGAAGTGATTCAACTGCTTGTTCAATTCAATACTTCTCTATTCGTATTCAATAAAGACTTTATGATCCTCGACAAACATTTCACTTCCATCAGATAAGTGTATCCAAAAAGCTTCTTCTGGTTCTTCTCTATAGTCAAAAATTGCAGTAACTTTGACGTTTGACTCATCTTTGATTGGTTTTCCAACTGTTATTTTCGTTTTTTCCTCTGGCAAAGTAATGGATCTAATCATCAAAACCATCCCATCTTATCAGTTTTACTCTCCCTCTTCCCTTTCTTTGCAGTATGCTTAATGGTGATTCATCTCATCTATATAAGAAATATGAATATTTTATTTCTAGGACTGGCAAATTTATAACGCCTAATTAACGCCATCTTCAGTGAATTTAAATGTCTGTTTTAAATGGCGTCCTTCTTGCCCCTTTTGCGTCCATATAATAACAACTTCTAATTCAGAGGCTTTATCTGCCAGCATAAAATGCTTGAACCTCAACGGCGAGCCATCGTTTAAACTTTCAGCTAACGTTTTAGCATCCTCTTTATGTTTTACACAATTTTCATCGGGGCATCCAAAAAGTGAAAACCTTGTGATTGAATCAGGATCATTTCTATACAATTGCACATCCACCGTAGCTGCTTCTTTCCCAATATTTCTGACTTCCAAGGAATAAACATTATATTTCCCTTTCTTAGGTGCCGCAAATTCCTTTGCATTTTTTGCTTCACTTACTTCTACTGACCACTGTTCTGTTTTCTGTGTAATGGGCAACACCGTAAAAGTAAGGGCGTGCGCTTTTGATTGAACAAAAGTAAACGCAAATAATATTACATATAAGAAAAATAATACCTTCTTCACTTCATTTATCCCTCCTTTCTTTTTCATTCACTTGTCCAATAATGGTATCCTATTGCCGCTCGGCATTTATTTCTTTCGGTATTTGAGATGGGGCTTTAGGAACTTTTCTCAGTTGGTTATTGACCACATCAGAAGAGTATAGTGTAACAACCATACTTCCCCCATGCTGCTTTGCCCGGATTAGAATTGGCTGGTTATATTGATTTTCAAAGCGAAAGTCAGGACCTCCCCAGCTTACTGTAGCATCACGTCCAGGCGGAACATACGGCACGCTTCTTGTATGAGAATAGCGCTGAACGATTCGCAGCCCTGCGCGATCGACTGCATTAAATAGTGTAGATGATACTTGGCAAATTCCTCCGCCTACACCTTCAGACAACTCACCTTTTACGATAATGGGCGCGCTCTTGTATCCTTTGTCCCGAGTTCTCATTCCGACAACCTGGTTAAATGAAAATGTCTCATTAGGGAACACAACATGATTGTCAATCGCTTTGGCAGAAAGAGAAATATTATGTGAACGGCTTTTATTATTCGAATTAAAATATGTTACGTACTGACCGAGCCGCTGGGTACTGATGTGAGCAAGCATTTCGCTGTCCACTTTCGGATAAATGTTCAATTCCGGCACTTCTACCTTGGAGGGGCCTTGGCCATAGAAATAAGCATAAAACTTTGCCATAAATGCCTGTTGATACAGTTTGTAACCAACCCTGCCCGGGACGATGCTTCCCTGTTCGTTAAGCACAGCATTTTTCGGCTCCCGGTAAATTTGCCGATCCAGCTGTTCGATGAATTTACGGTACTTTTCATGGTCAATCATCGGGGTACCGGGAAGAGGCATTGTGAAATTTTCACGGTTAACAGTAGCAATCGTCCTTCCTTGCTGTGTGACCGTTAAGCTGTCAGGCGGCCCGCTCGGTTGAGCCAATAATAAAAGACCAGTGATCCAAATTTGTATCATAAGTCGGTTTACCTCCCGACCATTAGTATGAACAGCAGCTTATCCTTTGATGTATTTCTTTCCATCGTTTGTTTGAATATGTAGATTCACTTATTTTTGTGCAATAAAAAAACCCTTCAAGATCGAGTTCACACCAATTCCCCGAGCTGACTGAAGCACATGGTTCAATTCGTTTGCACAGGTTTAAACATGATAGAGCATCTCCCTGGAATGAGAAATGCTTTTTTTGTCTTATCCTAAAATGAAAAAGATCCCTTATAACAACAATAATATAATTTATTTCAATACTTTTTTATTGTAAAACGATAAATATCGTGTTACATTCAGAATGACAACAAATCAGTGAGGTGCTTTTTATGAATCGAGTCTCAACACTATTTTTAAAGATTTCCGTTATTCTTATTGGAATTCCGATTCTGGCTTTGTGCATTTTTGTGGTGCCTAAGATAGCCAATTATGCAGCAGAATTATTTCCTACTATCGTTTATATGAAATATCTTATTTTCATCTATTTGTATATGACGGCGATACCCTTTTACTTTGCTCTTTATCAAGCTTTCAAACTTTTAAGCTATATTGACAAGAACAAAGCTTTCTCTAAAATTTCCGTAAAAGCTTTAAGGAATATAAAACACTGTGCGGTCACAATCAGTATCTTATTTGCAGCAGGCCTGCCGATCTTTTATCTGATGGCCGAGATAGACGACGCCCCGGGTATCATAGTCATCGGATTGGTCATTATTTTTGCTTCAATGGTGATTGCGGTCTTTGCTGCTGTTCTTCAAAAACTCTTAAAAGAAGCAATTGATATAAAATCAGAAAATGACTTAACAGTCTGAGGTGATGAACATGGCAATTATTATCAATATTGATGTAATGCTTGCTAAAAGGAAAATGAGCGTAACAGAACTTTCGGAGAGAGTCGGCATCACAATGGCTAATCTTTCCATACTAAAAAACGGAAAAGCAAAGGCCATTCGATTATCAACCTTAGAAGCAATTTGTAAGGCTCTAGAATGTCAGCCCGGAGATATTTTGGAATACCAAAGTGAAGAAGACACATAAAAAAACAAAGTGATTTGGTGGTGATTCTATGGACGTAACCCTATCTCCATTTAGCTGCTATACGAAGCGTTCCTTACATATATTCAGAAAAACCCTTTGGAGGAATCGCACATCATGAGAGCCTTAAAACAACTCGTTCGTTTTGGTTGGGAACAGGCACTTTCATGTTTGTTTCCTTTCGTTATTTTTGCCTCTTTGGCTATTACACAACTCATCCCTCTTCCTTTTTTGCCACGGTATGACTGGCTGCTCATCATCTGTGTTCTCATGCAGTGGTGGATGGTGCGTTCCGGTCTAGAAACACGGGATGAATTAAAGGTGATTACATTGTTCCACCTTATTGGACTTGCTCTTGAACTTTTCAAAGTACACATGGGCTCCTGGTCTTATCCAGAAGAAGGATATTCCAAAATTTCCGGGGTCCCTTTGTATAGCGGGTTCATGTACGCAAGTGTAGCCAGTTATCTATGCCAGGCGTGGAGGAGACTTAAGGTTGAATTGGTTAAGTGGCCGCCGTTTTTTGCAGTTGTTCTGCTTGCTGCTGCAATTTATTTAAATTTTTTCACCCATCATTATTCAATTGACGTTCGCTGGTGGTTATCTGGACTTGTCATCATTGTCTTTTGGCAAACATGGGTCATATACGAGGTAAATGGAACCCGTTACCGTATGCCACTCGCACTTTCTTTTGTGCTTATCGGATTTTTTATATGGATAGCAGAAAATATCGCAACATTTTTTGGGGCTTGGAAATACCCAAATCAAACCGAGGCATGGAGTCTTGTTCATCTAGGAAAGGTGAGTTCATGGCTCTTATTAGTAATTGTCAGCTTTCTTATAGTAGCGACGTTAAAACAAGTTAAGGAACAGAATCCCACAAAGACAGAGATTGATGAACCTTTTTAGGTTGAAGTTCTCCTAGCGTATAAAGTACCAAATAAAATGAAAAAGCAACGTTCGAATTGTTGCTTTTTTCTTTTTTGTAACTCTACCGATGAGTATTCATTTTCCTCTAGGGTTTGCTCACCGTCTTTGGCCATCCTCTAAGAACATTAATAAAGTCTTCGAACTCTTTTTATAAAACGTCTTAAACTAGGAGTTTTTACGCTCCTCTTCTTGACTAGAGCCACCTTATTACGACTACGGATTCAGATGACGACAGCTTTCAATACCTTGATAAACTCATGCGCCGCCGGCGTTATTTCATCAAATGAGTGCGCGATGACGCCAATATCACGGGTAATCCTGGGAATGATGTCTTTTTTGATCAATTGATGCGGAACAGATGAAAGTGTAAAGTTTGAAATAATGCCTATGCCCAAGTTATTTTTGACCATATTGATCAAGGTTTCGGCATTTTGCACAGTCAAGTTTTCCTTTAATTCAATATGGTGCTGCTGAAACGTGTTTGACATTGCAATTTCATGACCGCCTTTGCAAAAAATAAGGTCATCTTGATATGTGTTGAGGTCGACATGCTTTTCCTGTTTTAATTCCTCATCTTGCGGAGGGATGACGGCCACCATATAGTCGTTACATAATAGTTGATAGTCAAACGGTTCAAATGGAGATGCCGCGATCCCAATATCAACCGTCCGATCCTGGACCCATCCTTTGATTTGATCAGAGGTCCCCTCGACCAATTCTATGCGGATCAGCGGGTAGTTTGATCTGAATGCCGCAATCGCCTGCGGCATGATATTTGTTGAAACAGCAGGAAATGAACCGATTTTCACCTTCCCGCTTAACAGCTTGTTTTCCCTGTTGGCTACTTGATATATTTTGCTTTCAATCCCCTTCATTTGCCTCGCCAGCAGCAAAATTTCCTTTCCGACGTCAGTCAGCACTAAACCATGATGTTTATCCCTGATCAATAATTTGAGCTGGAGCGAGTTTTCGAGGTTTTTTATCGCTTTGCTTACTGCCGGCTGAGAGATGAACAATTCTTTTGCCGCTTCTGTAATGTTCAATTTCTCCCCGACTTTTATAAATATGTGAAGATGGTTCATATTCATAACCATTTGGTTATACCCCCGATAATATAAATGTATTTCAGTTATATATAAATGTAACATATGATAGAAACCAGCACGATATTTAAACAAGAAAGGCGGCTTATTAATGGTAAAAGTCATACTGGGAATCATATCTGTCACACTTATTTGGGGCTATACTTGGGTTGCGATGAAAGTAGGAATTCATGACATTCCCCCGCTTTTGTTTTCTGCATTGCGTCTGTTCATCGGGGCGGTTCCTTTATTTCTCATTCTCTTCATTCAAAGAAAAAAACTTTTAATTGGAAAACAATATGTCAAAAGCTATATCATCATGAGCCTGCTGATGGGCCTGGGCTATATGGGGATCTTAACGTATGGAATGCAGTTTGTCGATTCAGGGAAAACCTCTGTTTTGGTATATACGATGCCTATATTTGTTACGGTGATCAGCCATTTTACATTAAACGAGAAAATGAATGTATATAAAACGATCGGGCTGATAAGCGGCTTCTTCGGACTTTTATTCATATTTGGAAAAGAAATGCTGAATGTCGATCAAAGCGCTTTATTTGGAGAACTGTGCGTCCTTGCGGCAGCGCTTAGCTGGGGAATTGCGAATGTGTTTAGCAAGCTTCAATTCAAGCATATCGATATCATTCATATGAATGCCTGGCACCTTCTGATGGGAGCCGTCATGTTGTTGGTGTTTTCCTTTATATTGGAGCCGGTCCATTCAGCCAAGTGGTCATATCAGGCGGTTTGGTCATTGCTGTTTAATGGTTTGCTTTCTACAGGCTTTACATTTGTCGTATGGTTTTGGGTGCTCAATCAAATCGAAGCGTCAAAAGCATCCATGGCATTAATGTTCGTTCCCGTTTTGGCTCTATTCTTTGGATGGTTGCAATTGCACGAACAAATCACCGTAAACATCATCATCGGCGCACTGCTGATATGCTGCGGCATTTTTATGAATACATTTAGATTTTCACGACAGAAAGTGTGAATTTTTAAAGCTAACTTTTTCCTTGTCGATGTTGGCCTCGTATGACAGGAGACGGCTTAAGAATGCGTCTTCTAGGATCCTGACGGCAGTCTATTAAACAATGAAAAAGCTAATGTCTGCATGTGAGACATTAGCTTTAATGGCTGGCGTTTAGGTTGATGAGCAAGTACTTCCGAGGTGCTTTTGTAATACAATTGTATAGTGCTTATATTTCGGCAAAATTCAAATAATAATTGCTTATGTATGATCAATTTTTTCCACCTTGAATTTTTCCAGCTGACCAAAGAGGATTTTTTTATCTAAAAAGCCTTAAATACTGAATTAAAGAAAAACATTAAGATAATGATGGCTAGTACAATAACAATCTCAAAAGTATGTGAACTGCTATCTTCTTTTTCTTGTTCAGTCTTCTCTCTCATTTGTTCCCTATATTTTCTTTGTATTTCATCCTTTTTCTTATCCATCTTACTCGACTCCCTTCAAAGTAAAGCCAAGCAATTCTGAATTAGTAAAAATCAATTATCATCTTTCACCTTCATTTTTTTCAATTATTTTTGTGAAAGGTAATTGAAATCACTGTTGCTAATATTGTTAAGCTTGATGTCTTTGTTTATCTCTAGTGCATATGGTTTAATGAAGTCCATAATAGGTGTCATATCAAAAGGAAAATCAAAGTCCAGCAACTCAGAATTGGTTTTATATACGTGTTCTTTAATAAAGAAGTGACAATCTGGTTTCATGTTTAACAGGCCATCTATAAAAGAAAAGGTATCAGCTGTAAAGTCATCAAGATATCTTTCTTCAGTGAATGCAATGACCTGAAGAAAGTTGGAGGAACCCTCGTATTCATTTTCATCCTCTATACCAATTAAAACTGGATTATCACACAGCTTTTCTTTTCTTTTTGAATCAACAATTAAGATATAACCATAAATATCTGAAGTTTCTATTTGTATTACCTGAAAAAACTCGACTTCATTTGTTCTAAGTGGCCTGTAAAATTTTAATTCCATATAAACCTCACTCTGAATAAAACGATTATTACTTTACTTTTATGCCACAATTCTTCTCTACATTCTTAAACAAAAAGCAATCTATTCAGACATACTCTTTAGTGTTTCCTTCTCTCATCTTTTTGTTAAGTTCGAAACCAATAAAGATATTGATAACTGCAGCTGGAAAATATAAAATTCCTGCACCCATAATTCCTATCACCGTACTTGATCCTACGATAAATGATTGCACTGCTACACTTCTTGCCTTCAAACTAAGTAACACAAAAATTCCCGCTATAACACCTATAAACCGAGCATTTCCCGGAATAAAGAAATCAGATAAGATCCCAAATATTTGTCCAACGATTGATAACAGGATTCCAATAAAACTGGAAAGCAAAACTAGTTTTTTAATGACCTGTCACCCCTTTTCAAAAATTTTTTCGTTCATCTACTTTAACCATTTTTACATATATTTTCCGGAATAACACCCCGTATAAACCCTTCAGCCCTTACTCTTGAATCAGCATTCTCTTTCCATTCAATCCATTATGGTCGCATGATAATTCGATTTTATAATGTTTGAAAGTCCTGTAAACAGTATCAAATGAAAAAATCTTTTTTACATAATATATTCTCATTCATAAAGGTTACCATTTTCACAGTAAACAATTCTATACTTTTGTGTATAAAACTTCCGTTTCATTCAGATATTAATCATCTTGGCCGTTTCTCTTATTTCTACGCTGCCAGCGAGCTACTACTGCAGGTATTAGCAGTAGAGTACCGACAATAAGCAACATAAAAAAGATCACAAACAGCGCTCCTACTCCTGGAATAATTTCTTCATAGGTAATAAAACGTTGATCCCCCTGCAGGACGAAGAACCGTGAATTTCCGAGAAAGGCTAGATGAAAGGCTATAGACGTCCATAAGCTTTTTGTTACAATACGCAGGAGTTGAAGGATGAATCCAAAAAACAACAATAAAACAATATAATCTAATGTGATAGCAGGTGATTCAATTCCTGCTATATATTGCAAACCACTTACTGTTAATGGTGCAAGCACAAATAAGATCGGCTGTAGGAGCAAGGCTATGAAACAATTAAATCGCCTGTTTAGAGCATAGTACACCGCCCCACGAAAAGTTAATTCCTCAGGAAAAGCTTCATAAAAGAAAGCGATCATCATGTTTAAGAGCAATACTGTAACTAAATGGGCAGAGAAGTGAAAATGTGTAATTTTGATCCAGCCCAATAAATGGGCGATAGCAAATCCAGATCCGGATAGGACAATTACATACATTGCTCCCATACTGGCTTTTGGTATGGCTTCCCGCCATCCAGAAAGTCCGATAGAGTAGAATGAACTACTAGAAAACCGTTTAAGAAGAATGTAGAGCAACGGGACAGTAATTAATGTTACTAAACCTGCTTGGATACCTTGCTGCAAAAGCTTGGAAGCCCCTGATTGGCGGGCCATTGTACCAATTAAAGTAGCAAAAAACAAAGCAAAAACGAACGTTCCCCAACTGAGCAAAATAGTTACCGACCATTTAAGATGATTGTTTTGTTTTCCGCTTTGTGTATGATGAAGTTGCATGTGGATACCCCTTTCCATCAGTTATATCAGCCTAAACAAAAAAGCAAATTATGCAACTTATATTTAAACTTTATTATCGATACGTGCTACATGCTGTTATTGTTTCAAATTTTTGTTTCACCCTACTTCCCTTCGGTTACGCGCTTTCTTTCTAATAAATAGACATATTCCATCATTCATGATTATTTAGACTTTAACAAAAAAATGCCCCTTCATTTCAGGGGCAATTGGTAATGATTCTATCAATTTATTGTATTCATTAACTCGAAGAAGTATTCAGGTTTATGGGTCTTATTCAGCTTATACCATAAATGCAATGTATCTGGTGCAAATACATCTAGTTTTTTCAGTACTTCCATCGCAAATTCCAAGGGAGCTATTCCCGATGCAGTTACCAAATTTTCATCAGATACTGCCGGTCTCATCTCGTAAAATGTTTCTCCTTTATAAGTAGGACAGACCATTTTCATATACTCTAAATCATTGCTTGTATGCTTTCTCGAATCTAAATAGCCATAATTCGCGAGACCCTCGGTTGCACCACAAATTGCAGCTACAATCGTGCCAAGCTCTAAAGCTTCGCCTACCTTTTTCAAGATCGGTTGATGAATCTCTTCTCCCCAAGTATTCCCTCCGGGTAAAATCAAAAGATCTTTACTCTCAAGAGTACACTCATCAAGAGAAATATCTGGTTTTATGCTTAGCCCTCCCATCGTCGTAATCATTTCTTTATTAACTCCTACTGTAACTACTTTTAATGGTGCTACACCTTTTCTAAAGTATCTCCCTGAATGAAGTTCTGCAATTAAATATCCATATTCCCAGTCTGACATTGTATGAAATACATAAAGATAAACGTTTTTTCTTTGCATCCATAACACTCCAATCATAATTGATAAAGCCCATTAGGATGAATTCGTGCCCATCCTTTTAAATAATGCCATATGGGTGGCAATAGGAACGATTATAAAAATCCCTTACTACACCTGCCCTATTATCAGTGATGTAAGATTTCACATGATGTTCACCTTTAAAATTCGTTTTCATCTATTTTCTTGTTCCTTCCTTTTTCCCTCATCGCCCCTGTTCTCTTAACATATTAGACATTAGAAAACGAGATAAATGATACGGTTTTGTCTAAGATTCATTGGAAATATATCGATTTTGCTCCTATTTTTGTGGTATTAATAGAAGGTGAATACAAAATCAACTTAGGGGGCCTTGATTCATTTGAAAAATAAAGCGACATTAAAACTTGGATTATGTATTGGACTTTTATGTTTAAGCCTTACTGGTTTCAAACCCTTTGACGGTTCAACGCATGCTGAAGCAAAAGCCATAGGAGACACAAAAATGACAAGCCGTATAACTAGTAAAAAATTTGTTCAGCTTGAGAAAAAATTTGATGCCAGGCTTGGCGTTTATGCAATTGACACAGGCACAAACAAGACTATCACCTATCGGCCGAATGAACGGTTTGCTTACGCATCAACCTATAAAGTTTTAGCCGCAGCTGCTGTCCTAAAGAAAAACCCAATTGATAAACTTAATGAAGTCATCCACTATAGCAAAGACGATCTAGTTACATATTCTCCAATCACAGAAAAACACGTAGATACAGGCATGAGCCTGAAGGAAATTTCAGAGGCTGCTATCCGTTACAGCGATAATACTGCTGGGAACATATTGTTGCAACAACTTGGCGGCCCTAAAGGTTTCGAAAAGTCACTGAAACAGATTGGGGATCATGTAACCAAAGCTAATCGATTCGAGACAGATCTAAACTCTGCCATTCCTGGAGATATTCGTGACACAAGCACCGCAAAAGCACTAGCAACCGACCTTAAAGCTTTCACTGTGGATAACACTCTCACGGCTGATAAGCGCACGATCTTAACTGATTGGATGCGGGGGAACGCTACTGGTGACGAACTGATTCGGGCAGGCGCTCCTATAGGATGGGAAGTCGGCGATAAATCCGGAGCCGGAAGTTACGGAACACGAAACGACATTGCTATCGTTTGGCCGCCTAATAGAGCTCCTATTGTTTTGGCAATCCTATCTAACCGATTTACGAAAGATGCTAGTTATGATAATGCTCTTATCGCTGAGGCAGCAAAAATCGTCCTTAACGATCTCAAATAGTAGCTGAAGACTCCTTTTTGGAGTCTTCTTATTCTGAAACCAGTTTATAATACTAAATGATATCTAATTAGTAGGTATCCCTCGGGGAAATCTTGGACTTCATTGTGACCAATCATTCCTTCTGTGCTAAGTAATTCAATACCATCAAACATTTCCATCCTATTATGTAGTAACAAAAACGCTTTATAATCATTAGGGAATGTACCACAATTAAAAACGGCTTTCTTAATACCATTGAGTGTCATGTGAACTACATTTCCTTCTTCCATAAAGCTCCTCCATTTAAATTACCCTACTAAATTTCACCATATAAAAGATTCTAAGAGGTAATTGAGAGGTCTAAATGAAGCATATACCAAAATACTTTTGGAGTACACTTCTATTAGGGTTAAAAAAGATCGGCAGATGCACGAACATCAAACCGATCTATAGCTCCCTTAGAAGCTTTACAGCTTCCCATTTGATTGTGGAACTCCCATACTCAAACAATTTGTGTTCTCCCGGTTCCGTTACATTTTTCTTTGTTATTACAGTCAACACTTCACTAACCGATACACTAACCGCTTTCTCCATATAGTCATAACTGGTGTTAGCTATTAAAACCGTAGAGGTTCAACATCACCGTAAGATGTTTACATCAATTACGTTATAAAAGGCATTAGAAGTATCCGCAACATCCCACACCCCTAGAATGACATGATAACCACTGCGATCAGTTGGTACATAAATCTTATGAGAAAGATTAGTATCAGCCTTTGAACCATCGTGATCTACAGTTCCAATTAATTCAAACTCATCTCTAGTTAAAGGTTTATTGGGATTCCAACCTTTCTTGGTTATATAATAGTGCCACTTTGATGTTGCGTGAGGAGCAGTATAGTGCCAAGTAAAGGTGTTTAGGCCCCCGCGCATGTTTTGTTTTACCCAATAATCTGCAGTCTGCCTGTCTAATCCAAAGTCAATTTGCCCCGAGCCTCCATTTGCTGATGCAATTTTCCCATCTGGTGGACCCGCAGATGGAAACCCTTTTGGCCCTTCTACCGATTGAGGACTATCAATTACGGAACCATATTTTTGTGCAGCCGCCGTCCAACCAATTATTTGTTTTTCTAATGACCCCATGTACGCTCGACTAGCCGGTTCTTTTATATACCCGTGTGCAGATACATCACCTGCAAATAAAGTACCACCAACACCTAGAACAGCAGTTAGAACAGCACCCTTGATAAAACCCTTCATTACTAACTCATTCCTCCCTTTGTTGTAAAATTTTTCTCTTTCCTACTATAATAATTCATTACATGTGAGGTAATCTCCTTCTTTATTTATGATCACGTGAAATTTAAAGAATTACACGTTCCCCAGCTCCTTTGTTCTTCAGCTTATTGACAAACACTCTTTGCATATAGCTTTCCATTTTAGTCACAGATACGAACACCCTATCAATCTTTTGGAACTCTATAAAACACAAATCATCTGCAATATCATTTAACCCTGCGCTTGATATGTGTTCTGCATATTCTCAAGGTATTCTTGTATGGATTCTTCTACACCTATTATTAATAAAACACTGCAACCCTGAATCAAAAACTGCAGCTGGGTTCTTTACTTGTTATGTACTTCTCCTGAATCGTCTCTAATTAGAAGTAAGGCTGTTCCCCTTTCTCTTTAAAACAGTTGTTTTATTCAGAACCCTTGTAAAAAAGGAATTTTGCATTTCAACATCAAGCAAATCTTATTTGACTTCCTTATCATTTAGGTTGGTTTTGAATGTAGCTTTGAATTAAAGTTGTGACGATTATAAGAATGTCGCAATGCCTTTTAAAGTTCTGTTCTTTTTATCTAAACGTGACATTATAATTGAACTACAGGTTTACAGAAAGAAAACAAAAAAATTATAAGGAGGATTTTTGTGTTTCAAACCTTAAATCATTTTTTTAAATCTTGGGAGTTCGAAGCCGATGCAACACAAAGAATACTAAATTGTCTAACTGATGAATCACTTAAACAGGAAATAACTTCACAAAATTGGACTTTAGGCCGCATTGCTTGGCATACTGTTGCTGCCATTCGTATCATTACCTCAAACACAGACTTAACGTTTCACGCTCCAGCTGAAGATTATCCAGTTCCTTCTTCGGCCCAGTTTATAGCAGATAGTTATCATCAAGCCAGTAATGCATTTGTACAGGCAATAAAAACCCAATGGACTGACCATACACTTCAAGAACGAATCAACTTTATTGGTCAACAATTGCCAAATGGCTCACTTTTGATGTTTTTAATTCAACATCAAAATCACCATCGAGGACAAATGACTGTTCTTATGAGACAAGCAGGGTTAAGCGTTCCAGGTATTTATGGTCCAGCAAAAGAGGAATGGACAAAATTTGGTTTGGAACCCCCGCAAATGTAAATCAAGTGATTAAATAAGATGTTAACCAATTACATTATAAAACATGTTTTGATCAATCTTTTTTCAAAACATGTTCTTTCCTTTTTGTTCATTTATCAATATTGTTAATAACATAAATTTGATTAAGTTTTATTCCAAACTTAGACTAACTAATATTGCTTGCGTGACCAGGATTAGGTGACTATATTCGACTTCTATCGTTTTCGTTGAGATCGGCTTTTCACATTGTTTACACTTTATTTGACATTAACTTATTTTATCCATATTGCTCATGTCTCTTTTTATTGAGATTCCTCATAAAAAAAGCGCTCTGCTTGCTGCAGATGCGCTTCATCTCTCAATATTTTGTATCGCCAATGTTGCTGCATTCAATAATAGAACATTTATTGAAGAGGTAAGACTTAAAAGCTCTTAATAGTTCATTTCCACTCTTCCTTTAAAATTGCGTAATAATATTCATCCCACCATTCATTGCCTTTAGGAATACACTTTTTAAAAAAGCCTTCTCTTCTCATTCCAATTTTCTCCATAACTCGGTATGATGGAATATTCTCAGGTTGACACGTAGCTATAATCCTATGTAAGTTCATTTCTGTAAATCCATATTCCAAGATGGCTTGTGCTGCTTCAGAAGCATACCCTCTATTTTGATAATTTGGATTAAACACCCACCCAATCTCATATGTATGTTCACCAAAATACTTATAAAAAACAATATGGCCTATAAGACAATCTTCATCTATTAGTACTACAGGAAATTTTTCAGCCTTATCACCTTTGTTTTTATTTACAAATTCTTTTGCATCCTCTTCAGTAAAAACCCCTTCTGGTATATACTTCATAACATGAATATCTGATGTATACTCATATACAGCTTGCCAGTCTTTGAATTCAAATTCACGTATCAATAACCTTTTTGTTGTTATATACATTATAAAGTAGCTCCCATCAAAAATACTTCAACTTAATCTTTATTCGATATTAAGACAACAATAACCTCTTTAAATACTATCCTTATTCAACAATCTGGCCCTTACTTGAACAACAAAGGGGAGGTTGCCTCAGCTATATCTTCTTGTAGCTTCTGCATACGCACACCTTTAATTGGTCTAAATCTTGTTCTCCTGCTCTAATTGTTTCACTTACCGCTTTAATAATTCGGATAATCTCGTCTTTATTATTTTCATCATACTAAACCTGCTTTGCAGAAGGGCTTTTTATCTGCTGTGACGGAGTGTTTCAATCCGCTCACGAAATGTTGCATTATTATATAGTATAGCCTTTGCCACTCCATCGCTCGCTAGCCATACTATTAAAATTAATACCTTGATTGGTCTAACAAGCCTATTAATCAGCCTCATCTACCACTCATTTTTCATCCCATATGGAAAACTAAGGTATAATTTCCTTTCAAACACAGAAGGCGGATTTCCGCAGCTGCGACACCAGCAAAGAAATTGTTCGCTTTACTTGTTCCTCTTTTTGTGACTTTTTTTGATGAGAGTTGGTAACATGGATACTCAATTTATTGACACTATAAGCAACATTACAACACTAGCAGATATTCATGAAATCCTTGCTATACTAGGTGTCAACTTGAATGTTTGAATTATCCTTAAACCAGAACAAGGACAATCTATATTCACCCTCCATATTTATTTCCTTAATTAAAACTATCTTTCAATTAAATTTTTTTCAGTTTACATTCTCAAAATCTGTAGACGTACAAACATAAAGTTTCCCATACTCACTTTTTTATGGTGTAATCGTCTTTACCTACAATCATTTTTCCCTCTAAAGTATCAATCAAAAGTCCATCATACTCATCAGAGAGTAATGGATCGCCCAGAAACTCTTCAATATCTGTATAATTTTCACCCGTACACTGAATAGCATCGACAACAACTGGTTTCTTTCTGTATTTCATTTGACAATACTCTTTTCTTTAAGAACCATAATGTAAGAACCCTCCAAATCTAGAGAGTTCTTTTATAATTGATAAATGTACCAACTGCATTATGTTCGTTGTCCATCGTCTTTCGTTTGTTGAATAAGGCTATTGATGATTTCAACGTACTTTGCTCAACTCTCATTTTCCTTTGAGCAATAGACAGCAATTACAATATTTCGATATACCCTTCTGTACCATGCACCCGAATTCGTTGCCCATCTTTTATCAGTTGGGTAGCATTCTCCACTCCGACAACTGCTGGTAAGCCATATTCACGCGCGATAACTGCTCCATGGGTCATCAGTCCGCCAACTTCGGTGACTAGGCCTTTTATGGATACAAACAATGGTGTCCAGCTAGGATCAGTATAGGAGGTGACTAATATATCTCCATCCTCTAGAACAGCGTCTTTCATGTTTAAGATGACACGTGCCCGCCCCTCTATAACTCCGGAAGAAACAGCCAGGCCTGCAATAGCATCGGCTGGGAGATTTTCCTGATTATACTGCCCTGTAATGATTTCACCGTCAGAGGTAATCACACGCGGTGGAGTTAGTTTTTCATATAATTTGTACTCCTCTTTTCGTTTGCTGATGATCTGGTAATCTAGTTGATTGGTGCGTACAGCTTGGTGAAGTTCTTCAAACGTGAGATCAAATATGTCTTCTTTTTCATGGATAAGACCCGCTTGTACGAGTCGTTCGGCTTCTTTCAGTAAAGCCTGCTTATAAACGAAGTAGCGATGAACCATGCCGTATTTTGGATACTCCCGGTAACCGCTGAAATTCCGGATGATGTCGATCATTCGTTTGGTTTCTTTGGCTTTTTGTTCACCATCCGGTAATTGCTTCAATCGGTCTAATAACTCTTGTTCTTTCTTCAAAGCCTCCTGCCGCCCTTGCTCAAATTTCTGATGGCTGGCATTAGGCTCAAAGTTTTTGATATTATTCAGAATCATGGGGACAAGTGTAGTTGGTTTTTCGCTCCAACGAGCTCTGGAAATGTCGATTTCTCCGGCACATCGCATTCCATATTTACTGAGATAATCATAGATAGCGTCCAGAGCCTCCTGTCCACCCTCCAGTTGAAGCAGTTCATCCAAACAGTCATCCTCTTTTATATGCTGTAAATAATTAATGACTTCCGGATAAGGACGAATCACATCTGCGACATCCATTAACGCCAAACCCATTTCCGAAGTAATATTGCCCGGTACAGATTGAGAAAGCGTATCTGCTGCGTTTTTTTCACCCAACCACTTGTTCATATGTTCATTGACCCAACTTGAAGCATCCATAGCGGCTTTAATCACAGCCGAACTTTGCGGATCAAATAAAATCTTCTTTAATTGCTTGAGATCTTCCAGGATAAAATTAAATAAATCGGCTCCCGATTTCGTTTGGATAGTTTGTTTTAACTCTTCTATCGATGTTTGACTGCGCTTCATCAAATCAGAGACGATGGCCGGATCGTTTTCGATTTGTGCTTGAGCACCCGCAAACGGAATACCTTTACGGCTTTGACCGAGATTCTGTTCTTTTTTATCATTTGGTAACAATTTTATAAAGTCCCGCTCTATTATGGTCATGAGTGCGCCTTTTATGAGCGGATCGGATTCCATGGTATTTAATAAAGTTTCCCGGCCGACAGTTGTAGCCAGCCAATGTGCAACATCAACAAACAACCTCCCGCCGGCTATACGCATAGGTGCAGGAGTAATTAACAGGTAAAAAGACAACCCCAATGGTTTTATGGGATCTGTCATCATTTGCTGATGACCAACAGAAATATAGACGTGATTTTCTTGATCGCCGGTTTCAGGGATAGGGTATAAAGTCGTGACTGGCCGACTCTGGACAATATAAAATGTATCATCAGCCAAACACCATTCGATATCTTGCGGCTGACCGAAATAAGCTTCGATCTGTCTTCCGATGCATGCTAATTGTAAAATTTGTTCTTCAGTAAGGGTTTGAGTCATTTGTTGATCAGGATCAATCTGCCTTCTCTCTGTTCCGCCCTCTTTACGTCCATAGATAGCCAATTTTTTGGTTGCTATCCTCCTCTCGACGATTTCCTCATCGCGGACTTTATAATTATCGGCAGATACCAAACCGGAGACCAACGCTTCTCCAAGTCCAAAACCGGCATCAATGGATAGCAGCTTTCGGTTGGAGGTAATTGGATCAGAGGTGAATAAAATCCCTGAAGCCTGCGGAAAAACCATCTTTTGAACGATAACTGATAAATAAACTTGCCTGTGATCGAAACCATTCTGCATACGGTAGATGACCGCGCGGTCCGTAAACAGTGAAGCCCAACATTTGCTGATATGCTGCAAGATCTCATCTTTGCCGATAATATTTAGATAGGTGTCTTGCTGACCGGCGAAAGAGGCATGTGGTAAATCCTCAGCCGTCGCACTGGACCGCACTGCGTAGGCATGTTCCTCGCCTAACAGAGAGAGATAATGAGTAACTGCTTTTACAACGTCAGAAGGAATTTCCACTTCCATAATGATTTGCCGTATCTTCCTGCTGATTTCACCAATTTGGTCTCGATCCTCTGCTTTTAGCATGGTTAGTCGATCCAACAAAACATGATACATTTCGTTTTGTTCGATGGCTTTTTGGTATCCCACTGTTGTAACACAAAATCCTTCCGGTACTTGTATCCCTTGAATTTTTGATAATTCCCCTAAATTTAACCCTTTTCCCCCAACGAGCAAAAGCTGTGTTTTTTCCATTTCGTGAAAATCAAGAACCAAAGAATTCATTCTACATCTCCCCTTCAAAAAAAATTGACGAGAGCTTTCCAGCATGATATAATAAAAATATAAGATGGGTATTTATAACTTTTTACACAGAAAGCGCACGCGGTCTGATTATATCACCGTGTCTGTTTTTGTGCAATACAAAAAGAACCTGGGCAATTTCACCAGGTTCTTTCTTCATTTCCCGCTACCATTAGTACATAAAAAAACTTTGTTCGAGCCGACTCCGTTACTGCATAATCCCCTAAAGAAATCCTGAATTAGTTTTTGTATAAGGAAGTTCTATTTATTTGAGACTCATAGTGTTTAAAATATACAGCCTGGATATACTTATTTCGAATAATAAGTTCCGA
The DNA here is from genome assembly GCF_058248265.1 of Bacillus sp. NS1. Lineage (NCBI taxonomy): Bacteria > Bacillati > Bacillota > Bacilli > Caryophanales > Bacillaceae > Bacillus > Bacillus sp. NS1. Next base: position 918,912 of record NZ_JBZAZF010000003.1, on the reverse strand, counting down.
TCCATATTCAACATACAACTTTTATTTTGGGTATTGTTTCGATATTAAATTTTTATAAGCCTTTATAGCTTTGTTTTTCGCAACAGCATATTATCTTTGTTAACCATGCCTCTAAGTTGTAAGCTTTTCTGATAATATCTAATACCTGCGAATCCATTGCATAAAGGCTACCTCCACCATTTAATCTCGATTTCCAATAATCTAAAGACTTATTAAGGTCAAGTGAGCTTTTTTTATTCTCGGGCTCAACTACCTCATTTTTTCTGAGAGCTGAATTATTTCCTCCATACCCTTCTGTAGCAGCTGCAGAATGCTAAGAATTTCGGATCTTTGGTTACATCATAATTAGATGTGCTAATCACCTTGTTCACTCTCTTTCAAAATCAATTTTTGGCTGTAAATAAAGTGCCTGAACGCAATGCTAAATGCTCGGAGCTTTGGTTTGATTAAAGTTAATGACATCCCAAACAAAATCGTTTCCTTCAGATATTTTTCCCGTAATTTGCACATGATAAAGGTGGTGACGCTTCTCCTGCTATGGTTTTTGGTGAATCAATGAAAGCGAAAGCTACTACTGCTAGAAGAACAAGCAGTACATATGTAATTCTCTTCTTCATTTTCTAAATCCCCTTGGAACAAGTTTACTTGTAAATGCCGTCAACCGAATGGAATTGTTTGATAATTGACTAAAGGGGTCTTTTAGAACTAGGCTACTTCTATAACTATGCGAGGGAATCTTGACACTTACAAACGGCTACTTTGTTTGTACTCAATATATTTCGTGATATATTAAAGAAAACCATACAAGCGAGGAGAAATCATGACCAAACATCAGATCTATACAATGAGTATCGCAAGGGTCTATCCCCTTTATGTTACGAAGGTGGAGAAAAAAGGACGTACGAAAACAGAAGTAGATGAAATCATCCGTTGGTTAACAGGATATAGCCAGGAAGAGTTAGAAGCGCAACTGGAAAAACAGACAGACTTCGAGACCTTCTTTGCGGAAGCCCCCCAACTGAATCCTTCACGAGCTTTGATCAAAGGTGTGGTCTGCGGTGTCCGAGTGGAAGACATCGAAGAACCAACTATGCAGGAAATTCGTTATTTGGATAAGCTGATCGATGAGTTAGCAAAGGGAAAAGCGATGGAGAAGATTTTGCGGAAATAATTTTTTGTTTAATGTTTAACGCATTAGAAACATTATTGAGCAATGGGTGTTACTAATTTGTCAACTCTTGATTAATCATTTGCTAATTAAATTCAAAAGACCGCACTGTAAAATACAGTCAGTGTGGTCTTTTGTCATCAAAATAAAATTTTAATGGAAAGTTTGTTACCACAAATGCAAAGTAAGAAACGAAAGCGCCCATGCTAATATCCCGAACATTACAAAGAACCTAAGAAAAGTTTCATATTTTGTAAGTCTTCGTTCTCTTTTTATTTTACTCAATCTCCAATAAAGGGCGTAGCCGGAGAACAATAAAATTATTTGTCCAAGTTGCGACACAGATTCTAAAAATTCTATACCATTCATTGATTTTCACCTCGTTTATTGAGAAAAGTTATATTTTTATTATCTCAGATGAAAAACCACTTCCAACGATTTAAGTAAAAATAAGTAATCTGTAATGTGTCTAATGGTATAATAAATGATGTTTTCTGTATTCAGCAGAACCAAAAGTGTTGGTGACAAAATACGTTATGTTTCTCTATTAAAGCAGCAAATTAACATTGTAGATTTATCATCGTATTTTTTTGATTTATGTCCACCAGTAAGCCCAGCTCTGTGAAGTGCTTCCCTGCAAGTGTATAAGAAACTGCTCTCAGAATCGCTTTTGAGCGGTTATTTACTACTAATCCCATCCATTACAAACCCGAGTTTCCTTCTCTTTTCATTATCCACTTCAAATAAACTCAGCTGCTGATTAACATCTTCCTCAATATTTGATAACGTAACTGAGATACTTCTCACTGTTTTACCCGAGTAAAACTTAGTAAAGAGCATTACACCTTTTACGATATCCCAGGTGATTTCTCCTGCGCTTTCTAGCTGTTTGGCCTGTTCAATTTGCACTGCAAGCTGTACCTGAGCCGGTTCAAGATTCTCGTACCCTACTTTCATTCCATGTAAATTTTACCATAATCAACTATTTCAATAACAGAAAAAGACAGCCAAATCTGACTGCCTTATACATCGCATTATCTTGTTCAATAATAATTTTCTGCGGTATAATAGCGCCATTCCCAAAAAGTTGCCCCATAGGATTGTATATACCGACCTAGAAATATCTCAAAATTTAAATTTAATGGAGTATACTCTAAACCACTTTCAAATATATAAAGATAGTTGGGATCACCTTGATTCACTTTATCTTTATCGATCATTAAATGGCATTCTTCCAATAAGTAGCCAATTGGGATACCATTGATACCTTCAAACAAATCCTCATATTTTAGTTCCTCTTCAATCTCTTCAAGGCTAAATAGCTGAAGTCCTCCACCTATATTCTCCCCATCAGAAAGAATCTCAAAAATTTTCGCACCGTTATGTAGTGCCATGAACTTCCGATAATCCTCTGAAAGGGTAATCTGGTGTTTAGCTTCAAAACTTTGAATGTCATCATGATTGCTTTGTCCTTTGAAAATGTAACAAGGAACTCCATGATATATCCCTCAGAACAAAACAATAGTCAAATACCTCACCCCATTATTGTTCTTGTAACGAGAATAAACGTCCCATTTGGCATACAAATTTCAAAAGATATGAACAAATCGTGATGAGCGCCCTTTTTACTGAATATAATGCAATAAATTTGAAAAAGAGGTGCCTCCCAAAAGTGAATTCTCTAATGGATGAAGACTTGATGAAGATCATTAGAAACGGCCTTAGCGCATCGCAGCATCCAAAGCATATTATTGTTGTAGGAGCTGGATTGGCCGGGCTTGTATCAGCATCTTTGCTAAAAAATGCCGGTCACAGAGTAACGATTCTCGAAGCGAGCGGCAGAGCAGGCGGCCGTGTCTGCACTTTGAGGTCTCCCTTTAGTGATGGATTGTATTTAAATGTTGGTCCGATGCGTATACCGAATAACCATTTGCTAACCTTAGAATATATAAAGAAATTCAGACTGCCAACAAATGTATTTATCAACAGAACCCCCATGGATATCATATATACGAATGGAATCAAAACACGTCTCCATATTTTTGAACGAAATCCTCAGATATTAAGATACCCCGTTGCACCGAACGAAAAAGGGAAATCGGCTGAAGAACTATTGCTTTCTGTATTGCAGCCTATATTAAACTTTATTAATCAAAACCCTGCAAGAAATTGGCAGATTGTTGAAAACCAATACAAGAATTATTCATTAAGCTCTTTCTTAAGCACTTTCTTTTCATATGGCGCGATCGATATGATTGGTATACTTCTGGATATGGAAGCGTATATGGGGATGTCTCTTGTTGAAGTGTTACGAGAATCCATCTTTTTTTCATCGCCTTCTCATTTCTATGAGATAACAGGCGGTATGGATCGGCTTCCTTACGCGTTTCTTCCTCAACTGAAAACAAATATTCTATACCATCAAAAAATGATGGGAATTTCTCAAAATGAGAACAACGTTACGATCCATTGTCAGCATCAACAAACAGCAGAACATACAACGTTCACAGCTGATCTCGCTATTGTAACCATTCCTTTTTCAACATTGCGATTTGTGAAAGTCGAACCATACCATTCTTTTTCCTACTATAAACGGAGGGCAATTCGCGAACTGAACTATATGAGCGCAACAAAAATCGGCATAGAGTTTAAAAGCCGATTTTGGGAAAAAGCCGGGCAGCGCGGCGGGAAATCTATTACTGATCTTCCGATTCGATTTTCGTATTATCCAAGCACTGGTATTGGAGCAAATGGACATGCTGTTGTTCTGGCGAGTTATACATGGGCAGACGAGGCACTGATGTGGGACAGTCTTTCAGAAGGTGAACGTATTCAGTATACGTTACTGAATTTATCTGAAATATATGGCGATATTGTATGGTCTGAATTTGTGTCCGGCGCCTCTTTTAGCTGGAGTCAGAACCCTTATTCGGCGGGGGCCTTTACAGCTTTCGAACCAGGACAAGAATTAGAGCTGTATCCTTATATTCCTGTCCCTGAGGGAAGAATACATTTCGCAGGAGAACATGTCTCACTCACTCATGCGTGGATGCAAGGCGCGATTGAATCTGGAATCCGTGCCGCTTATGAAATCAGTCGTTTACCTTAGATCTTGCTTACCTCTTATGCTAAAGCTCGTTATGTAGCAAATATTTCATATAGTCAGATCATGATCAGATGACAAATTCATTCAATAACAAAGTAACCCTTGCAATCTTTCACCCACCATGCTATATTCATATAGCGATGAGCTGAATTGTGTAAGCCGATGTACATGCCCTTTGCGGCACACACGAATGTGGCGTGTGGTGCATCGCCTCAATACGCAAAGACGTTTGCCTTAGGCAAACGTCTTTTTTGTGTTATCCGATTTTTGTGCCGTTTGGAACGGGCTGATCCGGCTGCAGTAGGACGACATCGCCCTGGCCGGGAATGCCGGCGAGAACCAGCACTTCTGATTTAAATCCCGCGATCCGGCGCGGCGGAAAGTTGACAACTGCTATGATTTGCTTGTTGATGAGATTTTCCGGCTGGTAACGCTTCGTGATTTGCGCGCTCGATTGTTTCATGCCGATTTCTGCTCCAAAATCAATCAACAGTTTAATCGCCGGGACTCTTGCCTCAGGAAATTCCTCCGCTTTTACAATAGTGCCTGTTCTGATATCTAATTTCTCAAAGTCCTCAATGGCCGCCATATCAATAACTCCTTTTTCTTTTATTATAAAAGAGATATCCAAGGTTCGTTTAACCAAAGAACCATCATTTTTTATCCGAATATAAGGTGTTTCGATATAGCCGGGGCGGCATGCCTGTACTTTTCGTGAACCATCTAGTAAATGAAGATAGATTTTGAAAGCCCAGAGCCTCGCTCACGACAGTAAGGGTTTCATTTTTCTCCATCACCATTCGTTTCGCTTCCTCAAGGCGAAGATCAGCGATATAGTTCTGCGGGGACTTACCCGTCTGCTTTTTGAACCAGCTTGAATAGTAAGCTGGGTGGTAATGCTCTATTTCTGCCAGCTTCTTAATCGTCAGCTGCTCAGATAAATGGCTGTGAATGTATGCAATTGAGGCGTAGGTATGGGATTGCAGCTTTTCTTTTATGTATTGAACAAGCATATGAAGCGAGTTTGCTGTGCCGGCCTTTGCTTCCTCTGTCAGCAAGTACCTGATTGAAGACCAGAAAGGATCAAGCGCAGCTTCAATTCCCGATCCTGCATGATATTCGTCAATTTTCATCGCAAAAAGCGGAACGTCCAGTACAAGACATTCATTACGGCCTATTGAACGGAAACGATGCTCACACTCCGGCGGGATATATAAAAAATGATCCGGCCATAATTTTACCTGGCGCCCTTCTGTCTCAAGATCAATACTCCCTTCAAGCGGAAAAAGAAATTGACTGTATTCGTGCTTATGTGAATGATAAAGTCGTGTATATGTCCGTTTTTCGCAAATAATCTCTTGAAGCGAGTCCATTAGCAAACCCCTTCCTTTGGTCATTTTTTGATCCGATAATGATGTTCCGATATAGTCGAAAATCCGATTTTTTCATATAAAGAAATTGCCGCCAGATTTTCTTTCAGCACTTGCAAATACATGTACTTCGCTCCGTTATTGATTGCCCATTCAGTCAACGCCCTAATTATTTGAGTTCCTGTCCCTTTTCCTCTATGCTGCTTGGCTACAACGATGTTGCTGAGTCCCCCGTAGCCATCAATGACAGAAGCCGTTCCAACTGCTGTCAGACTCTCTTGGTCATACATCGTGAAAAAGGCTTTACACGGCGGCATGCGTTCAAAAATGTTTGTGTAGCCTCGGTGCCGCTCCGGCGAAAATCCTTCCAATCGTATAAAATCATCAATCCAAACAGACGACGGCTCCTGTTCCCGCTTGTATGTAAATCGGCTGTTGTCATCAGTATGGCTCATAATGTCCCGGCACAATGCTGTCATTTGAAAGCACTCGTCTGCCTTTTCATATCCGCTGTCTGCCAATGCGTCATCAAGCCCATTCGGAGAAGCATTGCTGATATGAAAACAAACAGGCAAGCCTAAGTTTTTATAAAAATGCTCGGCCGCTTGCTGGTAATCTCCTTCAGGTGTAACCGCAGAGGTCCACACACTGTTCGCCCTTTTGGTTACGCCAAAGTTCGCTCTGAGAAGCCATTGTCCCATCCTTTTCTGAATATAAGACGGCCATGAAACTGCCGCTAACCGCTCTATTTTGTGAATGTCACCCATAGCCTGTCTCTCCCCTATGTATACTACCATGACATTATACAATATTCAGAAATATAAGACATCTATTTATTAGTTTACATAATATTTTTATTGTTTATTAATAATCCTGACAAAAATGTCTGAATTGAAAATGACAGGCTTTCTGAAATATCCTCTTCACGTTCAAATGCTTCTTTTGCGATTAAAGCAGTAAAGCCATGCAGCAAACTTCTGAGCCCCCTTGTCGCGTGAATGGCAGTCTCTTCGCTTGCATAGCCGTTTTCAATGAGCAGCTGCGTGACAAGCTGAACAATTTGTTCTGAGACGATTTCCGCCCTTTTGTCCTGAACCTTAAGCAAAGCCGCCTCATAATATCCGGGATTTTGAACTGCAAAATCTACATATGCATGAGCTAAAGAGAGCATAGCGATATCTCCCTTTTGTTCGGTTACGGAGTCGGCCATTTGATCATAAAGCCTTGTCAGTCCGCTGACAGCAAGCTCTGTTTTGATTGCTTGCAGCCCGTTGACATGATTATACAGTGATGGAGGGCGAACATTCATTTTTTTAGACAGTGCGGCAAGCGTGACACTATTCAAACCTTCCTGATCGGCAATCTCCGCTGCCGCGTCTACAATCATGTTTTGGTTCAATCCTATTCTGGGTGACATGCTATCATCCTTTCTTTGCTTTTTGTATCGCCTGTTTCATCCGCTCTGAGGGTGATCTCAGAAAATTCCCATGTCCGACTGCGAGACAGGAAGGCGCCTTGTCGGCGAGCAATTGTGCGCTTTTGATGGCCTCCTCCTTATTCCATGTGGCGAAGGCAGGAAAAGGAAACGTCCATTTTACCTGGCCTGATACAGCGATTCCTCCGCGTAATTGAAATGCATCTCCTGCTATTATAGTGCCGTTCCTTGTATCAAGAAATGACATACTGCCCGGTGTATGGCCTGGTGTAGAAATTGCAAGCAGAGAACCAATTGTTTCACCGCCCGTCAGCAGATGGTGCGGCTTTGTTTGAACGTGTTTCGGAATACCTCCTTTTATAGGTGTCTGCGGCTCATCATGACGCAAGGATGTATCACCTTGCAGAAGGAAAGAATCCCGTTCTGAGATCATCACCTTTGCATGAGGAAACGCTTGTGTCAATGCATCAAGTGATCCGACATGATCCCCATGTGCATGGGTCAGTAAAATATGCTGAACCGGTTTTCCCAGCTGATTTACAGCTTGAATAATTCCTTTATAGCTGCTTGGCAGTGCGGCATCAATAAGGGTGACTTCGTTTTCTTCCTCTACTAAATAGCAATTGACCGGAAACAAGACCGGAAAAAAAGTCAGCTGCCAAACCGTTTGATACTGGGTAACTCTCATTTTTTATTCCTCCTAACAAAAACTAATGGCGTTAGTTTTATTATTAACTAACACCATTAGTTTTTCAAGCGTTTATTAACTTTTTATGGCGACATATATATTCACTTGCGCCCGTTGTGGTACTGCTGCACTTTGATCATATATCTCAAAGTCACCTGTATAAGTACGCAGATGACGCTTATCCCAAGTCCAAATTTCCTTCCATGTTTCAAGCACAATCTCTTCAATAGGGCCGATTCTGGAAGTGAATACAGCATAAGCGGAAGCTGGCAAATCAATGCTTTCATATGATTCCAGAAGGGTGCTGTCCTCTTGAAACGTTCCGACTGAAAACGTGTAAAACCCTTTCGTCTCCTGTTCGTAATTGGAATATAAGGCGATAATGCTCTGATCTTTTGCCTGTGAAAAAAGAACACTCCTATCCTGCTTCCAGAATTGGTCCCACAGTGCCGGGATCCGTCTTTCTTCCGTCATTTCCAATGCGTTGCTGGTCCGCTGTGACAGTCCGGTAAACCATTTCTGTTCTAAGTGTGTCATATGTGAAAAACTCATACGATCCCTCCTTTTTACCTAGATTATAAAAAAAGAAACCTGACAGCAGTGTGTCAGGTTTCATATACTTTTTGCATTTGATGAATGGTTTCTTTTACTTTATCCCTTATATGAAGAGGTTGCAAAACCTCAATATCTTTTCCGAACTGCAGCAAAAAACCGATCAGCCATTGATCTTCGGGAAGAGAAATCACTGCCCGGCAGTTTTCACTTTCATCACAATGAAGCACTTCATTTCCGAACCATTCACGTATGCGCTGACGTGCAGGCGGCTGAACAAGAATAATCAGTTCAGTTAAACGGTCCTTTTGGTACCAGCACCTATCCCACGGCAAGGAATCCAGCTGAATGTCTTTTCTGATATAGGAATGATGTAAAATGGTCAGATCTTTCATTCGGTTAAGTTTAAAAAAGCGAAAATCGTTTCTAACCAGACAATAGGCATATAAATACCAGTGCCCCGCCTTGCAAACCAATGTGTAAGGTTCCGTTTCCCGTTGAAGTGTTTCCCCGCTTGCGTTTGTATATGTAAATAATATCGTTGACAATCGATCGATGGCGGCGCTGATTTTCTCACGAAGCGCCTTTTGATCCTCAGTCTGGCCCCAAGCCGTCATGTCAATAAACCATTTTTCAGTTTGGTGCTTAAATGCTTCAGCAGACTGCTCCGGTATGAGGTGCTTGATTTTTTGATAAGCTGTGCTGTGAGAAACAGGTTCATACATAGATGAGACACTCTGCAAAGCGGAAGCGATCGCAAACAGCTCTTCCTCTTTTAGCCATTCTCTCTCAAGCCGATATGTCTCCATAATGCCAATCCCGCCCCCGGAGCCCTGTGAGGTTACAATCGGAATACCAGCTCTATTGATCGTCTCAATATCACGGTAAATTGTTCTGACGGACACTTCAAACAGCTCAGCAAGTTCGGCGGCCTGCACTTGTTTTTTGCTGATTAATAACACAACCATCGCTAACAAACGTTCCAGTTTCATTCTTTGCACCTTTTCTTCTTTTATTTTACAATCATAACATTTTTATAAAGCTTGGGCATATCTATTATGCGGCCCAAATACCCCTTGCATATGTTATGAAAACAGGGGTTTCCCCTTCTTTTTTGTGTTCAGTATTGATTTCAGCTACTATTTCGAACCGGATAAGCATACACTTCTCAACGGAGGGGATTTCACATCATGCATCTAACACTTCAAAGCGTTTATCCTGCCATGATTATCATCTTTTTTCTGTATAAAAAAATTAAAAGGTCCATCGGATATCAGCCGCTGAAGCCTCGCTGGCTGTTCACCCGTATGATTCTTTTCTCGCTGTTTGCTTTTGGTCTTTCAATATTCAGCGTCATTCACCCTTTTTTATATGGATATCTCATTTTCGGCATTCTTGGCGGATGGCTCCTTGTCGTTTTCGCAAAGAAAAACATCTCCTTTGAAAAACGCAGAGGAAAAATTTATTTTCGGACTCATATTTGGGTAGAAATGATTCTCTTAACCTTGTTTCTATCAAGATTTCTGTATCGAGTGACAGAGCTTTATCTTACTTCGCCTGATCTAAACAGCATTGGATCTTACAGTCAGTCAATTGGAACGGATCCTCTGACAATTGGCGTCTTTTTTCTGATAGCTGTTTATTATATCGGTTTTTCTTCTTTTGTCATCAAGCTCAGCAGAAACGAACTCGATCAGAACGGACACAATAAAGAAAAAGACATCCTTGCCCGCTAACAGCGATTAAGCAAGGATGTCTTTTTTAATCATGTTGTGTATGATGGATCATTTGCTGAAGAACATCTAAAACGTGTTCATCCTCCGGTGAGTAATAAATGGATGTTCCTTCTCTGCGCGATTTGACAAGCCGAAGATTTTTTAAGAATCTGAGCTGGTGGGATACTGTGGATTGCAATAAATTCAGCTTTTCTGCAATTCCGTTTACTGCATGTTCACCCTGGGATAATAAATGGAGAATTCTGATTCTGGTAGGATCAGAAAGCGCTTTGAATGTTTGAGAGACTAGAAACAAGGTTTCCTCATCCAGATCAGCAGCCGTCCGGTCCGTTTCTCTAAATTCAGTCATCTGTATCACCTTTCTTTATTCATACTTTTATCTTATAACAAATGCGCTTGGGTGCAAACCAGCCTGCTTGTGTTCCAATTCAATCTCATAGTTTAAATTTATGTTTCAAATCAGGTTTTTACTTGGTCTGATATATCGTTCTATGTCATAATAAAATGGTCATACTGCTCCAAACATTGAGGGTGAAACACAGTGAAGAAAAAGAGAAAAGGCTGTTTCGCTGCTGCGGGTTTTATGATGATTTTTGTCTTTGTCATCGCCTCTTTTTTATTGGTCTTGCTTTTTTTCAACCGGGATTTAATCAAAAAACTTCCGATCGATACGAAAACGATTGTTTTGGAACGTTTAACAGATTATAAACCGCTGGTGGAAGACGAGCTTGAAAACCAAGGACTCTCAAATTATACATCGCTCATTCTTGGCATGATGTATCAGGAGTCAAAAGGAAAAGGCAATGATCCCATGCAGTCCTCTGAATCTCTGGGGTTAAAACGCAATGAGATAACAGACCCTCAACTCAGTGTTAAACAAGGCATCAAGCAATTTACCCTCATGTACAAGACCGGTAAGGAAAAAGGTGTGGATTTGGATACCATTATTCAAAGCTACAACATGGGGGCAGGTTACATTGATTTTGTAGCTGAACATGGAGGAACGCATACTGAGGAATTGGCAAAACAATACTCCGAGCAGCAAGTCAAAAAAAATCCCGATCTGTATACTTGCGGGGGAAATGTGAACAATTTCCGCTATCCGTATTGCTACGGTGATTACACGTATGCAGAAAAAGTAAAAGAAAAAACAAAAACTGTTGAAGAATCTTTGCAGGTTGCAACACTTGAAACCATGGAATCAAAGGCTCATAAATAGGAGTCTATCAATTTACTGACAAAAGCCCAAAACAGATTTGGGCTTTTGCCATGTTTAAAAACGTTTAAAAAAGCCATACAGAGTATGGCTTTTAATAATAAGGTGATATCATCAGATATACAATAACGCCTGTAAGGCTTACATACAGCCACAGCGGCATTGTCCATCTGGCAATTTTTTTATGGCGTTCCACCTGCATGCTGAAGCCTCTGATCAGCGTAAACAGCGCAAGCGGCACAATGATTGCAGAAAGACAGATATGCGTAATTAAAATAAAGAAGTAAATCGTGCGCATAATACCTTCTCCGCCATACAGCGTATTCTCAGCAATCGAGTGGTAAACAACATAGCAAATCAAAAATAGTAATGTTGTTGTGAATGCTGCTAAAATAAAGCGTTTATGAGCTTTGATATTTTTCTGTTTAATCATAATCAGCGCGGCCAATAAGAAGATAAACGTAAAGCTGTTGAATATCGCATTCAGCATGGGCAAAATGTGAATATTCGCATGGCTGAACTGATCTAATTTAGGCATAAAAAACAGCACTGCGATTAAACCGTTAATCAGAACTGTCAGCGTAAGGACAATCCCCGTATAATTTTTCGGTTTATTTTCTGTTTGATTCATTTGGTGACCTCTCCTAATTTGTACTGGCTATCCAAATCGTATGCAAATTCAAAGAAGATGTCAACGTTTTCGATTGCTTCGTCAGAAATTAGACACACTTCAAAGGCCGGCGGCTTTTAGCCCCGGCCTGTTAGATTTACGCCTCTTTGATCAAATGCTCAACGGCCTTATGTTCATTTTCATTTAGCAGGTTCTTTTGGATTTTCGAATGAATGGGTTTGTTCATATGCTGATCTAAGATATCCGCCGTTTCTTTATCACCGGCGATGACCATTCGTTCCCATCTTTTCGCGGCCGCTTTTTGATCTAGATTGGCAGCCAGCCGCTTATACAGTCTCGTTTGGTTCTCCGTCACATGTTCCCTCATTCGGTTCTCTTCCAATGGCACCGTTTTTTTTGCAGAGGAATGGAAATTCTCCCAAGACTCATTGATGATATTGTACTCATAATGCTCAACCGCCTCAATCTTTCCTAAAACGGTTTCAATAATTTTCACTTCATGCTGCTGAGTTAAAATAAACGCCGTACTTGGGTACGTTTGGCGCAAATCCTTCAACTGATCCAGAACGGCTGTTTCTTCCCAGTAAAATCTTGTTTCTACAGGGATTTGAAGCTTAATTGGTTCCCATATACCGCTGTCGGAAACAAAAAATACGAGACTGCGGGGCATGTCTTTTCCCATTTCATTAAGGTATTGATCAATTTTCGTTCTGATTCCATCAAGACACTTCTCTTCCCCTGGATCACTTGCTGCCAAATACTCCTTTAATCGGCCGAAGCCTGATTTTAGCGCAATTTTCCATTCTCCCCCCTGCTGCTCTGGATCTCTCATGTCTGTATTAAGATATAGGGAGAGAATTTTATCCGGCGGTTCCAATTGGACATACTGTAATTTGTTAATCAATGAATCAATCGCCATTCCGATTCCTCCTTTTTCACAGGTTAGTTTCCTTTTTCCTCTCTTAAAAACGATCAAACCTTACTTTTGCAATTTCTAGTAATAATGGATTTGTTATTTACAATGCACCTCTCATCTAATACAATTGGTAACTGTGTTTCTAAGCTGTTTTTTGAAAGGAGATTGATCTTGTTTACTGTTAAAGAAAAAAATCGTCAAGAACTTGAGGAAGAACTACTTGATTTAGAATTTCAAATTTACCGCATGCAAGAGAATATGAAGGACCTATCTAAAGATGCCAAAGTGCTTGGTATTGATCAATCGAAACATGAAGAGTGGATGATCGTTTCCTCGATTGATGATGGCCAAACATGCAAAATTATGCTTACCGATTGTAAAACGGCTTATAGAGGAAAAGGCTGCTTTTCACTTGTAGCGTCTTACAAGGACGATGCCATTCATATCGGCGACATAAAAGGCCCTCCGAATCACGGCTTTGGTTCCATTTGCATGAAATATTTAAAAGATATCGCCAGAGACCACAACATACCGAAAGTCACCGGTGACATTGCCAAACGGGACTGGAATCACGTAGACCGGCTGATTCATTTTTATGAAAAACATCAATTCAAAGTATCCGTCGATCATGATACACAATCAGGCTGCATTAAGTGGGTTGATTTGTAAAAAATTCTGGAAGAATGATCCAAGATGTGCTGTAATGGTGTAAAACCATTAATGGAGGGCTCTATGTACGCCTCAAAACTGAAAAAGGGAGACGAAATTCGGATCGTGTCTCCCGCGACCAGCATGTCCATATTATCGAATGAAGCAAAAATGCAAGCAAAAACTGCGTTAGAACGCTTAGGTTATCGGGTAACCATCGCTGAACATGCCAATGAATGTAACGAATTTGATTCATCCTCTATCGAGTCAAGAGTCCATGACCTGCACACTGCTTTTTTTGACCCCGGAGTCAAAGCAATTTTAACAACACTCGGCGGTTTCAATTCAAATCAGCTGCTGCGTTATCTTGATTACGAGAAAATCAAACAGCATCCTAAAATTCTGTGCGGATATTCCGATATAACAGCTCTTTGCAACGCCATTTATCAAAAAACGGGCCTTGTTACTTATTCATGCCCCCACTTTTCAACATTTGCAATGAAAAAAGGGCTTGATTATACACAAGAGTATTTTCTTTCTTGCTGCGCTTCGGACGACTCGTTTGAAATTCTTCCTTCAAGTGAGTGGAGCGATGACCGCTGGTTTATGGATCAAGAAAACAGGCGTTTTTATCCTAATAACGGCCCTGTTGTAATCCAAGAAGGTTATGCGGAAGGCACTTTAATTGGCGGAAACCTATGCACGCTTAATTTGCTGCAGGGAACGGAGTATTTTCCTGAAACAGAACATACTATTTTATTGATTGAAGATGATGATATGTCAGACATCCATATGTTTGACCGCGATCTGCAATCACTCATCCACCTCCCCGCTTTTTCACATGTAAAGGCGATTTTGATCGGCAGATTTCAAAAAGCATCAAACGTATCAATGGATCTTGTTAAAGCCATCATTGGCACAAAAAAAGAATTATCCGGTCTCCCAATCATCGTAAATGTAAATGCCGGACACACCTCACCAATTGCCACGTTTCCTATAGGGGGAACATGCAGGATTGAAGCTGTTTCAGGCACCTCACGAATATGGATTGATAAACATTAATCAGCTTGTAAATTTCTTTTTACAAGCTTTTTAACGCAAACATTTGTGCAAGCACGAGGAGGTATGACAAATGTCATATCTGATGCATGATGTGTGCTACTACAAAGGACTTCTCTCATTCGCGTATACTGAACGTAGACACACAATGAGAGGATACTTACTATGACTGAACAAACCATTGCGCATAAACAAAAACAGCTGACAAAGCAAGTTGCTACTTTTGCTCAGCCCGAAACAAAAAACAGCCTGATTCAGCTTTTGAACACGTTTATTCCCTTCTTCGGACTATGGTTTCTGGCTTATCTCAGCCTCAATGTCTCCTATCTCCTTACGTTAGCATTAACAGTGATTGCCGCAGGATTTTTGACAAGAATTTTTATCATTTTCCACGACTGCTGCCATCAATCATTTTTCAAACAAAAGCGCTATAACCATATTCTCGGTTTTGTGACAGGTGTTCTGACTTTATTCCCGTATCTACAATGGCAGCATAGCCATTCAATTCATCATGCGACAAGCAGCAATCTGGATAAACGCGGCACAGGAGACATCTGGATGTTAACTGTAAACGAATATAAAGCTGCATCCAGACGAACAAAACTTGCATATAGACTTTATAGAAATCCGTTTATCATGTTTATTCTCGGACCGATTTATGTTTTTCTGATCACCAACCGTTTTAACAAAAAAGGTGCAAGACGTAAGGAGCGTGTGAACACACACCTTACGAATCTGGCGATTGTGGCGTTGGCTGCTGCTTGCTGTCTAATCTTTGGCTGGCAATCGTTTTTACTGGTGCAAGGCCCTATTTTTCTGATCTCAGGTTCAATCGGTGTATGGCTGTTTTATGTGCAGCATACATTTGAAGATTCTTATTTTGAAGAAGATGAAAACTGGAGCTACGTCCAGGCAGCAGTGGAAGGCAGTTCATTTTATAAACTCCCGAAACTGCTTCAATGGCTGACAGGCAATATCGGGTACCACCACGTTCACCATTTGAGCCCAAAGGTGCCTAACTATAAGCTTGAAGTTGCTCATGAACATCATGAACCATTAAAAAACGTACCGACAATTACCTTAAAAACAAGTCTGCAGTCACTTGCATTCCGCCTTTGGGATGAAGATACAAAACAATTTGTATCATTTCGGGATATCAAACATATACCTTCCAGCCTTCCGCCTGATTCAACAGAAAAACAGAAACTGCGGAAGAACGCCTGATGATGAAGGAGGTCTTCTCTTAGAAGGCTTCCTTTTTATTGTTTGAGGGTGCATTCTGGCTTTCGCAATGATAAAGTTACATGTAAGATGAAAAGCTGAAAATGAGGTAATATCATGATTAAAAAACATTTTACATTTCAAAAACTTAGCGGGATTACGCCCTATATATGGACGATATTTTTCATCCTCCCCTTCTACTTTATATGGAAATCATCATCTACAGTTGTTATCATCGTCGGCATCATTTTGACGCTTTTATTTTTTTCGGTATATAGATTTGCATTTGTCTCAAAAGGCTGGGCCATTTATTTGTGGGCGTTTTTGTTAATCGGCATTTCAACCGCTTCAATTACTATGTTCAGTTATATTTATTTTGCTTTTTTTATCGCCTATTTTATTGGAAACATAAAGGAACGCGTCCCCTTTCATATTTTATATTACGTCCATTTAATAAGCGCAGCCGTTGCAGCTAATTTCAGTCTCGTATTAAAAAAGGAATTTTTTCTGACTCAAATTCCTTTTGTCGTCATTACACTCATTAGCGCGATTTTATTGCCCTTTAGCATAAGAAGCCGCAAGGAGCGCGAACGGCTGGAAGAAAAACTCGAGGATGCAAATGAACGGATTGCTGAGCTGGTAAAATTAGAAGAGCGGCAGCGAATTGCCCGTGACCTCCACGATACACTTGGGCAAAAGCTTTCTCTAATCGGTTTAAAAAGCGACTTGGCGAGAAAATTGATTTACAAAGATCCTGAACAAGCAACACGTGAACTGAAAAGCGTTCAGCAAACTGCGAGAACGTCTTTAAATGAAGTCAGAAAAATCGTATCCTCCATGAAAGGCATCCGGCTCAAGGATGAAATCATAAACATCAAACAAATTCTTGAAGCAGCCGGCATTACGTTTATCTATGAAGAAGAGAAATTACCTGAAAATATCTCATTGCTTAATGAAAACATATTGAGTATGTGCTTAAAGGAAGCTGTCACTAATGTCGTCAAACACAGTCAGGCTAAGACCTGCCGAGTCGACATTCAGCAGCTCTGGGAGGAAGTTGTCATTACAGTGACTGACGATGGAACATTTCAAGGTGAAGAGAAATACTTTTCAAAAGGACATGGCCTGCTTGGCATGAGAGAACGGCTTGAGTTTGCAAACGGGAGCCTTCACATCGATACAAAAAACGGCACCAAGCTTACCATGTCAATTCCTAATAACTCAAAATAAACAAAAAAGGATGGCTAACATGATTAGTATATTTATTGCGGAAGATCAGCAAATGCTCTTGGGCGCTTTAGGATCACTTCTAAACTTAGAAGACGATATGGAAGTCGTAGGCAAAGGTACAAACGGTCAAGATGCTGTTGATTTTGTTAAAAAACATCAGCCTGACGTATGCATTATGGACATTGAAATGCCCGGAAAAACGGGGCTTGAGGCTGCTGAGGAGTTAAAGGATACAGGCTGCAAAATTATTATCTTAACCACTTTTACTAGACCCGGCTACTTTCAGAGAGCCATTAAAACAGGCGTTAAGGGCTATTTGTTAAAAGACAGCCCGAGCGAAGAACTCGCGAGTGCCATTCGAAGCGTCATGAACGGAAAACGCATCTATGCACCTGAACTGATGGAGGACATATACAGCGAGGCTAACCCGCTTACAGACAGAGAAAAAGAAGTGCTTGAACTTGTGGCTGACGGTAAAAATACAAAAGAAATCGCTCAGGAACTCAGCATCAAAAGCGGGACGGTGAGAAATTATATCTCAATGATTCTAGACAAACTTGAAGTGAAAAACCGAATAGAAGCCATTACCCGATCAAAGGAAAAAGGCTGGTTTAAATAAAAAAGGATCTTGGCACCTGCCAAGATCCTTTTTGTTAGTCCGCAATTCCCCATGGGGAAAACAAAAGGTACGTCGCCGCAACTAGAATAATAATGATACACGACACCAGCTTTACGTGTTTCCAGGGTGTTACATCCACTTGCGGATTGTGCTCGAGCTTATATTCTGTTTTCCTCGGATACAGCTTTCCTGTCAGAAGCATAACAGCCACTGAAAATGGAAAGAGTACGGCTAGGATGTACAGAAAATGAATGTGCCCTAAATAGATTTTTGATAAGCCGTATAAAACTATATGGGCTGGTATCGCTATTTTCACAGCTAAAGCCGGCACTTTTTTTGTGAAAAAACCTACGACGATCGCTGCTAATATCGGTACATTAAAAAATCCGAACATCTCTTGAAGATAGCTGTACAGCCCTGATGGCGCATATAAAATAAAGGGTGCGATAACAATCGATACAATCCCGAGAACTGCGACGAAAATCCTTCCTGTTTTGACGAGATCAGCTTCATCTGCTTGAGGCTTACATAACGGTTTGTATATGTCCAGCGTAAACAACGTAATGGTACTGTTCAGAGAGCCGTTGAACGAGCTCAAAATCGCTCCGAATAAAATAGCGGCGAATACACCGGTAAGCGATGCCGGCAATAGATCGACGATCAGCCGGGGATATACACTGTCTGCATTTTCAATTCCGCCCCCATATAAATGAAAGGCAATCACTCCAGGGACGACTAAATAAAAAACGCCGATAAGTTTAAAGAAACCTGCTAAAAGAGCGCCCTTTTGTCCTTCAGCCAAGTTTTTCGCTCCTAATGCACGCTGAACAATCGCTTGGTTAACAGCCCAATAAAAGAGATTATTCACTAATAGCCCTGTTAAAATTGTCGGCCACGGTACATCTGCCGAATTGCTGATATCAATTGAATTGAGTTTTTCAGTATGTAAAGCCGTCAGTTGAGCAACTCCGCCCCCAAAGCTGCCTTGTCCGACTGCAAGAATGCCTAATATCACGATAAAAAAACCGCCGAAAATTAATCCGATTCCGTATATGGCATCTGCTGATGCAGCGGCTTTCAATCCGCCAAAAAAGATATAACAGCAGCTCGTTACGCCAATGATCAAGGATATCAATAAAACTGCCATAAATGTGCTGATGCCAAACGTCTCTGTAATGCGGAATACTTGATTCAACACGAGAGCCCCTGAATACAATACTGTCGGCAGGAATGAAACAGCGTAGCCGATGATGAGCAGAACAGAAACGATCTGTCTTGTTCTTTGATCAAACCGCTGTTCTAGAAAATCAGGTATCGTGGTAATTCCCGTTTTCAAATAACGGGGCAAAAAGACAAGGGCCAGGAAAATCAACGCGAGCGGTGCACTCGCTTCCCATGACATCGCTGTCATAGACCCTGCATAGCTTTGCCCATTTAACCCGACCATCTGCTCGGTTGATAAATTGGTTAACAGCAGCGAGCTTCCGATATATAGCGCAGTAAGGGTTCTTCCTCCGAGAAAATATCCATCGGACGATTGCAAGTTAACCTCCTTTGTTCTCCGCCATGAAAATAGAAATATCCCGATATTGATAACCAGAAAAGATACAATGATCCAAAGCAACAGCCAGCAACTCCTTCTGTAAATAGTTAGATGATAGGGGCATTTACCATCTACCCATTTTTCACACGTGAAAAACATCGGAACCGCTTTTCTTTTATCAGCATATGATACATATATACATCCCTAAACATACGAAAAAAGACGCAAGCCAATAGCTCACGTCTTTTATCACAATCTATATGATTAGTTTAAGATTTTTACACTTACAGTTTTGACGCCCCAATTAGATGCATCACTTTTATTGGGCACAAATACGTCGATTTTATTTCCTTTAATAGCGCCGCCAGTGTCTGCTGCTGTTGCTTCACCGTAACCTTCAACATAGACTTTAGAACCTAGCGGAATCACATTAGGATCAACCGCAATAACTTTCGCGTTCGGGTTCTTATTTAAGTCAACGCCTGTTGCTGTAACGCCGGAAATGCCGCCGTCGTTAGCAGTGTAAGCAGTAGCAGTAACTGTTAGTTCTTTTGAAGCTTCTTGATTATTTGTATTTGATTGAACAGCCTTTTCTTCTGTTGGAACAGAAGTTTCTGCTGCAGCCTTTGTTTCTTGTTTTGGTTGTTGTTGAACTGTTTCTTGTTTAGGTTGCTCTTTTTGCACAGCTTCTTGTTTTGTTTCAGTTTGAGGTGCGCTTGTTTGCGTATTCTCAGTAACTGTGTTTGCTGCTGTTGCCTGACCTTTCACTGAAAGCGTAGATCCAGCATAGATCATGTCAGAGCTTAGGTTATTCCAAACTTTCAGGTTATTGACTGTCGTACCGAATTGTTGAGCAATCTTAGAAAGCGTATCTCCCGCTTTAATTGTATATTGCCCAGTAGTGGTTGTTTCTTCTGAAGAAATGGTCAGTTTTTCTCCTGCAATGATTTTATCAGAAGTTAACTTGTTCCATTCTTTTAGGTCCTTTAGGTTCACTCCGTTTTTCTGAGAGATTCCCCAGAGCGTATCACCCTTTTGCACCGTAATTTCTTTTGCAGAAGCGTGAGCTCCGAATGCAGTTGATGAAAGTGCAGCAACTGCTACAAAGGACATAATCGTCTTCTTCATAAGTAAATCCTCCCTTGTTAGCTTTTTATTGGCGGCTAACAGGTGATATCGTAACACACGTAAATGTCAAATCAATAACAAAAAGATATGATTTAGATTACAGTTCCTTTACATGAAGGATTTCTCTCTGTTGGAAAGACTTGCTGAACCCTTGATATAATAGGCTTCGCAAGTCTTTTTATTTTGAGGAAAAAAAGAGAAAATAAAATGTGTTTTTTATAGAAAAAAAGGTTGATTTACTGTTTTTTTAGTCTGTCACCCCTGCATAAGCTTGTATTTCTTGTAAAAAAAGCCGGCCGTATTTTGCTCTTTTTTGTTCTCCAACTCCTTTTATAGACAGAAGTTCCTTATCATTTACGGGCTGTTTTCCTGACATTTCTTTTAACGTTTGATCAGAGAAAACGACAAAAGGAGGAACACCCTGCTCTGCCGCAATTTCTTTTCGAACCATGCGCAATCGTTCAAACAGCTCGTCATTTTCAGTAATCGCTGCTGCTTTTAACGCTTCTTTTCTCGTTACTGAGAATTCTCCTCTCAGCACATCCCTTCCTTTACTGCTGACAAAAAGAGTCGGAAACGTTCCGTCTGACATCCTGATGAAATCGTCAGAAATAAGAAATTCGATAAAATCACTGATTTCCCCTACTGATTGGTGTTTTAATATCCCGTATGTTGAGAGATCGGAAAAGCCGTTTTCAAGAACTTTTTTATTTTTAGAGCCGGCGAGCACCTGGGCAACCATCGTCTTGCCAAACCGTTCTTTCATGCGAATGATACACGATAAGACCATTTGCGCCTCTCGTGTTACGTCATGGGCCGTCCTTGTATCAGTGCAGTTTCCGCACTGTCCGCACGCATCAGGCTCCTTTTCTCCGAAATACATAAGGATAAATCGCTGCAGACAATCTTCCGTGTGACAATAGTCGACCATTTGTCTCAGCTTTTTTAAATCCTGCTTTTGTTTCTCTTCATGCTCTGATTGTTCAATTAAGAAACGCTGCACCATAATATCCTGCGGTGAAAACAAGAGAACACATTCGCTGGCAAGACCGTCTCGTCCAGCTCTACCAGCCTCTTGATAGTAGCTTTCCATATCTTTCGGAATTTGTGCATGCAGGACAAATCTGATATTTGATTTATCAATGCCCATTCCAAAAGCAGAGGTTGCCACCATCACTTGCAGCTCATCATTAAGAAACCTTTCCTGCTGCTCTTTTCTCACGTCATCAGCCAAGCCCCCGTGATATCGGCCTGCACTGATCTGATTTCGTTTCAATCTCTCATAAATCCGATCAGCTTCTTTTCTAGTCGCTGTGTAGACAATCCCAGCTTCATGTTTGTTGTTTTGCACATATTCATCAATAAAACGATCCTTATTTTCCCCTTTTGCTACTTTAAAGGTTAAATTGTCTCGGGAAAATCCGGTATGTACCGTGTTTTCTTTTTGAATATGCAGCTGTTTGCAAATATCCTCATGGACCTCTGGTGTGGCCGTTGCTGTTAATGCCATGATAACAGGCTTGTCATGTAATTCACGGAACAAGATTTCAATATTTCTGTAGCTTGGCCTGAAATCGTGGCCCCATTGAGAAATACAGTGCGCCTCGTCTATTGCGACTAAAGGAACATCAATGCCCTGCAAAATCCGTATAAACTCCGTGGATGTTAGTCGCTCCGGTGTAATGTAAAAAAGCTTATAAGCCCCTTCTTTGAGCCCGTTCAGCCTCTCATATATTTCCTGATTGGATTGTGTGCTGTTAATGTAGGCGGCGTTAATCCCCGCTTCTTCTAACGCATCGACTTGATCCTTCATCAAGGAAATCAACGGCGAAATGACGATCGTTGTCCCTTCAAACATCAATGCCGGAATTTGATAGCAAATCGATTTGCCTCCTCCCGTCGGCATAATGCAGGCCGTATTTTGCCTCGCTTCCGTCACCGAGCGGATCGCTTCTTCTTGGCCGCTGCGAAGCTTTTCATAACCGAAGTAATGGGCCAGAAGGGATTGGGCTCTATGTAACATAACGTGTAAACCTCGCTTTTCCTTGAATTTCTCCCATCATATCATAAAAAAGCGGCCTTCATTTCTTTCACACAGAAATTGAATTTTCACTATACCTATCTTTTTTAGATAAAATAAAAAGCCATTTCCAAAAAGGAAATGGCTTTCGCTACGTCTTGCCGTATGCAAGTAAGAAAGTTTTAAACCACCACTCCTCAAAGTGGGTGTTTGCAGAAACGTTCCTGTCGTCCTCTGCAATGGAGGCATGACATTCCAGCTTCGATATAAAACTCCCTATTACAGCTTAAAGGTTAAAACTTAATTAACAATACGCACAAAGTAGCTTCTTTAATATAGTACACCATCAGTTGCTTTTTATCAAGAGGTCAGAACAATTGTTTAGAAAAACTTTTTCCAGTGATTAAAAGCGATTTTTCGCTATTATATCTGACGATTCGACAATCAAAAAATATATTACAATAAAAAGCAGCGGATTTTCGCCAAAAGCGAGAGATCACTTTCTTCTATATAATATGTATACAAAAAAACTCCTATCGCAATGATAGAAGTTTTTGTTTAAAATTAGAATTTTGCAGCAAGATCTTTCGCTTCTTGTAAACCTTTTTCAACAATTTCTTGTGCTTGATCAGGCGCTGCGTTATGTCCTTCGATGACAACTGTGTGCAAGTCTTGAACACCCCAGAAACCAAGAACTGTTTTCATGAAGTTTAATGACATTTCAAGTGCAGCCATTGGTCCTTCAGAGTAAATGCCGCCGCGCGCGTTAAGAAGTGCAACTTTTTTGTCGCCCATTAAACCAACTGGTCCTTCTTGTGTGTATTTGAATGTAACGCCTGCACGAGACAGGTAATCAACATAAGTATGAAGAACTGCTGGCACTGTGAAGTTCCAAAGCGGGAATGCGAAAACAACTTTGTCAGCTTTTACAAACTGATTCAGATATTTGTCAGCAATTGCTGCTTGTTTTTTCTCTTCTTCTGTCATTTCCATTCCTTGACCAGCTTTAAATGTTCCGTTAATCATATCTCTTCCAAGGTAAGGAAGGTTCTCTTTATGAAGATCTAATTCAACCACTTCATCAGCAGGGTTGTTTTCTTTATAAGCAGCTAAGAAAGCTTCGTAAAGTTTAGTTGATACGCCTTCTTCAGCTGTACGGTCGCTCGATTTTACAAATAATACTGTAGACATTTGTATTCCTCCCGGTAAACTTTTTATATTTACTTACAAATAGTATGTTACTTTCTTTTTTACTCGAAGTCAATCACTTTATTTTGAATATGAGATTTTTTTTCAAAAAAAAAGCAAGTACATCTAATATCGGTGTACTTGCTTGCCATTTTCACTTCGAATCTTGTTCACGGTCCAAAATCTCATACGTCTGAGAGCTTTTTTGATCAATGGTTTCTTTATTGGATAGATCTTTTACCTGCTCGTGAAACTCTCTTTCAAATGATGGAGCGTCTGTCTCTAAATCATCCTCCATATCAGCTTGGGCCTCCACTGTCATTCTTGCATAGGGAACAGCTTCAAGCCTTTCATAAGGAATGTCTTGGCCAGTTTTTTCACACACTCCGTACGTTCCATCTTTCATTTTTTGTAATGCATGGTTGACCTCCTCTAACAGCTCCCGGTCAATCTCTCTCACCGTTTGGTCTGTCATCCGGTCTGTGACGAGCGTGCCGTGGTCTGCCATGTGGTTGTCAACCCCATTGGAAAGCTCCCCAACTTCTTCAGTCATTGATTCTGTTTCCTTTTTCTCGCCAGACAATTCTTTTTGCATATCGAGCAATTTATGATAGAGATGCTGTGTTTGTTCTTTTGTCAGTGCCATGTATATCCTCTCCTTTCTATCCTGTTTCCCGTTTCGCCTCCTGTCAAACATGGGACATTGATGGAAAGATGAGCTACTGCCTTTTTGAACGGATCTTGACCGCTGGCGTTGATGCTTCGGATTTTCTTTGGCACTTTTTGTCCTACTCTTCTGACGGCATGTAAGTGGCGTAAACAGAACAGAGCATGTGAGCTCTGCTCTGCTTTGCTTTTTATATAAAAAAAAAGCCTAACCATTTTTTGAACGGCTGGCCCATCAAATATTCAGCTGCACAAGTGCTTTGTCAGCACCGCTTGAACTTCGCTTAAATCGGTGTCTTTCGCAAATTCTAATTCGAACGTTTTGCTTCTTGTCATCAATAAGAGCCCAGTGTCCGGGTCAAACATGCCCGCTTCTTGGATCGCAAAGCTTTCAATTGTTTTATATGGAAGAAATACACGAACCTTCTTTTTAGAAAACATTTTATTGTCAAAGAAAATAATCCGCTTATTTGTAAAGCAAATTTGGTCCACCCGGAGCTTATAAATCGATTCTATTCTTTCCCCTTCAACGAGCAAAGCTTCAAGCTTCTTTGCATCCGTTGATCTGCTAACAGAAAAAATACCCAATGAAGAACCCCTCTTTCTGCATTTATCTATTTGTTTTATCATTCACTACATAAAAATAAGTCCTTTATCCCTATATAAGAATACGACATAGAAGACATTTAAACCATTACGAACAGATTACATTTTTCAAATTTTTGATTTGTTTTTCGTCTATTGTGCTGTTGTCATCAAGTAATACGCTCGTATCGAGAAAAAAGTTTCAATATTCAGCAATGTTTTTAAAAAAGTGGTTTTAAAGTTTTCATTGGTTTTGTTTTATTTTTCCTGTTTTACAGAAAAAACCGCAGCTCGGCTGCGGTTTTATATACTCTCTGCTTTATTCAGGTATTAGATCTCTTCGAAGTATTCTTTATAATAGCCGCCGACTTTATTCGTATTGTCGATCACAAAGAGAAACTCCTCTGTTTCATTTTTCACTTCATATTCTTTTCCCGGAGTTAAAACGCGGTTCACGATATATTTTTTTGCGTTTGTCTGCACACATTTTACCTTTTTGATTGTTTCTTTTTCAAACCAATTGTTATGAATCATAAACGAAATCTCCTTTACATATCTATACGCTTATTGTAGCTTTTTTCTTTTACAAATTGCAATATCGGTTATTCATTGATTTTGCCTTGTTTTCTATTATAGAATGTTTGTATACGCTTACTCTTACAGCAAATAACACAGCTTATTTCTGCCATTCAATCAAGGAATTAATGTGCTATCACCAAGAATCTCAAAACAGACCATAAAAATTGACTGGAGGTTTGTTACGGATGAGTTCTTTAACGATGCAAGTGACGAAAAGGCTGGAGACATTTTTACAGGGAACAAAGAAGCTTTATATTGATGGAAAGTTTGTTCCGAGTGCCTCAGGGGCAACCTTTGACACGCCCAACCCGGCAACCGGCGAAACCTTAATGACGCTGTATGAAGCCCAGGCTGCGGATGTGGACAAAGCGGTTAAAGCTGCCCGGAAAGCCTTTGACCAAGGCGAATGGAGAACAATGTCTCCAGCTTCAAGAAGCAGACTGATGTATAAGCTGGCAGACTTAATGGAAGAGCATAAAACTGAGCTTGCTCAGCTTGAAACGCTTGATAACGGGAAACCGATAAACGAAACGACTAATGGAGATATACCGCTGGCTATTGAGCATATGCGCTATTACGCCGGCTGGTGTACAAAAATAACAGGACAGACAATTCCGGTTTCCGGCGCTTATTTTAATTATACGCGCCATGAACCTGTAGGCGTCGTCGGTCAGATCATTCCATGGAACTTCCCGCTCCTGATGGCGATGTGGAAAATGGGCGCGGCTCTGGCAACAGGCTGTACAATCGTGCTTAAACCAGCTGAACAAACACCGCTTTCAGCTCTTTATTTGGCAGAATTAATTGACCAAGCCGGCTTCCCGGATGGTGTCATCAATATCATTCCGGGATTCGGTGAAGATGCGGGAGAAGCGCTGACGAACCATGAAGCGGTTGATAAAATAGCCTTTACCGGTTCCACTGAAATCGGAAAAAAAATCATGTCCACCGCTGCGAAAAGCATTAAGCGTGTTACCTTGGAGCTTGGCGGAAAATCACCTAATATTCTTCTGCCTGATGCGAATTTGAAAAAAGCGATCCCAGGCGCTTTAAACGGTGTGATGTTTAACCAGGGCCAAGTCTGCTGTGCGGGCTCGCGTGTTTTCATTCATAAAGACCAGTATGATGAAGTCGTCAATGAGATGGTCTCTTATGCTGAATCACTCCGCCAAGGAGCGGGACTTCATAAGGATACACAAATCGGGCCTCTCGTGAGCAAGGAACAGCACGAACGCGTTCTTTCCTATATTCAAAAGGGAAAAGACGAAGGAGCAAAAGCAGTGACTGGCGGAAGCTGTCCTTTTGAACAAGGATATTTTGTCGCACCGACTGTGTTTGCCAATGTTGAAGACGAGATGACCATCGCAAAAGAAGAAATTTTCGGACCGGTACTGACTGCCATTCCGTACGAAACAGTCGATGAAGTCATTGAACGAGCGAATCATTCAGAATATGGACTCGCGGCCGGACTATGGACAGAGAACGTCAAGCATGCCCACTATATCGCGGACCGTCTTCAAGCCGGAACCGTCTGGGTGAACTGCTATAATGTATTTGACGCAGCATCTCCGTTCGGAGGTTATAAACAGTCAGGACTCGGACGAGAAATGGGATCATATGCCTTAAATAACTACACAGAAGTTAAAAGTGTATGGATAAATCTCGAAGACTGACATGTATGTCAAAAAACTGCTGCCTGCCAGCAGTTTTTTTCTTTCTGTAATGGCGGTAAAAGACGCTGAATATATATGCTTCTGAAGGAGTTGAGCGTGATGGGCACACTTCAGGAGAAAGTGAGGCGTTATCAAAAGAAAACCATTGCAGAGTTAAAAGACAGGCAAAATGCTAACGGTTCGTGGACATTTTGCTTTGAAGGACCAATCATGACAAATTCCTTTTTTATTTTGCTCCTCACCTCACTAGATGAAGGCGACAATGAAAAAGAACTGATATCAGCGCTTGCAGCCGGCATTCGCGAAAAACAGCAGCCCGACGGCACATTCATCAATTATCCTGATGAAACGAGTGGAAATATAACAGCTACCGTCCAAGGATATGTCGGGATGCTGGCTTCAGGATGTTTTCACAGATCTGACCCGCACATGAGGAAAGCTGAACAATTTATCATCTCACATGGCGGTTTGAGACATGTTCATTTCATGACAAAATGGATGCTTGCCGTGAACGGGCTGTATCCTTGGCCTGTTTTGTATTTACCATTATCGCTCATGGCGCTCCCCCCAACATTACCGGTTCATTTCTATCAGTTCAGCACATATGCCCGAATTCATTTTGCTCCTATGGCCGTAACACTCAATCAGCGATTCGTTCTTAAAAACCGCAATATTCCATCTCTTCGCCATCTCGATCCGCACATGACAAAAAACCCTTTTACATGGCTTCGATCTGATGCTTTTGAAGAAAGAGATCTCACGCCTATTTGGTCACATTGGAAGCGCATTTTTCATGCACCCTTTGCTTTTCAGCAGCTAGGCTTACAGACGGCTAAAACATATATGCTGGACCGGATCGAAAAAGACGGAACATTATACAGCTATGCGAGCGCAACCATATTTATGGTTTACAGCCTTCTGTCACTTGGTGTGTCACGCTACTCTCCTGTTATCAGGAGGGCGATTAACGGCATCAAATCACTGGTGACAAAGTGCAACGAAATTCCTTATCTTGAAAACTCTACTTCAACTGTTTGGGATACAGCTCTGATCAGCTATGCCCTCCAAAAAAACGGTGTGCACGAAACAGACGGCTCTATTACAAAAGCAGCTGCCTTTTTGCTAGAACGCCAGCATACGAAAATAGCAGATTGGTCTGTCAAAAATCCGAGTGCCGCCCCCGGCGGCTGGGGATTTTCAAACATCAATACAAATAACCCTGACTGTGACGATACTGCAGCCGTATTAAAAGCGCTTCCCCGCAGTTATTCTCCTTCAGCTTGGGAACGAGGGGTGTCTTGGCTTTTATCGATGCAAAACAATGACGGCGGATTTTCTGCTTTTGAAAAAAATGTGAACCATCCTCTGATTCGCCTTCTCCCGCTTGAATCCGCCGAGGATGCGGCAGTTGATCCTTCAACCGCCGACCTTACCGGACGTGTACTGCACTTTTTAGGCGAGAAAGCTGGTTTCACTGAGAAACATCAACATATTCAGCGCGCCATGAACTGGCTTTTTGAACATCAAGAACAAAATGGGTCTTGGTACGGAAGATGGGGTGTTTGCTACATTTACGGCACATGGGCTGCTCTTACGGGTATGCATGCCTGCGGGGTTGACCGAAAGCACCCTGCTATACAAAAGGCCTTGCGCTGGCTCAAATCCATACAGCATGATGACGGCAGTTGGGGAGAATCCTGTAAAAGTGCCGAAGTCAAAACGTACGTCCCGCTTCATAAAGGAACCATTGTACAAACGGCCTGGGCTTTAGACGCTTTGCTCACATACGAAAATTCTGAACACCCATCTGTTATGAAAGGTATGCAATACCTTACTGACAGCAGTTCTCATGGCGCCGATAGCTTTGCCTATCCCGCCGGAATCGGATTGCCAAAGCAATTTTATATCCGCTATCACAGTTATCCATATGTATTCTCTTTGCTGGCTGTCGGGAAGTATTTGAATTCTATCGAAAAGGAGACAGCAAATGAAACGTGAATCTTATCAAACGGAGATGTTCAATTGGTGTGAAGCCCTGAAGGATCAGATTCAAAAACGAGGACAGCTTGATCAGTTTGAAGATCAAATCGACAAGATGATTGAAGCACTGGAAGATGATCAAACAACAGAAGAAGATTGGTATAATCAGGCTGCTTCCCTATATCGGGATATTACAGAATCAGAGGATACAAGTGAAAGACGCGCTTATGTCCCTATAGGAAAACATGTGCTGCCAAAGCTTCCGTACAAATATTCCGCCTTAGAGCCTTATATTTCACGCGAGATTATGGTCCTCCATCATACGAAGCATCATCAAAGCTATGTTGACGGTTTGAACAAAGCAGAATTAGAGCTTAAGAAAGCGAGAGCATCAAAAAATTTTGATTTGGTCACTCATTGGGAAAGAGAACTTGCATTCCATGGAGCAGGCCATTATTTGCACAGTATTTTTTGGTTTTCGATGCATCCAAACGGAAAAAGGCGTCCTACAGGGGCATTGTTCCAAATGATTGATCTTTCATTTGGAAGCTACTCCGCTTTTAAAGAACATTTTACGCAGGCCGCTAAAAAAGTAGAAGGTGTCGGCTGGGCCATTTTGGTCTGGGCACCTCGATCGGGACGGCTGGAGATTTTAACGGCAGAAAAGCACCAGCATTTAAGCCAATGGGATGTGATCCCTCTTTTACCGCTTGACGTATGGGAACATGCCTACTATTTGCAATATAAAAATGACCGGGCAAGCTATGTCGATCATTGGTGGAATGTCGTGGATTGGCGCGAGGCAGAAAAACGTTTCGAGCAGGCAAAAGAAGTTGTTTGGAAACTCTATTAAAAAAAGCCCCCTTTTCCGGGGGGCTTCATATTTTAAAAAATGCCTACCACATGCAAAAATACGATGATAATAGCAACAGGAGATAGATAACGAATGAGCAGCAGCCAAACCGCAAACCACTTTCGTTTGAGATTGGAACCGCTTTTCAGCTCATCAAACAAATCCTGTTTCGGTATTTTTAGCGGAACAAAAATAGAAATCAATAACGCGCCTAACGGCATTAAAATATTGCTCACAAGGTAGTCGGCCGCATCAAAAATAGACAAGTGAAATAGAGAGACGTCACTTAAGACCCCGTATGATAATGCAGATGGCACACCGACAATAAAAATAGCAATTCCGCCTAACCAGGCGAATCGTTTTCTCTTATTGACATCGCCTTTTGAAAGCACTGCGACCAAAATTTCCAGCATTGAGAAAGCGGATGTCAATGCCGCAAATAAAAATAGAATTAAAAATGCTAATAAAAAGATAATTCCGAACGGCATTTGATTAAACACAGTCGGCAGTACGTTAAATAACAGTACCGGCCCTTGGTCTGGTTTGAGGCCGAATGAAAATACAGCTGGAAAAATCGCAATTCCTGCCATTACGGCAACAAGCATGTTCAATACAGTTACTGATACAGCGGACTGCACAAGATTTTCCTGTTTTTCTAAATAAGAGCTATACGTTACCATGACAGATACACCGACACTTAATAAGAAAAAGGATTGGCCCATCGCATATAAAATCGTATTGGCATCAATCGCAGTTAAATCAGGCATCAGGAAAAACTTGAGCCCTTCCATCGCGCCATCAAGTGTAACGGAACGCACCATTAAAATAACAAATAATATAAAAAGCGCCGGCATTAATACTTGACTTGCTTTTTCAATTCCGCTGCTAACCCCTTTTGCAACAACTAATATTGTCACCACCATAAAGAGCAGCTGGCCTCCTACAGCCAGATAAGGATTTGAAATCGTATTTGCAAATATCGTATCAAAACCAGATGTTTGCGATAAACCGCCAGTGAGGCCTTTTGTAATATAAATTAAAATCCATCCGCCGACGACACTGTAAAAAGATAAAAGAATAAAGCACGTCGCCATGCCTAAATAACCGATCCAATGCCACTTCGTTCCCGGAGCAAGTGTTTTATAGGACTGTACGGCATCTTTCTGTGTTTTTCTGCCTATGATAAATTCACCTAACAATAAAGGCAGTCCGATTAAAACCGTAAACAAAATAAAAATAAGTAAAAATGCGCCTCCTCCGCTGGTTCCCGCTACATATGGAAATTTCCATATCGCGCCAAGCCCGATAGCTGATCCTGCCGCGGCTAAAATAAAGCCGAGCTTCGAAGACCATTGATTCGCTTCCTTCACCCTATCACTCCTATTTTATCTAACCATTATAAAGATTCATTGTAAGAATATCTTCCTATATAGTCAAGAACATTTTATTTAGTTTACATAATATATTTATTGTTATCTATCAAAAGTTAATTCATCTATTAATATTGAATTATTCAGAAAATTAATTATAATAAGAGAATGCTTCAAAATCTGTGAGAATTTCTGCTGAAGTTCTTGATAAATGTGTGTAAGGAGTGTTTTGATGGACATCATTAGAAGAATCAGTCATTTCGCGGGACAAACCTTTGGCATATGGGTCATTGTTTTTGCCGTCCTGGGATTTTCTTTCCCGTCTTTTTTTACGTGGATCAGTTCTTATATTACGATTTTTCTTGGCATTATCATGTTTGGAATGGGTCTTACACTGCAAGCCGATGATTTCAAGGAGCTGATCAGAAAACCTTGGCATGTCATTATTGGGGTGATAGTTCAGTATACCATCATGCCGCTCGTAGCTTTCGGTCTGGCAGTTGGACTGCACCTTCCAGCTGAAATCGCAGTGGGTGTTATTCTTGTCGGATGCTGTCCTGGTGGCACAGCTTCTAATGTCATGACATTTTTGGCAAAAGGAAATACGGCCCTTTCTGTTGCTGTTACAACAATTTCTACCTTGTTGGCGCCTGTTTTAACACCGCTTTTGATTATGCTGTTTGCCAAGGAATGGCTTCCTGTCTCGCCAGGGTCTTTATTTATTTCAATCTTACAGGCTGTTTTATTTCCGATTATTGCAGGCGTGATCGTCAAAATGTTTTTCAGAAAACAAGTGGCAAAAGCCGTACATGCCCTGCCGCTTATTTCTGTTATTGGCATCGTTGCAATTGTCTCAGCTGTCGTCAGCGGCAACCGGGAAAATCTGCTTCAATCAGGATTTCTCATTTTTTCTGTTGTCATCCTGCATAACGGTATCGGTTATTTGCTTGGATTTCTTTGCGCAAAACTTTTAAGAATGGATTATCCGTCTCAAAAAGCAATTGCAATCGAAGTTGGCATGCAGAATTCAGGGCTTGGGGCTGCACTCGCCACGGCTCATTTCTCACCGCTATCTGCCGTACCAAGCGCGATATTCAGTGTGTGGCATAACCTTTCTGGATCAATGCTTGCAACATACTGGTCAAAAAAAGCGAAAAAGAAACAAACAGCAGCCAACAGCAGCGATCTGTCTCTTTAAATACGCATCAAAAAAGGTACATCACGATGAAGTGATGTACCTTTTTTTATTAGCCCTCTAATAAAAGCTGTTCAGGATCTTCGAGTAAATTTTTGATTGTCACTAGGAAACCAACCGCTTCTTTACCGTCTACAATCCGGTGATCATAAGATAAAGCGATATACATCATCGGACGGTTTTCGAAACGTTCTTCATCAATAGCCACAGGGCGCAGCTGAATCTTATGCATACCCAGTATACCGACTTGAGGGCTGTTTAAAATCGGAGTCGACATCAGTGAACCGAAAGTCCCTCCGTTTGTAATGGTGAAGGAACCGCCCTGAAGCTCGCCAAGGGTTAATTTATTGTTTCTTGCTTTTTTCGCAAGCTCGCCGATTTCTTTTTCGATTCCTGCAAATGTCAGACGGTCCGCATCCCGTACGACCGGAACGACAAGGCCTTCATCAGCTGCAACAGCAATCCCGATATCGTAGAATTTCTTAACGATCAGCTCATCGCCATGAATTTCCGCATTCAGCAGCGGATATTTCTTCAATGCGGCAACGACCGCTTTCGTAAAGAAAGACATAAAGCCAAGCTTCACTTCGTTTTGCTCAAAGAATTGATCTTTGCGGCGTTTTCTCAGATTCATGACAGCCGTCATGTCTACTTCATTAAATGTAGTCAGCATCGCTGATGTTTGCTGTACCTCTACAAGGCGTTTTGCAATCGTTTGTCTGCGGCGTGACATTTTTTGCACTTCGACAGGTTTGTCAAAGCTTTGCTGTGCTTTTTGAGCCTGAGGCTGCTGTTGTTTCTGAGGAGCCGGTTTTGACGCTGGTTTTTCGTACGCTTCGACATCCTGCTTGCGCACTCTTCCTAACGGATCTCCCGTAGGAACCTGAGACAGGTCAATTCCTTTCTCTCTTGCCAGCTTACGGGCTGAAGGAGAAGCGATCGTTCTTGATTTTGCTTCAGTTTGCGCTTCCTCGCTCACCTCTTGTACAGCTGGTTCAGCCTGCTTCTCTTCTTTCTCGCTATCTTTGCTTTCAGCTTTCTCTGAAGGTGCAGGGGCAGAACTTTCACCCGCGCCTTCTGAAATCGTACCGATAATTTCTCCAACTTGGACGGTATCACCCGAATCTTTCAATACCTCTTGAAGTACACCCGATTCTTCTGCTGTCAATTCAACATTTACTTTGTCCGTTTCTAGTTCAAGCAGATATTCACCCTGTTCTACATAATCACCAGGCTGCTTCAACCATTGGGCTATTGTTCCTTCTGAGATTGATTCTGCTAATTCAGGTACCTTAATTTCCGCCATTTTTTCATTTCCCCCTTAGTTTTTGCGAGTCAAGCTATCAGATACAATACGTTCCTGTTCTTTTTTATGAACTGTCGGATCTCCCTCTGCAGGGCTGGATCGTCTTCTTCGTCCAATATATTGAACGCTTACTCCCTGTGGTGCAATCTCTGTCAAATACGGGCTGATATAACTCCAGGCCCCCATGTTCTGCGGCTCTTCCTGTACCCAAACAATTTCTTTCAGGTTCGGAAGTTTTGCAAATAATTCTTTGACTCCTTTTGCAGGGAATGGATACAGCTGTTCAATTCTCGCAATGTGAAGCCATTCTTTACCGTCTTCTAGCTTATTGAAATGGTCGCTGATGTCTATGGACACTTTACCGCTGGACAATACAAGTCTGGTTACTTTTTCATAGTCATGAGAAAGTCCGGACTGTTCGTAAACAGGCTGGAAGCGGCTTTCGCTGAGCTCCTGCACTTCGGAAACCGTATTCGGATTACGAAGAAGGCTCTTCGGTGTCATAATGACTAGCGGCCTAATTTCTTCACGAAGCAGCATTTTAGCCTGTCTTCTTAAAATATGGAAATATTGTGCGGCGCTTGTCAGGTTGGCAACCGTCCAGTTGTTTTCCGCGGCAAGCTGCAGGAACCGCTCGATTCTTCCGCTTGAGTGCTCAGGACCCTGCCCTTCGTAACCGTGCGGAAGCAGCATGACTAATCCGGATTTTTGGCCCCATTTCGCGCGGCCGGCAGAAATGAATTGGTCAAAATACACTTGAGCAGCGTTGGCAAAATCTCCGTACTGCGCTTCCCATAATACAAGCGTTTCCGGTGAATGCACATTATAGCCGTATTCAAAGCCGAGAACCGATCCTTCAGACAGCGGGCTGTTATGAACAGCAAATGATGTACTGCAGTCAGATAAGTGATGAAGCGGCACAAATTCTTCACCCGTCTCACTGTCATGAAGCACAAGGTTTCTTTGGGCAAACGTTCCGCGCTCAGAATCCTGTCCTGTTAAACGAATCGGTGTTCCGTCTTTCAAAATAGAAGCAAACGCAAGTGATTCAGCCAAAGACCATTCCACTTTTCTGTCATCATCGAACGCCTTGGCGCGTCTTTCTAAAATGCGCTTAAGCTTGCCGAAAACGTTAAATGACTCCGGCCAGTTGATTAATTCGCCATTCAGCTTGCGGAGCACATCAAAATCAATGGATGTGTCCACATCAGGGAAACCGTTTGAAACAGGCTCTGGAAGTTCAATTTCACAGACGGTATGTTCCTTTTTAGCCGGCACTTTCTGATAAGCATCCTCAATGCGCTTCGTTACCGATTTTTCAATGTTTTGAACAACTTCCTCGGTAAGCACGCCTTCATTTACGAGCTTTTCGGCAAAAATTTGTTTGACGGTCGGATGTTTTCTGACAGCATCATATAGCATCGGCTGAGTAGTAGACGGCTCATCCATTTCGTTATGTCCGTAGCGTCTGTACCCGATCAAGTCAATCAGAAAGTCCTTGTTGAATGTTTTTCGGTATTCGACCGCAAACTTAACAGCAGAAAGACAAGCTTCAGGATCGTCCGCATTAACGTGAACAATTGGAATTTCATAGCCCTTCGCAAGGTCACTGGCATAGTTTGTCGATCTAGATTCAGCGCTTTCTGTTGTGAATCCGATCATGTTATTGGCGATAATATGAATCGCACCGCCTACTTGATACCCTTTTAAAGAGCTTAAATTCAATGTTTCAGCGACGATTCCTTCCCCAGGGAATGCAGCGTCTCCATGAATTAAAATGGCAAGCGATTTTGTTTCATCTTGCACCGGGTATCCGCTTTGTGTTCTCGTTTCCTGTGCCGCTCTCGTGCTGCCTTCAACAATCGGATTGATAAATTCCAAGTGGCTCGGGTTGTTTGCTAACGTAATGCGCGCTGATCTTGTTTCAGCGTCTTGAAGCTCCCGATTCGCCCCGAGATGGTATTTGACATCCCCTGTCCATCCGTAGCTGATTCCGATTGATCCCTCAGACGGAACAAGGTCTTTGTTCGGCGCATGCTGGAATTCAGAGAAAATGATTTCATACGGTTTGCCGAGCACGTGTGCCAAGACATTCAGGCGCCCCCTGTGCGCCATCCCGATGTTGACACTCGTCGTGCCGGATTTGACAGATTGTGCAATAATGTCATCGAGCACTGGAACTAGAGCATCTAAACCCTCAATGGAAAAGCGCTTCTGTCCGACGAATGTGCGGTGCAAAAATTGCTCGAAGCCTTCTACTTCTGTCAGTCTTTCCAGAACAGCCGACAGCTTTTCAGCTGAGTTCTTCTGGAACAGCTCGCCGGATTCAATCATTTTCGTCAACCACTCGCGCTCTTTAAAGTCATGCACATGGTCAAATTCAAATGAAATGGTCCTTTTATACGTATTTCGTAAATACTGAATGGCTTCTAAACCGTTCGTAATGTTTTTAGGAGCGTCTTTGCAAATCACTGACGCAGGTATTGCTTTTATTTCTTCTTCTGTTAGCCCGTAATCGGATAATGGAAAGAGTTCACTCTTTTTCCCATCCTTTCTGAGCGGATTGACGGAAGCGTTTAAATGGCCATAGGTTCGGATATCTTCTGCAAGTCTGACTGCGGATGCGATCTTTTGAATCAGATCGGCTGTAACACGTCCCTTTTCTTTTGTTCCCGAGGCCTCTTTTATATCGCTTGGCGGAGCACCGAGCTCGTCGAACATTTCCTTTAGATCCGGATCGATGCTGTTCGGATCCTGGGTATACTGATCGTAAAGCTCCAGCGCATAGCCGAGGTTCGGACCGTAAAAATCTTCCCAATTCATTCGTTGTTTCATACTATTTTGAAACATTTGAATATTACCCCCAACTTAGATAATCAAGTGAATGATTCACTATCTTAAAATAACTTTCGAACGCTGTGTCCAAAATTATGTAATAAAAACGCTTCCAACGATATTTTACCACTGTTTGCAATTTGATTCTACCTTGATTGTTCACAAAATAGTAAAAAACCTTTATAAAAAACAAAAAATTTAATCATTTGAAAAAAGAAACACCAAAAAGCATAGGATAAAGGGCTATCCTATGCTTTTATGGAGCAGTTTTTTCAGCAGCGGATACAGAACATCCGGAAGCTGATCAACATCTGGGACAAATATACTGAATTTTCCGTACATATCCTGGATGGTCTTCATTTGCGATTCTTCTATTTCTGAGTTGGAGAGAAAAACATTTATCACTTCTATTCCTCTCTTTCGGGCTTCAATAACCGCTTCACTTGTATCGACAATCCCGTTTTGTTCGTAGCCAAACGCGGCCGGCTCTCCATCTGAAAAAACGATCAAGAACTTTTGCGCCTCGCTGCGCTGCAGCATTTTTTTCGTCATTTGCCGGATCGCATAGCCGTCACGGTTATCTTCCTCAGGCTCAAGCTGCATAATTGCAGGTCCAGCGTCTTGTCTTAATGATGATTGGAAGGGAATAACTGTATTGAAATAGTTTGGCTGGCTTGTTTCGGTCGCATCGTTTGTGTCCTCCCAAAAGCCGACAATCTGATGCGGAACCGCTACCGATTTCAACGCTTCGTGAAACAGCACGATTCCCCGCTTTGTTTCGTCCATTTTGTCGAACATGCTGGCAGAACAATCGACCAGCAATGTAAAAACCGCGTCAATTTCTGATGATGGCTCTTGTTTTTTGTAGAATAGACGCGGATTTCGCTCAGTGAAGTAACGGAGAAGCTTATTGTTCAGCCGTCCAGCATGAAGGTCTGTTCTTGGCAATGTTTTTTTATGCTCCAGCGTTTTTTGAATCATTTGTTTTAAACGCTTTTGATACGATTCAATTGTTTTTGCCTGCTGTTTATAAGAAAGCTCTTCTTCACTTGTTGCCGGCTGCGGTTCTTTGTAAATCGGAAATGCGTATTTATTTTCTTTGCCGTCAGCCATACCTGCTCCGTTCGGCTGGTCTTTTTGGGACTCCAGCGCTTCCAGCTTGGAATAGTCTTTCCGTTTTGTTTGTCTGGCTGATCCTTGGACAGAGCCAAGGGCTTGATCTCCATCGTCGCCTTCCCTTGAAGCGTCTTTTCCTAAATCTGATTTTGCGCCGTGTTCAATATCAAATTGAAGGAAGCTTTTAGACGGCGCTTCTGTTTCCCGGTGCCATGTCGGCATTTCTTCTTCATGGATATCCTCATCACCGTCAGATTTTTTTGGAAGCGTGATGTCATCACTCAGCTTCGGCGCTTTTTTCTCTTCTTCAAATAACGGTTGCTCTGCAGCTTTTGCGTAATCTAGCTCAGGCAAAAAGAAGTAGGTGTTCAGCATGTCTTTATCGAGCACCTCTTCAAGTCCGTCCATAAGGTCTTCAACAATTTTAAGAACCTGCCGCGTCGAATCTGCTTCATATACACGCAAGAGCTGCTGCTCAATAAACGGACGCATCAGATCGATATCATCACGCATAGACGGAAGAGTCTCGAGCGGTGATTCCGTTGTTAGCTTGACATAGATTGCGCAAAAGAGGGCATCCGTAAAAATGCTTCGTTCCAAATTCAAGGTCAGCTGGGTGGAGAAGTGTTTTCTGTACATGTCTTTTCGCTTCGCAAATACATGTTTCGTACCCGGACGATCGTGTTTGATGCATTCCTCGATCCTAATGTCCTCAAGCAGCATAAACAGCTGCTTGGCAAAGCTTTTGAATGTAAGATGCCGATGGATATCATCCAAAAAGTTTGCAAACTCGTGCAGCGAGCTATATCTCATTCCGACCGAACGCAGGTAGACGTCGCTTTTCAGACCCGCTTCCATGTCCTCCGCTGCCCTGTCTTTCCAAAAGTGGCTCATATAGATTTTCTTTTCAAATGGATTGTAATAGGACTGAACGCCATACTCCACTTCTACCGCTTCACTCTTGGTGAGTGTTTTGGCCAAATCAGTCAACATCATAAATAAAAACGAATCAATTGTGCTGTCGTTAAATTTGATAAATTTCATCGCAGCTCCCTCATTCAAACAGAGTTTCTGCGATATTTCGGACGGCCGCCTTTTCCCGGTCATCATCAAGCTTCTCTACAATTCCCCGCTCGATGGCACGACGCGGCGGAATATAAGCGGCTAAATCACATGTATCGATTAAAGCTCTGATGGATGCCGCTTCTTCAGACACCTGTCCGTTATTGGCCTGAACGATCAGGTCGGAGGAAAGTGTGATAAACCGGTCAATCAATTTCTCATCTTGCAGGGCTGACTGAGACATGAGCACTTGTTTCAGCAGCTCGCCTTTAATATAAGGCACATCGATGATGACAAAACGGTTTTTCAATGCTTCATTCAGCGGAACAGTCCCGACATAGCCTTCATTGATGGCCGCAATGACTCCAAAGCCGCCTTTAGCCCGAATGACCTCGCCTGTAAACGGATTTGTCATCATTTTTCTGTAATCTAATACACCGTTTAAAATAGGCAGTGTTTCCGGCTTTGCCATATTAATTTCATCTATATAAAGAAAATGGCCTTCTTTCATAGCTTTTGTGACAGGCCCTGAAACAAACTCGATCGTCGCCTGGCCAGATTGATTTTCAATCGTTTTATAGCCGACCAGAGCTTCTGCGTCCAAGTCAACTGAACAGTTGACACTGTGCATCGGTTTATGAAAATAGCTGGACAGTGTTTCTGCCAGCTTTGTTTTTCCCGAGCCTGTAGGCCCTTTCAGCAGGACATTTTTTCCCATGGCTAATGCGATTATAGCGTCGAATAAAATCGCTTCATCCTCCGCCTCATAGCCTGACGTCCCGATGAGCGACTGGAACTCTGGGGAAATCGGCTGATCTTGATATGATAATAGCTTTTGTTGTATATCTTCCGGCAATGTTAAGTGCTGTAATTGAGTTGTCATAGACAGGTTCCCTTTCCTATTCGTATTCCATTAACGAGTATACTAAAAAAGCCCCTGTATGCTCAATACAAAAGGGCTTGGATGATTTTACTGCTTCTCGTTATTGCCGGAAAGGGCTCCGCAGACGATACGCGCACCTGAATTACCGCTTGGATTCGTCAAATAATCGTCGGCATGTTCATGAATAATAAACGCACTACCGTCCTGGTCGAGAATATTTAGTTTACTTCCTTTTTTCAGTGAGGTGTCCGGCGCATTCATAATGACATCTACTTTTCCATCAGCACCGACCTCAAGGTTCGGCAGATCTCCGGCATGATGCCCCATCGGATTGTTGAAGCCGTGTTCTTTGTTCAGCGGATTAAAGTGACCTCCTGCTGATTCGAAATCCGGCCTGACACATGAACCTTTCTCATGGATATGAAAACCGAGTGAAGCGCCGGGACGCAGGCTCTTTGCGGAAATATGAATGTCGAGTCCTTCGTCTTCTGATTCTTTGATTTCTATAAAACCGACAACTTTGCCTTCACGATTAACCAGCTGGACATGATGACCAAACGCTGACGTTTCAACTGCCTCTTTTTCCGGTACCCGCTTAGGAGGATCATGAGGGTTTTTTTGTCCGCATCCCGCAGCTCCCAGTGCCGTCACCATCATCAACAGCAAGAGACGGTACATACTGTCTCCCCCTTGTTTTTTCTAACAGTGTGGTCAATCATTGTCTGATATAAACAAAAAAGCCTATAAAAAGGCTTTTTGTCATACTCATTTTTAAAAATAGCTTCTTGCGCCCAAGTAGCGCTGTTTCCAATATGAATTGCTGAGATTGGAAATGTCGACGCCCGAAGAGCTTGCATGAATAAAGTCTCCGCCGCCAAGATATATCCCCATGTGAGACGGGCCGGATTTATATGTGGTAAAGAATACAAAGTCTCCAACTGACGGCTGGCTGACTTTTTGCATGACATTCCAATATCCTGCCGTACTCAATCTCGATATCGATGATACATTATTAATGAGGTAATAAATGAAGCCGCTGCAATCAAAACCAGCAGGCGTGTTTCCGCCCCAGCGGTATGGTACCCCGACATATTTTTTCGCTTCTGTTATCATTCTGTCAATCTTCGAACCTATTTGAATGTTTGATCCTGAGTTGTCCTTTGGCTTTGTCTGATTTGAATTGTTAGACTTTGTTGTTCCCGAAATGGTCAGCACCTGTCCGATTTGCAAGACATCAGATGATAAATTGTTTTTATCTCGGATGCTTTGCACAGTGACTCCGAGCTGATTCGCGATTTTCCACAGCGAATCTCCTGCTTTCACCTTGTATGTAGTTGTTTTTGAGGAATTAGAGTTTGACGGCTTCTTGGAACCGCTGTTTCCGCTCTTGGGTGAGCTGCTTCCTTTTATTTTGAGTACCTGTTTAGGATAAAGCGTATCTGATGTTAAACCATTTAAGGTTTTCAATTCAGCTACAGTCATATTTAAGCTGTTTGCGATTTTCCACAGTGAGTCACCAAGCTTAACCGTGTATGTACTTTTCGAAGAGCCTGAAGAATTGGAACCGCTGTTCTTCTTCGATCCGTTTGAACCGCTTGAATTGCTTGTCCCTTTGATCGTAAGCTTTTGTCCGGGACGAATTAGGTCGCTGGTCAGGCTGTTTAAGCTTTTAAGCTCAGAAACACTCATTTTATGATTTTTAGCAATCATCCATAGCGAATCACCATATGCAACTGTATATGTTGACGTTTTGTTTGAGTTTGATGAGGATGTCGTGCTTTTTTTGCTGCTTTCAGGAATCTTAAGGCTTTGTCCGACATAAAGAACCGTTGATTTCAATTTGTTTTCGGATTTCAGAGCTGATATTGTCGTATCATATTGGCGGGAAAGCTTCCAAAGAGAGTCACCGCTTTTTACTTTTATCGTTTTTGCTTCCGCGGGTGCTGTGGCCATCGATGACCCGACAACTGCGGAAACAGCCAAGCCGGCTACAATCTTCTTTTTCATTCATTCAACCTCCTAAACTGTTTATAGCGCAAAAAACAGCTAGTATTTTATTTCCAAAAATAGCACACATCAGTTTTATCGTCACTTTTTCAGCAAGTTACACCCTTTTCAAACTTTTGGCAGCAATTTCAGCATCGTTCGACCTTTAAACCTTCAAATAAACACCTAACATTTTACATAACCTGCATATGTTTTTCGAAAGTCTAAGGAACTATTTAAGCGGGGGCAAAAATGATGGTTTTCTATTGATGAACGAAGCAGATTTTCCTCCTTTCTTGTCTGTTTTTCTTATCAATTCTCTATTGGCGTGTCAAATCCCTTCCTCTGCTTTCTTACGAAAATGCCAAAATGCCTGTCCTTTTGATAAGAACAGGCTTTTATACTATGCGTTGGCTGATTGAGTTTTGTGTTTTACAACTTCAAGAATGCTGTCGGCCGCTTTTTTAGAGCCGCCTGCCGCTTTCAGTGATTGTCCAATGTCTTTCGCCTTTTCAGCAAATACAGGATTGTTCATTACTTCTTGAATCGTTTCTTTTAGAAGGCTTTCAGATAATTGTTCTTTTTTCAGCACTTTTCCTGCGCCGATTTTTTCTACTTGATTTCCGACGGCAAATTGGTCAGCTCCCATCGGAATGACTACGAGCGGGGTTTCAAAATACAAACCTTCACTTGTGCTGTTCATTCCGCCGTGGGTCACAAATAAGCTGGCTCTTTTTAGAATTTCAAGCTGAGGGACATACGGGCGTACAATGAAATTCTCCGGAATGTCGTTTAACTCACTTGCTTTAATTTGTTTGCCAATGGAAAGCACAACTTTACCGTCAAAGTCTTTACACACCTCGAGACATTGATTAAAAAACTGCTTTTGATTGTTAAAAATCGTTCCCATCGAAATAAACAGCACATTTTCATTGTCAATCTGATCAAATGGGAAATCGCTGTTTCCGGCTCTTTCTGTAATGGAAGGGCCGACAAATACATACCGTTCACCGAATTGCTCAGCCATTGGCTGAAATTCCCTTGATGTGAAGACAATCGTCAAGTCCCCATCTGAAGACAAAACATCAAATGGCTTCTTGATCTCTGTTTGAAAATCAGCATTTAATGTTTTTACAAGCTGCTGGTAAGAATCATAATGAGGTGAATCTTCAATTGATCCTTTCATGTAAGCCCCCATCATTTCCTTTACAAATTCCTCATTCATTGCAAAGGTTGTACACAATGAAAACCTCGGCAGCTTCAGCAGGTTGGCAATGATTTTACCTGCCAAAAGATGGTGATCATATATGACATAATCATACGATTCATGTTTGACTTCATCATAAATATGTGTCGCAATATCCTTACAGCCTTTCAAAAAGGCGCAGATCAATTCTGCGAAATCTCTTTCTTCATCTCCGGTTGCGTTTTTTCCGAAGTAATCTTCCCGAAAATCATGGTACTCACGAAACTCAATATCAAGAGCTGCAATTTTTTCTTTGTATTCCTTCACTGCGTAGTAGGTAATATGTTCTCCCCGTGATTTCAGTTCCTTCATTACACCGATAGACGGATTAATATGCCCTTCACCGGGAAAACCGATCATTAATACATGAGCCATGCAGAAACACCCTTCCTTTAAAATTTATGTAATATTTTATACGGTACTATAAATACATAATCAGGTAAAGTATTTAACTTAATTAATATTCATATAATATAACTTTTCTACCAGTTTATATTTCCTGTCTTCAAGACAAAAAGCATTCAGCTTGAAGTGAATGCTTAAAAAAAGGTCCGAATTCAGTCGTTTTGTCTCATGATAGGATTCATTATCAGGCCCTTTTATTTATTTTTACGTTCTTGGCGAAATTAACGGATATAAAACACCGTCTTTTGCAAACGACATCTTCCCTGTCTCCTCTGAAACAACGAGCACAAGCGCATCCGTATACCCCGACATTCCAAGGGCAGCGCGGTGCCTGGTTCCCAAATGGACATCCACTTCCTTTGTTGTCAGCGGAAGGACATTGGCTGCTGAGACAAGTTTATTTTCCCTTACCAATAATGCGCCGTCATGTAGAGGATTTCCGGGGAAAAAGATGCTCTCAATTAATGAAGCGCTGATCTCCGCATGAAGGGATGTTCCTTTTTGAATAAAATGTTCAACAGGGTCCGCTCTTTCAATCACAATTAAAGCACCATGCTTATGTTCCGATAGGGTTTTAATTGCCTTGGCAAGCTCGATAAATGCCGGCGTAAATTCCTCAATGTATGATTGCAAATAAAAGGATGATGCGATGCCTTGCATGTCCTGAAAAATGTGCCCCAATTCATCCAATTCACAAAGAAGGCACTGGTCTTTATCGTGAAGCGTTTTTAAGATTAGCGACACATCACCTAATATTTGCTCT
This sequence comes from Bacillus sp. NS1, assembly GCF_058248265.1. Lineage (NCBI taxonomy): Bacteria > Bacillati > Bacillota > Bacilli > Caryophanales > Bacillaceae > Bacillus > Bacillus sp. NS1. The sequence continues at coordinate 874,935 of NZ_JBZAZF010000003.1, read as the reverse complement.
AAATACACTTGTATTTTTCCCTTAAATGCATTTTCGGATATCTGTTCATAACGCATAGACCTTCAACTCCTTTTCAAATTTCCAACTTTTCACGCATGCTAATCTTATTGATGCACATTCTATTGGTAAAGGAGGGATGTAAAGAATGGAAATCGAAAGAATCATTCAGTATGTTTGCACCTTTTTAGGCGTGATTTCGCTTTCTTTTATTTATGCCCAAATGTTTAGAAAAACGAAACCGACAAAAAAAGAATAGGTTCGGCGTTCATTGCTTTTTATACATAAAATGTTATAATTTCTCTCGTTATGAAAAAGAAACGGAGATCAATGTATGAAAGAAACTCGAAACGCCAGGCAAAAGATCAAACAGCTTTTACACATTTTAATTCCGATATTAATTACCCAGGCGGGACTTTCTCTTATGACTTTTTTAGATACAGTGATGTCAGGGAAAGTCAGCCCCGCTGATTTAGCCGGTGTCGCCATTGGCTCAAGCCTTTGGACCCCTGTTTATACAGGACTTGCAGGTATATTAATGGCGGTCACCCCGATTGTCGCTCAGTTATTAGGCGCTGAAAAAAAACAGAAGATTCCCTTTACTGTTTTACAGGCAGTATACGTGGCCGCGCTTCTTAGCATCGCCGTTTTAGCGATTGGATATGCTGCAGTTGACCTTATTCTTGGCCGGTTGCACCTTGAGACTCACGTGCATCAGATTGCCAAACACTTTTTAGGCTTTTTGTCACTGGGAATTTTCCCTTTATTTGTTTACACCGTTTTGAGATCATTCATTGACTCATTAGGAAAAACGAGAGTCACAATGATGATTACACTCAGTTCACTTCCGATCAATTTTGCATTGAATTATGTATTCATCTTTGGGAAATTCGGAATGCCGGCACTTGGCGGCGTCGGTGCCGGTCTAGCGTCCGCGCTTACATATTGGTGTATCTGCATCATCAGTTTTTTCATTATTCATAAATCCTCGCCGTTTTCCGAATACGGGATTTTCCTTACAATGCATAAGTTCTCTTGGAAAGCATGCAAAAACATGCTCAAAATCGGGCTGCCTATTGGGTTCGCCGTATTTTTTGAAACGAGCATTTTTGCAGCTGTCACGCTCCTGATGAGCCATTTTAATACAGTGACCATCGCGTCCCACCAGGCAGCCATGAACTTTGCTTCACTTTTATATATGCTGCCGCTCAGCGTGTCCATGGCTTTAACAATTGTTGTCGGTTTTGAAGCCGGTGCAGCCCGTTTTAAGGATGCGCGCTCATATAGCTTAATTGGCATCATGATGGCGATCGGTTTTTCTTTGTTGACAGCAGCCTGTATCCTTTTATTCAGAGAGCAAATTGCCGGCATGTACACTTCTGACCCCGATGTGCTCCGCTTGACACAACACTTTTTAATTTATGCGCTGTTTTTTCAGCTATCCGATGCTGTTGCAGCACCGATCCAGGGAGCACTCAGGGGATACAAAGATGTGAACTATACGCTTGCGGCCGCATTTGTCTCTTACTGGGTCATTGGCCTTCCGGTCGGTTATGTGGTCGGTACGTTTACAAGCCTAGGCGCGTTTGGCTATTGGATTGGATTAATTGCAGGACTCGCCGCCGGAGCAGTTGGACTGTTTTTCAGGCTGGCTAAACTGCAAAAACGTTATTCGCAAAAACAATACATTTAAAAGAGGTGATCATCATGGCAAAAAATAAGGAATTATACGAATATCTTTCTCAGCATGCGGAGACCATCAGTTCAACATGGTATGAAACAATCGAGGAGACTGATCCGAATTCCATTTATGCGTCAACAGACCCTGCTGTTATTCACAATATAAAGAGCCAGAATCTTGCCTTCAATTATAAGATAAATCGCATTTTTATAGATGATGAGGAGGTATACCTGCCTATACTGAAAGAATGGGCCTTTGAAGTGACACAGGATCAAGAGCATTTAAAGACTCCCATCCACTATATTATCCGGGAGTTTGTTAGAGTAAGAGATTTATATGTTTCCTATGTGAAAGAATTTGTCCATCTCAATCAGGACACTGTGGGAGGCGAAGAAGCCGAAGACCTTTATCATTCCCTTATAAAAGCGTTTGATCTTGTGATCCATATTTTTATAGAAGAAATGTACAAAAACACAAGCCTTCAGCTTCAGGCACAAAAAGATATGATTACTGAATTGAGCGCGCCGGTCATCGTGCTGTTTCACAGCGTCGGACTGCTGCCTTTAATCGGAGATATTGATACAGTCCGTGCCAAACTGATTATGGAAAACACCCTGCATCAATGTGCGGAGAAAAAGGTGACACAACTGTATATTGATTTATCAGGAGTAGCTGTGATTGATACGATGGTTGCCCATCAGCTGTTCAGTTTGATTGAAGCGCTTCGTTTAATCGGCGTTTCTTCAACTTTGTCGGGAATCCGTCCAGAAATCGCGCAAACAGCGGTTCAGTTAGGGTTGTCTTTCGAAGATATTTCCTTGAGGTCCACCCTCGCTTCAGCGATTGCATCTGACTTGAAATTAAAAAAGGTATAAGGCTTAAAGGCCTTATACCTTTTTGATTAATCATTCCATTGATATGTCCAATATACTTCTTCCTCAAACCATGTTGCCATAACAGGTTCATTGTTTTTCAATTTTTCTTCAAGCTCTCTAAGCATGCCTTCTGTTTGAGTGCGGTGAGCTCTTAACGCATTCATTTTAATATCAGCTACTTCTTTAATATCCAGTACGACATCAGCTTCGCCGAGAACCTCTTCTCTGTTGCGTGTAATGGCCATGCAGAGCGTGCGCGGACGGTCTTCTTTCTTTTTGCGGTACAATGCACGAATAACCGCTTCCCCGCATGCATCATGGTCAGGGTGCACGCCGTGTCCAGGATAAAATGTGACAATTAAACTTGGTTTTACATCATCTATGATCTCTTCCATGATATCAGCTAAATACTCATCGTCTTCAAATTCGAGCGTTTTGTCACGGAGCCCAAGCATTCGAAGATCATTGATATCCATTTCCTTGCAAGCGTTAATAAGCTCTTGTTTTCTCAATAACGGCAATGTTTCCCGATTGGCAAAAAACGGATCCCCCATATTTCTGCCCATTTCACCTAAAGTGGCGCAGGCGTAAGTAACGGGAATGTCTTTTTTTCTGTTTAAGGCTATCAGGCCTGCCACTCCATATGATTCGTCATCAGGGTGAGGCAGGATTACAAGTACGTGTTCTTTCATTATTTTTCACCCTTTTCTTTAAACTGTGAACGGTTTTTCACTGATTTGCAGAGAAATAGCCAGTTTACCGCCCGGCAGGTGTCCCGCCATTAATAAACGGTTTTCTTCATCTATCGTGTATTCAGTCAAACCTTCAGCATAAATCCAGCCTTCTTCTGTTTTTAAGCCCACACGGTAAGGTCCGCTTCCTTTGATTTTTGCCTGATGATAGGTGACTTTTGCATTGCGGATGTATGCAACAACCGTCATGTTTTTTTCATTTAAGTGTGCTGAATAAGAACCGGTTGTGGTTTCTAAATGGATATATACAGGGCGGTCCGCATATCGTTCCAAAGATGCTTGCACATCTTCTTTTATGATTGCTTTCATGATTGCTCCCCTCTTTCTTCTTTTAGATGCTCTACACGTTCTGTATGTAATTTGACCAGCTGATATTTCACAGCCGGTTCGAGCTGTGAATTCACAATGCGCTGGATCGCGGCAAAATATTTTTCCAGCATCGGTTTTCGGAGCCTCGGATGTGTTCGTTTATCCAAAAGCTCAAGATCAATCGCCTCTGCTACCGCTTCCGCCTCATCACTTGCGAGAGATCTGTTGTTCCAAAGTGAGGCGTAGGCTTTTACTATCTCTTTATCATTGTCCATCGTCTTGCTCCTTTATGTCTTACATACATGAAATGATTATACATAATATATGCTTCAACTGAAAAGCCAAAGGCCTCAATGGCTTTTTGACGCCCGTTTCCACTTTACTTGTGAAAACGTAAACAAGAGCAGTGCAGCCCATATACAGCTGAATGTAAAAGCCTTCGAGCTTGAAAATGGCTCATGGTAAACAAACAGCCCGATCAGCAAGGTAATAGTCGGTGCAATATATTGCAAGATACCGACTTGATACAGCGGCAGCCGTTTCGCTCCTTCCGCAAACAATAATAGCGGCAAAGCCGTAAACACACCAGCAAAAAAGAGAAGCATCCACGTGCCCCCGCTTTCTGCACCCGCTGGCTGAACATGGCCGCTCAACAGCAAATATCCCAAAGCAATCGGCATAATCATGAATGTTTCCAGCGTTAAACCGATAGCGCTCGGCAGTCTTGTTCTTTTTTTGCTTAGCCCGTACAGCCCGAAGCTGAATGCGAGCAGAAGCGCTACATAAGGAATGGAGCCATATTGGAATGCTGAGATGATGACGCCGGCCGCCGCAATCGAAACCGCCACCAGTTGCAGGCGATTCAGTTTTTCCTTTAAAAATAAAATACCAAGTAGGACTGATACAAGCGGATTAATGTAATAGCCAAGACTGGCTTCAAGCAAAAATCCATGGTTGACCGCCCATATGTATACAAACCAGTTAATCGAAATCAAGATAGAAGCGAGAAATAAAGAAAGGATGCCTCCGTTCTTTTTCAAAGAGCGCAGCTCCTGCCACCCTGCTTTCCATTCCCGCAAGAAAAAAAGTACGATACACATAAAAACAAAAGACCATATAATGCGGTGAGCCAAAATATCAAGAGCCGGCAGCTGTTCGAGAAGCTTCCAATAGAGCGGAAACAGTCCCCACATGGTAAAGGAAACGGCTGTGTAAAGAACGCCTTTTTTTGTCTCTGAATATTGCATGTAAATCCCTGCCTTTCTTTAGAGCATCTTATATTATATCACGTGAAAGATCTGCCGGGCATATACTATTTTGTCCATGAAGAAAGGGTGTGATGACGATGTTTGAGTGGAACAAGTACTTTCCTTTCCACAATCAATTTTCCAAGGAAGCATTAAAAAAAGCTGATCCAAAAGAAGTTGAAACGTATGTAAATCGTGTGATGGAAAGTGTGTTCGGCAGTGACTATGCGGCTCAATTTCCTTTCCGCGATCCACTCCCCCAAAAAGAAAAGCCCGCCAAACCTGATGCCAAATCTGATATTGATACATTCGAAACAGCAGACCATGTGTTTGTAAAGGTACCAATCAATGAAGAGCAGCTGGAACAGGTGAGAATCAAACACACATCTCACGAATTATTGTTAGAAAACTTTCCAAACTCAGATCATCCAAAAAAAGTAAACCTTCCTTGTTTAGTCAAACGCAAAGGAACAAAAGCCGTCTATAAGGATGGCCTTCTGGAAGTCATGTTTCAGAAGCAGCAAGACTACAATATGTCCGAGGTAGAAATCATCCGATAAAAAACGGCCTGCACCGATGCAGGCCGTTTTTATTAATAGAAGCCGGGATAACCCCCGTATGGCGAGCCGGCACCAAAACCGTACGGTGCGCCTCCGTATCCGTAAGGGCCAGGCGGATAAGCATAGGGACGGGGATAGTTAAACAGAGCACTCCCGAGAAAACCGCCTAATAAACCACCGACTAAAGGAGCACCAAACAAGAAAGGATTACGCGCCGGGTATCCGGCTGGATCTGGGTTCCCGCGATAATACGAATGATGAGGGTACATGATTTTTCCTCCTTTATGTCTGCCTATACGTAAGGTATTCAACAAGGAAGAAAAACGATTGGGCTATGGACTGAATCTATGGGTGTTACATCACAAGCCCTGCCAATAACACACAGCCGAGCCCGGTTACTGAGAGAACTGTTGTAAGCAGCGTCCAAGTTTGAAATGTTTCTTTCATGCTCAAGCCGAAAAATTCCTTTACCATCCAAAATCCTGCATCATTCACATGACAAGCGATGACACTTCCCGCTCCGGTTGCCAGTACCATTAATGCCGGGTTTACACTGCCCGCCTGCATAAGCGGAGCTGCCATTCCCGCAGTGGTAAGCGCAGCCACGGTAGCAGAGCCCAAACATAGGCGCAGAACAGCAGCAATGATCCATGCAACAAGCAGCGGCGACATGTTTGTTTGACTGAAAAGATCAGCAACATAATCACCGACCCCGCCGTCAATCAGCACTTGTTTAAACGCCCCTCCCCCACCTATGATGAGCAGCATCATCGCGATTTGCGAAATTGATTCTGATAATGATTTGCTGATCTCCTTCATAGGTATTTTACGCGCATATCCCATCGTAAAGAGCGCAAGCAAAAGCGAAATTACCATTGCCGTCCCCGGTGTGCCGATAAATTCTATAATGTCTTTTCCTTTTGAATGTTCTTTCAATAATAAAGAAAAAACAGTCGCAATCGCCATAAAGATAACCGGAAATAAAGACGTGACAACACTGATCGCAAAGCCTGGTGTTTCATCCAGCTGAAATTCTTTCCTCGGCCCTAACGCCGATAAATTTCCGCGTTTTTGATACGCACCGGGAAACCGCTTCATTGCAAATTTATTGAATAAAGGCCCGGCAATCACAGTTGTCGGAACAGCGATGATGATTCCCAAAAGCAGCACCTGGCCAATATGGGCCCCGTATGCGACTGAGATGGCAGTTGGCGCAGGATGCGGAGGCAAAAATCCGTGAGTAACATTTAAGGCGGCTGCCATCGGGATTCCCAGATAGAGAAAAGGCATTTTTAATTCTTTCGCTATCGCATACACAATCGGAATCAACAGAACAAGACCGACTTCAAAAAACAGGGCAATGCCGATGATAAACGAGGCAATAACCACCGCGGCCTGTATTCGTTTCTTTTCGAATTTGTCAATCAGCGTAATGGCAATCCGATAGCCGCCCCCAGCATCTGAGACAAGCCTTCCGAGCATCGCGCCAAGTCCAAACACTAAAGCTAAATGCCCAAGCTGCCCGCCGATTCCCGCTTCAATTGAAAGAACAATTTTATTGATATCCATCCCAAGTCCGATGGCTACTAAAAATGAAACGACAATAAGTGAGACAAAGGTATTTAATTTTACTTTAATAATGAGAAATAACAGAATCAGTACTCCGACAGCAACGATAAAAATCGGCATGATACCCCTCCATATGTATTTTAAAAATGATACGATGACAATATTTCAGTACCTCAAAAAAGAAAACGCTTTCAACAATAACTAAAAACATCTTGGTTATATCATTGTCATCTCTTGGTTAACTAGTATATTCATACTAATCTCATTATCAATGACTGTCAATTGTTTTATGGATTTTTCACGATTGCCTATTGCCTACCTAAATGATTTTTAGTTATATGTTGATTAACTTTTGGTTATATGTTATGTTTTTTATCAAGTAAACAGCCACTCTTTTTATCTATCCATTGTCTGGAAGCAATCTAACGATGTGAAAACAGACGGATTACAACTTCTCAAGAGGAGGAATTCACATGCCATTATTACGTTTTGATTTAATTGAAGGCCGTGATGAAAAATCACTGCAATTGTTATTAGATACTGCCCACCAAGCGATGGTCGAAGCGTTTGGTGTTCCGAAAAGAGACCGTTATCAAATTGTCCATCAGCATCCGGAAAACGAACTAATGATCCAGGATACAGGATTAGGGTTTCAACGAAGCAAAGATCTAGTCATCATTAGTATGACAAGCAAAACTAGAACAGAAAGCCAAAAGAAAAAATTGTATGCCCTGCTGGCTGAAAAGCTAGAAGCAGAATGCGGTGTTTCCCCAGAAGACCTAATGGTTTCCATCACCGAGAATGGTGACGCAGACTGGAGTTTCGGTCTCGGTGAGGCGCAGTTTTTGAATGGAAAACTATAAAGTAATGAAACATAGTAAAAAAAGAGAGCTTCATCAGAGGCTCTCTCTTTTATTCTCTTATTTCTTTTTGATAAAAGCGGCAATCATCAGAACGAAAACTGCCAGCAAAACGAGGTATAACGGAGTGATCCAAATTTGGTGGATAGAGCCTGGATCTCCTTTTTTAAATCCAGTTTCGATGTCAATGTAATTCCAATGGAAGCTGACTGGGTTTTGGCCGTAACTATAAAATTCAGGCAGATAGAGTTCCGTTTTGCCGACTTGCATAACGAGATAAATGATGATCCCCATTAACAATAGGTTAGCTGCTAATAATTTTTTCACAGATTGACCCTTTCCTATTTTTGTATATTCGCTTCATATTAACATTACTTTTGCAAATCTGTAAAAGAAACGCCGGCTTAGACTCTTACTGGCGAATATAAAAAGTCATGTAAACGGTATGAACCCCCCTTACATGACTTTATCAAAGGCCCTTTCCCGGAACGCCTCTTTCCCTATTTCTCTTCTTCGCACACTGTGTCACCGGGCTCGCAAAATTGATCGGCCCATGCCTGCATCTCTTGGAATACAGTTTGAAGCGCTGTTCCTTTTTCAGTCAGCGTGTAGATGACTTTGACCGGCGTTTCAGGGAGAACCTGCCGTTCGACAATCTCGTTTTGTTCAAGCTCCTTAAGGCGCTCTGCCAGCATTTTTTGGCTGATCATCGGTATTGTTTCCGTTATCTCTTTAAACCGTTTCGGCCCATCCATAAGCACATGGATGATCAGACCGTTCCATCGTTTTCCCAGCAATGAGAAAGCGGATTCCATTTTAGGGCACATTGTATTTCCCACAAGTCCTCATCCCTTCATCTATTGATTGACATGTATTCAATGATCCATTACAATAATCTTTCAAGTTACATTTAGTAAGCTTCTAACTTTTCTATTATCATACCACGTTTATCCGAAGGAGGAAACACTATGACGAATACTCTGGATGTTTTAAAAGCACGTGCATCTGTAAAGGAATATGATACAAATGCTCCGATCTCTAAGGAGGAGCTGACTGAGCTATTGGACCTTGCGGCTAAAGCGCCTTCAGCTTGGAACCTTCAGCATTGGCATTTCACAGTATTCCACAGCGATGAATCAAAAGCGGCGCTTCTTCCTGTAGCGTATAACCAAAAACAAATCGTTGAGTCTTCTGCTGTTGTTGCTATTTTAGGCGATTTAAAAGCAAACGAAAATGGTGAAGAAGTTTACGCTGAATTAGCAAGCCAAGGCTATATTACAGATGAAATCAAACAAACATTGCTTGGCCAAATTAACGGCGCCTACCAAAGCGAGCAATTCGCACGTGATTCCGCTTTCTTAAATGCTTCTTTAGCCGCTATGCAGCTTATGATTGCCGCAAAAGCAAAGGGTTATGACACTTGCGCAATCGGCGGATTTAACAAAGAGCAGTTCCAAAAGCAATTTGATATCAGTGAGCGTTTTGTTCCGGTTATGCTTATTTCAATCGGAAAAGCAGTGAAACCTGCTCATCAAAGCAATCGCTTACCGCTTTCAAAAGTGTCAACTTGGCTGTAAGGATATGAAAAACCTTAGTCCGAAATACGGACTAAGGTTTTTTTATACAATCGCAGCTTTGTACCATTCACGAGCCTGTTCAGCTTCATGCTGAGTCAGCTGATGGTCCCCATCCTGCCAAAAAACGGAGGCTGATGCCCCGCTGTCACGTAAATAGCGGTGAAGCTCTTCTGATTCTTCCTTCGTGCAGAGAGGGTCGTATTTCCCGGCACCGATAAAAACAGGGAGTCCTGTCATATCAGGCAGCTGTATACCGCGAATCGGAACCATCGGATGATGCAGAATAGCCCCTTTTAGGACATCTTTATAATGGAAAAGCAGGCTTGCCGCAATATTTGCGCCGTTTGAATAACCGACCGCGATCACTCGGCTGCGGTCAAATTGATGCGTTTCAGCAGCCTCGTCGATAAAGTTTTTCAATTCTCTTGTCCGCTCCACGAGGTCCTTTTCATCAAAGACACCTTCACTCAGTCGTTTGAAAAATCGCGGCATTCCATTTTCAAGTACCGATCCTCTGACACCAAGCAAATGGGCATGAGGGTCTATAAACCGTCCCAATGAAAGCAAATCGTGTTCATTTCCTCCGGTGCCATGTAACAGCAAAAGTACGTTGTCAGATGTCCCTTTTTCATAAATATGCTTCATCGTAAAGTCCCCCTTTTAAAGTTCAGGCAAAATGTCTGTAATTTGCTGTTATGTTTCTCCAGCCATTTAGGCAGTTTTAATGAGGTTCCTAGCTCATCAAACGTTTCATCTGTCATAAAGCCAGGTTCATCTGTGGCGATTTCAAATAAGATACCGCCTTTCTCCCTGAAATAAACGGATGTAAAGTATTCTCTGTCAAGGATTTCTGACGAAGGAAGAAGGTTTTTCGCAATAATCGGCAGCCAATTCGCCTGTTCCTCTTTTGTTGTCCGAAACGCTACATGGTGTACCGTGCCATAACCTCCCACCCCTCTTTTTTCAGGGTGTAAATGTATGTCAATGACGCCGCCGATAGCCGCTGAGGATGTCAGTCTGATAATCTGGGCTTCTTCCGCCGCTTTAGTGTATCCAAAGCTTTCCGTTAACAATTGAATAGTCGCCTGCGGGTCATAGGAATACAGCAGCACGCCTTTCATTCCCGTAATCGCTTCATGTTTTGAAATGCCGTCAGGCGTCCACTCGCTTTTGCCGCTTTTCGCATCCTCAATGATCGCTAGCGGAAGGTCTTCCGTATCATCAAAAATAAGACCCTTTTCACCGAATAACGTTTTCTCCTCTAGGTTCAGCCCGTTTTTCTCAAGACGTTCCTTCCAAAAAGACATGGAGCCTTTAGGAACTGAAAAATAAACCCGGCCCGCTTGGCCTTTGCCCACCGTTCCCTGTCCGCTTCCTTGGAACGGGAAAAAGGTCATAATTGTACCGGGATCTCCAATTTGATTCCCAAAGTAAAAATGATACGTTCCTGGATCATCAAAGTTTACTGTTTTTTTAACAAGCCGCAGCCCGAGCACTTCTGTATAAAACCGCAAATTTTCTTGCGGATTTCTGGCGAATGCTGTGACATGGTGCAATCCTTCTGTTTTCATTTTCCCACTCCTACTTATCTCGAATTCAAGATATTTATTATTTTAAACCTTTATTGAAGAAGATGCAAACCATGTGTTTTGATTAAATAATTGAAAAAATCACTTTTTTCTAATAATTATCTTGTGATCTTTTCTTACAACTGCTATTATAGTGAGCATTATCATGATTCAGGAGGAAAGTAAATGGTTAAAAAAGCACTTATTGTTATTCTCATTCTTTTACCATTCGCTCAGCTTGCGCTATTGCCGCTTGTGAATCGAATTGAACCCATTATTTTCGGCCTTCCGTTTTTCCACTTTTGGCTGCTAATGTGGATTATCATTACGCCGTTATGCTCGTTTGGCATTTATCAGATGCAAAAAAAAGATGGAGGACTTGAATAATGCAAGGGAATCTGACTGCACTTCTCATTACAGCTATTATCGTTTTAACCGTTGTCTGTATCGGATTTCTCGCCGGAAGAGACAAATCCTCACGCGCCTCGGTGGAAGAATGGTCTGTCGGCGGCAGACGTTTTGGCGGTCTTCTCGTCTGGTTTTTAGTAGGCGCTGACCTCTATACGGCCTATACTTTCTTAGGGTTAACCAGTACTGCTTTTACAGGCGGAAGTGTAGCATTTTTTGCTATTCCTTATTCTGTCTTGGCCTACTTTATCGCCTACTTCTTCCTGCCGAAACTTTGGAAAGTTGCAAAAATTCATAAATTAACGACACTTGCAGATTATGCACGGGAACGTTTTGACAGTAAGCTTTTAGCAAGCCTTGTTGCCATCGTCGGTGTACTCATGCTTATACCGTACATATGTCTTCAGCTGAGCGGCATTCAAGATACGCTCCAAGTTGCCGGCACCGGGTATATTAACGTAAAATTCGTTGTGGTCATCTCATTTATTCTTGTTGCTCTTTACACATTCTTCAGCGGGATTAAAGGGCCTACATTTACGGCTATCATTAAAGACATCTTAGTATGGGTCATTATGCTGTTTATGGTGGTGTCCCTCCCTCTTATTCATTTTAACGGCTGGACGCCAATGATTGACACGTTAGTGAAGGAAGCGCCGCATATGCTGACGATACCGACAGAAGGGCCAAAAGGCATTCCTTGGTTTATCACAGCATCTATTGTTTCAGCACTGGCACTATTTATGTGGGCACATGCCGCTACAGGAGTTTTCACAGCGAAAAGCGCCGATGCAGTAAGAAAAAACAGTATGTTTTTGCCTCTTTATAATATTGTGTTAATTTTGGTCATTTTTCTTGGCTTTATCGCCTTTCTTGTCCTGCCGGAAGATACAAACCCAAGACTGGCGCTGCTGCATTTGATTCAAACATCTTATGGCGGCGTGACACAAGGTTTTGCATATGCCACTATTGCACTTGCTTCATTGATTCCTTGTTCCATCATGGCAATCGGGGCATCAAATTTATTCGCCAATAACCTATATCGGGATTTGATTCATCCGAATGTGTCTCAAAGCAAGCTGACCCTCATCACACGTTCAATGGTGTTTGTTGTCATCGGCCTTGCGCTTCTGTTTGGAATGCTGTTCCCGACTGCCTTAGTGACACTTCAGCTATTAGGTGTATCTGGCATGGTGCAAATCTTCCCGGCGATTGCTGTCAGTCTATTCTGGAAGCATCAAACCAAAGAAGCGACGGTTATCGGATTATTAGTCGGCCTTGCGGTAACGTTTATTGTATATGCCACTCAATCCGCACATGGCATTTATGAAGGGTTCTGGGGATTGGCCGCCAACATCATCGCGGTGGTTATTCTGAATCCGCTGTTCGTCAAAAAGGCAGGGTCCAATCCTGTCATTGAAGGTTTATTTGGTAAAAAACAAGACGCTAACTCGAATCAAAAGGGTGCATAAAAAAACCATACGCGGAAACCGCGTATGGTTTTTACATTTCTTTTTTCAGTGTTTCAATTGCTTTTTCCATTTGCGTATCATTATTTGACAGCTTCTTTTGAAGTTCTGTCATTAATTTCATTGTTGTATCGCCAGTCAGTACACCTGTTTCTTTCAGCTTCTCTTTTTTCTGGAACTGTTTAACCACAGATACAAAATCCTGGTCGTACGTACTGTTAACCTTTACCTTGTAGCCAAGTGCTTTGAACATTTGCTGAGCTACTTTGACGTTTGTGCCTGAATCACCTGATTTATACGTTTTATCCGCGTCCAAATACGGCAGCTTCGCGTAATCAGGCAGCTCTGCTTTCACTTGAGGCTTGATGCCTTTTTTGTGAATCCATTCACCGTCGGCAGTCAGCCATTTGGCGATTGTCAGTTTGACGGTAGAGCCATCTTCATATTCTTTTGCTGTTTGCACTGTGCCTTTGCCAAATGTCGTTTCGCCGATTAACGGTATGCCTGACGACTCATGAAGGGCAGCTGCCATAATTTCCGCGGCGCTGGCTGTGCCGTCATTTACTAAAACGACGGTCGGCTTGGTCACTTTTCGTTCTTTTTCGGCCTTCATAACTTCTTTTGAGCCGTTTTTGTATTCAACCTGCATGATGTTCTTACCCTTATCGATAAACAGGTTGCTCATCGTAATCGCCTGATCCATTAAGCCGCCCGGGTTGCTCCTCAAGTCTAAAATATAGCCTTTGGCGCCTTTTTTCTCTAAACTGTCAATCGCATCTGTCAGCTCTTTAGCAGTTGTTTCAGAGAAAGAAGTGATTTGGATTTCGCCGATGTTGTTGTCTTTCATCTCGGAATAGACGGTCTCTACAGGAATGGTATCGCGTTTAATGGAAAGATCGATATTTCCGACTCCCGCCCTGTTCAGCTCAAGCTTCACTTTTGTGCCCTTTTTGCCGCGGATTAAAGCGACGGCTTGATTTACATTCATGCCTTTAACGCTTTTCCCGTTCACCTTCAGGATTTGGTCCTTCGGTTTGATTCCGGCTTTTTCAGCAGGTGAACCTTTAATTGGCGACACAATAAGGATTTGACCGTCTTTCTCCTCTACTTGGGCTCCGATGCCTTCAAAGGATGCAGAAATCGTCTCGTCGAATGATTTTGCTTCCTCTTGATCCATGTATGTGGAATACGGATCATCCAGAGATTGAATCATTCCTTTAATTGCTCCGTCTACTAATTTGTCATCATCTGTTTTTTGGTAATAATCACTTTTGATTTGCTCATACGCTTTATTTAATTTGTCGAACTTGCTGTCTCCCGTGCTTGCTGATTTCTGGCCCAGGATACTGGAATTGCCCGTAATAAATAAAGTAAGCGCTGAAGCGACAACCGCAGTGATCAGCACAATCAAAAACAGTTTAAATTGCCGTTTCAATTAAACACCACCTTTTTCTTCTTACAATATTATCATGGACGAATACTTATTCGTCAACTCGGAGCAGAAATGAAAGAGAAACGCCCTTCTTTCGCATTTCATAAACCTATGTCTTTATACGACATATGATAAAGAAAAAGGAGGATTTGATATTGAGCCGATATTTAGAAATGCTGTCCTTATTCGGTGTCGCGGGCGCGCATCCAGGCGGGCTTGCTTTTTCAAAAGCGGTATTGCAAAAGGCTGCGCCCTCCCCGAATCAGCCGATACTTGATGCCGGATGCGGAACAGGCCAAACTGCGGCTTACTTAGGACATTTACTGTATCCTGTAACAGTCGTTGATAAAGATCCTATCATGCTTGAGAAAGCGAAAAAAAGATTTGCAAATGAAGGGCTTGCCATCCCTGCATATCAGGCGGAGCTGGAACACCTCCCCTTTTCTTCTGAGTCCTTTTCCTGCGTCCTGTCAGAATCGGTCCTCAGTTTTTCCCATCTCACATCCTCCCTTCAAGAAATTTCAAGAGTATTGAAGCCCGGCGGGATGCTGATTGGTATAGAAGCAGCTTTAAAAAAACCGATGCCCCCTGCAGAAAAAGAGCGAATGATGGATTTCTACGGTTTTACTTGCCTACATGAAGAAACCGAGTGGCATAAAATCTTAAAGTCTTATGGCTTTCAAAGTACTAAAGCGATAACACTTCTTCCGGACGACATGGAATTTGAGCCAACCACAGAAATGGATTTATCGCAAACGATTGCTCCTATTTATTACGATACGCTTCAAACACATTATGAACTCATGCAGATATATAGCGAGTATATGGGTCATTGTATCTTTATCGCGTATAAGTAAAACGGCGTATCGCCCCCTGTTTTCGTCCAACCTTTTTCTCCTATCTATCATATGCTGGTAGAAAGTCAGTTTAGGAGGGACACAATATTGGAAAGATATTACCATCTTTGCCGAAACCATCAAGGTAAAGTCGTCAGAATTACAGAGAGAGGCGGAAGAGTTCACGTCGGCAGAATTACCCGTGTCACAAGAGACAAAGTATATATAGCTCCGGCCGGCGCAGGGCCAAGAGGCTTCGGTTACGGATATTGGGGCGGTTATTGGGGATATGGAGCGGCTTACGGTATTTCCCTCGGTTTAATTACAGGAGTGGCTCTGGCTGGTTTATTCTTCTGGTAAGCATAGAATAACTATCTATTTAATGCTAGATTCACTAGACACAATGAAGCCCGCTTATCAATTGTAAGCGGGCTTTCTCTTTTAGATTTTCTTCACTTTTTCAAAGTATTCTTCGAGCGTTAAATCATTATCTTGGATGACCTTTGCAGCCTTTTTGCCTACATAACGCAGATGCCATGGCTCATATTCATATTTCGTGATATCTTCTTTATTTTTCGGATAACGAATGATAAAGCCATATTTATAAGCATTGTCCTGTACCCATTTTCCGTCTGCCGTGCTTCCGAACGCTTCATTTAGCTCAAAGCCATTGCTCCGGCTCGAAATGTCCATCGCAAGGCCTGTTTGATGCTCGCTCTCACCCGGGTAAGCGACCGCTTCCTTCGCCTTCTTTTCCCCTTTTAGGCTTACTTCATTGTCAAAAATGACTTTCTGTCTGTCATACGAACGATAGCCCGAGACAGCTGCCAGTTCATAGCCTTCCTTTTTCGCAGCATCGAACATCGTTTTTAATGCATCAGCCGCTTCTTTTCTGATGTAACGTTTTTGAATCTTTTCTTCAAAAGAAAACTCTACATCAGGTATGACTAGATCGCTAGGTTCATAGTTTCCGGGCAGTGCGTATTGTTTATTGACAAGCGCGAGTATATTTTCTGGATTTTGAATGGTTTCCAGACCGTCTACTTTTTTAGTGTTATTGAAATATTTGCTTTCCAATGAAAACTCATTGTCTTGAGTGTTTGTTTTTTTGCTGTCAGCTGTTTTTTGTTCTGTTTGCTTTGTTTCTGCTGTGGTTTTCGTATCCTTTTGAGCATCTCCATTCGACATGCTGCAGCCGGCTCCGACTATTGCCGTTACACTCAAAGCGGCAGCCAGTGAGAACCATTTACCGGACTTTTTCATATTACATTACCTTCCTTTTATCAATCATTTCCGCATTCACAAAGAAGAGGCTGCCGGCACCCAGCACGCCTCTTGATTTATTTTATTGTGATACGGAATGTAAAGCCACTTCTATCATATCATGAAATGTAGTTTGACGCTCTTCCGCTGTCGTTTCTTCTCCTGTTAAAACGTGGTCACTCACGGTGAGAATTGACAGCGCTTTTCTTCCGTGCTTCGCTGCTAATGTATACAACGCAGTTGTTTCCATCTCAACACCCAGCACACCATACTTTGCAAGCTTTTCGATTTGCGAATCGTCATTGTAGAACTGATCAGCTGTAAATACGCTTCCTACCGTCACCGGCACGTCTTTATCCTTTGCAGCATCATAGGCATTTTTTAAAAGCCCGAAATCTGCGCAAGGCGCAAAATCGATGCTTCCGAAAGCGACTCTGTTCATTTGTGAATCAGTTGAGGAGGTCATAGCCAAAATGACGTCCCGCACTTTGACATCTTTACGGATAGCGCCGCAAGAACCTACTCTTATTAGATTTTGCACGTCGTAGCTTTGAATTAATTCATTCACATAAATTGAAATAGACGGAACGCCCATTCCCGTGCCTTGCACGGAGATTTTTTTGCCTTTATATGTACCCGTAAATCCATACATGCCTCTCACTTCATTGTAGCATTCTACATTTTCAAGATACGTTTCAGCAATAAATTTTGCTCTGAGAGGGTCTCCCGGCAAAAGCACTGTATCCGCAACCTGTCCTTTTTCAGCACCTATATGTACACTCATCTCATATCCTCCTGTAAATCTAAATTATCATCCAGTCCGTTCATTTTACAACGAACATCATGATGAGACAAACTTCAGCATTGATTATAAAGGAATATGGCAAAAAAAGAAATGTTCCGAGGCCGTTTGGGCACTTCCTGAGAAAAACGGGATAATCGGCGTGTTTATTTGAAAACCTAACCGCAGGAAGGAGGGATAGGACATGGGTAAAAAACAGCGCAACCGGATCACCGGACAAAAAAAGAACAACCACATACCTGCAAAGGACGTAATTGCAGCTGAAGAGGCACACGGGAAAGAGTATTCCGCTGCCAAACGCAAGCCTTAAACTGCAGAAAACTGCGGAAATCCGCAGTTTTCTTTTCGTTATGTCGTTTGTACAATCAGACGATTAATTTTTCTCCATCCGGCGGGAAGCAGTTTGTAATATGTTTTCCCTTTTCTGCCTTCATCAATCAGAATCACGTCCCCTGTGGCCATAAATCTCGCATCATAATCACTTGGAACGGTGTCAAATACATTAAATAAAGAGAATGCTCTTTTCAGCACGTCTTGATGATCGCTCCCGTTGAGTTCAGTTCGATAGACGGCTCTGTAGCCCTTTTTTTCGCCAAACCGGGGTGTCTGAAATATTGTCACGTCATAGGAACAAGACTTCTTTTTAAACACGGATAACATCATCAAGATCCCCTCCCTTTTATTTCTTTAACATATTGGCGTTTTTGTCACGTTTTCCTCTCTCTATTTTTGTCGAAACCGCTTCATCTTTTCGTCAAAACCTTTTACAAGGAAAAACAGAAGCAAACCAAGACTAAAGCCTCCTAACACGTCGGTTACAAAATGAACCCCCAGGTAGACTCTGCTTATGCCGACCAAAACTGTGATCAAACCAGCTATTGTATATACTATTTTTTTATGTTTGGACAAAAACGGGAGATGTTTCACTAAAAAGTAGGCAATGACAGGATAGACACAGGCAGCGTTCATAGAGTGGCCGCTCGGAAAGCTGAAAGATGATTCATGAACCAGCGGTGCAAAATCAGGCCTCACTCGTTCGATCCATTCTTTTAAGACTTTGTTTAACAGCCGATCTGCACCAAATACCAAGAGCATCAAAAGGCCGTCCCATGTTTTTCTGTAAAAAAACAGACCAGCTCCAATGATCACGATAAGAGGGAGCAGAAAAGAAGAAGCACCAAGATGCGTAATCCCTGTCATGACATCATTAAGCCATGGCTGACGGATCAAAACAGCTGCCTTGCTTATCGCTTCATCCGCTGATTGAACAGCATTTGTATGAATGGCCGCAGCTAGTAAAAGAAAGAAAAGAAACAGACTAACGGGCTTGTACAACAATTTAACCACCTCGATTTCACAGAAGTCATAAATCACAAATAATAAAACCGGAGCTGATCGCTCCGGTTTTTGAACCTCAATCATCTTCATCCAGCTCTTCATCTATCATACATTTTTCTATCAAATAATCAAAGGTAATATCAGCGATTTCAAACAGCTCATCCTCACTCGGTATGTAGCCCCGTCTTGCAAGCTCTCTGTAAAAAAATTCAGCGATTTCTTCCGTATCAATCACAAGATCTATTTCTTTCATCTCCGTACCGCCTCCTTTTTTATGTTTTATGAAAAAACAGGCTGAATTATACCCTGTGTTCTAAACAATTCTTTCAGTCATATACATTGAATAAAAAACTAGCCATGGGAGGCTGACGCAATGATTGCTAAAATGATGGAAGCATTGGACGGAGAAAGATTTGATATCATAATGGAAAAAACGCTCAAAGGAATGACGCATGTGATGATTTGGGGCTGTCTGCCTTATTTTTTATATGTCTTGATCCGTATGTTCACAAACTAACTGAAATGTTCTTTTAAACTTTCCAGAACAAACATCATCATATCTTTATATTCTTCATCTCGAAACATTTCATACAGAATTTTGTAGTCATTGTAAATATCCAGAAGCTCATCAACAATTGATACAGCAAGGATGTGAAGGGTATCTTGATCTTCATCATCGCCTTCAAACTGAAGAAGAGCAGACGATGCGATATCTTCGCCGATCTCATGGCCAGTTTCTCCGACATAGTGGACAAACAAAAGCTGGTGTACAAACTGGTCCATTTCATATTTTCTCAGCACCAGCGTGAGATCCTCTTCCTCCGTTTCAAGCCACTCTCCATCCTTTAAACGGGTCAGCTCATAAATAATATCTTCCCAGCCATCTTCTAAATATCTCCAAATTTCTGTTCTATGGCCAATAATGCGAAAGAGTTCTTTTCCATAATCTTTGACATAAACGACGTCCCCAATAAGGAATTCATACTCAATATCAAGCTTTTCCATGTCGACAATGACACCCTCATAATCTTTATAAAGCTGAATGGACGATTCAAAGTATAAGACTTCATTATGATTCACTTCATAAAGATAATGTTTATCAATTTGGTGTACTTTTGTGATGGTGCCGACTGTTCCATACATAATGACGACTACGATATCCCCTACTTGGAATTTCGGTTTATTTTGCTTCATGGTGTCTCCCCCTCGCCGCAACATTTCTCATACGCTATCGTATGCCGGGTGACGCCAATTCGCATGGGCATGAAAACCAAAGGAAATATCCAATTATGGTATGGGTGAGGACATAAAAAAATCCGCAGTGATCTGCGGATGAAACAAATATTATCTGCCGTGCACCTCAGCCTCGTATAAATCCCAAGCTTCATCAAACGTCGCCATCGTGTGAAGGTAATCAGCGTTTAGTTCCAAATATGAACTGATTTCATGATAATCGGTTGAGGTTTTCGGAAAGCTGTGGTCCTCATACGCCTGATTGGCAAATTCACTGATGCTGTCCTGCGGCTTCGGGTGTCTGTATTTCAATAAATAGTGATAAAAGGATTTCATGGGTTTCCCCTCCTGGTGTCTGTCTTTTGTTGTTCTATTATACAGTTCAAGTGTAAAATTACAACAAAAGAATACCGAAACATCATTCAGGAGAAGTCAAAATAGTTGCGTTTCAAAATCCTTTCTTTCTCCATGAGCTGCTGATATGTCAGGCTTTCAGGCAGTTTTTTTGTTTGAATCAAAAGCAGCTGATCCTCAATCTCCTTAATCGTGGTTTCCTCTTGATAGGTCATTCCGCAGGAAGCACACACCATGGCGGGAGTGTCTGTCAGTTCTATGGCTCTAGTTCCGTCAGGGAGCTCCCAGTACACTGTGTTCTTGCCAGAGACCGCTTCAAGTTCGCCGCACCATTCGCAAATTTTCATGAAGAATCGCCTCCGCTTTCAGCCTCTTTCAGTTTTTTCTGCTGCGCCAAAAATTTCTTTTCTTTTAGCTGGTCTCTTTTCTCACGCCGGTCTTTTAATGTTTCATGCTCCGGATTCGATGTGTATGCCTCTCTCCTTTTGATTCTGGCTACATTTTCTGGTGTAAATGACACCTCTTTGTCAGCAAAAATAGCACTGAGCCCGATCGGCTCCTTTTTGTCAGCGATTTCAGGGAAAACGGACTCGAAATAGGCGTCGGCCTGGTTAGGGATATAATTCTCCGGTTCCGGATATGACGTAATCACACCTTCAAAATTTCTTAAGATGACTTTGTCAGGGCTTTGCGACAGTACATAGTTTGGCTGCAGGGCGATTTTCCCCCCGCCGCCTGGTGCATCAACGACAAAGGTAGGAACGGCATAGCCTGAGGTATGGCCTCGCAACCCCTCAATAATCTCCAAACCTTTGGAAACAGGAGCTCTGAAATGCCCGATGCCTTCTGACAGATCACATTGATAAATATAATACGGACGGACTCTGATTTTTACCAAGTCGTGCATGAGCTTTTTCATGATTGGAACGGAATCATTAATACCGGCTAACACGACGGCCTGATTTCCGACCGGCACTCCCGCGTTCACCAATTTTTCACAGGCCTCAACGGATTCCTCTGTCATTTCGATGCTTGTGTTGAAATGGGTGTTCAGCCAGACTGGATGATATTTTTTCAAAATCTCGCACAGCTCATCGGTGATGCGCTGCGGAAAGACGACCGGCGCCCTTGTTCCGATTCTGATTACTTCCAGATGCGGAATGCTGCGCAGCTCTTTTAAAATGTATTCTAAAATTTGGTCATTGATTAGCAGTCCGTCACCGCCTGAAATTAAACAATCGCGGATTTCGGGTGTTTCCCGGATATAAGCAATTGCAGCATCAAGCTGTTTTTTAGGAACTCCCATTCCGATTTGTCCGGAAAAACGTCTTCTTGTGCAGTAGCGGCAGTACATGGAACATTGATTGGTGACAAGAAACAGCACACGGTCGGGATAACGGTGCGTCAGACCGGGTACTGGTGAATCTTCATCCTCATGTAGCGGGTCTTCCAGATCGTATTTTGTTTTATGCATTTCTTCAGAAAGCGGTACAGACTGCATGCGGACCGGGCATCTTGGGTTATCGGGGTCCATTAAAGAAGCATAGTAAGGTGTAATATTTAAGGGGATCGTTTTGGTTGAAATTCTGACGCCTTCCTCTTCATCTTCGGTCAAGTTAATGACTTTTTTTAAATCATCTAACGTTCTTACCGTATGTGTCAGCTGCCAAAGCCAATCGTTCCATTTCTCTTCCGGAACGTCCTTCCATAACTCTATCTCCTTCCAATGCCGTTTCGGTTTGTACCATTTGTTTTCCAAATGAATTCCTCCTTGTGCATCATTTTTTGACTTACAGGTGCTTGCACCAAATATTCATGTTTTCAAGACCTTCCGCTATATAGCAATTATTGATCAGCCTTCCTCCGTACTGATAACCGGAATGGTACAACACAGCATTCATCCCAAAAGACGCAGCGCGGGCGAGAGAAAATACATGAAAGATATTCTCTTCAGCCATTTCTTTTTCTAATGCCTCGATTAAAAAGCTTGTCAGCGAATGGCCTCGATATTCCGGAAGCACAGCGCAGTCGGTTATTTCTGCATGCCCCAGCCCTGGATTGATTTCCGCGCTTGCTGCGCTGATCAGGCGGTCATGGTCAAGCATGACATAATACATCGTATTTGTATTCATCGTCTTTTCAATATAAGCAGGGTCAAATACCGGGGTCGGGTACGTACGGAATACTTTTTTATACAGCATCGATAGCTGATACATGTCGTTCGTTTCTGCTTTTCTCATCGTAAAGGCGGGTGTATTATCGCTGCGGAAGCGAGGGGCTGAGCGGTATAAAGCTTCGATCGTTTCCTGTTCCTGTATATAAGAATCTGTTTGTCTCCGGTTTTCTGTGAGGTAACGGACCATGACACAAGCCGGGTGGCCGAGATAATAGCCCTTGAGAAAACCCTCCGGCACAAACAATTGTTGGGCTAGCACTGCCTCATCATGCTGTTTCGTATAGACGATGATTTTTTCGGCATCCTCTTCTTTTGCCGCTGCCACGATATCAGGCAGAGCCTTCTCAATGGCTCCGTCATAACGAACCACTCTGATTCGTTTATTAAAGCCGTCGAGGTCCAGTACTACTGTAACACCGTTACTCTTTATCGACTTGAGCATCCGCATCCTCCCCGTCTGTATGAAGTCCGCACCAATCCATAACAAAAAGTGCAATGATTTTAGCAGATTCTATCATGGCTTCAATCTCAATGTATTCATTTGCCTGATGAGCTGTTTTTGTTTCCCCAGGCCCGAAGACAATCACTGGCGTATCTCCTGCATGGTATAAAAGCCCTCCGTCCGTTCCCCATGGCGAAGCTTCGATGATTGGCTCTGTCTGTCTCGTTTTTTGATAGGCTGATTGAAGCACTGAAATTAAAGGGTGATCATCAGGTAAATCATTCGGCAGCCATTGAGCGCCGAACCATTCTACTGTTACCGGATGGCGTTTAAACCATTCGTCATGGTATTCTAAATCCTTCAGCCAGTTTTCCAATTCAAGTTTTACTGCTTCTGGTTTTTCATGGGGAGCAATTCCGCATCTTCCTTCTATAACGACACGGTCTGCAACTGAAGAAGGCCATGCACCCCCTGAGATGGTGCCGATATTCACTGGTACCGGTATTGGGACATTGTCATACAGCGGATCTGAAATTCTCGCATTTCGGACTTTCTCCAGCTCTTGTATGGCTGTGATAACGTGCATGCTTTTTTCAATCGCACTTACACCCTCATAGCGTGTGCCCCCATGTGCCGCTAATCCCTTCACTGTGATCCGAAACCACATCGAGCCCTGCTGCTTTATAAATAGTTTCATATTTGTCGGTTCTGGGATCAGTGCCCCGTCAGCACGATAGCCTCTCATGATGGCAGACAGTGTTCCCGCACCGCCGCACTCTTCATCTACAACACTTTGAAACAATACATCTCCCTTCAATTTAACATCGCAGGCGTGCAGGGCTTCTAAAGCAAAAAGAAGGGCTGTATTGCCTCCCTTCATATCCGTTGAGCCGCGGCCGTATATTTTACCGTCTTCTTCGAAAGCTTGATACGGTTCATACTTCCAATCCTTTACGCTTCCTTCAGGCACAACATCGATATGACCGTTTAAGATCAGCGACCGGCCCCCGCCCGCTCCCGTTTTTTTTGCAACGATGTTCGGGCTCTCATGAAAATCGGAACGGTCTGATTTAAAGTAGGGATGCTGTTTTAATTGCTTTAGGCTTGGCTCCCACACGTCAATGTCCATGTGAAATTGCCGCAGCTTTTCAAGCACAACAGCTTGGGCATGAAACTCAGAGCCCAAAGTGCTTTTTTCTCCAATCAGCCTTTTGAGAAGACGAATGGCTTTGGCAGAATGCTGATCAAGCCACCCGGTTACTTTTCTCTCAATGTCTTGCATCCTCATTCCCCCTTTTAAGAGAAAGGCATATCTATTTTGATTTCAGCGTCAGTCAGCCTCGTTACCTCGTCGATTGTCGAGCCATTCATCAGCTCTTTTAAAATGAAATGATGGGCTCCGACCTCAAGAACAGCTTTTTCAGTAATGATCAAATCTACACAGCCTGCTGCAGTTAACGGAAGCGTGCATGTTTCTGTTAATTTAGGCCTTCCCTTTTGATCTGTATGACTCATGACGACAACCACTTTTTTCGCTTTTTGGGCCAGTTCCATCGCTCCGCCCATGCCCGGCACCTTTTTTCCCGGGACAAGCCAATTTGCCAAATCACCTGACTGGCTCACCTGCAGGGCGCCTAAAATCGTAATGTCAATTTTGCCTCTTCTGATCATCGCAAAAGACATTGTTGTATCAAAATAAGACGCCCCTTTTACAGCGCGGACAGGATAACCCGCAGCGTTGCATAAATGTTCATCCTCTTCACCCTTTCCGGGGCTTTCTCCAATGCCGAGCACTCCGTTTTCCGCCTGCAGCATGACCTGCATGTCAGGCGGCAAAAAGTTCGGCACCAAGGATGGGATGCCGATACCGAGATTTACAATCATGCCCGGCTTGATTTCAGACGCGGCCCGCTTTGCGATCTGCTCTCTCTCTGCTACTCCCAAGCCCATTTCCACTTCACTCCTTCGCTTCTCACAACCCCCTCGACAAAAACCCCCGGTGTGACAATCATTTCTTCGGAGATCTCTCCCATCGTGACAATATGTTTAACCTCGGCAAAGGTTCTCCTGGCGGCCATTGCCATAAGCGGATTCATATTGCGTGCTGTTTTGTCATACGTTAAATTGCCGAATTCATCGGCAATGTGCGCATTGATGAAAGCAAAATCAGCCGTCAGCGCCTCTTCAACCAAGTATCGCTTGCCAGCCACCGACACGATGTCCTTTTCCTCACAAACCATTTGATTATCAATACCGACGTCTGTTAAAATGCCGCCGAGTCCTGATCCGCCCGCGCGAATCCGTTCTGCGAGCGTTCCCTGCGGTGAAAATTGAACCTCTAACGTCCCGTCTGTCATCTGTTTTCCGGCTACAGGATTGGAACCGATATGCGATGCGATCAGGGTTTTGACTCGTTTATTGACAATGAGCGGGCCGATCCCTATTTCCGGGAACCCGGCATCATTGCAAATGACGGTTAAATCCGTTACGCCGCTATCCAATATAGCTTCAATCAATGAAGGAGGCGAGCCGACTCCCCCAAAACCGCCAAACATCAGGACCGATCCGTCCTGAACATCTGCAATTGCTGTTTCGATGCTGATTGTTTTTTGAAATGGCGCCATTTGATTTCAATCCTTTTTCAGTATTTTTTCGACCGCTGCAACTGTTTCTGAAAAAATTGATGTCAGCTCTTCTACTTCACCTTCTGAAATGGTAAAAGGAGGAGCAATAATGACAGCATCTCCTTCTCCGCTGTCTATTCCCGCTTTGGCAGGATAAACAATCAGCCCGCGTTTTTTCGCCTCGCCGACAATACGCTGGGTAACCGCCTGCTCTGGCGGGAAAACGTTCTTCGTTTTCTTGTCCGCTACAAATTCAACACCTAATAGCAGACCTTTTCCGCGCACATCACCTATGATTCCGCTTTGAGACGCTCTTTCATCAAGCTTCTTTTTCAGTACAGCCCCCTTTTTTTCTGATTGTTTGATCAAGTCTTGCTTTAACACATAACGCAAAACTTCAAGAGCGGCTTTGGCTGAATAGGGATGTGCACTATATGTGTGACCGCTCATAATCACACCTGAACCTTGTTTTATCGTTTCAATAATAGAATCAGATACAACGGACGCGGCAATAGGCGCATACCCGGCACCGAGACCCTTCCCCAGTACAGCTATATCAGGAACGGTGTGCCAATGCTCTGTCGCGAGCATCCTTCCTGTTCTCCCAAGCCCTGTCATCACTTCGTCTGCAATAAAGAGCACTTCGTGTGTGCGGCATACTTCCATTAATCTCTCATAATATCCCGGAGGCGGAGTAATCGCTGCTCCTGCGGCACCAATAATAGGCTCAGCCACAAAGCCGGCGATAAATTGGCTTCCGATTCTTTTGATGGCTGTTTCCAGTTCATCAGCTGCAGCCTGAACAAAACCTTCTTCCGTTCCATGATTCCGCCGATAAACATGAGGAGCTGAAATAGCGGGATATCGTTCAACGAGATGGGTGAATCGATATCTCCTTTCATAAAAACCAGATAATGAAAGCGCTCCCAAAGTTATTCCGTGGTAACTGCTCCACCGCGACAAAAAGATGGATTTTTGTGTTTGCTTTTTTTCCTGCCAATACTGTACGGCGATTTTCATAGCTGTTTCTATCGCTTCTGATCCACTGTTGACAAAAAAAGACCAATTCACATCTCCCGGCAGCTCCTGCGCCAAGAGAGCCGCTAATTGCTCGGCAGGCTCGCTCGTAAACTGTGATCGGTAAGCAAAAGACACTTGATCAAGCTGTTCTTTCAGCTTCTCAGTCACATCAGAAACCCCATGGCCGATATTGCATGTCACCGCACCTGATGAGCCGTCAAGATATCTTTTCCCGGTCTGATCATAAACATATGAACCCTTTGCATAGCTAACCACCGGATAGGCCGAACTAAGCTCCGGCTTAATCAAATAACTGCTCATGCTCCCACCTCAAAAACCCATTTGATATATTGTATGAGTGTTCAATTTGCGGCATGACGTTCCCCGCAAAAACTTTTTCACACAAAAAAAGCCTTCCTGAACGGAAAGGCTCCTTTTGAAATTTCATCATCTAGCAAATGAAAGCGGCTCCGACAATAATTAATAAAATGAACAAGACAACAATCAATACAAACGTATTGGTCCCGCAGCCAAATCCGTAACCGTATCCAGAATATCTATACATGTTGTTTTCATCCTTTCTTATCACGATATACGGCATTTTATGCGGGCCAAGTCCCAAATGGTTTGTGCAAACGCCTATTTCATGTCAGGAAATAATGAAAAACAGTATGCACCCGCTCATATTTTTTAAACGTCAGCTTTTCGTAAAAATGGGTTGCGCCGTCAGTGCTTGTAGCCACTAAATAGGCTGCTTCCATTCCTAATGATTTGGCGATGGACAGCATTTCTTTTACTAAGATACTGCCATAGCCCTTCCTTTGAAACTGATCCAAAATGGCCACTTCTTCGATTTTAGCCGTTTTCTCTTGCCGATGAATGAACAACTCGCCACAGCCAATCGGAATCTTCTGTGCTTGGTCGCTGTAACAAACAACAAGGATGATCGCACCCGATTCGTAAAAAGGATATTTTCTTTTTAATTTTTGTTCAGCGATCGCTTCTCCAATATAAATGGAATCATAAATTTTCATAATAGAAGATCCATCGCTAAGGCTTTTTGCCGTCCCCCACGCCGTTAACGGATGCCCCATCTGCCCCTTCCAGTCACTAAGCTTCATGTCATATAACAGCTCATCCTCGACGACAAACCCGCTTTTGACAAGTGATTGCTTCAAACCGAGCGGAAAAACATGCAGCGGCGACGCTTTTAAATGGAGATAATTCGCATCAAGCAGCTTTGGAACGGAGGGCAAAAAGTCCAGTAACCGCTCCAATGGAAACGTATCATGGAGCTGAACAAAGTTATGAGAAAAAATTTGCGGAAGCTTCGGATCTCTGTAAACGCTGTAATGATCAAACGATGCCGATTCAGACGTTAACAATATATATTGATGTTCCGTTTTTGAATAATGTCCTGTCATGAACGTCTCCTTTTAATGACCTATCCCTTTATTCAGTTGCAATATTCAATTTCTTTATAATCTCATCGTACACCGGATAAAACGGCTTTCCAATTGGAAATTGCTGAATATTTCGGAAAGAAGCGGATATGGGCTTCTGATGTAAAAAGAATTTCCTTGCTACTTGTTCACTAATCGGGTGAAAGACGCCGTTTAGAAACAAAAACGGTTCGCGTTCTATGAAAAACAGCCTTCGCCCAGGCGGATTTTCGATTAATCCAGATCGTTCCCACGTAATCGGCAGCCCTTCCGGCAGCGACTTCAGTTCTTCTTTTTCAATTGTCAGTATGTCTCTTCTTTTAAATTGATAAAACTGAAAAGCATACTGACCTACAATCCGTCTTTTTTTTCCGGCTTCGATATAAAATATTGCAGGATGATCAGCTTCCTTTACCAAAATATAATTCGGAATGTTTAAAATTTTTCCAATCCTATATTGGAATATATACGGGTCTGGAACAGCCACAGTCCGATTTAGATACAACGAACTCCACCTTTCCCCGACAGGATGTCTTACACCCTGATCAAGAAAATACACATTTTGATCTGATCCTTTTACAAAAGAGCCGTCAATTAAATCGGCGGGCAGAAACCGATACGCATTTTGAAATGAATCGGGGGTTTTATAGGTTGTATCTAATACTTCATTTATCGGCAGAAATGGAGCAAAGTTGTTGATCCTGGCCCAAAAAATTGAGTCGCCATGATTCCAATGCTTCATATCGTCATCCCAATAGCTTCCATATTTATGTTGAATACGATCAAGTAACGAACGGCGATGCATAACTGAGCAATGATCGACTTGAAAAGCGGCCTGATCTAGCACTGCATTGGCATTTCTATAGAAATGTGAGATTTCCTCTCCCCGTTCGTTTACATGTACAACTTTTTGTTTTGAATAGACAACCTGTGCTTCAGGCTTATCTAAAAACGTCTGCACCATACGGCTCAGCCGCTCAGGATGATAAACAGTGTCATCGGTGAGATAGGAAATGTAATCGCCGTCGGCAAATGGGAGTGCTGCGTTAATTAATGTGGCATAACGGGTTGTTTTTAATCGTTCTGCAGGATGTATGAAACTGTTTTGATAACGAATGCGCTGGTCATGAAGGTACTTGTGAATCACCGCTGTTGTTTCTTCATTAGAATGATCATCCATAATAAAAAGCTCCCAATGATCATACGTTTGCTTCAGGACGCTTTCAATCGCTTTTTGCAGATAATCATGTTTGTTGTAACTTGTTAAAATAATAGACACTTTTTCTCCCATCTATACAGCCCCCTATCGTCAAACATAAAAACGGCTCCGCAGCAAGCAGAGCCTCTGTCATCATTTAAAAAGCACCCCAGCTTACAATACTTGAGAGTGCGACATTCGATCTCGTGTTATTTAACGGGTTTTGAAAAATAACCAAATCAGTCAGAACCTCTTTTACGATGACGTTTTGAAGCGTATCTCCATTCGACAGATGAACTGTTGAAATCGGTACGCCAAGCTCTTTTGCAAATACGAGCTGTCGTCTGAGATCAGATGGATTTCCTTCAGAAGATGATTGACGTATGAGCAGAATCAGCAAAAGCAGAATAAAATGAAGTTCATCTTGATTTTCTTCTTGATTCACGTGTTCTAAATCCAAACAATCCCTCTCCCTTTTCCTTATACTCTGTTTCACAATATGAAAGACTTCAATTTATGGTATAGGCTATGTCCACTCTTTTAAAAATTCAGCATTTTGCTTAAATATATTGAAAAATAGATCAGGTACGGCGTTCGACTCATACCAATTGGCAATTAGAAGAATATGATTAACGTGAGTTCACTATTGGATAGGAGGTGTGTGTAATGAGCTCTGAAAATGCACAGTTAAAAAAGGATTTGATTAAAACCCTTTTAAGCCCTTTATTCTCAACAGAAGGAGGAGTAAACGTGGATAATAATCTTAAAGATATGCTTGAAGCTGCCATTGATCAAAAAGTAGATGAAAGCGAAACCGTTACGGCTGAATCTCTTTTAGATCCTTCCCTTCCGGCAAGATGGATTTTTGCCAGAGTTACGCCAGGCACGACAATCAGCATTGTGACTGATTCCGGTGACATGATCGGCCCGGTTGTCTTTGTTGCTTTCGATCAAGTTCACGGTATCGTATTTGTAACACAGGAAAGCTCCGTCACTCCGGCAGGTCAAGCTACAACATTAATTGATGTAGACAAAGTAGAAAGCGTTACGTTCTTTTCATAACATCTGATGAAAGTCTTGTATATCCAGTCGGGATACGGAGGAATATACAGTTATTTTGATCGCTGGGCTGAAGAATGTTTTCGGAATACTCATACAGAGTATATGTCAGCAGATACACCAGAAACAGAATCTCTGGTGAAGATCGAAACGTTTCAGCCAGACTTCGCACTTATGATGGTTGGAGACCGCGTTCCTCACGACTGGCTGACCTGGTTAAAGGGTAAGGGTATTCCCGTGTATATTTGGCTAACCGAAGACCCATTTTATATTGATATCAGTCTTCAGGTGATTAAACATGCTGACGCCATATTAACGATTGAACAAAATGCCGCGCTCTATTATCGGGGGCTTGGCTTCCAGCACGTCTATTATGTTCCGATTCCAGTTAATCATCGGCTGTTTAAAAAAATGGACACCGAACATTCCTTTCATTCAAATCTGCTTATCATCGGCTACCCTTACCCTAATCGGGTTCAGCTAATGAAAGAAGCGGTACATCTGCCTTTCACGGTTCGAGTAATCGGAAAGGAATGGAGAAAATATCTGCCTAAAAAAGTGCTCAAACAGCCTCATATTGATGTCGTCAGTACATGGATTCCACCCGAACAGGCCGTTCATTATTATAACGGGGCAGACATCGTGATCAATACGCATCGGCCTTATCATTTTGCTTTCAACAAAAATAACATTCGCATCAAAAATGCCAGTTTTAATAACCGAACGTTTGATATCGCTGCATGCGAAGCATTTCAATTAACAGATTTACCCGCGGCCCATCCTTTTTCATCCTTTATTTCTTATCACAACTTCAACGATTTTAAGGAAAAAGCCGCTTTCTATCTCAACCATCCTGAAGAACGGCATAAAGTTGCGGCATCCAATTACAAAGAGACCGTACCCGCAAATACGTATGATGAGCTTCCTGAAAAACTAAAGGCGATTCATCTGGCGCTTTCTTAAAAAAATCGTTCATTGCTATGAACGATTTTTTCATTCACAGAAAAAAGCAGCTTTTTCAGCTGCTTTTTTTCTAACCATCGGAACGGTCCTTTAGCTTCCTCGGATTCACCTGTTTATGAAGATCAGGCTTTCCGCCAAGATGCTGTGCAATCTGTTCCCACGACACAATTTTGAAGTTTTGATTGACGGCTTGTCCGTTGTCGATATTTTCGCCGTCCTGCGCCACAAAAATCCCGTAAGGATATTTTGGGCCAAGTCCGAAACCGAGAACATCAATACCGTCCGTATCACTAGTACCGTCTATCTTCTCGCCATCTGTGATGTCAAAGTTGGCTACATAGCGATTGCTTCCCTGCCGTTCATACATTGCATAGCTGTTATTTCCCTGACTTGAGGCCATGAGATATCCTTTGCCGTTTGGTGCATAATAGATCGTCAGTCCTTCTATATCAGCTGTCAAATGTTCTCCTGTCGCACGGTCGACAACCTGCCCCTTTGATCCTCCGCCTGGCTCAGCATGAAATTTCCAAATGGCCTCATCTTCCTCTGCTATATACAGGTTCCCATATTCATCATCTGCAACAAGGCCTTCAGTCTGAGAATTCAATTTAAATTCGCGCACTTTTTTTCCTGTTACATAACCCTTTCCATTATCAGCAATTTCATATTGCTCAAATTCTCCTTGTTTGCCTGTCACTAATGCGTAAAATGCTCCTGTTTTCTGGCTGTGATACAGGCTGAAGCCGTATACCTCAGAAATATCAGTAGAAATAGGATGTTTCGGATCTGTAATGCTTTTCAATTTTCCTTTATCCCCGTCAATTGCATATACTTCGATTGTATTCTTTCCTTCAGACCGATTGGAGGCGGCAGCAATATCAATTTTTTCGCCGTTCAATGGAAAACCATAGCGCAGATCGACATTATTGAGCTTGCCAAATTCGTAAGAATGAAGCTGCTTGCCGTCTACATCATACACGACGAGCCCTGACTTCTTATTTGTCGTGATCAGCTTGCTTTTTTCCGGATGTTTTTCATGAACCCAAATGGCCGGGTCATCTGCTGCGTCATCGCCAGAAGCGACAGGATCTGTCTCGGTTTGCGCTGTCACTTTAAAATGATGTTCCGCATTTACATGATGAGCCGACACCGAGTTTGCTGTCAGGATAAGCAATAATCCCGCAGCAGTGCTTAGCAGCATTGTTTTTGAAACCTTCATTTGGTACCCTCCTCTTTATCACTATCACTTCTATTGTAAAATATATACAGGTGTTTAACTGTGAGGAAAATGAACCTTTTTTTATAGTGTTTCTGACTCATAAACCACTTTTGCCTACGAGGTACGTGAAATGAATCGGTCAGATTGGCTTTTGCGGCGCGAAATACAATAACATTGAAAATTTAGTACATTGTTTATTTAGTATTTTTTCCTCTAGCTGCGTCTATTTTTCCATTTTCTTTTAAAAAAGAACACTTTGTGACATGATCATTCCCCTAAATTTTGTTTTATTGGTTGCTTTCATTAACTCGATTACAAAGTTGAACATATGATGCATGGTAGAGAAACGAGAGTTGGAGGATAAGCCATGCCTAAACAGCAAACAGCAGAGCTGGAACCATTTTTCCATAACAAAACAGTTTTAGTCACTGGCGGAACGGGTTCAATCGGGAGTCAAATTGTCAAACGCCTTTTGCTGCTTACACCTAAACAAGTGATTGTGTTCAGCAAAGACGACAGTAAACAGTATGTCATGAGCCAAAAGTATGCGGAGGATAAGCGGCTTTTATTTGTACTCGGAGATGTGCGCGATTACAGAAGGGTGAATCAGGTGATGAAAGGCGTTGATATCGTCTTTCACGCGGCTGCGCTGAAACAGGTTCCGACATGTGAAGACCATCCATTTGAAGCGATCCAGACCAATCTTATCGGCGGACAGAATGTGGTGGAGGCTGCCCTTTTACACCGAGTGCAGCATGTCATCAATATCAGCACAGATAAAGCTGTATCTCCTGTGAACACAATGGGTGCCACCAAGCTGTTATCCGAAAAGCTGTTTCATCAAGCAAACCGCCACGTTCAAAACAGAGGAACCGTGTTTTGTTCAGTCCGCTTCGGAAATGTTCTCGGCTCAAGGGGTTCGGTCATCCCTATTTTATTTGAACAAATGATGGAGGGTGAACCGCTGACCATCACAGACAAGAACATGACCAGATTTTTCATGTCAATAGACGATGCGGCTACCCTGACATTGCAATCAGCTGCTATTACAAAAGGCGGAGAAACCTTTATTTTTAAAATGGAATCACTGAAACTTGAAGAACTGATTCATGGGTTTGAAGAATATGCATCGCAGCACGGGCTTCCGCGGCCGGCTGCAGTAGAAGTCGGCAAACGTCCAGGTGAAAAGCTTCACGAAGAATTAACATCTCCTCATGAAATTGAATCACTGTATGAATGGGGCAATCTTTATGCGATCCTTCCAGAACCTGAAAAACATCCTGATTTTCGCAAAGTCAATCTGCCTGGGTATCAATCAAATCAAGCCCCTCTCATTACAAAAGACAGAATTGCCCAGATTATTGAAGAATTGCATCAAGAAAAAAAGGCATAAAAACAAGCCTGTCTATCCATTAGGCAGGCTTGTTTTTTGTGTTTTATTTATCAAAGAGATGCAGATAACTTTCGTATCCTTCTTCTTTCAGCTTATCTTTCGGCACAAACCGCAGCGCCGCTGAATTTATGCAATAACGAAGCCTGCTTGGACCCGGTCCGTCATTAAATACATGGCCAAGATGAGAATCAGCGGTACGGCTTCTCACTTCTGTGCGAATCATGCCGTGGCTCGTGTCTAGTTTTTCTTCCACTTCTTCTTCTTCAATTGGCTTTGTAAAGCTTGGCCAGCCGCAGTGGGAATCAAATTTATCCTTTGATGTAAACAACGGCTTGCCTGACACAATGTCTACATACAGCCCTTCTTCTTTATGATCCCAATATTCATTTTGAAACGGCGGCTCCGTGCCGTTATTTTGCGTCACCTCATATTGCATGCGATTTAGTGACTTAATTTTTTCTTCTTTATTGTACGCCATTTATTTCGCCCCCCAATGCTCGCTGATAAATCCGGCACGTCCAGAACCTGTCCGGTAGCGCTGATAATGTCCTGGATTCTTTTTATAAAAATGCTGATGGTAGCCTTCCGCTTCATAGAATGGTTCAGCTTTTAAAATGTCTGTTACAATCGGATCTTTGAAGATCCCGCTTTCCGCCAAGCGCTGCTTGGAAGCTTCCGCAAGCTCCTTTTGTTTATCATTATGATAAAAAATGGCTGCACGGTAGGAACTGCCGCGATCAGCAAACTGGCCGCCGGCATCTGTCGGGTCGATTTGCTGCCAAAATAATTCAAGCAGTTTTTCATAAGGGAACACATCAGGATGAAACGTGATTTGAACGGCTTCACGATGTCCTGTCGTTTCACTGCACACCTCTTCATACGTAGGGTTTTCAGTATGGCCGCCTGTATACCCGGACACCACTTTTTCAATTCCCGGCTGTTCGTCAAAAGGTTTAACCATACACCAAAAACAGCCTCCTGCAAATGTGGCGATTTCTTTTTTTTCAGACATACTGGTGCCTCCTTTGTTAATACGTGGTATTATTATATTATAGCATGTAAAAATAGAATGAAAATGATTCTGCTTTTCAATAAAATCTATAGGTTTTAAGCAATATGCTTATGTAATGGAGGTTCACAAATTTGAAAGTAAGAACACAGATGATGTACGATATGGAAACTTTACTCCGTAAAGTCTTTAAACAAATACGCAATGAAATCAATGAGATTCTAGATAAAGAGCTGTCACGGAATGAATTCACCATTCTGCGGATCCTCAGTGAACAAGGGCCTAAAAAAGTCACCGAATTTGCGCCTATTTTAGAGGTATCGGCAAGCCACATTACAGCCGTGACTGATGCGTTAGTAGAAAAGGAATGGATTACGAGAATCAGATCGAAGGAAGACAGACGCATCATCCGCATTCATATCACTGAAGCGGGCGAAAAAGTCCTCCAGCATTTCAACGAGAAAAAAACGGAATATTTCTTTAAACGCTTTGACTGCTACAGTGATGCCGAACTTGCCTCACTAATTGAGCTCTTCAGCAAACTAGATAAAAAACGGTAAAAAAAAGCACATACCGCTACATATGGGTATGTGCTTTTTGAAGCGCTTCACTTATTTTCCAGTGAACAATTTCATTGTTTTCCAACGGCCGTATCTGTAATACAAAAACGCCGCACAGCTGCTTAATAAAAAACTCATTCCGATGCCGAGCCCGATTCCTTTCTGTCCAAGCCAAGCTGAAAATAGAGCTGTGAAAGGATATCTCAAAACCCAAAACGATATCAAATTTAAAACAAGAACCTGCAGCATCGCTCCCGCAGCTCTGACAATTCCGTTCAGTACAAAGTTAATCCCGATAAAAGGATAGAAAAACGCAATCCATCGCAAATATTGTTCACCAAACGCTACCGCATCGGGCTCGCTGATAAATAACCTCATAAGGTATTTACCAAATACCCAAATCACAACTGCAATCACCAGCATGCAAGAAATAACAGCCATCACACCTAGCCTTGCAATCGTCCCCACTCTTTTATAGTTTCCGATTCCGATATTTTGCCCTGCCATACTGTTAACCGCCGTACCGGCAGCCATTGCTGGTAGCGTAATGATGCTATCGAGCCGCTGCACCGCTCCGAAGCCTGACACCACTTGCTCCCCGTATGAGTTGACAACACTCATAATCGCCATCATTCCGCCTGTGATCACCATCATCTGCAGACCGGCTGGAATCCCAAGTTTCAAAATCAGCGCGGACTCTTCCCACTTGGGCACTCGCGGAATAGAGAACGGCACAAGCTTGTGTTTGATGACATAGAACAATCCATATAGAAACGCAATACCCTGTGACAAAATCGTCGAATAAGCAGCTCCCGCTATCCCCATGCGGAACACAGAAATAAAGAGCGGTGCCAACACTGTATTCAGCACAACGGCAAACGCAATAAACCGGAGAGGTGTCTTGCTGTCGCCGAGCGCCCGAAGCACAGTACTGATAAAGTTATAGCCAAACAAAAATAAAATGCCGATAAATTGAATCTGTAAATAGGTCTCAGCAAGCGGTATCATCGACTCCGGCGTTTTCAGAAGACGAAGCAAGTGCTCTGACAGAAAAAAACCGGCCGCGCCGAATCCGATGCTTAAACCTGTTAATAAAACGACAAAAGCGTTAATATACGACGCCATTCCTTTTTCATCATCTTTTCCCTTTTGCTGTGACAATATTGTTAACGTCGCATTGTTAAGGCCCAAAATAAAAGACAGCACGGTTATAACAATCGTGCTTGATACTGCTGCTGCCCCTAGAGCCTGTGCCCCCAGTAAATTGCCGATCCACAAACTGTCTATAAATTGAAAGGAAACCTGCAATGCGTTTCCGAGCATAATAGGCGTTGAAAACAGCACAAGCTGTTTCAGCACATTCCCCTGTGTAAAATCGTATGCTTTCATTTTTTCTCCTTATGTTCTCAAATTTTCGTCAGACCGCACGAAAAAAGAGACGTTGTTTCATGTCTCTTTTTTCATGATTTATCGGTTTTTTTCCGGTCTCTCATACCGAATGTAAACACCATCACACTTAGGAACAAGGCACAATAGGAAATGTTCAAGTACATTTGGTCCATATCTTCAGCGGCTAGATGATGATATGCAAGCCAGCCAAAATACAGAGAAAATGTAAAGGATAATAAACTGAAATACTGGTAAATCCGGTTCATTTTCAGTCACCTCTATTGTTTGGGATGGTAATAGGAAAACTCAATTTCATCTTTTTCTAAATTTATTTTATCCGCTTTGACATACATTCCATTCGTTAAAGGCATTTCTGACAGACGCACTTCAATGCTTTTATCGCCGGGATGAACGTGGACAAATGACGGCAATTCGTAAAAGCTGTCCATATAATTTAACACAAAGCTAATCGGTATACTCAATTTCCCTAACGAAAACTTCGTAACATTCAGCTCCACATCACCATTTTTTTTCACGGTCGGTTCAAAAGCGACAAACGCATCAATGGACGTGGAAAAAGCCTTGATTTTCCCTGCGACATGAACATCATCATCTATCTCTACTTTGTAATCAAGCTTGTTTGATGCTTTGTCGTTTAAATATGAGTTGACAAACGCA
This sequence comes from Bacillus sp. NS1, assembly GCF_058248265.1. Classification (NCBI taxonomy): domain Bacteria; kingdom Bacillati; phylum Bacillota; class Bacilli; order Caryophanales; family Bacillaceae; genus Bacillus; species Bacillus sp. NS1. The sequence continues at coordinate 837,636 of NZ_JBZAZF010000003.1, read as the reverse complement.
GCTAATGATTCTTTTGTGCTTGTCACTTGAAATCCATACTCGCTCTCAGCTGAATCCTTTACCTGAGCTTGTTCTCCCGGCAGCATAACAAATGCCATAAACCCAACGGCAAGGATCATATTGATTGCAAGCAATATAAAAAACAGTCGTTTCCACATATTCATGATGTCACCCTACTCTTTCGGTAATCCTTCTTTTTTTATGGCTTGATAGACGCGCTTCGCGATAAGGGAATAACCCGTACCATTAGGATGAAAATCATCTTCCTCAGAAATTCGGCTGCTGTCACTTTTTTCATTGAACAAGTCTTCAATACGAATGATTTTCGCATGTTTATCTTTTTTTAGCTCTTTTGCAGCAATTTGGTTCCAATCAGTGACGACTCCATTTATTTCATTTAATTCAGATAATGTAAACGTAAACGGATTATACATGCTGACATAAATCAGCTCAGCGTGATCATTCAGCTCCCGAATTTCTGAAATGATTTTTTCAAAACGCTTTTCGTACGGCTTTTCCGCTTCCTGAAACGGTTCAACGGTTAATTGCAGAAAGTTTTGATGAAGGACTTTCATCAAATCATTACCGCCAATGGTAAAAAAGACATAATCTGCGTCCTTTATGCCTTTTTGAACCTTTTTATCTTTTAGTTTCTCTAATAACTCATCCGAACGGTTCCCTTTCACGGCATAATTTTTTACGTCTACCGTTTTAACTTGTTTATCTGATCGGATGGAATCCGCAACCTTGCCGACATATCCCTCTCCGTCTGGATCTCCGACTCCTTCTGTCAGCGAATCTCCGACAGCCGCAATGACAATGTGCTCTTTCGTTTTCGGTTCATGAGCTTTTTGTTTTCCCTCAGATGCTGTACGTATCCCCGTACAAGCAGTAAGAAGCAAAATCAAACTGGCCATGAGTGAAAAAATGCGCAGCTTCAATCTTGTTGCTCCTTCCCATTCTACTAGTGGAAAGTGTATCATGTTTTAGAAGATTTGAAAATGCCTAGTCTTCTAGCTTACTTGAGTGTACTGGCTGACTTCACATCAGCGATAATGTCATCGTACGGAGTATTTTCCACTCCATTATAATCTTTCAGCACCTTGCCGTCCGGGCCTACCAAATAAAAAGAAGATTGATGAATGACTTGGTCCTCTCCCTCCGGTTTCTTTACAATCGCTTTAAAGCTCTTAAGCGCGAACGCCTCAATGTCACTCTGACTGTATCCCGTGAGGAAATCCCAGTTATCAAAAGATAATGGATAATTTGCGGCAAATTTTTTCAGCTGTTTCGGCTTATCGTTTTCTGGGTCGACACTAAAGGATACAATGCGGACATCTATATTCTCAGCTTTCAATTTTTTTTGCAGATCGGTCATATGAGCGGTCATCGGCGGACAAACAGTTTCACAATTGGTAAAAATAAAATCCGCCAGCCATACTTCCCCTTTTAAACTTTCTAAAGAAACGTCCTTGCCGTCTTGGTTTTGAAATGTAAAAGGCTCCACCTCGTAATTGAGCGGATCTTTAATCTGTTGTCCTCCGCAGGCACATAATAGCAGAAAAAGCAGACCTGCCGTTAAACTCTTGATAACCTTCATGACATTCACCCTTTCCAGCCAGCATAAAAGCGCTTTCCAAAATCGGCCTTGCCTGCTGTATTCCATGTTTGTATTCGATACCGGGCAAAAAAAATCCTGCATGCTCCCAATCAACGATTACAAAGGGAGACATACAGGTATAAACGGCATATTACGCGTTGTGCTTTAACACCGCTTGATGAAAAACAGCCTGATAATCTGCCCATTTCATCCGGCGCTTCATATAATGTCGGAAAGAATACACTTTTGTCCTGCTGTTTGATGAAAACACTTCTTTTAAGTAGAATTGCAAATGGTAATGTAACATAAAGAAATAGTGCTCATCTTCCTTTAATACAGGTATTTCTGTCACTTTCACCTGAATCCCGTCTCTGCGTTTGAACTCTAGGCTTTTGAGTAACAAGCTATCAATCCTCTTTTTTTGTTTTTCTTCTATTATATACAATGCGAGCCGGGCTGTCTGTCATTTTACGCGGTTGTGTTAAAAAATTAGATTAGCAAATGGAACAAGTCCTCATCCTTATTCACTTCTACATAGTGAAACGGTTTTCTGTTCATCCGTTCAATCAGCGGCCCATAGTCGGCTTTGTTCTGCAGCTCGATGCCGACAAGAGCAGGTCCGTTGCTTTTATTATTTTTCTTCGTATATTCGAATCTTGTAATGTCATCATTAGGCCCGAGGACTTCGTCAAGAAATTCGCGGAGCGCTCCCGCTCTTTGCGGAAAATTGACGATAAAATAATGCTGAAGTCCTTCAAAGATCAAGGATCGCTCCTTCATTTCCTGCATCCTTCCGATATCGTTATTGCCCCCGCTGACCACACAAACCACATTTTTTCCTTTAATTTCATTCTTGTACAAATCAAGTGCTGCAACAGAAAGAGCTCCAGCCGGTTCAGCAACAATCGCACATTCGTTATATAATTCAAGAATGGATGTACATACTTTCCCTTCAGGCACAAGGAGAATGTCATCAACGACAGATTCCAGCGTTTGGAAAGTTTCCTCCCCAATTTTTTTAACAGCTGCTCCATCTACAAACTTATCAATTTTATCAAGTGTAACGACATGCCCAGCTTTGTTTGATTCAAAGTAGGATGCCGCTCCCTCTGGCTCAACAGCAATTACCTTTGTATCAGGAGACACGTTTTTCAAATATGTACCTACTCCTGAGAGAAGGCCGCCTCCTCCGACACTTGCAAAAAGAAAATGCGGTTCTGTATCAATATCGTTTAAAATCTCGACCGCCAATGTTCCTTGTCCCGCCATCACATCCGGATCATCGAACGGATGGATAAACGTCCGGGATTCCTCCTCACAGCATTCAACTGCGCTTTTATACGCATCGTCAAACGTATCACCTGTCAAAATAATATCGATAAATCCTTTACCGAATAGTTCAACTTGAGATACTTTTTGTCTCGGTGTTGTAGACGGCATAAAAATTTTCCCGTGAATGCCAAGATGTTTACACGAGAACGCCACCCCTTGAGCGTGGTTTCCGGCACTTGCACACACAACTCCGTTTTCAGTCTGCTCGCTGGAAAGTTGTTTGATTTTATGATAAGCCCCTCTGAGCTTAAAAGATCTGACAACTTGCAAGTCTTCACGTTTCAAATAAATATTGCATTCATATCTCTCAGAAAGTCTGTCATTCCTTTGCAAAGGTGTGTGAATTACAACGTCCTTCACGTTTTGGTGAGCCTTCAAAATGTCTTTCACTTGGATGAGAGAGTTTTCTTTAAGCAACGGTTTCATGTACAGATTCCTTTCTTGTTTTAAATCCCTATTTAATATGCCATTATAACACGAATATTCAAAAAATAAGACAATTATTTATATTTAATAATTAAAAAAATACAGACAACATTCACTACATCTTGGCGTAACACCTGCTTCACCAGTATCCTGGGGGCCTAAGAAAAAAGATGATCGTAAATAAGAGGTGTTTTCAGCCAAAAAGCATGATATAATAAAACCAATTAGAACCAAAAGGAGCCAATTGATGAATACCGCACCAATAATTAAACCTAAACCATTTCAACATCTAATCGGAGAACATCAAACATTCCTGGAAGCGAAACGAATCGCCAAGCAGTTCTCACTATCTGAGCATCCTGTCCTGATAACAGGAAAAATCGGCACAGGAAAAGATCATTTTGCACAAGCCATACACCAGAGATCTTCGAGATACAGCGAGCCCTTTATTAGCGTCAATTGCAGTACCCATTCGGAAGAAAGCCTTATGCGTGAGCTTTTTGGCCCTAATGGACACTCAGGCGCGTTTCAAAAAACGGCTCGAGGAACCCTTTTTCTTGATGAAGTATGGCACATGCCTCCTTCTGTACAAGCTCAGCTGCTAAAAGCGCTTGATTCAGACACGGAGAAACCGCGAATCATCTGTGCTTCTGCAAGCGGAAGCGCGGAACATACATTCAGGCAAGACTTATTTTACAGGCTGAATATTTTAACGCTCACACTGCCGGAATTGTCTGAACGAAAAAGCGATATACCGCTTTTGACACAGTATTTTCTCTCAAATTCCGGTCAGCAATTGTTAATTGATCCCTCAGTCTTTCCGCTGCTTGAGCAGCACACATTTGAAGGAAATGTCAGGGAATTAAAAAACGCCACAGATTATATGGCGGCAGTCTCAAACGGGGGAACGATTCATCCATATGACGTGCCTCCATATATAAGAGGCGCAATAGACGGAAAAGCATCGAAGAAAAAAGCAAAGCTGCTGACTTTAATGGAAAAAGCCGAGTTTTTGTTTATTTTGGAAACAATAAAAGCGTTAAACGAAAAAGGAGAACCTGCCAGCAGAAGAATCATTTCTGAACATAGCAAAAACAGCCAAACCTCGTTAACTCCGCAGCAGGTCAGAAGCCGTCTCGATTATCTGGAGAAAAAAGATTATGTCACAAAAAGCCGTGGACGCGCCGGCACTAAAATTACTTTAGAGGGCTTGACCTTTTTAGAAACGCTAAAAAATCAAATGATCTAGCGATCGAAAGGAGAATGCACTTGTTTACAATCAAAGAAGAGATCGCCAATGCGATTACACACGGCATTGGTGTCCTCTTATCCATACCGGCATTAGTGTTTTTGATCATATTTGCGGCTCATTACGGGTCCGCATGGGACATTGTCAGCTTTTCAATATTCGGTGTCTCTATGCTGCTGTTATATTTAAGCTCAACACTGCTTCACAGCATCACACATAAAAAGACGAAGGATATTTTGGAGATTATTGATCATAGCGCCATTTATGTACTAATCGCCGGGACCTATACGCCTTTTTTGCTTGGGCCGCTGAAAGGCACACTCGGCTTCACCCTGCTGGTTATCGTATGGTCTCTTGCCCTAGGCGGAATCGTTTTTAAAATTTTCTTCGTGAAACGCTTTATCCTATTATCAACCTTAGTGTATTTGATTATGGGGTGGCTGATGATTATCGCAGTTAAACCTTTATATGCTTCGCTGAGCGGAGCGGGATTCAGCCTTCTTTTTCTCGGCGGCATTTTATACTCTGTCGGAACCATTTTTTACATTTGGAAAAAGATCCCCTTCCATCATGCCATTTGGCATAGCTTTGTATTAGGCGGAAGCGCTGCGATGTTTTTCTGTGTGCTGTTTTATTGTGTGAAGGTGCCTTTCATTTCGTAACAGAAAAGCGCAGTCTTTAAGACTGCGCTTTTTCATGCTCGTAATTGTTTTTCATTTGCAGGTATATAAGCTTTTGAAAAGGACAATTCAATGTCTGCTGGTTTTAAACGTTTAAAGAACGATCCCTTTTGCAGGTCATCTGTTCCTTTCGTTTCCACCATCACCAACGGAAGATGATAGCGGACCGCAAGCTCTACAGGATCTATAGAACCATCTAATGAAAGAATCAGGCTTTGTCCTTTTTCCAGCTGGATCGTCACATCTTCATATACCTTTTCTGAATCCCCGTCTGAAATCACATCCATCCGATCTAGCCATTGCCCGATAAAAGGCAAGCGAAATACTTTTGATTTGGCAATAAAGCCGGCCGGTTCCTCAATATATCCAGCAATTAAAGCCAGTTCAGCCAAACGCAAACGGGGATGCACATACAAAACAGGACCGCTCGGTATCGGCTCAGGCTGATGGATCGTTATAACTGAACCGGTGATGCCGATACAGCCTTCGAAAAATGCCTTTGGCTGCTTGTAGACAAGCGTCATCTGTTTTTTGTATGACAGACGGGGGTCAAGCATCCTTTGATTAAATAATTGTTTCATATTTTTTAACAGCATATACACAATATAAACCACTAGCAAGCTGTAGCGAACCAATTAAAATCCTCCCGCTTCAGAAGAATTCTTTTTTTCATACATCAGAAAATCGTAATCGTACTGGTTTTTTTCGTCCTTGATCCCCCGCTTAGAAGAAACCAGCTTCCAATTGGTTTCATCAAATTCAGGGAAGTGGCGGTCACCCTCAAACTCGTGATGAATTTTCGTCATATACAATCTGTCCGCATAAGGGAACAGCGCTGTGTAGAGCTGAGCCCCTCCGATCACAAAGCATTCCTCAGAGCCTGAACAAATGTCCAAAACATCCTTTACCGAACTGATAACCGTGCATCCCGGAAATTTTGAAGCCGGCGCTGATGTAACGACAATATTTTTCCGGTTTGGAAGCGGACGTCCAATTGATTCAAATGTTTTCCGGCCCATAATGATTGAATGGCCCGATGTTACTTTTTTAAAGTACGCTAGATCATTGGGCAAATGCCACGGCAAATCATTGTCCTTGCCGATCAGCCTGTTGGCATCCATCGCAAAAATGAACGAAATCATACGCTGACCGCTCCTTTTATATGAGGATGCGGATCATAATCCTTGATGATAAAGTCTTCAAATGCAAAGTTGAAAATAGAATCAACCTCTCTGGCGAAACGAAGCTTCGGCAGCGGACGAACATCTCTTTTCAGCTGCAAATTGACCTGTTCAATATGATTTTGATAAATATGAACATCGCCAAATGTATGAATAAACTCGCCCGGTTCAAGCCCAGTCACATGAGCAATCATCATGGTTAACAAGGCATAAGAAGCAATATTAAACGGCACACCGAGGAAAACATCAGCAGAGCGCTGATATAACTGACAGGACAGCTTGCCGTCAGACACATAGAATTGGAACAGGCAATGGCACGGCGGCAACGCCATTTTATCAATTTCACCAACATTCCATGCACTGACGATTAAGCGCCTGGAGTTTGGATTTGTCTTAATTTCTTCAATAAGACGGGAAATTTGATCAACGGTTTCTCCGTCAGCTCCCCGCCAAGAACGCCATTGGGAACCGTATACAGGTCCGAGTTCACCGTTTTCATCAGCCCACTCATTCCAGATCCGCACTCCGTTTTCCTGCAGATAGCGCACATTGGTATCCCCTTTTAAAAACCAAAGCAGCTCATGCGCAATTGATTTAAAGTGGAGTTTTTTTGTGGTCAGCATCGGAAAGCCTTCTTGTAAATTAAATCTCATTTGATAACCGAAGGTGCTGATTGTTCCGGTCCCTGTCCGGTCTCCTTTTTTTTCGCCATGCTCTAAGACATGTCTGCATAAATCCTTATACTGTTTCATTTTTTTCATCCTTTAAAAGTAGTCTTCTAGTAGTGTAACACAATAAAAAATCACTTCTGAACCCAGAAATGATTTTTTTATAGTCAGCTAATGACAGGCTTTTCATCCTGTTCTTTTTCTTCATCTTGCAGATCCTGATGCGTATGGGCAATCCTGCTCGCCGCTGCTGCTGCAAGGGCTGCCACAATATCATCTAAAAAGGTATGAATACCGTCCGGACTTTCATCGAGTTCCTTAATAATACCAATCTTCTCTTTATCCAAATAACCAAAGTTGGTCAAGCCGATCGATCCGTACACATTAACGATTGAAAGAGGGATAATTTCATCTATGCCGTAAAGCGGTTCATCCGTTTCAACAAGGTGCTGCAGCGGCTCCGGAAGAAGTTTCTGTTCAGCGAGCTGATCAAGTGCAAGGCCTGTTAAAACAGCATGAATAATTTCACGTTTGTTCATCACTTTTTCTACATTCTCCATGCATACACTGAGCGGCAGATTTGGATTGTATTTTTCCTGAAGTTTTTGAACAATCTGCGCAATATCTTCTATCATAACGCCCCGTTTATTTAGCATATCTTTTGTTATATCGACCATTTCATTCATTGTGTACTTTTTCATGTCTAATGGCATCTCCTTTACGCACTCATCCAGTTGGGAGGCGTGTTGCGGTCCCAGTAAATGCTCCCAAGCTCATGATGTGATTGAAATCCATCCTCTGCTGTATGATAGTGAAAATTAAACCAGTAGCCATCGTGAGGCGGGTGGTCTCTTCGCACGTGAAATCTGAGAAGATCTTCTCCAGTCGTCCGATTGTAAACGTTGAAAATTTTTTCCGTTTTGCCCGCTGAAGGCATGCTTGAAATCACAACATCTTGATATGCCTCATCATCTTGCAATGTTGCTAAATAATCACTAATCACGTTTTCAATTTGCGGCAGGATCTCTTTCCGATAGTCATCCTCAATGACCGGAGCGATTTTGCTGCCGAATTTCAAAAAGGACTGATCCTCAGCACTGTCAAGGAGCTGTTCCTTGTACGATTGAAAAAGCAGATCAGGGTCTTGCCTGTCTTCCGACTCAGCATCATCGTACAGGTCATGCTCATCATAAAAAGCGGTGTAATCATTCTGCTCAAGACTGCTCGGCTGTCCGGAGGGCTTGTCCGCCATAAGAGCAGCCGGAGGAGATACGAGCCCGAACGTTACGATGGTAAATAAAACTACAAGAGTCTTCCTCATCCACAATTTCATGACTGCTTATTCCTCTCTATTTTATTGTCATGTTTCTCTTATTTTAGCACACCCGAAACATGCAAGTCATGTATGATATGAAACTGATATGCAAATTAGGAGATTCGTTGCTTTGCGGTTTGTGTAAAAACGCTTACAATATTCTGTGAAAGGAGGCCTTCCGCATGATTGACGCTTTGTTTGCCACAGTTTCACTCTTAACATTGTTATACTTTGTCGTCATGGAAGTCACCGATTAACAGAAAGCCCGTGATAGCAATCACGGGCTTGTTTTGCTTGCGGCTTGAATAACGCCATAATGGAATAATGCTGTTTTTCTTTTCATGACGGTAAAACCAAACTGTTCAAATCGCGGGCTCTTCCAGTGGTCTTTTAGCACAACACTTTTTCTGGCAGCGCGCACCGCTTCTTTGATATACCCTTCGTGCAAAACGGAATCCTCTGCCAAATCCCGTAAAGGCGCGATACCGTCAGACGTCTCTACAGGCTCATGAAACATTGGATCAAAATAAACCACATCAACAGAGTTGTCAGGAAGCTGCTTGATGTATTCAAAGCTATCCCCATTCTTCACGTGGATTCTTCTCATTGCAGCTTGAAGCTCTTCTATGCCCGTTTCCCATGATTGCAGTCCCATCCTCACCAGAACGGAAACAAGATGGCTTTTTTCAATCCCAATCACAGAACCCGTATCGCCTACTGCCATACTTGCGATAATGGCATCCGAACCCAGCCCGAGTGTGCAATCTAAAAACGTATCCCCTTCCGATAAACCAGCTGCCTGAAGCATCGGCTCCTGTTCACCTCGTATGAAGCGTTTGGCTCTGAACATCGCTGTATTCGGGTGAAAAAAGAATTTGGCACCTTGTTTCGTATAAAGCTCAAACCGCTCTTTGCCGACCACAAGCACATCACGTTCAGCTGACTTCAGCAGGTTTTCAACCGTTTGTTTATTTCGGCTGCAATATGGCATATTCAGCTCTTTAGAAAGCTTCTTTGCGGTTTTTATGGTGTGTTCAGACGGTCTATAGCTTGTTGTTATCATCTTCTGTACTCCCAAAAAGAAAATGCCCGGAAAACGGGCATTTAGCAGTGTGCATCAAAGGCTGCGGTCAAATTTTTCATAATCTCTTCCATATCGTGTCCCTCAATTTCATGACGTGGAATAAAATGTACGACTTCTTTGCCTTTCAATAGAGCCATTGACGGTGAAGAAGGCTCCTGACCAGTAAAATACTCACGCATTTTTGCAGTAGCTTCTTTATCTTGGCCTGCAAATACAGTCACCGTATTGTCAGGTGTTTTGTCATTCTGGAGGACTGCCTGTGTTGCCGCAGGACGCGCTAGGCCAGCTGCACAGCCGCACACAGAGTTAACGACTACAAGAGTTGTGCCCTCTGCCTTTTCCATAAAGTTTTCTACTTCTTCCGCTGTTGTTAATTCATCAAAACCTGCTCCAGTCAGCTCGCGGCGCATCGGTACGACAAGCTGGCGCATATATTCTTCATAAGCCATTGACATAATAAAAGCCCCCTCTAGTATCCTTCATCTGAAGTAAAGGATACTATAGAGGGGACCGGATTTCAAATGTTCACGCCTTAAAATAGGAGAAAGAGTTCCCCGCTGCCTAGATTTTCATGATACCGCCAGTGTTGGCGCTTGTCACAAGTTTAGAATAACGTGCCAAGTAGCCGGTTTTCACTTTTGGTTCAAAACCTTTCCAGTTCGCTTTCCGTTTTTCCCATTCTTCCTCTGGCACTTGTACATCCAAGATACGTTTTTCAATATCAACAATGATATGGTCTCCGTTTTCAACAAAGGCTAGCGGCCCTCCCTCTGCGGCCTCTGGTGATACGTGGCCGATTGAGAGTCCTCGGGAGGCTCCGGAAAAACGTCCATCAGTAATCAATGCTACTTTTGGTCCTAGTCCCATTCCAACGATTTGAGAAGTAGGCGCAAGCATTTCCGGCATGCCAGGTCCGCCTTTTGGCCCTTCGTATCGAATGATGACAACGTCGCCTTCTTTTACTTTCCGGTTGATAATGCCGTCAAGCGCCTCATCCTGAGAATCAAATACAACAGCCGGCCCTTCGTGTCTCGTGATTCCGTTTTGTACGCCGCCTGTTTTAATGATAGCGCCATCCGGAGCCAGACTACCGAATAAAACAGCGAGACCTCCCTTTTCAGTGAATGGTTGATCCAGCGGATGGATGACGTCATAGTCCTTTACTTCATGTCCGGCAATGGTTTCTCCAAGTGTTTTTCCTGTAACAGTCAGCGCGTCCAAATGGAGCGCTCCTTCTTTCTTGGAAAGCTCATTCAGCGCCGCTGACACGCCGCCCGCTTCATGAAGATCTTCAATAAACACATCTGATGCAGGCGCCAGCTTAGCCAAGTGCGGCACGCGTTCAGCGACTTCGTTAATGCGTTCTAAAGAATATTCAACGCCGGCTTCGTTTGCAAGGGCAAGCGTATGAAGAACGGTATTTGTTGAACCGCCGAGCGCCATATCGAGTGCAAACGCGTTATCAATCGCTTTTACAGTGACGATATCACGCGGTTTGATATCTTTGCGAATGGTTTCCATTAATTGCGCAGCCGACTTTCTGACAAACTCTTTGCGTTCCGGTGCTGTCGCAAGAATGGTTCCGTTACCTGGCAAAGCAAGTCCAAGTGCCTCAGACAGGCAGTTCATTGAGTTTGCCGTAAACATGCCGGAGCAAGATCCGCATGTTGGGCATCCGAACTGCTCTAGTTCTTGAAGTTCGTTTTCGTTAATTTTTCCTGCTTGGTAAGCGCCTACCCCTTCGAATACTGAGGAAAGGGAGATTTTTCGCCCGTCACTAGTTCTTCCTGCCGCCATCGGCCCGCCGCTGACAAAAATCGTAGGAATGTTAATGCGCATTGCCGCCATAAGCATTCCCGGCGTGATTTTGTCACAGTTCGGAATACAGACCATTCCGTCAAACCAGTGTGCGGATACAACCGTTTCCACAGAGTCAGCAATGATTTCACGGCTCGGCAGCGAATATCTCATGCCGATATGCCCCATCGCGATGCCGTCATCTACTCCGATGGTATTAAATTCAAACGGTACGCCCCCAGCTTCTCTGATTGCTTCTTTTACGATTTTCCCAAACTCCTGCAAGTGAACATGACCGGGAACGATATCAATGTATGAATTACAAACCGCAATAAACGGCTTGCCGAAATCTTCTTCTTTTACACCTGCTGCACGAAGCAAACTGCGGTGCGGAGCTCTATCGATTCCTTGTGTGATCATGTTACTGCGTAATTCTGCCATGGTGATCCCCCTAAATTCTTTCAATTGTTAGACTGGATTTTATTTTAACAATTTTCAGTTTATTTGTGGGCTGTTTTTGCTAAAAGATAAAATTCAGGCCGCCCTCGCCTTGATTGTTTCCTTCATGTTTTTATATTTATATAGCTTTCTGTCGATGTGAACCCTCCAACTATTAATATTGTTACTTACTATAAATAGTTTTCGGATATTTTTCAACAATATTCGAAATAATTTTTATAAAAAGTGAATTCACATAAAAAAGGTGCATGATCTGCACCCTTTTTATTCTTTATTCACCTTTTTTTCTGCTCTCCGTCATTTGTTTCCACACAGAGCCTTTTGCTTCTTCCCCATGCTCAATACGTTCTAGCGCCATTTTCACTTGAAGGCTGACCTCAAATTCGGGGTCGTCTTCGGCAGCACGCAAAGCTTCAATTGCACTTTCATCGCCGACTTCGTACAGGAACATAGCCGCACGCCAGCGGACAAGCTTGCTGGAGTCGCTTAACGACTTGATCATAGCAGGAATGGCTTGAGGGTCCCCGATATCAGACAGGCAGTCTCCAGCCGTTCTTCTGACTGAGACTGCTTTGTCCTCAAGTGCTTTATACAATAGAGGAAGAACACCTGGTGTTTCAATCATTCCTAAGTACACAACAGCCTGTCTTCTGATGGACACCTTGGGATCATCCAATGCCTTCTGTAAAACCGGGATATCCTCCTCTTTCGGATCCATCTGTTCCAGATGTGCATAACGCTTTTTCCAGTCCTCATCATCCAGCATGTCAAGCGTTACTTTATATGCTTTGCGCTGTACAGCTTGTTTTGCTTCTCCCTTTCCTTGAGCGGCTGCTTCTGTCAGCCGTTTCAGCCGTTCATCACTGTATGCGGCCTGAAGCTCTTCTGTCACGTCATGACCGATTTCATTGAAGTCGCCGAATCTGACACCTTGTTCTTTCCAGACCCGCTCAAACACAACATTTGAAGCTTCAGATCTGAGTTTTAAGATCGCCTGCTGAAAGCGTTCAGGTAAGCCGAAGCGCTCTTCCCGCTCCCCATCCGTCAACTTGACCTGCATAGGAATGCCGCTGAACATTTGCACAAAAACTTTCACCTCTCCAAAAGACTCTTGATCAGAGCGGTTTTCTTCTTTGCTTTCAGCACTTTCCATCCCAAATGCAGTGCGGACTTGCGGTAAAATGTCTTTCCAGTCGTATCTTGCGTTCCGTTCAACAGCAAGAAAATCAGCGACGTGATATACCCCTTTTACCCCTTCTATTTTAAGGATTTCCGCTATAACAGGCGGTGCGCCTTCTGCTTGATCCGGTTTATAGTTATTGCTTTTGCCCGCCGGAAGCTCTTCTGTTAAGATGACCTTCATTGTATTCGGGCTTGGCGTAGGTTCAATTGATTTTATCTTCATGATCGTCCTCCTATAGCATATCTGTGACTTATTCTATCATAGTCGCTTCAAGCCTTCTATTACGATGTTTTGGCATCAATCCCGGGTATGTCTTTTTCTAATTGGCGGACAAACTGAAGCATAAAATCGTGCCTTTCTTCTGCCAGTTCCCGTGCGGTGTCTGTATTCATCATACCTTTCAGCCGCAGCAGCTTTTGAAAAAAATGAGCGTAGGCGCTTTGATCATCTCCATAAAGGCCATGCCCTTTTGCGCCCGCAAACATGAAAGCTCTCGCAATGCCGACAGCACCGATCGCATCAAGCCTGTCAGCATCCTGTACGACTTTTCCCTCAGTTGAGAGCGGCTCCTCCTCAAGCTTTCCCCTGTCCCGAAAGGACATCCTTGTGATAATGTGAATCACTCTGTCAGCATCCTTTTTCCCAATTCCGAAAGAAACGAGCTGATCATATACTTCGCTCACAGAAAGCCTGACCGCATCAGGGAGTTTGATATCAATTAAATCATGAACCAACGCTGCTGTTTCAATAATGAACAAATCCGCGTTTTCCTTTTCTCCAATATACAAAGCAAGATCCGCAACTCTTGATATATGAAACCAATCATGTCCAGAACTTTCGCCAGTTAGGACAGATTGAACCCATGTCCTGATTTGTTCTGCCTGCTTCAATTCCTTCATAAAAACACCCTTTTTATTGCCCTAATAGTTTTACGATAACATCTTCCAGCTCTTTCGGATTTGTATTTGGTGAATAGCGGCCAACGATTTCTCCGTTTCTGTCCACTATAAACTTCGTGAAATTCCACTTGATCGCCTTAGTTCCCAGCATCCCTTTCGCATGCTCTGTCAAATACACAAACAGCGGGTGGGCGTTTTTCCCGTTTACTTCCACTTTTGAAAACATAGGAAACGTAACACCGTAATTTGTTTCACAAAAATCCTTTATGCCTGCCTCGTCACCAGGCTCTTGGTTCATAAATTGATTGCAGGGGAACCCTAATATCTCCAGGCCTTCCTGCTGATATGTATCATATAACTCCTGAAGCTGCTTCAATTGGGGAGTAAAGCCGCATTTACTCGCTGTATTCACGATCATCAATATCTTTCCGGCAAAAGGCTGAAGTGTCATGTCTTTCCCTGTTATTGTACGTACCTTCATATCATATATAGACATGTAAGTCCCTCCTATGTCCCTGCTGCTGATTATTTTACCTTTTTTATAGCTCAATTCAAAATGCAAACATCATTTATCAGAACTCTTAAGAAATGAATCAAATAAGCTGTGAGCATCTGCTCATTATAAATTCATGCGGCTCATTTTTTATCTTATCATTCTATAAAATAATACAATTCCCTTCTGAGATACATCATGAAAAATCATTTTACTGTGAAACCAAAAGGTGTATCTATGCGTTTTATTTAAAGAGTTTTCTGTTGTTTCCCCTTCAACACTTATAGATAGATTGAAAATTGGCGTGAAAATTCCTATAATGAAGAAAATCAAACGGGGAAATGATGGAGGTGGCACGTTGCCTATTAATATACCAACACACCTGCCGGCAAAACAGGTGCTTGAGAGTGAACATATATTTGTAATGGATGAAAGTAGAGCATTTCATCAGGATATCCGGCCGCAAAAAATTATCATATTGAATTTGATGCCGAAAAAAATCCAAACAGAGACCCAGCTTCTCAGATTGCTTGGAAATTCGCCTTTACAGGTTCATTTTACATTTTTGATCCCAAGCACACATACGCCGAAAAATACTGCAAGAGAACACCTTGACGAATTTTACACGACTTTTTCCAATATCCGTCACAAGAAGTTTGACGGTATGATTATCACCGGTGCGCCGATCGAGCATTTGGCGTTTGAAGATGTTTCATATTGGGAAGAGCTCAAAGAGATCATGGAGTGGAGCAAAACAAATGTCACTTCAACCTTGCATATTTGCTGGGGCGCTCAAGCAGGTTTGTATTACCATTACGGTGTAGAAAAAATTCAAACGCCGAAAAAAATCTTCGGTGTGTTCGAACATACAGTTCTTTCAAAACACGAGAGATTGGTCAGAGGTTTTGACGAGCTATACTACGTGCCGCATTCCCGGCATACAGATATAAATATGGAGCAGCTTCAAGCAGTGCCCGAGTTAAATATTCTTACCGCATCTAAGGAAGCTGGGGTTTGCTTAATTGTGTCTAAAGACGAAAAACAAGTCTTTTTAACAGGGCACCCCGAATATGATACAAATACGCTTCTTCAAGAGTATGAAAGAGATCTGGAACGAAACCTTTCTACTGTCGAGGCGCCTAAACATTATTTTGCAGAAGACAGCAATGAGCCGGTGAATCGCTGGAAAGCGCATGCGACATTATTGTTTATGAACTGGCTGAATTATTACGTTTACCAAGAAACTCCTTATGAATGGGACTAATTTTTCTTTTTTTAGTGATACGCTGAGCAAAAAATATGATAAAATACATCTGATTCAGTCTGCGTATAACAAAATTTTAAAATACTGGAATCAAATCTTTTAAAATTAGCTTAATTTTTTCACTGCATTAATAATTCGATTATGTATTTGTGTTATGTTTATGTATAGACAATAACTCCTTACGATGCATGAAGCTTGCTTGTTGTTGATTACATTGAGGTGAATTTACTTGAATACCAATAAAAGAGTATTAATTTTGACTGCAAATTACGGAAATGGACATGTGCAGGTAGCCAAAACGCTTTATGAGCAATGTGTACGTCTCGGCTTTCAGCATGTAACAGTTTCTAATTTGTACCAAGAGTCAAATCCGATTGTTTCAGAGGTAACTCAGTACCTTTATTTAAAAAGCTTCTCAATCGGGAAACAGTTTTATCGTTTGTTTTATTACGGAGTTGACAAAATCTATAATAAACGTAAATTCAATATTTACTTTAAAATGGGTAATAAACGATTGGGCGAACTTGTCGAGGAACATCAGCCCGATATTATTATTAATACATTTCCGATGATCGTCGTGCCGGAATACAGACGCCGAACAGGAAGAGTCATCCCTACCTTCAACGTTATGACTGATTTTTGCCTTCATAAAATTTGGGTTCACGAAAACGTGGATAAATATTATGTGGCGACAGATTATGTGAAGGAAAAACTGTTGGAGATCGGCACTCATCCAAGCAATGTGAAAATCACCGGGATTCCAATCAGGCCGCAATTTGAAGAATCCATGCCAGTGGAGCCGATATATAAAAAATACAATCTTTCACCAAACAAAAAAGTGCTTCTGATCATGGCTGGCGCCCACGGAGTATTAAAGAATGTAAAAGAGCTGTGCGAAAACCTTGTCAAAGATGACCATGTGCAAGTGGTTGTCGTATGCGGAAAAAACACGGCTTTAAAAGAATCTTTAAGTGCGCTTGAAGCAGAAAACGGTGACAAATTAAAAGTTCTTGGCTATGTGGAGCGCATTGATGAGCTGTTCCGGATCACAGATTGCATGATTACAAAACCTGGAGGCATTACTTTGACGGAAGCGACTGCCATCGGTGTGCCTGTCATTCTGTACAAACCAGTGCCTGGCCAGGAAAAAGAAAATGCAAACTTCTTTGAAGATCGGGGAGCTGCCATCGTCGTGAACCGTCATGAAGAGATTCTCGAGTCAGTCACTTCCCTTCTCGCAGATGAAGATACGTTACAGCGCATGAAGAAAAACATTAAGGACCTTCATTTAGCAAACTCATCTGAAGTGATTCTAGAGGATATCCTGAAGGAATCAGAAATGATGACAGCCAAACAAAAAGCCAAAGCGCTATCTTAATGTTGTTTTGGAGAGCACATGAAATTCGTGTGCTCTTTTTATTTATATTCAATTTTTTATAAAAGCGGTTACATTTTTTTGTGAAACTTGCCCTTCTTTTGAAAAATAAGCAGTTTCACAACTTGACGGGTGCTCCCAGATGGTGTATAGTTGAACCATCATTTAACAATGAATCAACGTTGTTAAATGGTGACAAAATTTTTTTTAGCACACGGGTGCTACAGTACTAGGAGGAATTAAGCAATATGCAAAACGGTAAAGTAAAATGGTTCAACAACGAAAAAGGATTCGGCTTCATTGAAGTTGAAGGCGGAGACGATGTATTTGTTCACTTCACAGCTATCGAAGGAGATGGATACAAATCATTAGAAGAAGGACAAGAAGTTTCTTTTGAAATTGTCGAAGGTAATCGTGGACCTCAAGCTTCTAATGTTGTAAAACTCTAAACTCAGTACATGATGATGAGATGACAAATAGAGGAGAGGCATTTGCCTCTCCTATTTGATTTTCATCTGGATCTCAATCGCCAAAATATTTTGCTTGCACCTCTGTTCAATCTCTTCAACATGTTTTTCCATTGACGGCTTCCCTTTTTTCGCGATATCCGCCAGTTCTTCTAAATCACTGTATATTTCTATAAATGTTTTGTGAAGGATCGACTTTAAGTCTTTATCATCCATAGCTGCTCCCCTTCTCTGCCAAGATACCTCAAATAGTAAAACAGTCCTATTTTTTCTGGTTCAATAGTTATATCGGCTTATTTTCATTTTATTTTCTATTTTGGTACATATATTTTAAAAAAACTCTGCAAAATAATTGCGGAGGTGTTTTTTGTGACTTCAGAATTTCATGATGAGGATCAAACTGGCTTTACGGATAAGCGGCAGCTGGAACTAGCGGTGGAAACAGCGCAGAAAACGACAGGAGCTGCGACGAGAGGCCAAAGCACAACATTAGTCGATTCCGCATACCAAGCCATTGACGATGCAAGAGAACTGTCACAAACTGAAGAGCTGGCAGCTCTCGATGATCCTGAATTTGTACAGCAGCAACAGCAGCTGCTGGATGACAGCCAGCACCAGCTTGATGAATTCAAAGAATAAAAACCGCAGCTTCTGCGGTTTTTATTCTTTAGTGGTTGGTTAAGACATCTCCATATGCTTTCAGCTTTTCACCAACCGTACATTTATTAATACAAAATGAATGCGCATAGGTTTTGCCAAATTCTTTGCGAAACTGCTTCTTAATAAAACAGTCCTTGCAATATTCATCGTGCAGTTCTGTCAGTTCTTTAAAAATCATTTTCTTATCCAATTTCGTCATCTCCGTTACGGTCTAATTTCGTGTGGCTTTCTACGAATTGATGAGATAGAATTTTTTTAGCGAGGCCGTCAGCTTCCTGGTTGTCTTTCCGCTGTATGGTTTCGTAGGTTGGAGTAAGCTTCAGCGATTCAAGGAGTGCCTCTATTTTGTCCAGCCATTCATTATGAGACGGATCATAGCAAGGCCAGCTGCCGTCAAGCTGATTCAGCACAACAAGTGAGTCCCCTTTGATCGTAATTGAATTTCTGCTTGCCCCAAGCTCTCTTACTTCTCTTATTGCTTCATAAAGCGCCGCGTATTCAGCTTCATTATTGGTTTTCAGCCGGAAGCTTTTATTTTTTCTCAAGCGATGCCGGATTCCTCCCAATGAATAATAAACGACGATTCCGAGTCCGGCCAGTTCGCTCTCCTTATCGAAACTGCCGTCAAAGTAAACAGTAATGTCATCAGGCTCTTGAGCAAGCTCCTCTGTCAGCTTTTCCAATTCCTTCAGCGACCAGCTGCCGCCTTTCTCGTCTTCGAACTCGAGTTCTTTCATGTATGGAAAACGGCCAAGTTCTCTGGCGAGCATACGTGCTTGCTGAGCAGTCAGCCAGTCTTCGCCCAAAAATGAGACGGATCCCGTCCCTTTTGCTTCTATTTTCATATGCGGTCTGAGCTTCATTACGATCACCTTACCATTCATTAGTTGCCGGGCTTGTGCTATAATCAAACCAATCTTACCCCGGAAAGGAAGCTTTTTCATTTTGTTTAATAATTCGTTTTGGATCATTTTTGCGATCATTCATTTTATCATTGTTCTTTTATTTTATAAAGGATTTGGCAAAATGGGACTATTTGTTTGGATCGGTTTTGCGACAGTCTGCGCCAACCTTCAAGTCGTCAAAACAGTCGAACTGTTTGGCTTAACAGCAACACTCGGAAATGTGATGTACGGCACAATCTTTTTTGCGACAGATGTGCTGAATGAAAAATACGGACCGGCTGAAGCCAAAAAAGCGGTATGGCTCGGATTCTCAACACTCCTGACGCTGACATTTGTCATGCAGGGCGTGCTGCTTTTCGAACCGGCTTCCAGCGACATATCACAAACAGCGCTGGAAACGATTTTCGGATTCCTTCCACGCGTCGCGCTAGGAAGTCTGCTTGCCTTTATCTTCAGCCAAACGCTGGATGTTTATGTATATTCGGCAATTAGAAGGATATTTCCTTCTGATCGGCTTTTATGGCTCAGAAATGGCGGCAGTACAGCTGTCAGCCAGCTGTTTGATACATTTATATTTACTGGAGTCGCTTTTTTCGGCATTTATCCTGCAGGCGTTTGGCTTCATATTTTTATTTCTACATATTTGATTAAGTTTGCGGTATCTTTGATTTCATTGCCTTATGCCTATGCAGCAAAAAAAATGATACCGAATGACGAAAGGGGTTCATAATGCCTACAGAAATATATGTAGACGGCGCAAGTGCCGGTAATCCCGGGCCTTCCGGTATCGGCATTTTTATCAAACATGAAGGAAAAGCAGAATCTTTCTCTATTCCAATCGGAATGCATACAAACCAGGAAGCGGAATTTATTGCGTTAATTGAAGGGATGAAGCTATGTGCAAAGCGCGGGTATCAATCTGTTTCCTTTCGAACCGATTCAGATATTGTGGAACGGGCCGCTGAGTTTGAAATGGTTAAAAATAAAACGTTTCACCCGTATGTGGAAGAAATCATCCGATTAAAAGCGGCCTTCCCTCTTTTTTTCATCAAATGGATACCGGGCAAGCAAAACCAAAAAGCCGACCATCTGGCAAAAGAAGCAGTTCGGCTGAATGATAAGAATTAAATCTCGATCAATGGTCATCCTAATGACGAGGTGAACAAACATGAAAAAGAAAGATAAAGGCCGGCTGACCGGCGGTGTGACTCCGCAAGGCGACCTGGAAGGCAATACACATAACGACCCTAAAACAGAGCTTGAGGAAAGAGCCAAAAAAAGCAACACAAAACGCTAGAGAAGATCTACACGATCTCTCTAGCGTTCAGTTTTTCGAGCATACGCTCAATTCCTTTGATTTGGTGGCGGCGAAGCATGTCAGCCGCCTGCTCCATTTTCAGGGTAAATAGAGCGTCTTTTAATGTGCAGACCAGCGGCACGGAGCAATGAATTTCCGCAAGCTTCCTCGACATCTCCAAATCGCTCAAACCTTGCTGAATTTTCCCCTGCTGTCCCTTCGGAAGAAGAGAAAGATTTTCTAATAACCGGTCAATCGTTTCGTATTCACGAATCAGTTTGTAGGCTGTTTTTTCTCCAATTCCTTTGACACCAGGATAGTTATCACTGGAATCACCCATAAGCGCTTTAATATCTATTAAAGCCTTCGGCAGGACGCCTGTTTCTTCATAAAAAGTCTCTGTTGTATAGACTTTATAATTTCCAATTCCTTTTTGGAGCAGAGCCACGCTTACTTTATCCGTTAACAGCTGAAGTAAATCTCTGTCCCCTGTTACAATCGTAATGTCAGCTTCATTCGCAAACAAAGCGGCAAGGGTTCCGATACAATCATCCGCCTCATACCCGGCAAAGCCGATATTCATGATACCAAGCTCATCAGCCGCTTCCTTTGCCAAATCAAACTGCGGGATCAGCTCCACAGGCGGTGCGCTGCGGTTCGCCTTATAATCTTGGAACAGGTCATTTCGGTACGTTTTGCTTCCCATGTCCCAGCAGCAGACGACGTGTGTCGGCTGGAATGTTTCAACAGCTGTGATCAAATGCTTTAAAAATCCGTTGACGCCGTTCGTCGGCACCCCGCTGTCATTTATCATAAAGTTACGATGCACGGCCGTGGCAAAAAAAGCCCGGAATAAAAGAGCCATGCCGTCAACTAGCAATAGTTTATTATTATTATTCATAAGTTAACTCCCTTTTCTTTCATTCTTTCTATTTTACCATAAAGCAGCCGAAAAATAAAAAACAGCATCTCTTCGATTAGAGATACTGTTTTAATAACATCAGTCGTTGTGTCTTTTGTTGCTGGCGATCAGCTTTTCAGCTTCGCGTCCTGCGTAAGAGTCAAAATGGGTTTGAAATCCGTTTTTCTTTTTGGCATTGTTATTCGCCTGTGCATTTCTGTTTCCCAGTTTTGTTCTGCCCAACATGAATCCCCCCTTACGTCGGATACATATAGTATATGCTTCCGGCAGGAGATTCACTCGCGACAGGATCATCCAGCTTACATACGGCTTACGTATTCTTTGACCATTTCTTTTGATACAAGGCGTCTTGTCGGGACGATGCCTTTTTTGGCGAGCTGATTGATCTGCTCGGTAATTTCATTAATTGCATCCGTAGTAAAAGGCTCATCGTTTTTGCATTTTGAAACCGCTTCTTCAATGGCCATTTCACGCATGTTTTCAAGACGCATAAATGCTTTGATATGCTCGTGCTGTTTTGATGAATGTGCTGAAATTGCTTTATGTACCTCTGACATGAATCGTTCATCTCGCTTTTTTCTATTTAGTCTATCACGACTTGAAATACAAGCCAACTGAATTTTACGTTTTTATTGTATTGTCTGATCTTTGCCAGGAGATACATGCTTGATATGCCTTTTCAACCTCTTTCGCATGATCCCCTTCCCCATATCCTCCTATATACGTATCTTTTTGATCCTTTATTTGTTCTATTGCTTTTTCAGCCATATCCTCCTGTAAACGCCTGAGATGATCTGTGTAATGAGAGATAAGGCTTTCTTCTTCATTTTTTACCCAAGCCTCTGTGATTTTCGTGAGTTTCATCCGTACAGCTTCGATGAAGGCCGTTTTTCCTTTCTGTTCAAAAAACTGCTTCGGTGATTTGATCTCTTTTTGTTCCTGCTCAAAGGCACGTTCATCTAATTCAGGTTCAACTTCCTTAAGCTGTATGCCGTTCGAAGGCTGCTCACCTGCATAAATGGAAAAATAACCATCCTCATTTAATGTTTTTTGAAAGCTTTCCAGCCACTCTTCGGCAATATGTCGCTCGATGAAACCGCTCATGCGAACATCAAGCGTTTTGATTTCCTGAACATATTCAAACTGATATTCATGTAAGGCGGTTGTCATCGCATTGCCGACGTTCTTTTTCCATTCCCCGTTCTGAAGGCCGGGATGAAATGCCGATTTTAATAAATCATTTGCAAAGAAGGATAATCGCTGTGTAATGTGATAAAGCTGTTCTTTTGTGTCTTTTTTTACTTTCTCAATGATGATTTCTGAGTTCCGCCGCTTCTCGATCTCAGCTGCTGTCCGCTCAAATGACAGCATAATGCGCTGTTTCTCCGCTTCCTTTTCTTCCTTAGACTGATGCTGGGATTGGTGAAGCTGGAAAACCGTTTCGCATAGTTTGTCTGCTTCCGAACTGAGCTGTGCAGCTGACGCTTTTTTTACATCCACATTTATAAACCGGTCTAAGTGTTTTCTTACTTTCGTGAACTGGTTATAAAATGATTCCGGTTTTCTCAGCAGTTCCTCCTTACTAGATACGGTAAAGATCTGCGGATCATGGATCCCTTCTTTTACAAGCTCTGCGCTGACATAATCGCTCACTGTTTCGAGCTCTGTCTTATCTTTCGCAAGGTCCGCTGCATTAATGACGAAAAACATTTTATCCATGCTGAGTGATTCTTTTACAAGCCCGAGCTTTCGCAAAAATGAACGGTCACCTTTCGAAAAGGAATGCTGGTAATAGGTCATATAAAAAAACGCGTCGGCATCTTTAATATATTGGTATGCCAGCTCTGTATGCCGTTTATTCATACTGCTCGCACCAGGCGTATCAACGATTGTAATCCCTTTTTCAGTAAGTTGACATGCATAATAGACTGTTACCTCTTTCACAGCGCAGGCTGTTGACTCTTCTGCCACATACGGTTTTAATTCAGACAGCGGAATCGTTAACTTCTTTTGTTCCTGTATATATTGCTTATACTTTTCGTATGCAAACAGAAAGTTGCTGATCAATTTGATGTGTTCTTCCTGCAGCCGGCTTTTTTTGACTGCCTTTTTCCACTTCTCTGTGAAAGAACGGCCTGCTGGTTCTTTTTGTATTCCGGTGAGCTGCATAATGTCAGCCGTTATGTCTTCCTCCGTCTTAAATACCACATCCGCTGTTTTGTTGATGTTGCCATTGGTTGGTTTTGTGATTTTGTTAATTGTGGCTGTGGTTGGCGTTGGCGAGGACGGCAGCACCCTTTCACCGACAAGCGCATTGGCAAATGATGATTTCCCCGAGCTGAAGCCTCCAAAAAGAGCAAGTGTAAATTTCCGTTCCTCTAGCCTTTTAATCCTTTCCCGAAAGGCTGAAGTTTGCTTTGACAACATGCTGTATTCACCTAAAAGGTCAGACAAAGTGTGAAAGCGTTCGATCTGGTCTTGAAGCGGCAGTTCTTGCTCCATTTTGTTTTCTGGTTTCTGCATCATCTGCTGCGTCTGCTGGCCTTGGCTTCGTTTCTGTTCCGGAGCCGCTACTGTTTTTTTCTTCATTTTAAACCAGTCGGTGTCTATGTGCATTGGGCATGCGGACTCCTCTTCCCAAACAGCCCATATGCGATCAGCTTTCTCGCGGGCATTATTCTCTAAACGGGCCTGTTCTTGGAGAAGGGCGAGTTTTTCTGTTTCCTGTATGAGCCGGCCATTGATCGTTTGCAAGTCTTTGGAAACACACGCTTTCACCATCTCGGTAAGCACCTTTATGATATCTGCCGCTTTCCTTTTCGCCTCTTTGCGGATGAGCTCTGCCAAGTCTTTTGTATATTGCAATACATATTCTGAGGAAAAAGCTGCACCATGCTTGACTGCGTGCTCAATGATGTCAATTTCAAGCGGAGTGTGATAGGCCTGAATCAGCTTTTCACTTTCAGCTGTATGAATATCAAAAGCCTTGGCGAGTTTATGGAACGTGTCTATTATGTGCCAATCTGCTTCGGCCTCTGTTCGTTTTTTCACATCAGAGAAAAAAGCATTCTTTCTTCTATCTCTTTCCTGTGCAGTTTTTGCTTTAGAAAAGAAAAAACCGGTTTTAAAAGAAGGCTCTCGCGATTCTAGGAATGCAGATGCCAGCTCACGCATTTCAAAGGGCGTCAGGTTGGCGTTTTTTAAAATGCGATTGATTTCTTCCTGCATCCTGTTTTCTGCCTTTGTCGCTTGTTTCGCCGCCTCATCCAATTGATCACGCAGCGATTGGACCCGTTCAGTTTGTGTGTCAAGCTGTTCAGCGAAGCTTGGACCATCTGTTTCGTCTTTCAAAAGCATTTCCGTATGTTCCTTCAGCAGATTGCGGACTTTTTGTTTTGTTAAAGCCTGCATATTGCTTTTTGATTGCTGTTCTATTCTTTTTAATTCTTCTCTCAAGATCTCAAGCTGATTAAACGGGTGGTTCGGCTCTGTCACTGACGTAAAATAGAGAGCTCCCTTTGAAATGCCTTCATTGCAAAGCATCTCCTCTACCTGTGCTTTATAGTCTTTAAAGTGTGTCTCCGTCTCATCGTGGCGGTCAATTTGATTGACGATAAAATACACATTCGGAATGCTTTCTTTTATCGATCTGAGGAACTTTACATTTTCCTCTGAGTGCACATGATTATAGTGAACGACGTAAAACAGCGCATCCGCCTGATGGAGGATAGACGCCGCCGATAGAAAATGGGCATCATCTGTTGAATCAATCCCAGGGGTATCAATATACGCAACCCCTGAATCGATCTCAGTATACCGGTCAAAAATTTCAATGCTTTCAATTTGCTCTCCATCTTTACAATATTGCTGCACCTTGTCTTTCTGATAAGCCCCCTCCAGCTCAGCGCATGCTCCGTCTGTTGTATGGAGCCGAACATGCTTTTCCCCGTTTCTGATCACAACAAGGTTAGCACTTGTTGGGATCGGGCTTGTCGGCAATATATTCTCCATTAACAGGCAGTTCAGCAGTGATGATTTTCCCGCTGAATAATGCCCGGTAAACGCGATATAAACCTCTTCATCTGCCGCTTTTTTCATGACTGCAGCCAGTTTAGCAGCTCTTTGTTCATCTTGATTCTCGATCAACCGCTTATAAAGTTCCCCTGTTTTGTGTAAAAGCTCTTCTCTGTTATGTTCTGTCATAAATCTGAACCCCTTTGTGCCGTTTCAATTGTGAATCTTTTTCGAAAGATCTGAATACATTCTCTTTCATTTTACACAAGAATGATCCAAATTTCTTTAAGATAATAGAAAAAAGCCGCCATATGGCAGCCTTTATAAAAGAAAATCTGCAACTTTGACAAGTTCCAGATTGATTAAACAGATTTATTTGAAATTCCTTTTAATACAAAACCAATTAGTATACTATATGTACAAACCGCCCCAAGCAAAAATAGCATTGTCATTTGCTTCACCATCCTGATTGAGAATCTTTTTCAAATTCATTTTAACATGGGTGAGAATGATTTTCAATCTCTATTTTATACTGTATTCCTCTAATGCCTTGTCTTCTGTACGTATCCTGACAGTTAACAACACGGCATTGACAATGGAAAACAGACACATGGTGACGTAGGCTTGATACAGCAGCGGAATCAATAAGATTTCTAATATAACAACGGTATAGTTTGGATGCTTTATCCATTTATAAGGGCCTTTTTTTACAAGCTCTGCCCCTGGAACGACAAGAATTTTCGTATTCCAATATGCTCCTAAGGAACAAAGTGCCCAATACCGTACTGCTTGCACGCATAAAATAGCAGCAGCGATACCAATCCACCAGCTTGACGGCTGTTTGTTCATCAGCAGCACTTCCGCAATTAAAGACAAGAAAAAAAGGATATGCATGATGATGATATACGGATAGTGGCTCTCGCCGAATTCAATCGCCCCTTGTTTCTTTACTTTTTGTTCGTTTTGTCTGGCTACTGCCATTTCAGCCACTCTTTGAGTAATGAGAATGACGATCAAAAACCAAAACATGAATCAAGCCCCCTTTCCCCAGCTGAATAACAGCAGCTCTGATGAAAATCCCGGCCCTAATGCGCCAATCAGTCCCCGTTCTGCTTCCTTTTTATGTCCGTCCAGCAGATGTTCTTTGATCACATACAATATTGTGGCTGAAGACATATTTCCGTGCTTTTGCAATATGCTTTGTGCAGATGAAAGCTTTTCTGGTGACAGCTCAAGACTTTTGATGTAGGCATCGATCACTTTTTTTCCGCCTGGATGCGCTAAAAAAACACTGATATCACTGAATGACAGCTGATGTTTGTCCAAAAAAACCTGTACATTTGTTTTGAGCCATTTTTCCACCAAAGTCGGAATATCTCTTGAGAAAATGACTTTGAATCCTTGATCAGTAAAATCCCAGCCCATGACATCTTCTGATTGTTTCATCAAAACAGATTGGGAATCCGTTATTTTCGGCACAAGCTTCTGTTTTGACATCCTGCGGTCCGCCTTCTCTCCGCATAATAATGCTGCAGCAATGCCGTCGCCAAAAAGCGAGGTGCCGATCAGATTGCTTTTCGTTTTATCTTCCGGTTGGAAAGTCAGGCTGCACAGCTCAGCAGCAATGACGAGCACGAAAGCTTCAGGATACGCTTTGCAGTATTCGGCTGCGCGCGCAAGTCCGCTTGTTCCTCCTGCACAGCCGAGCCCCCAAAGCGGAATCCGCTTTGTATATGGAGAAAACGGAAGTTCATTCATGAGCCGCGCCTCGATGCTCGGTGTGGAAAGGCCCGTGCTGGAGACGAAAAAAACAGCATCCACTTTCTCATAAGGAATGGCTTCTTGAAGAAATTCAGGATGAGAGAGGCACTCCCGAACAGCCTCTCTGCTATGCTTAAGCGTTTCTTCTATATATATTTGATTTTTTTCTTCAAAGCTGTGATCCTCTTTATACCATTCAATCGGCTTAACAAATTGTCTCGAGTGGATTTGCCCGTTTTTAAAGGAGGTTAACAGCCGGTCAATATCCTTAAAGGAGTACTGAAACATATTGCGGGCGAACTCAGCCGCTTTCTCTTGGTTTACATCGTACGCAGGAAGACTTGTTCCGATGGATAAAATAAATGCCATGCGATCACCTCTTTGATACATTGTGCCGCAACGATCTTTTTTATATGCAAAAAACTCCGCCGCGGCGGAGTTAGACTGCTGTTTTTCGCTCAGTGATGTCAGCTTTTTGTTCTGTTTTTTTGGCTTTAGAGAATACGTTATATACAATATTCAAGACTACTGCAGTAAAGCTGCCGGCAACAATTCCGTTTGTCGTAAGTAGCGTTAAGGCGCTTGGAAGCTGCTTAAAAATATCCGGCACAACTGTCACACCGAGACCTAGACCCACTGAGCAGGCAACGATCAGCAGATTTTCCTGTTTTGCAAAATCAATGCGGCTTAGCATTTTGATTCCGTAAGCGATCACCATTCCAAACATCGCCACCATTGCCCCGCCCAAAACAGCAGATGGAATAATGGTCGTGAAAGCAGCGATCTTCGGAAATAGTCCAAATGCCATTAAGATCACACCCGTGACAACAATGACGGCATTTTTCTTTATTCCTGTGAGCTGCACAAGTCCGACATTTTGAGAAAATGCCGTGTAAGGAAAAGCGTTAAAAATACCGCCCAGCAGCACAGCCAGCCCTTCAGCGCGATAGCCTTTAGACAAATCCTTCTCTGTCAGACGGCGGTTCGTCAGGTCACCTAAGGCAAAGTAAACACCCGTTGATTCTACAAGGCTGACAATCGCAACGATGGACATCGTAATAATAGGCGCTGTATGAAAAGACGGCGCTCCGAAGTAAAACGGCTGAATCATTTGAACAACTGCCGCGTCCGAAACGTTATCAAATTGGACTTTTCCCATAAAATAAGCGATGAAAGTCCCAATCAAAATACCGATCAATATCGAGATGGATTTAATAAAGCCTTTTGTAAAACGGTATAGAAGCACAATGATACTCAAAACGATAAAGGCGAGAGCAAGATTGGAGAGATCTCCGAAATCTGCACTTCCTTCTCCGCCGGCCATGTTATTCATTGCAACCGGCATCAGTGTAATACCGATAATCGTAACAACTGAGCCTGTCACGACCGGCGGAAAAAACGATACGAGCTTTCCAAAGAAAAATGAAATCAGAATGACAAGAATGCCTGAAGCGATAATACTTCCGTAAACCGCTGAAACCCCGTATTCAGATCCAATTGCAATCATCGGCGATACAGCTGTAAATGTACAGCCAAGCACAACCGGAAGCCCAATCCCGAAAAATCGGTTGCTCCACACTTGCAGAAGTGTTGCCACACCGCACATAAAAATATCAATTGATACCAAGTAGGTCAGCTGTTCGACAGTAAGGCCCATTGCTTTTCCGACAATCAAAGGAACGACAATGGCACCGGCATACATAGCGAGCACATGCTGTATCCCTAAAGACAGCGTTTTGCCAAATCCGTTTTTCATGAATGAACCTCCTGTACGAAGGACACTTTTCCTTCTTCCAGGGATTGAATTCTTGCCAAAGATTCCACCCGATAGCCCAGCTTCACAAGTTCATCTCTTCCCGGCTGAAAAGACTTTTCAATGACAATGCCAAGTCCCGCAATAGACGCACCCGCCTGCTTCACAATCGACACGAGTCCGTGTGCTGCTTGTCCATTTGCCAAAAAATCATCGATAATCAGTACATGATCCTGATCCGACAGGTGGGTTCCTGAGACTGCGATTTGGCTTTCTGTTTGCTTTGTAAAGGAATAAACAGACGCTGTCAGCAAGTTGTCGGTGAGAGTTAATGATTTATGTTTTCTCGCAAAGACAACAGGCACCCCCAGCTTCAAGCCTGTCATCACAGCGGGAGCGATTCCAGATGATTCGATTGTCACAATTTTAGTAATACCGTCTTTTGCAAATCTGGCCGCAAATTCGTCGCCGACTTTCTGCATCAGCAATGGATCAATTTGGTGATTCAAAAAAGAATCCACTTTCAATACCTGATCAGATAATACGACGCCTTCTTCCTCTATTTTCCGTTTCAGTGCTTCCATCCTGTCTTACCTCCGTTATGAGAATAAAAAAAGCATTGCCCGCTCAAAAAAAGAGCAAGCAATGCTGATATAACAAAAAACCGTACAGATGCGGTCTCATTGCTCACTCATAGTCGGACATTTACGGTGCCCGGTAGAAACTTGCGTGCCATATCCACGCGATTATATGAGTGTTCCTATGATATTGTAATAAATTATATCAAGATTCTCATCTCTTGCATAGACGGAAAATGAAAATTTCCGAACTTTATTTTCATTTTCCGAAACATCATTCGTCTTTCAAGGGATTCCAATCTAAAAGAGCCTGACGGACGGGCCGCCAGGCTTTTGATTACGACAGATAGAGATTTGAATATTTGCTTGACAAATAGTCGATCAAATAGCGTACATTCAGCTCTTCTCCTGTTGCATCTTGAATAATGTCTAACGGCTTTTTCCGTTTTCCGTGAATGTGCACCTTTTCCGTCAGCCACTGCTTTATCGGATGAAATTCCCCTCTTTCCAAGAGAGTGTCAAATTCAGGAAGATCCTCAAGCATTTTTTGTTTCAGCTGAGCTGCATACATGTAACCGAGCGCATAGGATGGGAAGTAGCCGAAATCTCCTCCTGCCCAATGGACGTCCTGTAAAATTCCCTCTGCGTCCGTCTGCGGTGTAATCCCTAAATAATCTTGGTATTTTTGATTCCAAAGCGATGGCAGTTCTTCCACTGACACTTCATTGCTGAAAATCGCTTTTTCAATTTCATATCGGATGATAATATGAAGAGGATACGTTAATTCATCCGCTTCAACCCTGATAAATGAGGGTTTTGATTCATTGATTGCCCGGACAAAATCATCCAGAGAGATGTCCTTGAACTGTTCAGGTGATGCTTCTTGAATCTTCTTATAGTACGGTGTCCAAAAATGCTTGTTGCGGCCGATAAAATTCTCGTAAAATAATGATTGAGATTCATGGATTCCCATTGATGCACCGTCTGATAAGTTCGTCCCGCTCAGTGCCTCGTCAATATTTTGCTCGTATACCGCGTGACCGCACTCATGAATGGTGCCAAAGATCGCCGTACGAAAATCTTTTTCATCGTATCTCGTCGTGACCCGAACGTCTCCGCGGTTCATCGTGGTCGCAAATGGATGAACAGTTTCATCAAGCCGTCCGCCATCAAAATCGTAGCCAAGCTCCTGTAAAAAATACAGACTAAGCTCTTTTTGCTTTTCTTTCGGGAACGCTTTTGTGATAAAGCTTGTATCTGGTTTATTTTCTGAAGCTGTCACCTGTTTAACAAGAGGAATAATCGCTTCCTTGAGCTCGGAAAACAGCTGATCAAGCACCTTTACCGTAACACCCGGCTCAAACAAATCAAGCAATGCATCATAAGGATGTTCTTGATAACCCCAATACGTAATAAAACGTTTATTGAATTCAATCAGCTGTTCTAAATAAGGGGAAAACAAGCTGAAATCAGATTTTCCTTTCGCTTCTTCCCACGCAGTTTCTGCCTTGGAACACAGAATTACGTATTCCTTGTATTCAGCTTCAGGAATTTTTTTATTCTCTTCATACTCTTTTTTCGCCAGCTCCACTGCCTTTTTCGTATCTTCAGACAAGTCATCAAATCGATCATACAGAGCATCGATTAGCTCCTTCATCCGATCCGACGTCTGGATGTTGAATATATCTGTTGAAAGCTGGCCGATGCTTTCCGCACGGTCCTCTGAGCCGTTTTTTGGCGCACCTGTTCTGGAGTCCCAGTGCATTAAAGCAACTGCTTCACTGTAATGTGAGATTCTTTTTAAAAGATCAAAAAATTCCTTTTCATATGTATGTATCTCCATATCCATTCCCTCCCTATTCTAGCCGTTCCATTACAGGCTAATGGAAGGGGGTATGAAAGTCAAATTGTTTGTATAAGAGGCTGCCGGTATTTTGGACGGCAGCCTTCTGTGGGTTCAGTTGATTGTCATTTGATTTTTTGGCGGCGGTGTTTTCCGCTTTTTATCATTGATTTTTTTATCCACCCACACTGTTGCAAGCGGGGTTAATAGCGAGGTAACAATAACGCTTGTCGCTATGATTGCAGTTGCCGATTCAGCAATTGGTGCAAACGAAGCATTCGCTTCTGCTAATGCGTATGGCACAGCTACAGCCGCCCCCGCCGTAGAAGAAGCCGCCACACCCGCCACACCGTCTCCCCGCGCGACAAAACGATCAAGCAAAAACAAGGAGCTGCCCGATAAGATGACGACAGAAACACCGATAAAAATCCCAAGCAGCCCTGATTGGATCAGCATTCCAAAATTCAAGGTGTTGCCGAGCGAAAAGGCAAAAAACGGGATGATCGCCGGCACAACCTTGCTGAATAAGTCTCTGAGATCATGATCAAGATTTCCAAGTATACAGCCGAGTAAAAATGGGATGACGGTCGCTGCCAGCGTTTCCCATGGGAATGCGGCAAGTCCTGTCACACCAAACGTCACCATGGTCATAAAAGGACCTGATTCTGTACTGATAAATGCGAAAGCGCCCGCATCCTCTTTTCTTCCCATATGGTTCATGAGCGCCAAATACAGGCCGCCGTTCGTTTCATTCATTACCGCGACAATGGCTAAAACAGAAAGACCTGCAAAAAAGCCGGATTGTATGCCTTCATCAGGTATAAATTGCGCTGCGATCACGCCGAGCAGCGCCGCAAATCCGACCTTCCCCAATAATAATGTGATTCCTTTCCTTGCAATGTAGCCTGAAGAACGAAAATCAATCGTCGCTCCTACGCAAAAGATAAAAACACCCAGTATCGGCAGCGTTCCGGTAATCAAAGCACCCGTAAAACCTCCAAAGAACTCCGCTGTTCCAGGTGCAAACGTATTGAGCGCCGCTCCCAGAAACAGCGGAATAATCATCATTCCGCCAGGTACCCGTTCAATTGTCGCTTTGATTTTCATATGTGGATTCTCCCATCCTCCGGTTATGAAAAAACATGATCCCTTACACTTGGAAAACAGCCTGCAAATCCTCTTTTGAACAGCTGCCCAGCTGGCTTCCGACACCAACGGCACCAGCTCCGGCTTTGAGCCAATCCGGCACTTCAGACGGATGTATCCCGCCTGTCGGAATAAAGGTCACCTGCGGGAAAGGACCCGCTAAATTTTTCATAAACGGGATGCCAAACACACCGCTTGGGAATAGCTTCAATGTAGTAAAACCGCATGTCAGCGCTTCCATAATTTCGCTCGGAGTCAATACGCCGGGGATATAATGTGTTTTTAAAAAAGAAAGATGTTCAGCTAGGTCAGGTGAAAAACCCGGACTGACAATAAACTGCGCGCCAGCCTCAGCAGCTTCTCCCGCTTGCTGCGCAGTGATGACCGTGCCCGCGCCGATCAAGATATCTTCTCTATTACTGAAGGATTTGATAATATCTGATGCCCCAGGCGTCGTATAAGTCACTTCAACCGCACGAATCCCTTTGTCTAGTAAACTCTCAATCTGCTGACAGGCCTCCTGTGTATCCTTTGAGCGAATGACTGCAATCAGCCTTGCTTCTTTCAGACGGTTTTCAACGTTTTTAGACTCCATATTAATAATCCCCTTTCTTTTGGTAAACCGTTCTTTGAGCAGATAAAAACGCAGCTAATTTCTCCCTGGTTGGCAGGCCGTCCATATCCCCCGGTGCCTGAACTTGCAAAGCGCCAATCGCATTTCCCCGTTGCACCGCATCCTTGTACGACAATCCGTCAAGGATTCCGCTGATCACCCCGACTGCAAATCCGTCTCCGGCACCGACTGTATCAACCACCCGATCGACCCGGAAACCTTCTGCAAATCCTTCACTTGTTCTCGTTTTAAAGTAAGCACCTTCTTTTCCGAGTTTAATAGCGACAAAGCTTACACCTTTTTTCAGATAATAGTTGGCAATGCCTTCAGGTGTTTTTTCTCCGGTCAATAGCTCTCCCTCTGCGATCCCGGGGAAAAACCAATCTGCAAGCCCAGCCAAATCATTGATTGTGTGTACCATTGTTGCTTGATCAGGCCAAAGCGATGGCCTCAAATTGGGATCGAGTGAAATCGTCCTCCCGGCGTTTCTCATGTCGTTCATTACATGATACGTGAAGTCTTTCATATCGGCTGACAAAGCAGGCGGAATGCCTGTGACATGCAAATGGCCAGCGGATTGAAAATAATCTCTCGGATATTCAGCAGAAGTTAATGTGCTTGCAGCTGAGTTTTTTCTGTAATAGGTAACTTGCGGATCTCCTTCTTTCACTTTTGACTTCAGCAGCAGACCGGTTGGATTTCCGTCCTGCGAGCGGATCACACGGGACACATCCACTCCCTCTTTTTTAAGCTCCTGTAAAATAAATGTTCCAAGCTGATCATTTCCAACCTTGCTCATCCATCCCATCTGAAATCCGAGTCTGGCCAGGCCGCAAGCGACATTGCTTTCTGCTCCGGCCAGCCCTTTAGAAAAAGTGGATACTTCATGAAGGCCTCCATACTCATTTGCGTAAAACATGGCCATCGATTCCCCGAATGTCACCGCATCAAGCTTCATTTCTTCCCAACCTCCTCTTAGTTGAGGGCACCTAGGATTAAAGTGACTGTCTCATGATGACTTCTGCCTCTAATTCAATGGTTTGAGGCGCTCCCTTGTCACCTTCAATCCTTTTTAATACACGTTCCATCGCCGTCCTGCCCATATCATGTGACGGCTGGGCGATCGTTGTAATGCCCGGACCGATCAGTTTATACCATTCCGTATCATCGAACCCAGCAATCCCTATATCTTGAGGGATGCGCAGACCAAGCTCTTCCATACAGCTGATGATTTTCAGCATAATTAAGCCGTTCAAAGCCAGAATCGCTTTTTTTTGCCCCGGCATCTCCTTGTGAAAAGAACGAAGCGCCGCCTTAAGCTGCTCCTTGTTTTTCACGTCAATTTCATACATTCTGACAAGCCCGTTCGTATTTTGGGCCGAAGCCATTTCCTGGTACACAGCTGCTCTTTCTGCACGAGGGCTGATTGATGAAATTGGTTCGGTAAACAGCGCGACATCAGTGTACCCTTTACTGTAAATCTTCTGAAGAATCTCTTTTGTAATCCTTCTATTGTCAGTCGTTACCGTATCCAGTTTCAGATCCGGGAGTTTCCGGTCAATTAATATCGTTGGAATTTGCTGTTCAGAAAAGGCGTGCAGTACATCCTTGTTTTCTCCGGTTGCGTTTAAAATGAGCCCTTCAACCGAATGGGCTTCAAGCTTTAAGAGCATTTCCCGCTCTTTTTCAGGACTGTTATCTGTGTTGCACACCATAATGCTGTAGCCAAATTGATCACAAACCTCTTCGACTCCCCTGAAAGCCGCAACCGAAAAAGGATTTGTAATGTCAGCTACAACAAAACCGATTAATTTGCTTTTTTTTATTTTCAAACCTTGCGCCATTTTACTTGGCCGATAATTCAATTCTGCAATTGCCTTTTTAATGTTTTTCACTTTTTCAGGAGAAATCGCATCAATTTTTCCGTTGATATAGCGGGAAACTGTCGATTTCGAAACTCCTGCATATTCAGCTACGTCTTTGATGGTCGTATGGCCTGTTGTTTTCTTTTTCATTCAAGTGCTCCTGTATCTCATATATTTGAAACCGATTTCAAAACCGTTACAACAAAAGAATACCATATTTTTTAAAATAGGAAAGAGTTTTTTTAATAATGTGCTTATTCACAATTTTTCCGTTGACTCTTTTCGCTATTTATCCTAAAATTTTCTTTGAAACCGTTACCAAAATATTTTCATTCAAGTGAGGCCGAAATCCTAACCAAGGGGGAAATATAATGGAAAATCGTTATTCTGTACACCCTGAACAAGTAAAGCGCTTTACAACAGAGGAGCTTCGCAGTCATTTCTTAATGGATACTTTATTTACGGAAAACAAACTGACGATGTATTACTCGCATGAAGACCGGGTTGTCATCGGCGGTGCGGCTCCAGGGCAAAGTGAACTGAAGCTTGACGCCGGAGATTTCCTTAAAACAGACTTTTTTCTGGAACGGCGTGAAATCGGGATTATTAATGTCGGCCAGCCTGGCGCTGTCAGGGTCGGTGATGATGAATATGTGCTCCAGACAAAGGATTTTCTCTATATCGGAATGGGCAATCAAGATGTAGCATTTACAAGTCTGAACGGAGAACAAGCTAAATTTTACTTCGTCTCCGCTTGTGCGCATCAAAGCTATCCGACGCAAAAAGCCGCACTTTCTGAACTGACACCGGACCGCCTAGGCGATGATGCAGCGTCTAATGTCAGAAGCCTGTACAAAGTCATTCATCAAGATGGCATTAAAAGCTGTCAGCTTATGATGGGAATTACGATGCTAGATCCAAACAACAACTGGAACACCATGCCTGCACATGTCCATGACCGCCGGATGGAGGCTTATCTTTACCTTGATCTTGAGAAGGATTCGAAGGTGTTTCACTTCATGGGCCAGCCGGACGAAACACGCCATCTAGTTGTCGGAAATGAGCAGGCTGTCCTTTCTCCTGCCTGGTCTATTCACTCTGGTGCAGGAACATCAAACTACAGCTTTGTGTGGGCGATGGCTGGAGAAAACTACACATTCACGGACATGGATGTCGTTCCGATGGATGGGCTGAAATAGAATGAGTTATCTACATGACGCCTTTTCATTAGAAGGAAAAACAGCACTGGTAACAGGGCCGGGAACGGGAATCGGTCAAGGAATTGCCAAAGCGCTGGCCGGAGCTGGCGCTGATATTATCGGCACATCACATAAAAGCAGTCTGTCTGAAACACAGCAGCTTGTAGAACAGGAAGGCCGAACGTTTACATCTTTTACATTGGATATGAGCAAGCCAGAAGCAATAAAGGATTCTGCAGCTGAGCTGTTTGAAAACCGGCAGATCGACATCCTTGTCAATAATGCCGGCATTATTCACCGGGAAAAAGCGGAACATTTTGCAGAAGAGAACTGGCATCACGTACTGAATGTCAATCTAAACAGCTTGTTTATTCTGACACAGCTGGCAGGCAGCCACATGCTGAAAAGAGGTTATGGAAAGATTATTAATATCGCCTCTCTCCTGTCTTTTCAAGGCGGTATCCTCGTTCCCGCTTATACAGCGAGCAAACACGCGGTTGCCGGTTTGACAAAATCATTTGCAAATGAGTGGGCAGCGTCCGGTGTTCAGGTTAACGCCATCGCCCCTGGCTATATTTCTACAGCGAATACACAGCCTATTCGGGATGATGAAAAGCGGAATGAGGACATTTTAAAGAGAATCCCTGCCGGCCGCTGGGGCAAAGCGGATGATATCGGCGGGACTGCAGTCTTTTTGGCATCACGTGCTTCAGATTATGTAAATGGGCATATATTAGCAGTTGACGGCGGCTGGCTATCCCGCTGACAAATCAAAAAAGCTGACGAACACGATCGTCAGCTTTTTTCTATTACATCATATGCGGTTCAACAGGCAAGACCTTTTTGACCTCGTTCATGATGCGTTCATTTTCTCCGCCAGCGTAAATGTGAATCGAGCCACTGTCTTGATTCGAACGAATCAGACGCCCGATGCCCTGCCGTACGCGTAATAACATATATGGCAGATCAACTTCTTCAAACGGATCTTTTTTCGCCCCGTTGCGTTTCGCTGTAAATACAGGATCATGAGGCGGGAATGGCAATGACCAAATGGTAACATTCTTCAATGCGTCACCAGGAATATCGAGTCCTTCCCATAAGTGAACCGAACAAAGTACTGTTTCCTCTTCCTCTTGGAACTTCTCCACTAAGCTGCTGATTTCTTCATCACCTTCAAAGAAAATCGGATACGGCAGCTCCCAAGCCGCCGACAGCTTCTTAAATTCGTTTAATTCCTCAAAAGAAGGGAAAAGCACTAGCGTTCTGCCTTTATAACGCTTGATTGTTTTAATTGTTTCAGCCGTTTTTTGTTCAGCCGTCATCTCTGTTTTTGCATATAGATTAACGGTCATTTGCTCGTCATAATCATAAGGAGAATCAACGGTTAACGACAAATAATCGTGAATCCCCAGACTGTCAGCAATATAATCAAACGAACCGCCTTCTGACAGCGTAGCAGAAGAAAAGATATAAGGAATTTTCTTAGAAAACACTTTTTCGCCCAGCACTTCCGCTACCGTTCTCGGCATTACAACAAAGGTTGATTCTGCTTCCTTTTTCTCCAGCCAGCTGATCGCATCCTTTTGATATAGAGATAATGAATACGCCATTTGTTCAACATATTCTTCCACAACTGACAGCTCGTATTGATCAATCGTGTACATCTCAGACTCGAACACGAGAGCCTCACCGATTTTATCAAGCAAACGGCAAAGCTCGTCCGCCGCCTTTTTGACACGCTGGTCATTTTTTATTTCTAAACGGTGTGAACCAGCTACTTCTTTTGATTCTTCAGAGAGAACATAGAAAAATTCATCGTTTGCAGCAAGCGCATCTTCAATCAGTTCAGCAAACTCTTCTCTGATGTCATTTTGAAGCAAACGTTCCAAAAACAATTCAAGAGTAGACTGCTTCACTCTGTAGGTTAATGCTTTTTGTGCAGCAAACTCTAACAGATGCCCTTCATCAAATACAACTGCACTGTGATCAGGCAAGAGCGGCAGCTGGCCCTCTCGTTTGCGCGATTCTTCCGTCCATACATGCTCCATATAAAAATCATGGGAACAAATGATTAAGTCGGTTGACTTACGGTAATAATCTCTGGAAAGCGTCAAACCGCATCTGTGTCTCATATCACAAGTCAGACAATCCTGAAACGAGTCGTAGCTTACTTCAGACCATTCTTCATTCGATAGATTAGCGTACTGCTTACGGTCGCCATACGGATAAAAGCGCTGCATCGCCTGTGATTCATGGACAAATGACGGTAACGACTCATAAAGATCCAGCCATTTATCATCATCAGATCGCTGCATCGTTTTTTCAAGCTTCTTTAAGCATAAATATTGCTCATGTGACTTCGACAGCCTTGTATCAATTTTCAGATCGAGATGCTCAGCCAGCTTTGAAATATCGCCCTCTTTTTTTACTAGCTGTTCGATTAATGTTTCATCAGCACAAGCGATAATGGCAGGTTTGCCGACATATCTAGCATAGCTGATCGCGAAAAGAAGATAAACCAGCGTTTTCCCCGTTCCCACTCCAGCTTCGGCAAACATGACTTTTTTCTCTTTAAACGCCCGCTCCAGCTGAAAAGCCATAAATACTTGCTCATCCCGAAGATCAAACCCTTTTTCGGGAAGGATATCGTAAAACACGTCACCAATCCAATTGTTCAATTCTTCATAAAAATTCTTTGTTTTCGTTAAAGAAAAAGGCAAACGTGATGTTGTCACCTAGTTCCAACCCCCAACTATTCAACATTCAGACCACCAATAATATCATTTCCTACTGATGAATACAATAAAAAAACTTGGCAAAGCCAAGTTTTTTGCTACTTACTTCCGATTGATCACATGCGACGATAAAAAAGGATGGTCTGTTGAAAAAATATGTTCCACCGCTTTTTCTAAATCATTTTGCGCATGCGACATCACAGACGGAGACAAATCAGCCCCGAGCTCCTTCAGCTCGTTGGCTGTTGCGTCAAGCGCCCTTTGAATAAGATTAATATGTTCGCTGTTCAGCATGAGATCACCTCTGATGGAAATAATCATCATTGTATGCGAACTTTTCATTTTATATACATGCTTTCCGCATGTTATCGCCGAAACTTGCACAAACTACATTCGATATTCCGTAACCGGATTATCCGTCTTATCAACAATATTCTATCAGGGAGTGATGTTGACATGAGTTATAGAAATCGATTAGATCAGCATTCTGAACTGTTTCATCATAATTGGACGCGGCCTAAACGTTCTAAGTCTCAAGTAAACGGTCACACTGAAATGTCCCAAACCAACATTATATTGAGAAGCAATGCGAAAGCGCACCGTTGGTAACGATAGAATATGGCTGAAAGATGAAAGAAGACGCATGCAGAGCGTCTTCTTTTTATGCGTTTTCTGTTTTCTTGCGCTGCGGTCTTACTCTTGACCAGTATTGATAATAATCCGTTTTAATAAATCCGTTAAAGAGCTTTCGTTTCTTCGTCGCTTTTCTGCCGTATGCTTCCTCAAAATTCTCATTCGAAGTCAGCATATACACAGACCAGGTATCAAGAGGTTCGAACGCCTGTCCCATTTCTTTGTACATCTGCTCAACGGCTTTTTTCTCACCAAGACGCTCTCCGTATGGCGGATTGCCGACAATCACGCCAAAATCCAAAGGTGTCGTGAAGTCTTTGACCTGCATCTGCTTAAATTCGATTAAATCTCCCAAGCCTGCTTCCTCTGCATTTTCTTTTGCGATTTGAACCATGCGGTGGTCGATGTCGCTTGCAAATATCGTAAGCGGCTGGTCATAGTTCGCCTTTTCTTCGACTTCAAGGCGTGCTTTGTCCCACAGCTCTTTACCAATCCATCCCCAGTCCTCTGAGACAAAATCGCGGTTAAAGCCCGGGGCGATATTTTGGCCGATTAACGCGGCTTCAATCGCGATCGTTCCGGAACCGCAGAAAGGATCGACAAATGGACGGTCCGGGGTCCAATTGGTTAATTGCACTAAAGCGGCAGCAAGTGTTTCTTTAATCGGCGCACCGCCTTGGTCGACACGGTATCCTCGTTTGTGGAGGCCTGTCCCAGAAGAATCCAGTGTAATAACCGCTTGATCTTTCAATAAAGAAATTTCCACCTTATACTCGGCACCTGTTTCTTCAATCCAGTCATTGGCTTTGCCGGACTGCAGCTTGAGCTTTTCGACTATCGCTTTTTTGACAATCCGCTGACAGTCGGGAACGCTTGCAAGTGTTGATTTTACCGATTTCCCGATGACAGGGAATTTCCCGTTTTCAGGTATAAATGAGCGCCAGTTAATCGCTTTCGTTTTTTCAAACAGTTCATCAAATGTCTTCGCTTTAAAAGAAGCAACCTGGACCTTTATACGGTCGGCTGTTCTAAGCCAAAGGTTTGCACGGCAAATAGCAAGCGCATCGCCTTCAAAAATAACTTTTCCGTTATCAACCTTGCATTCGTATCCTAAATCTCGTACTTCCTTTGCGACAACAGCTTCAATGCCCATCGGCGCCGTTGCAATTAGTGTATACTTCTTCATCGTATCACCCTGTCTTTTAAAACTTTTCTTTTCAAGATAAAAGCTCTCCTTATACGGGAGAGCTTGTTTTCATCATTTTAAATGTAAGTGGTCTAACGTTCTGTAAGCCATGTTTTGTTCCGTCGTACTGCAAACGGCTCATCACCTCGTACTCAGGCGGCAATCATCTATCTACAGAAAGCATTCTGTCCTTCTCTCCGTTGAATTCCGTTAAGAAGGTTCCCCTACCAAAATTTGGGTTTCTCGCTCGAGGGGTTTACCGCGTTCCACTCTCACCATTTCTAGTGAGACTTCGTCACTGTGGCACTTTCAAGGATACTCAGCCATATCCAAAGGACGTAGGCTTTTTTCCTGCCGTCAGCCTATCAAGGCTGCCCTAGCTTATGACTTCGCTAGGCACGAACACTACGGGCATCTCAGCACCGTGCGAGCATGGACTTTCCTCTACAGATTCAAGATCTGCAGCGATTACCCGAACGTTAAGAACAAGAATTATTATATAACAACTGTTTGCAATTTACAAGCACCATTTTTTTCAAGCGCGATCAATCATAAAGCTTGCTGCCAAAAACGTGTTTTTCTAAGTTGGACAGCCGTTTTAAAATATCAAAGTTCGTTGTGTTAGATTGCACAGGCTGTTTTTTGCTGGCTTCTTCAAGCTGTTTTTTCAGCTGCAGATTTTCCTGCTGCAGTTCTTCAATTTCTTGATGGAAGGTTTCATAATCCTTAATAATCATATCTAAAAATTTGTCAACGTCTTCTTGCTTGTAGCCTCTAACGCCTGTTTTAAATTCTTTTTCCAAAATTTCTTTCGCAGAAAGCTTAACTTTATCAGCAAGCATCTTTTTCACCTCGTATCGTGAATCATTACATATATTTTTTCAGAAATCTGTACGGTTGTCAAATTTCTCTTATTGCTATGAGTAGCTGTCTTCCTCTACTGTCACTCTTAAGTCATCCATTGTGATAAAGTAAATGGGGTAGCCATCCTGTTCGCGTCTCTTTTCAGCCGTCTCAAGCATGTACTTTGGAGATCCTTCCATCTCAGGATCATATAAAAGCATCAGCGCGTCTGATTTTTCTATGAAGAACTGATTTTTTTGTTTAAACTGAAGCGGGCTTTCATACGGCCTGTGAGTCAGGCTTTCTTCATAGTCAGCCTGTGCCAGAACAGCTTCATAAAGCTCTTTATTAGGATCTTTCCAGTTCTTTTCCTGATCGTAAAAAGGGGTAATCACAGCTACCTTTAAATCAGGGTATTCCTCCTGCAGATCATATGCAGCTTCAGCCGCCCACAGTTCCGCTCCAAGCTGGCCCGATATTAAAATCCATTCTAAGCCCTCATCTAAAAATCCGATCAGCCGGTTTTTGATCGCTTTTTTTATGTAATACAGTGCCTTATCATCCTGTTTAAAAATCCCGAGTTCAAACGGCTTGTATCCTGTTACTGCCAATACTTTCATTACTTCACCTGCTTTAAAAAATGGGGCTCCCATTGGGCCCCATTTTGATGTGCTGTTTGTTTACACCATCAAGCTGCACGTTTCCATACTAGTCGCAGCAAGGTCTTCCTGCTTGAAAATGCTGATGCGTTGCCGGATCAACATTTGAGAAAGTGTGTGGAAAGTAGTGAACGTGCTGAAAATGCTGGTGATTTACGTTTGTTGTGTGCTGTGGGTGAATGTGCGGCACGATAGTATTTGAAAACGTATGGTGTTCACAGCAATGAGTAGGATGGACAATCGGCGCCATCATGTGCGGTCTGCAGTGATGCATGATTAAATCCCCTTTCCATAAACTTTATTACATTACTAAGCTATGAAAAATAAGGGGTACATGTTCTAATACAAAGACCTATTTTAAAAGTGTACAATTAAACTGTCTTTAAAATTTGAAAACACAAAAGCAATCAAAAATACCACAACAAAGAACAAGTAAAAAACACCCTTATACATACCAACTCTCCCTTTAAAAATAACTAACGTCATTTTACAGGATTCGGCGCTATTCTACAACAAAATCAATGTGAATTCAGCAAAAAAAATTCATGGCGAAACAAGTCGCCTTTTGCG
Organism: Bacillus sp. NS1; assembly: GCF_058248265.1. NCBI lineage: Bacteria > Bacillati > Bacillota > Bacilli > Caryophanales > Bacillaceae > Bacillus > Bacillus sp. NS1. Next base: position 794,982 of record NZ_JBZAZF010000003.1, on the reverse strand, counting down.
CTTTCCCGGGGAATATTTAAGAGGAATATTTCCTCTTCAGCCGGGCAATTCTTACTTGCAGTTTTTCTGATTCTTTTTCTGATAAGAATGCCGCATCGCTAAGTAATTGTTCTGCTATATACAATGCTTTCCCGAACTCTTTTTTCTTATGCTCGTAATATTTCGCGAGCTCTATCGCAGCAGCGTATTTGCACTTCTGATTTTTGGAGCAGGACAGCTTTTCCCAAAGCGGCACTGCTTCTTCCAGCCGGTTTTGTTTTTTGTACAGAAGCGATAAATCCAGCTGGGCTCTGTCCTGATCCTCAAACGACTTTTCTTTAAGCCTTTCCAGCTGTTTGACCGCTTGATCCGTTTCTTTATGGGCCATAAACCATTTCGCCATGGCATAAGCTTCACTGTGCTCAATGTACTCTTTTGGCTCATAAGATGCTGAAAGAATTTTTTTAGACATATGAATGTACAGTGAAATGAGTGATAGCACATCCATTTCATTATGATGCAGGACACCTTTTAGAAGATCAGGCTCTTGCGCCTTGACAAAATGAAAGTAAAGCATTGGCGCCAAGTAGCCCGGTGTGTCTTCTTGTCTGCGAATACCGAGCTCCTCTTTTTCAACCGTGCCAAGTGATACGCGGTCCATTTTGTGTTTCCACAAGCGTCTTGCCCCATGCAGAAGGTCAAAATGGCCAAACTCCGGGAGCTTCGGAAGTCTGTCACGGATCAATGTGTGCCTTGTTTTCACCTGCGGCCAATCAAAGGCTTTTCCGTTGTAGGTTACAAGTGATGTAATGTCAACCTCGCTTAAAAAGCTTTGATACAAGGCGACTTCATTCCCCGGTTTGGGCAAAAGATGCTGTTTGACTGTCACTCGGTCTTCATATACTCTCGCATGCCCAAGCAAAAAAATGGTATTTCCGGTTCCGCCTCCAAGACCAGTTGTTTCTGTATCAAAGAAAAAGAGATTGTTTTTGTTATACCCTTTTGCTGACAACGTATGCGACAGGCTGCTTTGATTCCAGAGTGTAATCACTTCATCAAGCTCAGAAAAACTGTATAGCCCATGGCGGTGAGAAAGCGGATATTCGACTTCTCTGATGAGGCAATATTCATCTTCGAAGAAAAAAGGCTTCATGCCAAAAGCCTCCCATTCTTTTAAAAACGGGATTTCAGTATGGATGTCAGCGAAATTGTTTTCTTGTTTGCCTGCTTCTATTTTATGTTCTCCTTCGTCGAGCACCATATGCTTTTTCATTCGCTGGAGTTTCCCTTTTAATGACATATCTAACCTCCCTCCTTACGACATTTGATCCAACAGCTGCAAAATTCTTTCCTTTGCTTTTATCCCTTCTATTTCGGTACCTATACAAGACGGACAGCCGTCATGGCAGGGACATTGTTTAATCAGCTGTTTCGCAGCTTCATTAATATCTGCAAACCGTTTGAAGACTTCCTCCGCCAAACCGATACCGCCCGGATAATGATCATATAAAAATATAGTCGGCAATCCGATATGGGCTGCTTTGATTTGAGAAACGACATGCACATCGCTTCGGTCACACATGATATACACAGGGACAATATGCTGCAGCACATTTGAGATGCCAAGAAGCAGCTGTTCCAGCGTCTTTTCCCCGATGTCTTCGTCTGTTGTTTTAATTTCGAGCCAAGCTGCACTTGTATGAAGTTCTTCTTCCGGCAAATGAATAGGACCAGACCCGATATTTTCAAAAGTGGTCATTTTAATTTTTTTAAAAATGGTCGGCAGGGCATTGACAGTGACGTCACCATAGTGCAATGATGTACGGCTTTTTTCTTTCGTTTTATCAATTTCTAATACTTTTAGCTGAACTGCCAGATTGGCATCCGTGTAATATTCGACATCAACTTTTCTGACATAAGCCTTTTTATGGTCCCAATCGAGCTTCTCTACTTGATATTGAACGCCCTCATGCAAATAAATCGCCTCATCATGCAAAAGCGTCATCGCGCTAAAACGATCCATTTCACCGATAATCCTTACATTTGCAATATCTGACTGATCAACAATAACGACATTTTCCTGTGAGGCGGAACGCAAACTGATATTTGATGCAGGGAATGATTCATTTGCCCAATGATACCGTTCGCCGTTCCGGTGAAGAACGGCCTCTTCCTGAAGGTACTCTAGAATATCACGTACATCCATCGGCCCAAACTCTTCATCAGCTCTGAAAGGAAGCTCATAAGCCGCACATTTTAAGTGGTCAACTAAAATAATCAAATTCTCCGGATTGATTCTTGCAGATTCCGGCGAACGGTTAAAGAAGTATTCAGGATGGCGTACAATATATTGGTCAATCGGCGTTGAATTGGCGACCATGATAATCAAAGACTCACCGTGTCTTCTGCCGGCCCGGCCCGCCTGCTGCCATGCGCTTGCCACACTTCCAGGATAACCCGTCATCACACACACTTGCAGCTGGCCGATATCAACACCAAGCTCTAAGGCATTCGTACTGACCACTCCTAAAATTTCGCCTTCTCTCAGGCCTCTTTCGATATCTCTTCTCTCTTTCGGAAGATAGCCTCCCCGATAGCCTCTGATTGACTTTGTCCCAATCTCTTTTTTTACAAGCTCCTGAATATGGCTTAAAATAATTTCCACCCTGACTCTGCTTCTGGCAAAAACAATGGTCTGCACTTTGTTTTTCAGAAACTCTTTCGCCAGTTCGTTCACTTCTGCTGTTGCGCTCTTTCGAATATTAAGCGGTTTGTTCACAATTGGCGGATTATAAAACACGAAGTGCTTCCGTCCGCTCGGGGCACCGTTATCATCGACCAGCCGCATCGGTTGTCCGGTCAGCTGCTCCCCCAATTCCTTCGGGTTGGCAATCGTTGCGGAAGTACAAATAAAAACCGGATCACTTCCATAAAACCGGCAGATCCGCTTTAGCCGCCGGATCACATTCGCCACATGGCTCCCAAAAACACCGCGATACGTATGAAGCTCATCGATGACGATATACTTAAGGTTTTCAAACAAACTGACCCATTTCGTATGATGCGGAAGAATGGCAGAATGCAGCATATCGGGGTTTGTAATGACTATATGACCGGCTTTTCTCACCTTTTGTCTGATTGCCGGGGACGTATCCCCGTCATATGTAAAGCTTTTTATATCAATGCCCATTTCATCAATGATTTCATTTAGCTCGCTCTTTTGATCTTGTGCCAGCGCTTTAGTCGGAAATAAATACAGCGCCCGGTTTGTTTCGTCTTGGGCGATGGACTGCAGGACTGGGAGGTTATAGCATAACGTTTTTCCTGATGCAGTTGGCGTTACCGTAACGATGCTTTCTCCTTTTTGCACATATTGAAAAGCGGAAAATTGGTGGGTATATAGTTCATCAATGCCCCTTTTCGAAAGGGCCGCTTTTATTCTTTCGTCTATACTTTCAGGCATCGGCCTAGTTCTTGCTTCACGAGGCTCAATTTCATGCCAATTCACAACGTTTTCATTTCCCTTTAATTCAGAAATGAGCTCAGTCAGTGATTTCTTTTTCATTCTTTACACCTCTTTGTCAAGTACAGTTTACCGAATATTTGTTTGCATGGCTAGGTGCAAATTTTATACAATCGAACAAAAAAAGCAAGGCATACGCCCTGCTTATTTCGCTTTTATTGTGAGAAGCTTTGTTTCGCCTTTGTGGGCAGCCTTTTCGCCTGCCGGCACAATTGACCCTACAGCCTCACCATTCATAATAACGATCGGGATGACTGTGCTGCTCGCTTTTTCTTTTATTAATTCTAAATCACACGTAATCAGCGGGTCACCGACCTTCACTTTGTCCCCTTCTTTAATGTGGGCAGTAAACCCTTCTCCGTTCATATTGACCGTTTCCAGCCCGACATGAATTAACAGTTCAATTCCCGAGCGAGTTCGAATACCAACGGCGTGTTTGGTGTGGAAAATCTGAATCACTTCACCTTCAGCAGGTGAAACGATTTCACCGTTTGAAGGTTCCACCGCTATTCCTTCCCCCATCATTTTCTGTGAAAAAACAGGGTCCGGCACATCTGTCAGGTCCATTACCGTACCGTCTGCCGGCGAATAAATAACCTCTTCTGTCGTTTTTTCCTGAGTTTTGCCCATTCCGAATAATTTTTTCAGCAATGTGTTTTCTCCCTTCTCATTCGCTTCCAACCGTTATCCCTTCATTCACCACTATTTAACCACACTTTCAATTTTGCTTCAATTTATAACAACATCTGGCATAGACGCATAATCTGGTTAAAAAAGGCGGTGGCAGATTTGGAATTCCATGATGACAAGAAGAAAGAACTGCAAAAGAAAGAAGATATCATCACGGAGGCAATGGACCATCTTTTTCAATCCTCAGCATTCGGCAATCTATTAAACGGATTTCAAAACCTGATTAACTCGAGTTTAAAGGATATACAGACGACCATACATGTCAGAGAAAGAGATACCGGGCTGTATGTCGATATTACAATTCCGGCAACGTTTCGAGATGGCGAGATCGTCGTTGATATTAAATCGAGGTACCTGCATGTAACACTTCAAGAGAAACAGAAACAGTACAATGAGGCCACTTTTACAAGCATGACGAGAACAGTTCAGCTGCCTTATGAAGTGCACCAAGAAGATATGGAAACCTCTTGGAACGAGCAGACAATGACACTTTTCTTTCCAAAAAATAAGCATGAATGAACGAGTCATTCATGCTTCTATCATTTAAAAAAGCTGGTAAATCCTTTTATTAAAGATCCGACCTGATTCATTGCACTCATCACTTGACCTGTCGTATCCATCATTTTATTAAAATCAAACTGCCCGTTGGCTTTTTTGAACTGCGACATAATACTTTGAAATTGTGTGGGCTGCTGCTGATTAGGCCTTGGAATTGGATAAGGGTTAGAAAATACAGGCGGCTGCATAGGCATTGACTGGATTGGAACGTACGGCTGGTAATAATCCTGCTGCCCATAATGCTGCTGCGGCAAGTATTGGCCTGGTGAAGCCTGCTGATAATATCCTTGCATTTGCTGCGGATAATAATAGCCCATTTGCCGAGGATAGCTTTGAGAACTCCTGTTCATTGCGATTCCCCCTAAACTCAACATGTTTCTCTTCTATATATGTATGAATAAAATCTATTGTTTGTGTCACAGGTCCTGATTCGCATTTGTCTAATTGTGTCGAAAGTTTAAATTTTTTAAAAACAGAAAAAAGTCGAATCATTATGGTACCATATTTTCAATACAGATGAGAGGGGATGCACCATAATGAACGTATCATACTTAAGCAAACGTTTTGCAGAAATGAAGAAATATGAAACAGACTGTATGAATAAACTGATGGACTTTGCCAAGTTCCTCTATATTCAAGGACATCTCAGCACAACTGAGTTTCGTAACAGTATGAAGGTTCTCGAAGCAAATGGAGCAGAAAGCCCGGCATATGAGTTGAATTAATGTCCGGCCCCCTATAACAAACTTAAAAGAAGACAGCCTTTACCGGCTGTCTTCTCTTGCAATTTCATCCTTTACTGCGTGCAATGTATAAAGGACTGACTCAGTGATGTCCTTGAATCGTTTTTTATGAATATGATGAACATATGATTGAAGGACCAATTCCAGGAAATTATCCTTTACGGTCTCGATTTGCTCTTTATGCACATATTTCGGACGGCGGGCTTTTATCAATTCAAGCGCTCCTTGCGCCCAGCGAGCCGCCAGATCATCATTCTCCTCAACTGCAGGCTTTATCGTCTCAAAAAAATCATAAGAATGATCACTGTCTTTTCCTTCTAGATATCGATCAGCACCTTTTTCAGCAGCTTCAATCATTTGTTCGGTCATTTCCAGCAACGTTTGTGATTGCAATACCCTTCACCTCAATGCATATCGTACCAAATTTCACTCGCAAATTCAGCCGATGCGGTATACCTTTTCAAACGCATACCTGTGTTGAGGCGATTGATACAGTTCATTTATACAAATATGAAGGTCCATGAGTTCTTCTTCAAGCACACTCAGGCGATCGTTTTCCGTTTCCCGCATCTCAGCCTCAAATGCATGTAAAGAAAGATTCAGGCTTTGCTCAGCTCGTGTTAATTCATCTTCTATATCAGAAAGCATACGGAGAATATCTGTTTTGCTTACATAACCGGACATTCGTGTACCTCCCTTTCCTTGTCTCTCCCGGTTAAAATTCTTTGCTCTTCAGGCTCTTTCCTTCCTCATGACAAAACTAGAAGCAAATCGCCAAACAAACAGGTATTCCACGAAAAGCTGAAGTTTTCGACAAAAACACCCGCAAAAATTGTATGATCCTCTCCCTTAATGCAAACGATACTTGTGAGGAGGTGCCGTATGAAAACAAGACCGAAAAAAGCCGGCCAGCAAAAAAAGACTGAATCAAAAGCAATCGATTCTTTAGATAAAAAACTAGGCGGCCCGAACCGCCCTTCTACGTAAGAAGCAAGGAAATTCCTTGCTTCTTTATTTTTTCAGCCAATGCTCCACCGCAAAAAGCGCATGAAGCTGGCGTTTTTTATGTAAATACCAGTCTGTCAATTCAATCTGCTTCGGCAATTCCTCACGCCTAAAGAACGTTTTCTTAATCTTTCCATGAAACCAATCTGTTTTCTCTCCGTCTAATGAGTGGATTAACACAGGATAGCATGTCCTTAACATAGGAGATGTTCTTTTTGTGATCCCGATCATTTTTTCCATATCAAAACGGGAGCCTGTGTGCGGCACTGTGTGCAAAAAGCGATAAAAAGAGGGGAACAATTCTGGACTGAACAGCAATTGAGACAGCTGCTTTCCCAGCCTTACTCTTTCCTCTGTTTTTGAAAAGCGCTTCACTGAAATGCCATAAAGAAACCCGTCTGAAGAAGGAAAAATAACCGTGTTAAAATGAAACCAATCACTTAAATAAAAAGGAATCGTGTCAAAAACGTTCTTTTTAAACGAAGGATTTTGTATAATAGGTGTTTGGATAGTGTTTTGTTCATTTATAATGAGGGCATACATCAGCCGCTCCGTGTTTCGCTCATGCCAAAAACGGGCCCACTCTTCCGTCATAAATTGCGAGACGCCAAACACATGCAGGTGATGAAACAACGGTTTCCCGATTTTTTTTGACCAGTGGTACAAAAGAAGCTGCGGATAGGCATCCGAAAAAATAAGCCAGTTCGCTCTTTCATAGGCTAAGAAGAACCACTTTTGCTGTCTCTCACGGAGTCCAAGCTGAAACAGACTGCCTTTTAAGTCAGTCATTGACCAGCCGGCATTGCGGGAAACGAAAGATGCCAAAAGCGACCATTTGATTTCCGGATGACGGTCATAAAACGCTTTATACGCGTTCGTTCTTGAGATGTTATCTGCGTTTTTTGCTTTTGTCTGCCGCTCAATCCGGCTCAGAAGCTTTCTGTTGGTCTGTTGTTCTTGCACGTTCATTCACTTCCGTCATGAATAGTTTAATAAGGAGGATGAGAAAGTGATTCGGTATCCTAACGGAAAAACGTTCCAGCCGAAACATTCGGTTTCATCCCAAAACAGTCAGAAAAGGGCCCCGTCTTACAGTAATCGCGGAATGACCCTCGAAGATGACTTAAACGAAACGAATAAGTATTATCTGACAAACCAAATTGCCGTCATACACAAAAAGCCGACACCTGTTCAAATTGTAAATGTCCATTATCCAAAAAGAAGCGCCGCAGTGATTAAAGAAGCTTACTTTAAACAATCGTCGACAACAGATTATAACGGGATTTACAAAGGGCGGTATATTGATTTTGAGGCGAAAGAAACGAAAAACAAGACCTCTTTCCCCCTGCAGAATTTCCATGACCATCAAATCGAGCATATGAAGCAGGTAAAGGCTCAAGACGGTATTTGTTTTGTTATTATATCCGCTTTCGACCAAGTTTATTTTTTGGAAGCCGATAAGCTGTTTTATTTCTGGGACAGAAAAGAAAAAAACGGCAGAAAATCAATTCGAAAAGATGAGTTAGAGGAAGCAGCGTATCCGATTTCTCTTGGATACGCACCTAGAATTGATTATATTAGTATTATTGAACAGCTTTATTTTTCGCCATCATCATCTAGTGCGAAAGGTTGATTAACGAAAGGTTGAGATGTTATGTCAGATCAATTTAACAGCCGTGAAGCTCGACGAAAAGCGAACAGCAAATCGAGTCCTTCACCGAAAAAAGGCAAGAAACGAAAAAAAGGCGGATTGTTTAAAAAGACTCTTTTCACTTTACTCATTCTGTTTGTTTTAGGCGTAGTCGGCGGTGCCGTAACATTTGCCGTCATGGTTTCAGATGCGCCATCACTAGACGAAAACAAATTGAAGACGCCTTATTCATCGACAATTTACGATAAAAATGGTAAAGAAATCGCTGAATATGGCTCCGAAAAGCGGACCTACGTCTCGATAGATGAAATTCCCGATGTTGTAAAAGAAGCCTTTATTGCGACAGAGGACGCCCGATTTTATGAGCACCACGGGATTGATCCTGTCCGTATCGGCGGCGCCTTAGTTGCCAACTTTACAGACGGCTTCGGAGCTGAAGGCGGCAGTACGATCACACAGCAGGTCGTCAAGAACTCCCTTCTTTCACATCAGAAGACGCTGAAACGGAAGGTGCAGGAAGTATGGCTTTCACTTCAGCTGGAGCGCAATTACTCTAAAGATGAAATTTTAGAAATGTATTTAAACCGGATTTATTTTTCTCCTAGAGCATACGGAATCGGAAAAGCGGCGGAAGAATTTTTCGGCGTCACAGATTTAAGCAAATTGACTGTGGAACAAGCTGCGACTCTTGCGGGTATGCCGCAAAGCCCGACAGCGTACAATCCCGTTAAAAACCCGGATAAAGCGGAAAAAAGACGGAACATCGTACTCAGTCTCATGAAAAAGCAAGGATTCATTTCTGATTCTGAATATAATAAAGCCAAAAAAGTGGCGATGAAAGATGAAGGCGTTGTTTCACAAAAAGAATATGAAAAAAACAATTCAAACAAGTACAGCGCGTTTGTTGAAGAAGTCATGAAAGAAATTGAAGAAAAATCTGATGTCAATCCAGGTACTGACGGATTAAAGATTTATACGACATTAGATACAAAAGCACAAGACAAACTAGATGAATTAATGGACGGAGACACTGTTGGATTTACTGAAGGCATGCAGGGCGGCGTTACACTTCTCGATACAAAAACTGGAGAAGTAAGCGCGATTGGTGCCGGAAGAAATTCTACGGTTGGAGGTTATAATTACGCGACTCAAGCTCAGCGACAGCCTGGTTCTACCATTAAACCTATTCTCGACTACGGTCCAGTTATTGAAAATAAAAAATGGTCCACTTACGAGCAAATTGATGACTCAGCTTACACGTATTCAGATGGAACACCTATCCGAGACTTTGACCGCTCCTATAAAGGACTCATGTCTATGCGTGAAGCACTGGCACAATCTCGTAATATCCCGGCTTTAAAAGCATTCCAAGCTGCCGGAAAAGATGCGGCGGTAGACTTTGCCAATGGACTTGGGCTGGGATTAGATAAAGATACTGTATATGAATCCTACTCTATTGGAGGATTCGGAAAAGGGAATGTCGGTGTCTCTTCACTGACAATGGCAGGAGCATACAGCGCGTTCGGAAATAACGGAACATATAATGAACCGCATTTTGTAAAGTCTATTGAATTTAACGATGGCACGAAGCTTGACCTAACACCAAAATCAAAGTCAGCAATGAGCGATTATACTGCGTTTATGATTACAGATATGCTGAAAACAGCTGTTAAGACAGGTACTGGACAGCTTGCACAAGTACCCGGTGTGGAAGTAGCAGGAAAAACAGGGACGACCAACTTTGAAGAAAGTGAAATCCAAAGGTACAATATCGCAAGCGACGGTGCCCGAGATTCTTGGTTTGTCGGCTATACACCGCAATATACAGCAGCCGTCTGGACGGGTATGGGAGAAAACGAAGCTGGAAAGAAATCTCTTTCAACTGAAGAGCAAAGAGTTGCAAAGCGCATCTTCGCCCAACTCATTGCAGAAGTCGATGACGGAAGCGGATCATTTGAGAAGCCTGACAGCGTAGTGGAAGCCACTGTAGAAAAAGGCTCTAACCCGGCAAAACTGGCAGGGCCAAATACGCCAAGCGATAAAAAGCTCACAGAGTACTTTGTAAAAGGCACAGCTCCTTCTACTGTTTCTAAAACTTATGAGAAAGAAGAAAAAGAAGAAACAGAAAAACTATCTGGTTTAAGCGTGAAATATGATAAAGACAATCAATCTTTGACATTAAGCTGGAAGTACGACGGAGATGCGACTTTTGCTGTTAAGCAATCTGTTGATGGCGGCAGCTACTCAGAAATTCAAAACAGCTCCGCAAAAGAGGCAGTCATTTCTGGCGTGCAGCCAGGGTCTGTATACAAATTCGAAGTAACAGCCGTCAGTGATGATGGCAAAAGCACAGCTTCCACATCCTATGAAGTGCCGAAAGCTGAAGACGAAAAAGATAAAGAAGACCAGCAACAAACGGATGATGAAAATCAAGATGATGAGAAGACTCAGGATGACACACAAACTGATGATTCTCAAACAGATGACAGTCAGACAGATCAAGATCAGACAGATGATTCAACAAACGACCAAGACAATAAACAAGATAACACGAACACCAATCCGCCCGACAACGGTAACCAAGACAAACCTAACGATAACAGCAACAATAACAGCAACAACCAGGATACGTCGGATGGTAATTCGAACTCAGATAAGAATGATTCATCAGGCTCTGATACAAATAAAAATAAAACAGACACATCTGACAAAGTACAAACGAACTCATCATCAACTGAAAAAACAAATTAAACAAAAAGCCATCACCCAAAAGGTGATGGCTTTTCTTCATGATAAAACCTCCCCTATTTTGGGAAGGTTTTATCGATTCATCGCATGGTATTTATAAAAATGCTTTTTCATTTCAGTAAACAGCTCATCAAGCTGAATAAAGCAATGATATTGGGTCGGCTTTAGAAGAATAAATTCTACTCGTTCAGCCCAATTGATGGGCTTTGCGGGAAATGATTTCTTTGTTAGTTCTAGCCAATCGAGTGATTTCACCCGCTCACCTGCTGTCCAGTGAAGCGAAGCCAACAAACACACAATGCCCTTCAGCATGTCGTTTTGGTCACATCTCGATTTTCGTGTTTGAAAGACTGGAAGAAGTGATTCTTTAATGTCTTCCCACACATTAAATAAAAGCGGAACATAGTTGCCGCTGTCCTCCCATGGCAAAACGCCTTGAGATTCCGTGCAGAAATCAAAATACACTGGATTCATCCACAAGGCTTCTTTCATATCTGAGAAGCTCATCTGGCCAAGACTGCGTAAGTATTGCTCATAGGAAGCCAACACTTCTTTCGCTTGCGTCATCGTTTCACCAGCCCTTTTTTATCTCTCTTCTGCCCTTCTCTGCACAAAGAAAGCAACGGGCATTCTGCACAGCGCGGCGACTGGGCCTTACAGTGGTATCTGCCGAAGAAAATAAGCCGGTGATGCGTAACGGACCAGTCTTCTTTTGGAACCTTGCGCATCAGCGTCTTTTCCACTTCCAGCACCGAGTCCTTCCATCGGCAGAATCCCAAACGTTTGCTGACTCTCTCCACATGGGTATCTACAGCAATGGCTGGCACGCCAAAGGCAACGGATACCACGACGTTGGCAGTCTTTCTTCCGACACCTGGCAGTTTGACAAGCTCATCACGGTCTCTCGGCACTTCTCCGCCGTAATCTTCAATAATCATTTTACTCAGTTTTTGGATATTTTTCGCTTTATTACGGTACAAACCGATTGATTTAATATCCTGCTGAAGCTCTTCCAGCGAAACAGCCAAATAGTCTTCAGGCCGCTTATATTTTTGAAATAATGTTTTGGTCACTCTGTTTACTAGTGCATCTGTACATTGCGCCGATAAAGCAACTGCCACCACTAATTCAAAAGGATTGGAATGAACCAGTTCACACTCCGCGTGGGGAAACATGTCGCCTATCTTGTCTAAACAGAATTCAATTTGTTTTAGATTTAACACGATTGTCACCTTTTCACTTTATTGTTCAAGCCAATTGTAAAAAGGAACCTGCCTTTTATACTCTTTTTGCGGTTCAGTCTGCTTTGTTTGCACCCGCCGGAATTTTTGGCTGTGGACTTTTGCCTGTTCCACAGTTTTCAGTCCGTTTTTCTTCCATTCAAACAAAATCCGGTCAATGTAGCGGAAACTGAGTTTTCCTGATAGTACAGCCTCTTTTAATGCGTGTTTGATCAGCTGTGCGTCATGCTGGTCTTGATCCTGCCAAATAGCCAGTGTTTCACACTCCAAAGGTGATAACGGCCTTGCAAACTCTTCCTCAAAAATGGTATAAAGGCTTTTTTGTTCCCCTTCTGCTTTTCTTTCCTGAGTTTGATTCTGTGCAAGCTGCATATACTCGTACAGCTTACCCCATAAAGGCTGAAGAGAATATTTCTCAAATTTGATGCCGTTTTGGTCTTCGCATTCTTCTATAAACAGAAAACCTTTTTGAATGAACATCCGCAATCTGTTTGTGCATTCCTCAACAGAAATTGACATACCTTCCTGCAGCTGATTCGGTGTAGGAAAATAAGAGCCTTTTTCTAAATGCATTTTGATTTTTAACAGCAGGATAAGTTCTGTTTCATTAAGCCCGAGCTGTTTATAATGCGTGAGCAGAAGATTGGGGATTGTTGATGTTCCCTGCTCCTGCATGTCAATAAATTGATGTTTTTTCATCGTCACACCTCTTACTGTAAAGGATCATGATTTCCCCTTTACTGTAAAAAGTCTCCCTTGCAGGAGACTCTTTTTCTTGTTTCATTTGAATGTATTACGGATACAGACGGTTTAACAGTCTTGGGAACGGAATGGTTTCACGAACGTGAGGCGCTCCGCTGATCCAAGCTACTGTCCGCTCTAGTCCAAGGCCAAAGCCGGAATGAGGGACTGATCCATATTTTCTAAGTTCAGCATACCATTTATATGCGTCAGAATCCAGTCCATGTTCTTTAAGACGCGCTTCCAAAAGTTCCATATCGTGAATCCGTTCAGATCCGCCGATAATTTCTCCATAGCCTTCCGGCGCAATCAGGTCAGCACAAAGCACGACATCATCACGGTCAGAAGCAGGCTGCATGTAGAACGGTTTTAAGGACGTCGGGTAGCGAGTGATGAACACCGGTTTGTCATAGTGTTCGGCAATTGCTGTTTCATGAGGTGCTCCGAAGTCATCTCCCCACTCGATATCATCAAAGCCTTTTTCTTTCAGAAAATCAATCGCTTCGTCATACGTGATTCTTGGGAACGGAGCTTTGATTTGTTCAAGTTTTGACGTGTCTCTTCCTAATGTGTTTAATTCAATCTTGCAATTCTTAAGAACTGATTGCACGATGAAAGAAACGTAATTTTCCTGTACCTGAAGGTTTTCTTCAAATTCTACAAACGCCATTTCAGGTTCGATCATCCAGAATTCGATCAAGTGGCGCTTTGTTTTAGACTTTTCCGCTCTGAATGTCGGCCCAAAGGAGAAAACTTTTCCTAAAGCCATTGCCGCAGCTTCCATGTAAAGCTGACCGCTTTGAGACAAGTAAGCATCTTCATCAAAGTATTTTGTCGCGAAGAGCTCTGTTGTTCCTTCAGGTGCGCTTCCAGTCAGAATCGGCGGATCCACTTTTACGAAGCCTTCGTTATTAAAGAATTCGTAAGTCGCGCGAATGATTTCATTACGGATTTTCATGATCGCATGCTGGCGTTTTGAACGCAGCCATAAATGTCTGTGATCCATCAAGAATTCTGTGCCGTGTTCTTTTGGCGTAATTGGATAGTCAGTCGCTTCGTGAATCACTTCAATACCTGTCACAGCTAATTCATACCCAAGAGGAGAACGCTCGTCCTCTTTGACTATCCCTTTTATATAGAGTGACGTTTCCTGCGTCACAGATTTAGCTGTTTGGAAAATGCTTTCTTCCACCTCCGCTTTTACTACGACACCTTGAATAAATCCGGTACCGTCCCGCAGCTGTAAAAACGCGATTTTCCCGCTTGAGCGCTTATTAGCGACCCAAGCTCCGATCGTTACTTCCTCACCTACGTGCTTGTACACTTGGTTGATTGTTGTTTTCAACATATTTCCCTCCAAAACAAGAAAGACATTCGGAAGCCCATTGGCCCGAACTCTATTATCATCACTTTATTATACCCGCACTTAACTAACCGGGTCAATGCAGATAAAAAGCGGCTTTTCTGTCAGCCGCTTTTTAATCTGTTAGCTATGTTTTTCTACAAAACGCTTGATTCTTTCAACCGCTTTTTCAAGAAGATCTAACGATGTTGCGTAAGACAGACGGACATTATCAGGAGAGCCGAATCCTGACCCAGGAACAATCGCAACTTTTTCCTCCTCAAGAAGCGCTTTAACAAATTCATCTACATCTTTGAAACCGCAGGATTGAGCTGCTTCTTTTGCATTCGGAAACAAGTAAAAAGCACCTTCCGGCTTCACACAGCTGAACCCAGGGATTTCTACGAGCTTTGCATAGATTGTGTTTAATCTATGTTCAAATGCTTCTCTCATTTCTTCCAATGGCTCAGAAGGCCCGTTATAGGCAGCAATTGCTCCGTACTGTGCGATTGATGTTGGATTTGACGTACTGTGGCTTGCAAGGTTCGTCATCGCTTTAATAATGTCCTCAGACCCTGCGGCATAACCAATTCTCCAGCCCGTCATGCTGTGTGACTTCGACACGCCGTTAATAATAACCGTTTGCTCTTTCAGACTGTCAGACAGCTGTGCAATGGAAACGTGTTTCTTTCCGCCATATGTAAGTTTTTCATAAATTTCATCAGACACAATCAGGATGTCATGTTCAAGGCAAACTTCACCAAGCGCTGACAGTTCTTCTTCCGTATACATAACACCAGTTGGGTTGCTTGGAGAATTAATGACGATCGCTTTTGTTTTATCCGTGATCGCATTTTTCAGCTGCTCAGGAGTAATCTTGAAATGATTTTCCTCAAGCCCTTCTACATAAACAGGCTTTCCGCCAGCGAGTTTCACCTGCTCCGGATAGCTTACCCAGTAAGGCGTTGGAATAATGACTTCTTCTCCTTCATCCAAAATCACTTGGAAAAGGGTGTACAGAGCATGTTTGGCACCAGTGCAGACAATAATTTGAGATGGTTTGTATTCAATATTCTGGTCACGTTTAAATTTCTCTGCAATGCTGTTTTTCAGTTCAGCCAGACCACCTGAAGGCGTGTATTTCGTATGACCTTCGTTCATTGAACGTACAGCGGCATCAATAATGTGCTGAGGTGTATTGAAGTCAGGTTCGCCTGCTCCTAAGCCGATGACATCATGGCCTGCCGCTTTCAGTTCTTTCGCTTTCGCTGTGATTGCCAGTGTGGTAGATGGTGTTAATGCGGATACTCTTTTTGCCAGTTTCAACTTGAACTCCCCCTAATTCGTCTTAAGGCGTGATATTTTTGAGAATCTTTCCAGTTGTAAAGTCCACATAACTTAAACTGTATTGACCTTCTTTGTCTAAGTACGTTACTTCCCAAAGCAGGACATTTCCTTCTCTTGCCAGGTGAACCTCTTTTTGCTTTGAAACCAGCCCTTCATCCTGTATGATTTTTGCCGCTTTGTCTTCCGAGATCCCCTTTTTTGCTTCTTTTGAGAGAATTTTTGCTTTTTTATCCGTAGGAACCCAGACATATAATGTAGTGCCTTTTTTGTCCGTTCCCTTTACGACATAATATTTTTCTTTTCCGACAAATGTTTCGACTTGATCAACGTTGGCGAGATCGGTTTCTTTTTTAGCTTCAGCAGCTGCTGCTTCGTGCCCCTCTTCCTTTTGTGCCATGGCTGATTTATAAATGCTTGCCGAGACAAGAAGTACTGCTAAAAAAATAATACCAAAAATGGCGGTAAATATTAATGCTTTTTTTCTCATCTTCTCACCTACGTACGATAAATGGTAAAAACGGCTTGGTTTTTGTTTTCTTCATCCAGCGCAAGGCCGAACATCAGATTGTCTCTTTTCAGTGTCCGATTCAGTGTGTCTACAATTTTATACAGGTCATCAGAATGCTCTACATTAATTGTTGAAAGAATTTCGATTTTGCTTTCCATTTTTTCATCCTCCAGTTTGAACAAATATTGTTAGTCATACTCCATTTCAGGACACGGCATACTAGTATCACAGAGCGGCAAAACCGCTTTTAAATAAAACACCATCCTACTCCCACACCGGAAAGCCGCTTTATGCGGCTTTTATTCATTTTTCCCTGTAACGTAAGCCTCAAGCTCGCTGTCAGTCATTTCAGATACAGAGGTTGTCGGCAGGGCATCAAGAAACAGTCGGCCGTAACCAGCCGTTTTTATCCGTCTGTCCAATATGACAATCGTCCCTTTGTCTCCCGCCGTCCGCAGCAAGCGGCCGATTCCTTGTCTGAAGGTCAGCACAGCCTCGGGAAGTGATACTGTTTGAAACGGATTCCGCCCTTTTTTGCGGGCAAGCTCACATTTCGCAGCATGAAGCGGATGATCAGGGGACCGGAATGGAAGCCTCACGATCATTACTGTTGTCAGCTCATCACCAGGAAAATCAACGCCTTCCCAAAAGTGATTCGTGCCAAGCAGGATCGCCTGATTGGATGTTTTAAAAGTCTTCATCAGTTTGCCAGGACTTCCGCCTGTAATTCCTTGCGCCAAGAGCTGAATGCCAGAAGCGCTCATCACGTGCTTGAGTTCCTGATGAACCTTTTTCAGCATATCATGGGATGTTAACAGCACAAGGATTTTAGGCTGTTTTTCCTTTGCCATCAGTTCGATATAACGGGCAGTATCCTGTATAAATTCAGCTTGCCCCGTATCTTGGATTGATTTCATTTCTTTTGGTATCATCACCCGCATGCGCTCATCGTAAGAAAAAGGCGACTCAATTCTCATTGTCCGCGGGAAAAAGTCACCCAGCCCCAATCGCTCAATCATAAATTGAAAAGAATCTTCGACTGTAAGGGTTGCAGATGTTAGCACCACACTGTTTTTGCGCGCGAAAAACTGATCAGCCAGAAGTTCACCAGGTTCAAGCGGCTGTGCGTAAATGGCCACCGCATTTTTCGCTCCCTTTGCGTCTATTTCAACCCAAACCGCTTCATCATCTTCAGACTCAAAGAACAGCTTCTGCAACGTCTGACAGTAATGCTGCAAGCCTTTCATGCTTCTTTGATATTCATCGGCTAAAAAGACGGTTTTGCTCTTCATACTCGTCAGGTGTTTTTCCATCAGGGCCGACTGTGCCTCAAAAAGCTGCTGCAAATGTGTCAGCATGGAACAAAGCCTCTCCGCTCCATCAGTTAAAATCGGCCAGCTTTTATCTTGGCTTTCTTTGTTCACCTTAAAAACTAGACGGTTTAAGTCCTCTTTAGGTTTTCTTCGTTTGACAAAAGAATGTACCGAGCTGAAGAAAGCATCACTTTCTGCTTGAATGTGCTGAATCCACTCTTCTAATTCGAAGAAGGAATCAACCGGCAGGCTGTTTCGCTGGAATAGCTGTCTCATCTTTTTTAGAAGTCCCTGTTCTTTCAGAGTGCCGATTCTGCTCAATTTAGTATGCAATTCTATGTACGTGGCTCTTTTTCCTAAATGTTCGCTTGCCGCACGTTCAAAATGATGTGCTTCATCGATAATAAATGTGCCGCTTTCAGGGAGCCTTTTTTTCTGGCTGCCTTCATCGGTCAGCAAAAGAGAATGGTTGGTGATCACCAAATCGGAACCCATAGCAATCTGTTTGGCCCGCTCATAAAAGCCGGTCACATTCTCATTGCGACTTTTTTTATATGAGTCATCGTCATAAGCCAATCTGTCCCACAGCAATTTTCCGCCTGAAGGCAAATTCAGTTCAGCTACATCTCCTGTGTCAGTCTCTGTCAGCCAAACGAGGAGCTGTGCCTTTGTCAGTACGGCATCATAATTATCATCGTCTTCGTGAAGCACCTGCTCGAATTTATACAGGCATAAATAATGCGATTGCCCTTTTAAAATCGCCGCTGTTACCGGAAATGGAAACAGATCTTGGACAATCGGCAAATCCTTTGTCAGAATCTGCTGCTGTAAAAGCGTTGAATACGTACTGATAATGACCGGCTTTTTTGATTTCTTGGCAAAAAGCGCAGCCGGTACGAGGTAGCCAATCGTTTTTCCGATTCCAGGAGGAGCTTCAATCAACGCATGCTCACGATTGGCAAACGCTTCAGCTACTTCTTTCATCATCATCATTTGGCCTTCTCTTTTTTCATACCCTGGCATTAACTCTGACAGCGCTTTTTCATTTCCCGCCTCCCAATTTTCGATCTCAAATGAGAAGTTCCCGTCTTCATTGACACGTTCATCGATTGATTGGGGTTCTCTGACAGAAAAAGAGGAAAAGCGCACATAGCCCGGTATTTCGGTATGTCTGTTTTCATAAATGAACATATCCAACAAATGTGTCAGATCACTGATGAAATGCTGCGAAAGCCTACTTAACTGCTTTAATGTCGGATAAGGAAGCTGCCGCAGCTTTTCAAGGATTTCCAAAAAAATAAGCCCTGTCACTTCAGCGTCGCTGTCAGCCCGATGCGGCTGATCATGCCGCAGCTGAAGCTCCTCGCTTAATTCGGTCAGCTTATATCCCTCAAATCCCGGAAAAACAATACGGGAGAGCTCGACAGTATCCAGCACTTCACAATCCGGAAGCTGAAAGCCCGCCTTATGTAACTCATACTTGACAAATCCAAGATCAAAATGGATATTGTGGGCGACAAAATAAGCGCCGTCAAGCAAATGGAACACTTCTTCAGCGACAGCCTCAAACGGCTGTTCATGCTCTACCATTTGATTAGAGATTCCAGTAAGCTGCTCAATAAAAGCAGGTATGGATTTATTTGGATTAATGTATTTTGAAAACCGCTCAGTAATTTGTCCATTTTCAATTACAACCGCTGCGATTTGTATGATCTTATCGCCTTTCTTTGGCGAATTCCCTGTTGTTTCAACATCTATAACAACGAACCGTTGCTTATTCATTAAAATGGACACCTCAATTCTTGCATACGACAAAAGTGTAACACGTTTTGTACGGTAATGGAGCGGCAAAACCGTTTTACTCTCAAAATCTTAAAAGAAAACCCCCGATAAAGGGGGCTTTTCTCCTACAAAATTGTACGAGCTGGTTCGTTCCCCAGCATTTGTTCAATTTTGTTTTGATCATTCAGAACAGCCACTTTCGGCTCGTGACTTGCCGCTTCTTGATCAGACATCATTTTGTAGGAAATAATAATGACCTTATCTCCTTCCTGCACAAGGCGTGCGGCTGCACCGTTTAAGCAGATGACGCCGCTTCCTCGTTTACCAGGAATAATATACGTTTCCAGACGTGCTCCATTATTATTATTCACAATTTGCACTTTTTCATTAGGAAGCATTCCCACAGCATCAATGAGATCTTCATCAATTGTAATGCTTCCCACATAATTCAGGTTTGCTTCCGTAACGGTTGCCCTGTGAAGCTTGCCGCTCATCATCGTGCGATACATATTATATTCTCTCCATTTCTCGAATATCAATAATGATATTATCTATTAAACGCGCTTTTGAAAAAGCAACTGCAACAGCCAAAATGATTTTCCCTTCAATTTTGTTCACAGACTCGAGTTCCGGATAGGAATAAAGCTCCACATAGTCAATGGTGCCGCTTGTCGTTTCAATGATTTCTTTCGCAGCTTTTATCACCGCTTCAGGGTCTCTTTCGCCGGCTCTGATCAGCTCTGCACTTGTTTGAAGTGCCCGATACAGTTTAGGCGCTTCTTTTCTTTCGTCAGCTGTTAAATATACGTTGCGGGAGCTTTTGGCTAAGCCGTCTTTCTCTCTGACCGTATCGACTGCAACCAATTCAATATCCATGAAGAAATCGCTGATTAAGCCGTCAACAACTGCTACCTGCTGTGCATCCTTTAAACCGAAATAGGCGCGGGTCGGCTGCACAAGATTGAACAGCTTCGTCAGTACAATTGCAACACCGTCAAAATGTCCTTCTCTTGAGCGTCCGCATAAAACGCCTGTACGTTTTTCGACGTGAATCGCGACATTCTTTTCACCGGGATACATATCATGAGCATCAGGCGTAAAAAGAATATCGACTCCGGCGTTTTGTGCAAGAGCCGCATCCCGATCAATATCGCGCGGATATGCTTCAAAGTCTTCATTAGGACCGAATTGCGCGGGATTCACAAAAATACTCATAACGACTGCGTCATTTTCTTGTCTTGCTTTGTCTGCCAAGGTTAAATGCCCCTCATGCAGAAAGCCCATCGTCGGAACAAATCCGATTGACTTCCCCTCTGACTGATATTGTCTTATGGCTTCTTTCAGCTGTGAAATATCTGTAATCTGTCTCATCTTATTTTCCTCCGTACAAGCCGTCCAGCACTGTCTGATTCATTTGAAAGGAATGCTTTTGTTCAGGGAAAGCACGATGTCTTACATCCTGAACATATCCGCTGATTGCTGTTTCGATTGTTTCGTCAATTTGCGTATATTGCTTTACAAATTTAGGTGTTCTCTCAACACCGTGGCCGATAATATCATGATAAACGAGAACTTGCCCGTCTGCTTTCACACCAGCCCCGATTCCGATGACCGGTATGCTTAGCATCTCGGCAATTTTGGCTGTGAGTTCTGCAGGCACACATTCCAGGACAAGCATCATAGCTCCTGCTTCTTCGCATTTTATACTGTCTTCTATTAATTTTTTGGCGCTTTGTTCGTCTTTTCCTTGTACTTTATATCCACCCAATACACCGACTGACTGCGGTGTCAGGCCTAAGTGACTGACTACCGGAATGCCTCCGAGCGTCAATGCGCGAATAGATTCAAACACACCTTCTCCGCCCTCAAGCTTAAGGGCGTCAGCTCCGCTTTCCTGAACGATAGCCGTAGCATTTTTCAGTGTATCTTCCTTGGACAGGTGATAAGACATAAACGGCATATCTGTCACAATAAAAGTATTCGGCGCGCCCCTTTTAACAGCTTTTGTATGATGGATCATGTCCGCAACTGTCACACCGACAGTTGAATCAAGGCCGAGGACGACCATTCCGAGTGAATCACCGACTAAAATCATGTCCACTCCCGCTTGTTCAGCAAGCTTAGCTGACGGATAATCATAAGCGGTCAGCATCACGATCGGTTCTTCAGTCTCCTTCATTTTTAGAAAATCGAGTTTTGTTTTCATGTTTTCTCCTCCTCATGTTTAGAGGAGATGAGCTGCCGTTTTCTTATACAAGCCAAAAAACCTTCCGTTTAACGAGAAGGATTCTTCACTTTCTAAAGTTCGGCGAGTTTCATCCCTCTGTCCCAGTCCTTTTTTGGATCAAGGCAGACTGCTGCAATGTCTATCTATTTTTATAATAGGTGCAGTTCGCAGGCGATACTGCCCAATGGAAGTATACCAAAATCAACGGGCTTGTACCAATACATTAACCCAATTCAATATCGGCAGAATAGATTTTTTTAATGCCTTCCTGCGTTTCTAAAAGAAGAACGCCTTCATCATCTATACCTAACGCCTTCCCGTAAAAGGTTCCGTTTAACGTTCTGGCTCTCATATGAGTGCCGATTCCCAACGCATAGCTTTCCCATAAAAGCTTAATTGGTGTAAAACCGTGTGTCATATAATCCCGGTACCGTTTTTCAAAGCAAAGTAAAATATGCTGGATGACGCCGGCCCGGTCAATTTTTTCTCCGGCAGCTTGGCTGAGGCTTGTCGCGATGTCCTTCAGTTCATCTGGAAAATCATCAGACTGCTGGTTCACGTTAATTCCGATCCCGATAATGACTGAACGTACGCGATCTTCCTCGGCCTGCATTTCTGTTAAGATGCCGACTGTTTTTTTTCCGTTAATCAAAATATCATTAGGCCATTTAATATCCGTTTGGATGCCTGCTGCCTCTTCTATTCCCTGCACAACAGCTACTGCAGCCAGTAATGTGAGCTGCGGTGTTTTTTGGAGCGGAATGTCAGGCCGCAAAATGAGGCTCATCCAAATGCCGTTTCCCTCTTGAGAATGCCATACCCTAGACATTCGGCCTCTGCCGGCTGTTTGTTTGTCAGCCACCACGAGAGTTCCTTCCGGTGCGTTATTATTCGCAAGCTCATGCGCCTTTTTTTGCGTGCTTGATATAACGTCTTGATAAATTAGATGCTGGCCCATCACTTCCGTTTTCAAACCGAAGCGAATTTCACTTTCACTGAGTTTCCCGGGCTTTTTGATGAGCCGATATCCTTTTCTTCTAACGGCTTCTACTTCATAGCCCTCTTTCCGAAGCTCTTCAATATGCTTCCACACAGCAGTTCGGGAACAGCCGAGGGCATCGCTGATTTTTTGGCCGGAAATAAATTCATTTCCGGCCTGAGAAAATAATTCAATAAGGTCTTTTCTTAATGTTGACCGCATGTCTTCAGCCACTCCTCTATGTGTTTCTTTTGATTGGAGAGCTTTCCTGTCACAACAGCCTGCTCGATCCGCTGTAATTCTTCCGACACCCATTTCCCGGCAGGCCGGTTTCGAAGCGCAAGCAAATCCTTACCCGTGATATCAAGATCCTTAAGGCTTTTGATCGGCAGGCTTTGATAAGCGTATTGAATGTCTTTCAGTTTTTCTTCATCCAGTTTTTCGTTTTGCCGAAGCTGCGATATTTTTGCCGCTGAAAGAAGTGATTTCCCCCCTGCTTTGTACATTGACATAGCGTCAAGTCTCTGGCCAAACGTATGGGCAATGTGAACGGCTTCCTTCATCACTTTTCCCGGGAGCTTCCATGCTTTCAGGAAAAGCGGCGCATCTTTCAAATCTACTTCAAGATCAATTAAAAGCGCAGCCCAAAGCTCTTCACGGGATGTTAAAGAGTGAAACGGAAACTCACTCGCTGCAAGCAGGTTCTCTCGTTTATGATAAAAACCAGGCAGTTCCTCGTACAGTCCCGTTTGAATAAGCGTTTGAAGCGCCTGGCGGGACGCTCTTCCCTGCAGCAGTTTCTCAAACTCTATTGTCTTTCGTTCAACTGAAACATGGGATAGGAGTGATTTTTCTTTCGTGATGGCTTCTTCTGTTTCTAGTGAAAGCGTAAAGCCAAGCTGGCTCATAAAGCGTACAGCTCTCAGCATACGAAGCGCATCCTCTTGAAATCTGTCCTCAGGCTTTCCGACGGTTCGAATTAGTTTCTGATCAATATCTTTCTTGCCGCCAAAGTAATCAAGCACCTTCCCATCCGTTGTCATGGCCATCGCATTAATCGTCAAATCTCTGCGTTTTAAATCCTCTTCTAATGATGTGATAAATTGCACGTCTGACGGCCTTCTATAATCTTCATACTCTGATTCAGTCCGGAATGTAGTGACTTCGTAGGTTTCATCTTCCCAGAGCACAATAATCGTCCCGTGCTCTTTGCCTACATCAACCGTCCGCTGAAACAGCTGTTCTACTTGTTCTGGTGCTGCATCAGTTGCGATATCGACATCTCCGACCGTTCGTTTCATATAGCTGTCACGAACTGCGCCTCCGACAAAATAAGCCTGGTGGCCCGCTTCGATTAAGGTGCGGAGCACGGGAAGTGCTTTGATAAAAACTTGTTCCATGTTATCACTCCGGTTCTGCTAAATCGGCATAAATCTGTTCATACTGGCTGACAATTTTTTGTGAAGAAAATTCATTTTTGAGCATCTCCATTGCCGCCTTTGTAAAACGCTTGCTTAGCTGTTCATCTTCTAAAATACTCATCGCGCGGGCTGTTGCGGCTGCAACATCGCCGACATCCACCAAAAACCCGCTCACATTGTTCTTAATAACCTCCGGGATACCGCCAATGTTTGTTCCGATACAAGGCACCCCGCAAGCCATCGCCTCAAGCAGGACAAGGCCGAAGCTTTCTTTTTCAGACAGCAGCAGCTTCAAATCGCTAATGGAATAAAGTTCCTCAACACGATCTTGATTTCCAAGCATTAAAACTTGGTTTTCCAATCCATATTTTCTGACTAGCTCACAGGCTGTCGATTTCTCTGGACCGTCTCCAACTAAAAGCAGCTTCGCTTTCGTTTTGCCGGCGATATTGCGGAACACACGGATGACGTCCTGCACGCGTTTGACTTTTCTAAAGTTGGACACATGGATGACGACTTTTTCGTCTGGTAAAATACCATGTTTCTCTTTAATCGCGGCAGTGTTTTTCTTCAGATACACGCGCTCATCTATAAAGTTATAAATCGTTTCGATTTTTTTCTCCGGTTTAATTAAATCATACGTTTCAGCTGCAAGCGCTGAGGAGACAGCGGTCACCCTGTCTGATGCCTCAATGGCAAAACGGATAAGGTCTTTGAGAGACGGGTCATAGCCTAACACCGTGATATCCGTGCCGTGCAAAGTTGTTACAATGCCGATATTGCGTTTCAGCATCTGCTTTGCAAGATAGGCGCAAACGGCATGCGGGAGAGCGTAGTGAGCATGGATAATGTCTAAATTCTCCCGTTCTGCCACCTCAGCGATTTTGCTTGCCAATGTCAAATCATACGGAGGATACTTAAAAACAGCATATTGATTAACCTCAACTTCATGAAAGTGAATATTGGGGTGATATGTATTTAGTCTAAACGGAATGCTTGACGTGATAAAATGGATTTCATGTCCCTTTTCAGCAAGCTGCTTCCCCAGTTCTGTCGCAATGATACCTGAGCCTCCGACGCTCGGATAGCATGTGATCCCTATTTTTAGTTTTTTCATTGTTCGCCCCCAAGCACATCATGATCGAGCATCAGCATCCGTTTGGAAAAGAAACCCTCGGCATACTTCACACCCGCTTCTTTACCGTAAAGCTTTTCTCTCGCTTCAACGATTTCGATATAGCCATTCGTCAGAGGAGTTGAAACTGAATCCTTTGACGGTATAAACTGGCTTTTGTAGGCATTGAGGCTCTGTTTTTTGGCCTCTATTGTATCCGAGATATCAATGACAAAATCAGGCTGATGAAAACCATTTATCATATAGTAGTAAACCTTGCTTACTTTATGCGCGGGAAGGCTTTTTTCGTCTTTATATTTGTGGATTCCTGCGGAAAAGATTGCCTCTTCCACCAGTGCAGCTGCATTGCCGTGATCCGGATGGCGATCCTTTTTATACGGCATAAAGACTGCTTTTGGCCGGTACGTTCTGATGACACTGACAATCACCCGAATTGCCTGATCACTCATCATCAGGCCGCGGTCCGGAAGCGCCAGCTGAATTCTTTTTTCTGCACCTAATATACGAGCTGCTTCAGCAGCTTCTTCTTTACGTAAACTGACCGTTCCGTTTGAAGAGAGTTCCGCTTCAGTCAAATCGCATATCATTACTTTTTTTTCCTGTTTGACAAACTTCGCGATTGTGCCGCCCATTCCGATCTCGACATCATCACTGTGAGCGCCAAACGCAAGAACGTCAGCATTATACATTCGGCTCTTCTCCCCGAAGAAGGTCGCGGAATTCGAAAACACCTTCATCAAGTGTGCGGACAAGAATCTCCGCAGTACCCATATTTGTAGCGAGCGGAATGGAATACACATCACATAACCGGATTAATGCCGAGACATCCGGTTCATGCGGCTGCGCGGTCAGCGGGTCGCGCAGAAAGATGACAAGATCAAGTGCATTGGCCGCGATCAGTGCGCCGATTTGCTGATCTCCCCCTAAAGGGCCGGATTGAAAACGTTCAATTTGAAGACCTGTCGCCTCTTGAATTTTCAGCCCTGTTGTGCCGGTTGCGTATAGATCATGATGCCTCAAAATATCACGATAGGCAGTCGTAAATTGAACCATATCCTGTTTTTTCTTGTCATGCGCGATTAAAGCAATTTTCATCATTTATCCCCCTGTCTAATCAATGATATTTTCTAATCCGTACACAAGCTGATCAATCTTCATGACTTGTTCGACTGAAAGTTTAACACCTGACATGAAAGAAGCGCGATTATAGGAATCGTGGCGGATCTGAAGCGTTTGCCCATCCATGCCGAACATGACTTCCTGATGTGCGATCAATCCCGGAAGACGGACGCTGTGCAGGCGGATACCGTTTTGCTCCGCTCCTCTTGCTCCTGGGAGAATTTCTTTTTCATCCGGATGCCCTTGCTGTTTTTCTTTACGAACTTCTGAAATCATTTCCGCTGTTTTAAGCGCCGTTCCGCTTGGTGCGTCAAGCTTCTGGTCATGGTGAAGCTCAATAATCTCAACATCCTCAAAGTAGTTGGCAGCCATTTTCGAAAATTTCATCATCAGCACTGCACCAAGCGCAAAGTTTGGAGCAATGATGGCTCCGATTCCCTTCTCTTCTGTTAAAGATGTGAGCTCTTTTAAATCAGCTTCTGAGAAACCGGTTGTTCCGACAACCGGGCGAACTCCGTGCTCTAATGCAATTTTTGTATGTACTTTCCCGATTTCAGGCGTTGTTAAATCAATTAATACATCCGGCTGTGTTTCGGTAAAACATGCACGGATATCTGTGTAAATGAGGGCATCTGACTCAACAGACATCACATCAGATAATTTTTGCTGGTCGTATGTATGGTCTATGGCCCCGACAAGGTTAAAATGAGGTGTTCGTTCCGTCAATTTAACAGCTTCCTGCCCCATTCTTCCACGCGGTCCTGCAATGACTACTTTAATTGTTTCGTTTGACATCTCGATCTCCTCTACTTTCCTTCTTCTTTTCTGGTCCAGCGATCTTTATCTCTAGTATTAAATTTATGCATGACTCGGTCGTGGGCTTCCTCTAAAGAGATATCAAGAGAGTTGGCTAAGCAAACCAATACAAACAGCACATCGCCCATTTCCTCTTCCATGCTTTTATCATCTTCAGTCGCTTTTTTTGGTTTTTCTCCATAGCGGTGATTCACTTCTCTGGCAAGCTCGCCCAGTTCTTCGGTCAGCCTCGCCATCATGGCAAGCGGGCTGAAATATCCTTCTTTCAATTGGCCGATGTAACGGTCTACTTCAGCCTGTATGTCTTTCATTGTTTTATCACTCACTAAACGAAACCTCCTATCATCCTCTTACATGTTAGCTAATTCAGATACGTTTGACAAATGTTTAAGCACGTTTGCTGTTTTCTTTTTCATCCACTATAATATAAACGCTATCTAATGGAAGGAAAAGGGGTTTTGTGTGATGCTTGGAGAAATTAGATTAAAAAACATATTTTTCATTTTAATCGGAGCGGCAATTTTTTCTTTTGGCTTGGTTCATTTCAATATGCAGAACAATCTGGCTGAGGGCGGTTTTACAGGTATTACACTTTTGCTTTATGCCCTTTTCCACATCAGCCCCTCTATCTCGAACCTGGTGTTGAACATTCCGATCTTTTTTATCGGCTGGCGTCTGCTTGGCAGAACAATGTTTGTTTACACCCTTGTCGGCACTGTAGCCTTGTCTTTGTTCCTCAGCATCTTTCAGCGATATGAAATACATATGCCTCTTCAGCACGACTTAGCGCTCGCTGCTTTATTTGCCGGCGTGTTTATCGGAGCCGGACTAGGAATTATTTTTAAGTTCGGCGGTACGACAGGCGGAGTTGATATCATCGCCCGTTTGGTCAATAAATATTTTGGGATTCCGATGGGCAGAACGATGTTTTCTTTCGATGCCTGCGTCATCATTTTGTCTTTGCTTACTTATCTCTCCTATAAAGAAGCGATGTATACCCTTGTGGCTGTATTTGTAGCTGCAAGATTAATTGATTTTATTCAGGAAGGCGGATACGCTGCTAAAGGCGCTACGATTATCTCTTCGAAAAACGATCTGATTCAGAAAAAGGTTCTTGAAGAAATGGAACGGGGCGTCACCATTTTGAAAGGACAGGGTTCCTATACAAAAGAAGATATAGATGTGCTTTATTGTGTTGTGCCGAAAAACGAATTGGTGATGCTGAAAAGTGTGATTAACTCCGTTGATCCTCATGCCTTTGTGGCGGTAAGCGATGTCCACGATGTGCTCGGAGAAGGATTTACGCTTGATGAAAATAAAAATCCGCTTCCGCGCTGACATTTGATAGAAAAAAGGCGGCTGCCGCCGCCCCTCAAACTTACTTAGGGTAGTCCCGTTTTTTCAGCTTGTTTTTCTCCGCTTTGTACTTTCTGTAGCCGACATAGGTCAGAGCTGCAATGATGATACTGCCGGTTGTGATGATCACCCAGAGTAAGGACGGGTCGGCATCATCCTCCTCCACCCTGTCAAAAACATTTTTCAGATCATGCTGAAGAAGAGAAAGCCGTTCAAGCTTCGTGCTCTCGGTCATTTGCTGAAATTCCTCTTGCTCAATGACATCTATATGTTTTCCGACTGTTTCAAGCTGATCCTCTGATACATCGATTGTGAGACTGGGGTAAATCAAATCATATAGACTGATAAATTCATTCCATTTTTCATGAAAACTCGTACTTTCATTCTTTTGGACATCCTGCTTCAGTTCAGCAAAGGCTTCCATAATCGGTTTTTCCAGTGAGCCCCAAAGCGGATCAGACCGATTGTCAACTGCGTCCATCAGCATTCTGAACTGCGCGGCTGCTCTGAGTTTTTGTGTATCTGATGTATCAGCCTGCTTTAAACTCCGTACCATATCATTATAGCCCAGTGTGATTTGGCGGATTTGGGCTCCAGTTAGCATGGTGTCTTGCTTTTTTTTCTCAGCGGATTTTAATGTTTTTTCAAAATAAGCAAGGACTTGCAGCGCCTCTTCATATTTTGACTGGCGGGTCATTTGAAAGACCGTATCGGATAAATCGTTCAATTCTTCGAGACTTCCCCGCTCTGCAGCCTTGGCATTTCCATTATAAAAAATAAGAGCAATCAACAAACAGATCGTCAGCTTTCGTTTCATGCAGGTCCCTCCCACTCTCTCTCCTTACAGAATATGAAGAAAGGGACAAGGATAGACCAACATTGTCTTTACATCAGCTCAAGCTTTGTTTGCTTTTTCGAGACCACAAGAAAGTAAGCAATCCCAATTGAAAAAATGCTCAGCCAAAATGTTCCGTACCCTATATCAGTCATATAATCAGAAAGCATAGAGTATTGCGGCATCATGTCAAACAAGTAATCAATGACATCGTTGTGCAGCGTCCAGACTGCAGCAATTGCAAGATGCCAAAAAGAAAAACGAAAATACGGACTGTACAACACGCCTTGGACTGCCATGGCAAAATGCGAGGCAATCAGCATATAGCCCTCCCACGGCAAGTCACCTTCTACAGCCAGCACAAGAAAATTCATAGCGACCGCCCATAGGCCATACTTTACGAGGGTGACTAGCGCAAGGGCCTCAAAGAGCGGAGCATTCCGTTTCATGATAAAGGCGAGCAGCACAAACAGAAAGAAAAACGTTGCTGTCGGACTGTCCGGCACAAAAATCAGGAAACGGGCCGGTGTCTCCAGAAGCTGCGGCAAGTACCAATAGTATCCGTAAACTGTTCCCAGAAAATTGATGGCTAAGACAAGAATAAGCATCGGCCGCAGTCCTAATACATATTGAAACCATTTCACATCAAATCAACTCTCAGTCTGTAAAAATAATGTGTCCATATAAAAAAGCTGACGCCGAGTCAGCTTTTGATAATAAAAGTATATCCTTCCATTTCACAATTCACAACACGTTATTTTGCGGTTGTTTCAGAAATAAATTTTGCAAGTTCTTCAAGCTGCTTATCATTCCCTTTGAACACGCCCGCCGGCATTTTGCCTTTCCCTTCAACAGCTATTTTTTTGATTTCGTCCGGCTTCAGTCCACTGTCAACCAATGAAGGCCCGGCCGCTCCCCCTTGGAGGTTATCCCCATGGCAAGAAATACAGCCCTGCTCCTTAAAAACCTTATATCCTTCTGCATTGGTGTCAATGTCGGCTTCTTTTGTGATTTTCCCCTGTTCTTCTGCCTTGGCCCAGTCGTGAGTAGCAACTGACTGCCATGTTAAAAATACAGCAGCGGAAATGGCAAGAAGCATCATACCGACAGCAACAGGACGCTTCCACGGCCTTCTTTCTGTTCCTCTGTCAAGGAACGGCGCCAAAAGCAGGGCGCCAAAAGCGAGTCCCGGCATAATCATGGCACCGACCACTGTAAAACTTCCAGCGGCGTATTCATACTTCAACAACTGGTATAAGAAAAGAAAATACCAATCCGGCAGCGGAATATAACCTGTATCAGTCGGGTCCGCCATCCGCTCCAAAGGCGGCTGATGCACAATCGTCAAAACAAGAAAACCGATCAGAAAGACAGCCCCAACCATCCATTCCTTCAACAAGAAATTCGGCCAGAAAGCCTCTGTTTTACCAGGATACTCCGAATAATCCTTCGGTATATTCGGCTTTTTTTCAGCCGGTATCCTTGAGTCGCCTACAAATTTCATCCCTTTGCCCCGGTGCATGTCATCCCCTCCCTTTTATTCGCAGATCAAGAGTTTAAAGCGGTCCTGAAATCCCCTGCTTCCGGATCATAATAAAATGTGCAGCCATCAGCCCGAACAATGCGGCAGGAAGAAAGAATACATGGATCGCAAAAAACCTAGTCAGCGTTTGGGCGCCTACAATATCCGGGTGCCCCGCAAGGAGTGTTTTGACTTGCGTCCCGATCAAAGGCGTGGCTTCAGCGATCTGCAGCCCGACTTTTGTTGCAAACAGAGCCTTCATGTCCCATGGAAGCAAGTAGCCTGTAAAGCCAAGCCCAAGCATGACAAAAAAGATCAGCACACCTACAATCCAGTTCAGCTCGCGCGGCTTTTTATACGCCCCCTGGAAAAAGACCCTCAGCGTATGTAAAAACATCATCACAATGACCAGGCTCGCACCCCAGTGGTGCATTCCCCTGACAATCTGGCCGAATGCCACTTCATTTTGCAAATAATATACTGATTCCCAGGCATTTTTGATATCAGGCACATAGTACATCGTTAAAAACATTCCAGATAACACTTGGATAACGGTTACAAAAAACGTCAGTCCCCCAAAGCAATACACAAACGCAGAGAAATGATGGGCGGGATTCACATGTTCCGGTACTTCGTGATCGGCAATATCCCTCCACATCGGTGTAATATCAAGCCGCTCATCTACCCAGTCATAAATTTTGTTCAGCATGTCACCCTTCCCCCTTAGGCTTTGCTTTTCCAAGATACAGGAAGCCGTCTTTTACTTCTTGCTCATAATGATCAAGAGGCGCAAGCGGTGGCGTGCCCGGGACATTGGTGCCGTCTTTTTCATAGAGTCCGTAATGGCATGGACAAAAGAATTTATTCGGATTTTTAGGATCACTATTCCAGTTCACCGTACACCCTAAATGCTTACAAATTGGCGAAAGTGCTACAATTTCATCCCCGCTTTTGAAGACCCAGGCTGATCTTGACTCTTCTGACTCATACCAGGCATCGACTTGATTAATTTTGAAATCAAAGCGCTGCGGCTCTTTTGTCAGCTCATCTACGCTGACAACCTGAACCATGTCCTGCTTCCCTGTCGATTTTAATACCGGGTCGAGTGCAAAGCGAACCATAGGCATGAGCATACTAGCCGCCATAAAGCCCCCTACGCCTGTGAGCGTATAATTCAAAAATTGACGTCTGGATATATCATGTTTTCCGCCCATAACTTCTCCCCCCTCTAGGTCACCCCTGCAAACTGACTAATATAGAAAATATTGCAATAACTCTAGACACCCTCATAATATATGAATCTCTCAGCAAGGTCAATATAGCCAAAATATTGTTTATGAGGAAATGTAAGTGTTTTTATGGAGTGCTCCACAACTGTAACAAAACGTTCAAAATTTCAGCAGTGCGTTCATCCAATATTTTTCTTTTTAAAGAGTCATTTAAATGCTCTAACGGAACAGACGGTGTAACAATGATTTTGCCTAACGCATCCTCACTTTTCCAATTTTCGTCAGACGTGAGCAGCACAACATGCTGAAATTCTGATATAAGCTCTTCCCGTAAATCCTTAAGTCCTTGAACGGTTATTTCGTTTCTATCAACATATGTATAAGGGGGCAGTAAATATACCCGTCCCTTTAACTGCCTTTCCAGTTCTTCTGACAGAAGCTGCGTGAATTCGCCTTTCTCCGCCGCCATTTTGAAATGGCCGCCTACCTTTATGTTAATTAATGGGATGACAGCGGTATCAATGTAATCCTTAGCTTGTAAATAGTCCTTGGCATCAGTAATTCTCCACCTCATCGTTCTCCCCCTTACGACAACAAGCCTTGCAATACGCTGCAAGGCTGGTCAAATTATGTGAGCTGATTCAATTGGCGCGATAATTGTTCAAATGCTTCTTTATCATGACGATCTAACGCATCGTCAATATCTTTTAATAACTTTTCTCTTTGGAATGTGGAAATAGCGTGCTCCAAAATTTGTTCAGCCAACCCCTGATCTTTTTTGTTCTCATATAGATCCTTCGGAATATGAGGGTTGGATTCCAGTACTGCAGCATACTCAGGTGAGCTGTAAGCTGAACGGAAATTAAGCTGGATAAACAAATCCTGCTGTTTATTTAATCTAATATCATGAAAAGATTTTTCCGCGTCGGTTGTCATGACATTCTCTTTATAGAACCGAAACGGAACTTCTTCAACACAATGTGTTGACATTATAATGCCTCTCGGGCAAAATTCTGCCTGCTCTACAAAATGAACCTTTTCCATGAGAGAATCATGGCTCATTAAGTAGTTCAGGATCCAAACGCACTCTCGGCGCTTTAACTGATAATGGTTTAAAAACCAACGGATAAAATCCTTTTTCTCATTGACAGAAACAGGGGTCTGCATGTAATTCCCTCCTCTATCGTTCGTATAATCTATATACTTATATGTTCCACATGAATGGTAAACATTCCTGCTTATCTAGAAAATTCATCCTCGATTCGCAAAATCGTTTCTTCCAGCTCTTCATTGGCCCCGTCAATTTCAAGAACCTTTTTCAAAAGCGGCAACGCTTCTTTTTGCAGGCCTTCTTCTAATAGGAAGCTTGCGTATTCATATAAGAAATCTCTGTCCTCCCGGTAGTGAAGAAAGGCAGCCTCAAAGGATTGTTTTGCTTTCCCGTATTGCTCTAATTCGGTATATGCGCTCGCAAGATACCAATTGTATTTCGGGTCTTCTTCCCCATAGCCGCGCACCTCTTGAATAAGATCAATGATCTGTTCATAATCCTCTTCTTTATGATACACGGCAAGAAGTGTATGAAGTGCCTCGACGAAGCCCGGATCAAGTGCAAGCGCCTCCTGAAGCAGCTTTTTCCCATCTTCCGACTTCCCGATTTTCAAGGCCATTTTTGCAGCATAGAGGAAAAGCTCTTTGTTATATTCATCATATCTGATACCCTCTTTTGCCGTTTTTAATGCCTCTTCATACATCCCTTCAGCTTCATAGCTTTTCGAAAGCGGCATATAAAGTGAAGAATAAGATGGATCAAGTTCTTTTAAATCAGACAGCTGCTTAATGGCTGTTTTAACAAGCCCCGCCTGTAAGGCTGTAAACCCATAGCCAAAAATCGTATTAGGATCAGGATTCTCATCAACAGCTTTCTCGTACCACGGAATGGCATCCTCAAATTCACCTGAGGCACTTAACGATTCGGCCAGCCTTTGATGGACATTAACCCCTCCGATCTCACTCTGCTCCTTAGCCGTTGCTTTAAAATATTGAACCGCTTTTGCATAAGCTCCCTGTGTAAAGTAAAGCTCCCCCAGTGCAAAATCAATAATGGGTTCATTGTCCAGAATGGACTTTGCTTGTAAAAGCTTTTGTTCACTGACTTCGAATAACCCCTGCATCTGATAAAGATCTGCCATAAGCAGCAAACTTTCCGGATAGGATGGATCTGTTTCCGGAATAGTTTCAAGCACAGCGAGGGCTTTTTCTTCTTCGTCAATATCTATTAAAAGTTCAGCGTAAAAATTCGTCAGTTCTGTTTCATTTGGATATAAATCATGTAAATCACTGATCAGCGAAATCGCTTTTTCTACATTGCCCCACTCGTAATAAAGCTGGGCTGCAATGGCTTTGTCTTCGTCATGGAGCTGTTTTTCAGCTTTCGAGAGAGTGTTGAGGCCTTTTTCTGTTTCACCTGCTTCAACTAATTTTATGGCTTCTTGAATCAATGTATTCAAATCGGACCGGTCCTTTCTTTTCCTATACAACATCAACCATACAAAAAAAGCTTTATTTGTTCGGGTTAATCTTATCATAATTCAGACGAAAGCCCCCGGCAAATAAGATGCTTGCTGTACGGCAGGGAATTATTGAGTCTTATTAGTTTACCAAAAGTTCTTGAGATAGAAAATGAAAAAAAGGAAGATCGCCCTCTGTACAGTAAAGCAGCTCTTTGACCTGCCAAGCGCATCCCCCCTTTTCGTTTTTCTTTTCCCTCTATAAGACAAGCTATGTTTTCTTGTCTTAGATTATGATTCTCACGGGCAATCTGCACAAAAAATCCTGAAGCAAAAACTTCAGGATTTGTTTGATAGCTTATTTAAATGCTCGAAGAAGGTCGGATAAGAAACGTGAATAGCCTCTGTCTGCTCTATTTTAATTGGCTCCTCCGTTATACAGGAAGCGATACCAAGCATCATTCCGATCCGATGATCCCCATGACTGAACACTGTTGCGCCGCCTTTCAGTGTTTGCTTGCCATAAACCTTCATTCCATCTGCTGTCGGTTCAATCTCAGCACCTAGCTTACGAAGCTCAGAAACCACGGTGTCAATGCGGTTTGTTTCTTTTACTTTCAGCTCAGCCGCATCCTTAATAACGGTGGTTCCTTCCGCCTGAGTCGCAAGAAGCGCAATGATAGGGATTTCATCAATTAAACGCGGAATGATATCTCCTCCGATTTCAATCGCTTTTAGAGATGACGTTTCTATGACCAAATCTCCATAAGGCTCTGCACTGCTGTCAGCAGACGGTTTGACTTCAAGTTTTGCCCCCATGTTTTGAAGGACGTCAATGATACCGGTCCGAGTCGGATTTAAACCTACGTTTTTTAATACAATCTTGCTGTTTGGAACCATTGCACCCGCAGCAAGGAAAAACGCCGCTGAAGAAATATCTCCAGGCACAAAAATATCTGCAGCGGTCAGTTTCTGGCCTCCTACAATGGAAACTCTTGTTTGATCTTCAGAAAGCTTAACGCCAAAAGCAGAAAGCATCCGCTCAGTATGGTCCCGAGATTTATGAGGCTCTGTGACGGTTGTTGTGCCCTCAGCCTGTAATCCAGCCAGCAAAACAGCAGATTTAATTTGCGCACTTGCAACAGGTGATACATAATCAATCCCTTTTAATGAAGCGCCGCTCACTGACAGCGGTGTAAATTCTCCGCCGGCTCTGCCGTCGATTTTAGCCCCCATTTGCTTCAAAGGCTCAGTTACACGTTTCATTGGGCGCTTCGCAATGCTCTCATCTCCGGCTACCGCGCTGTAAAAAGGACGGCCCGCCAAAATGCCGAGCATGAGGCGAATCGTTGTACCTGAATTTCCGACATCTAAAAGGCTTTCTGGCTCACTCAGGGAATCGATTCCTTTTCCGTGAATCACTACATCGCTGCCATTTTGCTCAATTTGAACACCCATTTTTCTAAAGCAATCGATTGTGCTCAGACAATCCGCTCCCGGCAAAAAGTTTTTAACAGTTGTTGTGCCTTTCGCTAGCGCGCCAAACATGACGGAGCGATGGGAAATGGATTTATCGCCGGGAATGTGTATTTCTCCGTTTAAGGCCTGCACCTTTTCTCTTTTCATTATTTTCCACCTCAATCAGCATAAAAAGTTTCATATTCCGCCCGGGCTTCAATACATTGTTCTGCCCGTTTGCGGTCGTCATCAGACTGAAAACTGATCCTTAAAATCCCATTAATATCTTCTCGTGTTTCAATAATGCGGATATTCGTGATACTGATGCGCTCCGCAGCTAAGATAGCTGTTATCTCGGAAATCACACCCGGATGATCGGGAACATCCACGTATAAATCGTAAAATGCAGGTATCGCGCCCTTCTGCCGAAGCGGCAGCCCATCGCGATAATCCTTGGCCATTTTAAAATAACGAAATAGATTTTCCGCATCTTCTTGTTCTACATATGTCCGGATCGTTTCAATTTCATGAATCCACTCATCAAAACGGTCCAAGATTTTATCTTTATTATGTAATAGAATATCCCGCCACATTGCCGGGCTGCTCGATGCAATCCTTGTAATATCCCTGAACCCGCCCGCAGCAAAACGCTTAACAAGCGGATAAAGCTCTTCCGAATGATGGGTTTGATGAACAAGGCTTGCTGCGACAATATGCGGAAAATGGCTGATCACGCTTGTAACGCCATCATGCTCTTCTGGTGACATTTCAACAAAATGGGCATTCGTCCCTTTCAGCAGGTTTTTCAATTGTTCTACCGCTTGTCTGTCTGTTTTCTGGCCCGGTGTTAAAATATAAAATGCATTTTCAAACAGGAATTCCTTCGCAGCGGCCACTCCTGATTTATGTGAACCCGCCATCGGATGCCCTCCGACAAATTGATAGCGGCCAGGCAGCACTTGCTCAGCGTACTGAACCACTTTTTGCTTTGTGCTTCCTACATCGGTAATCAAAAGCTCATGTTCAATTCCTGAATGAGCCAGCTCATCAAGCATAAGCAGGGTTTGCTCGACAGGTGTTGCAATGATTACTGTAGCTGCCTCTTTTGCACCGCTAATAAACGAATCAGCACGCTCGTCTATCACACCTAACTTTAATGCGGCTACTATCTGTTCATCAGAGATGTCGATTCCGATAATCCGTTTGGCGGGATGCTCTTTTTTGATCGCTAACGCAATTGAACCGCCTATCAATCCGAGACCGGCGAGCAATATTGTATCTTTCATTCGATTCATACGTCATCACCTGGTTTATAGACTAAAGAGGTGATATTTGATCACCTCTTATAAAATTTCAGCTAAAATTGCAAGAATTTCTTCATTTTGCTCTTTTGTTCCGATCGTAATCCGGAGTGATGTCGGGAAACCCAATGCATTTCCCGACCGGACAATATAGCCTTTTTCCAGCAGAGCCTGAAACAGTTCATCGGCCGGACGGTTAAAGTCAATTAACACAAAGTTTGTCTGTGAAGGGTAGCACTTTAAACCATGAGTCTTCGCAAAATCATAATATTGCTGAAGGCCTGCATTATTTTGCTCGACACAGGAAGCAATAAACGCTTGATCATCGAGCGCTGCAATCGCCGCAGCCTGACCTAGACGACTCGTGTTAAATGGCTCTCTTGCCGGCTCAATCTGGCGAATCAGGTTCTCATCAGCAATTCCGTATCCGACTCTGAGCGCTGCCAGACCGTAAGCCTTTGAAAATGTGCGCAAAATCATCAGATTGGAATACTTGTTCAAAAGCGGCACGGTTTCCGGGTAATCCTCTGCTGTTACATATTCATAATATGCTTCGTCAAGAACAACGAGGACACGAGAAGGAACGTGTTCCAGAAATGCGAGTAATTCCCCTTCTGATGTATAAGTGCCAGTCGGGTTATTCGGGCTGCATATCCAAACAACTTGTGTCTGTTCGTCGATTGCTTCGAGCATGGCGTCTAAATCATGTGAACCGTCAGGACGAAGTGCAATTTCACGAACTTCAGCGCCTTCAATGACCGCATTGTGTTTATATTGCGGAAAAGTGGGGGCAGCAGTAATCGTGTTGGTTTTATCGTTTAAAAATGCCCGGCAGATGATCTGAATGATTTCATCTGATCCGTTTCCGAAAATAAGTGATGTTTCGCTGACATTGAGGTGCTCACTGAGCCTTGTCCGCAAAGCAGCGCTATACCCGTCCGGGTAAAGGGCAAGCTGTTGAATCTCATGATGAAGCGCCTCTTTTGCAGCTTCTGAACAGCCGTACGGATTCTCATTTGAAGCAAGCTTCACAACTTTATCCAAGCCATATTCTAATTTCACTGCTTCGATCGGCTTTCCAGGCTGATAAGGCTTCAGCTGTTTTAAATGTTCTTTGATACGCAAATCCAGTCACCTCATTTTAAACTGTACAAGCCGCCAAACGCCGTTGCGTAATCTTTAAACTCCTGCAGCGCTCGATCTCTCGTTTCAGCGCTGATGAGCCGGTCCTTTAGCTCTTCTATTTTTCTGACGAGCGCACTTCCCACTACGACACCGTCACAAATTTCATTCATCTTCATGACCTGTTCGCGGTTTGATATACCGAACCCTACAGCAACCGGAACAGTGCTGAGATCCTTCACTGTCCGGATGAACGGGTACACGGATGAATTGAACTCATGGCGGACACCGGTCACACCTAGAGAAGATACACAGTAGACGAAGCCCTCGGCTTGTTCAATAATGGTTTTCAAACGGCTTTCGCTTGTCGGCGCAACCAAAGAAATATACGTCACTTCATGGCTTTTGCATTCCGCTTGAAGGCTGGCGCTTTCTTCTAACGGCAAATCCGGCACAAGCAGACCGTCAATATGATTTTCCCGCAGTAAAGCGAAAAAGTATTCTTTGTTCAATTGTAACACAGGATTATAATACGTAAAGAGGATAATCGGAATATTCACGCCGTTTTTTTTCATTTCTCCGCCTAATTCGATTGCCTTTACGATATTCATTCCATGATCAAGTGCCCGCTTTGAAGCCCGCTGGATCACCGGACCATCTGCAAGCGGGTCTGAGTATGCGACACCAAGCTCCAGTGCCGTGGCGCCTGCTTTTTGGAGAGACTTCGCTAGTTTAACCGAAACCTCAGGCGATGGATCTCCCGCCGTAATAAATGGGATAAACAATTTTTCTGATGGTTGAAGATCTAATTTAAACATGCGCTTTCACCTCTTCTTCCAATACATTCATTAATGTGTTGACATCCTTATCTCCCCGTCCTGATAAACAGACAAGAATGGTTTGATCGCGATCCATCTCTTTAGCGAGTTTGAATGCTTTTGCTAACGCATGGGCAGATTCGATTGCCGGCAAAATCCCCTCTTTTTCTGACAAGAGTTTTAATGCATCCACCGCTTCTTCATCTGTAATACTGTCATAAGTGACACGGCCGCTCTTATGCAAATAAGCGTGCTCCGGACCGATTCCAGGATAGTCGAGTCCTGCTGAAATGGAGTAAGGCTCAATAATTTGCCCGAACTCATCTTGAATGAGATAAGTCAATGAACCGTGAATAACGCCTACGGTTCCTTTCGTAATAGTAGCGGCATGAAGAGGAGTATCAATTCCTTTTCCGGCTGCTTCAGCGCCGATCAGTTCAACATCTTCATCTAAAAACGCCTGAAACATGCCCATCGCATTGCTTCCTCCGCCTACACACGCCACTACTTTATCAGGCAGAGCGCCATTAATGCTTTTCAGCTGATTCTTTGCTTCCTCTCCGATCATTTTTTGAAATTCACGAACCACTTGCGGATAAGGGTGCGGTCCGACAACTGATCCAATCATGTAAAAATGATCCTCGCAATGTTGAACCCAATACCGAATCGCTTCATTTGTGGCATCCTTCAACGTGCCGTTTCCGCTCGTTACAGGCACAACTTCCGCTCCAAGAAGCTTCATGCGGAAAACGTTCAGAGACTGGCGGGCAACATCCTCCTCGCCCATAAACACGGTACAGGAAAAGCCGAATTTGGCTGCGACTGTCGCAGCAGCAACGCCGTGTTGACCTGCACCGGTTTCAGCAATGATTTTCGTTTTTCCCATTTTCTTAGCGAGCAGCGCTTGACCTAACGCATTATTGATTTTATGAGACCCTGTATGGTTCAAATCTTCCCGTTTCAAATAAATTTTCGCGCCGCCGAAATACTCAGTAACTCGATCAGCGAATGTGAGTGCAGTCGGCCTGCCGGAATAATCATTTAACAGCTTGTAATATTCATTACGAAAAACAGGATCATCTTTGATCTCTTTAAATGCGGTTTCAATTTCTTCTAACGGCTGCATCAGTGTTTCCGGAACAAACTTCCCGCCAAAATCGCCGTACCTGCCTATTTCATTCGGATATGGATACATATCGGTTCATCCTTTCTTCTAAAAGCCTCATCAGATTCTGATCTTTTTTCCCGTGTTTTTCGATTCCGCTGGCAAGGTCAATTCCTGCCGGCTGATATTTCAATAGGTCTGTGACAGTGTCGGGATTCACGCCGCCTGCGATAAAAAAACGTTTGCCTATAGCCGCCTGCTGGTATTCCGGCACACAGTCCCAAGAAAAAGAAACACCTGTGCCGCCTCTTGCTCCTTTTACAGACGAATCAATCACAAAGCCGTCCACATTATCTTTAAAGTGGGCTATTTCTCGACTTGTGTTCTCATGATGGTGAAGCGCCTTCCATATTTCACAATCTGTCAGCATGCGAAGCGCATCGGCATCCGCAGGTTCCTCATCACCGTGAAGCTGAATGACGTCGAGATTCAAGTCTTCGGCAATGCGTGAGATCGTCTCTATCGATTCATTAACAAAAACCCCTGCAACCTGTTTTTCGACACGAACTTGACTCAGCCACTTTTTCACATTTTGCGGAGATACTTTTCGTTTGCTTTCAGCAAAAATAAAGCCCAGATAATCAGCCTGTGAGTCCGCTGCAAGCTGCAAATCCTGCAGTGACCGCATGCCGCAATATTTTAATGCCGGCTTCTTCACATCCTCACTCTCCAAACAAAGCATGGATTGCTTTTTGCTGTGATGTTTGTCTCATCAATGATTCACCGATAAGCACAGCTCGTGCTCCATGTTCTTTGACAAATGTTAAATGTTCTAAAGAACCGATTCCGCTTTCGCTGACAAGCAGTGATTCTTTTGGAGCAAGAGAAGCGATTTGTTCTGTCTGTTTGATAGAGGTTTCAAATGTTTTTAGGTTTCGATTGTTTATGCCGAGAATAGCAGGCGTAAATACTTTCAAAATTTGTTCAAGCGTTGTTGGATCATGAACCTCTACTAACACGTCCATCTCCTTTTCACCTGCTTCAAGATATAATTCATGAAGATGTAAGGGATCTAGCACTTCGCCGATTAACAATATGGCATCAGCTCCGATTCTTTTCGATTCCTCCACTTGAAGAGAATCAATAATAAAATCTTTTCTGAGTACAGGGATCGAAACAGCGCATTTCACGTCTGATAAATAGCTGTTTTTCCCTTGAAAAAACGGAGTGTCTGTTAAAACGGAAAGCGCATCTGCCTGCGCAGTTTCATAGTCTTTTGCAATCTGCACAGGGACAAAATCCTCTTTAATAAGCCCTTTTGACGGTGACGCTTTCTTCACTTCGGCAATCAATCCGATAAACCGATTCGGACTTGACAGTGCCTCTTTAAATGAACGTTTTTCGAAAGGCTGCTCTTCCGGCAGTACCAGTGTTTTTACTTCTTCTTTCTTTTGTTTGATGATATTTTCAAGCATAGATCTCTTCCTCTTTCTGCTTTAGTCGTTCAAGCTGCGCAGCAGCGCCTCCGCTTGTAATCGTCTCTAACGCGAGCTCCGTACCTTCCTTCAGTGAGGCGGTTATCCCCGCCGTGTATATCGCAGCCCCTGCATTAAAAGCAGTAATAGATAAAGCGGAACTGCTGCTTTTATTTTCAAAAATATTCTGAATGAGACAGGCACTCTCTTTCGGTGACTGCACTTGTAAATCTTCAATTCTGCCATTTGTAAAACCGAAATCTTCGGGTGAAACGGTGTATTCCCTGCGCTCTCCGCCCTTTAATTCAATCACATCAGTTGGTGCTGTAATTGAAAGCTCATCTAAACCGTCGCGGCTGGATACGAACAGGACATGCTTCGGCTGAAACGTTTCCAGTGCGCTTGCCATCAGTCCCGCTTTTTCAGCGGAATAGACCCCGATCACCTGACGCTTCGCCTGCAAAGGATTGCTGAGCGGTCCGAGCAGATTAAATACCGTTCTGAAGCCTAGTTCCTTTCTAGTAGCCGCTACATGTTTCATAGACGAATGATAAAGCGGCGCAAAAAGAAATCCCATGTTGTTTGTTTCAATGCTGCTTTTGACCTTTTCGGGAGTGGTTTGAATTGGAACCTCTAGCTCCTCTAAAACATCAGCGCTTCCGCTTTTAGAAGAGACAGAGCGATTGCCGTGCTTAGCAATTTTCGCACCGGCTGCTGAGGCAACAATTGCAGATGCCGTTGAGATATTAAAAGTGGAAATACCGTCTCCTCCGGTTCCGCATGTATCTACAACATCAGGAAGTCCATCTACTGTAAGAGCGCGCGCCCGCATCGCCTTCACAAAGCCCGCAAGCTCTTCTGGCGTCTCCCCCCGATGAGCAAGAATAGACAATATACCGCCCATTTCAGAAGGAGCCATTTCCGCTGTCATCATCATATTCATCAGCGCTTCTGCCTCTCTGGCAGTGAGTGTTTTTCCGTCAACGCACAATTGTAGAAATTTGTTCATCGCCTTTATCCTCCTTGCTATGGAACATGTCTTCTGCAATATGAATCGTTTTCAGCAGCGCACCGGCTTTATTACAGCTTTCTTCGTATTCGGCTTCCGGAACAGAATCCGCAACAATTCCAGCACCTGCCTGTATCGATGCAACACCGTCCTTTACGCTCATCGTGCGAATCGTAATACAAGAGTCGATATTACCGTCAAATCCGATGTAGGCGATACAGCCGCCGTATGTCTCTCTCGGTGTTGGCTCGAGCTCTTGCAAAAGCTGCATGGCACGGATTTTGGGAGCACCTGTTAAAGTTCCCGCCGGGAAAGCGGACATCAGTGCATCGACAGGATGAACCCCTTCCTGCAATCGGCCTGTAACCACCGAAATAATGTGCATGACATGCGAAAAGGAGACAATTTTTGTGAACTCCGGCACAGAAACAGATCCATACTCTGCTACTCTGCCGATATCGTTCCGGGCAAGATCAACGAGCATGTAGTGCTCCGCTTTTTCTTTTTCATCCTTCATCAGCTCAACTTTGAGTTTTTCATCCTCCTCTTTGTCTGCGCCTCGTTTTCTCGTACCCGCAATTGGATGGATTTCCAAGTGACCGTCCTTAACGTGAATTAACCGTTCCGGAGAACTGCCGACTATTTCTCTGTCTTGGAGTTTCATATAATACATATAAGGAGAAGGATTGACGATCCTAAGCACTCGGTATAACTCAAAGGCATCTGATTTTATCGGGATCTCAAATTTTTGTGACAGAACGCCTTGGAAGATATCGCCCGCTTTTATATATTCTTTGATTTTTTCTACATCAGCCATAAAAGCGGATTTTTCATAATTAGAAGATACTGTCTCAAAGCTGGGTGTCTTATATGAATCAGCAGAGAGAAACAACTCTTTTATGTTTTTTTGACCCATCATTTTTTCAATGATATC
Source organism: Bacillus sp. NS1 (assembly GCF_058248265.1). Taxonomy (NCBI): domain Bacteria; kingdom Bacillati; phylum Bacillota; class Bacilli; order Caryophanales; family Bacillaceae; genus Bacillus; species Bacillus sp. NS1. The sequence continues at coordinate 751,440 of NZ_JBZAZF010000003.1, read as the reverse complement.
TTGAAGTTCTTGATGATTTTGATGAAACACATCGTTTTTTTCGTTTTCGGTCTCCTGTCCATTGAGCCTTGCATATTGGATAAAGTGGACGTTTTTGGTTTCATGATCGTACGCAATTAATGTCCGGCAAACAAACAGCATACACTTTTCCATTTCTGTTTCTTTTGTATGCGGAGGAACAGAAGGCTCAATCAGCGGGATCATATCATAGCTTAAGTACCCGACAGCTCCACCGACAAAAGGAATGTCTAGCTCTGGCGTTTTGATGTTGTACATGGTATTCATCCAATTCAGAACTTCTTTAAGTTCATTTCCTGTGTAAAGAAATCTGCCAGCCTGATCTGTAGCTGTAAAACGGCTCTGCTCTTCTTTAATCGTAAGGAATGGATTTAGGCCGATAAACGAATATCTTGACCAATTGGATGTATCATCCTTGCTTTCAAGAAGATACGTAATCTCCCTGTCGAGCTTCTCTATCATTTGAATGGGTGTCATCGTATCGACTGTGAAGGTCTCCACAATCGGTATGGTGTGGTAGGACAAGCTGTCCTGTAAAAATGCAGAAATGTTGGATTGGAAATTCATTGCTCTCACTCCTTATGGCAAGGAGAATGAGAAGATGGCATGAGAGGATAAAATATTATATAACAAATAAACCCAAAAGAAAGGCTTCTTTTGGGTAGAATAAACATACATGTCTCAGCTCAACTACACTCATTCTCTGCTACCCTATTCTCTAACTCAACTCATTCAATCGCTTTATACACACTCTTGTGTATTTCTAAGCTGTTCTTATCGTATTACAATTCAGTATTTTTTGTCAATGATAAATCGGGTCTTAATACTACGGCTTTTTCTAGGTATACATGTCTGATCTGATCCTGAGGAACATCAGTTTGGACGGTCATCATCACTCTGATGCACTTTTTCAGGCCGCCGGTTACATCCATTTCCTGCATACAGGTTACCGGCACATACTGCCACCCTGAAAGCTCACGAACGGCTTTTGCCGGGAAAACGGAGTGCAAATCAGGTGTCGCCGAGAGAAGCATTTGAACAACATCTTCAGGTTTTGTTTTGTTTTCTTCTATGATTTTCTCTAACAGCTGTTTTGTTTTTTGTAAAATTTCTTCTTCAGTATCCCGTTCAACTGTAGTTGCTCCGCGAATTCCGCGAATCATCATGATGTCTCCTCCAATCGCCATTTGTTCAGCCAGCTCTCAAGTTCATTTCTGGAAAATGTGTGATCAGCAACTTTTCCTAATTCTTTAAGCACGATAAACTGAATCTTTCCGCCGCGGGTTTTCTTATCATTCATCATACGGTCCAATAGAACCGATGTTTCCGTCTCTTTTTTAATTCGACTTGGATAGCCGAGGCTTTTTAGCCAGCTGACCAAACGTTTCCTGTCCATTTCACAGCCCGCTGTCTTTTCGCTTATATATAAAGCAAACTGCATCCCGAGGGCCACGGCATCACCGTGGGTGATCTGTCCGTATCCATATTCCGCCTCAACGGCATGACCGAGCGTATGTCCGAAGTTTAAGTAAGCTCTGATCCCCTCTTCTTTTTCATCCTGCTGAACGACAGACGCTTTAATTGCAATGCCTTTAAAAATCATGTCATTCAGCTGATCACTGGTGATATCGCGCAGTGAGCGGGTATTCAGCAGCTCTTCCAGAAACGCTCTGTCATAGATAAAAGCGTGTTTAATCACTTCTGCCATTCCGGACCGAAGCTCTTTTTCGGGCAGAGAACGCAGGAAGTCTGTATCGTAGAGCACGGCCTTCGGCTGATAAAACGCACCAATTAAATTTTTTCCGAGCGGATGGTTCACAGCTACTTTTCCTCCGACTGCGCTGTCATGCGCCAAAAGCGTTGTAGGCATTTGGATGAAATCAATGCCACGCATAAAAGTGGCAGCCACAAAACCGGCAAGATCTCCTACAACACCGCCACCGAACGCGATGATGCATGAGGAGCGATCCATATGAAAACGAATCGCTTCACTCTGCAGTTTTGTGTACATGTCCATGGACTTCGCCTGCTCTCCGCTCGGCACCGTCACTTTTTTCACAGGCCATTTTTCTTGCAGCAAATGAAGCATTTCATCACCATACAGGCGGTCTACCTCTTCATCCGTGACAAGCATAATCCGCGTTAAAGGCCTGTTTAGAGAGTTTAATAGTTCGCAAGCCTCTTTTCTGATGCCTTGTCCAATAAAAACAGGATACGACGAGGAAGCGGTTTGAACATCCAGTGTTTTCATTAAAATTCCCTCGACAGTTTTCTCATATTCTCCACATTTTCTCTAATGCGGTCGATTTGATCTAAGCCGAATTGTTCAACGACTGCGTTCGCAATTTCCCATGCGACAGCCGCTTCAGCTACTACACTTGCCGCAGGCACGGCACAGCTGTCTGAACGTTCAATGCTGGCAGAAAACGGTTCTTTCGTTTCAATATCCACACTTTTCAGCGGTTTATACAAAGTCGGAATCGGCTTCATGACTCCGCGAACAACAATCGGCATTCCTGTCGTCATGCCGCCTTCCAGTCCTCCGAGTCTGTTTGTAGCGCGGGTATATCCCTTTTCCTCGTCCCAAATGATCTCGTCATGGACTTCGCTTCCATTTCTTCCGGCTGCTTCAAAGCCGATGCCGAATTCCACACCTTTAAATGCGTTAATTGACAGCACAGCAGCAGCAAGCTTGCTGTCCAGCTTGCGGTCATAATGGACGTAGCTGCCCACGCCTACCGGCATTCCCTCGACAACGACTTCTACAATTCCGCCGATGGAATCGCCGTTTGCCTTCGCTTCATCGATGGCAGCCATCATTTTTTTGCCTGCTTCTTCATCGTAGCATCTTACTGGAGACTCCTCCGTTACACGCTGCAGGTCTTCAATTGACGTATATTCTGTTTTTTCAGCTTTAACTGCGCCAATTTGCAATACGTGACCTGCCACCTTAATGCCAAGCTCAGAAAGAAGCTTTTTAGCGACAGCTCCTGCCGCCACTCTGACAGTTGTTTCCCTTGCTGAAGAGCGCTCAAGCACATTTCTCATATCACGGTGATTATATTTAATCGCACCGTTTAAGTCAGCGTGCCCAGGTCTTGGTCTGGAAATTTGGCGCTTCATTTCCTTTTCTTCATCTTCTGTAATCGGAGCGGCGCCCATGATTTTAGTCCAATGCTTCCAATCGTTATTTTCAACTACGAGAGCAATTGGTGAACCGAGTGTACGTGCATGGCGCACCCCGCTCATAATTTTGGCCTGGTCTTTTTCAATCTGCATGCGGCGCCCGCGGCCGTGGCCTTTTTGGCGTCTGGCAAGCTCAAAATTGATATCTTCCTCCGTTATGTAAAGCCCGGCAGGCACACCTTCAATAATGGTTGTCAGTTGGGGGCCGTGTGATTCTCCGGCTGTTAAATATCTCATGACTTCTTCTCCCTTCATCGCATTAACGCTTTTAAGTAAAACTACTATAACATATTTTTCAGCAAAAAGTCAGTCTATCTTTTTTGATAAAAGAATGTATCGGCTGGAGCCAGACCAAATTTCTCCGGATTGAAAATTTGCTCGGTGCTGCCGACAAAAAGAACTCCATTCTTTTTCAAGCTTCGTGCCATTTTTAAATAAAGCTCTTCCTTCGCGCTTTCTGTAAAATAAATCAATACATTGCGGCACACGATTAAGTCAAAGTCTTGTTCATAACGATCAGCCAGCAGATTGTGCTTTTTGAAAGTAATATTCTTTTTGATTTCGGGTTTTACTTCATAATTTCTATTTTCGTTTTGATTAAAATAACGATCCTTCACAGATGAAGGCACTTCCTGTAAAGACCTCTCCTGATAGACGCCTTTTTTCGCTTTCTCCAATGCTTTTTCATCAATATCAGTCGCCAAGATCTGAAAGCCAGGAAGACCTTTTTGCTGATCCAAAAGCATGGCAAGCGTGTAAGGCTCCTCACCCGTTGAGCAGGCGGCACTCCATATCTTTAATGGCTTAGAGTTCTTGATTAACGGCAGAATAGCAGTCTCCAGAACTTCCCATCTTTTATAATTACGATAAAATTCTGAAACATTGATCGTCATTCTGTCCAATGTTTCATTTAAGAGGACTTGATCTTTTTCCAATGCCTCCGCAAAGTCCTTAAAGCTTTGAAACCCCTTTTTCTCATAAAGCGACGTCAGTCTTCTTTTCATTTGCGCTTCTTTATATAATGTCAAATCGACTCCGGTTAATTGTTTCCATTTCGTTGTAAATACGCTGTATGTATCCATCTCTACTCTCCCAGTCTCGCTGTCTTTTTGTCCTAGTATAGCTTGTTTTATCAGTAAATTGTATTGTTTCAATAAAAAAATCAGCTTTGCAGCTGATTTTAGATCGTCGGGAAAGACAGAAGTCTGATGCATCCTGCCATTAAACCCTTTATTCACTTTAATGTAAACCTTTACAAAATAAATCAAAAACCGGCGGCGTTACTTGATGCCGGCTCTGTTACTTATTTTCACAAAGATTAATAGATCCAGCCTGCCATGAGCTGTTGATATGATACTAATTCTTCATTCTTAAAGAAAATGTTAATCTCGCGTTCTGCACTTTCGAGAGAATCAGAGCCGTGGATGATGTTTTTTCCGACAAACATGCCATAATCTCCCCGAATCGTACCAGGCAAAGCTTCTTTAGGATTGGTCTTTCCGATCAGCTGTCTCGTTACCTCTATGACATTCTCGCCTTCCCAAACCATTGCGAATACAGGTCCTGAAGTAATAAACTCAACGAGTTCTCCGAAGAAAGGCTTCCCTTGATGTTCGGCGTAATGTTTCTCAGCCATTGGTTCAGTCACTCTCATTAACTTGGCACCAGCTAATTGTAAGCCCTTACGTTCGAATCTGGATAAAATATCCCCAATGAGCTGACGTTGGACACCGTCTGGTTTCACCATGATAAAAGTCTTTTCCATCACATTCTCCACCCCATCATTATGTATGTATAGGCTTTCACACTGCACACCGAAATCGTAACATCTTTCTGATAATTAATCAATCCGGGGCGGAGAAATTTAATAATATCTACAAAAATTAAAATTTTCTTTTACCGATATATTTTGCGATAGCCGCAAGAGACGAACGTGCACGCCCTCTCGGAAGCGTGTTTAATTTCTGGAAAGCTTTCTGCAAATACATTTCGCTTACTGCCATAGAAGCTTCAATCGCATCTGTTTTTTTGATTTCCTCAATGATTGGTTCAAGTTGTTCCTGTGTTGTCTCGCTGTTAATCAATTTAAGCTGATTCTTTAATGCTGGATTTTTCAGAGCATACAGCACTGGCAATGTGACATTCCCTTGAAGCAAATCTCCTCCAACGGGTTTGCCCAGCTCTTCTTCTGTTGAAGTAAAGTCAAGGATATCATCGATGATTTGATAAGACATGCCGACGTAATACCCAAACCAGTACAGCGCCTTATGAATCTTTTCATCAGCTCCGGACGCAATGGCACCGAGCTGGCAGCTGACCGCGATCAGGAGAGCCGTTTTTCTTTTGATGCGGCGGAGATACGTTCGGAGATTTTGTTCCATGTTGTATTTGTCTTTGATCTGTTCGATTTCCCCCAGACAAACTTCAACGATTGTTTGTGACAAAATCCTATGGGCTTTCGGTTCATTAATTCTCGTCATCATTTCAAGAGATCCCGCAAGCATATAATCGCCTGTGTACATCGCAATGCGATTATCCCATTTTGCTTTGATTGTCGGCTTTCCTCTGCGAAGCTCCGCATCATCAATGACATCATCATGAACTAAAGATGCCATGTGAATCATTTCCAGAGTAACGGCAACATATTTAATCTTATTAATATCGTAATCGCCAAACATGCCGGAAAGCAGCACGAAAACGGGCCGAATACGTTTCCCTCCGGCCTGCAGCAGGTGAAGACCCGCCTCGCTTAAAAGCGGGTAATCGGAACGTACGGTTTGTTCAAGTTCTTTTTCGATTACATCAATATCGTCATTTAAAAAAGAGTAGGCCATTTTAAATTTCATATCATTCACCCAAACATCTGTGTTTTCATTTCCATCCGATATGCGTGGCAGCGACTCCGCCAGTAAACGAATGATATTTGACATTTTTCAGGCCCGCCTCTTCAAACAGGCCTGCCAATTCCTTCATTCCAGGGAATTCTCTGGCTGATTCTTGAAGCCAAGAATATTCTTTATAGCTCTTCGCAAACAGTTTCCCGAAAAACGGCATAATATACTTAAAGTACATAAAGTAAGCCTGTCTGAACCCAAACATTTCCGGCTGGGACGTTTCCAGGCATACTACTTGGCCGCCCGGCTTTACCACACGTCTCATCTCTTTCAATACGGTCAAGTAATCAGGGACATTGCGAAGTCCGAAACCAATCGTGACATAATCAAATGTATCATCTTCAAAAGGAAGCTCCATCGCATTTCCGTGCAGCAGTTCAATTTGACTGAATCCGCCGTTTTTTACTTTCTGCTGTCCGACACTCAGCATATTTTCACTGAAATCCAAGCCCTTGATCTCCCCGCTTTTTCCGGCTGCTTTTGCAAGAGCGATCGTCCAGTCAGCCGTTCCGCAACAGACATCAAGGGCTTTGGCGCCTTCTTTTACATCCATGATGCGCATCGTTTTTTCGCGCCATTTTTTATGCTGCTGAAAACTGATGACAGAGTTCATTTGGTCGTAGTTTTTAGATATTTTTTCAAATACTCCATGAACGCGCTGTTCTTTTGATTCTTGCATAATGGTTTACCCTTCTTCCACTTTCTGATGATAGGTTTGATCTTGGCTGATTGTCTTCAGACGGTTTAATAAAATGTGCTGAATAGGTGAATTTAGAGGCAAAAGTGACTCAATGCTGTTTTTCGCTTTTTTAAAACAATCTTCTAATATCTCTTCTTTTGTTTTTCCCAGCTGTATAAAACTGCCGATCACATCCAGAAATGTATCATTTCCGTTCATCAGCCGCTTAAATACAAAAAAATCACTCGACAGCTTTTTCCAGCGCGGGAGGTTAAAGTGTTCCGCCACCCGATGGAATAAAGCTGATTCAACGATGCCGACACTTTCGAAAAAATCATGTTCGTCCTTGAAAGAACGGTCATATAGACGAATTTTATGTTCATTGATTTCTTTGATGGCTGTAGCAAGCGTCCGAATCATATAGATATCCTTCATTTCAGATAGTAAAGAGTAGTACAGCCCGCTGAAATAATCGCCTGCGAGTACAGTCAATTGGCGGTTTTTGTTTTCGTCTCGTTTTATGACTCTGGCTGTCGTCACTTCATCATGGGTATCAAGGGCGCTTTGTACAAGCATCGCTGTTACAATATAATTTTCTCTGTCATTGTTTTTTATGTCAGCTTCTTCAAATAAAGCATGAAAAAGAAGAAGCTTATCCTCATCAATTTTTGGCGCAGAAATATGCTTCGCTAAATAAGGATGAGACAGCTTTTGTTTTAATTTCGTGTTCAGATTGGCTAAAGTTCCGTAGATGTCTTGCAAAAATATCACCCTTGTCCCCAAATTCACATTTATTTCTTAATCTATGTATGAGTTTTATTTTTTCATTCACTTACGCAGGTATCATTATAGCATAAAAAAAAGAAATTGGCTGTATCCTCCCGCTGTTTGCGAACATTTGCTTTTAACAGCGGGGACAGCCAGCTTATTTTTTTTCGCTTTTCATTTCTCCGTATGCGGTTTGGATGAGTGCCTCTCCTCTGACTTTAATGGCAGAAGTATGCTCTGTGAACTGAGCGATGATTACCTCTCCCTTGTCGAGTTTTTCGGAATGGTGAAACTTTGTGTCTGTTCCTCTTGTCAGGCCGATCACATTCACTCCGTCCTCAACCGCTTTAATGACGACAAAGTCACTTGAATGCTTTTGGTTCATTTATAGCACCCTCTATCTTTATTAGTCCTGGCGTTTAATATGTTCCAATACTTCAGCGCGGGCAGCAGCATCATCTTTGAAAACGCCTCTGACTGCTGAAGTGACAGTTTTTGCACCCGGTTTTCTTACACCGCGCATCGTCATGCACATGTGTTCTGCTTCAACCACTACCATTACGCCGTACGGATCAAGCGTTTCTACGATGCTTTCCGCAATTGTAGACGTGATGCGTTCCTGAAGCTGCGGACGCTTTGCAACGGCTTCAACGGCACGTGCCAGTTTGCTGAGCCCTGTGACCTTTCCGCCTCGCGGTATATATGCAACGTGTGCTTTTCCATAAAAGGGAACAAGGTGATGCTCACACATAGAATGAAACGCGATATCTTTTACAAGAACAAGCTCCTCATGGTTTTCACCGAAGATAGTCTGGAAATGTTCTTTTGGATCTTCATTTAAGCCGGAGAATACTTCGGCGTACATCTTTGCGACTCTTTTCGGAGTATCAAGAAGCCCTTCTCTATTCGGGTCTTCTCCGATCGCTTCTAAAATTTGACGAACAGCTTGTTCGATTTGCTCTTTATTAACTTCTTTCATGTTCTATGTCCTCCACCAATGAATACATTTAATTTCGATTCTAGCACACATGCCCCGCTAAAAGCAAAGTGAATGCCCTGTCAGGAAGCTCATGCTCTTGGAAATATGAAAAGCCCCTTAGAAAGGGGCTTTTCTGTGAAGAAATAAAGTGTATGTAAGCTAGATGCATACACGATCTATATTCACAATTATTTTCCGGCAACTGCATCTTTAAGCGCTTTACCTGGTTTGAAAGCAGGTACTTTGCTTGCTGGAATTTCGATTTCTTCACCTGTTTGAGGGTTGCGTCCTTTACGTGCAGAACGTTCGCGCACCTCGAAGTTACCAAAACCGATCAGTTGGATTTTATCACCGTTTTTAAGTGCATCTAAGATCGTATCAAAAACAGAGTCAACTGCTTTTGTAGCGTCTTTTTTAGACAATTCGCTTGCTTCAGCAACCGCATTGATAAGTTCTGTTTTGTTCATGCCTTTCACCTCCTCCCAAAAGGAATACATTCAGTTCGTTTATTATCATTTCTTCACAGTTCAGTCTGATTCTAAACCTGTCTCAGAAAAAAATCAGAGCAGGCAAGAGAAAGACAATTAAACGGCTTTTTAAGAAAAACTGCACTCTGAGGAATGTTTGTCCAACAAAGTGAAGAATTTCTGTATGTAGAGTAACACATATAAAAAGCCATATCAAGCATTTTAAAGCGTCAATCCCTTGCTCGTCAAGGATTTAACGTGATTTATCGAACAAATATTCCTTTTTTTCCTTTTTTCATCCTATTCCTTGATCCTTTTCCATTATTAAGAGAAAAGAAAAAAGACCTCCCATTCAATAAAGAGGCCTTCCGGTATTACAGGATGATGGCGATTAAGCCGCCTGAACCTTCGTTTATAATTCTTTCTAACGTTTCTTTTAATTTGTACCGTGCGTTTTCAGGCATTAATGACAGCTTTGCCTGAATCCCTTCTCTCACAATTGAGCTCAGTGATCTTCCGAAGATATCGGAGTTCCAGATGGAGAGCGGATCATCCTCAAAGTCCTGCATTAAATAGCGTACAAGCTCTTCGCTTTGTTTTTCCGTTCCGATAATCGGCGCGAATTCGCTTTCGACGTCTACTTTAATCATATGGATCGACGGAGCGACAGCCTTCAGCCTCACACCGAATCGTGAGCCCTGCCGTATAATTTCCGGCTCATCGAGACTCATATCAGCTAAAGCAGGCGCTGCAATGCCGTATCCCGTCTGTTTGACCATTTTTAAGGCATCGGACACTTGATCATATTCTGTTTTCGCATGAGAAAAGTCTTGCATGAGCTCAAGGAGATGGTCTCTTCCTCTGATTTCAACACCAACCACTTCTTTCAGGATTTGATCATATAATTGGTCCGGCGCATACAAATCAATTTCAGCTACCCCTTGGCCCAGCTCGATTCCGGCTAATCCCGCACTTTCAATGAACTCAAACTCGCTGAATTGGCCGACAACCCTGTCTACATCCCGGAGACGCTTAATATCCTTAACAGTTTCCTTTACGGATTCCTGATAGCTTTCACGCAGCCAATGGTTTTCTTTCAGCACCATTACCCAGCTTGGGAGATTGACATTCACTTCAAGCACCGGAAACTCGTAGAGGGCCTCTCTGAGCACATTCAGCACATCTGATTCCCGCATGCTTTCAACGCTCATTGCCAATACCGGGATATCATATTTTTCGCTTAAATTCTGACGCATGGCTTCTGTTTCCGGGTGATACGGCCTGACTGAATTGATGACCATAATAAAGGGTTTGCCAACCTCTTTCAGCTCTTCAATAACTCTTTCTTCAGCCTCTATATAGTCACTTCTGGCGATATCTCCAATGGTGCCGTCAGTCGTAATGACAACTCCGATGGTCGAGTGTTCTTGAATGACTTTTCGTGTGCCGATTTCAGCAGCCTCATGAAATGGGATCGGTTCTTCGTACCATGGCGTGTTGATCATCCGCGGCCCGTTTTCATCTTCATATCCTTTTGCGCCGGGCACTGTGTAACCTACACAATCTACTAATCTTATATTGACATCGAGTCCGTCTGACACGTGAACAGACATCGCCTGATTCGGAACAAATTTAGGCTCGGTAGTCATAATCGTCTTGCCGGCTGCGCTCTGCGGAAGTTCATCCTGCGCACGGGCCCGGTCTGCTTCGTTACTGATATTCGGGAGCACCACAAGCTCCATAAATTTTTTAATGAACGTGGATTTTCCTGTACGGACAGCACCTACGACTCCTAAGTATATATCGCCTCCTGTTCGTTCAGCGATATCCTTGAAAATATCGACCTTTTCCAAGTGATCCCCTCCCGGACTTCCTATCCTTATCAATTTTATTAAGCTCTTTCAATCAAACACAGGACACTATATGTGTATGACGTTGTCCTATTTCAATATGACAACTTTAGAAAATTTCCCATCCTCAATCTATTAAAGTATAAAAAAACCTTTCTCCCTATTTGTATGCACGGGAAAAAGGTTCATTCCTATTTCATATCATTTTCTAAAAAAACAGGTTCCTGTTTGTCATTTACCGTATATTTCACAGAAAACGCGGGGACAAAGGGGGTTTCTTGCCAAATCATATCCTGGATTTCAGACCCGGGTTTAAACGTTTTTTTGCTTTTTTTGAGGCAAGAAGCCAGCTCAGTCCGGTAATCGGCATATATTTCTCCGTCTCCGTCAATCATAAGCGGCAGAGAATTCCCTGAGATTGGGCTTGTCACTGTAAGAGAGCTTCCATCTCCCAGCTTCTTCTCATCAAGTGTAAATAAATCACGTGATAGCACATCCTTGTAAGGCGGATATTGATGCTCCTGGCGGTACATTTGGACACGCATTTTTACGTCGCGGATTTTTTCAGCCATCTTTAGATCAATCAATTTAACAGTTGGATCGTTCTCTACGTCAACAAGCACGTATTGATAGTCTCCCCCGCTTTCATATGCCGTGCTTGGAGGTTCGGCCATATATCTCGGCGCTAAACGGTTAAAGTCTATCGGATACTTTTGATATAGCGGTGTCGACATATCTTTTGTTTGAATGGGAAGCAGCCCTCCATTTGCCTTTTGAAATTCATCAACAGCAGACTGGACCTGCTTTAGCTGGTCCTGATAAGGAATGGCATGTACACTGCTTTTCCGCTCATTTGGATATAAACAGCCTGATAAAAACACGACTGCCGCAAAAATCATAGCGCACTTCAGTTTACCCATACAGCACTTCCTTTTACAGCTTTATTCATTGACAGGGCCGCTGAATACCACGACAAACACAATAATTCCAGATATGAGCATACACATGAAAGCGAATGACGAAACCGCAATCTTCAGAAAACGGTTTTGGCACTTAAAACGGCTTAAATAGATGGAAGCTACAGCCAGAAACATCAGACCCATGGACCCTAGTGCAAACCACATTTTCATCAATGCCAGACTCAATGACCTGCGCCTCCCTAATATGTATGATGTAAGCGTTATATTTTAATTTTAATATACAGCCCGGGAAAAGATCAACCAGATTTTCCATCCTTTGATAGAACAAAAAAACTGAAGCAAAGAGGGGGACCTTCGCTTCAGTCAACTTGACTATATTCACCTGCACGTTTAAGAAACACTCTCTTGGACTTCGATGCTATAGTATGCGACTTGGCATACAGATGCATCCTCTATTGCCTAAATCGGCAAAATGTTTCAGGAGATCCCAAGACCTGGGTGTCCTTCTGTTTTTCGGGCTTTCGTTCAATTAAGATATGCGATCTCCTATACGATTGACACTTTTACTTCACTTGATTTTCAAACGTATTGACAAGATCCTCCATCTCGTGGGTTTTCCCTCTTGCCATTAAAGATTCAACAGCAGTTTCCACTTTTTGTCCGTTAAATAGTACTTGATGGAGTGCTTCTGTAATCGGCATTTTCACATCATATTTCTTCGAAAGCTGGTAAGCCGCTTTTGTCGTGCGGACGCCTTCGACTACCATTCCCATCTCTTCAAGAACGTCTTCAAGCTTGTACCCTTTTCCGAGCAAATTGCCGGCACGCCAGTTTCTGGAATGAACACTTGTGCACGTCACAATCAGATCGCCTACTCCTGTCAATCCAGAAAACGTCAGGGGATTCCCGCCCATTTTCGTTCCAAGTCTCGCGATTTCGGCAAGTCCGCGAGTAATCAAAGCAGCTTTGGCATTGTCACCATACCCTAAACCGTCTGTGATTCCTGCGGCGAGGGCAATAATATTTTTTAAAGCCCCCCCGATTTCAACTCCGATAACGTCAGGGTTTGTGTAAACCCGGAAATTGTGATTAATAAATAAATCCTGCACCTCTTCTGCTGCCCGCATGCTCTTTGAAGATGCAGTAACTGTCGTCGGATGCCGCAGTCCCACTTCTTCCGCATGGCTTGGTCCGGAAAGGACAACAATATCTTTTCTGACATCGCTAGGGAGCTCAATTTCCATAATCTCAGAAATGCGCAGGAGTGAATCCGGCTCTATGCCCTTGCTGACATGAACAAAGACTGCCTTTTTCGTTATAAAAGGCACAGCCTGTCTCAACACTTCCCGAATCGCTTTTGTCGGAACCGCAACGATTATGAAATCTGCGTCCGAAACAGCTTTCCCTATATCCGTTGTTGCCTCTAATGATTCTGGAAGCTTGACGTTCGGCAAATAATCCTTATTTTCATGCTGATCATTGATTTGATGAATCAGATCTGCACGGTGCCCCCACATGGTTACATCGTGATGATTATCGGCTAACACTAAAGCCAATGCCGTCCCCCAGCTTCCCGCTCCGAGCATAGTGACTCTTTTCATATTTGCTTCACACCTTTTTATTTTCTAGCTCTTGCAAATATTTTGATTGGTGTCCCCTCAAAACCGAACGCATCTCTGATTCGGTTTTCCAAAAAGCGTTCGTACGAAAAATGCATCAATTCCGGATCGTTTACAAACACAACGAAACTCGGCGGCTTCACCGACACTTGAGTTGCGTAATAAATCTTCAAGCGGGAACCGTTATGAGTCGGCGTCGGGTTCATTGCCACAGCATCCATAATGACATCATTCAAGACATTCGTTTGAACTCGAAGCGAGTGGTTTTCGCTTGCTTTGATAATCGCAGGCATGAGCGTATGAATCCGCTTTGTCGTTAAGGCTGACATGAATAGGATTGGCGCATAATCAAGAAATTGAAAATGATCACGGATATTTTCTTCAAATTCTTTCATCGTGCTTTCATCTTTGTCAACAGCATCCCATTTGTTTACGACGATCACGACGGCCTTGCCCGCTTCGTGTGCATAACCGGCGATACGCTTGTCCTGTTCAATAATGCCTTCTTCGCCATCCAGCACAACCGCGACGACTTCGGAGCGGTCAATTGCTTTCAGAGCCCGCAGCACACTGTACTTTTCAGTCGTTTCATAGACTTTCCCTTTTTTTCGCATACCGGCAGTATCGACAATGACAAACTCCTGCTGGTTGTACGTAAATGCCGTATCAACAGCATCTCTTGTCGTTCCCGCCACATTGCTCACAATGACGCGTTCCTCGCCGAGCATCGCGTTCACAAGTGAGGACTTTCCGACATTCGGGCGTCCGATCAGGCAAAACTGAACTACTTCTTCATCATATTTCGTTTCGGGAATGTTTTTAAAATGCTCTGCAACGGCATCCAGTAAATCACCCAGTCCGAGTCCGTGTGTTCCCGAAATTGGATACGGCTCGCCAAAGCCAAGCGAATAAAAATCATAAACATTCGCTCTCATTTCTGTGTTATCCAGTTTATTAACTGCCAAAACAACAGGCTTTTTCGTGCGGTACAAAATTTTTGCTACTTCTTCATCAGCAGCTGTTACGCCTTCACGGCCATTCACCATAAAAATAATGACGTCCGCTTCATCCATGGCGATTTCAGCCTGCTGGCGAATTTGCGCTAAGAACGGCTCATCACCGATATCAATACCGCCAGTATCAATCAAATTAAAATCATAATTCAGCCATTCAGCCGAGCTGTATATCCGATCCCTTGTCACTCCAGGGGTATCTTCTACTATTGAAATTCTTTCTCCCGCAATCCGGTTAAAGATTGTGGATTTTCCTACATTTGGTCTCCCGACAATGGCTACGACAGGTTTACCCATAGTACCCTTCCTTTCGATCCAGCCGCTTTCATTTTTACATAAATTTTCAACCGGTTATTAAAATCATTTCATTCACTTTTATGAAAAGAAACCCTTCAGAGGAAGGGCTTAACTCATTTATTATATCAGTTTTTACTGGGATCACAACTATTCTTAGAAATGTTTCACGATCAAATACACGTCATCTCCAATTCTATGCGCTATTCCATCAAGGATCGCCTCAAGATTTTTAGCGAAAAGCTCCATCTCCTTTTGGTCATTGCAAAAAAAGACAGGCGCTCCCCCCGCAGCCCGGTTTCGGTTCGTCGTGATCACAGACAAAATCACTTTTGTGAGAGATTCGCTCATCCTATCACCTTATCCTGTTTCTTGATAAATTCTGTCGGCATTCTGATCGCGTTTTCCAATGTTGGAACATTGCTGATGATCTGAACAGCCGTTTCGGGGTGGTTAATTTGCGGCAGTACAAAGACTGCCACTCTCCCATCATTTAAATCACGTTTTGCGATGGGTGTCAAAGACGGCTCGCCTGAATCCCGATAAACCCCGAGCACATTGGACACATCAAATAAAATCGCCTGACGCTGCCCTAAATTGGCGATCGTCGCTGCTGAATTAAAGTTTTTTGGCGTTAAAATAAACCCCATACCATGCTTTAAAATCAGCTCTTGTTTCTCCGGAAGCCCGATATTCATCATATAAATATTATCAACAAACAGTCCCGGACCGTCAAAGTGAGGCTTTATGTACTCGATGTCTACAATATCCTTCAACACACTGCCCGACATAAATTTCATTGCCAGCAAAAAACAAACAATAGCCGCTATGACTGCAGCCCAAATGGATAAAAACACATACGCAGAGGTTGTTAAAAGCGCTGTAAAGATCACGATATAATTTCTGCTTTCAAACGCAATGGCAATTCCCTCAATATATGTGCTTCCCCTTGAGACAAGTTCATACGAATCCATTTGCGTCAGCGTGTTCCGCTCCATGTTTCGGACATCTCTAAATTGCGTCGCTGCTAACGTTAAAAATGTGATGGCCGTAAATTCCTCCTGCAAAAGCGCCGGCATAATAATTGCCCCTAACCCAGCAGCTATCAGCCCTAGTGCGATGTGAATCACTTTCCCATGAACATAGGTCGGATACTGGCGGTAATCCGTTTTGAGCATATAAAGCCTTGTCGCGACTCCGGCAATGACCCCGGCAATAATCGGATAGATGTAATCACTCATGACATTTTGGTAGCTCCTTTGTTTGATCTTTTGCTTTTTTGACCAATCTGACTTGCGAGCTGTTCATATTTGGATATGCCAAACAGCAATATCATGCCCGCAGAACACGCATTCAGCCATTGAAAGCCGCCGACAGCCAAGGCCCCGGCGAACTTTTGAATCACAAATGAATACACTAGTTCACCTTGGCACATCCCTAGGACAAATAAGGCAAGCTGCTTCTCGAAATCCCTTTCAACTGAAGCTGCCAAAAGCACTATTAAAATAACGGAAGCCCACTCAGGTTTTATGATGAACCAAACCGGATCATATAATGCAAAAAGATAAACAAACGCATATCCGGCAACAAGCGTCAAATAGACCATGAGATAACGAAAACGATACATTCCCAAATACCCGGCATAGATACACCCGCAGACGAAAAACATCATATAAGCAGCATTCAGGGAAAAATATAAAGTGATGTCATGTATGCTTAAAATAATATTAGTTAAAATAAAGACAGAGACGGCAAATCGTCTTTTCGTCTTCGCAAAAATAAAGGTTGTCAGGACCCACAGAAACCACATTGACCAATAGTAATAAAATTGTTCCATTTTGCTTCCTCCTACTCCCAGTATGGAGTTCAGGCGCATTTTTTAAACAATCCATCTCAACATTAAGGAGTATGATCATGGGAAAAGACAGACAGGAGAAAAAACTCAAAGCTTCGGGCAGAGTCGAATCAGACCGCGACCAGTCCATTCACTATGACGGAGCGACAAGCCTTGAACAAAACGGAAGATTTAAAAAGCGGAAATCTTAATACAAAAAGCCCAAAACTCATTAGGTTTTGGGCTTTTATCATTTATCTCACACTATAGCTGGACGTATCGATCCCTCTCTCTGTGAGCCAGTGATGGGTTTCACCTTTAATCACAAGAGGCGCCTTTTGCAAATCAGCAATCGTTCTGGCGCCCAGCACGGTCATAATCATCTTTAACTCCTCAAGGATCAGCTGAATCTCCTCAAGCAGTCCTTCCTCACCGCTATTTGTCAGCGCTTTTAAAAAGTGTCCTGCCATTCCGGTGCAAGAGGCCCCTAGCGCAATTGCCTTTGCCACATCAAGCGCATCCTGCAGGCCGCCGGAGGCAATCATTGTATTTGCGGGAAACGCAGAGCGAATTTCCGCCAAACTTGCAGCTGTCGAAATACCCCACGAGTTAAAAAAGGAGATTTGCCGCTGTCTTCGGAGATTTTCGATTTTCGAAAAATTCGTCCCCCCGTAGCCGCCAATATCAACAGCTGCAGCACCAGCTTCATACAGCTTCCCTGCTGATTCTTTGCTCATGCCAAAGCCGACTTCTTTCACAATGACTGGCACACTGACCTGGCTGCAAATTTGCTCAATGCGGTCCAGTGCGCCGCTAAAGCTTCTGTCCCCTTCAGGCATCACAATTTCCTGAATCACATTCAAGTGAATCTGCAGCGCATCTGCTTTAATCATATCAACTGCTTCCTTTGCCTGATCAGCTGTCGCCTCGCTTCCCAGATTGGCAAAAATCAGTCCGTTTGGGTTTTCCTTTCGAACGATTTCATACGAAACACGCTCTGAGGGATCTTTTAATGCTGACATCTGTGATCCGACAGCAAGAGGTATTCCAGCTTGACGAGCCGCTCGTGCAAGAGATTTATTAATTTCATATGTAAGTTGTCCGCCGCCGCCAGTCATTGCATTGATAAAAATCGGCGAACTGCTTGAAAGTTCGCCGATTTTTGTGGAAATATCTACTTGTTCTAATGCAAGATCGGGCAGACTGACATGAACAAACGTAATATCATCAAGACCTGTTTCACGCTTTTGGCCGGTGGACAGGGCATGATTGATGTGTTGTCTTTTCCGTTCTGCTCGAGTCACGTTTATCACCAATTATTTTAGTTTATTCAGCTTATCTCCGATCAGGTCTCCAAGCTGGAAGCCAGTGCTTGTTTCTTCCTTCGCCTGATATTGACGGTAATCCTCTTGATCGGCTTTAGGTGCTTCTTCAAGTTCACGCATGCTTAATGAAATGCGCTCCTCATTTTCATTCACATCAAGAACCTTCACTTTTACAGTCTGTCCTTCTTCAAGAACTTCATGCGGCGTGCCGATGTGTTTATTGGAAATTTGAGAAATATGAACGAGACCTTCAACACCTGGAAGGATTTCAACAAAGGCACCGAAGCTGACAAGTCGCTGCACAGTTCCTTCAAGCACATCGCCAGGCTTCACTTTCTCGCCGATTTGGCTCCACGGTCCAGGAAGTGTATCTTTGATAGACAAAGAAATACGTTCATTATCACGGTCTACCGATAATACTTTTACTTTTACTTCTTGTCCCTCTTCAACAACATCAGACGGCTTCTCTACATGGGAGTGTGAGAGCTGTGAAATGTGTACAAGTCCGTCGATACCGCCGATATCAACAAATGCGCCAAAATCAGTCAGGCGCTGCACTTTGCCATCAAGTACACTTCCAACTTCAAGAGACTGAAGAAGTTCTTGTTTTTTATTTGCTTGTTCACTTTCAACAACAGCACGGTGTGAAAGGATGACACGGTTTTTGTCACGGTCAAGCTCTACAACGAGCAGAGACAGTGTTTTTCCTTTATAGTCAGTGAAATCTTCAACGAAATGCGCTTCCACAAGTGATGCTGGAATAAAACCGCGAACGCCGATATCAACGACAAGGCCGCCTTTCACGACATCTTTCACTTCAGCTTCAAACACTTCTTTTGTTTCAAACTTTTTCTCAAGGTCTTCCCAAGCGCGGTCTGCATCAACAGCACGTTTAGATAAAATCAAAGCATCGTCTTCCACTTTTGTTACTTTCAGGTCAAGCTCGTCGTCTACTTTAACAACATCCGATGCTTTCTCTACATGAAGACTTGATAATTCACTGATTGGAATAATGCCAGACTGTTTGACATTGATAATTTCAACATCCACATGTTTGTCCTCTACCTTTGTCACAATCCCTTTAACTACATCTCCAACCTCTGGCACTTGAACATCAATTTGATTCATTTCCTCTGTCATTTGAATAACCTCCTTGGTCCAAACCTACACAGCTTAATTAAAACGGTTTGAAAGCTGAACATATAAACATGCCCGCTTTTTAGCCGAATATGTATTAAAGAATCATCCAAAAAAGTTTTTGAAAGTTTTTTGAATGATCAATAAAAAGTTTTATTAGTATTAACTTCTAATAAAAGGACAGGTTTGTCAAGCAATAACATTCTTTCTTCGTTGAAAAATTCAAAAAAAGTGCATTCGCCATTATCAGCGGGACTTTTGCTCCACTGCCTCAAGGATTTTATCAGCTACCTCTTGAATGGAAAGTGATGTCGTGTCGATTTCCAAAGCGTCTTCTGCTTTGCGCAGAGGAGATACTTCGCGCTCTGAATCAAGCTTGTCTCTTCTTGCAATTTCCTCAATCAATGTTTCATAGTTGACATCGTAGCCTTTTTTCACATTTTCTTCATAACGGCGTTTCGCTCTCTCTTCAACAGATGCCAAAAGAAAAATTTTCACTTCTGCATTTGGCAGCACGTGAGTCCCGATATCACGTCCATCCATAACGACGCCGCCTTTTTCCCCAAGCTGCTGCTGGCGCTTCACCATTTCTTCCCTGACGCTTCTATGCTTAGCTGCTATTGAAACTTGGTTGCTGACTTCGTCTGTTCTGATCGCCTCAGTTACATCGGTGCCGTTAACAAGCACTTTTTGTCCTTCTTTTGTTGTAACCAGTTCAATGTCCGTCCGCTTTAGCAGTTCAGCCAGTTTTTCTTCATTTGTCAGGTCAACGTTTTCTTGTAAAGCCGTGTACGTTATCGCCCGATACATTGCTCCTGTATCAATATATATGTACGATTTTTTCTCAGCCACAATTTTGGCAACGGTGCTTTTCCCCGCAGCTGCCGGGCCGTCAATTGCAATCGATAATTTCTTTTCCATAATTCCTCTCCTTGCTCTTTTCTCCTCTATGGATTGTATCACGAACTTTATGAAAAAGGGTGAAAAATTGATGAATAATTAAGGTTTGAAGGTTTCAATCCTATTGTTCTCCTCCATTTTATCCACCCCTTCATATTGAATCACTTTTGATACATAAGGTTCAATATGCTCATAGTGAAAAAGAATCTGTACACCAAGTAAAATGATGGCCTGAATGAACAATAATTTAATCAGCATCCGTTCAAATATTTTCATCGGAGCACCTCCATCACAAATAGTATGGAAGTCTTTGCCGATGTTTATTCCACCCTTGCCTTTCTTCTCTTATTTAACTGTCGCCGGATGCAATATTGAAGCAGGAACTGCTGGTCACTTGCTGCGATTCCTGTATACTCAAGGGTCATTTTACGTTTCCCTGATTTCGGGTCATCAAAGATTCGTCTGACAACGGTTTCTGTTTCTATTTGACGCGTGTTCTCCTCTTCAGACAGACTGATGATAAGTCGCAATGATTCCCCGGATTGAAAAGAAATGCCATCAGCTAAAATCACGGCGATGCCGCCTGCGCTGATGTTATAGGAAAGAGTGCGGAACTCTTCTTTATTTGCCGGCTGTATGTGCACATCCAATACCGCATCAGATCTTACATACTGGCGGCGCTGGATTCGTTTCATTTTATCACGGGGTGGCACTTCAAGACAGATCATTTGTAGTTTGTCCTTCACTTTACCTTTTATATGGCTTGTAAAACGATAAGGAACTTCGTCTTTGCCTACAAACTCTACCATTACTTCCATATCGTTATGTAAAATCACAGTTCGCCCTGTCACTATATCAACCGGATACGCAATCAAAAGCTCATTGTTTTCCATGCTGACTGCCTTGCTCTTTGCTTTTTTCAATTCATTTCCTTCTATATATTCTAAAAGTACATTTTCTCCAATCTCTATCATTGACTTCACTCTTTCGTATTCAATATACTCGCTTTTTTATTAAAGCACGTAATGAAAAAAAGGAAAAGACATTTAGTCCTTTCCTCCTGTTTTTTATAGGTCTTTATATATAGGTTCTGCATTTTTTAGTTTTTCAACCTTTTCTTCCGATCCGTCCTTGGCATTTATATACATTCTGAATGTGTCATTTTCAATTGTTCCGAGCAGTTCATAGCATAACACTTCTTGGCCAAGTTCATTTGTAATCAAAGCGAGCCTTGTCTCTCTCACTTGTACATTTTTATTTAATTTAGATTTTGCTTCTGCTTCAGTAATAGCCGGCTTAGGTATATCTCTTTTTCTATGGGCTGTTAGGAAATCTCTTGCTGAAAAGCCTACAACCTCACCGTCATCCAAGGCCACTTTCATACGAATCGCTTCCGGATACATCCGGACTTTATTTTCAACAGGAACATATGAAAATACGCCGATTTTATCATATTGGGCACTTTCATCAATTTCCAAATCATCTGTCTCATATCCATTTTTCTTTAAAAAGGCGAGTGCACGGTTCGATCCGTCATTCAAACTGATTTTCTGATCTTTCACTTCTCTGTTTTGGATCAAATATACCGGATGCCCTCCCTTTTTCGTAATATCCATATAAATCGCTGCTTTATGGTCTGGATCTTTCATGCTGATGCTATAAACGTCGCGATTTGTTTTTTTTCCGCTCTTTACCACTTTAATGGAATAATTGTCATCCGGGGCAAAGCGCTCAGCAATTTGTTTTGCTTCCTGTTTGGAAATTTGTTTTCCCTTCAGATGGTCGAAACCTTTCTCTTCTTTTTTGGTGCTGGTGAAACTCGGGCCAAGATCTGTTCCCGTGGAGAATGCACCAACATTTTTTTCAACAGTTTTAAAACTGTTGATAATCGTATTATCACTTTGTTTTTCATCAGAAGCCAGCGCCATCTCTACGTCCATCCAGCGAAGGTTTTTGCTCATGACAAGGTGCTGAACGTGACGCAGTTCATTTTGTATATCTTCGGACTGCTGATATAACTTATTTAGTGACGTATACTCGTTTTTATCAAGCGGTTTTTGATCCAAATCCCTGACTGACGTTTTATAACTGAAATCCCCGATCTTTGATAATAGCTCTTCTGTTTTGTTAAATGGCATTAATGTAAGCGGCAGCTGGCTGACACTGTTATGAGCTTCAGATGTAATCCTCCACACATCTATCAATGCAGGTGACAGTGATTTTTTGCTGTTCATGGCAAGTGTTGTTCCGATTTTATCATGAAGCTGATCCATCTGATAGGTAAGTTCATGAAACGCCCGCTGATAGTTATTTTCAGCATGAAGAAGAACTGCGTCTTTTTCCTGGTGCTCTTTGTATCCCCAGTAGCCTGTACCGACTATTGCAATACCAAGCACGGCGATTAAAATTCCTCTGATCATTTATCACACCTCTTTTTATGCTTTCTCATGTCCTGCTACTCACAGAAAATGTGTTTACCGATTCTTTTAATCTGCGGACGTCCCCAAATCCAAGCACTTGTAGCCGTATCAGGGTTAAAGTAATACAGCGCTTCCTCTGATGGGTCCCATCCATTGATGGCATCCAGCACTGCTTCTCTGGCCGTTTCATTCGGCTGCATGTAAATTTGCCCGTCGGCTACTGCTGTGAAGGCTAGCGGCTCAAAAATAACCCCCGCTACAGAATTCGGAAATAACGGACTGTTCAATCGGTTCAAAATGACTGCTGCAATGGCAACCTGTCCCTCGTACGGCTCGCCCCGGGCTTCACCATAAACTGCCTGAGAAAGGAGCCTGATATCATTGTTGGAAAATCCGCCAGGCATGTTAGCTGCGACCGCATCCTGTTTTCTTGCTTTTGCAGGTGTATTGTTTTGCTGTTGTTTATCCGCTTTAGGTTGCTGCGTTGTTTTTTCCGCAGGCTGTTTCTGCCTTGCTTCTGCTTGTTGTCTTGCCTTTTGTGTTGCAGCTTTTGATGGTTTCGTCTGGTATTTCAGCGGAATTTTTCCGTAATGCGTAAAGGTATTCCCTTTATTAAGCTGTTCCATGACATATTCACGATAGTATTTAGATTTAGATATTAAGGTTTGCTTTGTTTTAGCCCCGACAAGGCCGTCAACCTCTTTTAACCCGAATTGATCCTGAAAGTTTCGAACTGCCCAGTACGTTCCCCATCCATAAACCCCGTCAATTTTTCCGTTGTAGTATCCGTTGTACTGAAGGCGCGCCTGGAGTTCGACCACGTCATCCCCTGTTGCCCCTCTTTGAATGACCTGATTCGAAAAGGCAGAGATGGTTTCAGTATTGATAAACGTCGTTATTGTAAAGGAAAAAAGGATGAGACATGCCATAATCGATCCTTTGGACTTCATCTTTTCAAGCCTCCTACAGCAAATTTTTAAGTGTAATCGTATTTTCTGTAAAGAGGTTATTTTTATACACCCTTTCCTTGTTATCCCTCAGAACATAAAATCTCTTTTGATAAATCGACACACAAAAAAGCCGCACGATTACTGTGCGGCTTCTATACTTGCATCATATTAACGGAACGGGCTTTTTTCGCTTTTCGCAAACCAAACCACCATAAAAATAACATAAATGGAAACATATAATAAATCCAATTGCTGAGTGCTGTCAGGATAAAATCATACGATCCATGCAAAAGTGACGGGAGAGCTAAAGAAAGAATAAGCCACTTCACACGCGCCTTATCAGTGGAAAAACGGGCTTTCCCAAGGTAAAATCCCATAATAACGCCTATTAAGGCATGGCACGAAACAGGCAGGAGCGCCCTTACGAACGCATGCTCCACACCGTGGCCAATTAAATAAAGAATATTTTCGAGGGTAGCAAAACCGAGCGATACACTTGCCCCGTATACAATCCCGTCATAATGCTCATCAAAGTGGGCGTGAGGGTAAACACTGACCATCAGAATAAACCATTTTAATGATTCTTCCAAAAACCCTGAAGTTAAAAAAGAAACGAAAAAGCTTCCGCCTCCCACATTCTCTTTTTCAAGCACGTACTGGATAAACATTGTGGGAAATACAAGAACAACCCCTAGAAAAAACGACCGAAGCACCATATGTACAGGTTCGTTATCATACTGATCTTTTAAATAAAAATAACTTAACAGCGCGATGCCGGGAGCAATTCCTGCAGAGATGATTGCAAACATCAGGCAACCTCTTTCCTTTATATTCCTAAGTCTATCCTACCATGATGTTTATGATTTTACATCTGTCTGAACTTAAAAAAACAAAAAGAGCATACGATTCATCATATGCTCCCCTTCTTTAATGATTTTCTCTTTTTGCGATTTCCGCTGCGATATGTCCTCCGTGAAATCTGCCGTTTTCAATAAATATTTCATTTGCATTGTTCCCTGCAGCAATGACCCCTGCAATAAAAATACCTTTAACGTTCGTTTCCATCGTTTCTTCATTGAAAAACGGGCGTCCTGTTTCTTCATCAATTTCAACACCCATTTTTTCAAGAAATTGATGGTCGGGATGATAGCCTGTCATCGCAAATACAAAATCATTTTTAATGGTGATGAGTTCCTTTTCGCCGGAGCGGAATACAACTTCATCCTCAGTGATTTTTTCGACACTAGCGCCAAATTCCATACGGATTGTACCGTTTCTGACGAGTGATTCAAATTCAGGCAGAATCCATGGCTTAATGCTTGGCGAATACTCCTTGCCCCTGTATAAAACTGTGACACGCGCTCCAGATTTTACGAGTTCAAGGGCAGCGTCTACACTTGAATTTTTCCCGCCGATGACGACAACATCTTTATCAAAGTATGGATGGCCTTCTTTAAAATAATGAAATACTTTCGGCAAATCCTCACCGGGTACATTCATATAGTTTGGATGATCATAGTAGCCTGTTGCAATAATACAATATGGCGTCGTGTAGGTTCCTTTTGACGTCTCTATAACGAATGTATTGTTTTCCGCTTTCGTTACTTTATGCACCATCTCAAACGCATTTACACGGATGTTTTTCCTTTTGACGACTTCCCGGTAATACGACAACGCCTGAATTCTGACAGGCTTTCTGTTTTCCGTAATAAATGCCACGTCTCCGATTTCAAGCTTTTCACTTGAGCTGAAAAAGGTTTGATGCGTCGGATAATTGTAAATACTGTTAACGACATTTCCTTTTTCGATGACGAGGGCATCAATGCCAATTTGTTTTAGGTGAATGGCAGCAGATAGTCCGCAAGGTCCTCCGCCTATAATTATTGCTTTTTCATGAATCATTTCCGTCAACTCCTGCGATTGGCAATTCACTTCATATTTTTCTATTTCCGAATAAAAAAATCTCCTATTTTATCATAGGAGATTTTTTATTTTTATGCAAATCATCAACTTATATCCAGCCTCTAAAACGCGAAGCTTCAGCCATTTTGCGAACGCCGACCATATAAGCAGCGAGTCTCATGTCAATTCTTCGGTTTTTAGCCATTTCATAAATATTGTTAAATGATTTGATCATCATTTTTTCTAATTTTTCTTCTACCTCTTCTTCACTCCAGTAGAAGCCTTGGTTATTCTGAACCCATTCAAAGTAAGAAACTGTTACGCCCCCGGCACTTGCAAGCACGTCTGGTACAAGCAAAATGTCCCGGTCCGAAAGAATTTTTGTTCCTTCAAGCGTTGTTGGCCCATTTGCCGCTTCAACGACAATTTTAGCCTGGATATTATGGGCATTTTCTTCTGTTATTTGATTTTCGATCGCAGCAGGAACGAGGATATCACAATCCAGCTCCAGCAGCTCTTGGTTCGTAATGGTATCGTTGAAAAGCTTTGTTACGGTACCGAAGCTGTCGCGGCGGTCGAGTAAGTAATCGATATCGAGGCCCTCAGGATCATAAAGTCCGCCATACGCATCTGAGATACCGACAACCTTTGCTCCTGCATCATGCATAAATTTCGCCAAATAGCTTCCCGCGTTTCCGAAGCCTTGGACAACGACACGGGCACCTTTAATATCTATGCCTTTTTTCTTAGCCGCTTCTTTAATACAGATGGTTACACCTTTTGCTGTCGCAGATTCTCTCCCATGAGATCCGCCAAGCACAAGCGGCTTGCCTGTAATAAATCCAGGCGAATTAAATTCATCAATTCTTGAATACTCATCCATCATCCAAGCCATGATTTGTGAGTTTGTAAATACATCCGGCGCCGGCACGTCTTTTGTCGGGCCGACAATTTGGCTGATTGCTCTGACATACCCTCTGCTCAGACGCTCCAGCTCTCTAAACGACATATCCCTTGGATCACAAACAATTCCGCCTTTACCACCGCCATATGGAAGATCAATTATGCCGCATTTTAAACTCATCCAAATAGAAAGCGCCTTCACCTCTTTTTCTGTTACGTTCGGGTGAAAACGTATCCCGCCTTTCGTCGGACCGACAGAGTCATTATGCTGCGCACGGTAACCTGTAAAAATCTTTACTGAACCGTCGTCCATACGAACAGGTATTTTTACCGTTAATAATCTCATTGGCTCTTTTAACAGTTCGTATACTTCTTCTGGATATCCCAATTTTTCCAGAGCCTTATGTATTACGGTTTGGGTTGATTTTAATACATCAAGTTTGTCCTCTTCTGTATGACCGGTGTTTCGATCGGCTGCCATTTGAGTTAACCTCCTAGAATCTTCTGTTTCTCACATGCTCCCTTTCAGAGAATAGTATACACCTTCATATGATCTATGCATAGAATAAACGTTATGTTTTTCC
The DNA here is from genome assembly GCF_058248265.1 of Bacillus sp. NS1. Lineage (NCBI taxonomy): Bacteria > Bacillati > Bacillota > Bacilli > Caryophanales > Bacillaceae > Bacillus > Bacillus sp. NS1. The sequence continues at coordinate 724,798 of NZ_JBZAZF010000003.1, read as the reverse complement.
ATGTTTTTAACGAAAAAAAACTGCTGTGAAATCAGCAGTCTTCCGTTGCATTCTTATGAAAAATGAGTCTGTATCGTCTCAACGGCATTACCGTCCATAATGAGCTTACCATACTCTTGCAAGCGATAAATCGTTAAAGTTGTCGGATTGCCGTATTCCGCCAGAACCGCCACAACCCCTTCAGCCGTATGCGATCCCAGATCTTCAAGGCTTAAAAAGTACTGTCCGTCATAGTGGTAGACAGTTCCCCCATTGATACCGATTCGCTGTAAGCTTTCTGAAAGCTGAATGATATCTTCAAAGGAATGGAATTGATAAATGATGTCCGCACTTTCATCAAGCTTGACTTGCATTTCGATGTAATCATCATCATACTCATCGTCTTCTGAATCTGCGTCTTGGTTCTTTGTTACGATCACAACCATCCCTTGTGCTTGGAGAGAATACACTTCCACTGCAATCGGTCCATTCGCTTCAAAGCCGAGCTCTGTATTAGCTTCATTCATCATATCTTTAAATAACTGGTGGACTTTAAATGAGTCCTTCCAGAGGTCTTCTTTTGTCAATCCCCGGTCTGTCAAATCATCGAGGGTCAAAAAGATTTTGATCTTATTATAATTCAGACGCTCAAGCCGCATAACGTTCCCTCCTGCCTCTACTTGCACACAAATCATATAACACATTATATGAGATGATGAGTCATAGGTTCTTAATTGTTATCAGTTTACACTGAGTTCACTAGTAAGACAAGCACAATGCAGTTTTTATTGCCCATATGGATTTTTGCTTTTGAGAAGTTATTCTGGCGCACAAAGAGTCACAATGTGTGTTTCCGGCTCAGCACCTAAACGAAGAGGCACTTTTGTTGTGCCATATCCGTTGCTGATGAGATACGCTGCATTTTTAACAATGCCTGTTCTCCCGAGTTCATACGGGCCGAATTTTCCAAACCTGATCTGACCTCCGTGGGTATGTCCGCTGAATATCGCATCAATACCGTCAGCTTCATTAATTTGTTCATGAATCTCCGGGTTATGACAAACCAGAATATTCAGCTGGCTTTTGTCGAGTTCTTTAATGGCTTCCTCATAATGATCCATCTCCATCCTGATATCATCAACTCCGGCAATCGCAATGGTATGGCCGTTGTACGAAAACGGAACTGACTCATTCCTCAGAGTGATGACACCGTGCGCTTTGAAAATGGAATACAGCTTATGCTGCCTGACTTCATAATCATTATTCCCCCATACAAACACGACAGGAACCCCGAAAGCCGCGAGCCTTTTGATGTTCTCCTCGATTCTCATACTGGGCACTCCGCCCTCGGCTAAATCACCGCCGATGATAACCAGGTGAGGGGCATGGCATCGCGCTTTTTCTAAAAGGTCTTCATCGATGAGACGTTTGTGAATGTCTGAAATAAAAAAGATTGTAAGAGGCGGCTTGCCCTTCATTTTTGATAAAGAAAACGTATGTGTTTTCAAATGGTTGCCTTTTGCTGTTGAATACATTTTTGCCGTCATTGCCGCTGCCGCCACAGTTAGCACACCGGCAATTTTTACTGATAGCTTCATAAAAACTCTCCATTCTTTTAGAACTTATCAATAAGACGGGCAATAAAAAAAGACGTTTCTATCGTTTGAGAAAACGCCCGATTTTATTTACTTTCAAAATATAGATTAATGTCATATTTGTGCTTCATCATTTGAAAAACAGATTCTCTCGCCTTCCATTTATCCGGCTGCGGCCAAAGATCAGTGCTTTTCTGAATAATTTCGCATCTCAGTTTATGAAAATCGCCCTCAGCTTTTTCTTCCTTTTTCTTAAAATAATATGAAGTGCAGTATGCAAAAGCGGTTGCCATCATCCAAAATAAATAAAAGGTATGGCTAAGCATTTCTTGAAGAACGAGCTGAGGCGCCGGGCTTTTGATCATAATCATAATACACAATAAGCCTAAACAGATGAGTGAAGTCCATCGCCATCTGCAACATTGCGTTGCATAATTTTCAAATTTTTGTTTTCGTTTCACCAGCGCTTGGAGCATCTGTTTGGTCGGCGCGTCTGTATACTGATCCATCTGATTCCATAAGGTTTCCATACGCTTCACACCTTGTCCATTTTCATTGCTACAATATATGAGCGGAAAATAAAAAAAATGCCCTATTCATCCATAAAGGGGATGTCCAAAACTTGTCCGGTGTAAACATCATTTCCGTTCAGATGATTATACACACGAATTTTTTCTTCTCCCGACCGGCTTTTATAATACTTCATAGAAATGCGGTACAACGTTTCTTTCTTTTGGACGGTGTGCTTGACAACGCGTTTCGGCTCATATTGAACTGGTTCAGCGGACTGCTGTACTTCCGATGCTGCTTCTTGTTGGGGAGAGGAAGCAGCCGCTGCGGTTGCTTCCTCCTTATCTGCTGAATGTTCTTTTTCCGCTACAGCAGGCTGTTTCTTATCAGTTGTTGTTTTTGCAGGCTCTTTTGCCTTTGTATCCTCAGACTTTTTTTTTGACTCTTGCTGCAGTGCGGTCTCTTTGGACTCTTGGGCCTCTTTGTTATCTGCGGTATCATTTTTATCCTCTGGTTTCGGCACAACCTCATATTTGCTTTGGCTGCTGTCGATAAAAACATCTTCATAATCGTCGTGATTATCCGGGTGGCTTTTTAGATAAAATAAGGTGACTAACACGATAACCGGCACAAATACAAATAATACAGCGAGTACAGTGAATAATGGCGTTTTTGTTTTGCCTTGCTTTTTTTTCTGTTCTCTTTGATTTTTTACAGATTGTCTTGTCGGAAGGCTTTCTCCATCATCATCGACATAATCGTCCGCCAACGCGGCGTTTTGATCTTCATAAAGATTCTGGGTTTTTCTTCTCTCTACTCTCGACATGTTCGTCATGTTTATCCCTCCTCACATGTTCAAAACGAATCTGACAGGCAAATACGGCATCAATGATAAAATGCGCCGTCACCGGAACAAATAAGTTACCGGTCCATTCATACATCAGACCGAGCAAAAAGCTGATTGCTGTCACCATGATAAATAACAGCCACCTTGACAAATACCGAAAGTGTAGAACGGCAAATATAAGGCTGGCCGCCCACAGACCGATATGAGTCTGCAGCACTCCTCTGAATAACATTTCTTCCGCGAAAGCAATCAGAAGCGTTAAAAATATAATATGAGGGATTGACCTCTTACTGAATATTTTTTTATTGATTCCGCCGTCATCATATAAATGAGGCGGGCACCATTTCATCACGGCCATATCGGCTAAAATAACAATAACCGAAATAGAAACGCCGTACCATATGATTCGCATATCGCCAATATCCCAGAGCTTTAGTATATCTCCTACATCCTCAAAAAAGAAAAATCCCGCCAAGGCTGCAGCGATGATGATCAAAAGCTGCGTCAAATATAACTGCTTTAGCATATCATGATCAGACATATGCTGAATGAAATCCTTTTGCTGTTTCAGTTCAGCTCACCTACAGTCTGCAAGCTGAATATCCGGTGCAATTCCGAACTCCAGCTGTCTAATGGCGCCATTTTACTCCGTTCTCCTTTTTGTTTATATAAGGATAGATCAAAACCGCAATGTGAACAGCACGGGAGATTTCCGTCATCAGGCTCGTATGATTCATCAAAATAGGTTAACAGTGATTGCCTTAAACAGCCGTCACGCTGAAGCAGAAAAGATACACGACGCATTTTTTCCAGCTTCATCTCCATGCGAGATGAAATTTCCTGTTTCATCAGTTCAATTGATCTTTTTCCCTGCATAAAGAGATGTATCATCATACGGGCTTGTGTCTCTCCAACACCATACTGCATTAATACGTCACGCAGTCTTCTCTCATCCCGCTCATCCGTCTTTTCAAGCACACGGATTACATCGGCGATTTCTGCTGCTGTGACACTCTCCATTTGGATAATCTGCTCCTGCAATTCAAAATCTCCTGGCGCACGCAGCAAAATGCTGACACTCGGTTTTCCGTCGCGTCCCGCTCTGCCGATTTCCTGCATAAAAGCTTCAGCCGTCTGCGGGATATGAAAATGAATCACATATCTGATATCAGGTTTATCGACACCCATTCCAAACGCATTCGTACAACATATCACATCAAGCTGATTATGGATAAACTGCTGCTGTATTAAAATCCTGTCGCCGGACTCCATACCGCCATGGTAAAAGTCGGCTCTGCTGCTTGTCTTGTTTTTAATTTCACCCGCTAATTCTTCAGCCCATTTCCGTGTCGGACAATAAACAATTCCCGGACCTTGCAGGTTTTCAACCAGCTGAATGACCCTATCTATTTTTTCGGCAGTACCCGCCGCATTTTCAACCCGGAGTGCGATGTTTGGGCGGTTGACTGAGTTGAGATGCCGTTCGGCATGCTGCAGCTCCAGCAGGTTCATGACATCCTGCAGCGTATCCTTTGTAGCAGTAGCGGTCAATGCAAGAACCGGAGGGTGCCCAAGTTTTTTTCTCAGCTGTCCAAGCTTTGAATAGTCAGGCCTGAAGTCATGCCCCCATTCAGATATGCAATGTGCTTCATCAATAACGAATAGGCTGATGGGGACGGTTTTCAATTTTTCCAATACATATGGCGACTGCAAAGCCTCGGGAGACAAGTACAAAAATTTATAGCGGTGAATATGCTCCAAAACGAATTGTCTTTCCTGTCTGCTAAGCATGCTGTTCAAAGCGGCAGCACGTTTTTCCCCCCGTGCTTTTAGCTGCTGTACCTGATCCTCCATTAAAGAAAGCAATGGAGAAACGATTAATACCATGCCGTCAAGCATATAGCCAGGGAGCTGGTAGCAAAGCGATTTTCCTCCCCCAGTCGGAAGCATCGCAATGGTATCCTTCCCGCTGAGTATGCTTCTAATAATGTCCTCCTGCCCGCTTTTAAAGGAAGTAAAACCAAAAAATTGATGTAACGTTTGCTGTAATTTAGTCATATTGCTGCACCTGCTTTGTTAATGCCAATCTGATTTGAAAGTAGCTGAACCGCTGCTCCAGCCCGTCTCTAATTTGTTTGATTTTGTTCGTCCGCATCCGTTTGGCAAACTCTGCAATTTGGAGCTGGTCTTCCGCTGATACATAGTCATCAATCATAAACGCAGGCTCGTGAAGAGAAATCTCGACAATATGGTCTTCGATGGTCGCTGTTTTCAGCTTTCTGGTTTCAGCAATACGATGTATCGGAATCCCTTGTTTGATCATCTGCCATGTTTTCCTCGTTGACTCTGTCAGCGCATTATCTAAATGTACATCAGAAAGGAGATCCTTTAACAAAGTATCTTCACACTCCGGAAGAGAATGAATAAAATAATGTACCGACGCCCAAAACATGATATAAACATACCATTCATCTTCTTTCAGCGTGTCAGCAAGCTGCCTGCTCGTATAACCGATCCTATCGTAAGAGGTTAAGGAGTAGACAAAAATTTGCGCTGCTTTGTCATCAACCTTATGCAAATGAGACTCCAGCATGGCAAAAAGACTGCTTGCCATTTCTATATGATCCGTATGCCGGGACAGGTATTTCTTTACCCAGTGAAGTGTCTTATAATCCTTTGTGACAGGAATATACTGCCTGCTCCCTTGCAGTTTATGAGATAAGACCTGCACAAGCAGCGAAAGCCTTTTCCAAAGCACGCTGGCAGCAGGCTGATAATAAGCGCCGTGGCAATGTTCGGGCCAAGGCCGTTCACTAAGGGCTTGCCTTAATGCTGCTGCGCCGCTGGATGTCACTTTGTATGTATCTGTTTCAGACATTGATTCGAGATATGAATGCTGTTCGAGCTTGGTGAGTGACGCTGAAATATCGCTTCTCGAACATTGCGCCGCCATTCCAAAATACTTTGCAGTCTGAAATAAGCCGGCATCTTGAATGGTTTGTGACGATCTTTTGCCTTTGAATAGGTGAAAAACAGCGCTTCCCGACCGTTCTCCGTTTATTTTCCAAAGGCAATCGAGAACCATAATATCGAAGTAATTTAACGACAACCTATCCACCCACATTCTTCCTGACAAAAATCGTTGATTTACTCTCTTTATTTTAACAGATTTTAAGCAGAAATCGACGTTTAAAGTCATCATTAAGGGGGATGTTATGTAGATAACCCCTTATGTGATAAGCATTCTCAATCATTTTTCTGTTGAAATGTGGCAGCAACATCATTACAATAAGTAAGAGGAATAGGTGTTAAATTGATTAAATAAAAAGATTGATCCATTTGTTCCACCAAGAACAATCTGGGAGGTTTTATTCATGGCAAAGTACACAATCGTAGACAAAGATACATGTATTGCATGCGGCGCTTGCGGAGCTGCAGCACCAGACATTTACGATTACGATGATGAAGGCATCGCGTTCGTAACGCTTGATGAAAACAAAGGCGTTGTCGAAGTTCCTGAGGTACTGGAAGAAGATATGATTGATGCATTTGAAGGATGTCCTACTGATTCCATCAAAGTGGCGGATGAGCCATTTGAAGGCGACCCGCTTAAATTTGAATAGAAGAAACAAAAAAGCTCCCCTGCGGGAGCTTTTTTTATTTAATGGATATGTGCGCTTCGCTGCTGTTCAATCCATGGCTTAAGCTTGATGAAAATCAGTGAGAATACAATCGTAATCACAATGCCTTTTATAATGTTAAAAGGAAGGATGCCAGCGACGACCGCTGTTTTCAGCGCGCTGTCAGATAATGCCGGCGAATGTAAAAACAACGTGTATGCCGGAAGAATCAGAACATAATTTAAAATACTCATCAAAATGGTCATTGCTGCAGTACCTAAAAGCAGGCTGACAGCTAAGCCCTTTGTTGAATTCAGCTTTTTAAATAAGAAAGCAGTCGGCAATATAAAGAGTGTCCCTGCGATAAAATTCGCAATTTGCCCTACAGGAACCCCGGCCATGCTTCCCTGAATGATATATTGAAGAACGTTTTTTATCGCCTCTACAGCAATACCCGCTAAAGGCCCGTAAATGAGAATAGCAATAATAGCGGGCACGTCGCTAAAATCAATTTTCAAATAATCCGGTAGACCCGGAAACGGGAAATTCAACAGCATCAAAACAAATGCAATGCTGCTCAGCATACTGATCACAACTAATTTTTTTACTTTCACTTCACTCTCTCCTTTTCGATCACATCTTACTCGAAAACGGAAAGGTTCTTTTCCAGCCAATAAAAAAACCGCTTCATGTATAAAAGCGGGGTTTTGAAAATTAGGCTAGGCAAAGAAACGTTTGAAAATCCAATTTCAAAACGCTTATGAACCTCCATCTTCTCCCATCCAGACTGTACTGTCGGCTCCGGAATCTCACCGAATCCTGCTGTAAAAACAGCTCGCGGGCTTAGAGCCATCGGCTCATCACCGCCGGTAGGGAATTTCACCCTGCCCCGAAGATTGATCATATGAATTTAGTTCCATTATAAACGATAACTGGTTGGCTGTATAGAGAATTGCTTCAAATTATATATAATACCTGAAAGCTATAAAAACATTGATTTTTAAGCTTTCCTTTTATCCTTTACTGCGTCAATACACGTTGACACTCTATTGAGAATATGTTAAATTATCAGATATTTAGTTTGTCAATTTAGGAGGAAATCTAACGATGTTTCGAGTATTGGTCTCAGACAAAATGAGCAACGACGGCTTACAGCCACTTATTGAATCAGATTTTATTGAAATAGTTCAGAAAAACGCAGCAGATGCAGAAGATGAATTACATACTTTTGATGCTCTTTTGGTGCGAAGTGCGACAAAAGTAACAGAAGACCTTTTCAAAAAAATGACCTCTTTAAAAATTGTCGGAAGAGCCGGTGTCGGTGTAGATAATATTGATATTGACGAGGCGACTAAACACGGGGTAATCGTGATTAACGCTCCAAACGGCAACACCATTTCGACAGCTGAGCATACATTTGCGATGATCTCTTCATTAATGAGGCACATTCCTCAGGCTAATATCTCAGTAAAATCCAGAGAGTGGAACCGCACAGCTTACGTCGGTTCAGAGCTTTATGGTAAAACACTTGGGATTGTAGGATTAGGCCGAATCGGAAGCGAAATTGCACAGCGTGCGAGAGCATTCGGTATGACCGTTCACGTTTTTGATCCTTTCTTAACTGAAGAAAGAGCGAAAAAAATCGGCGTAAACAGCCGTTCTTTTGAAGAAGTGCTTGAAAGCGCGGATATTATTACCGTTCACACGCCTTTAACTAAAGAAACAAAAGGATTATTGAATAAAGAAACGATTGCAAAAACGAAAAAAGGTGTTCGCTTAATTAACTGCGCGCGAGGCGGTATTATCGATGAAGCAGCGCTTCTCGAAGCTTTGGAAAGCGGGCATGTTGCCGGAGCGGCGCTTGACGTTTTTGAAGTTGAACCGCCAGTTGACAATAAACTCGTTGATCATCCATTAGTCATTGCCACTCCTCACTTAGGAGCATCGACTAAAGAAGCTCAGCTAAATGTCGCGGCTCAAGTGTCAGAAGAAGTTCTGCAGTTCGCAAAAGGTCTCCCTGTTATGTCAGCTATCAACCTGCCTGCCATGACAAAAGATGAATTCGCTAAGATTAAGCCTTACCATCAAATCGCTGGAAAAATTGGCAGCCTAGTATCCCAATGCATGAAAGAACCCGTACAGGATGTTGCCATTCAATACGAAGGTACAATTGCCAAACTTGAAACATCGTTCATTACAAAAAGCCTTCTGTCAGGCTTTTTAAAACCGCGCGTTGACTCAACTGTTAACGAAGTCAATGCCGGGGGTGTCGCAAAAGAACGCGGCATCAGCTTCAGTGAAAAAATTTCCTCTTCTGAATCTGGATACGATAACTGCATCAGCGTAAAAGTGACAGGAGACCGCAGCACCTTTACTGTGACAGCTACGTATATTCCTCATTTCGGAGAACGTATTGTCGAGATCAACGGATTTAATATCGATTTTTATCCGACGGGTCACCTGGTATATATCCAGCATCAGGATACAACAGGTGTCATCGGCCGAGTAGGACGTATTCTCGGAGATAACGATATTAACATTGCAACCATGCAGGTTGGCCGTAAAGAAAAAGGCGGAGAGGCCATCATGATGCTTTCCTTTGACAGACATCTTGAAGATAAAATTGTGAAAGAACTAACAGATGTTCCTGATATTGTGTCTGTGAAGCTCATTGATCTTCCATAATCTAAAAAAACTCAAGCTATAAAGCTTGAGTTTTTTTATTGTTCTATTTTCATGTGTTTTTGTGCAAAATCTCTAAGACATTCCTCAGCTCAGAAACAGGTATTTGACCAGGTGCCGATGCCTCTTCTCCCGCGCCAAAAGTACAAGCTGATCCAAAAACTTCACCGCTCAGCCTGCTGATCAGCCCTGTTGCAGCCATTGACATTGTAATAATCGGACGGTCTGCATATCTTGTTTTCATTGTATGCGTCGCATCAAGCAGTGTTAAGAGATCTCCTGTATCATTCGGCATGACAGCCATTTTTGGAATATGCGCTCCTAAATCCTGCATTTTTCGAAGCCTTGAAAGAATCTCATCTTTCGCAGGCGTTTTCTCAAAATCATGATTTGACATTACCACATAGACATTGTTTTCTTCCGCCAGCGATACTAACGCTTTCACATTTGCATCTCCTGAAAATAATTCAACGTCAATAAGATCGATGTCTTTTGTTTGGACTGCCGCTTCCAGCAAAGCAATATAGGAGCTTTCATCCATTTCCATGTTCCCGCCTTCTTTATGGGTTCTGAATGTAAATAGAAACAGCTTGTCTGCTAAAGACTCCCGAAGTTTCGAAATCATCTTCGTGACGGCTTCTTTGTCATTTGCTTTATCAAATACGTCGACTCGCCACTCCACAATGTCCGGATTGAGTACTTTTACAGCTTCTGCTTCGTTCAAAATTTGTTTTTCCGTTTTTCCCATCAGCGGAACGATGATTTTCGGCATCCCTTCTCCGATGGAAACTCCTTTGATTGTTAACACGTTCACTCGTCTCAAATCCTTTCAATCGTTACCTTGTTTTATTATACACGCACAACTATTTTTTTGAAAATTTCTATTATATGAATAGCAACTAAAAAAGAGCCTGAAAGGCCCTTTTTTAGTTTAAGGAAATCGGATTTGGAGCAGAAGGTACCGGAATTGCATCTGATACATTATATCTGCCGATTTTTTTTGTTCTGGTTTCCGTAAAGGTCACTTCTGTAAAACCAAACTCTTTTGCCGTTAAAAGAAGTCCTTCAAGCATTAAGATACCGGCAATAGAATCCTCAACTTCTGAGTCTTTTGAGAAGCGGATATATAAGTGTTTCTGTTTCTTCGTTACAGATTTGACTGCACCCGCTTGAATTAGAGGTATTGTACCTTTTTGGCTGCTCGATTCCATATCCTTAATCGCTTCTTTTACTGTATCAAATGTATTTTCTGACGGAACGAGAAAGTCTTGTCCTTGTTTATTTTGGTACAAGTAGTAGGCTCTTTTCGACTGTTTTGGAATACGAATTTCTGTAAAAGCTCCATATGAGCCAATAATGGCACCGCCCTCATTTTGATCCGATAAAAATTTGATTTTTTCATAAGGACTCCATTTTAGGGATTCTTTCAGCAATTTTTTTAACAGTGTATCATCTTTTACAGAAAAAGCCTCAATGGGTTGATGGACTCGTACACTTAATTCCTTTTGCCTTTGATTTTCCTTTACCTCCACTTCATCTATGAAGGATGGGATCGTAATGGCATGATCAAGGATACCCAGTTCACCACTTTGAAACAGCATATCCTGTATCGTTTGGTCTTCGTTTGTTTTTTTGATGCTGATGGGTATGATTGCGGATGTTTTGGCATCAGCAATTGCTACAGTGATGTAATTGTTATGTTCCTTTTCAGGAACAACAAATGAATTCTGATCCAGGGATGATCCAGCTTTTGGGCTGTCTGCTGTCTCTGTTTTTGTCACAGTGTTCTCTTGGGACGCTTCTTTTTGTTGAGGCTGTGCCTGGTCAAAGAAATGAGGAGTTATAATGAAGGCGATATAAACCGCAATTGCAGCGGCACATGCGGGGCCAATCCACCTAACAGCAGGCTTTTTTTTGCTTTTTGCCATCGTCAGCCGCTTGTAAATATCCTGAGGCGAACGATGGTCTTTAACTGCCGGAAGTTGACTTAACAACTCCTTTATCTGTTCTTCGTTCCATTCTGACTTCATCATCCATTAGCTCCTCCCTCAAAAGCTCCATATGTTTCCGAAGTACTTTGAGCCCTCTGTGTTGGGTCGTTTTGACTTTGCTTTCCGAGAAGCGCAGAGCATTGGCTGTTTCCTGAATTGAATATCCATGAATAAACCGCAAGATAATCACAGCTCTTTGATCGATCGTGCATTGATCAAGCGCAGCATAAATTTCCCGGACATTTTCATGTTGAACCGCAAGTTCGTCCGGAAGCAATTGCTGATCTCTGACATCCTGTGTATCCCAATCAAATGTGCCGAGTATACGCTGTCTGATCGTCTGCTGTTTACGGAACCAATCTATTGCAACATGGCGTGCGATCGACAAAAGCCATGTTTTTTCACTGCTTCTTCCTTCAAACGTATGATAAGAATTTAATACCCGAATATAAACCTCCTGCAGAAGATCTTCTGCCTGGCTTTTATCCTTTACCATATAAAATAAAAATTGATACAAATCTTGATGATATGTGTCATATAACAATTGAAAGGTTTCTTCCATTTGAAACCCCTCCGTTCACTTTTTTGTCGTATTAATAGCTTGAAAAGTTACATTACAACTATATTACGAGAAACTGGAATTTGGAAGGGAATTTATATTAACATATCCTTAAATTTTATTAATATTGGCTTTTAAAAAAACACCCGCTCGATTAGCGGGTGTTTCTTATGGAACAAGATTCTTCGGCAAATTCAGACTCGATTTTATGGTTTTGTCGGAATATAAAATGTAAATGTCGTTCCTTTATCTATTCGACTGTGCACCGTAATTGATCCGTTGTGGGCCTCCACAATATTTTTAACGATAGCCAGTCCAAGACCGGTTCCTGCTCTGCCTCTTGTTCGCGCTTTATCTGCCTTGTAGAACCGCTCAAAGATAAATGGCAGATCTTCTTCCGGAATGCCCGATCCAGAGTCTTTGATATCAATTTTCAATCCATCCTTCACAGTATGGACTTCAATGGAAACACTGCCTCCGGATGAAGTATGCCGCAGTGCATTATCGATCAAATTGGTAAATACCTGCTCCATCTTGTCTTCATCAAACATAAATTCCTCTTCTGTGAGAGAAATGTCTTGATGTAAAGTAATATTTTTTTCTTTAGCAACACCGGAAAATTTCCGAATGATCTTCTCTAAAAATTCATCAACATTGATTTTTTCATAATGCAAGCCTGTATGGCCTGACTCCATTCGGGCTAAATCAAGCAAATCATTGACTAGACGGCCCATTCGCAACGATTCGTCATAAATGATTTGAGCAATTTCTTTCCGGTCTTCTTCAGAACTTGCAATGTCATCGACAATTGCTTCACTGTACCCCTGAAGCATAGAGATCGGTGTTCTCAACTCATGGCTGACATTTGCGATAAAGTCCTCCCGAAGCTTATCAAGGCGCCGTTCTTCAGTCATGTCACGAAGCACAGCAACCGCTCCTCTGACATGCGATTCCGCATAAAGCGGCGACATCAAGAGCACCCATGATCTGCCTTGCAGCGTCATCTCAATCATTTGTTCTTTTTCAGTGCTGACAGCGTTTTGGAACAGCTCTTTTGCTTCAGGGGGAAGGTTATCGCCTTCTTTGATATTCATATTCTGCTCATAATACCACGCCTGAAGAAACCGTTCAGCCGGAGGGTTTGTCACAAGAATTGTACCATCGATATTAATAGTAATGACGCCGTCAGCCATACTGCTTAAAATATTAGAAAGCTGCTCTTTTTCTTGATTGAGCGCATTAATATGAAAGTTAAGCTGCCGGCCCATTTGATTAAAAGCGGTTGCCAGTTCACCGATTTCATCTTGGGTTAAAATCGGGATTTTTGTATCGAACTTGCCCTTCGCCAAATCCTGTGCGCCTTCTCTCATTTTTCGGAGCGGGTACGTGACCCTGCTTGATAAAAAGAAAGCGAAAAACGTCGTCAGTACAATCGCAATCCCCGCGGCAAGAAAAATATAGCGGGTCGTGTGTTTGGTTGTATCTTTAACGGCAAGCAAAGACTGGGATAAAAAGACCATGCCTTTCTTTCCGTCTTTTTCATACGGGACACCTACAATCAGGCGTTCATTATCCGTGTCTGTATTGCTCAGCCCCGTTCGTTTGCTTACTTTTTTATGGTCTTGGAGAGCTCTATTTAAGTCTTTGTCATGCTGTATTTGCTCAACCGTAATGGACGACAGCCGATTTTTATCATTCGGAGAATACCAATACTTTTTCTCATCCTGAACGATGGCAATGCTTGTTAAGTTATCAGCGAGCTCCCAAGTAATTGATCTTGCCAGTGCCTGGTCCTCGTGATTTTCTATGATGACAGCAACTTTATTCGCAAGCTGTGTTAAATCATTCTCGGCTTCTTCCACATGGTAATTCTCAATAAATTCAAGCAAAAGAACCGTCAAAATGAATAATACGATCAAGACGAGTGAAAGGATCGTAAACCACAGCTTGCCTACTACGCTTTTCCAAAATTTCATTCAGCGCCTACCTCAAATTTATAGCCTACACCCCATACTGTGACAATTTTTTTCGCAGCTTCCGGAGATACCTTGTTCAGCTTCTCTCTCAAGCGTTTAACGTGAGTGTCTACTGTCCGCAGATCACCAAAAAACTCATATTGCCACACTTCTTTCAGCAGCTTTTCCCGATCATACACTTTATCAGGTGTTTTCGCTAAGAAGTATAGGAGCTCATACTCTTTCGGCGTCAGGCTTACTTCTGTTCCATCAGCCGTTACACGGTGAGCATCATGGTCAATGGACAGATGTGAAAACACGAGTACATTTTTCGTCGGTGTATTGGCATTGAAATAAGAGGTTTGGGATGCTCTTCTCAAAAGGGCCTTTACCCGCAGCACGACTTCTCTCGGGCTGAACGGCTTGACAATATAATCATCTGTTCCCGCTTCAAACCCCTGCACCCGGTTTGCTTCTTCTCCTTTTGCGGTCAGCATGATAATTGGTGTCGCTTTTTTTTCACGAACTTGCCGGCACACTTCAATTCCGTCAGTCCCCGGCATCATCAGATCAAGCAAAATTAAGTCATAATTGGCTTCAAGCCCTTTGGCAATGGCTTCATCACCATTTTCCGCTTCGTCTATGACATAATTTTCACGTTCAAGATACATTCTTAAAAGGCGGCGAATTCTGGCTTCGTCATCAACTACTAATATTTTGGTTTCGTTCGTTTGGTCCATCGTTTTCCCCCTGCTTTCCTTCTGTTACTTTCATTTTATCAAATCGTGAGAAAGTTTGAGAACTGTGTCGCTTTCTTAGGACTATGCATAAGAATGAAGTCCGGCAAGCACTAGATTTACGAATATTAAATTAAACATAATAATAGCAAAACCGATTACGGCCAGCCATGCTGACTTCTCACCGTGCCAGCCTCTTGACAGTCTTAAATGCAAATATGCGGCATAGAACAAAAATGTGATCAGCGCCCATACTTCCTTCGGGTCCCAGCCCCAAAATCTGGTCCAAGCGAGCTGAGCCCAAATCATCGCAAAGATCAGCGCGCCGAGCGTAAAGATCGGAAACCCGATTGAAACGGCCCTGTAGCCAACTTCATCCACCAGATCAAGATTGACGTTCTTCACCAGCGGATGTAATAGAGCGCTGATTCTTTTTCTGATGATCAGACGAAGAGCCCCGTACAAAACAAGCCCTGCTCCAAATGACCAAATGACAGTGTTCACCTTTCTGCCTGAGAAAAGGGCAGGTAGCTCAGCAAACGGCTCCATTCTCCCCTCGGTCAAAAGCTCCCCCTGATGAGGGCCGACAAGCGCAGGCATTTCGTACACCATCACGCTTTTTTCTTTATTTTTATCCACCCAGTTAAATTCCGCTTCATAGCCTGCAAGACGAAATGCCGATGTGATCGCAATAAAGGCGACGGTAGTGACCAGGATAAACATAATCGCTTCAAGCCAGAAGGTTTTTTTGCTTGGTTTTGTCTGGTCTACATGCTTCAAAAGAAAGATGACACCTGCGACAAAGCTGATGGCAAGTATAGCTTGCCCAAGCGCGGCCGTTGTTACATGAATATACAGCCAATTGCTCTGCAGCGATGGAATTAAAGGCGAGATATCCGTCGGAAACATGCTTGCGTAAGCAATCAGCAATAAAGCGATTGACAGCGTAAACAGGCCTAACGAAGGCAATCTATAGATAAAATATAGGATAATAAACGCCAAAACAAGCATCATGCCAAAGGCCGTGGTGAATTCAAACATATTGCTGACTGGCGCATGGCCGCTGGCAGCCCATCTAGTGATGAAATACCCCAGGTGGCAGAGAAAACCGATAATAGAAAGGGTGATTCCAATGTTCGCCCATCGGTTTGGCTTGCCCTTTTTATCTTTATTTCCGCGTATGGCCCCGCCGAAAATCGGGACAGCGATTAAATACACAAGAAAGGCCGCATAAAGAAAATTTCCGCTCAGCTCTGCCATGACATCACTCCCTTTTCGCCTATTTCTGTGTTTTGATTAATTCTTTTTGGTCCTCCGGTTCAGTCAGTCCGGAATCAACCAATACAAAGGCTAAATCTTTCTTCAGGCCATACCAGTTTTTATTTGTATGCCCTGCCACCAAGACTGCGCCGTCCTGTGAGTGCAGCCAGATTCTTCGGTGCTGCCAGTACATACCTTGAATGACACCGATCATAAAAATAGCTCCGCCGACGGCAAGCACCCAGAGTGTCAGATCCTTTCTGACTGTAAGTCCGGTAATGTTTTTCGTTTCGACATGGTCAAATTTCAGCTTATATTTATTGTTGCCGGAGCCTTCGATTGTTTCTTGGATGGCGACAAAGCTTTTTTCACCCTTTGGTTTGTCCGGCGTTATGATATTAAAGACAAAAGCCGGGTTGTTAGGGATTTTTGTTTTTGTGCTCGGCTCTCCATCCTGATTAAAATAGAAGTCTGGCAGGTAGCTGGCAATTTCAATTTTGTAACCGTTACCAAGATCATAAACCGAATCTGGATCCAGAAGGTTGATCTTCAAGCTCCCAAAGGATTTTTTTGTATTTTTGTCTATTAGCTGGAACACCATTTGGTCTAGCTGATTCTCTTTATAATCCACCTGATAAACGGAAAAAGAATCAAAACGCAGCGGCTGATTGACACGGATGTCCTCTTCTGTTACTTTTTTCAGCTTCGGTTTCTCGCCATAAACAATTTTTCCTTCTCTCTTGTAGAGAACGGCATCTGTTTGAAAATTCTTTGCCACTCTTCCGTCCCCGACTCTGTCTATGGCATCTGCGAATACCTTTTTTTCTGTTTTGCTGTTATAGGTCTCTACACTGAATTGATTATTTTTCAAATAATATTTTCCGTCTGTTCCCGGAATTGCTGCAGTTTCACCTTCTCTGACCCAAAGCGTCTCATCGACGTACATGCCAGGCACAAATCTGAGCATCGCACCGATCAGAAAGATAATCAATCCAATGTGGTTGACATACGGGCCCCAGCGGGAAAAACGCCCTTTTTCAGCAAGAATGCTGCCCTCTTTTTCTCTGATTCTATAATGCTTTTTCTTTAAGAGAGCAACAATCTTTTCTTTTGCTTCCGCGACCAGTACAGTATCCGTTTCACTGAACAAGCGCTGCCTTCTTAAAAAAGCAGGACTCCTTCTGACACCTTGGTTTTTTAACGCTCTGTACAATGGAATGACCCGATCGAGGCTGCAAATCACAAGTGAAATGCCGATCGAGGCAATGAGCAACAGGTACCACCAAGAGCCATATAAATGATGAAATCCGAGCAAATAATAAAGCTGGCCGAACGTGCCGTACTGCTCTTTGTAGTAGGTATCAGCCTGTGCGCCCGGAGGCAAATAGGCTTCTTGGGGAAAAATCGTGCCGAATGCTGATGCGGCAAGGGTTATAACGATAAGCCATATCCCCACCTTAACCGAAGAAAAGAAATTCCATATTTTATCGATAATCGTTTTGTTATAGGTTTGTGAACGTCTTGCGCTTCCGTCATATCTCATATCAGCAAGCGGAGGCTGAGTTTCCTGGAGAGCTCTTCCGCACGATTCACACAGAACGGTTCCGACCGGGTTTACATGTCCGCATTCACATTTGACTTGCTTCATCCCGAAGTCTCTCCGGGTTTTATCAGATTCATATAATCGTGTATCATGCTTTCTGTCATAGTGCCGGTCACCACCTTGACAACTTTTCCTTCCGGATTGATTAAAAAGGTTGTCGGAAGCGGAGATACGTCATAGGCATCAAGCACTTGGCGATCTGTATCCAGAACAACCGGGAAATTGACTCCGTAGGATTTCATAAAATTATGTACTGCTATCTTTGACTCCCCAACATTTACTGCGACAATTTCAACACCTTGGTCTTTAAAATGCTTATATTGGTTCGCCATATAAGGAAATTCTTTTTTGCACGGTTCACACCATGTGCCCCAGAAATTCAAAAAAACACCTTTTCCTTTTAAGTCGCTGAGCTCGATACGTTTCCCATTCGTATCTTCAAGGACAAAATTCGGTGCGTCGGACCCTTCGGATATACTCTCTTTGCCGGCAAATACAGCGTTGTAAATGGTATAGCCAAGTGCGCAGATTAAAACGAGAAGGATGCCGGTCCGAATGAATAAACGCCTTTTTTTCTTCATTGTCCACTGCCCCCTTCCCCCTATTACAGATCCATTCAATTATATCATTGCACGTTCATTTCACATTTCTTACTTTTTGAAGGTTATGTGAAATTTAGAAAGCGTTTTTACCGTGTTCCGCCAGCGCTCTGAGTCTTTTGACTTCATGCGGTGTTAGTTCTCTGGCATCTCCTGTGTGCAAGCCACGCAGGTTTAAAAACGCGTATTCTTCACGCTTCAGCTTGATTACCTCATGGCCGATCGCTTCGAACATGCGGCGCACCTGTCTGTTGCGTCCTTCATGAATCGTCAGCTGAATAATGCTTGTTTGCTTTTTCTTATCCAAAGACAACAGTTTCGCTTTAGCAGGCGCTGTTTTGCCTTCTTCAAGCCTGATGCCGCGCTCCAGCTTTCTGAGCAGCTCTTTAGGCGGGATGCCTTTCACTTTCGCCACGTATGTTTTGTCGATTTCATACTTAGGGTGCATCAGCTTATTGGCAAACTCGCCGTCATTGGTTAAAAGCAAAAGACCGCTCGTATCATAATCCAGGCGCCCGATCGGATAAATGCGCTGCGGGACTTCTTTAAAAAAGTCCGTCACGACTTTGCGCCCTTTGTCATCCTGTGCTGCAGAAATAACGCCTCTTGGTTTATATAAGAGAAAGTAAACCGGCTCTTCGCGTTCAACCTTTAACCCGTTTACCTCAATCTGATCAGAACCAGTGACTTTAACACCAAGCTCTGTTACTACTTTGCCATTCACCTTTACTTTTCCTTCTTTTATCAGCTCTTCTGCCTTTCTGCGCGATGCAACTCCGGCATGAGCAATCACTTTTTGCAGTCTTTCCATGTCTTTCACCTCAAGTATTATCTTACTTTTTTCAACCTTAACAAACAAGCTTTTTCAAATTCCTATGCAAAATCCAAAAAAAACGCCGTTTTCAGGCGCTCCCAAATAATAACGTAACGATGATGATAGATGCAACTACGCCGATTAAATCAGCAAGAAGTCCCACCTTTAATGCATCACCCATTTTTTTAATGCCGACTGCTCCGAAATACACAGTCAGCACGTAAAGCGTTGTATCTGTTGATCCCTGCATAACAGAAGCCAGCCTGCCGATAAAAGAATCGGGTCCGTATACTGCAATTAAATCTGTCGTCATGCCGAGGGCAGCTGTACCGGAGATCGGGCGGATCAGCGCAAGCGGCACTACCTCAGCAGGGATGCCGATAGCGGAGAAAATCGGTTTTAAAAGATCCATTATAAAATCAAGCGCGCCTGATGACCTGAAAACAGTTATGGCGACAAGCATTCCGACTAAGTAGGGGATAATGGAAAAGGCGATTTCTATCCCTTCTTTTCCGCCTTCAACGAACGATTCATATGTGGGAACCTTTTTGATAGTTCCATAAAGAAGAATTCCGGCAATAATGATCGGAATCATGGCTAAAGACAGCCAGTTGATGATTTCCATCCGCTCACCTTCCCTTCTTTTTGCGGCGGTAATAAAAGTACCGGTCAATGATAATGGCGCCGATTCCGGAAATGAGTGTCGCTAAAATACTCGGCCCCACGATATCTGTCGGGGTTTTGGAGGAATAAGCCATTCGGACAGCGATTACGGTTGTCGGAATGAGAGTGATGCATGACGTATTGACCGCTAAAAAAGTAATCATCGACCGGCTTGCTTCTGTTCGGTTTCCATTCAGCTTTTTCATTTGCTCCATTGCTTTTATGCCAAGCGGAGTTGCCGCATTTCCGAGACCGAAAAAGTTCGCCATGAGATTAGATAAAATGTAACCCATCGCCGGGTGATCCGGCGGTATATCAGGGAACAGCTTAGATATAAAAGGCCTGCACATCCGGCTGAAAATATCCAAAAGCCCTGACTGCTCGGCTATTTTCATTAAACCAAGCCAGAAAACAAGCACGCTCATCAATCCGAATGAAATCGTAACGGCTTCCTTCGCACCCTTAAATACGGCTTCATTTACATCTTGCAGAGTTCCGTTGCACATCGCAAAAACAAGTCCGATCACAGTTAAGCTGACCCAAATTATATTGACCATTTTGCCCCGCCAGCCGCATTCAGAAATATTGATTTAAATGTTTCAAAAAATTGTTTCTTCGGTTTTTGATGTCGTTCATTTTCATAATAGATCGGCACTTTTGCAATGGTTTCATCGTTAAACATGATCTTCATGTGCCCTACGATGTCAGGAATTTTCGAGGCGTCTTTTTCCCACGCTTTTTTCGGTTTAAGCAGCGTGGTTTGAATGTTGACGTCTTCTTTTTCCTCTTCGGTCAGCAAATAGGTGATGTCACGTTTGATAAAAGCCTTCGATTCATAAAATGTGCCTTTCAGCTTTGGAATGTCCCCTTTTTTGGCAATTAAATAGGTTTGATAATGATCAAATACATAGTTAAACATCTTCATATGATCATCCCAATCGTCGGGATCATTTATGGTGACAGCTATCAGATCAATGCCGTCCTTTGAAGCTGTTGAGACCAGTGTCCGTTTTGCAAGTTTTGTATAGCCTGTTTTTCCTCCTGTACTGTATCGATAAAGCATGGTCAACAGTTTATTTTTGTTTTTCCAGACGCTTTCCATTGTTTCTGCTTTGTATATTTTCGTGCCAGAAATCTTTTGATAGTCTTTCAGCTTCATAGCGTATTTGGTTAATATGGCCATGTCATAAGCTGTTGAATAATGATTTTCATGGTCGTCCAATCCGTGCGGGTTTTGAAAACGGGTATTCTCCATTCCAAGCTGCTCAGCTTTTTGATTCATCATATAAACAAACCCATCGAGACTTCCACCGACATGTTCAGCAATTGCCACAGCGGCGTCGTTTCCTGATCTCAGCATCAGGCCATACACAAGATCTTTTAATTTCACTTTTTGCCCCTCTGTTAAATAAATGGCTGAGCCTTCTGTTCTGACAGCATTTGCCGAAACTGTCACCGTTTCATCCATTTTGCCTGATTCGATGGCGAGAACGGCCGTCATGATTTTTGTGATACTTGCAATCCGCCTTTTTTCATGTTCATCCTTGGTAAATAATACTCTGCCTGACGCTCCGTCAATAACGATTGCGCTTTTTGCACTGACATCTATAGCAGCATGTGCTGTGTTCACATTTACATTTACAATAAAAAAAGAAATCATGACCATCAATACTGCTTTTTTGAAAATGCGCATGTTTGCTCACGTCCTTGTGGTGGTTTGTACAAGTTTATGCGCATGTCCACTAGTTATGAATAACAATTATATATCTTGAGGCAAACATAAAAAAACTCTCCCTGAAAAAGGGAGAGTAAAAGTTATCTGATTGGTGCCATGCTTGATCCGTTCGCTTCGTAATGAGCCAGCTCTTCCCTCATCTTCAGAAAGTCGGTACTCAGCGGCAATAATAATTGCTCAAGCGACTCAGGAACAGCATGGTAAAACTCAATTGCGCTGACCCCGGTATAAGATGCCCGGCTATTTTCACACCACGTGTCTTTTTTCGGCATAAAGAACTCTTCAATGCATTGGTGATACACATTATAAAGTGTTTTTTCCGCTCTGGCTTCCTGAAAAGGCTCCTGCATCAGGAGACGGCGACACGCTTCTGCGCCTCCTTCACAAAATACTGTCATTCTTCTAAGAGTGCTCAGCACATCACAGCAGTATCCTTTTTCAACAGGTAATTCAGCCTGTAAAGACTCCAGTGTCGTTTGATTTAGGTATTCGTTAACGGTATTGACAACCATTGATAAGAATTCGCCTGTTTTTTGAGTCTGCGCTCGAACAATCGAATGTCCCATTTCGTTTGGTATCTTCCCCTCATGTCTTTGTCTCTCACATTTTACTTCTTTCATGATGGCTTCTTCCTTATATCTTATGATGATGAAAAAGCGCGATTCATTAAACTTCTATTTTATATCTTCGAAGGTTTGGTTAAAGTTTTCAAAAAATAAATCTGCTTCTTCTTGGAGAACGTCTTCTTCCGCATTTTCAGGCAGCGGCGGAAGCTCGTCCAGCGTTTTTAGACCGAATTGTTCAAGAAAAGTCGGCGTTGTGCCGTATAAAATAGCCCGTCCCGGACCGTCAGCCCGACCGACTTCACACAGTAGCGCCTTCGCGACAAGACTGTGTAAAATCCGCTCTGATTTCACGCCTCTGATTTCTTCAATTTCTGCTCTCGTAATCGGCTGTTTATATGAAACAATGGCCAGCACTTCTAAAGATGCTTGAGAAAGGCCCTTTGACGGCACTTCAATCAGTTTTTTCAAATAAGGCGCAAAGTCTTTTTTGGTAGAGAGCATGTACGTATCTGCATATTCAATAAGTTCAATGCCCCTTGTCTCCCCCCGGTATTCGTCCGCCACTTCCGCCATGATGGTGTTCAGTTCAGGCTCTTCGATTTCAAGCACTGTTAACAGCTGCTTTTTTGTGAGCCCTTCATCGCCTGCCGCATAAAGAAGGGCTTCCACTATAGCTTTCCAATTCACGATATCAAGCCCCATGAATGGATTCACTCCCCGTAATGTAAATATCTGAAAAATTGTGCTCCTGTTCAATGAGAACGAGCTGATTTTTCATCAGCTCGAGAACGGCTAGAAAAGTCACAACCAAATGGTCTTTTTGCTCATACGGAAACAGGTCCATAAAGTTGATTCTCGTTCCTCTTGATTTTAGGCTATGCACGATTTCGTTCATTCTGTCTTCGATTGGTATGTCCTGCCTGGAAATTGTTGTTTCCATCGGCCTTGTTATTTTTTTGCGTTTCAGCACTTTTTGAAAAGCCCCGATCATATCATAGACCGTGACAGAGAGCTTTTGCTCCGATTGTTTTACTTCTTTGGCATATTCACTCAAATCACTCGGCGGTTTCGTGAACGATTTTTGTCTTTCTTCTTCCCGTTCTTTTAAATCCTTCGCCGCATCTTTATATTTTCTATACTCAATCAGCTTTTCAATCAATTCTTCCCGCGGATCTTCTTCTTCAAGTAATTCATCTTCAAAAAGCTCCTCCTCTTGCTTCGGGAGCAGCATTCTGCTTTTAATGCTGAGCAGCGTGGCAGCCATGACCAAATACTCGCTGGCAATATCGAGCTCAAGCACACGCATCGTATGTACATATAATAAATATTGTTCAGTGATCTTCGCCACAGGTATATCATATATGTCAATTTCAAGACGATTGATTAAATGAAGCAGCAGGTCCAATGGGCCCTCAAACGTATCAATTTTCACTTGATATTCTTCCATCATCTCACCATTTTCAAGTATCACTCTCATTGCCGAATAAACTGGCTACCCTTTAGTATAAGCCACCAAAAAGCTCTCGTCCAATACTATTTCATTTCCCGTTTTGAAGCAGTTTGTACAGAATATTCAAAACAGCAAAGACATTCGATTTGACTATAACAAAGGAGGAAAAGCCTTAGCGACGGATCCCCTTCCATTACCGTGCTAAAAAGAAGCAATCAGGGCTTAGCGTTCTTTTTTCCTTTTATCCTTCCTGTGTTACACTAAAGGCAGATTAAAGGAGGAAGCATCTTGTACCCGAAAGCTTATATCGATTATCTCGTTGAATTTCACGCGACACGGGATTATTTTGAATGCCATGAAATATTAGAAGAATATTGGAAGAAAGATCCTCCAAATAAACGAAAAGTTTATTGGGTCGGCTTTATTCAGCTTGCGGTTGCTTTGTATCATTATAGAAGGCAGAATACTGCCGGGGCAAAAAGATTGATGACGAACAGCATAAGGATTCTTCAAGCAGAAAGACAAGCGGTCGAAGACTTGGGACTTGATCATATCCGTTTACTCCAGCTTATGCAATCGGTTTACGAACAAATCGAAACAGGCTCTTCCTATCAAAGCATTATGCTGCCCATCAAAGATGAGAAGCTGGAGGAAGCATGCCGCATCGAATGCAAGAAAAAAGGCTACACATGGGGGCAGCCCAGCACACTCACCGATTCATTTCTTATCGACAAGCACCGTTTGCGGGATCGGACTGACGTCATCCTTGAACGTGAAAAAGAAATAGAACGCAGAAAAAAAAGCAGAGGCTGATTTCAGCCTCTGCTCAGCGTGTCGACAAACCCTCGCATTCGTTGTCAAGCCTGTGCGTTGGCGCTCACGAATTAAAACATTCGCTCCGCTCTAATGCTCAGCTTTCCTAGACTTCAAGGGCTTCAATTACGATAGAAAAGGATGGCAAAATCCTAAAACGAAAACTGTTTTAGGATTTTGCCACCAATCTGAAACAGAGGCTATAACAGCCTCTGTTTAATTATTGTATGAAATGTCTTGATCCTGCTGACCTTGACAACGTTCGAAAAAGCTCTGCGTTAATTCATTCGGAACCAGTACCTGCGTTTTGAATAAATGCTTTAAGGCATCCATCATCTGTTTTCCGATTCCTTGATGGCGATGAGAAGGATTCACACTGATATGCCGGATTTCAACCTCAGAATCCTTTTTTTCGACTCCGATTGCTCCGACGATATCCTCGTCCTCTTTCCAAAGAAAGAGCTGGCGGTCTGTATCCGTTTCGTAGTCCTTAATTGTCTGCTGAAGCTGCTTAAGGTCTTTTTCATTCGGCATGAACGAAAGAAGTCCCATCGCAATCTTTTCAAACGATTTTTTATAACGAATTAACATAAAAACCCCTCTATATCCAAAATGTCCAGTCTGCTATTAACGGATACGAATAGGTGATCCGTTTTCTCACATTATATCATTTTCGCCATATTTTTAAACTGTTTTCAGCAAATTATTCAAATGAACGGTTTAAATTTGCCATTTCTATGGCAGAAACGGCACAATCTACACCTTTGTTACCGGCTTTTGTGCCGGCACGCTCAATTGCCTGTTCGATGTTTTCAGTTGTCACAATTCCAAAGATGACAGGCACACCAGTAGTGTTTGCTGCTTGCGCGATGCCTTTGGCAGCTTCATTGCAGACATAATCGTAATGTGTTGTCGCGCCTCTGATTACAGTGCCCAATGTGATGACGGCGTCATATTTTTTTGTTTCCGCCATTTTTTTCGCGGCAAACGGAATTTCAAATGCGCCTGGAACCCAAGCCACATCGATATCGTTTGTGTCTACACCGTGTCTGAGCAACGCATCTTCTGCACCGCTCAATAGCTTGCTTGTAATAAAATCATTAAATCTTCCTACTACGATTCCGATTTTAAGACCTGTACCAACTAAATTTCCTTGTATGATATTCATATGATTCCCATCCTTTTTTTGTGATATTTGTGATTAGAAATGAAGTAAATGACCCAGCTTGTTCATTTTGGTTTGCAAATATTTTTTATTGTGCTCTTTCGCCTCCATTTGAAGCGGCACTCTTTCTGAAATACTGAGTCCATAGCCTTCAAGGCCTGCGATTTTTCGTGGATTATTCGTCAAAAGCTTCATATTCCGCACACCGAGATCGCGTAACATTTGTGCACCGATGCCATAGTTGCGAAGGTCAGGCAAGAATCCAAGCGCCTCGTTGGCTTCTACGGTGTCATAGCCTTGTTCCTGAAGCTTATAAGCTTTTAATTTATTGATTAAACCGATGCCCCGGCCTTCTTGGCGCAAATACAAGAGCACTCCCCGGCCTTCTGCAGCAATTTGCGTCAGCGCGGCGTGCAGCTGCGGGCCGCAGTCACAGCGATGAGATCCAAACACGTCACCTGTGAGACATTCTGAATGCACCCGGACCAATACCGGTTCTTCACCGAAGGGCACATCTCCCATCACAAATGCGACATGCTCTTTTCCGTCTACCTCATTTGTGTAACCGTAAACCTTAAATGTGCCAAAATCAGTAGGCAGCGTAATGTCGACTTCACGCTCGACAAGTGTTGTTAGATTGTAACGGTATTGAATCAAATCTTTAATGGTGATCATTTTTAATTGATGCTTTTTCGCAATTTCAATAAGCTCAGGCACTCTTGCCATTGTTCCGTCTTCATTCATAATTTCACAAATGACGCCAGCTCCTTGAGATCCGCAGGCTTCGGCAAGGTCAACAGCAGCTTCTGTATGGCCCGCTCTTTTCAGGACACCTCCTTTTTTCGCAATCAGCGGAAAAATGTGCCCCGGACGCTGAAAATCAGACGGCACGGATTCGCTGTCCAGCAATGCTTGAACGGTAAAAGATCTTTCTTGAGCGCTGATACCCGTTTTCGTATTACGGTGGTCAATGCTTACCGTAAATGCAGTATGGTGAGAATCTGTATTATGCTCAACCATAGGGTGAAGATCAAGCTTGTCTGCGATTTCCTCACTAAGCGGCGTACAAATCAGCCCTCTTCCGTGTGTCGCCATAAAGTTAATGACTTCTGGAGTTGTATGCTCGGCAAGAGCCACAAAGTCTCCTTCATTTTCTCTGTCTTCATCATCTACAACTATGATGACTTCGCCTTTTTTTAAAGCGTCTAGTGCTTCTTCTATCGGATGAAACATGCAAATCTTCCTCTCTAAAAGCCGTTTTCGCTTAAGAAGGCTTTTGTAATGGTTTGTTGGGTCTTATTTTCATTGGCTTTATGCAAAAATCGATACATATATTTTCCGATCATATCGCATTCGATATTCACTTTAGAGCCGATCGTTTTTTCTGAAAAAATTGTTTCGCTGATCGTATGCGGTATTAAAGAAATTGTCACTGTGTCTTCTGTCAGGCCAAATATGGTTAAGCTCACGCCGTCCACGGTAATTGATCCCTTTAAGACCAGTGTTTTTGTTAAAGAAGGGTCCATCTTTAAATCATAGTAAACAGCGTTGCTTTTCTCTTCAATTCGTGTAATTTCAGCAGTTCCGTCGACATGGCCAGAAACGAAATGGCCTCCGAAACGGCCGTTTGCCGCCATCGCTCTTTCAAGGTTTACTTTGCTTCCTTTTGATAAATCATTTAATGACGTAGCTTTGACTGTTTCAGGCATAACATCCACTGTGAATTGATTTTTTGTAAAATCAGTGACAGTCAGACAAATGCCGTTCACTGCAATGCTATCGCCCAGATGAACATCCTCTAGAATTTTTGAGCATTTGATTGTTAAGGCCATTGAATGCCCTGCTTTTTTCATGGATTCGATTGTGCCTGTTTCTTCAATAATTCCTGTAAACATGGTCACCATCCTACTCGTTTATCGGTTTTGCCGTCAGTTTAATATCACGGCCAATTTGGGTTATATCAGTGAATTGTAATAAGGGGACATCTTTCATTGATTGAAAACCTTCACCGGAGATTAAGCTGGGAGCATGCGTTCCTCCGATTAGTTTAGGGGCAAAATAGAAGATGATTTCTTGAAAACAGCCTTCTTTGACAAAGCTTCCGTGAACAGCTGAACCGCCTTCCACGTACACCGACATGATGCCTTCTTCCGCAAGGATTTTCAAAACATCGGGAACTTGAATGCGCTCGGTTTCAAGCGTAAATATGTTCACACCGAAAGCTGAAAGCCGTTTTTTCTTTTCCTCGTCTGCGTGCGCTGTTGTAAAAATCCATGTCGGCGCTGCCTGATCGCAAATCACTTGGGCGTCCTCAGGAATCGAGAGTTCAGTATCAAGTATCACCCGAACCGGCTGTTTTGCCACATCGGGCAGCCTGCAGGTTAAGCTTGGATCGTCGGCTTTCACCGTGCCAACTCCGACTAAAATGCTTTGGTGTGTTTTCCTGTATTGCTGAGCATCCTGTCTTGCAGCCTCTGACGTGATCCATTTGCTGTCGCCCGTACTGGTAGCTGTCTTTCCGTCAAGGCTTGCAGCAGCTTTTAGTGTGACGTAAGGGAGGCCTGTCCTCATGAAGTGCAGAAATTTTTCATTCAGCTTCTCCGCCTGGTCAGCCAGGATGCCTTCCTTAACTTCAATACCGGCTTTTTCAATCATGCTGACCCCTCTTCCGGCCACAAGCGGGTTAGGATCTCTCATTGCCACGAACACTCTTTTGATGCCAGAGTTGATGATCAGTTCTGCACATGGCGGTGTTTTTCCGTAATGGCTGCACGGTTCGAGTGTAACGTAAATATCCGCACCCTTTACATGGGATCCGGCCATATGGATGGCATGAACTTCTGCATGAGCTTCACCATATTTTAAATGGGCGCCCATTCCGACAATTTGTCCGTCCTTTACCACAACAGCGCCGACGAGCGGATTAGATTCAGTCTGTCCTTCGCCCTGCTTCGCAAGATCTAATGCCAGCTTCATATAATACTCTTCCATTTGTTTCCCTCCCCTCTTTTGTTATTTACCGTCGAAAAAGCCCCGAATTTATAAAAAATCCGGGGCTTTAGGTATTTTACGCAATAGGAAATAACACTATGCATTTTTGAACCAATTGCATAGCGGCTCATCATCCTTCTCCCATCCAGACTTTCACTGTCGGCTTCAGCTTAAACTGAATCCACCGCGCGCTTATGCACACGGGTCACGGGCTCTAAAGCGAATTCGCTTTACTACCGCCGGTCGGGATTTCCACCCTGCCCCGAAGGATACAATCTTTATTCATTTGTCCTTATTGGCTATTATAGCGATCCTTCTTAAAGTACGCAATGAAATAAACTTACAATTTGAGAAAAACAAAACATCACCCTTCGATCCGAAAGGTGATGTTTTATTAATCATTCACTTTGGCAACCTTGATTAGTCCATCGATCCGCTTTGATTTGCTGAAGTATGCCTTAATCTTGTCGCCTTCTTTTATATCAGACAAATCCTGATTTAATTTTTTACCGTTGAAAATGATTTTGGTGCCGTTTTCTGCTTCTCCATGATACTCTGAGCCGTCAATTTCCGTTACTTTATATTCCTGGATGGTGTATTCCTCTTCTTCCGAGGACAAAGTTTGTCCAATCGCTGTCGGAACATCCTTCAGCTCAAGATCATTTATGTACATATAACCGCCTGCAAGTAAAAGCAAAAGCACTAACAGAATGGTAATCTTGGTTTTTATTCTTCCCATTTTTAAACCTCCAGCCAATATGAATCTATTCATTCATATGAGTTATTCCTTTTTTTCATGAATAAAAAACCGTAAAGTCTCGTAAATTATTAATATAACGATGCATAACGGGAATATGTTTCACATTTCTGCAAAAAATTCTTTTCTATAGTTATACGAATTTATGTTCTGGTTTTGGGGGATGAACGAAAAAAAGAAATAAAAAACAGCCTCCTGTTCAGGAAGCTGCTTAATCCTAATTTGTTTTACGCATTTCGTTAAACGGGAAGAAAACAAACTTAGACTTGCCCGCAATTTGTTTTTTCGTGAAGAGGCCAAGCCCGTTTCGGCTGTCCATAGAGTTCCGCCGGTTGTCACCCATCACAAAATACTTGTCATCAGGCACTTTCACCGGACCGAAATCATCGGTCAAATGGTCATAACCGTCCTGCTTCGCTCTCTTTTTATTGGCTGCCAAAAAAGGCTCGGCCACCTTTTTCCCGTTGATATAGAGCTGGTCGTTCTTCATTTCAACCGTATCCCCAGGCAGGCCGATAATCCGTTTGACATAGTGAACATCATCCCCGTTTAATACGACGATGTCTCCTCTATCAAACTCACCGATGTATTTGACTGTCATATTGACAAAAACCCTTTCCCTGTCATGAAGTGTAGGATACATAGAGTCACCATCAACGACATATGGCGCAAAAATAAAATTGCGGATAAGCAAAGCGAGAACGACAGCAATCACAATTGCTTTTGCCCATTCTAACATTGTATTTTTCTTGGACACATTTTCTGATTTCAACTGATTTCCTCCAATAAACAACGATCTTCAATTTATGTTATCACGAAACGAAAAGAAATCCTATCAGGACCATTGAAGTGATTTTACAATCTGTTAATCTTCATCTTCTACCCAAATCATGCCTATCTTTTTCTTGTCGATTACAACCTGTCCTGCATCAAATATCGCTTGGGAAATTGGACTCCATCTGCTTAGTTCAACATTGCCGGACTGAACATCAACATCAGCATTCGTATCGTACACAGGGACATCCGAAAAATAACGAAAGAAATAATCGCATCATTCAGAAGCAATGTGCTCGGAAGAAAGAGAGTGCTCGTATGCTAAATCTTTAGATCATATATAAGTCATGAGATTACGGGCACTCTGTTCATCTATGCATTCCATTGATCGCCCAGTCCATGATACCCATATTGCTTGACAAACTGATTTACGTCGCGAAGGTTACTGGAATGTTTGCGGCAGCCTATATCACAGGTGACATAACCGGCATCCCGTTTTGCTTTCATGACATGTTTAAACCCATTGAAGCTCGAAAACATGGATCAGCCTCCAAAAAACAAATCCAATATATTGCCGGCGGTAGAAGATTCTTTATTATAAAACTCTGAATATCCGCAATTCTTACAGTACACCACAAGAAAACGGTTGTGCTGCACGTCAAACAACTTCGATAATCCCGTGCCGGTTGTGGCTATTTCTTTTTGTCCCGCTTCAGTACTTCCGCATTTTATACAGCCTTTGTTGTTCATAATGCCAAACTCCTTTTCAAAACATCTCGTTTGTTTTGATTCATTTTACTACAAAAACCCATTTTCGATGAACCATGTAACTTTAAAGTTTTCTTAATTTTACAATTGAAGAATCGATCACCTTTGCACGGCATCATATAAAAGATAAATGTTTTTACCAATAAGTTTACGCTTATGAGTTCTAGCACTAATACATATAAAAAATAGAATACTATGAAAGGAGACTCGATAGTGTGATTGATTATCCTATCAATATAAACAACATTTCCGGGAACAGCGTAGTGAACGTAGGCGGCGTTTTTATGATCAGTCCATTAACTGTGTCTAAATCTGTTTTCGGTTCGGGCGGCTTGAATACGGGAATTGTCATAGAAAACAACTTTATAAGCCAGGCTAAAATGATTAACCATCAATTTACTGATCAGAACGTGACCAAAACATTTTAATCTCATTTCTTCATCAATTGAAAAGTCAAGGAAACACTCGCCGCATTGTCTTCACTTCAACCTAATAAATACCTGTTTGTTTCCGCCTCCAGCACTCGGGCGTTTTTTTATTGGTATATTTTTCGCAAATAAAAAAGCTTCCCCGATACGAGGAAGCTTTTCGTCTGTCTGTTATCCTTCTACACGAACTTCTTTCATGACGTCGCCGTTAGACATGTTTTTCGCGAATTCTAGTCCGCTTGTTACTTTTCCGAATACAGTGTGAACACCGTTCAAATGAGGCTGCGGCTCATGAACGATGAAAAATTGGCTGCCGCCAGTGTCTTTTCCAGCGTGTGCCATAGAAAGTGCGCCCGCTTCATGTGTATGCGGGTTTCCTTCTGTTTCACATTTGATTGTGTATCCCGGACCGCCTGTGCCAGTTCCGTGCGGGCATCCGCCTTGGCTGACGAAACCTGGAATCACTCGGTGGAATGTAAGCCCGTCATAAAAGCCTTCGTTCGCAAGCTTTTCAAAGTTTGCGACAGTGCCCGGTGCAGCTTCAGGGTAAAGTTCAAATTCAATTTTGTTACCGTCTTCTAATAAAAAATAACCTGTTTTCAATTGTATGCCTACTTTCTTTATTTTAATTTTCAAAGGAGATTATGTATGATAGGTTATAGCCTGTCTCTCCTTGTCGCGGCTATTATACCACACCTTTCGGGGGAAAACGAATCTCCCGGCTTTACTAAAAAATAAAAATGAAACCTAGATGTCTTTATCTCCGTCTAACCTAACGGAACTGTATTTTCATCATGATTCAGGTCCTCGCAAAGCAGCTCTATCCAGCTGCTTGTGAAATTGAAGGAGGTCAAACTGCTTTGAAAAAAATATGGATTGGAATGCTGGCAGCGGCCGTTTTGCTGCTGACGGTTCCGAAAGTCAGTCTCGCGGATGCCGCAGTTGGAGATGTCATTGTAACACTGGGTGCTGATTTGTCAGAATCTGATAAACAAAAAGTGCTTGATGAAATGAATGTCCCTGATAATGCCACAACGGTAACTGTGACCAATAAGGAAGAACATGAATATTTAGGTAAATATATATCGAATGCTCAAATTGGGTCAAGAGCGATTTCATCATCGTCGATCACCATTGCCAAAAAAGGCTCTGGCCTGAATGTTGAGACACATAATATCAGCGGCATTACAGATGAAATGTACCTGAATGCCCTGATGACAGCCGGTGTAAAAGATGCCAAGGTGTATGTTACAGCACCGTTTGAAGTATCCGGGACTGCGGCTTTAACTGGATTGATTAAGGCGTATGAAGTTTCTTCTGATGAAGCGATCTCGGAGGATGTGAAGCAAGTAGCCAACCAAGAACTTGTTACGACATCAGAGCTTGGAGACAAAATCGGTAACGAAAATGCGGCTGCGCTAATTGCAAAAATCAAAGAAGAGTTTGCTAAAAACGGTGTGCCTGACAATAAAGCTGACATTGAAAAACAAGTGGATGATGCAGCTTCTGATTTAAATGTCACACTTACAGACAGCCAAAAAGATCAGCTTGTCTCCCTCTTCAATAAAATGAAAAACGTTGACATCGACTGGGGACAGGTCGGTGACCAGCTTGATAAAGCGAAAGATAAGATTACGAAATTCATAGAATCAGATGAGGGCAAAAACTTCATTCAGAAAGTGATTGATTTCTTCGTATCTATCTGGAATGCGATTGTTTCTATATTCAAATAAGAAAAAGCGCCGAAAAATCGGCGCTTTTTTTATTGCTTTACACTCGTTTTATAGGGAAGGTCAAGTTTCACAATGTCCTCGTATGTTTCTCGCTTCACGACTAAGTGATCCTCCCCGTTTTCTACAAATACAACGGCAGGCCTCGGGATTCGATTGTAATTGTTGGCCATGCTGTATCCGTAAGCGCCCGTACAAAAAACGGCAAGAAGATCGCCTTCTTTTACATCAGGCAGGTCAATATCCCAAATCAGCATATCACCGCTTTCACAGCACTTTCCGGCAATCGACACCGTTTTGTCATGCGCTTCATTGATACGGTTGGCTGTCGCTGCTTCATATTTAGCCTGGTAGAGTGCAGGACGAATATTGTCGTTCATACCTCCATCTACAGCCACATACTGGCGGACACCCGGCACTTCTTTTTGAGAGCCAACCGTATAAAGGGTTGTGCCCGCGTCTCCAACGAGAGAACGGCCCGGTTCGATCCAAATTTCAGGAATGTTAAAACCGTAACGGGCAGCATTTTCTTTCACAGCTTCGATAATTTTTTCCACGTATTCAGTAGCGTGAAGCGGTTCATCGTCTTCCGTATAACGGATGCCGAAACC
Organism: Bacillus sp. NS1; assembly: GCF_058248265.1. Taxonomy (NCBI): domain Bacteria; kingdom Bacillati; phylum Bacillota; class Bacilli; order Caryophanales; family Bacillaceae; genus Bacillus; species Bacillus sp. NS1. Next base: position 691,596 of record NZ_JBZAZF010000003.1, on the reverse strand, counting down.
CCCTCCAAGATTCAACACCTTGGATACAAACGAATATGATTCTCTCCACTCGTCCAGTTTTTTGAAGATTTTTTCCGTTGCTAACACAAAACCGGCCGTATCAAAAATTTGCGAGCCAATATGGCAATGAACACCCAGCAGCTGAATGTGTTCTGATTGCAATACTTGCTCAATCGCCCGTTCAGTTTGTCCGTTATGAAGATCGAAACCAAACTTTGAATCCTCCTGACCAGTTGTAATGTAGTCATGCGTATGCGCTTCTACTCCGGGCGTGATTCGAAGAAGAACATCGATGGAGTGTCCCGTTTCTTGGCACAAGTCTTCCAGAAGCGAGATTTCATAGAAATTATCCACCACAATGCAGCCAATGCGATGCTCAAGTGCCATCCGCAGTTCTTCCCTGCTCTTGTTATTTCCATGAAAGTGAATGCGTTCTGCCGGGAAGCCCGCCGCAACAGCTGTATAAAGCTCTCCACCGGACACGACATCTAAAGATAGTCCCTCTTCCTCAGCGAGCTGAATCATTGCGACTGATGAGAACGCTTTGCTCGCATATGCCACCTGTGCTTTCAGCCCTGCAGTAATAAATGCCTGCTTAAAGCTTTTAGCACGCTCACGTATTAAAGCCACATCATATACGTAAAGAGGTGTGCCGTATTTTTCCGCTAAATAGAGAGCGTCCACACCTCCGATTTCTAAATGCCCATGTTGATTTTGTCTGCTCGTGCCATGTAAGAACAATGTCATTCCCTCTTTCTCCGCTTATGGGTGAAAAGGACAGTTTTATGAACTGTCTCTTCATAATTAAGACATACATTATCATACTCTTCAGTCAGTTTCAATGCGATTATGAATTGGTAGGTTGTCTTAAGCGATTTCTTGGGTGAACGATACTTGGTCTTACTTTTGCACCAGGTTTCGCTGTCCGAACCAGTACCTGCCACAGCGCCTTGCCGTTAAAAGGCATCAGCGGCCATAAGTACGGTGTTTGGAGGGATTTGATGCTGGCCATGGCAATAATTAGCACTGTGAATCCGATAACAAGCCCTTTTACATGAAATAAGGCAACGAGTATCATGAGGGCAAGTCGGCTCATTTTATTTGCCAAACTTAATTCATAACTAGGCGTCGTAAAGGTTCCAATCGCTGCAAGTGAGACGTATAGAATCACCTCTGGTGAAAACAGGCCGACATCAATGGCAATCTGTCCGATCAGCACAGCGGCAATTAATCCCATTGCTGTCGATAAAGCGGTCGGGGTATGAATGGCAGCCATTCTGAGAAACTCGATTCCTAAGTCAGCTAAGAATATCTGCAGGATGATCGGGATATGCGTATCTTTATTTAAACCGATAAATTTCATATTCTCGGGCAGCAGGTCCGGCTGCAGCACAAATAGAAACCAGATCGGGAGAAATATAGTGGAAGCAATGATACCGAAAAATCTTACCCATCTTAAAAAAGTACCGACTGCAGGCGCCTGCCTGTATTCTTCAGCATGCTGGACATGATGGAACAAAGTCGTCGGGGTGATAATCACACTTGGCGATGTATCAACCATAATGATGACATGACCTTCAAGCACATGATTGGCCGCCACATCCGGCCTTTCTGTATAGCGGACGAGCGGATACGGGTTGTAGCTTTGTTTAATGATGAATTCCTCTACGGTTTTATCAGCCATTGTTAATCCATCGACATCAATGGCAGCAATTTCTTTTTCCACGATGTCAACCAGATCCGGATCTGCAATATCTTCTATATAACAAATGCTCAGGTCCGTTTTTGATCGCTCGCCAACCTTTGTCATCTTGATGCGAAGCCGTTCGTCTCTGATCCGCCGTCTGAGAAGCGCCGTATTGACGACGATGTTCTCAACAAATCCGTCTCTGGCTCCCCTGACCACCTTTTCTGTATCAGGCTCTTCCGGATTTCTGCCCGGATAGCTTCTGACATCAATAATAAATGCGAAGCCTGCGTCTTCAACAATGACTGCAACTAAACCGGACAGCACTTGGTCAGTTGCTTCATCGAGTGTTTTTACTTTTTCAACCTGGGCATTAAGAAGCCTGTTTTCGACAATATCAATTAGATTATCTGGATCCTCATCCCGATTGTTAATGAAAACAAGTTCTCTCATTAAATGAATGATAAAAGCGGTGTCAGATAATCCATTCAGATAGTAAAGCTGTATTTCCTTGTCTAAAATATTAAGCTTGCGAACCCCTACATCATAGCTAGTTCCCATTCCGACCCGATTTTTAAAATACGCTTCATTTTTGGCTGGATCTCGATAAACCCGGATTTTCTCTTCCTTGTGATCCGGCATGATACCCGCTCCTTTCTAAAATAAACTCGACCGCTTTCATGGTGATTGGCGACCCTTTTGAGATATCGTCTTTTCTGCCCATTTTGCCGATATCCCCGATACCGACAATAAGCGGGAGATCAAGTTTATCAAGGCAATAGACTGTATCTCCGCTCATTCTGTGCTCATCAAATTCCCTTTCTCCGACTTTATCCACGCCGTATTCTGTTATTTCTCCATTGCGGTCAATGCTTACATCAACTCTGGTCCATTCAGCCTGATGGGTTTTTGACGCGACCGCAATCACTCCAAGCACTTCAATAGAGGGATGTGTGGCAACATAGGTCAGAGCGGATTCTCCCGGACCTTCTCCTTGGAGGCCGGAGTCGTCAAACATAACAAAAACAGGATCATATGGTGCAGAGGTGATCAGCTTGACAAGCTCTGCGCCGCTGCGGATGGAAGGGTTGCCTTTTGATTGTGAAATACATCGCCCTCCCACTTGGCTTGCGGCGTATTCAATTGTTTTAGCGGCGTACACATCTCCGTCTGTTACCAGTATGACCTTGCGTTTTGTCGTCATGTCAGCATTATCCTTTCGGTTTGAAAATAACAGCTACAAGAAAGGCGAAGAGAATGGCGGCTGAGATACCGGCAGAGGTCAGCTCAAAAATCCCCATGCCGATACCGATAAATCCGTGTATATGCGCTTGGTGCATGGCACCGTGCAGAAGACTGTGGCCGAAGCTTACGATCGGAACGGTGGCGCCTCCTCCGGCAAATTCAATAAATTTATCGTAAATGCCGAAACCATCTAAGATCGCGCCGGTCACAACAAATGATGTCATGACGTGGGCTGGCGTCAATTTAAAAATATCCAAGAGCAGCTGGCCGACAATACAAATGGCCCCGCCGCATACAAAAGCCAAAAGGTAGTCCATGTTAAGATGCACCTCCTGCACGCTCAAATACAACCCCGTGGGCGATGGTCGGTATGGTTTCTTTTTGCTGAATCATCGTCGGGCTTAACAGCGCCCCGGTCGCCACGACAAATACACGGTTTAATTTTCCTTCTCTCAGCTGCTTAAAAATGTGAGAGTAGGTGACAACCGCTGAACAAGCGCAGCCGCTCCCTCCGGCAAAGACCTGCTGATCCGGAGTGTAAATCAGAAGCCCGCAATCATCATGCTTTGTGCCGACCGGATAGCCATCTTCTTTTAAGATGTCTTTTACGATGGGAGATCCGACGCCGGACAGGTCACCTGTCAGAATGAGATCATAATCATCCGCCGTTCTGTTGAGATCTTTAAAATGCTGCTTAATCGTATCAGCTGCAGCCGGAGCCATAGCCGATCCCATATCAAACGGATCTGTAATTCCTAAGTCAGAAACCTTCCCGACAGTCGCGCTTGTGATTTGGATATCACCCGGTGTCTGACTGATCACAACTGCTCCGCTTCCTGTGACAGTAGAGGTGGCAGTGTCCGGTTTTTGGCCTCCGTATTCCGTCGGATAACGAAACTGTCTTTCCGCTGTAGCATTATGACTGCTGGTGGCAGCAATCGCCCTCTTGGCAAACCCGCCGTCAACTAAGGCAGATGCGACAGCCACTGTTTCCATTGATGTTGAACAGGCGCCAAACATACATAGAAACGGAATGTTCAAGTGTCTTGCTACATAGTTGGCCGTCACGTTTTGATTCAGCAAGTCGCCTGCCAGCAATAGATCAATATCATCTTTTGTCAGATTATTTTTTTGAAGCGCTGAAGTAATAGCATCTTCCATCAACTGGCGTTCAGCCATTTCCCAGCTTTTTTGATTACAGTGCATCTCGTCATAGGTTTTATCATATAAAGAGCCGAGCGGCCCGTCTTTTTCCTTTGGTCCGGCTGCCGTTCCCGCCGAGTTGACAAATAAGGGATGTTCAAATACCCAGGTTTGCTTTCCTGTTAATTTCATTTTCTTCTCCTCCTATGACATCAGTTTCTCAAAAGCAAACCGAATCATTCCAACGATGTAAGCAGCCACAACTCCAAAAACAATGACATTTCCCGCCAGTTTAAACATATTTGTCGCTACTCCAAGAACAAACCCTTCGCTTTTATATTCAAGAGCCGCGCTTGCCATACTGTTGGCAAAACCTGTGACCGGCACAGCTGAACCGGCGCCTGCAAACTGTCCGATTCTGTCATAGATGCCGAACCCGGTCAACAGGGCTGAAATCAATATCAGTGTTGCTGCCGTTGGATTCCCTGCTGTTTTTTCATTAAAATCAAAAAAATGGATATAAAAATTCTGCAGACCTTGCCCGATCGCACAGATCAGACCGCCTACCAGAAAGGCTTTTACACAGTTCCAGACGTAAGGCGGCTTAGGCTGATATGTTTTCACTTTTGATTTGTAGTTTTCTTTTATGTTTGTCATCTTGAAACCTCCTTATGAATGATCAATAAAATACAGCCAGTGAAATAAAGATCCCGCGATTTTCCCAATCACGATGGCCATTAACAGAATAATGATTTTACTTCTGAGCCCGATTCGCTTTGCTAAAATCGGCAATACATTTAAAACCTCTGTAAGGGCAGCTGCAAGCATCCCGACAAACAAACCTGCCAGCAGCCCGACCGGCACGGCAATCCATTTTGTTAAAAAAAGATGGTTCATATGAAGCGTCTCCCATCCCCCGCAAACAGCGCCAAGAATCACAGCCGCTTCATAAGCCTGAACAAATCTCATTGTTTTGGTGAGCTGCATCAGCCGCGGAATGATTCCCATTACGGTTAAAAAAGCAACGAAGCCAGCCCCCACCGTGATGCCTCCGCCGAGCCCGACAAAAATAATGAACAATACACTAACGATCATGCAGGTCCTTTATTGTTTCTTGATTCTCATGCATGGCCACATATTGATCGAGATCAAGCTGATAGTTAAACATCTCAACCTCCAGCGGGCTGGGCTCTTCATTAAGGCGCTTTTTAAATATGTGGTTAAAAAACACGATCATCCCCAGTCCCAAACCGATGCTGTATGGGATTTGAAGCAAATATGGATAGTCATTCCTCTCTCCGGTTATGATTTCATATAGTGCAATATGAACATCTCTCATGCTTACATCCTCATGAAAGTTCATAATGGCTAGACACGATCCGATAAACAGAAGCAGCCAGACACCGATAAACAGAACCGTTGATAATTGCCGTTTCCGATACTGAATTTCAACAATGGTTTCTGCTCCGCCTACCGTTTGAACATCAAGAGTCGGATCTTGTAAATGAATGGCTCTGAGGACTTGTATGATATCCAGGATTACGATATTTTTATCTTTTTCGCTCACCTGATAAAGCGGCATAGCCGACAGTTTCTTTTTTAGCTGAAGCTGTCCTTCAATTTGCGCGGCATCTCCAACCGTGATAATATCTCCCGGATGGGCCAGCACCCTGTGGCGAAGTCGGATAAATATACGTCGTTCCATCATTGATCACCATCTTTCGGTGGTTATATATGTAGTATGTGGTTCGATTTTGTTCTCATTCATCCGCTCGAAAAGACCATAAATTACCACGCTTTTGCACACAAAAAAGCTAGCCTGCATCGCAGACTAGCTATCCGTATGATCCATTTGAACCTTGATCTGTTTTAATATTTTCTTTTCAAGCCTTGAAACTTGAACTTGAGAGATCCCAAGCCGCTCAGCCACTTCGGACTGTGTCTGGTCTTTATAATATCTGAGATAGACGATTAGTTTTTCCCTTTCCTCCAAATCGCTGATCGCTTCTTTCAGCGCAATCTTGTCAAACCATTTTTCTTCTGAGTTGTCAGCGATTTGATCAAGCAGAGTAATCGGATCTCCGTCATTCTCATAAACGGTTTCGTGAATCGAAGACGGAGCCCTTACCGCCTCTTGAGCAAGTACGACATCTTCTGCTTCAATTTCCAAATGGTCGGCGATCTCCTGCACCGTCGGCACTCTGCCCAGTGTTTTTGAAAGCTCATCCTTCGCGCGCCGGATTTTGTTTCCGAGCTCTTTTAATGACCTTGACACCTTTACGGTTCCGTCATCACGGATAAAACGCTGGATTTCACCGATAATCATTGGCACTGCATACGTTGAAAAACGCACATCATAGGTTAAATCAAATTTGTCAACAGATTTTAACAGCCCGATGCAGCCGATCTGGAAGAGATCGTCAGGCTCGTAACCTCTGTTTAAAAACCGCTGTACGACAGACCAAACAAGACGCATGTTTTTTTCTATGAGGAGGTCTCTTGCCTGCTGGTCGCCATTTTGGCTTTGTTTGATTAATTCCTTTACTTCATGATCCTTCAGCTGAGCGTTTTTGCCGTTTTTCTTAACCTCCACATCCATAACAAATCTCCTTAATTACAAAGCGCTTTGCTTTTTGATAAGTGCTTTGTTAAGCGAATCGTTGTGCCCATCTCAGGTGATGAATCGATACTGACATCATCCATGAAATTTTCCATAATGGTAAAGCCCATTCCGGAGCGCTCAAGCTCAGGCTTAGTCGTGAATAAAGGCTGGCGGGCTTCTTCAAGATCTGTAATGCCCCTGCCTTCATCACGAATGGTCATATATACGACATGATCTTCCAGCGTCACTGAAATGTAAACTTTTCCGTCACAGTTCTCTTCATACCCATGGATAATAGCATTCGTTACAGCCTCTGACACGACTGTTTTGATTTCGGTCAGTTCGTCCATTGTCGGGTCAAGCTGGGCAATAAACGAAGCAACTGTGACACGGGCGAACGATTCATTCTGGCTGAGGGCAGAAAATTCAATATGCATTTCATTTTTCATGATGCCACCCCCAGCGTCAGCAGCGCCTGCTGCTCAGATTGTTCAAATCGGATAATTTTAAACAGACCCGACATATCAAACAGCCGCTTCACCGCAGGAGAGATAGCGCAAACGACCATTTCCCCGCCAATTTGCTTAATTTGCTTGTATCTTCCTAAAATGACGCCAAGCCCCGAGCTGTCCATAAAGGAAAGGTCCTCCAGGTTCAGCACGATATGGCGAATATCATCCTTCTCCAAAGATTGAGTCACTTTTTGTTTCAGGGTTTCAGCCGTATGGTGATCGAGTTCGCCTGTTAATCGAATACAAAGCACAGATTCTTTGACATGCATGTCAATTCCAAGGCTCATGCTCATTCCTCCTTGATATGATCGGATAATGAGTGTTTCGATTTCGACGGAATGAATTCCTTCACCGTGACAAAACTAGTGGTCATTCGGCATAATTACTTAAATTTTGTCCAGTCTCCCATCGTCCGCTTCAAGAATGTTATGAACCCGGCTTTCTTCATATCTTCTTTAGCAGCAACAGGACTTTCAGCGAGTACTTCTCCATCCTTTTTCAGAACGAGTGTCCCAAGCTCTTGGCCTTTTTGAACAGGAGCACTCACATTGTCATTCAATTTGATTTCTTTTTTCACATTTTTCATATCCTCGCCTTTTTTCGTCAATATTGAAATCGGCTCAGAAGTTGTGAGTTCGATAAATTTTTGTTTGCCTTTTTTGACCTTTACTTTTGCTACTATTTCATTTCGTTTATATAAAGGATGCGTTTCATATTGACTAAAAGCGAAATCAAGCATCTTTGTCACTTGCGCGTTTCTATCTTTAGGTGTGCTCGCTCCGAACACAACCGCAATGGCCCGCATGTTTCCTTTTTTAGCCGAAGCAGTCAGACAATATTTTGCTTCACCTGTATAGCCTGTTTTTACGCCGTCTACGCCAGGATAAAACTTGATCAGCCGATTCGTATTCACAAGCCAAAACTTTTTATCTGTATTTTCGCGCAGATAGTCTTCATACGTGCCGGTAAACTTCGTTATTGATTCGTATTTCAATAATTCCTTAGCCATGATTGCCATGTCATAAGCAGAGCTGTAGTGTCCTTCCTCGGTCAGTCCGGTCGGGTTTTTGAAAGATGTATTTTTCAAGCCCAGCTCTTTTGCTTTTTTATTCATTTTCCTAACAAACTCTTCTTCAGAGCCGGAAATGAATTCAGCCATCGCTACGGAAGCGTCATTTCCCGATGCGATCGCGATGCCTTTCAGCATTTCTTTGACAGTCATTTCCTCACCGGGTTCAAGGAAAATCTGTGAGCCGCCCATAGAAGCAGCGTGCTCGCTCGTACGGACCTTATCACTCATTTTGATTTTGCCTTCATCTAAAGCTTCCATAATTAAAAGCATCGTCATAATTTTCGTCATGCTTGCAGGCGCCAGTCTCTCATTACTGTTCTTGTTGTAAAGCACTTTTCCCGTGTCACGTTCTATCAGCACCGCAGACTTCGCTTCATGAGCAAGCTCCGATGTGCCTTTTCCGTCTTGTTTTGCAAATGCAGACGGTGCAAATGTAAGCAGCATTATACCAATCAATAAAGTGGATAAAAGACGTTTCATCTTAAAAGCCCTCCATTTCATAATCCTTTTTATTTTTTCCAAGCCGGATGGTTTTATACGCCACTGATGGAAAATGTTTCGTATCTTTTTTAGGCATAAAAAAGACAGCTGCGTCATATCAGACACAGCTGTCTTTTGATCTTGCTATCATTCATTTTTTATTTTTATTCGTATTGAGCGACGACCGCTTTAACAAGCTGCAAGAATCCTGCTTTTACTTTTTCCGTCACTTCCATTACTTCATCGTGACTTAAAGGCTGATCCAGAATTCCGGCTGCCGCGTTGGAGATGCAGGAAATGCCAAGGACACGCATTCCCGCATGATTCGCCACAATGACTTCCGGAACAGTAGACATGCCGACTGCATCAGAGCCCATTGTTCTTAAGAAACGGACTTCTGCCGGTGTTTCGTAAGATGGTCCTGTCACAGCGGTATACACACCTTTTTGAACTGGAATGTTAAGGTCTTTCGCAATCTTTTCAGCCAGGCTGGATAGATCTTTGTCATAGGCTGAAGACATATCAGGAAATCTGGCGCCGAAATCAGCTTCATTTGGCCCGATCAGCGGGTTTGTTCCCATAAAGTTGATATGGTCAGTAATAATCATTAAGTCTCCCGCACGGAATTCAGTATTGACACCGCCAGCGGCATTTGTCACGATCAATGTTTCCACGCCGAGCGCTTTCATCACGCGTACAGGGAAAGTGACTTTCTCCATTGAATAGCCTTCATAAAAATGAAAACGGCCCTGCATAGCTATGACGGAAACTCCTTCAAGGGTGCCAAGCACAAGCTGGCCGGCATGTCCCTCAACAGTAGATACCGGGAATTCAGGTATGTCTTCATATTTCAGTTTGACCGGATTTTCGATTTCATCCGCCAAAATACCAAGACCTGAGCCTAAAATAAGGCCGATCTTCGGAGATTCCGGCAGGTTTTGCTTAATAAAAGCGGCTGCGCGTTCAATTCTGTCTTTCAAGAAACAGTCCCCCTATTGTAATAAAGATAAAAAGCTTTTTCCGTATTTCGGTTTATTCGTTTGGAAATTATCAGCGATCGTTGCGCCGATATCAGCGAATGTATCTGCAAGCGGCAGCATTTGCGATTTCTTATGTTTTTTGCTGTAAGCAAGAATCGGCACGTATTCGCGTGTATGGTCGGTTCCATGATGGATAGGATCATTGCCGTGGTCGGCTGTAATGATTAACAGATCGTCTTCTTTCATTTTCTCAAACACTTCCGGAAGACGTGCATCAAATTCTTCAAGCGCGCGTCCGTAGCCTTCCGGGTCACGGCGATGTCCGAATAAAGCGTCAAAATCAACAAGGTTCGCAAAGCTCAGACCAGTAAAGTCTTCTCCCAGCGTATCGATCACCTTGTCCATTCCGTCCATATTGGAAACCGTTCTCCGTGAAGAAGTAATGCCTTCTCCGTCATAAATATCAGAGATTTTCCCAATTGAAATCACATCTAAACCGCTGTCTTTCAATTCATTCATGACAGTGCGGTCAAACGGCTTAAGCGCATAGTCATGACGGTTTGGTGTCCGTTTGAATTGTCCCGGCTCTCCGACGAACGGGCGTGCGATAATGCGGCCTACCATATACTTCGGATCAAGCGTCAGCTCTCTGGCTGTTTCACAAATGCGGTACAGCTCTTCAAGCGGCACAATCTCTTCGTGCGCAGCAATTTGCAGAACCGAGTCAGCAGATGTGTATACAATTAAAGCCCCTGTTTCCATGTGCTCCTGGCCAAGTTCATCCAAAATCGCTGTGCCGGAAGCCGGCTTGTTTCCGATAATTTTGCGTCCAGATCTCTTTTCCAGCTCCTGAAGCAGTTCATCAGGAAAGCCTTCCGGGAACACTTTAAACGGTTTATCAATGTACAAGCCCATGATCTCCCAATGGCCGGTCATGGTATCTTTGCCGTTTGACGCTTCTTGCATTTTTCCATAATACGCAAGCGGATGTTCTGTTTTTTCTACACCTTTGATATCTCCGATGAGACCAAGGCCCAGTTTTGCCATATTCGGCATATGTAATCCATCCATATGTTCGGCAATATGCCCAAGCGTATTGGCGCCTTCGTCATTAAAGTCAGCAGCATCCGGCGCTTCACCGATTCCGACTGAGTCCATTACAATTAAAAACACACGATTATATTTGTATGCAGGCATCTTGAAAGCCTCCTTTTTTTCTATACGTCTATTGTATCGCTTAGAGGTCAGACAACTCAAGTATAAACCGTTTACATTCCCATTGACAATGCATTCGGAAATAATGAGAAACTTCGATATTTTCTGGCACTCTAAACAAAAAAGCCGCAGCCACCTGCGGCTAGGCGCGCGGATGAAACTGCTTGTACACATCCTTCAGCCTTGTTTTTGTCACATGCGTATAAATTTGCGTCGTGGATATATCCGCGTGGCCGAGCATTTCCTGTACCGCTCTAAGATCAGCCCCGTTCTCAAGCAGGTGGGTCGCAAAGGAATGCCTGAGCGTATGCGGGGTCAGCTCTTTTTTGATCCCAGCTTCCAGCGCGATTTTCTTCAGGTTTTTCCAAAATCCCTGCCGGCTGATTTGTTTGCCGTGATGATTTAAAAAGAGAGCGTCAGACACATTGTTCTTTAACAGTTTTCCCCTGGCTTTTGTCATATATTCCTCAATGGCGGAAGCGGCGGCTTCACCGATTGGCACAATCCGTTCTTTTCTTCCTTTTCCGAAGCAGCGGACAAAACCCATGGATAAATGAACATCTGCCGTTTTCAATTCAATCATCTCACTGACTCGTATGCCTGTCGCGTAAAGCAGCTCCAGCATCGCTTTATCCCGGTAGCCAAAAGGGCTCGTCAGCTTAGGCGTGTCCAATAATCGCTCGACCTCATTGAGCGCAAGCACCTTCGGAAGCGCCCGTTCGGTCTTTTGTGTTTCGATATGAACGGAAGGATCCTTGTCTGTCACCTTTTCCCTGAGCAGAAATTGGTGAAAAGAGCGAATGGATGCCAAATGCCGCGCCGATGTCTTGCCGGATTTCCCCGAGTCCTTCAAGTGCTTTAAATATTGGATAATATGTATGCGGGTTACGTGATTCCAATCTGTAACTTGAAGGGTTTCTGTTAAATAGAGAGAATAGCTTTTCAGGTCACGTTCATAGGATACCACCGTGTTTTGGGAAAGCCCTCTCTCTACCATGACATAGTGGATGAAATCCTTTATTTGATCTTTCACTCATGATCTACTCCCCGTTTTGGTAAAAAAAGATCAACCGGTCGAACCATCCGCCTTTTTCATCCTGATCCATTTCAACAACTTTTACAGCGGAGCCTTCCGGTTTATCGTACCGATGATAGTTTTCATACTCTTGATTCACCCATATCATAGCATAATAGAACAGAGCGGTAAAACCGGTAAACAGGATGAAAACTTTCAATGCATCTAGAGCTGTTTTTAGGAATCTTCCCATGTCCTAATCGATCCTTTCCCTATGGTTCCAGTTATTTAAACCATATGCCAAATCAGAAAGGTTTTATACATAGAAACAGCAAAAAACCCTTTCCCCATGAGAAAAGGTTCGCGCTCGGCACCGTCTATTCAGTTTCTTTTCCGTTACAGCGGTGGCAAATGCCGTGAAACGTCAATCTATGATCTTTAATCTTAAATTTCCAATCACGTTCAATGATTTCTTCCACGTCTTCAAGCAAATCTTCTTCAATTTCATCAACGGCTCCGCACTCCATGCACACCAAGTGGTGATGAAAGTGAGCTGCGCCCTCTTTCCGAAGGTCGTAACGGGATACGCCGTCTCCAAAGTTAATTTTATCAACAACTTTTAATTCAGTTAATAATTCAAGCGTACGGTATACTGTTGCGAGACCGATCTCAGGAGATTTCTCTTTTACGAGGAGGTATACATCTTCTGCGCTTAAATGGTCTTCTTCGTTTTCAAGCAGCACTCTTACTGTCGCTTCACGCTGAGGCGTAAGTTTGTAGCTGGATGAGTGCAGTTGTTTCTTAATTCGATCAATACGGTTTTCCATGTCTTTCCCTCCTACGCCGCATTCCATGACTCATTATAACAAAATACGCGCAGAGTTCCAACTATAATTATTATAAACTGATAAATAAAACGATTTTCTTTTAATAATGATTTTAAAAAAGTCTCGAAGTAAGCTGTTCCATTAAGACAGGAGATAAATATGCTTCAAAGAGGGATGAGATCAGTGCTAACACCAGAATGACCAGAAGCACAAAGGCATACCGCCCGAACCACTGGATCGGCGCGTCATGAAGGCTTCGTTTCACGAACAGCTGCCTGATTAACTTTAAAGAAAACGCAATCGCACATGTGCCCATAATCAGATAAGCCGGAATCAGCAGAACATTTTGCGGCAATACGGAGACAAATGATAAGAAAAAACCACTGACTCCCATCTGATTGACAAGGAACCCGACAGTAAAGCCGACGACGATGCCTTTCAGAAAGATCATGATAAAAATAATCGGCATCCCAATGACGGAAATTCCCAATATCCACATCAACCCTAAATACTTTGCATTATGAAAGATACTTTGCCCAAACATATCAGATGAACTTGCCTGTTTTCCATCCGAAAGCTGTCCGAAAAATTGGCTTAAATAATAGTATAAATCTTCTTTCTGACTGATGGTCATGCTGTTGACAATAATCGCGCCAAAGATGACACCCATGAAAAACAGCACTGAGACAAATATATAAAGAGAGAGATGATCTTTGACATGTCTGAGAAACATGTCCTTATAAGAGATTTTTCGCATACCGTTTCCTCCCGCCCGCTCTAGTGATTTGATTTAATAGATTGTATGAAAGAAACGGAAAAACATGCCCTTTTTCAAAAAAGAAACGATAGAGAAGAATGCTAGGCGGCTTTTTTGGGCACAAAAAAATCCTTATCATCAACTGCCGTATGATCATAAGGATTCTTATGCTTCCGTTTATTAAAAATTTCTTTTTTGCTTTTTGTCATTCTTTCATGTGTGCTGAACGACGATGTAATGCCTCTTGATAATAAGACGTCACGCCCGCCATTTCTAAGCAGATGATCCCGCTTCTTTTTCGCCCGGCTTTTTGCCATGCTGATCACTCCCTTATTTATTTTCACAGCAATTATAGCAGATCATTATATGATACGAGAAAAAACAGCACCTGTTTATTCCAGGTGCTGTTTTACTTCATTTATTTTACTGCTGTAAGTGCTGCGTGCTCAACCGCAGCTGCTACCTCTTGATGGACTTTTGAATCAAGCGGCTGCGGGACCACATCGCCTTGTTTTGTGCAGGCTGCGATGGCCTCTGCTGCTGCGACAAGCATATTATGATTAATCTCTTTGCTTTTCGCATTAAGCGCCCCTCTGAAAATCCCCGGGAAACCGAGCACATTATTAACAGAACGTCCGTCCGCTGCATATGCGGCGCCAGCCTGCAGCGCGGCCTCCGGCTCAATTTCCGGCTTCGGATTCGATAAAGCCAAAATTACCTGACCAGAACGTACAAATGCTGGTTTAATTAACCCCGGAACGCCCGTTGTGGCAATGACAATATCACATGTTTCCATGAGCTCCTCAATGCTGGCAACTGCCTGTCCGCCGTATTGTTCGAGACGGTTCATTGCTTCCTTTGATTTGTCTGTTCCGTATACAGCTTTCACGCCGTAGGCCATAAACATCCGGCAAATGGCAACACCTGCTGCGCCCAGGCCGATTTGCCCCACTTTCGCTTCTTTCAGGTCAACCCCCGCGCTTCTGCATGCCGAGATGGCAGCTGCCAGCGTCACAACAGCTGTACCGTGCTGATCATCGTGCATAACAGGTATGTTCAGCTCTTCTTTTAGGCGGTCCTCAATTTCGAAGCAATGCGGCGAGCCGATATCTTCAAGCAGGATGCCGTTAAAACCCGGAGAAATATGCTTTACTGTTTTGATGATTTCTTCAGGATCACTCGTATCAAGCAATATCGGAATGCCGCTAATACCCGCCAACTGATCAAACAGAGCAGCCTTTCCTTCCATGACAGGCATGCCTGCCACAGAGCCAATATTCCCAAGACCGAGGATTGCCGTTCCATCCGTTACTATCGCGACAGAATTGCTGATCGTTGTATAAATAGACGCTTTTTCAGGCTCTTTTTCGATCAGCCTGCACACGTCTGCTACACCTGGTGTATAGACACGTCCGAGCTCTGCCAGCGAGCGGATCGGCATTTTGCTTTTCATTTGGATTTTTCCGCCTTCATGTGCGGACAGGACCTCATCAGATACGGTGTGAAGCCTGATCCCTTCTCCCAAGGCCTGTACAGCCGCGATCACTTCCTGAAGCTGTTCTTCATTCTCCACTTGAACGGTAATATTCCGCATTGTGTAATTGGGTCCTACTTTTACCGTCTCCACTTCACCAATATCCCCGCCCAGGAGGCCGATTGCCGTAGCCACCCTTCCAAGATTTCCGGGAACCGAAGGCGTTTCAATCATCAGTGTCCGAATCATGTGTTTCGCTATCATTCAGTGATCCTCCCCTATTAGCCTAGTTTTTCTTCTTTAACTGTATTGTTTTTCGTATACCATATAAATTTTCCTGTATAACCATAGATAATGGCAAGACCTATTGCAACAAAACTCAGCCACATAAACGGCAAATAAGAGAAGGTAGAAACTCCTAGTATTCCCGCCATGTAAATACCGTTATCAGACCAAGGCACCATACCTGAAGTTAATGTACCTCCGACCTCTGAGTTACGGGATAGCACTCTTCTATCGAGATTCAATCGATCATAGCTGTTTTCCATAATCTTCGGAGTCAAAATAAGAGATACATACATCGCACAGCCGAAGATGTTCGCTAAAAACGCTACAATCAGCGTAGATAAAGTGACGTTGCCCGGTGATGTTAATTTCTTTTCAAACATAGAGACAATCACTTTTAAGACGCCAAGCTTTTCAAGCAGGCCTCCAAATCCGAGACCAAAGATAATGACGACAAGGGAACCGAGCATTCCGACGATGCCTCCGCGATTTAACAGGCCGTTCAAGAATTCCACATCTGTTTTAATAGAGAATCCGTTGTAGGCAGTTGCAACAGCATCCGCTGGATTCATGCCTTGGAAAACAACAGCCCAGACAGCGCCAAGCAATGCGCCAATTACGATAACCGGCATTGACGGCTTTTTCAGCGCCAATAAGATAATCACGACAACAGCCGGGATCAGCATCCAAATATGAATGTCAAACGTATTTTGCAAAGATGATTTCAAGAATTCAACTTTATCAAGATCAATATTTTTCCCGCCGTACATAAAACCGGTAATTGTAAATAAAATTGCGGTAATCACATATGCTGGCACAGATAAAAAGAGCATTGCTCTGACGTGATCTAACACATCCACTTTAGATAGTGAAGAAGCAAGAACTGTGCTGTCAGACAGAGGAGACAGCTTGTCCCCGAAATAAGCGCCTGAAAGAATAGCTCCCGCTACAAGAGGAAGCGGAAGGCCTAATCCCTCTCCAATTGCGATCATGGCAATGCCGGCAGTTCCGACTGTTCCCCACGACGTTCCTGTTGCTACAGACATAATTGAACAAATAATTAGCGTTGCAAGTAAAAAGATGCTAGGGTGAATAAATTCTAAACCATAGTAAATCAGAGTCGGTACAATCCCCCCGGCGATCCAAGTTCCAATAAGTGCTCCTACTGAAACAAGAATCAGAACGGCTTCAAGACCGTTTGATATTCCATTCAGGATGGCATTTTGCATATCTTTATAAGAATAACCGAGTCTGATTCCGAGAATCATTGCGATAAACCAGGAAATGAAGAGCGCGAGCTGTATCGGCAAGTCTAAAAAGACTGTAAACGACATGACAAGTGCTAAAAATGATCCTAGTACAATAATAATTTCGAATAGTGTTGGCAGTCTTACATCCTTCAAAAGAAGTCCCCCTTCATGTAAAAAGCTAAAACGCTTTCAATAAATAGTGCAACACGTATACTATACTTCCTCATCCCTATGTTGTAAACAGCTTATTCATCCGACTATACGGAGATGAATAAGCTGTGTTTTGTTTAAATTTTATTTTTCTAATAGTTCTTTCCCTGCAATACCTGGTTTTGTCATCTCATATGGGTTTAAAATGATATCCAACTCTTCTTCTGTCAGCACATCATGCTGCAGGCATAGATCACGGACTGATTGGCCTGTCATAATTGCTTCCCGGGCAATTCGGGCTGCCGCTTCATACCCAAGGTGCGGATTGACTGCAGTGATCACTCCCGCACTTTTTTCCACGTATTGTTTCAAGCGTTGTTCGTTGGCTTCGATGCCTTTTAAGCAATAGTCAGTGAACGAACGGAAGCCATTGTTCATGATGCTGATGGATTGAAGCAAGTTAAAGACAAGCACTGGCTCCATGACGTTCAATTCAAGCTGGCCGGCTTCTGAAGCAAGGCAGATTGTATTGTCGTTTCCAATAACCTGGAATGCAATTTGGTTGATTAGCTCAGCCATAACCGGATTGACTTTTCCCGGCATAATGGATGACCCCGGCTGACGTGCCGGCAGAGAAATTTCTGCAAGTCCGGCGCGCGGGCCTGATGCCATTAAGCGAAGGTCGTTTGCGATCTTCGACATGTTCATCATGCAGACTTTTAATGAAGCCGATACCTCTGTATAGGCATCTGTATTTTGTGTCGCATCAACGAGATGATCAGCACCGACAAGGGGAAGACCGCTGATATCAGCAAGGTGCTTCACAACCTGTTTGATATATTCAGGATCTGCGTTCAGGCCCGTACCGACAGCTGTTGCGCCCATGTTGACTTCATACAGGTGCTGGCGTGATTGCTTGATCCGTTTGATATCACGCTCCAGGACGCGGCTGTACGCTTCGAATTCCTGGCCTAGACGAATCGGAACAGCGTCTTGCAGGTGTGTCCGGCCCATTTTAATAACAGAATCAAACTCCTGTGCTTTTTGTTTGAACACACTATGCATATCTTCCATTGTTTTCAGCAGTTTTTCCAACAGCTTCAATGTGGAAATATGAATAGCGGTCGGAAACACATCGTTTGTAGACTGTGACATATTCACATGTGTGTTTGGGCTTAAATGGATGTAGTCTCCCTTTTTATGTCCCATGATTTCAAGCGCCCGGTTTCCGATAACCTCATTCGCATTCATGTTCATAGAAGTTCCGGCACCGCCCTGAATCGGATCGACGATAAACTGATCGTGCCATTTGCCTTCCAGAATCTCGTCAGCAGCTTGTACGATAGCTTGGCCAATTCCTTCATACAGCCGTTTCACGTCCATGTTGGCAAGAGCTGCAGCTTTTTTTACAATCGCAAGCGCGTTAATCATTTCTTCATGGATCTTGTATCCCGTAATCGGGAAGTTTTCAGAAGCACGGAGCGTCTGGATTCCGTAATAAACATTAGCTTCAATTTGTTTTTCTCCAAGGAAGTCTTTTTCCACGCGGTATTCTTTTTGGCCGTTTAACATATCTTTAACCTACTTTCTCTTTGTTGATCATCGTTTCTGTGATTTTACAGGACAACGTCATCGGCAATCGGTGTTTCCATAATACGCTTGACGACTGGAAGATCCGAAGACTGGCCGAGTGCCCACATCAATTTTGGCACGATTGCTTCTGTGTTCATATTTCTGGATCGGATAATTAAGTCTTGGTTTACTCTACGGCCGACCTCGTAAATGCTCATGTCTTCGCCTTCTTCCAGACATTGAGTTGTGATCACGACGACAATGCCGCTTTCGATTAGCTCATTCACTTTTGACAAAATGTCTCTGCCTTCAAACGGCACGCCCCCGCTGCCATAACTCTCAATGACAACTCCTCTGTACATGCTTTTCAGGGCATCAAACATTTCTGGCTTTAAGCCTGGATGCAGCTTCAGAAGACATACATCAGTGCATAGTGAAGTATCAACTGTGAAGGTGTCGTTCTCAGGTTCCGTTACTTGTTTGTTGTATTCGATCCCGTCTTCATTGATAAAAGCGATATATGGGTAATTGATGCTTTCAAATGCGTCGTAGCTTTTCGTTCTTAATTTGATCGCTCGCGTTCCTTGGATAACTCTGCCGTCAAACACAACATAAACGCCGCCCACGCCTTCACAGGCAAAGCGAATCGCGTCTGTAATATTTTTTTTGGCATCGGTTTTTTGGAACGTGATCGGGATCTGCGAACCAGTGATGACAATCGGCTTTTTGGCATGCTGCAGCATATATGATAGTGCGGCAGATGTATAGGCCATTGTATCTGTACCGTGTGTAATAACAAATCCATCATAGGCATCATAATTCTCCTTAACGGCTTCTGCTATTTCAACCCAGTATTCAGGCTGCATATTGGTGCTGTCTATATTCATAAGCGACTGAGTTTCCATCGTGTAATCGTTATCAAGTTTTGATACGTAACTTAATAATTCATCAGCCTTGACCCCGGGAGCCAGCCCGTTTTCCCCTTCAACTGAAGCAATCGTTCCCCCAGTTGTCAACATCAATAATTTTTTCATACCATGCACCTCTTCACTATATCTAAAGATGGGTTGCGAGAAGGCATTCGCTTTTCGCATACTTTTAATGCAATTATAGACACGGAAAATAAAATACGCAAGACATTATTATTCAATTCGCGTACACTTCCTAATACCTATATGATATAATCAGCTCAACGTGAAAAAGGAGCGGAAGTTCATGAATCTAGATCGTTTAACTGAGTTGAGAAAAAAGAAAAATTGGTCACTTCAATATACAGCTGACCTTCTGGGTATCGCAAAAAGCACATATGCCGGCTACGAGTCAGGCTACCGCCGGCCTTCGCTTGAGGCACTTGCCATGCTGGCTGACCTCTTTGACACAACCTGCGATGAACTTTTGGGCCGCGAGAAACAAAAGCAGACTGCTCCTCAGACCATTGAATTGACCACGTGGAGCAGCCTTGACTTTACCATTTCTGTTGATAGCAAGCCGCTAAGTGAAGACGAAATCATCCAGCTGATCACTTTTATCCGGACAAAAAGAAAAGTACAGGAGGAACTGAGTTAATCTTTAACTCACCGTTTAATTTTCCCGTAGGTTCCTCCTCCTCCTGCTTTCAATTCCAGCTTTCCGGATCTAGCTTTTACAATAAGTGCCGCGGTTTTCGGCGGGACAACTCGAGCCAAATCCTCTTCTGCAGCCTCATGAAGAACAGCCATTTCTGTTCCGAAGGCTTTTTTTAGTTTGTCCAGTGTTTTCGGACCGACACCCGGAACAAATTGCAGCGGAATCTGATGAATATATCGCGGACGCGGGACGCGAACTTCAGTCTGATCACTCAATTCACGCAATCTTTCACTGACTCCCTTGGTAAACCTGGCATTTCCGCAATTCGCGCACGCCGTTTCCCCGCTCACAGCAGGTTCTCCGCACGCCTCGCAAGCCGTCTGATAATATTTTCCCAATAGAGGGTCCAAGCCGTAATTTGCGGTAATTTTCCTATCACCCTGTCCCCTTAATGCAAGTGCAAATTCAGTAAAATCAACTGACTGTACATATAGTTCATTATATTCTCTGCCGATTTTTCCTAACGAATGCGCATCAGAATTTGTTAAAAAAGTATACTGATTCAATTCAGATACGTGAGAAGCCATGTCTGTATCACAACTTAACCCAAGCTCCACCGCATCTATCATAGAGGGATCAAAAACCTCGGTTAAGCTTAATTTAACCCCTTTTCCATATAAGCTTTTATGCGGTGTAAAGATATGGGCGGGGATAAACAGCCCGCCCATTTCCTTCACTTTTTTTTGCAGATTCAAGCCCGTTTCATAAATCCGCTGTGAGCTTAAGTGAATATTTTTCAACCGCGCTGACAGCCAGTTTGAAAACTGCTTCATATCAGCCAGCGTCGGCATAAAGACGAGCACATGGATCGGTCCGCTGCAGGCTTCATCATAAATCTCCAGCTCGCTTCCCAATAAAAGAGTCGTGCTGCGATAACGAATCCCCCCGCCGGCAAGCTCGTGATATCTTCCAGATGAAATGCCTTCCTCAAGCTCCAGGATAACTTCCGGAGAATGACAATCAATAATGCCAAGAAGTTCAATTCCTTTATGTTCACTGGCTTCAACCAAAATTCGGTCCAGCGTCAGCGTTTTGGCGCCTGTTATTTTGACAGCCCTTCCTGTAAAGGTCCGGCCGATATGAATGTGCAAATCCGCGTAAATCTTTTTCATTTTTGTGCTTGGAGCGCTTCTTTCAGCTGAAGATACTGAATCGCATATGCTGTTTTAGCATCATATACTTCATGCGATTCAACCAGCTTTAGCGCATCTTCAAGCGTCACCTCCATCACTTCAACAAACTCGTCCTCATCAAGCTCCCGTTTTTCTTCGAGTACAGAAAGCTCTTCAGCAAGAAACACGTGAACAATTTCATCAGCAAAGCCGGGTGATGTATAAAACGCAGTGATTTTTGTCAGTTTTTTCGCTGTATACCCCGTTTCCTCTTCAAGCTCCCGAAGTGCCGTGTACTCAGGCTCCTCCCCTTTCTCAAGCTTTCCTGCCGGGATTTCAACGATCGTCCGCTCAAGAGGCTTGCGGAATTGTTTCACCATGATGATTTTCCCTTCATCTGTGACAGCTAATATGGCTACAGCTCCAGGGTGTTTCACAATTTCGCGTTTACTCGTTTTTCCGTTTGGCAGCTCAACGTCCTCTACATAGAGATCAATGACTTTCCCTGAAAAGATCTGTTCTTTGGCAATTGTTTTTTCTTCTAATGATTTCATTTCTTCATCTCCCGTTCTGTCTCTATATGATGCCCCATACATTTTATCATACTAGAAAAAAGGGGGCTTCTTCGTGAAAGTGCACCGCATGCCCAAAGGTGTTGTCTTAGTCGGAAAAGCATGGGAGATTCGGGCAAAGTTAAAGGAGTACGGACGCACATTCCAATATGTGAAAGATTGGGTCTCTAAGCCGTAAAAGTTGAAACTTCAGCTCCTTTATATTACGGTCAATACAAAGCCTAAAAAAGGAGTGTGCACATGAGAAAGCGCAAACTGGGTACTTCTGATTTAGAAATAAGCGAAGTCGGACTCGGCTGTATGTCTCTTGGAACTGAAAAAAACAAAGCCTTGTCCATTCTGGATGAAGCGATCGAGCTGGGCATCAATTATTTGGACACAGCGGATTTGTATGACCGCGGACGCAACGAAGAAATCGTCGGTGATGCGATCCAAAACAGACGCCAGGATATTATTTTGGCAACGAAAGCGGGAAACCGCTGGAATGAAGAAAGCGAAGGCTGGTATTGGGATCCTTCAAAAGCTTATATAAAAGAAGCCGTAAAAAAGAGCCTTGCGCGGCTGAAAACGGATTATATTGATCTTTATCAGCTTCACGGCGGCACGATAGAGGACAACATTGATGAAACCATTGAAGCGTTTGAGGAGTTAAAACAAGAAGGTGTGATCCGTTACTACGGCATTTCTTCCATTCGTCCGAATGTGATAAAAGAATATGTGAAAAAATCCAACATCGTCAGTATTATGATGCAATTCAGCCTGTTTGACAGACGCCCCGAGGAATGGCTTCCGCTTTTAGAGGAACATCAAATCAGCGTAGTCACCAGGGGTCCGGTTGCAAAAGGGCTGTTAACTGAAAAACCGCTTGAACAAGTGGCGGACAGCATCAAACAAAACGGGTACTTATCCTATTCGTTTGAGGAATTGACAAATGCCCGCAGAGCGATGGAGAATGTCGCGCCCGATCTTTCCATGACAGAAAAGTCTCTGCAGTATCTGTTAGCACAGCCGGCTGTCGCCTCAGTGATTACAGGCGCCAGTAAGATTGAGCAGTTACGGGAAAACGTTCAGGCTGCAAACGCACGGCGTTTAAGCGAAGAGGAAATCAAAGCGCTCCAATCTCATACGAAACAAGACGTTTACGAAGCGCACCGCTCATAACAGAAAAACCAGCACTGTACGGGTGCTGGTTTATTTATATTGATGCCAATCCATTTGGTTTTCATTAAGGAGTTCTTCAAAGCTTTTGTTTTTTTCGATCTCTTTTTTCTTTCTGATCTGTTCTGCTTTTTCTCTTTCCTGCCTCTTTTCATCCTCTTCCTTCAATTGGCTCTTCATCTCCATAAGCTTTGCTTTGATGTCGGATTGAAGGTCGTCTTTTAACTGGTGTTTCTCAGCGGATTTTTGTTTTTTCATGTACGCTTCCCCCGTGATTTGTTTTGAGGCCAGTTTATCACGGAGCATACAGACTGAACAAGCGGACTCTCTTCTGAAAACTTTTTTGATCAGCACAGCACTGTTTAGGTATAATGATTTCAAGTATAAATTTCCTGTATTTAGTTGAAAGGTGCTGTGACTTTTGAAGAAAATCCTTTTGGCCATTGGCGCTGTCTTAACCGCTGTAATCGCAATCGGAATTGTTTTTTCAAATATCATTCTGTTTATTAGGAAAAAAACAGATGAAGATATTATCAAAAGAGAGACAGTCGACGGACATGATGTGTTTGAATCATTTGAACGAATGGAGAAAACCGCTTTTGTTATACCATCGGGTTACGGGTATGATATAAAAGGATACCATGTCGCACAGCATGACACACCAAACACCATCATCATCTGCCACGGGGTGACGATGAATGTGCTGAATTCTCTTAAATATATGCAGTTATTTCTTGATCTTGGCTGGAATGTGATTGTTTATGACCATCGCCGGCACGGACAAAGCGGCGGAAAGACGACTAGCTACGGGTTTTATGAAAAGGATGATCTCAGTGAGGTTGTCAGCTGGGTCAAGAACAAAACAGGCCATCGCGGATTAATCGGTATTCACGGTGAATCAATGGGAGCTGCGACTGCCCTGCTTTACGCTGGTGAACATTGTGATGATGGTGCTGATTTTTATATCGCCGATTGCCCATTCGCACGTTTTGATGAACAGCTTGCCCATCGGCTGAAAGCGGAGTACAGGCTCCCGGCTTGGCCGCTGCTCCCCATCGCCGACTTCTTTTTGAAGCTAAGGGGCGGCTATCGGGCACGCGACGTATCTCCGCTTGCTGTCATTGATAAAATCGAAAAACCGGTCCTCTTTATTCACAGTAAAGATGATGATTATATTCCCGTTTCTTCTACCGAGCGGCTTTATGAAAAGAAACCCGGACCGAAGGCGCTGTATATTGCAGATAACGGCGAACATGCCATGTCATATACGAAAAACCGGGACACATACCGAAAAACGGTGCAGGAGTTTTTAGAGAAAATAGAAACCTCGAAACCTTAAGCCCTACCCTAGTTTTTTTTCAACCATAAGAGAGGCCTTTCTATAAAAGATAGGCCTCTCTTATTTTACTCTTCTTAACGTGTGATGAGAGATTGACCAATATCCCGGCTGAAATCAGCATGAACATTAACGAAGAACCACCATAGCTGACAAACGGAAGAGGAATTCCGGTAATGGGGAGAAGACCTAAAACAGCGCCCAGGTTAAATAACGATTGAATCATGATCTGGAAGGTAAGGCCGATCGCCAGCAGCTTTCCAAAAGGATCATTGATTTGCACAGCGATCCGAACACCTCTGAACATCATTAACAGGTAGGCCCCGATGATCATCAACAGCCCGACCCCGCCGAGTTCCTCGGTAATAACCGCCATAATAAAGTCCGTATGGGCTTCAGGAAGAAATCCCAGCTTTTGAACACTGTTTCCCAATCCATTTCCCCAGAACCCGCCCGAATCGATGGCGAGGTAGGAATTGATTAACTGGTAGCCGTCTCCGTTTTCATCCTGAAAAGGATTCCTGAACGATGTCAGCCTTCTTAACCGGTACGGCGCCGTCATAGCAAAATATGCGATGCCGGCCCCGGCCATTGTCCCGAGAAGCAATAAGTGCCGTTTTCTGATGCCGGCGCACAACAGAACAGCTCCGCAGCTTAACAGGATCGAAACGGCGGTGCCCAAGTCCGGCTGCTTTAAAATTAGAAAAAACACGGCCGCCAAGATGAGCAGCGGGGGCATGACGCCCTTTCCAAAATTGGCGATATATCTCTGCTTTTTTGCATACACGTAAGCAAAATAAATAATCATCACAAGCTTCACGGCCTCAGACGGCTGAAT
Source organism: Bacillus sp. NS1 (assembly GCF_058248265.1). Lineage (NCBI taxonomy): Bacteria > Bacillati > Bacillota > Bacilli > Caryophanales > Bacillaceae > Bacillus > Bacillus sp. NS1. Next base: position 666,688 of record NZ_JBZAZF010000003.1, on the reverse strand, counting down.
GATGAGCGAACCGAAATGAATCCACCTTTGGGAATTGTTTTTCTCCACCCCAATCCCCGGCAGCAAAACGAGAAGCAGCATCAAAAAAGAAAGCTTTACTAAAAACCGGATGAGTTTGCCGTAAGCTTTGTAAGGGAAAAAGACGGCAGCCGAAAAAAAGGTCAAACCAATGAGCAGCCATTGCAGCTGCTTCATAAAAAAATAGCTGCCATTACCATACTTTATATATCCGAGGGGGTAGCCGGCGCTGTAAACCATCAGCAAACCAAGCGAGGATAAAATCAGAACCGATGCGATCAAGACATAATCCAGCTTCTTTAGATGGGAAAGAATCACCTTAAGCACTTCAATCCCACCCCCTGCCAAACATATAATGCTTAGATCTGATATTCACACTGAAAACGAGACCTAAAGCAATCATATTGGTCAATAGCGCGCTGCCGCCATAGCTGATAAACGGAAGAGCGAGCCCTGTCACCGGCATTAAACCGATCGTCATCCCGATATTTTGAAACACTTGGAATATAATTAAACCTGCAACCCCCGCAGATATATAAACACCGAACAGACTGTTGGACCGCATCGCAATCCTAATAATTCTGTAGATCATCAGAAAATAAAGACAGATTAATGTTACGGCACCAAAAAAACCGAACTCTTCACCAATCACGGCGAATATAAAATCGGTATGAGCCTCCGGAATTTTCCCTCCTTGAACTTGGACTCCATGAGTAAAGCCGCTTCCTGTCAGCTGACCTGATCCTATCGCCAATAACGACTGTGTCAGCTGGTAACCATATGTAGACGCATGTTGATGAGGGCTGAGCCAGCCGTATATCCTGTCAAGCTGATGGGGTTTAATGATCTTCGAAAATATCTCAAAGTAATAATTGTGCAGAAACGTCAAAAAGGCGATTAATGCTATGAATCCAAGTGACAGGGACATGATCATTCTGCCCGAAATCCCCGAGACCAGCATTAACGTGAATGCAATCGACAATATCACCAATGCAGAGCCTAAATCAGGCTGAATCAATATGAAGAAAAACGGAATCAGTGTGTACACCATGATTTTACCCGTCGGAATGATGCTCTCTGTGAAAGAAAACCTTTTATGCTGATATTGATTAAGGACCGAAGCCAACAGAAGAATCAAAATAATCTTCATAAATTCTGTAGGCTGGATTTCTAACACCCCCAAGCTTATCCACCTTTGTGAACCATTTTTATAAGTTCCAAAAAAATGAACGAGAATGAGGAGAAAAACAGCTCCTACAAATAACCTGAGCGCCAATCGTTCGAGCAGCTCGTAATCGATATAAGCTGTCCCGGCCATGATGCCAAATCCGACAAGATACCAAATGACCTGCCGTTTAGCAAAATAAAAAGGGTCCTGTGTTTCATACTGCCCCGATCCGCTGTAAACAGCCAGTAAACTGATGCAAAACAGACTAAATAAAATGAGCAGAAGACTGATGTCAATGTTGGTTTGTTTTTGTTTCATCTTTAACATGCTCCATTATGATTTAGGTGACAATTGGGTGAAGACAAGTTGAATCGCTGCGGCGTCATCGATATAGCCAATCGGAAAAATATAATCCGGTATAACATCAACAGGAGCAATGAAATACAACAAAGCACCGCCTATCAGCAGCAATTCACGCGGCGTCCCGCGACCAGAGGTAAATCGGAAATACATGTCGTTCAGACGGGTCAGGAAAGGACCGATGCCGCTGACTTTCTCGACTTTATCTTCAAACTCGTCCTGAATCGTACGCTTCCCTTCCTCTGTCTGAGAATATTGCTGATACTCAGTCAATTTGCTACTCAACTCTTCCATTGTAAAAGACCGGTCATAGACATTTGAGGATTGCAAAACGTCTTCAATTTCGTCCATTGATGAGTGAATATCCGGACGGCCGTTGTCCTGCTTCTTCTCCATTGTATAGCCGGCAGCTGTCATCAGCTCATCAAAAGAAACGCCAAGACTGTCTGAAAACCTTTGTAAATGGTTCAGGTTGGCCTTTCTTTTGCCATTGATGATTCTCGAAATAGTCGCTTTATCAATTTGTGTGCGTTCGCTCAATTCTCTTAAAGATAAAGAATTTTTTTGCAAATGCTCTTTTAGCAGCGCTCCTAGCTGATTTTTCTTTTTTTCATCCACGATCTGTTCTCCTTTCACATTAAAAATTTATCAATCTATCAGCCTAAAGACTAAGACGGTTTAATGATATATAATCGTTGTCAAAATGTCAACGAATAACCGAATCATCCCGAAACACCTTGTTTTATCTGCTTTCAAGTCGTTGACAATTAAACAAAAAAAGAGTGAGCTAGAACTCTCACTCCGTTTTCTATCACGTCAAAAAACCTCTTAGTTTTCTTACGATACTCCAATGATTTTTTCTTTCAGTGAAGTGCCCATTAACATATGGATGTGGCCTTTGCACTTTTTCTTACACAAAAAATATCAAGTATTTGTCCTATTTTCATTAACAACTTGCCTCCTGTCCAAGTTGTTTGCGCTAAAACGATTACTGTCTTTTTGGCATCCTAACTTTTCCGGCAATCTTTTGGTTGGCAAACCAAAATACCAGGTTTTCTTTCATAATAAAAAAGCGAAAGGCCCCCTTTGGCTCTTTCGCTTTTCCATTTCATAAAACGTCGGTAATGCCATCCATATTTTCTCTAATCCATTCAATCGCAAGATCTATCGTTGTAAACTCCTGCGTTTCGAAGGTCATTTCATCCTGCAATAGCCAAACATCTTTCTTGACGGATTCTGCTCCTCCAATTGACCAGTGGAGCAAAGTATAGGGATGGTTTTGATTCAGGAAGGATACCCACGTTTTATTCTGTGCTGTGTTCTTCATTGCCTTCAGCTTTTGTTCCACGTTTCGTGTCTCCCTACTTTACTAATATGCTCATTCTAGGGCTGAGCATTTCAGCCGGGCTTTTCAGCGCCAGTGTTTTGGCTTTTTCATTGTAATCGATCGTCATTTGATCGTCAAAAAACACCTTTTGTGACGACTGGATATACAGCGGGATACCGTTCGTTTCCACCTGCTCGCACTGTCCCGTTAATTCTTCTGCCAGCCAGATTGTCGGTACACCGCTTACCGCGCAGCCGCATCCTTCTGCATCGTAACGAAGCTGGGCTTTTTTTCCCGGGTTGGCGTCAAACGCCTGCTGCAGTGCCTGTTTTGCTGCATCTGTCACATGTATGTTCATAAGGTGAGACCCCCGTTTTCATCATTTTCGCTATTGTAGCATACAACGCTTCCATCCGCATTGTTTCTGCCTTCTTTCCACCGCTTCGCATTTTTTTCTGCAGTCTTGATCCAACCATCTTTCCCTTGTATGTACTGATTGATGCAGTCCGGATGCTGGGCAGCCAGCCGTTTTTTGAGAACGGCGTATTCCTCCGCTATTTTTGGATGGGCTCTGAGATAATCTCTGAATAACAGATGCCTTTCAATAGCAGGGTTTCCCTTTTCGTACACATGGACATGATGAGTACGTTTATTACCGCCTTTTTGGAAATAACGCCTGCCAGCTATGCCGTTTTCCCCTTTCGGTGTATAGCCGATAGCCTTCATTTGTATATCATATTGGCTCACAGCTTCAATGCTTCTGACTTCAATTAACATATCAATGATTGGCTTTGCTGCCATGTTTGGAATTGATGTGCTTCCGATATGATGGACAGCAACGATCTCCGGTCCGAGCACAAGCTTCAGCCGTTCTTTTTCTTCATTGAAATATTCCGCCCATTTTTCATTGTAAGGAACCACCTCAACTTTTCGTTCCGGATACAAATGAAAGACAGACAGCAATAGACCCTCCGCGGCTTTGATGGTTTCTGCCTTTTGAAATCCCGCCTTTGTATAGAGCGACACGGCCGGTGTATTTTCCTCAGCTGTGACTACTTCGATTTTCTCAGCGTCTTCGTTTTGATCGATGACAAATTGCAAAAGTGCTCGTCCAATCCCTTTTCTGAAACCGTCGGGATGCACAACAAGCCTGCAAATGGTGAGATGATGCATGTTTTTCTCATATGAAATGACACCGATCAGTTTACCTTCTTTCCGATATCCCGCAAACTGTTCATGTGATGCTTGAATATCCTTTGGCTTCTCCTGTAAGGCGGGAATACCGTCAAAACCGATAAGCTCCGCTTCTTTTATGTAGGCTGGCTGCTGCACGGCAATAATCTCACGCGCTGTGATCTCTTCCGTATGCTGAAGATATTCAATCATTTCTCTTCTCCTGAAAACAGCCGCTGCCTCTCGACTTTTGCGATGCGGACTGCATACGACTCGTACCACATGCTTTTTCCTTTTTCTTTTGCTGCTTGATGTTCAGTGTGATGCTTCCAGTGGTTAATGGCATCCATACTGTCCCAATAGGAAACCGTTATGCCCCTTCCACCCGCTTCACGAACGCTTTCGACGCCTAAAAATCCAGGCTGATCCGCCGCAAGCGATACCATTCGCTCCGCTGTTTCTCCATATCCTGGGTCATTTTCGCTTTTGACAGATGAAAAAATGACTGCATAGTAAGGAGGCTCAGGTGTTTTTGATAAAAAATCCATCATATTTCCCCCTCATATGTTTTTGACAAACAGTACCTTATCTTGGCCGGGGCCATCGTAGTTTGCAAACACTGAGATGCCATTTACCGTTTTGGTGCCCTTTTCAATGTTAAATCCCAATTTTGTGTGATACGCGATTGACACCTTATTCACCGGTGAAGTGACGCACTTTACCCGGGTGCAGCCTCGTTGTTTTACTGTTTCAATAAAGACATCGTATAATTGTTTTCCAATTTGCATTTTTCTGAAATCTGGATGCACACCGGAAAAATGGATGTATGCCGTTTCAGGATCCGATTGTGATTGAAACCCGATTAAAAATCCGGTCATGCTGCTATGTTCAGATGTAATAAAGCTTGTGTCCTGAAAATGCTCAAAAAATAGTCTCGGCAATTTTTCTTTCAGCTGTCTGCCGCCCCACCATTCATTCATTACAGACGTTACCATTTCATAATCTGAAGACGTGATTGTTCGAATATCCATTACGATTTGATCTCCCTCCGTCTGGCAAAACGAATGTCAGCTCTTTTTTCTCACAATATAAAAATTATATTTTGCCTGACTGGAATTGTAAATGCCTTCTTTCCTGTATCATACGTTTGCAGTTTGCCGAGGGAACAATGTTAGATATTTTTACACATATTTCTCCCCCCAATGCAGGAGGGAGAAACTTTACAGCACAATATCAAGCACCTGATCAAGTTTCAGCTTATAAAGCTGATCTTCGTCTCCTTTTATCCATACTGTTTTTTCAAACTCTTCATACCGGCAGATCTTCCCGGTACAGCGGACAATTTCACCATCCTGAAAGCAGCTGACAGTGATATTCTGGGCAAACTCCATCGCGGCGCAAAGCGTTTGATTCATTTCCTCCAGCTTATCAGGATCAAGGATCGGCTTTTGCAGCTTCTGTTTATGGCGCTTTCTCTCAAGCAGGCTTTGTTTATGCTCCGGCAGAAACATCCTGCTTCCTTCCCACAGCAGGTTGCCTCTTTTTAAATGGTCATTCATTTATAGTGCCCTCCTATTTTAGCCGCACGTTCAAATGCCTGGCCTGCCGCTGTCAGTGACGCCGCCCTGATGATGGCTGTATCGCCGAACCGGTTTTTAATGCCATCCATCACATAGCCAAGGCTCATTTTCTTTGCATAATCCTGAAATAAATTGAGCTGCCATATGTCATCAGATGAGAGCTGGGACAGATTGACCCCGAGACGGCGGACAGGCTTCCCGTCCCAAAACGTAAGAAACAGCCGGCATACAGCCTCATATACATCCTGGGTAGAATTAGTCGGCTCCGCCAGCTTCACTTGCCGGTTGAAGCCCGTCGGCCAATCAAAATCAGCACCCCGGCAGCTCACTGATACCGTCTGCCCCATTACTCCGGCGTTTCGGCTTCGCCTGCACACTTCTTCACTCAGCTCCAGCAGTACGACTTTGATTTCTTTGTCAAAGTGTTCGTAGTCTCTCGGGAGAGTCATTCCATGGCCAATCGCCTTTTGTCCGTCCAGAGATGAAGTAGATACAGGGGAATAGTCGATCCCGTTCGCCGTCATCCACAGCACATGGCCGTTAATGCCCCATTTCTTTTTTAAAAGATCGAGCGGAAAAGCCGCAAGCCCGCCGATCGTGCTGATGCCCATCCGGTTTAAATGATGCTTCATGCGGCTCCCGACGCCAAACATGCTGCCCACCGGAAGCGGCCACATTTCAGTTTTCATATTTTCTTTCGTTAAGGTAAAAATACCGTTCTTATTCTTTTTGGCAAAATTGTCGCACGCGATTTTGGCTAGCGCTTTATTAGGACCGATTCCGACCCGCGCATAAACGCCGATCTCCCGCATGATTCTGCCCTGAATGCTTTTTGCAATCTCTTCCGGCGTCCCAAACAGCTTCTGACTGCCTGTAATGTCCATGAACTGTTCGTCAATGGAATACGGCTCTACAAGGTCTGTATATTCCTCTAGAATGGCGGTAATTTGCAGTGATACATCAATATACCGCTGCATACGGGGCCGGAGCACAACAGCTTCAGGGCACTTTTCCTGCGCCTCCCACAGCCGCGAAGCATTCGCCACACCCTTTTGTTTCGCCAGCGGACAGGCAGCCAATACGACTCCGCCCCTTTTTTCAGGATCACCTGAAACAATGACGGGCTTATTTTTCAAATGTGGATTTTCCGCTTTCTCTACAGATGCATAAAACGATTGCATGTCAACGAGAAAAATCACTTTTTCTTTCATCATACACACCTCTAAAAAGAACTTATGTTCGTTTTTCTATTATATGCGAAAGTATGTTCGATTTATACTGGTAAATGATTCTTGTCTGACAGAAAATATGATCCAAGGGTTTGAGAGAAGAGAAACATTTAGTAGAATGAAAGCGAAGCATAAAGATAGGAGAGTCATAATGGAGAAATTTGTCGAAAAAATGATGGGGCAGGCACTGCGTCAATACGGCAGAAATGTTGCCATAGATCCGTTAAGCCCGTATGAAAAACAAAGCCTGAAAGCAGCCTTAGAAGAGAGACGGAATGAAGAACCTGATGAGGATCTGCATGCGCATATAGAAGATATCATTTATGACTATGTCACAAACCAAGGGCTGTTCTCTTAAGCGCAGGTCACACCGTCAGCCGCTAATGCGGCTTCCCTTTGAAAACACCGCCGTGATGCAGAAAACAGTCTCAATGTCATACGGCAAAAAGGCTTGTGAAGAAAGCAAAGCAGGAATTTCTCACACTCCGTAGATTGATATGCCTGACAAAAAAATCACCCGAATTCCCTTCAAAACGGGATAAGCTGCCCATTCCTCAAGCCGTGTCATACACTTAATTTTCGAAATCTACTTTGATTCATTCGGAAGAAACGCGGCATCTTCTTCTGTGCTCCAGTTCATGTCGGTTTTTAGCGTAAATTTTGATCTCATGTCCGGCATCACTAGCATTTCCGAAACTTGATCCACACCCTGATGGGTTAAAATTACGGCCTTTAATGTTTCAAACGGACATCCCTTTGCTTCCATGTCCTGCCGAACGACTTTAAAATGCCCCCGCATTCAGCATCAATTAATATTACGCTTTTACCACAGATAAACGCCGGACATAACGTCATTTCCTTCCGAATGCTTTAACCTCAATTTCAAACAATGTAACGTCAGCCATGTGCGCCCTCCACACATGGTATATTGCAATCCATAAAGTAGGACATGTTTTATAAGCGAATGCCAATAACAAAATATTTTGAATTCCCCATTGGAGAAGGAAATTTTTTCATATATGATAGAAAAAGATCTTACAATACAGGAGAGAATACGATTCATGAAGAAATGGAAAGATATCCACCCCATCAGCTGGACAATTATCATCGGAACCATTTTCGGCAGAATGGCAACATCGATGAGCATTCCTTTTTTAGCGATTTATTTAACGGCCGTTCAAGGCGCATCTGCTTCCTATGCAGGGCTGGTCATTGCCGCAAGCTCATCAGTCGGCATCCTTGCAAGCTTTTACGGCGGATATATCTCAGACAAATTCGGCAGAAAAAACATGATGCTTGTATCCATTTTAGGCTGGATGCTGGTATTTGCAGGGTTTGCGGGGGCATCTCATCTTTGGGTGTTTTTTGTGGTAAACGCATTAAACGGTCTATGCAAATCACTGTTCGAGCCTGCTTCAAAGGCCTTGCTGTCTGATATGACAGAAGAAAAAACGAGACTGCTTGTTTTTAATTTACGCTATGCAGCTATTAATATCGGCGTTGTCTTCGGACCGGTGCTCGGCCTGTATTTCGGCTCATCGCAATCGACCGCACCCTTTTTGGTGCCCGCAGTCATTTACGGACTATACGGCCTCGTGCTTGCCATCCAATTTAAAAAACATCCATCCTTGTCAGCATCAAGCCAACCCCAAAATATGAGCGTGCGGGAAGCGTTTATGGTAACGCAAAAGGATCATCTTTTTACAATTGCTTTGATCGGCATTACACTATGCACCTTCGGCTACTCACAATTCAGTTCCACATTCCCGCAGTACATGGCGCAGAACCCCTTGATCGGTAATGGAACGAAGCTGTATGGGTTGATGCTGACATTAAACGCAATCGTTGTGTTGGCAACGCAATTTCCCATCGTCCATTTTGCAAAACGTTTTTCGCCGCTTTGCTCCCTGATGCTCGGTAATGTGATGGTTAGTATCAGCTTGGCCATTTTCACCATATCACACGGTGTTTCATCACTTGTGATGATTGTGGTGACATTTACAATCGGCGAAGTTCTTTTATTCTCTATGATGGATTTGTTTGTAGACCAGATTGCAAAACCAGGATTAAAAGGCACTTATTTTGGGGCAATCGGTTTTTCACAGCTCGGAAACGTCATCGGCCCCTGGGTCGGGGGTATATGTATAGACCTATTTGGCGCTGGCCGGCCGATTTTTGTTTTTTCTGTCCTGAGCGGCATCACCCTGCTCGGCCTGCCATTTTTAGCGTTCGCCTATCGGCAAATGAAAATGGAAATCACAAAACACCAATCCAGGCTGGAAAAGCCGCTTTAAATAAAAAAACGGGAGAGAACCAATCTCTCCCGCAACAATGAGGTGATGAACATGAATATAGGTGATATAATGTTTCAGCTGTTTGTATTTATTATATTTGCCGCTGTCATCTTTGCGGCTGTTACAGGCTTCAAGTATGCGAAAAACCGAAAAGCGCAGCTGGATCGCACTGAGAAAAAGCTGAACAGCCTGTCCGAAGATCACGATTAACAGCTTGGGGCAACGAGCTCTACCTTAATCCGGTCTGGATCCTCACAAAAGACTGCATAATGCCCGTCTCCTCCGGCAAAAGGATGCCTGTCTCGGTACAACACACGATAACCTTTTGCCGTCAATTTTTCAGTCATCTGATCGACTTGAAGCTTGGATTCAGCATGAAATGCGAGATGGTTCAGACCGACTCGGCATCTATGGTATTTCGGCTCTAGAAATGGCTCTTTCGCCTGCACAATCACTAGGTAAAAACGATCTTTCTTCCAGCTGATGCCTGAGCTCCATTTTTGATACTCTTTATAGCCAAGTTCTTTTAAGAACCAGCCCCAAAACCGCCTAGACGCCTCCAAATCAGAGACATACAGTTCGATATGATGCACAATTTCATACCCTCCTTACCAGCACTTCCTCGACCTTATGCCCGTCTCCCTTACGCAAAATGAGATCTGACCTGAATTTAGTCGGCAAGATATTTTCATATAAATTCGGCCGGTTGACACTCTCCCAAATCGAGGCCGCCATCTCATCAGCCTCCTGATCAGACAAGTCTTTGAATTTATGAAAATAAGAATCGGGATTTTGAAAAGCTGTTTCCCGAAGCAGGCGAAAACGCTCTAAATACCAAGTGAAAATCCGGCTTTCTTCCGCATCCACATAAATCGAAAAATCAAAGAAATCGGAAACAAAAATACGCGGATTTTCCCGGTCATCCTCCAAGGTGGGCGACTGAAGAACATTAATGCCTTCAATAATCACAATATCGGCCTGTTCTACAACCTCGAACACACCTTCCTCCCGGTCATAGGTGAGATGGGAATACACCGGGGCCTTTACTCTGTCTTTTCCTGATTTTAAGTCATTCAAGAATTCGAGCAGCGCCTTTACGTCATAACTTTCGGGAAACCCTTTTCGTGACATCATATTTTTCTTTTTCAGCTCGGCTGTAGGAAATAAAAAACCATCTGTCGTGATAAGGCTCACTTTAGGACGGTCCGGCAAACGTGAAAGCAGCTTTTGCAATATCCGCGCCGTCGTGCTTTTCCCGACTGCCACACTGCCGGCGATGCCGATAATAAACGGAATTTTGGCTGAATGAGGGTGCTTTAAAAAAACATTGACATGCTTATTGCGTTCGGCCGCAGACTTAACATGCAAATGAAGCAGGCGAACAAGCGGAATATAGATCGTTTCCACTTCTTCAACAGATAGATAATCATTCAGCCCTTCCACGGCTTTTGCCTCTTCTTCAGAAACAGCAATCGACAAATGTCCCCCAAAACCAGACCAAGACTCACGATTGTGCTTTGTATATAAAGTATGTAAGTTAAGCTCTTTATTTTTCACTGTTTACACCTGACTCTCTGAAGGTTAAAACCCTTACAAAGATTGTAACGGAAAACCCTTTCACTGTCTGCTTATTTTTTCATTTCGTTTTTCAGCAAATCCGCACCAATCCGGTTATACGCAGCCATTTCTTCTTTTGGAACCATGCTTCCTCCTGTTCCCCAGACGACATGTACGGCATGTTCCATATTATGTTTCTGACTAAAGCTTCTTCCTTCTTCTGTCGAAAAAAGCTGAACAGGCCCAAACATGCCGGCAAGAGCAGAGGGCTCTAAATATTTTTTTTCAGATACAGCCAGCATATGAAGCAAGGTATAAAGCGTATCGTCCTCTACTGTATAACAGCCGCTCAGCAGCGGTTCAATCAGCTTGCCGACAAATCCTGACGGCCTCCCTACGGCAAGCCCGTCAGCAGCCGTCCGATTATCCAGGCCGATATCCTGGACAGAAATCTTCTCGTGAAGGCCGGAATAAAGCCCTAACAGCATACACGGTGAATGAGTCGGTTCTGCGAAAAACACATGAACATGGTCTCCATATAAAAGCTTCAGCCCAAATGCAACACCGCCCGGCCCTCCGCCGACACCGCACGGCAGATACACAAACAGCGGCGTCTCAAGACTTGGTTGTATATTCATACAGTCAAGCTGGTTTTTTAATCGGCTGGCGGCAACAGCATATCCTAAAAACAGCTGGCGGGAATGTTCATCATCAATGAAATAACAGAATGGATCTTGTTCCGCCTGCCGTCTCCCTTCTTTCACTGCTTCACTGTAATCTGATTCATACTCCATGACAGTGACACCCTTTTGGCGAAGGAGATCCTTTTTCCACTGCTTAGCATCGGCGGACATATGCACTGTCACGCGAAATCCGAGTGTGGCACCGATGATGCCGATGCTTAATCCTAGATTTCCTGTCGAACCGACAGCAATCGAATAGCGGGAGAAAAACGCGGTAAACCGGTCTTCCTGTAAAATGCGGTAATCATCCGTTTCCTGAAGCATTCCTTCTTGAAGCGCCAGCTTTTCAGCATGCTTCAATACTTCATAAATTCCGCCCCGCGCTTTAATCGAACCTGAAATCGGAAGCTCATGGTCGCACTTTAAAAGCCATCTTCCCGGAAATGGCTGCTGATATGCCGCTTCCACCCTTTCCTTCATATGTTGCATCTCAAAAAGCGGAGACTCGATCATCCCTTTGGCATCTTTCGTCTCAGGAAACACCTCGGCAATATAAGGAGCAAACCGCCGTAGCCTTTTTTTCGCCTCTTCTATCTCACTTTCCCACTCATCTGCATGAGATAACGGGCCCTCTTTCTTGCCCGAATTTGCCCAGAATACAGGCTCTGCCTCAATCAGTTTCTGAATAAACGGATCTTTGAGCAGAACGTGAAGGGCTTCTTGATTGATTGACATTCAATATTTCTCCCTTCCTCTATAAAAAACTGCCTGTGATCATGCCAACAAGCCTCTCACTACAGGCAGTCCCATCTATTTTTTCATGAGCACACGTCCTGCCAGCTTTTCAACGAGAGCTGGAAACAGCTGATACAGCTTGGTGCCGGCACTCATTATACGCGGAAGGTTGATCTCCCGTTTGTTCGTGAATATAGCAGCTGTAATTTGAGCTGCCACGTCATCAGGATCAAGCATCCAGCGGCCGACATTTTTGACATAGTCCCCGCCTTTATCGGCAATGGAAAAAAAGTCCGTCTGAATCGGACCCGGATTGACAGTTGTCACATAAATGCCGGTTCCCTCCAGCTCCATCCGCAAAGCGTTTGAGTAGCCGAGCACGGCATGTTTTGTCGCGGAATAAAGGCTCGACTTCGGTGTTGCAATCTTCCCCGCTTGAGAAGCGATATTGATGATATGACCCTTTTTTTGCTCAAGCATTTGCGGAAGCACCGCTTTTGTACAGGCGATCAAGCCGAAGACATTCACATCAAACATCGCTTTCATGTCATCCAGTGTCGAGTCTAAAACCGTTTCAAATATACCAAAGCCTGCATTGTTGATCAGTACATCAACCGAGCCGATCTGCTCGCGGACAAGGGCGATATCCTCTAGGCGGCCGACATCCAGAGGGAATATCTCACACTGTCCGCTCCATTCCTCAGTTATCTTCCTTTTGATTTCTATCAAACGATCCTCACGTCTTGCCGACAGCAGGACATGGGCTCCTTCAGCAGCGCATAAATATGCGATTCTTTCACCGAGCCCTCCTGAAGCGCCGGTTATCCAAATCCGCTTTCCCGCTATATGTTTCACCCATTTCACCTCTTCATTGTTCTAAAGTATGCAGTATTTCCTTCCCAATATGACGTGATGGATTCTTCTGCCGCCAACACATCAAGATGCCCTGCCGTTTCTGACATCGTTAAAAATAATTCCTTTTCATACACAGCAGGAAAAAGCTGCTGACAAACCTGAAAAGCTGTCATCGGCTTTTCATCCAGCATGCGCCGCACATCCTCCGTCCTGTTTCTCTGCTTGTCAAAACGCTTCTCAATCAGCGCCTGTACGCTGGTAATCGTTTCACCGTGACCTGGGTATACGATTGTTGGATCAAGTTCAGACAGCCTTCGCAAAGACCTCTGATAATCGACTAAAGGCTTTGACCTTATGTCTCCCGTTTTCGGGGCTTCCAAAATCGGATTAGACGAGCTGTTAGCCAGCAGAAGATCGCCGCCAAGCATCTTCCCGCTTTTTTCATGGAATAGAACGATATGCGACTCAGCATGTCCAGGCATCTCCAAAACAGACCAGCCCTCAAGTCCATCAATACTCATCCCTTCTCTGACAGTTTTCGTCAGGGATCTTGTACAGGAAAATGCGTACGCTGACCGAATCAGCTTTTCTGCCTTTCCCGTATTAAACGGAACGCCTAATTCAGGCAGCAGCTTTTGAAAAAAACATTTTTGCCAATCCATAAAAGCTTGATTTTGGCTGATATAAGGTTCGTTGAACGGATGCCCAATCACTTCGATTTCATCAGAAAAGACATCAAGCAAGCCTGCATGATCAGCGTGATGGTGAGTCAGTACAACCTGCTCGATATCTGACATTTTCACATTTACAGCGGCAAGCTGTTCTTGAAGGGCTCTAACAGCCTCTTTTGTATTCGGCCCGGCATCGATCAGTGTCAGCGCTTCACCTTTTACGAGGTAAACGATAACATCGCCGACAGCAAACGGTGTCGGAACGCGGATTGCAATTACATCTTCAATTGTCATCCTATTGCTCCTTGTCTTCATTCATCATTCATATTTTAGCTTTTTCTCGGTCTTGTGTCATTATTGCCGAATGAGAAAGGCCCTTTTTGAAAAAGCTATTGACATTAGCTTGTCCGCCATTGCATAATGAACAACAAACTAAAACGAGAACCATTGGAACGCTATGACGAGGAATAGTATACAAGGCAATGGCCAAAGAGAGCGATACCCCCGGCTGAAAGGTATTGCAGCCCGCTTGTTTGTAGAACCTGCCCTCAGAGCGGTTAGGAAAACCTAAACGTTTCCCGCGTTACGGGATTTGAGCTGAGCACATTCTGTGCTAATGAGGGTGGTACCGCGAACCTTTTCGTCCTTTACGTGATGAAAAGGTTTTTTGTTGTTCTGATAAAAGGAGGATATCAATGAAAAAGATAGGATTTGTCGGCGCCGGGTCTATGGCAGAAGCAATGATTAACGGTATTTTGCAAAGCGGCATCACAAAACCAGAACATATCTATATCACAAACCGCTCAAACGACGAGCGACTGATCGAATTAAAGGAAACGTACGGAGTGCGTCCATGCAGAGATAAAAATGAGTTTTTTACTCAAACCGATATCATTATCCTCGCTTTTAAACCGAAGGACGCGGCGGAAAGCATCGACAGCATCCGTTCGTATCTCAAGGATCAGCTCGTGATTTCAGTGCTTGCAGGCCTTACAATCGAAACCATTCAGCACTATTTTGGCAGAAAGCTCGCAGTCATTCGTGTCATGCCTAATACATCAGCAGCGATCGGAAAATCAGCAACCGGATTTTCCGCAAGCGTTGAAACAAGCCAGGATGATATGGCTGCCGCAAAAGCTCTCTTGGAAACAATCGGTGATGCCACACTGGTTGAGGAACGGCATCTTGACGCTGTCACGGCGATTGCCGGCAGTGGTCCGGCCTACTTGTACCGTTATATCGAGGCAATGGAAAAAGCGGCGCAAAAAGTAGGTTTGGATAAGGAAACCGCAAAAGCACTCATTTTGCAGACAATGGCAGGGGCAACAGATATGCTCCTTCAAAGCGGCAAACAACCTGCACAGCTGCGCAAGGAAATCACGAGTCCAGGGGGTACAACAGAGGCAGGTCTTCGTGCTTTACAGGACTCCCGCTTTGAAGAAGCGATTATTTACTGTATTGAAGAAACCGCTAAACGCAGCGCTGAAATCAAAGAGCAGTTTGCCGGTGCCGCCTTAGAGAGGCATTCATAGATGAAAACACAAAGAGAGAAGCCGCACAGTGCCTTCTCTCTTTTGTTTTTCCTAAAACAGCTGGCCGGCAGTTTCTGATTGTTTTAATAGCGAGGAGATCGTAAATGAAAGCAAGTCTGGAAGCACTTCAAAGGAATAAGGCATATACAGTCTTTCCGTCCATTTGTGCGGGTCTTTTCCAGCCGGACCAACGTTCAAAACAGGGACATATAAAGCCTGATCTTTGCCGCTTGGCAGTGAATATCCTCTGTTAAAGAGCGGCATATTGCTTGTGTACGCATCAACCTCCTGCTTTTCCAGCTGTAGATAGCTTAAGTCTGAAAGTCCAGGAAAATACTGCACCTCCCGTAGCGCTATGCCGTATCTGTCAGCCGCATAATGCATAAGCTGATCAGCTGTATTTCTGATCAATTGATCGTCCTTTGATGAAACCGCCGGATAAAACGGCGGGCTGTAAAAAAGAACAATGAGCGGCGCATCCTCTTTACATAGCGAAGCAAGCTCAGATACAATTTGGGTCGAAAAATCCCTGTCTCCAAGATCTCCCCTGTTGGCAAAGACATAATTAATAGCCCGCTCTGTTTCCGAGGTTCCAGCACGCTTTTTGGCACGCGCGACCAGCTCATCAAATGTCAAAACAGTGACGGCCCTTTCAATCGGCTGAAATGACTCAAATTGCTGAAAATCCTGTGTTTTCTTCCGAATATTCGCGGCTATTTCCTCCGCCGCCTGTTCTGCTGTTTTAAGCAGCATCTGATGCAGCTTACTGGCAGAGCGTTTCATTGACAGCACATTAAATAACGTGACAGCCGTATGCGGTGTCTGAACTGAATACGCCTCTTTCAAGTCCTTTTGCATTAAATTTACCGGCGGCGGAGTGACTTCACTATCAACCTTTTCGCAATAATCCGCATTCAGTTCGAGCAAGCGGTTAATCTCAGATACCATTAAATTTGCGTTTATGCCTGAAAACGGCTCTCCGACATGGGTTTCAATCCCTTTGCAGAAAAATCCCGCAAGCACCTTGCCAATGCTTCCTGTATAAATATATTGCTGCTGATCGCCGGGATATTTTTCGAACATCGGTTCAGCATTCAAGCAAGCGGTTATTGTGATATCACGCTTTTTCTCCATTTCCTTCAGTACAGGAACCGCTTCAATCATGCCTCTTGAATTCACTTCCTCGTCAGGAACGGTAATCAACAGCAAATTCCCCTCAAATTGGCCGTTCATTGCCCGCTCCAGCATCGACAGCTGAACGGCAAGGCCCGCTTTCATATCCATCGTCCCTCTTCCGAACAGCCAGTCTCCGCTTTCAGCGTCTATTCTCACACGTTCCGGAAGCAGCTCTTTTTTCTCTAGAAAAGAGCTCAAAAGCTCAGCAGGCTTACAGGCCATATGTTTGAATTCTCCGAAATCCTCTATGTCCACGACATCAAAATGGCTCAGCAAAAGCACTGTCTTTTTGACATTCTTCTTTTTGACAAGAGCCGTTAGAAAGGATCTGCCGTCGTCCATCGGATGAAGTGTTACATCATCAGGATGTTTTTGAAAATAAGGCTTGTCCTTCAAAATAAAATAAAGATATTCTGCAAGTGCTGCCTCTCCCTTCGAACCGGTGATGCTTTCGTATTGCACAAGAGAAGTTAAAAGGGTCAGCAATTCGTCCTTCGTCTGCCAATTCATCGATCTCCGCCCCTCCTATGTATAAAAACGCTTCTAAACTGAAAAATAAAATGACTCCCTGTCTATTATACAGAAATGTTTGACAAAAACGGATCTTTTGAGCAGTTTATATGACGGGAAAGAATTGACTTGATATAATCAATCTCTAAAAACCTTACGGGAGGCGAAAGAAATGGCCAGAAAATTATTCACACCTATTACAATTAAAGATATGACGTTAAAAAACCGCATTGTCATGTCGCCAATGTGCATGTATTCTTCTCATGAAAAGGACGGAAAATTGACTCCGTTCCACATGGCACATTACATATCACGCGCAATCGGCCAGGTCGGGCTGATTATTGTGGAGGCATCAGCGGTTAACCCTCAAGGACGAATTACAGACCAAGACTTAGGGATTTGGAGCGACGAGCATATCGAAGGCTTTGCCAAACTGACTGAGCAGGTCAAAGAACAGGGGGCAAAAATCGGCATTCAGCTTGCCCATGCCGGACGTAAAGCAGAGCTTGAAGGAGATATTTTCGCTCCATCTGCGATTGCGTTTGACGAACAATCAGCAACACCTGTAGAAATGTCAGCAGAAAAAGTAAAAGAAACGATCCAAGAATTCAAACAAGCGGCAGCCCGCGCAAAAGAAGCCGGCTTTGATGTGATTGAAATTCATGCGGCGCACGGATACTTAATTCACGAATTTCTATCTCCGCTATCCAACCATCGTACAGATGAATACGGCGGCTCACCAGAAAACCGCTATCGTTTCTTAAGAGAAATCATCGATGAAGTCAAACAAGTATGGGACGGCCCTTTATTTGTCCGTGTATCTGCTTCTGACTATACAGACAAAGGCTTAGACATCGCCGATCACATCGGTTTTGCAAAATGGATGAAGGAGCAAGGTGTTGACTTAATTGACTGCAGCTCAGGCGCCCTTGTTCATGCAGACATTAATGTATTCCCAGGCTATCAGGTCAGCTTCGCTGAGAAAATCCGTGAACAGGCTGACATGGCAACTGGTGCTGTCGGCATGATTACAGACGGTTCAATGGCTGAAGAAATTCTGCAAAACGGACGTGCCGACCTTATCTTTATCGGCAGAGAGCTTCTGCGAGATCCATTCTTTGCAAGAACTGCTGCAAAACAGCTTAATACAGAGATTCCGGCCCCTGTTCAATACGAAAGAGGCTGGTAATGTCCAAAAGAGATATCCTCAACCGGATATCTCTTTTTTTATTTTTTAGAGAAACGATCAGCTCAGGTTCTCCGTCTCCCTAGTAGAACCAATTAGAGGAGATGACTCCAATGAACTCAGCTTGGATGGAAAAGACATATACAATTGACGGATGTGCGTTTCATACACAACACCGGAGAGGATCAAGCGGTGTAACGATTGTCTTTGAGGCCGGCTACGGTACTTCTTCTGAGACGTGGGAACCATTAATGGCGGACATTGATGATGAATTTGGCATTTTCACATATGACCGGGCAGGAATAGGGAAAAGCGGACAAAGCAGCACTAAACGAACAGCTGAACAACAGGTGAAAGAATTGGAGAGTTTGCTTAAAGCAGCAGATGTAAAACCTCCTTATTTGGCTGTTTCTCACTCATACGGAGCTGTGATCACCGGTTTATGGGCCTGCAAAAACAGGCGCGATATTATCGGCATGGTCCTCCTTGATCCAGCTTTAGGAGATTGCACAAGCTTCTCCTTTATTCCTGAAGAAATGCACAAAGCATACACAAGAAAGATGATGCTTGAGGGCACACATGCAGAATTTTCAAAAAGCCTGCAGGTACTCAAACAACAGCAAGTCCATTTAGGCAACATGCCTCTCCTTGTGTTGTCATCAGGTGAACGGACTGAGAAATTCTCTGCTGAACAGGAGTGGCAAAACATGCACAGCGGCATATTATCTCTATCTAATCAAAGCGGCTGGATCCAAGCTAAAAACAGCTCGCATAACATCCATCATGATGAACCTCATATTGTTCATTTGGCCATTTATGACGTATGGTGCGCAGCGTGCCAGCAGGCCGTTCCTCTTTACCAGGCAGTCAATTAACATAAAAAAAGACCGGGCCGTAAGACGCCCGGTCTTTCTTTGTTATTTTGTTTCACGATGAAGGGTATATTTCTTTAAACGCGGTGAATATTTTTTCAGCTCTAAACGGTCTGGGTTGGTGCGTTTATTTTTTGTTGTGATGTAATTACGGTCTCCCGTTTCAGTGCAAGCTAAAGTAACATTGACTCTCATATTAACATCTCCTTATAAAGCGTAATGATTACGTTTTATTATACAATGTAATTAAAGATTGTCAAATAAAAACGATTCCTTCACCCCCGCTGGACGTTTACCTCTAAGAAATCATATGCCGCCACGCTGTTAGGGAAAACGTCAGCAGCTTCTTTTTGAAGCTCCAGAGAGGCATCTCCCTGATATCTGGCGCTGATATGGGTTAAAATGAGCTTCTTCGCCCCAGCTTCTTTCGCTGTTACAGCCGCTTGTTCCGTTGTACTGTGGTAATAATCATAAGCAAGTTTCCGATCTTCCTTAGCGAATGTTGCTTCATGAACAAGAACATCACAATCCCTTGCAAGCTCTTTTAGCTTATCACTTACTCTCGTATCTCCGGAAAACACCACAGCCCTGCCCTTTTTAGGAGGCTCCAAAAAATCATTCCCATTGATGATGCGCCCGTCTTCAAGCGTTACCGTTTCGCCTTTTTTGATTCTTTGGTACACAGGTCCGGGTGGGATGTTCATTTCTTTTAATACATCCGCCTTTAAGGAACCTGGTACATCTTTTTCCTGTACACGGTACCCGAAGGCTTCTACTCCATGAATAACAGATACTGCTGTGACAATAAACTGATCGTCTTCAAACACGATTCCTTCTGCAATTTCCTTGATCACAAGCGGATATGTCAAATGGGTTTTCGTGACGGCAAGGCTTGTTTCAATAAATGCTTTGATCCCTTTAGGCCCGTACACCGTCAGCTCGTCCTCTCCCCCTTGAAAGGAACGGCTCCCCAGAAGACCCGGAAGCCCGTATACATGATCGCCGTGCATATGGGTGATGAAGATTTTTTCTATTTTACGAGGTTTAATCGTTGTATGTAAAATTTGGTGCTGCGTGGCTTCCCCGCAGTCAAACAGCCATACCGAACGCCTTTCTTCAAGCAATTTTAATGCCATCGACGTTACGTTTCTCGCCTTAGCAGGAATGCCTGCTCCCGTCCCTAAAAAAAGTAATTCCACATTTCCTTCCTCCTACTAGAACTAGTTACCTACAAGAATACAGGATCAGGCGCAAAATGTGAATCTTGCCTCTAAAAGGAACAATCCTTTCGTTCTAGAAACATTTTTACGGCATTCTGCAAAAAAAGGACTTAAATGTTTGCTTTCGTTGAATTTTAGATTTAAAATGAAGGAAATATACGGGGTGTACTAAAATAAAGCTTCGAATAAAGTGAGGTACTTTTAGTGAAAACAAACCAACAACCAAAAGCAGTAATTGTCATATTCGGCGCAACTGGGGATTTAGCAAAACGAAAACTGTATCCGTCTATTCACCGTTTATATCAAAACGGACAAATCGGAGAAGAATTTGCAGTTGTAGGAGTTGGAAGAAGACCTTGGTCTAATGAGGATCTTCGCCAAACCGTTAAAACATCCATTTCCTCATCTGCAGATAAACATATAGATGATTTCACGTCTCATTTTTACTATCACCCGTTTGACGTGACAAACCCTGGCTCTTATCAAGAGCTTAACGTATTGCTTAACCAGCTGGAGGATACATATCAAATTCCGAACAATAGAATGTTCTACTTGGCAATGGCTCCTGAATTCTTCGGAACAATTGCAAAAACATTAAAATCAGAAGGTGTTACAGCAACAACAGGCTGGTCCCGCCTTGTCATTGAAAAGCCGTTCGGCCATGATCTGCCAAGCGCACAGGCACTGAACAAAGAAATCCGCGAAGCATTTACGGAAGATCAAATTTACAGAATCGACCATTATCTAGGCAAACAAATGGTTCAGAACATTGAAGTGATTCGATTTGCCAATGCGATTTTCGAACCGCTTTGGACAAACCGCTACATCTCAAATATTCAAATTACATCAAGCGAATCACTTGGCGTTGAAGATCGTGCTAGGTATTACGAAAAATCAGGCGCCCTGCGCGACATGGTGCAAAACCATATTATGCAGATGGTTGCCCTTCTTGCAATGGAGCCGCCGATCAAATTGAACACAGAAGAAATCCGCAGCGAAAAAGTGAAGGTGCTGAGAGCGCTGCGCCCTATTGCCAAAGACGAAGTGGATGAGTATTTTGTGCGCGGACAATATCAAGCCGGTGAAATTGATGGTGTGCAGGTTCCTGCTTATACAGATGAAGATAATGTCGCTCCTGACTCCAATACAGAAACCTTTGTTGCAGGCAAGCTCTTGATCGACAACTTCAGATGGGCTGGCGTTCCATTCTATATCCGCACCGGAAAACGAATGAAAGAAAAGTCCACAAAAATCGTCGTTCAATTTAAGGACATTCCGATGAACCTGTACTACGGCAATGAAAACAATATGAATCCAAACTTGCTCGTCATCCATATTCAGCCTGACGAAGGCATTACGCTTTACTTAAACGCTAAAAAGCTTGGCGGAGCAGCACACGCACAGCCAATCAAGCTGGATTATTGCAGCAATTGCAATGACGAGTTGAACACCCCTGAAGCGTATGAAAAACTTATTCATGATTGTCTTCTTGGCGATGCAACAAACTTTGCACACTGGGATGAAGTTGCCCTTTCTTGGAGCTTTGTCGATTCCATTTCTGAAACATGGGCAGCAAACAAAACCTTATCTCCTAACTACGAATCAGGCTCTATGGGACCGAAAGAATCAGATGATCTTTTGGCGAAAGACGGCTTGAACTGGTGGAATATATAAAACGAAAAGCGGAAAATGCTCACAAGCATTTTCCGCTTTTTTGCGGTTGTCAAGACTGCCATATCCCTTAAGGCATTCCAGCAAAAAACCCCCAAAGCCCTTAGGTTTTGGGGGTTTCTATTGATTACTTCATCCATTCAGTGTGGAAGATACCTTCTTTATCTGTACGCTCATAAGTATGAGCGCCAAAGTAGTCACGCTGCGCTTGAATTAAGTTTGCAGGCAGTACAGCTGTGCGGTAGCTGTCATAGTAAGCTAATGCGCTTGAGAATGATGGGACCGGCACACCTTGAGAAACGGCAAGTGAAATCACTTGGCGAAGCGCTCCTTGGTAGCTTTCTACAATATTTTTGAAGTAGCTGTCAAGAAGCAGGTTGTCAAGCTCAGGTTCGCGATCATAAGCTTCTTTGATCTTCTGAAGGAATGCCGCGCGGATGATGCAGCCCCCGCGGAAGATCATAGCGATTTCGCCATATTTCAGATCCCAGTTATATTCTTCAGAAGCAGCTTTCATTTGGGCAAATCCTTGCGCGTAAGAACAGATTTTACTCATAAATAGCGCTTTTCTGACCGCTTCAATCAGCTCTTCTTTATTTTCTGTCACAGGCTTCACTTCTGGTCCTGAAAGAAGTCCGCTCGCTTTCACACGCTCTTCCTTCATAGCTGAGATAAAGCGTGCGAATACAGACTCAGTAATAATCGGAAGCGGAACACCTAAGTCAAGCGCGCTTTGGCTTGTCCATTTTCCTGTTCCTTTTTGTCCTGCTTTATCAAGAATCACATCAACAAGCGGTTTGCCTGTCTCTTCGTCTTTTTTTGTAAAGATGTCAGCCGTAATCTCAATTAGATAACTGTCAAGCTCGCCTTTATTCCATTCAGCGAAAACTTCATGAAGCTCATCAGCTGAAAGGCCGAGCACCTGTTTCAAAATGAAGTAAGATTCAGAGATCAGCTGCATATCTCCGTACTCAATACCGTTGTGCACCATTTTCACATAATGGCCTGCACCGTCTGGACCGATATATGTCGTACAAGGTTCTCCGTCAACTTTTGCAGAAATCGCTCCAAGAATCGGTTTCACAAGCTCATGTGCTTCTTTTTGGCCGCCAGGCATGATAGAAGGCCCTTTAAGCGCTCCTTCTTCTCCGCCGGAAACGCCTGTTCCGATAAAATGAATGCCGCTTTCAGCGAGTTCTTTGTTACGGCGCTGTGTGTCTTTATAGTATGTATTTCCGCCGTCAATTAAAATATCATCCTTCTCTAGATGAGGAAGAAGAGATTGAATTGTCGCATCTGTTGCAGTTCCCGCTTTAACCATTAATAAGATTTTGCGCGGTGTTTCCAAGGATTGAACAAACTCTTCAATGCTGTATGTGCCAACAACATTTTTACCTTTTGCCTCCTGCAGAAACTCCTCAGTTTTACTGCTTGATCTGTTGTAAACAGAAACAGAAAATCCCCGGCTTTCGATATTTAAAGCCAGATTTTTACCCATGACCGCAAGTCCGATAACGCCGATTTGTTGTTTTGACATATTCTAACGTCCCTTCTGCAAACGTTTAATCATTTTAAAATTTAAATTAAAATAAAATGATATTTATAATAAAGAAATTACCATACTTCTCCCCCTTTTTTCAAGCTATTCAACTTTTCTTTTCATCCTGAAAAAAATCTTTATTAAAGCTTGTTCCTTTCGTTTTGCTCTCCTCTTTTTTTATCCTTGCCCCTTTTCTGATCAGCTTGGAGCCGTACTTTTCATTCAGCTTTTCCATTGTCTGCTGAATGGGCTCATCCTTCGCATCTTCATTAAAGCTGAACAAGTCGAGCTGTTTATAGGCCTGTTCTTTTTCTACTAAATCCGTTCCGGTAATGCCAAGCAGCCTGACAGGATTTTTATTCCAATGTTTAAAAAAGAGGTGCTCTGCTTCTTTCATAATTTCATTTTTTTGATCGATCGGATTTTTCAGCGTGATGCTTCTGGTGATGGTTTTCCAATCTGCATATCTAATCATAATAAATAGCTTCGAAGCCATGACTTCCTTGCGCTGTAAGCGGTCACTGACGGAAGCGGCCAGTTTTCTGAAAACGCCTAACAGCTCTTCTTCATCACTGGAATCATGTGAAAGCGTCGATGAGTTGCCGACGCTTTTAAATTCGTAAATGCGCTCCGGGTCAACTGGCGCATGGTGAATGCCATTTGCTTTATTTTTAAGGCGCGGCCCATTGATGCCAAGCAGGCGCTTCAGCGAGTGTTCATCAGCTGCAGCTAACTCTCCAATCGTATGAATGCCGAGTCCCTTCAGCTTTTCCGCTGTCTTTTTGCCAACTCCGTGCATCTCTCCAACAGGAAGCGGCCAAAGGATATCAGGCACTTGTCTCTTTCTTAAAATCGTGATGCCAAGCGGTTTTTTCATATCAGACGCCATCTTAGCGAGAAATTTATTCGGCGCGATCCCTATGCTTGACGGAAGCAGCAGCTCTTTTTGCAGCCTGATTTGGATTTCTTTTGCAGTCTCAAGTGCGCGGCTGCTGTATGGTGTATCGGTCATGTCCATATAGCCTTCGTCGATGGAGACAGGCTCCACCAGGTCAGTATATTCACGGAGGATGTTAAACATTGCTCTTGAAGAGCTTCTATAGCGGTCAAAGTTCGGCGGAAGAACGATGAGCTCAGGACAATTGCGCTTCGCTTCCCAAACCGGCATCGTTGTTTTAACGCCACGCGCTCTTGCTTCGTAGCTGCATGTCACCACGATGCCCTTTCGCTCCTTTACGTTTCCGGCAACTGCGACCGGCTTCCCCCGGAGGGCCGGGTCATATGCCATTTCCACCGATGCATAGAAGCTATTCATATCAATATGGAAAATAATTCGGCCATTTCCCGGCATAAATAAAACTCCTTTTCGTTATTAGACAACGGCTTGTACATATAGTAAAATGAAGGTATTGAATGGATGTGATTATAATGTTTGTGGAATCGATAAATGACGTTTTATTCTTAGTCGATTTTTTCACAATTATTCTTCCGACCCTGACGGCAATCGGGATTGCGTTTCTCTTACGAGAGTGCCGTGCCGGCGAGCAATGGAAATCAAAACGAACAGATGAACACCAGACGGTCTTTCAAATTAACCGAACAGACTTTCTTATTATTATATATCATCGCATTACAACATGGATACGTAAAGTCTTCCGCATGAATTCGCCTGTAAATGATGATGAAGACGTCAGTTCCCTTCTTTTATAAACCGCATTTATAAAAAGGAGGAGAACAAAATTGTTAAAAACATATCAAAAACTTTTGGCTATGGGTATCTTTTTGATCGTATTATGCTCGGGCAATGCTGCGTTTGCGGCGACTAATCAGGTGGGAGGCCTCAGCAACGTCGGTTTTTTCCACGATTATTTAATCGAACCGTTTTCCGCTCTGCTTAAGGGTGTTGCCGGGCTGTTTCACGGAGAATACGGACTGTCTATTATTCTTGTCACCATTATTGTGCGTGTCGTTGTACTGCCTTTGTTTGTCAATCAGTTTAAAAAACAGCGCATATTCCAAGAGAAAATGGCAGTTATTAAACCTCAGGTTGACAGCATTCAGGCCAAATTGAAAAAAACGAAGGACCCGGAAAAGCAAAAAGAACTGCAAACGGAAATGATGAAGCTTTATCAAGAGCACAATATCAATCCGCTTGCCATGGGGTGTCTCCCAATGCTGATTCAGTTTCCTATTGTGATTGGGTTTTATTACGCGATTCGCTCTACACCTGAAATTGCGTCACACTCGTTTTTATGGTTCAGTTTAGGACAATCTGACATTCTCGTGTCTCTTAGTGCGGGAGCAATGTACTTTATCCAGGCCTATGTCGCTCAAAAACTGAGCGCGAAATATTCCGCTGTCCCGCAAAACCCGGCGGCACAGCAATCTGCAAAACTGATGGTGTTCATCTTCCCTGTGATGATGACGATTTTCTCGCTTAATGTTCCGGCAGCCCTTCCGCTGTACTGGTTCACAAGCGGGCTGTTCCTGACAGTACAAAACATCGTCCTTCAGATGACGCATCATAAAAGTAAAAACGCCGCTGCTCTTACTGAGGCGGTAAAATAGCGTAACAACCCCGAGCGAAAAGCCGGGGTTGTTTTTTGTTTCACCCGCACCCTTTTTCGGTCATGGCAGAGGCGAAAATGGCAAACCTAAAAAACAGCCGTATCGTTTAAAAAGAAGGAAACAGGGAATACCTTATACTCACATCTAACTGAAAGGAGCGCATGTATGTGACGGAACGCTCTCAGCAAAAAAACATTTCTGTACCTGAAGGAAGCTGGATCATGAGACAAACCTGGAATGATGTCTTATTTGCCCACTGGCCAGTTGATGTTACTATCCTTCGCGCTTTAGTACCGCCGGTTTTAGAATTAGATACATATAACGGACAAGCTTGGATCAGCATGCTTCCCTTTATGCTCACGAACCTGAGGGCGCGTTTTCTCCCTGCCATTCCCGGTGCGCGTGCGTTTCCTGAGCTTAACCTCCGCACCTATGTCACTTATAAAAGCAAACCCGGCATTTACTTTTTCAGCTTAGATGCTGATCATCGGCTGGCGGTTCTGGGCGCTCGCACGTTCTTTCATTTGCCTTATTTTCACGCTGATATGAAAGCTGAAAAAAACGGTGATGGCATTGAGTATGTCAGCAAGCGGAGAGACGGCGGAGAAGCGGCATTCCGCTGCGCATACCGGCCTATTTCAGCTCCTTTTACAGCGGAAGAGGATTCACTCGATTATTGGCTGACGGAACGATACAGACTCTACACCACCTATCGAAACAAGCTCTATTACGAAGACATTCATCATCATCCTTGGCTGCTGCAAAATGCCGAGGCCGAGTGTTCCGTCAATACGGTGGCTGATGCTCACGGCATTACACTTCAAGAGTCAGACCCTTTGCTTCATTACGCTAAAAAACAGGACGTGTTATTTTGGCCGCTTAGGCAATGGCGCTGAATGCAAGAAAAAACCCGATGCGCGCAAGCGCACTCGGGTTTTCTATTTTTATTTTGCCGCCTCTTCAATAATGGCAACAACCATTTCTGCCGTTTTAACGAGTTCTTCGATCGGCATTTTTTCATTCTTTGTATGAATTTGCTCGTAACCGACAGCAAGGTTGACCGTCGGGATGCCATGACCTGCAATAACGTTCGCGTCGCTTCCGCCGCCGCTTGTTTGCAGCTCGCTCGGACGTCCGATTTTAGCAGCCGCTTTTTTCGCGATTTCAACAACTTGGTCGCCGTCTTGGTATTTGAAGCCCGGATACATAACTTCAATTTCGACTTCTGCGCGTCCGCCCATATCGGCAGCGGCCTCTTCAAAAGCAGCTTTCATTTTTTGAACCTGAACTTCCATCTTCTCAGGAACTAAAGAACGTGCTTCAGCAAGAATATGGACTTCGTCGCACACAATGTTTGTTTGTGTGCCGCCTTCAAACCGGCCAATGTTTGCTGTTGTTTCTTCATCGATACGGCCCAATGGCATTTTTGAAATGGCTTTGCTTGCGATTGTAATGGCTGAAATGCCTTTTTCAGGTTCAACCCCGGCGTGTGCGGTTTTCCCGTAAATTGCCGCTCTTACCTTTGCCTGTGTCGGCGCGGCCACAATGATATTTCCGACTTTCCCGTCTGAGTCAAGGGCATAGCCGTAAGAGGCTGTGATCATAGAACGGTCAAGCGCCTTCGCTCCGATCAGTCCTGACTCCTCGCCTACTGTGATAATGAATTCAATTGTGCCATGTTCAATGTTTTCTTCTTTCAGCACTTTTATCGCTTCAAACATTGCAGCCAGCCCCGCTTTATCATCAGCGCCTAAAATTGTAGTGCCGTCTGTTTTGACATAACCGTTCTCTACAACCGGTTTTACTCCGTTTCCAGGTACCACTGTGTCCATATGGGATGTAAAATAAATGGTATCTGTTTGTTTTGTTCCTTTTAATGTGCAGATCAGGTTTCCGGCTCCGTGGCCAGTGATGTCCATTGTATCGTCTTCTTTTACGTCCACACCTAAATCAGAAAATTTTTGTTTCAGCACTTTGCAGATTTCTGCTTCGTGTTTTGTTTCTGAGTCAATTTGGACAAGCTCTAAAAATTCTTCCAGCAGGCGTTTTTCATTCACCATTTGTAAGTCCCTCCATGTTAAAGCGGTATGTTACCGTGCTTTTTTTTCGGTCTCTCTTCTGTCTTATGTGCAAGCATGTGAAAAGCTTGAATCAGTCTTTTCCTTGATTCTTCCGGCAAAATAATGTCATCGACCATTCCGCAGGCCGCCGCTTTGTATGGGCCGGCGTTTTGCTTTTTGTATTCAGCTGTTTTTTCGCGTTTTGTCTTTTGCGGGTCGGCTGAAGCTTTTATTTCCTTTTCATACAAAATTGATACCGCACCTTCTGATCCCATCACTGCGATTTCAGCATTCGGCCATGCAAACACAAGGTCCGCTCCGATTGCTTTGCTGTTCATAGCGACATAGGCGCCGCCATACGCTTTTCTGATAATGAGCGTGACTTTTGGGACGGTCGCTTCTGCATAGGCAAACAATATTTTTGCTCCGTGCCTGATAATTCCGTTATGCTCCTGCTGAACACCGGGCAGAAACCCCGGAACATCCTCGACAGTTAACAACGGTATGTCAAAGGCGTCGCAAAAACGGATGAACCTCGCTGCTTTATCAGCAGCGTCAATCGTCAGGCTGCCCGCCAGGTGCTTTGGCTGGCTCGCCACGATGCCGACCGTTTTTTTACCCAGCCTTGCAAACCCGATGACAATGTTTTTCGCAAAAAACGGCTGAATCTCAAAAAACGACTGCGGATCAGCCAGCTCCTTAATCACCGTCCGAACATCATACGGCTTTGTCGTATCAGCGGGCACAAGACGGTTTAATAATGGTCTGGATGCCTCTTTCTCAGGTAGCGGCGCTGCTGTCTGGCCATTCAGCGGCAAATAAGACAGCAGTTTTTTCACTCCTGTCAGAACCTCCTTCTCCGTATGTCCGGAAAAATGGGCGTTTCCGCTGACGGCATTATGTATCCCCGCTCCGCCTAAGCTCTCCGCATCAACCTGTTCTCCTGTCACTTTTTCAATCACCTTCGGCCCGGTAATAAACATCCGGCCTGTCTGTTCAGCCATAAATATAAAATCTGTGAGTGCCGGAGAATACACAGCGCCTCCAGCGCACGGCCCTAAAATAACCGATATTTGCGGAATGACTCCTGAATATAAGACGTTTCGGTAAAATATGTGACCGTATCCATCTAATGATACCACACCCTCTTGAATTCTCGCACCACCTGAGTCATTCAGCCCGATAATCGGCGCCTTATTTTTTGCTGCCATATCCATCAGAGCGCAGATTTTTTGGGCATGGGTTTCGCCAAGTGCCCCGCCGAACACTGTGAAGTCCTGCGCAAATACATATACAGAGCGGCCATCAATCGTCCCGTATCCTGTCACGACCCCATCCCCTAACACGCGCTGTTCTCTTGTTAATACTTGACTTTCCATGAAGGGATGTAATTCGAAAAAGCTGTCCTGATCAAGAAGAAACGTGATCCTTTCCCGAGCGGTGAGCTTTCCCTTTTTCCGCTGCTGGGCCAGCTTTTCATCTCCTCCGCCTTGTTCTGCCTGCCTGCGTCTCGTGAATAAATGATTAATATGCTCATTCATGTTCATTGGTTTGGTCTCCCTTCGGTTCGCAGAGCTCTACAAGAACGCCGTTTGTTTCCCGCGGAGAAAGAAATGCGATTTTTTTCCCGTTTGCTCCCTGTCTTGGGTACTTGTCAATCAATTGAACTTGCCGGTCAGACAATACCTGAAGCTTTTCAGATAGGTTGTTGCACAAAAACGCAATATGATGCAGTCCCTGCCCTTTCTTCTCCAAAAAGAAACAAACGGGGCTGTCAGGTGTCAACGGCTCAATCAGCTCCAGCTTGATGCTTCCCGCTTGAAAAAAAGCAACATTCACCTTTTGCTCTTCAACCATTTCCTGATGAAGAAACGCAAGCCCCAATACATCTTCATAAAAGTGTCGCGCTTCTTCTATCGAAAAAACGGCTATCGCGATATGGTCAAGCCTATTCATCTCAATCCCTGCCTTCCGCCAATAGATATCGCTTGTCCGCCCATTCAAAACACGCTAAAATATAGACAGATTGTCTAAGGAGTGAAATCATGTCTCAAAAACTGATGAAAAGCGTTTTGATTGTGATTTTGGGAGTTTTTATTCTTTCAACTGTAC
The DNA here is from genome assembly GCF_058248265.1 of Bacillus sp. NS1. Classification (NCBI taxonomy): domain Bacteria; kingdom Bacillati; phylum Bacillota; class Bacilli; order Caryophanales; family Bacillaceae; genus Bacillus; species Bacillus sp. NS1. The sequence continues at coordinate 636,591 of NZ_JBZAZF010000003.1, read as the reverse complement.
TCTCAGGAATCATCATGTTTTTATAACGATAAAAAAGCAGGCGGCCTTATTGAATGGGAACATCCTGCTTTTTTATCAGAGCTTTATGCTCAACGGCAATCTCCTCAAAAGAACGGGTGTCGTCTGTAATCAGCACTCTCGTTCCCACCGGAATCGTTTGAAACAGACGAACGACCTCATCGTTATGCATACGTATACAGCCGTTAGACACAAATTTTCCTATTGATTCTTCCCGGTTTGTCCCATGAATTCCGTAAATCCGTCCGTCTGTTCCTTTCGCGTCAAATCCGATCCATCTTGCCCCAAGCGGATTGTCTGGAGATCCCCCTTCAATATTTTTCTTTCTGTAGTAAGGATTCACCGCTTTAACTGTTATCGAAAATTCTCCCTCTGGCGTCAGATCGTCTGTTTTTCCGGTCGCCACACTGTACACGCCTTCTATTTTATTGTCGAGGATGACAGCAAGTTCGTTTGTTCTCTTGTTGACAATGACATACGGATCGCCCGGCAGCGGATTTTCGCCGAGAGGCCAAATCGGAGAAATCATCATCATAAAAATCGAACATAAGAAAAAACGCATAAGCTCCTCCTTTTTCATTAGGTTGACCAATGAAGGAAGAGCTCATGCGAATTATGCGAGTGATTTTTGTGCTTTTATTCCTTTAAAATAACTTTTGATGACTAAATATTGTTCCATTTCCCCGAGAAGATGGAAGAGAGCTGCTCTTGCTTCAAATTCCTCTCTCGTCGCCGGGAGCGGCATCTCCTCAAATTCTTTTCTCATATCAGCAAGTCTTTTCAGAAATTTGTACGCCGTATTTCCCGGGTGTATCGCTTCCCGCAAATCGTGAATAAATTCAGCGATCATTTTTCCCTGATCTACCGTAATGGAGATAGAAGTCACTTTAGGGAGAAGGCGTTCGATAATTTCAAATTGCTTTTCTCTCATTTTAAAGTAATGATAATGCAGATTTTCGTAGCGCAGAATGTGGTTTTGCACATCTCGGTATGCCAGGTTTTTCGCCTCCGCAATGAGCTGGTGTGTTTCCGGAATTTCTTTTCCAGTCCAATCTTGCTCACCAGTTAACAAATACCTCTCTATTTCTGCGAAAATGACAGCAAAGTTATCCTCTATCTTTTTGCGATAGGCAATCAGCTTCCGGTCAAGGCTCGGCATATACAAGTTCATCAATAGAGCGACACCGATACCAACCGTAATCAACTGAACCTCATTCCAAATGAAAGCAGGCGTAATGCCGCCGGACATGTATAAATGAAGGATAATAACGGAACTGGTGACGATTCCCTCGTTAATTTTTAACAGGACCGTTATCGGAATGAATATCAAGAGAAGTGCTCCGATAACAAACGGATGATAGCCAATCAGCTCGAAAAAGAGATAAGAAAAAAGAATTGCCAGACAGCATGCCGCAAAACGGGCCCACGATGCCTGAAGCGACCGTTTTTGTGTGATTTGAATGCACAAAATGGTGATGATTCCTGCTGATGCGAAGTTTTGCAAATGCAATAGCTGGCTTAAATAAATAGCCAAAGCTGTACCAAGCGCGGTCTTTATTGTGCGGTAACCAATTTTAAACATGTCGGACTCCATTTCTATTTGTTTCTCAATAAAAAAGAAGAAGCGATACGCCTTCTTCTTTTTTTCTATATTCTATAATATTTTCTCTAAAAAGTCCTGCGCTCTTTTGGATTTTGGCGAAAGAAAAAATTCTTTCGGATTGCCGTCCTCGACAATCATTCCTTGATCCATAAATAACACGCGGTCAGCCACTTCTTTTGCGAAGCCCATTTCATGCGTGACAATCACCATAGTCATACCGGTTTCGACCAGCTCTTTCATAACCTGGAGAACTTCTTTTACCATCTCCGGATCAAGTGCAGAGGTCGGTTCGTCAAACAGCATGATTTCCGGATTCATCGCAAGAGCCCGGGCAATAGCGACACGCTGTTTTTGCCCGCCTGATAGGCGGTTTGGATAGTCATTTCTCTTTTCAAACAAACCGACTTTGCGGAGCAGCTCTTCGGCTTTCTCCTGTGCAGCCTGTTTTGATTCTTTTTTGACATTAACAGGCGCGTACATGATATTTTCGAGAACCGTTTTGTGCGGAAAGAGATGAAAATGCTGAAAAACCATCCCGATGTTTTCCCGGACCTTTAATGTGTTGGTTTTCGCCTTCGTGATCTCGTTGTCTTTGATTGTAATGGTTCCGCCGTTAGGTTTTTCCAACAGGTTTAAACAGCGAAGGAACGTTGATTTGCCTGAGCCTGAAGGGCCAATTACGGCAACAACCTCACCTTCAGCGATTGTTGTTGAAATGTTTTTTAATACTTCGTGTTTCCCAAATGATTTTGACAGCTTTTCAACCTTAATCATTGGATTTCAGCTTCCTTTCTACAGCCTTGCCGATAAACGTTAAAATCAGGACAAGCACATAATAAATCAATCCGGCGATAATGAGCGGCTCAAGGTAATTGTAAGTGGCAGCGCCAGCTTGATATGCGCGTCTCATGACATCACCAAGGCCGATGACGGTGACGATCGCCGATTCTTTTGTTAACGTAATTAATTCATTCACAATTGCAGGTGATATATTTTTGAAGGCCTGCGGCAACAGCAGATCCTTCATCATTTTGCCGTACGGGACACCCAGTGCGACAGCCGCCTCTTTTTGCCCTTTATCAATGGCATTGATTCCGGCTCTGATAATTTCCGATACATAAGCGGCGGAATTCAATGACAATGCGACAACCGCAGCCCAAAACTGGTCAATTTGAAAGCCGAGCAGCTGAGGAAGCCCGAAATAGACAATCATAAGCTGCAGCACTAAAGGCGTACCGCGGAACACTGATGTATAAAAATCAGCTATCCATATAAGCGGTCGGAACGTGCTGATCTTGCATAAGCTTAGCACAATACCGAGTATAAGTCCGATAATCGCTGATACGATGACAATTTTCAAAGTAATTGCCAAGCCTTCTAATATAAAAGGAATTTGGGGGATCGTTGCTGAAAAATCCAAATTCATAGTCTTTGTCTCCTTTTCTTACAGGAAAAAAGATTTCCTATTCAATAAAAAGGCTCAACGAAAAAGTTGAGCCGCTTTTTTTACTTCTCGCCAGTGAACCATTTCTTCTTCAATTTCTCGAGCTCTCCGTTATCTTCCATTTCCTTGAGCGCTTTATTGAATTTGTCTGTCAGTTCACTGTCCTTTCTGAAAGCGATCGCTGAACCGGCTTCCTCCGCTTTCGCATCCGGAATCACGAAGCCTTGCAGGTCGTCATTTGATTTGAAATACCCTTCTGCCACCATGTCTTCGATAATCGCGGCATCGAAGCGGTCAGATTTAATTTCCTGCACCAAATCAGAAATTCTGTTACGGTCTTCTGTTTTAAAACCATATTCCGGAGAAAGCTCTTTCCCCTTCTCTTCTTGAATAGAGCCAAGCTGAACGCCGACTGTTTTTCCTTTCAGGTCTTTCAGAGATGTAATGCCGCTGTCTTTTTTGCTGACAATCATATGATTCGCTGTGTAGTACACATCGGAAAAATCAACTTGTTTTTTACGCTCAGGCGTTGGTGTCATTCCTGACAGAACCAAATCCACCTGTTTTGATTTCAGCGCTGTAATTAAGCTGTTGAAGTCCATGTCCTGCACTTCAATTTCGTAGCCAGTCTTCTTCGCAAGCGCTTTTGCCAAATCTACATCAAAGCCGACAATATTATCGCCTTCTTTATATTCAAACGGTTTGTAATCCGCCGAAGTACCCATAATTAACTTTTTCTTTCCGCCTTCAGAACCTGAATTGCTTGACCCGCAAGCCGATAGTGCTAAAGTGATGCAGGCAGCCACAAGTAATAAGAGCCATTTTTTCATGATCCATTTCCCCCATATTCATTACTTTTCGTGTGTTTGAATATTTATTCGTTAATTTGTATTTTAAACAGTTTCTTATTTTTATGCAATACTATTTTTAAAAATTATCTTCAAGCTTATTTTTCCAACGGTACCTTTTTAATATCACTAGATAAAAATAGATTCATTGTACAATCGAATTGAATAATCTCTTAATATTTATTCATACCTCTCTGGGATTTTATGCATAAAAAAAACCGGAGCCGCTTAGGCACCCGGGTTTTTCGTCTTATACTTCTTCACAGTATTCTTCAAAGGCTTCTTGCAGCTTCGCCACTACTGCCATCGGCTCATGGCCTTCAATTTCATGGCGTTCTACCATTTTCATGATTTTTCCGTCTTTCAAAATCGCAAAGGACGGAGAAGATGGCGGATACCCTTCAAAATAGTCACGCGCTCGCGCTGTCGCTTCTTTATCCTGTCCGGCAAAGACGGTAACGAGCTGATCAGGTCTTTTATCATAGTGAACGGAATGGTATGCAGCCGGTCTTGCAATTCCTCCGGCGCATCCGCAAACAGAGTTTACCATGACTAACGTCGTTCCTTTTTTCGTAAGTGCCTCATCCACCTCTTCAGCGGTTTTTAGCTCAGTGTATCCGGCAGCAGCAATTTCTTGTCTCGCTTGGCGGACAATATCATTCATAAATAAATTAAAGTCCATGTTCAATGAAGACCTCTCCTTTTTCATCATCTCTTCTTATGATAGCAAGGAAACGTCCATAACGGCAAATCACATTGCTTGGCCGTACACTTTTTTTGCTCTCTGTTTACAGCTTACAGAAAAAGGGGATTATATAACCAGATGTAAAATAAAGGAGCAGTTTTGTATGAGCCACCGGAAAGCATTACTGATTCATAACGGAAATGCCGGCAACAAAAATATAGAAAAAGCATTAGGGGCTGTGGTGCCGGTATTATCACAAGCTTTAGATGAGGTGATCATTAGACAGACAAAGAAAAAAGACGATGCGTATCATTTTTGCCAATCCATTGATGATTCTGTCGACACCGTCTTTATTCTCGGCGGCGACGGCACAGTCCATCAATGCATTAATGGCCTCAGCACATTAGAAAGAAAGCCCGCGGTCGGAATTTTGCCCGGCGGCACGTGCAATGACTTTTCAAGAGTGCTGGGCATCCCTCAAAATCTCGCAAAGGCGGCGGAAGCACTTGTGTCAGGAAAAAAAACAAGTGTAGATGTATGTCGGATGAACGAGCGTTATTTTTTAAATTTCTGGGGGATCGGCCTGATTACAGAAACGTCAAATCAAATCAACGAGACCTCAAAAGCATTGCTGGGAAAAATCAGCTATTTTACAAGTGCACTCCGAACAGTCTCATCTGCGGGATCGTTTCCGATGACATTAAAAATTGACGGAAAAGAAATTAAAGAAGAAGCCGTTATGCTGCTTGTCATGAACGGACAATACATTGGAACGAACCGAATTCCCCTGCCGGATGCCAGTATAAATGACGGCTTACTCGATATCCTCATTTGCCGCGGCACCAACCTCTCCGCATTGAGGGAGCTGATGAGCATGGAGCAGGGCACAATTGATCGGTTTACCGGAGAGCTGTCCTATATCCAAGCCTCCCGTATCGAAATTGAAACTGATACTGTCAAAAAGGCTGATACAGATGGAGAAGTCTATACTCATACGCCCGCGGTGATCCAGGTGCTGCCGCAGCACATTGATATGCTAGTCCCGTGCAATGAATAAAGATCGAATACTGTTAGAAAGAAGGTGTAAATCCGTTGACTCTCCCCTAAGAGGAGGCCTTAGAGTATAAGGGATACACTTTCGAAAAAGGGGAAGTTACATGGAGAAACAAAATATTACCTTAACAATATTATTAACCAATTTATTTATTGCGTTTTTGGGGATTGGCCTTGTCATTCCGGTAACGCCTACCATTATGAATGAATTGCATTTATCGGGTACCGCGGTCGGCTATATGGTTGCCTGCTTCGCTGTTACACAGCTCATTATTTCACCAATAGGCGGACGATGGGTTGACCGCTTCGGACGCAAGATCATGATCGTGATCGGACTGTTGTTCTTTAGTATTTCAGAGTTTTTATTCGGCATCGGAAAAACAGTTGAGATGTTATTTATCTCCCGTATGCTTGGCGGTATCAGCGCTGCCTTTATTATGCCTGGAGTCACGGCTTTTATCGCGGATATCACGACCATTAAAACGCGGCCGAAAGCGCTAGGTTATATGTCAGCTGCTATTTCAACAGGCTTTATTATCGGTCCCGGTATCGGGGGATTTTTAGCGGAAATCTATTCCCGTCTGCCTTTTTTCTTTGCGGCAGCCTTTGCGTTGCTGGCAGCCATTTTATCTATGTTCACACTGCGCGAGCCGGAACGAAATCCTGAAAACCAAGACATAACAGGACAGAAGACAGGCTTCAAACGTATTTTTGCACCCATGTATTTCATTGCTTTTCTCATCATCTTGATTTCGTCTTTTGGTTTAGCTTCATTTGAATCTCTATTTGCGTTATTCGTTGACCATAAATTCGGATTTACGGCCAGCGACATTGCCATTTTGATTACAGGAGGAGCGATTGTTGGCGCCATTACGCAAGTCGTCTTATTCGACCGCTTTACAAGGTGGTTTGGCGAAATCCATTTAATTCGGTATAGCTTAATTCTCTCGACGAGTCTTGTATTCTTGATGACAATCGTGAATTCTTATGTTTCAATTCTGCTGGTTACAGTCACCGTATTTGTCGGATTTGATCTCATGCGGCCGGCGGTAACGACTTATCTGTCAAAGATTGCGGGAAATGAACAGGGGTTTGCCGGCGGTATGAATTCAATGTTTACAAGTATCGGCAATGTATTCGGGCCTATTATCGGCGGAATGCTGTTCGATATCGATGTAAACTATCCATTCTACTTTGCAACGGTAGCTTTAGCGATAGGCATTGCGCTGACCATTGCTTGGAAAGCACCTGCACATCTTAAAGCCAGCACGTGATAAAAAGCGTATTCTTTGCGTACTGCAAAGAATGCGCTTCTTTATTATACTGATCATATAAGGAGTGATGGCATGAAGGAGTCGTATTACTCAATTGGGGAAGTTTCAAAATTGGCAAACGTGTCGATTAAAGCGCTCCGTTATTACGATAAAATTGATTTATTTAAACCCGCCTATGTCGATCCGAATACCAGCTACCGCTATTATACAGATTCTCAGCTCATTCTTCTGGATTTGATCAAATCATTAAAATATATCGGCACACCTTTAGAAGAGATGAAAAAGGCACAGGACTTAGAGATGGAAGAACTGTTTGCTTTTTATACAGAGCAGGAGAGGCAAATCAGGGAGAAACTAGACTTTTTATCAGCATTGGAGCAAACCATTTCACTGGTGAAAAAGCGGATGAAACGGCAGATGGAATACCCTGCGCTCGGCGAGGTGTTTGTTTTAGATGAAGAAGAAACACGCATCATCCAGACAGAGGCAGAGGGAATCGGACCTGAAAACGTGCTCAACGCCTCCTACAGCAAATTAAAAAAATTTATCGAATCAGCAGATGGATTTACGAATAATAGCTACGGTGCCACTTTCTCGTTTCAGCCGTACGCCAGCATTGATGAAATGACCTACCGTCATATCTTTACTCCTGTATTGACGAATAAACAAATTTCTGCTATTACGCCGGATATGGAAATCACAACGATCCCTAAAGGCAGATATGTTTGTATCGCGTATAATTTTTCACCCGAGCATTATTTTTTCAACTTACAGAAGCTTATTAAGTATATCGCAGACCACCAATTAACAGTTGCTAGTGATGTGTACGAGTTAATTATACCGATTCATTACTCACCGAAAAAACAAGAAGAATATCGGGTCGAAATGAAAATCCGAATTGCAGAATCATGATGCATAAAAAAAGAGCATTTTTTGAAGTTATGTTTCAAAAAATGCTCTTTTTCTTATTAGTAAACAGATGTTTTCTCGTCAATCGATTCTAAAATTTGTTTCACGCGTCCAAGGAATCGTCCGCAAACAAGGCCGTCAAGCACTCTGTGATCCAAGGACAGGCACAGATTGACCATATCTCTGACAGCAATCATGCCATGATCCATGACAACAGGGCGTTTGACAATGGATTCCACTTGAAGAATCGCAGCCTGAGGGTAGTTGATGATGCCCATCGACTGAACAGATCCGAACGAACCTGTGTTGTTAACTGTAAACGTTCCCCCCTGCATATCATCTGCTGAGAGTTTTCCGTCTCTTACTTTTTTGGCAAGGTCGGTAATTTCTCTCGCAATGCCTTTAATTGTTTTTTCATCAGCGTTTTTAATCACCGGAACAAATAAAGAATCCTCTGTCGCAACCGCGATTGAAATATTGATATCCTTTTTCTGGATGATTTTGTCGCCCGCCCACATGCTATTCATTTGCGGGAATTCTTTTAACGCCTGAGCGACAGCTTTAACGAAGAAGGCGAAGAACGTTAAATTAAACCCTTCTGTCTTCTTAAAGGAATCTTTTATACTGTTGCGGTATGCCACCATATTTGTGACATCGACTTCCATCATCGTCCAAGCATGCGGAATTTCTGTTTTGCTTCGTTTCATATTGGAAGCAATTGCTTTTCTTACGCCTGTGACAGGGATTTCTGTATCTCCCGCTGCTGATACAGGATATGAAACCTCTTCCTTCTTCGGCTCCGGTTTTGGTGAAGTGGCAGGTGCAGGAGCGTCTGTTTTCGGCTCCTCAGGTCGTTCTTGCACGCCACCTGTCTCAATGATACGCTGAATATCTTTTCGCGTAATGCGGCCGCCGGCACCTGTTCCTGTCACTTGATCAAGATCTATGCCGTGTTCTCCGGCCAAACGGAGTACAGCTGGCGAGTAGCGTTTTTTATTAGGCTGACTGGCTGCTTCGGCGCGGTTTTCTGCGGAAGGCGTCTCAGCAGCTGATGACTCCTCCGGCTGCTCTTTTTTTTGTTCAGCCGGATTGGCGCCTTCTGTTTCGATTTTGCAAATGATTTCCCCGACTTGCAGGGTTTGGCCTTCTTCACCCACAAGCTCTGTTATCGTACCGGTAAAAGAAGACGGAACCTCTGCATTTACTTTATCTGTCATGACTTCCGCGATCGGATCGTATTTGTTCACTTTATCACCGGGGGAGACAAGCCATTTGCTGATCGTCCCCTCTGTTACGCTTTCTCCAAGCTGCGGCATCGTCATTTGTTCAATTGCCATGATTGTATCCTCCTTACGTCTTTAAAACTCCGCTAATTCTCTCATCGCCGCTTCCACTTTATCAGGATTGATCATAAAGTATTTTTCCATTGTCGGCGCATAAGGCATAGCCGGAATATCAGGACCTGCAAGCCGTTTGATCGGCGCGTCTAAATCGAAGAGACAATGCTCGGATATAATCGCAGCCACCTCACTCATGATGCTGCCTTCTTTTGTATCTTCTGTGACTAAAAGGACCTTACCGGTTTTGGATGCAGCTTCGATGATTGCTTCTTTATCAAGCGGGTAAACCGTTCTTAAATCCACCACATGTACTGAAATGCCATCTTTTTCGAGACGTTCTGCAGCCTGTAACGCGAAGTGGACACACAGGCCATATGTGATTACCGTGATGTCGTCGCCTTCCCGTTTTACATCAGCCTTTCCGATTGGCAGGACATAATCATCTGCCGGAACCTCTCCTTTTATCAGGCGGTACGCGCGCTTGTGCTCAAAAAACAGCACCGGATCTTCATCACGAACTGCGGCTTTTAAGAGTCCTTTCGCGTCATATGGCGTCGAAGGCATCACAATTTTCAGTCCGGGCTGATTAGCAAAAATCGCTTCTACTGATTGAGAATGATAAAGGGCCCCGTGTACGCCTCCGCCGTATGGCGCTCTGACGACAATCGGACAGCTCCAGTCATTGTTGCTGCGGTAGCGGATTTTAGCCGCTTCAGAAATGATTTGGTTGACCGCCGGCATAATAAAATCAGCAAACTGCATTTCGGCAATCGGTCTCATGCCGTACATAGCCGCTCCGATACCGACTCCGGCGATCGCTGATTCAGCAAGAGGCGTATCCATAACACGCTCTTCTCCGAATTGGTCGTAGAGGCCGGCTGTGGCTTTAAACACACCGCCTTTTTTTCCTACATCTTCCCCAAGAACGAAAACGCGAGAATCTCGTTCCATTTCTTCTTTCATCGCCAAATTAATCGAATCAATATATGACATTACTGACATTTGTTCTTCCTCCCTACTTCGCATACACATAATCAAGCGCTGACTCAGGGGCTGCATAAGGGGCGTTCTCCGCTTCATCCGTCGCTTCGTTTATGATTGCCATGATTTCATCCAGCATGGTTTGTTCTGTCTCATCGGACAGCAGGCCTGTTTCCTTTAAGTAAGATCGGTAAGTAAGCAGGGGATCACTTTTTTTCGCTTCCTCTACTTCTTCACGGCCTCTGTAGCTGCTGTCATCGTCATCACTGGAATGCGGTGTAAGGCGGTAAGAAATTGTTTCAATTAATGTCGGGCCTTCTCCTCTGCGCGCCCGTTCACGTGCTTCTTTGACCGCTTGATAGACTTCCAGCGGATCATTTCCATTCACGGTTACGCCAGGCATTCCATAGCCTACGGCACGATCGGAAATGTTCTCACATGCGACTTGCTTATCGTAAGGTACTGAGATTGCGTATTTGTTGTTTTCACACATGAAAATCACCGGCAGCTTATGGACAGCGGCAAAGTTTGCTCCTTCATGGAAATCGCCTTGGTTTGAAGAGCCTTCACCAAAAGTAACAAAGGCTGCGATATCCTTTTTCTCCATACGTCCCGCCAGCGCAATGCCAACTGCGTGCGGAACCTGCGTTGTTACTGGAGACGATCCTGTCACGATGCGGTTTTTCTTTTGTCCGAAATGCCCCGGCATTTGGCGGCCTCCTGAATTCGGGTCTGCAGCTTTGGCAAACCCGGACATCATTAAGTCCTTTGCTGTCATGCCAAACGCCAGCACGACGCCCATGTCTCTGTAGTACGGCAGTACATAATCCATTTCACGGTCAAGAGCGAAAGCCGCTCCTACCTGCGCTGCTTCCTGTCCTTGACAAGAGATCACGAACGGAATTTTACCAGAGCGGTTTAACAGCCACATCCTTTCATCGATTTTTCTTGCTAACAGCATGGTTCTATACATATCAACGGCTTCCTGATCAGTCAGCCCTAGTGCTTGATGTCGTTTTGTACTCATTCAAGCCCCTCCTTTGTGCTTTTAAAAATGAATGGCTTTGCCGTCTGCGGCAAGCGCTGCTTCTCCAATCGCTTCAGAAAGCGTCGGATGCGGATGGATCGTTTGTCCGACCTCCCACGGCGTCGCGTCCAGTACTTTGGCAAGACCCGCTTCTGAAATCATGTCGGTGACATGAGGGCCGATCATATGCACGCCGAGGATATCATCCGTATCACGATCCGCCAAGATTTTGACAAATCCGTCGCTTTCTCCGTATACAAGCGCTTTTCCAATTGCCATAAATGGGAACTTGCCGATCTTGACATTGTGCCCATTCGCCTTTGCTTCATCTTCTGTTAAGCCGACACTGGCAGCTTCAGGGCTTGAGTAGATGCACTTCGGTACAAGCGTTGGATCAAGCGGATGCGGATTGAGACCTGCAAAATGCTCAACGGCAATGATTCCTTCATGCGATGCAACGTGAGCTAACTGAAGGCCACCGATTACGTCTCCGATTGCATAGATATGAGATTCCTTCGTTTGGCAGCTTTCATTAACTGAAATAAAGCCTTTTACAGTGACAATATCGGTGTTTTCAATGCCGATGCCTTCGATATTTGCCTGTCTGCCGATGGAAACGAGCATTTTTTCAGCAGAGTAAGTAACGGTTTCTCCGTCTTTTTCTGCTTGTATGCTGAGGTCGTCTGACGTTTTTGTCATTGTGTCAGGCAGCACTTTTGCCCCTGTAACGAACTGAATGCCTTTTTTCTTAAGAAGGCTTTCCATTTCTTTTGAAATGTCTTGATCCTCAGTCGGCAATATACGGTCCGCGTATTCAATAACCGTTACCTTCACGCCGAAATCATGAAGCATAGACGCCCATTCGATACCAATAACGCCTCCGCCGACGATGATGATCGATTTTGGCAGCTCCTCCATTTGAAGAGCCTCATCCGAGGTCAATACATGCTTGCCGTCCGCTTCAAGGCCCGGAAGCATTCTCGGTCTTGATCCTGTTGCAATGATGACTTGCTTCGGGATCAGCATGTCATTTTCTTCGCCATTTCCCCGTTCAACAGAAATCGTTCCCGGCAGCGGAGAGAAGATTGACGGTCCGAGGATACGGCCATATCCGTTGAACACGTCGATTTTTCCTTTTTTCATTAAATGATTCACACCGGCTGCAAGTTTATCAACAACAGCTTGCTTACGTTGCTGCACTTTTTCAAAATTGAGGGAAACGCCAGCCGTTTCCACTCCGAATTGATCTGCTTCACGAGCTGTCCGGTATACCTCTGCGCTTCTAAGCAGCGCTTTACTCGGGATACAGCCTTTATGCAGACATGTTCCTCCGAGCTTTTCCTTTTCCACAACGGCTGTTTTTAAGCCGAGCTGAGCGGCTCTGATGGCCGCAACATAACCGCCGGTACCGCCGCCCAGAATGACTACGTCATACTCAGTTGCCATGGTGACTCACTCCTAGTCTGTCTATTCAATACGATATTGTTTGGATTGCTCCTCGCCCAGTAATACCCTGAGCGCCCCTTGGGCCAGAGACTGCAGTTCATTTTCTCCCGGATAGACTAAAACGTCTGAAATCCAATCTATGTATGATCTGATACTGGAAACAAAGCTTTTGCCGTACGCAAGGCCTCCCGTCAGCACAATCGCTTCAACTTCGCCTTTTAATGCCGCGCTGGCTGCCCCGATTTCCTTTGCTATCTGATACGCCATGGCATCATAAATGAAACGGGCTTTTTCATCGCCCTCCTGAATCATCTGTTCCACTTTTACTGCGTCATTCGTTCCTAGATAGCCTAAAAGCCCGCCGGTGCCCACCAGTTTTTTCATAATTTCTTCTTTTGTATACTGTCCTGAAAAACATAGATCGACAAGATCTCCCGCAGGCACTGTTCCTGCACGTTCAGGGCTGAATGGCCCCTCTCCGTGAAGGCCGTTATTGACGTCCACCACTCGCCCGTGGTCATGGACGCCAATTGTAATACCTCCGCCCATATGGGTAATAATCATTTTCATATTCTCATATCGTTTGCCAAGAGAGGCTGCCGCCTTACGGGCGACAGCTTTTTGATTTAACGCATGGAAAATGCTTTTCCGTTCAATCTCAGGCATGCCTGAGATTTTTGCAAGCACTGACATTTCGTCTACAACAACAGGATCGACGATGTACGAAGGAATATTTAAGCCGTCAGCGATTTCTCGCGCGATAATGCCGCCAAGATTAGAAGCATGCTGGCCTGCATAGCCGCTTTTCAAATCCTCAATCATATCATCGCTCACTTCGTAAGTTCCGCCTTCAATTGGCCGGAGAAGCCCGCCTCTGGCGCAGACTGCATCAAATTTTGAAATATTGATTCCCTGTTCATGAAGCGTTTCAAGTATATGGTTTTTGCGAAATTCATACTGATCAATAATATGGTTAAATCGCTGCAGCTCTTCTATGTTGTGTCTCAATGTTTTTTCAAAAATACTTCGTTCGTTATGAAAAACACCGATTTTCGTTGAAGTTGAGCCTGGATTAATTGTGAGAATGCGTTTTTCATCATGTAGCACTTTCATAACCTCCAGATCAATTTCTTAACGTCTGCTTAATACACTGTGGCCGTTTTGCAAAAACTGGCTTCTTGAGCGGTGCATGCGTTCAATCCGTTCCTCTGCCAAGCGGTCAGCCGCTAAATACGTCGGAATGCCGTCACGCTGAGAAATTTCGAGTACACGCTCAATATTTCCGTAAATGCCTTCAACTTTCTTCAATGCACGTTCCGCATTATAGCCGTAAAGCTCATCTGCTACGTTGATGACGCCGCCCGCGTTAATGACATAATCCGGCGCGTAAACGATGCCCATTTCGTGAATTTGATCGCCATGGCGTGTTTCTTTTAATTGGTTGTTCGCTGCACCAGCGATGACTTTCGCCTTCAGCTGTTTAATGGTGTCGTCGTTAATTGTCGCACCAAGGGCACACGGCGCATAAATATCACAGTCTTGTGAATAAATCTCTTCCGGATCAACCGCACGAGCGCCAAAGTCTTCAACTGCGCGTTGTACTGATTGTTTGTTGATATCCGTAACGATTAAGTTTGCCCCTTCTTCATGCAGGTGGCGGCATAGGTTGTATGCCACGTTTCCTACACCCTGCACAGCGATGGTTTTCCCTTCAAGAGAGTCGGTTCCGAAAGCAGCTTTAGCTGCTGCTTTCATTCCTCTGTACACCCCGTAAGCCGTAACTGGGGATGGATTTCCAGAAGATCCAAAAGCAGGAGAAATCCCTGTGACATAGTCTGTTTCATCATGAATGATGTCCATATCCTCAACCGTTGTGCCCACATCTTCAGCTGTAATGTATCTGCCGTTCAGCCCTTGAATATAGCGGCCAAACGCGCGGAACATTTCTTCATTTTTGTCTTTGCGCGGATCGCCGATTATCACTGTTTTTCCGCCGCCAAGGTTCAAGCCTGCCGCCGCGTTTTTATAGGTCATGCCTCTTGCCAGCCTGAGCGCGTCTTCAATTGCCGCTTCTTCATTTTCATACGTCCACATTCTCGTTCCGCCAAGCGCCGGGCCGAGCGTGGTATCGTGAATTGCGATAATTGCTTTTAAGCCAGATTGTTCATCTTGGCAGAATACCAATTGTTCGTAATCGTATTTCTCCATATATTTAAAAAGTTCCATGTTCGTTCCTCCTAATGTGTGTATTCTTCAGATGCGCATATCGCCAGCGCAATGGAATACAGTTTATTTTCAGCGGAATCCGCTCTGCTCGTTAAGGCAATCGGTGCTTTCGCTCCTGTAATCACAGCCGCCACGCTGGCCTTCGCAAAATAAATCAATGATTTATATAAAATATTGCCGGCCTCAATTGTTGGGACGAGAAGGATATCAGCGCTGCCCGCAACATTTCCCGAAATCTTTTTCTGGGCTGCGGCAATTTGTGATACTGCATTATCCAAAGCAAGCGGTCCATCAACAATGCAGCCTTTGATCTGGCCTCTCTTGTACATTTGAGCAAGAGCAGCTGCATTCACTGTCGCTTCCATTTTCGGGTTCACCGTTTCGACAGCTGCCAGAGCAGCTGCTTTTGGCATATTGTTCCCTACTGCATGGGCCACATGAACGGCATTTTGCAAAATCTGCCGAAGCTCTTCCAGTGAAGGGGCAATATTCATAGCCGAATCTGTCACAAACATCAATCTGTCAAAGTCCGGTATATCAAACACAGCCACGTGGGAAAGGACACTGGATGATCTAAGCCCCTCCTGTCTGTTCAGTACCGCTTTAAGCAAAACAGAAGTCGGCACATTCCCTTTCATTAAAACGTCCGCTGTTTTGTGATGCACAGCACGAACTGCTAATTTTGCCGATTCCTCAGGCGTATCGGCATGAACGATTTCCACTTGATGCCCTTGCATAGATGACGTCAAATCGTTCAGTTTTTTGCTGTCACCCACTAACAAAAAACGGGCGGATAGGTGCTCGGCTGCCAGCTTTACAGCCCGGATCACTTCCTCATCCTCAGCATGGGCAACCGCAATGGTTTTGTTTTTGTACATCGATGCTTTGCCGATCAAATCTTTCAGCTTCATCTGTTACCACCTTCCTTGTTTCGACTCCGCCTTTTATTATGCAAGTTCCATGCCAGCTTATCGCCACGCTGTCATAACGGATGTATTGAAAAATCCGTGCAGATGTTTGCGTTCATTCTGCAAATTATTGCATGCCTTCATTTGCAAGGCCATATTTATCCATTTTGTAATATAAATTCCGAATGCTGACACCGAGGGCTTTCGCTGTTTTTGTCCGGTTAAAATGATGCTTTTCGAGCGTTTGTTGGATCAAATGCGCTTCAAACTTTTCTACTGCGACAGACAGCTTTTCTCCTTCAATATCCGGGAAATCAAACCCTGCACCTTGTTCTTTGCCACTTTCTTTTTGCTCAAGTTCGAATACAGGCAAGTGATCTTTTTCAATCCATTCCATATGCGGATTCAGAAAAATCATGGCTCGTCCAAGGACATTTTCCAACTCACGGACATTCCCAGGCCAATGATAAGCGGATAAGGCACGCAAGGCTTGCTGCGAGAGCCCCTTTACATTCCTGCCATAATCCCGGTTGATCTTTTGAATAAGCCTGACGCTTAATGCTTCAATGTCTTCCAGCCGCTGCCGCAAAGGCGGGATTGAGATTGGATAGCGGTTGATCCTGTAATATAGGTCTTCGCGGAATGTTCCATCCGCCATCGCCTTTTCGATATTTACATTTGTCGCCGCGATCACTCTGACATTAACAGGGATCGCTTTCGTGCCGCCCACTCTGACGATTTCCTTTTCTTGAAGGACGCGTAGCAATTTCGCCTGCATATTTTGTGTCAGCTCGCCGATTTCATCTAAGAAAATGCTGCCATTATTGGCTTCTTCGAATAAGCCCTTTTTACCGCCGCGCTTCGCACCTGAAAACGCACCATCCTCATAGCCGAACAATTCTGATTCAAGCAGGTTTTCAGAAAGGGCTGCACAATTCACGCGAATAAATTTATTATATTTCCGGTCGCTTTCGTTATGGATGGCATGGGCGAACAGTTCTTTTCCTGTTCCTGACTCCCCGCGCAGCAAAATGGTTGCTGGCGTTTTCGCCCCGAGCTTCGCCTGCTCAAGCGCAACCAGCATTTGCTCGCTTTTGCCGATAATGTCGTCAAAAGTGTATTTCGCTTCAAGCGTCCGAATGATTTGCCTGGCGCGGTTCAGCTCCACTGTCAGCATTTTAATTTCGGACACGTCGTGAATCACACCGACACTGCCTTTCAAAATCCCGTCTACAATCACCGGCGCTACATTGACGATGACCTCTTTTTCATTCGGGCCGACCTTCATTCTGACACCGCGGACAGGCCGTCTTGTTTCAAGCACCTTTAAATGCATGCTTTCGCCTTCAGAAATATCAGTGTTTGCAGGCTTGCCGATGACTTCTTTTTCAGATAGCCCCGTCATTTTTGTATATGCTTTATTGATCAGGAGTCCGATGCCATTTTCATCGACGACAGAAATCGCCTCATCGGAGGATTGAATAATCGCCTCCAGCATCGTACGGACCTGCTTTAAGTTGGTCACTTCCTCTGCCAGCTCGACCGCATCGGTAATATCTTTAAACACACAGAGCGCTCCGAGCAGACGTCCGCCTTCATCGATTATCGGCAGCCTTGTCGTCACAATTTGCAAATGATCGCCTAAAAGCTGCTTCTGGTTGTATTCAGGCACTCTTGTTTTTAAAATCCGCGGCAACTTCGTGCTCGGAATGACTTCTTTTATCGGGCACCCAATGACTTCCTCTCTTTTTTTCCCGACCATTTTTTCGGCCATATGGTTAAAGAGAATGATTTCTTCATTGATATCAATAAAAATCATCCCGTCATGGGTGGAATTAAAAATTCGGTCGTGTTTGTATGTTTGCTCTTTCAGCATTTGAATCAGGTGCTGCTTTTCTTCCATCAGCTGAAAAACGATGTACGCCATTTTCCCTGGCATAACAATAGTCTCTTCATGCTTTTCCTGAAGGAGTCCGTCAAACACGGCTTGATCGCCGGTGGTATGAATGACGATATCCGGTTTTAGTTGTATGTAAGGTTTCCAATCAGATGAAACGGCAATCCCATACTGTTCTGCTTCTTTCAATCCCGGCGCCTCGGGGTCTTTGTCAACCACGGCAATGATCTCAATGATGGCTGTTTTGATCAGAATATGTAATAACGCCGTTCCCCTTTTCCCGGCACCTACAATCAGTACCTTTTGCATCCCGCTACCCCTTTGTATGAAAAAATTTGCACACCTATTTATTCCGTTGCAATAATTTGCACAACCTTATGTTACCACGTTTTCTTCTCTTGACAAAATATTTTTTCCGCTGGACAATAAAGGAAATGAAAAGATAAAGGAGTTTTCTGAGGATGAGCCGACTTCTTGCGCTTTTGATATTAGTCATCCCCGGCGCCATTTCCGCTTTAGGCATTAAACTGATGAGGGATACGCTTTTCGGCCATAAGATAAAGCCATTTGCAGCTCTTTGGCTCCAAGGTTTGTCAGGATTTATCTTTTTTGCGTTCGGCCTTTATGTGCTGGCCGGGTTCATTTTTTACAGAGACAGAAAACGCAATCAAGTCAGCCCGCGATTCAGAAAACGATAGCTGCAAAAAAGCCGGAGAATGCTCCGGCTTTTTTGATCGAAACTATTCGTCAGGCAAAACGGTCTTGGCAATCGTTTTATCTAACGCTTCATAGTCATAATAAGAAATCGTATCGTACAGTTCTTTTCTTGTCTGCATATGATGAAGTCCTTCTTTTTGTGAGCCGCGCTCCTTCATCAAACCAAACATCCGTTCATAAGCTTTTGCCGCCGCTCGAAGCGATGTGACAGGATAAATCACCATGCGAAACCCCATATCTTCAAATTCATCGGCGCGATAATACGGCGTTTTCCCAAACTCGGTCATATTCGCAAGGAGCGGAACGGAGATGTGCTCAGCAAACTGTCTGAATTCGTTCTCCGCCTGGAGCGCTTCCGGAAATATCGCGTCCGCTCCAGCCTCAATGTAAGCCGCTGACCGTTTCATTGCGGCCTCAAGTCCTTCCTGCGCCCTGGCATCAGTACGAGCAACAACGACAAGGGAGGGCGCCGCTTGTTTGATCGCTTTTATTTTTTGTGCCATTTCTTTTATTGGGACAAGCTGTTTGCCATTTAAATGTCCGCATTTTTTCGGGAGCTGCTGATCTTCTATTTGAACGGCGGCTACCCTGGCTTCAAGCATCTCACGGGCGGTTCGGGCGGCATTTAACACACCGCCAAATCCCGTATCTATATCAACCAGCAAAGGCAGGTCAGCTGCACGCACAAGATCTTTGGCCCGATCAGCCATTTCTGTCGACGTGATGATCCCTAAATCAGGAAGCCCCCTGCTGGCTGTATAAGCCGCACCAGACAAATAAATAGCAGAAAAACCGGCCTCCTTTGCAAGCAAGGCTGCCATTCCGTCATGGGCGCCGGGAATTTGCAGAATGTCCGGCGCTGACATCAGCTTGCGGAAACGCCCGGCAAGCTCCTCTTGTGACGATTGCTTATTGACGATCCATGACATGACGCAAGTCCTCCTTCTTTTACATGCAGAACATATCTACGAATTCATTTACGCGCATCGTTTGTAATGTCTCATAGCTGGTACAGCGCTCATAAATATGTTTGTACTGTTTGTCAGCATAATGAGTTTTGAGATTGGCAGAAAACTTTTCCAGCAGTTTCGGCACTGCCTCATCTCTCCGAAAACGATGGCCGAGCGGAAATTCACATTCCACCATTTCTGTGCTTGTTCCGTCTTTAAAATGAACTTGAACGGCATTTGAAATGGAACGCTTGTCGGGTTTCAGGTAATCCTCGGTATATGTTTTGTTTTCAGTCACTTCCATTTTATCACGTAGTCTATCTATTCTCGGATCACTCGCTGTCTCAGCCTCATAATGCTGCGCGGTGATATCACCAAAAAGCAAACCGATTGCTGTGATGTACTGAAGGCAGTGATCACGGTCTGCCGGATTGTGAAGCGGGCCTTTTTTATCAATGATTCGGATAGCGGATTCGTGCGTTCTGATGACAACACGGTCAATCTCATCAATCCGGCCCTTTACCTGAGGGTGAAGTATGACGGCGCACTCTGCCGCTGTCTGGGCGTGAAATTCCGCAGGATAAGACACTTTAAATAACACATTTTCCATAACGTAAGAATTGAGCGGGCGGGCGAGTTTGATCTCTTGTTCATTGAATAAAACGTCTTGGAACCCCCATCCCGGTGCACTCAAAGCTGTCGGGTAACCCATTTCCCCTTTTAACGACATCAGCGCCAAATGAACACCTCTGCTCGTTGCATCTCCTGCCGCCCACGATTTGCGCGAGCCGGTATTCGGTGAATGACGGTATGTCCTCAAGGCTGCATTGTCAATCCATGCATTCGAAAGCGCATTTTTGATTTCTTCTCTTCCGCCGCCCAACAGCTTTGCTGCTACAGCGGTTGTCGCCACTTTGACAAACAGCACATGATCAAGGCCAACTCGGTTTAAGCTGTTTTCTAACGCAAGTACGCCTTGAATTTCGTGTGCCTTGATCATCATTTCAAGTACGTCGCGTACCGTTAAAGGCTCTTTTCCTTCAGACAGCCTTACTCTCGATACAAAATCAGCGGCGGCAAGGATTCCTCCCAGATTATCAGACGGATGTCCCCACTCCGCAGCAAGCCACGTGTCGTTGTAATCGAGCCAGCGGATCATGCAGCCGATATTAAACGCTGCTCTCACCGGATCGAGAACATATGATGTTCCCGGCACTTTGCTTCCATTTGGGACAATCGTTCCAGGAACAATCGGGCCGAGCAGCTTTGTGCATTCAGGATACCGGAGCGCCAAAATCCCGCAGCCCAGCGTATCCAGCAACACATGCCCCGCTGTTGTATACGCCTCGGAACTTGTAATCTCTTTCTCAAGCACATAGTCTGCAATTTTTTCAATGACATGATCCGTTTTCAGCATTCTACCAGTTCCTTTCATGATTTATGATTCACCCTGATGGCGCGGGCCCATATAGCTGACACGGGGACGGAAGAGACGGTTATTGGAATGCTGTTCGATCACATGGGCGCATAAACCGGACGTTCTCGCACTGAAAAAGACAGGCGTATACAAAGGAATTGGTATGCCGAGCATCCAATACACCGGGGCAGCATAGTAATCCAAATTCGGGTATAGCCCTTTTTCTTTCTCCATCAGCCGCTCACCCGCTTCACACATCTCGTATAAACGATGGTCACCGGCTTTATCGCATAATTGCTGCAGTGCCTCTTTCATCATGAGTGCTCTTGGGTCCATTTTTTTCATATACACCCGGTGGCCGAACCCCATAATTTTTTCTTTTCTTTTCAGTTTTGTTTGCAGAAGCTGCACAAAATCGGCCGTTGTTTTCGCCTCCAAAAGCATATACATCACAGCTTCATTTGCCCCGCCGTGAAGATTCCCTTTCAGGGAGGCGACAGCGCCTGTCAAAGCGCCATAAAGATCCGAATGTGTAGAAGCGATGACCCTTGCCGCAAAAGTTGAATTCGGCATCTCATGCTCACTGTACAGGACAAGGGACCGGTCAAAAATCCGTTCTTCCAGTGAGGACGGCAATTTCCCTGTCATCATGTATAGAAAATTTGCACTGTAGGATAGGGTTTGAAGCGGAAGAATCGGCTCTTTCTTATTGATGATCCTGTAGCTGGCAGCAGTGAGGGCAGGCATTTTCCCGAGAAGCTGATAGGCGCGTTCTTTGTTTGCAGAAGGAGACCGATCATCTATTTGCCGATCATAGCCGGCAAGTGCCGACAGGCCGGTACGCAGGCTATCCATCGGATGAGTGTGCTCAGGGAGCAGCTCAAGCAGACGGAGAAGATCAGCAGGCAGGCTTGATACGCTGTTTATGTTTCTTTCAAGCTCTTCCATTTCACTTTCTTCCGGCAGCCTGCCCTCCAGCAATAAATGGACAAGCTCCAGATAGCTTTTTGTTTTAGAAAGATCTATTAAATCATAGCCTCGTATCAAAATTTGGCTGTACTGCGTGTCAAGATAAGAAATATGAGTTTCTGCCGCAATCACACCATCCAAACCCGGAGAATAACGCTGTTTCTCCTCCATATCCTCAACCCCCGTTTTTACGTTTTTGTTTATCAGGTTCCGCCAAGCAGATGCTTGGAAATAATCAGTCTTTGAATTTCGTTCGTCCCTTCATAGATTTGCGTCACCTTTGCATCGCGAAGCAGCCGCTCGACCGGATAATCCTTCATATAGCCATATCCCCCGTAAATTTGCACGGCGTCTAACGCCGCCTTCACCGCGGAATCGGAAGCAAACTGTTTTGCCATAGACGCTTCTTTTCCGCAGGCCAAACCGCGGTTATGAAGGTCTGCGGCGTGGTAGACAAGATGCCTTGCCGCCTCAGCCCTTGTCGCCATGTCAGCCAGCTTAAATGATATGCCTTGATTGGCTGCGATAGGCCTCCCAAATTGCACCCGCTGTTTCGCGTAACCAATTGCATGCTCGAGAGCCGCCTCTGTAATGCCGAGCGCTTGTGCCGCAATGCCGATGCGGCCGACATTTAAATTCGCCATGGCAATGTGAAAGCCGTCACCCTCTTTGCCAAGCAAATTTTCTTCCGGCACTTCTGCATTATCAAAAATCAGTTCCGTCGTATTGGAGCCATAGAGCCCCAGCTTTCTTTCTTTTTTTCCAACGGTAAAACCAGGTGTGTTTTTTTCAACGATAAAAGCCGAAATCCCGTGCCTGCCTTGATCTTGAGCTGTTAAAGCAAAGATGATATAGATATCGGCGGCTCCGCCGTTCGTAATGAATATTTTCGATCCGTTTAATAGGTATTTGCCATTCTTTTTGATTGCAGTTGTGCGGAGGCTTCCAGCATCTGACCCTGAGTGTGGCTCTGTCAGTGCAAATGCGCCCAAATGGTCTCCCGAAGCGAGCTTCGGTATATATTTCATCTTCTGTTCTTCGTTGCCGAAGTACAGGATCGGATTTGTGCCGACCGAGGTATGAACGGAAAGAATGACACCGACCGCCGCGCTGATTCTAGAAATCTCATGAATCGCCAAAATATAAGAAACAACATCCGCCCCTGCGCCGCCGTAATGTTCCGGCACCGGTATTCCCATCAAGCCGTGTTCTCCCATTTTTTTGATTAGCTGAAACGGAAATTCGTCCGTTTTCTCCATGATTTCTGCAACGGGAGCAATTTCTTTTCGGGCAAAATCACGCACCATTTTTCGCATCATGACTTGCTCTTGGGTTAAATGCAACTCGGCCACCCCCGGATGGAATTGACTTCAGGAAGTCCTCTCCTCATATTGATAAAAGCCGCGTCCGCTCTTTTTGCCAAGCCAGCCCGCTTTGACATATTTGCGGAGCAGCGGGCAAGGACGGTATTTGGAATCGCCAAGACCGGAATAAAGGACTTCCATAATTGATAAGCACGTATCCAGCCCGATAAAATCCGCTAATGTCAGCGGGCCCATCGGATGGTTCATGCCCAACTTCATCACCTCGTCTATTGCATCCGGCTTCGCCACCCCCTCATACACGCAATAAATGGCTTCATTAATCATCGGAAGAAGAACGCGATTGGAAACAAACCCCGGAAAATCATTGACTTCCACCGGTGTTTTCCCCATCTTTTCCGCTATTTCCATAACAACTAAGGCCGTTTCTTCTGATGTAGCCAAGCCGCGAATCACTTCAACAAGCTTCATCACAGGGACAGGATTCATAAAATGCATGCCAATGACTCGTTCAGGCCGGTTTGTCACTGCAGCGATTTCTGTAATAGGCAAGGAAGATGTATTGCTGGCCAAAATCGTATGAGACGGGCAAATGTGATCAAGTGTGTTAAACATCTTGGTTTTCGCTGTCATGTTTTCTGCAATAGCCTCAATCACAATGTCCGCATGCTTTGCCTCCTCTAGCGTTTGAGAGAGCGAAATGCGGCTGATCACATCCTTCACTTCCGCTTCGGTCTTTCTTCCTTTCTCAGCATCACGGGTGAGCTGTTTCTTCAACCGCTTCAATCCTGCCTCAGCAGCCTCCGGGTTCACATCGTACATCCGCACAAAAAAACCTGCTTCGGCAGCTGTTAGAGCGATTCCGCTTCCCATCTGTCCTGCACCGGCCACCATGATATGTTTAATCTCCATTTAAATCCCCTTTTTCGTCATTGTTTTAATGAACCTGCACTAAGACGGCATCTCCCTGAGCCGCACCGCTGCAAATGGCGGCAACTCCCAGTCCCCCTCCCCGGCGCTTTAGTTCATAAACAAGCGTCATGAGAATTCTCGCCCCGCTTGCGCCAATCGGGTGGCCGAGCGCGATCGCACCGCCGTTTACATTTACTTTTTCAAGATCGTAACCGACGATTTTTTTACATGTTAAAACAACAGAAGCAAACGCTTCATTTACTTCAAACAAGTCAATATCTTGGACGGTTAAACCGTTCTTTTTCAGGAGCTTGTTGATTGCAAACCCGGGTGCAGCCGCTAGTTCGTGCGCTTGCATTCCCATAGTTGAAAAACCAAGAATTGTAGCCAGAGGCCGCTTGCCAAGCTCAGCAGCTTTATCCTCAGACATCAGCACGAACGCGCCGGCTCCGTCATTAACCCCGGGAGCATTGCCGGCTGTAATAGAACCGTTACTTGTATAAATCGGAGAAAGTTTTGCAAGCTGATCCAGACTTGTTTCACGCCGAATCGCTTCATCTTTGTCAACAATATTTGTTTTTCCTTTTCGGTTGGTCCAGCTAACAGGAACGATTTCTTCCTGAAACTTTCCTTCATCGGATGCCTTAGCTGCCCGCGCATGACTTCTTAACGCCCATTCATCCTGCTCCCTGCGTGAGATTTCATATTCCTTGGCGGCTGCATTTCCGTGAACAGCCATATGCACCTTGTCAAACGCGCACGTTAATCCGTCATAGACCATTAAGTCCCTAAGCTCACCGTCTCCCATCCGCGCTCCCCAGCGCCCGGCGGGAACGGCATACGGAATATTGCTCATGCTTTCCATTCCTCCGGCAACAAGAATATCCGCATCATACGCTCGAATCATTTGATCACACAAGGTGACAGCGCGCAGTCCGGATGCGCAGACTTTGTTCAGCGTTTCTGACGGCACACTCCAAGGCATTCCAGCCAGACGGGCAGCTTGGCGGGAAGGTATCTGCCCTGAGCCAGCTTGGACAACCATGCCCATGACATTACCTTCCGTCTCATCTCCAGAGACTCCAGCGCGATGTAACGCCTCCTTCATCGCTATGCCCCCAAGCTCGGCAGCTTTCACCTCTTTCAACGCTCCGCCGAATTTGCCAAATGGAGTTCTTGCGGCACTTACAATGACTGTTTTCCTCATGGTTTCACCTCATTCAGAAGATAGACAGCGCTTACAATTTCTAGTTGTCTTCTATGAATGTATGCTTTGAAACGGGCATGAATGAATGAAAAAAGAAGGCTGCGCCAACAGCCTCCTTCTAAAACAACTATTTATTTTTTAACAATGCCAAAGCCTTTGCAGGAAAATCGGTGAAAATGCCATCTGCCCCCGCTTCAAAGAGGCGCTTCATATCTTCCGGCCGATTGACTGTATACGGCCTTACCTCGATCGAACTGTTCCTCATTTTCTTCAGTACTTCATCCGAGGCCCCCGGGCTGTTCAGCTTCGGGTGATAGCCGGAAGCCGGAATTGATGTGATATACCGATCAGCCTGATAAAGCACATCTGAAGTCAGTGCCGCTCGTTCGATATGGGGCGCAAGCCGGGCGCATAGCGCCAAGCTTTCATGGTTAAATGTGGACAGGATGATTCTCTCCTCTATATTGAATCGCTTCACTGCCTCCAGCACTTTTTCTTCCAATCCCTCATAACGGATCACGCTGTTTTTCAATTCAATGTTGATGAGAAAATTCTTTTTTTCTGCCCATGAAAGCACGTCTTCAAGCAGCGGCACTTTGATATCACTGTAGGTTTGATTGTGATTTGCTGCCGCATTCGCAGTTTTTATTACATCATACGCTGTATCCTTCACGAATCCTTTGAGCGATGTCGTCCGGTCGAGTCTTTCATCATGGATCACAACAATGCGTCCATCTTTTGTCAGCTGTACATCAAGCTCAATTCCGTCCGCCCCGGCTTCAATTCCTTTTTCAAATGCAAGCATTGTATTTTCGGGAAATTGCCCTGACGCCCCCCGATGGGCAAAAATCTTTGTCATTGTTTCACCTCAAGCCCTAAAGTTTTCTCCATTATACTGATTTTGGCGGTTCCACTCTAGGATTAAGGCTGTATTAATCTACTGATCGTAATAAGAATCAATGCCGGTGACAATCGCATCCGCGGCTTTTTGCTGGTATTCTTCGCTTCCAAGCTTGTCCGCGTCAGAGCTGTTAGTAATAAATCCAAGCTCCGCCAGCACACTCGGCATTTGTGAATATGTAATGACGTAAAAGTCTGATTCTTTCACGCCCCTGTCTCTCGTCTGTAAGGATGAGACGAGCTGTGACTGAATATCGGATGCCAGACGCCGGCTGTTCTCCCCTTCATAATCAGATTGAAAATACGTTTCTGTTCCTGAAGCTGAAGCAACCCCGGAATTCACATGAATGCTGACAAAAAGATCGGCGTGATTGGCACTTGCCTTTGCCACTCTGTCCTCTAAGGTCAGAAAATGATCGTCAGACCTGGATGCAACAGGATTGGCTCCTTCCGCTTTCAGCTTGTCCGTCACATGTTCGGATACTGCTACATTAATATCCTTTTCAAAGAGCCCATTCCCGACTGCTCCGCTGTCTTCACCGCCGTGTCCAGCATCAATGTATACTGTTTTCCCTTCTATCGGCTCTGCGGCCTGTGCACAAGGCGCGAGCGTCAAAGCCAATCCGCATAGGGCTAAGCTCCTCCATAACATTCTCAACTTTCTCCCTCCGGTCTTTTTATGACGAGTTCTTCTGCAGCTGAATATCTTGCAGCTGTAAAGTTCCATTATCCTTTTTTATATATTTCACCAGGACATTTGTGTGATCTGGCAGTGATTCACATTCATCACGTTTATCCCTCGGAACTTGTATCATGGTTTCTTCTCCATTCAGAGAAACCGCGATTGTATGAGGATCAGCCGAGCCAATGTATTTTCCCTCTTCGGTAAACCTTGGGGCGGAGTCATCTGCACTTGCAATACTGCAACCTGAGAGAAACAGCACAGTAAACAGCAAAAGAGCCGTTTGTTTCACATGATCACCTCTTCCTGATGTTTGGCTTTTATCTTTGACCAGAATGGCAGTTTTGTAAAGATGTTGTGAAAGCAGGCGATGAAGTTCCAAGTTTTTCAAAAGGGCTATCCGACCTGATCTTTTCCTGTTGTTAGAAAGAAAACAATCTCATTTGTCTATGAGGATCGCTCTAATTGAGGCACATATTAGAAAAAATTAACGGAAAGAAGCAACTTTTTATTCATTTTGAAAAATTTGCAGAATGAGGTGAGCAAATCGTTTGACGGGTGGATCAGCCAGGCGTAACCTTTTAAAGGATATTTACTTTACAGAAAGAAGTATACAGCCAAGAAAAAGTTCGTTATGTTGCTTACTGCAGCGATCATGACTTGCATCATCGGCCACCAAATTAGCGGCTGAAAAGCCTCCGAAAAAGAGCGCAGAAAACATCACTCTGCACTCAAGATATTCAGCCGGTAAAGCAGATCAATTGCATTAATTTTTACATATAGGCTAGAATATGTGCGAATCCAAACGAAAGAAGATGATCAAATGAACCCTAAGTATAAACCGCTGTTTGAACCATTTACATTTAAAAGCGGCGTTACAATCGACAACCGGATCACAGTAGCGCCAATGACTCATTACGCTTCTAATGAAGACGGTACGATATCTGAAGCAGAGCTTGACTACATCATCCCCCGCTCAAAAGAGATGGGAATGGTGATTACAGCCTGCGCAAACGTCACGCCAGACGGAAAAGCATTTCCCGGCCAGCCGGCCATCCATGATGATTCCAACATTCCAGGTTTAAAAAAATTAGCACAAGCCATTCAGGCGCAAGGTGCTAAAGCTGTTGTGCAAATTCATCATGGCGGCATTGAATGCCCGTCTGAGCTTGTTCCGCAACAAGATGTTGTAGCGCCAAGTGACGTATTTGATAACGGCAAGCAAATTGCCCGTGCCTTAACAGAAGAAGAAACGGAAAACATTGTGAGGGCTTTTGGAGATGCGACAAGACGCGCCATTGAAGCAGGCTTTGACGGTGTTGAAATTCACGGTGCTAACGGCTACTTGATTCAGCAGTTTTATTCTCCGAAAACCAATCAGCGCACAGACCGCTGGGGAGGAAGCGACGAAAAACGGTTAGCCTTCCCGCTTGCTATTGTCGATGAAGTGAAAAAAGCAGCTGCAGAACATGCGAAGGGTGCGTTCTTAGTCGGCTACCGCCTGTCTCCGGAAGAACCTGAGACACCAGGATTGACAATGGCTGAAACCTTTACGCTTGTTGATGCTTTAGGGGATAAAGAATTGGATTACCTTCATATCTCACTGATGGACGTGAACTCAAAAGCGCGCCGCGGTGCAGATCCGACTCGCACACGCATGGACTTATTGAATGAACGTGTCGGAAACAAAGTGCCGCTGATCGCCGTCGGTTCCATTCATTCCGCAGATGACGCGCTGGCTGTCATCGAAAACGGCATTCCGCTAGTCGCAATGGGACGCGAAATTTTAGTTGATCCTGACTGGACAGTGAAAGTAAAAGAAGGCCGGGAAAAACAAATCGAAACCGTAATTAAAGGCACAGATAAAGAAAAATATCACTTGCCTGAACCGCTATGGCAAGCAATTGTGAACACGCCTGGCTGGGTGCCTTATAAAGATTAATGTGTTGAGACTGCCGAAACACTTCGGCAGTCTTTTTTCAACTTTAAATAAATAATTTATGTAAACATCTAAACAGCAAGAGAAGGAGCTCGCCAGCTGCTTCGGGAAGCAAATCTAGGAGAAGCCCGTCACGCTTTCTTGCTTTTTTCTTTTTCATTCGTACGTCTCCTTTGTTCATGAATGCTTCCTTACTTACGATTTTACAGGGAAAGGGTTTCAAGTTGATCTTGATTGTTTGTTTTTTATGCTCCCAGTAGCGAAAACACATAAAACCATGACTGCAAATGAGGTAAAGTCAATCAGGAGTGCGCCTAGTATGTGTGTGTCAGTAATGATGTACGAATGGACGCAAAGCGCCAGGCTAAATAATGCCATCGGCAGTCCGTACTTTTTAAACATCCTCCTTGCGAAAAATAGATCCTTCATATTCATCACCCTTGAAACAAACGTCTCCAAAACAAAACGCCTCCTATTTATCAGCGCAAACTAATAAATAAAAGACGTTTGATTTAATCATCGGTTAATATATTCATGCTTAAGAAGCCTTATGCTCTAATCTCAGCTTATCCGCAACCATCGCAATGAATTCTGAATTTGTCGGTTTAGCTTTTGTCATGCTGACAGTATAGCCGAACAACGAGGAAATGGAATCAATGTTACCTCTGCTCCATGCCACTTCGATCGCATGGCGGATCGCTCTTTCTACACGGCTTGCGGTTGTGTTGAATTTTTTGGCGATGTCCGGATAGAGGACTTTTGTAATGCTGCCGAGTAATTCAATGTCATTGTATACCATTGAGATTGCTTCGCGCAGATAAAGATAGCCTTTAATATGGGCCGGGACGCCGATTTCATGGATAATGCTTGTGATGCTCGCGTCGAGATTTTTCTTCTTTGGTTCAGGCTGGCTGCTGCGTATAATGCTACTTTGCGATGAAGGCGCACGATGCGTCACGCTGCTGGCATTTCCGCTGACCTGGCGGATATGGCCGACAAGGTTTTCCATATCAAACGGTTTGAGAATAAAGTAGGACGCGCCTAAATCGACGGCCTTTTTCGTGACATCTTCTTGTCCAAAGGCTGTCAGCATAATGACATTCGGCTGTTTTTTCAGATCTGATTCCCTCAGCCGCTCTAAAACCGCAAGTCCGTCTAAATGCGGCATAATAATATCCAAAACGAGGACATCGGGATCTTTTTCTTTAAACAACGACAGGCATTCCTGTCCGTTATAAGCAACACCGATCACTTCCATGTCTTCCTGTCCTTCTATATATTCACTCAACAGGCTTACCAGCTCTCGATTATCGTCAGCAACACAAACTTTAATTTTCTCCACGTTTCTTCCTCCCCAAATGTAGTTAACAGGATTCACCCTTGCTACATGTTTACATTCGACAAAACCGCTATATACCCTCTAAAAAAAATCATAATAACCAATATTAGTGGCATATCTTTGTTATTCTATGTTTTTCTCCGTTTTTCGACTAAAAATGAAATTTGACAAACAAGGAAACGTGAATTTGTCGAAAAATCTTCTTTTGTATATTTTACCGTATGTATTCTGAGAAGTGAAGGGGGATCAAAACAAAAAAACTGCCGGAAATTCCGGCAGTCAGCTTGCTTTTTCTTTTCCGTAAATATCGATTCCTGCTTCTGACAGCATCCATTCAATATGAACGCCGTAGCCGCTTGTCGGGTCATTTACAAACACATGGGTGACAGCGCCGATCACTTTTCCATTTTGAATGATCGGGCTCCCGCTCATCCCCTGTACGATGCCGCCTGTTTCTTTCAACAGCCTCGGATCGGTTATTTTTAAGACCATTCCTTTTGTCGCCGGGAATTTTTGCGGCGTCGTGCTGACAATTTCAATATCAAATTTTTCTACCTTGTCATCATCAATGACCGTTAAAATTTCAGCAGGCCCTTTTTTGACTTCAGTAGAAAACGCAACCGGCAGTGCTTGATCTGAAATGTTGTTTTGAATCGGCTGATGCAGTGTGCCGAAAATGCCAAATGGGCTGTTTCTGTTAATGTCCCCGATCGTTTTGCGTTCTGAGGAAAATCGCGCCAGTTTTTCTCCCGGATTTCCGCCTGTCCCTTTTTCAATGGATGTTACAGTTGATTTAACAATTTCTCCATTCTCCACTACGATTGGTTTCTTTGTGTCCATATCAGAAATCACGTGGCCAAGTGCCCCGTATTTTTTTGTTTTCGGTTCATAAAAGGTCATGGTGCCGATGCCAGCAGCAGAATCCCTGATGTATAAACCAATTCTGTACTTGCCCTCTGCTTCATCCTTTTCCGGGATGAGCTTTGTTTTGATTTTTTGTTTGTCACGTTTAATGAGCAAATCTAGAGATTCTCCGGTTTTACCGGCTTTCTGAATAAATGGGGCTACATCATTCATTTTTTCAATTTTCTGTCCATTCATCTCAATAATGATGTCGCCTGCTTCAATGCCGGCCGTTTCTCCCGGAGATTTCTTGCCTTCACTTGTGTTGATTTGATGAAATCCGACGACAAGAACACCGACGGAATGAAGTTTTACACCAATTGATTGTCCGCCAGGTATGACCTTTAAATCAGGAAGAACTTGCACTTTTGTTTTTTTGATTGGAAATCCGGCAAGATCGTATACTAACTCTGACTCACCTGATTTTTTGCCTGTCACCTTGATTTCATGCGGGTCTTTCTTTACTGTAAACGCTTCTGATGTTTCTTGTGCATGAGCGTTTACCGATAGGCCCGTTTCAATCGCTTGTGTTTGGGTTTCAAATACTCTCATTTGCGTTGGAATCAGTAAATACTCTTTTAGCGGTTTGCATAAACCTACACTTAATAATGAAACAAGGAGAATTAAACCTACTGCTTTTCTGATGTTATCGGGCATTCACTACTTCACTCTCCTCGCTCCTATCCCACACCTTCTTTATGACTTGCTGCTACATCATTTAATTTTGCCTTCTGACGGCTTATTTATAACTGTCATATAAAGAAAAACATTGGATATACTGATGAACGAATGGATGTGAGCAAAAAAAATAAGCCGCGCTTCTCGCGCAGCTTACCCAGTTGTTTTGACTTGATCCGCTTGTTTTAAAAGTTCTTTCGCATGGCGTTTCGTTAAGTCTGTTACTTCGACTCCGGCAATCATGCGCCCGATTTCCGCCACCTTTTCCTGCTTAGACAGCGGCTTGACACGTGTGGTCGTTCTGCCGTCTTTTAATTCCTTCGCAATATAAAGATGCGTATCTGCCATGGCAGCCACCTGAGGCAAGTGTGTAATACATAGCACTTGTGATCCTATCGACACTTTATGGATCTTTTCAGCGATTGCCTGTGCGACTCTGCCGCTTACACCGGTATCGACCTCATCGAAAATAATGGACGTTACATCCTGTTGTGAAGAAAAAATGCTTTTTAAGGCAAGCATCACCCGTGACAGCTCTCCCCCGGAAGCGACTTTCGAAAGGGATTTCAGCGGTTCGCCTGTATTGGTTGAAATTAAAAACTTCACCAGATCAATCCCTTGTTCAGACAACTGAACAGGCTGGCCATTTACAATCGGCGCCTCCTCATCGCGGGACGCTGTTCTAACCTTAAATTCTGTATCAAAAGTTGATTTTTCCATATACAAGCTTTTTAATTCGCGATGAATCTCATCGGCCAGCTTTTTCGCCCATGCTTTCCGGATTTGCGAAACATTTGCCGCTTCTACTGCGACATCTTTGCCGACTGAGTCAAGCTCCTTTTTCACGCTTTGAAGATGGCTGTCCCTGTTTTCAATTTGGTCAATCTCTTCTTCAATTTTAGAAGCGTATTCCAAAATATCCTCAACAGTTGCACCGTATTTTCGTTTCAGCTGTTTGATTTCATTAAGTCGCGTCTCAATATAGTTCAGGCGTTCCGGATCATATTCAAGCTCATCCAGCATATTTCTCATCTGAAATGTAGCGTCTTCCAGAAGATAGTAGGAGTTCGATACAACTTCAGACAGTTTTTTCAGCGATTCGTTAATATCAGATACATCGTCAAGCTGCGCTGATGCCATTCCGACCCAGTCCAGTCCGCCCTGCTCACTGCGAAGCGCGTTATATGCATTTTGCAGCGATTCATATATCTTCTCAAAGTTTGAAATTTGCTGGCGCTCTTGTTGAAGCTGTTCATCTTCATTAAGCTCGAGCTTTGCCGATTCGATTTCTTCGAGCTGAAATTGAATGAGGTCAAGGCGGTGGGCCATTTCCTGTTCACTTTCAGAAAGCTGCTTTAGCTTTTTAAGCAGCTTCATATACCGATGATACCCTTCCTGATACGCATGAAGTGCGCTTTCTACTTCGGCTCCGGCGAACTTGTCCAAAAGCTGGAGATGATTTTCGTCCTCCATTAACAGCTGGTTATCGTGCTGCCCGTGAATATCTAATAAAAGTCTGCCGATCTCTCTTAGTGAAGCAATCGTGACAAGCTTGCCATTAACACGGCAAACGCTTTTTCCGCTCGTGCTGATATCCCTTCTCATAACGATCATTTCGTCTGAAACGTCGATTCCCTGCTCAGTGCATACGTCAAAAACGGGATGGCCGCTGTCCAGCAGAAACAGCCCTTCAAGCTCGGCTTTTGTCTCTCCATATCTGACAAATTCAGATGATCCGCGGCCTCCGACTAAAAGAGAAATGGCGTCAATGATGATGGATTTGCCGGCTCCGGTTTCTCCTGTTAAAACCGTGAGCCCGCGTTCAAAAGAAACCGTCAGTTCCTCAATAATGGCAAAGTTTTTAATCGATAGTTCAGCTAACAAACAGCATTACACCTCTTATCTATGTTAGATTTCTGTTACAGCAGCTCAAGCAGCCTGTTTTTTACGCCGTCTGTATCTTCAGGAGTCCGGCAAATAATTAAAATTGTGTCATCTCCGCAAATGGTCCCCATCATTTCATCCCAGTCCAGGTTGTCCATCAGCGCCCCGATTGCCTGGGCGTTGCCCGGCATCGTTTTCAGCACAATCATATGGCTTGCTGAATCTATTTTCACAAATGCATCCATCAATGCCCGCTTCAGCTTGGATAGCGGATTGAAACGCTGGTCTGCCGGAAGACTGTATTTGTAAGAGCCGTTATTCGTAGGCACTTTTACAAGGTGAAGTTCTTTAATATCTCGTGAAACCGTGGCTTGTGTTACTTTGTATCCATCCTGCTTCAGCATGTCGACCAATTCATCTTGCGTTTCGATTTCATTGCTTGTAATGATCTCTCTGATTTTAATATGCCTCTGGCCTTTGTTCATGTAAGCACCTCTATTTCCAGCTTATCTGTTCTATTATGTTATATGATTCTCTGCAAATTGTACATGAATGCAGAAAAAAGGAATAATAGCGCCCTATTATTCCGGTACATCTGCTTTTTTTTCTTTTAACGTCGTATGTGCCTCTTCTACAACGCGGATGATCTCTTCTTCCGGCAGCTCCTGTCCTTCCTGTCCCTCTCCCGGCCAATGCAAATGAAGGAGAAATTCAATATTTCCGTCTCCTCCCGTGATTGGAGAAAATGACAGGCCTTTGCAAATATAGCCTTCTGCAGCAGAAAAACTGATCATTCGCTTGAGAACATCAGCATGCACTTTAGGATCTCTGACAATCCCTTTTTTGCCGACGGATTCACGTCCCGCTTCAAACTGCGGCTTTACAAGAGCCATGCAGTCACTGCCCGGTACAAGCAATGTTTTGAGGACAGGCAGGATGAGCCGCAGTGAAATAAAGGACACATCAATTGTGGCAAACTCCGGCATGCCCTTTGTAAAGTCTGCCGGTGTCGCGTAACGGAAGTTAGTCCGTTCCATCACGACGACACGTTCATCCTGTCTGAGCTTCCATGCGAGCTGGTTGTAGCCTACATCCACCGCGTATGACTGTTTAGCTCCGTTTTGCAGAGCGCAGTCCGTAAAACCGCCGGTGGATGAGCCGATATCAATCATGATTTTATCTTTAACAGAGACAGGAAACTCCTCCAGTGCTTTTTCAAGCTTTAAGCCGCCTCTGCTCACATATTTCAGCGGGTTTCCTTTGACGGTTAACGGTAGGTCGCGGTCGATTTTTTCCCCAGGCTTGTCCAAACGGTTTTCGTTTGAATAGACGATGCCCGCCATAACTGCTCTCTTGGCTTTTTCCCGCGTTTCCGCCAGCCCTCTTTCTACTAGTAATACATCTAATCGTTCTTTCTTTGACGTCATGATCCAATTCCTTTGTGTGTCTTCGGCGGCATCAATAATCTAATACGGTTTGCCGCTTGCTGTTTTGTTAGTCCAATCTCTTCTAGAAGCGCCGTTACGCTTCCGTGTTCGATAAATCGATCCGGTATACCCATTCTGTCAATTGGTGTATGATATTCACCTTGATCATGTGCGAATTCTAAAATCGAGCTTCCAAAACCGCCTTCTAAGACCGCTTCTTCAATCGTTAAAATTGGCAAGCCTTCTTTTAGGATACCCTTCATCATTTTTTCATCAATCGGCTTAATAAAACGCGCATTCACAACGCGCACGGAAAGGCCTTCTTTTTGCAGCTCTTCAGCTGCTTCAAGGGCCATTTCGATTGTTGTTCCAAATGTTAAGATGACAGCATCGTTCCCCGGACGCAGCACTTCCCACGTGCCGATCGGAATCGTTTTCAGCTGTTCATCCATTTTTACGCCAAGTCCGTTTCCGCGCGGAAAACGCATCGCAATCGGGCCTTCGTCATAGCTGAGTGCTGTATGAACCATATGCTGTCCTTCATTTTCATCTTTCGGCATCATTAAGACCATGTTTGGAATGTGGCGCATAAACGCTATATCAAACACACCTTGATGTGTCTCTCCGTCAGCACCTACGAGTCCTGCACGGTCAATTCCAATAAACACATTGGCGTTTTGACGGCAGATGTCATGAACCACTTGATCATATGCCCTTTGCAGGAAGGTTGAATAAATCGCCAAAAACGGCTTCATCCCCTGCATTGCCATAGCTGCAGCCATCGTTGCGGCATGCTGTTCTGCGATTCCTACGTCGAACATGCGGTCAGGGAATTCCTTTGCAAAGCCTTCTAGCTTTGAGCCGACAGGCATAGCCGGCGTAATGGCTACAATGCGTCCGTCCTCACGTGCCATTCTCTGCACAGTGCCGCTGACTAGGCCGCTCCATGAAGGAGCTGCTGCTTTCGGTTTTACAAAGTCACCGGTATTGATTTTATAAGGTCCGGTACCGTGCCATGTTCCGATCGTATCGGTCTCAGCCGGTTTGTACCCCTTCCCTTTTTTCGTAATGACATGCAAGAGAACAGGGCCTTTTGTTTTTTTGGCGTATTGAAGATTCTCAATCAGCTCATGATAAGAATGTCCGTCCACCGGGCCTAAATACGTAAAACCAAGCTCCTCAAAAAACATTCCGGAGACGAGCATATATTTCAGGCTGTCTTTGACCCGTTCCGCCGTAGCGGCAAGTTTGCCCCCAACTGCCGGAATCTTTTTAAACAAGTACTCGAGCTCGTCTTTA
Organism: Bacillus sp. NS1; assembly: GCF_058248265.1. Classification (NCBI taxonomy): domain Bacteria; kingdom Bacillati; phylum Bacillota; class Bacilli; order Caryophanales; family Bacillaceae; genus Bacillus; species Bacillus sp. NS1. The sequence goes on along the minus strand of NZ_JBZAZF010000003.1, from coordinate 600,387 downwards.
ACCCACTGGTATTTCCCGGCAGTGCGCAGCCGTCCGAGCATAGAATGAATGGCACCGACATTCGGTGCAATACTCATTTCATTATCATTTAGGATAACAATCATGTCTTTTTTCTCGTCGCCGATGTGGTTCAAGGCTTCAAGCGCCATTCCGCCGGTCAGCGCGCCGTCACCAATAATCGGAATAATAAATTCATCCGTTCCTTTAATATCACGCGCAGCTGCCATTCCCATCGCGCCTGACAGAGAAGTTGAGCTGTGCCCGGTTTCCCAAACATCATGCTCGCTTTCACTCCGCTTTGGAAATCCGCAAAGCCCTTTGTACTGGCGAAGCGTCGCAAATTCTTTTCCGCGTCCTGTCAGGAGCTTGTGGACATACGACTGATGGCCTACATCCCATAAAAATTTGTCTTTCGGGCTGTTAAATTCCTTATGCAGCGCAACAGTAAGCTCTACAACACCTAAGTTTGGGCCAATGTGGCCGCCGGAAGCGGATAAAGTTGTAATTAAAAATTGACGGATTTCATCACTTAATTTCTCTAATTCATCAATGGACATGTTTTTTAAAAACGACGGGTCCTGTATTGATAAAAGATCCAAAGCGGATCAACTCACTTTCAGCATGAATTTCTGCAATGATACATGTCTTCCGCATGCCGAGCTTGACAATAGCCAATCTCAGACATAAAAAAAGACAAACGCGCTTTTCCTTTTCGTTTTTCATATAAACTGCTTACATTTTACCATATCTCGTGCAGCCGCTTCAAATTAGGATCGGTTTAGTGATCTCTTGCCGCAATTAAATCACAAAGCTCATATAAAAGATCTTTTTGAAGAGAGAGTCCGCCGATCAAACGCTTCGCCTCTTTTATATGAACATCCAATTTATGTTTGGCTCCTTCCAGTGAAAGAAGTGACGGGTAGGTCGATTTGTCGTTTGTTGTATCCGAGCCGACACGTTTGCCGATTTTCTCTTCACTGCCTTCTAAATCTAAAATATCGTCTCTGATTTGAAAACCGATTCCAATGTGGCTGCTGAAGGTACGCAGCGTTTCGATATCTTCCTCAGGCGCATCCGCCAAAATAGCACCCGCAATTACGCAAAAACCGAGGAGCTTGGCGGTTTTCCGTTCATGAATGGATTCAAGTTCTTCAAGCGTGACTTGGCGGTTTTCCGCTTCCATATCAGCGACTTGCCCCCCGACCATGCCTTCAGTGCCTGCCGCTGAAATCAGTTCATTCACAAGCCGAAGGCGCTTTTCTGCTGACACCTCGTCTGACACATGGGAGGTGATCAGCTTAAAGCTTTCCGTCAGCAGCCCGTCACCCGCTAATACTGCTGTAGCTTCACCGAACACTTTATGGTTTGTCGGCTTCCCGCGGCGCAAATCGTCATCATCCATACAAGGAAGGTCATCATGAATTAACGAATACGTGTGAATCATTTCGACAGCACACCCGATCGGAATGCCGTCCTTTTCACTTTTCCCGTATGCGTTTAAAACGGCCAGTACAATGAGGGGACGCAGCCTCTTTCCGCCAGCCTCAAGGGAATACAGCATAGATTTTTTTAATGAGTCCGGCATATCCAGCTTTTCTGTATAGACAGAAAGCTGATTTTCAATCGTTTTTTTCCGCTCCGCCAAAAAGCTCGTTAATTTATTTGTCACCTTCGTCTTCCTCCTGAACACTGAAAGGTGCCAGTTCGCCATCTTCTTTTAAAATGAAGTCCATTTGTTTTTCGACTTTTTGCAGCTTTTCATGACACATCTTTGAAAGAGCCATGCCTTCTTGGAAATAGTTAATTGCTTGCTCTAAAGGCACATCGCCCTCTTCAAGCTTTGACACAATGCTCTCAAGCCCTTTCATCGCTTCTTCAAATGTCATGTTTTCATTTTTTTTCACGTCTGTCATTTTTCTTCCCCTCTCTTTTCTAATACTTCACAGGTCAGCACGCCATCCTTCAGCTTGACCTCAACCTGGTCCTTCTCTTCTATTTGACTGACACTTTTAATGAGTTCCTCTTCTTTATAAGCCAAGCTGTATCCTCTTTCCATCACTTGAAGAGGACTTAACGCATTCAGCTTGCCAAGAACAGTTTGAAATTGGGAATGCAAATGCTTCATTTGGATATTCATATTTTTTCTCAGCTGATTTGTTTGTTCCTCGTATCGTGTTCTCGCTTGCTTCAGCTGTTCATGAGGATGCAGCGCCTCTAACCTGTACGTTTCACGCTCCAGCTGTCTGTTTTTTCGGTCTAAAAGAGCGGTAAGCTGTGCTTGAAACTGCTGATAGGCAAGGTCAAACTGCTGCTCTTTTTGCGCATACAAACGCTTTGGAAAACGAAAGGCATATGAGGATTGCAGCGTTTGAATCCGTTCTTTTTTCTGGCCGAGATGCTGCTGCATCGCTCTTGTCATTCTGACTTCCGCTGTTTTTGTCCGTTCGATTAAATCAGTGGTATGCGGCACGGCAATTTCAGCTGCTCCTGTCGGCGTTGCGGCTCTGATATCAGCGACAAAATCACTGATCGTAAAGTCCGTCTCATGCCCGACTGCCGATATAATCGGAATGTTAGAAGCAAAGATCGCGCGTGCTACAATTTCTTCATTAAATGCCCACAGTTCCTCTATCGAACCGCCGCCTCTTCCGACAATTAATACGTCGCAAACCTTTTTTTCGTTTGCCTCTTCAATGCGCGTAACGATGGATCTGCTCGCATTTTCACCTTGTACGAGCGCTGGAAGAACAATGACTTTTACAAGGGGATATCTTCTTTTGAGAGTTGTAATGACGTCTCTGACAGCGGCACCGGTTGGAGATGTCACAACCCCGATTGTGGCTGGAAATGCGGGGATTTGTTTTTTAAAACGTTCGTCAAATAAACCTTCTCCGGCAAGCTTCTTTTTTAATTCTTCGTACGCTAAATAAAGCGCTCCGACCCCGTCAGGCTGCATTTCTTTGGCATATAATTGGTAGTTTCCGCTCGGTTCATATACGGAAATTCCGCCTCTGACCAGCACCTTCATGCCGTTTTCAGGTTTAAAAGGCAGACGCTCGCTCTGTCTCGCGAACATCACCGACTGCATTCTGGCGTTTTCGTCTTTCAGTGTGAAATAAATGTGGCCTCTTGTGTGTATTTTTACATTCGATAATTCGCCTTTAATCCAAATATTTTCAAGGTGAGGATCTACATCGAATTTTCGTTTTATATACTTCGTCAGCGCTGAGACGGTAACAAACGCTGTTTCGCCCATGTCTCAAACTCCTCTCATAAGCATTCCTGCACCATAACTAAAGAAAACCCGCCCTGGCTTTAGGAGCCTGAAGAAGCGGGTATCGTGCTCATATTCACAGCGGGCAAAATCTCTCGCCTGTGAATATCTCCAATTATCTATGATAACGTACGTTTCGCAGATTTAACAGTATTATGCGCAAGCATCGTGATGGTCATCGGACCTACTCCGCCCGGAACTGGCGTGATGAAGGAGGCTTTTTCCTTTGCCCCTTCAAATTCAACGTCTCCGCAAAGCTTTCCGCTTTCCAGACGGTTAACGCCTACGTCAATGACAACAGCACCTTCTTTAATCTGGTCTGCATTGATGAAGTTGGCTCTGCCGACTGCAACCACCAGGATGTCCGCTTTTTTCGTATGTTCGGTAATATTTTCTGTTCTTGAATGACAGTAAGTAACTGTTGCGTTTTCATTAAGTAAAAGCTGGCCGACAGGTTTGCCGACAATATTGCTTCGGCCGACTACAACAACCTCTTTACCGGAAAGGTCGATATTGGTTTTCTTCAAAAGCTCAACAATTCCGTGAGGCGTGCAAGGAAGAAACGTATCTTCGCCAAGCAGCATTTTCCCTACGTTTAGCGGATGAAAACCGTCTACATCTTTATCAGGAGAGATACGTTCGATTACCGCTTTTTCAGAAATATGGTCTGGAAGCGGAAGCTGAACGAGAATGCCGTGAAACTCAGGGTCTTGATTGTATTGATCGATAATGGTAAGCAGTTCAGCTTCTGTGAGGCTGCTGTCAAATTGATCGAGCTTGAAATTCATTCCCATTGTTTCAGCCGCTTTTTTCTTTCCTCGCACGTAAGAGTGAGAAGCAGGATCATCTCCAATCAAAATAACCGCCAGTCCGGGAGTGACGCCTTGCTTTTTAAGCTCTTCTACCTCTTTTGCCAATTGTTCGCGTTTTTCTCTAGCCGTTTCTTTTCCGTCGATGATTGTTGCAGTCATTGTCTTTCCTCCTATGATTGTTCAATATCAGATTTAATGTTAGAAAGAACCCCGTTTACAAACTTTGTCGCTTTGTCATCACCAAACCGTTTTGCCAGCTCAATCGCTTCGTTCATGGAGACATTCACCGGAATGTCTTCGACATATGCCATTTCGTATGCTGCCAGACGCAAAATTGCGCGGTCAACATTGGCAATCCGATCGAGCTTCCAATTCACCAGATGTTTGGAGATCATTTCATCCAGCTGGATTTGATGTTCCAATACCCCGTATACAAGCTGTTCAAAGAAAGGATCTGTTTTTTCTTCATCCAGTGCATGTTCTATGGCTTCATTCACTGCAATATCGCTGACATCAATTTGAAATAGTGCCTGCAAAGCTTTTTCTCTTGCTGTTCTTCTTTTCATTTTCTTTCTCCTTTGATCCTCTTTATCCGCTTGTCGTTAAGCCACAAAGAGATCATAACATATTTTTTTCGTATCCGCATATTGAAATCAAGGTTTTTTCACCCTATTGCCGAATATTTTCACACACCTCAATATGATCATTCGGGTTTCACGTTCATGAAGAAACTCGGCTGCCTTGAGCCGGCTTTCTTCATGCTTTGAAATAAAGGGTAACGTGTAAAAAAACCAAAGGGCCGCCCTCCCCTTGGTTTCGTGTTAAGCCATTTACATTTCTTCGTCGATTTGGACTTCTTGGGCTTTTGTGTCAAATTGAATGCCGACGATGTGAATATTGATCTCATTAATCGAAAGAGACGTCATATTTAATAAGGTTTGACGAATGTTTTCCTGAACGGATGCTGCAACTTTCGGAATCGAAACACCGAATGCTACGACACAGTATACATCGATCGTAATTCCGTCATCCGCCAGATCGACTTTGACACCCTTGCCATGATTCACTTTACCGAAGCGCTCAACGACGCCAGTCGCAAAGTTTCCCCGCATTTCGGCAACACCGTCAACTTCTGAAGCTGCTATGCCGGCAATGACCTCAATGACTTCTGGTGCAATCTCAACCTTACCCAAATGCGTATCTTCTTGATCCATTTTAAGCAAGCTGTTGTCTTTCATTCAATTCACCTCCGTAAAAATTATGAGCCCATTACATCATATGTTTCTAAAAATTTCGTATTAAACTCTCCGCTCACAAATGTTTCGTGTTCAAGCAGTTTTAAATGGAACGGGATCGTTGTCTCAATGCCTTCGATGACAAATTCGCTCAATGCGCGTTTCATGCGGGAAATCGCTTCATCTCTCGTTTTTCCGTATGTGATCACTTTTGCAATCATGCTGTCATAGTACGGTGGGATGGAATAGCCCGGATACGCAGCTGAATCGACTCGAACACCCAAACCGCCAGGAGGCAGGTACATTTTAATTTCACCAGGTGACGGCATGAAATTTTTACTTGGGTTTTCTGCGTTGATACGGCATTCGATAGCCCAGCCTTCAAATACAACATCTTCTTGCTTGAGGCTCAGTTCCATTCCTGATGCCACTTTGATTTGTTCCTTAATCAGGTCAGTTCCCGTCACCATTTCTGTGACTGGGTGCTCTACCTGAATTCTCGTGTTCATTTCCATAAAGTAATAGCGCTGTTCATTGTAGTCATATATAAATTCAACTGTTCCAGCACCTGTATAGCCAACCGCTTTTGCAGCCTTTACCGCGGCATCGCCCATCTGCTCCCTGATTTCTGAATCAAGCGCAGGAGATGGTGATTCTTCCAAAAGCTTTTGCAGACGTCTTTGGATCGAGCAGTCGCGTTCTCCTAAATGGATGGTATTTCCATAGTTATCGGCAAGCACTTGGATCTCAACATGACGAAAATCTTCTATGTATTTTTCGATGTAAACACCTGGATTACCGAATGCTGTTGCGGCTTCCTGCTGTGTAATCTTAATGCCGTTTATCAGTTCCTCTTCGGTGCGAGCAACCCTGATTCCTTTTCCGCCTCCGCCTGCAGTGGCTTTTATAATTACAGGATACCCAATTTCATTAGCAAGCGAAACCGCTTCTTCCACATTTTCTATAATTCCTTGTGAACCTGGCACGATCGGCACGCCAGCCTGTTTCATCGTTTCCCGCGCGACGTCTTTTGTTCCCATTTTAGAAATGGCATCAGCGCTCGGGCCGACAAACGTGACGTTAACTTCTTCGCATAATTCCGCAAAATCAGCATTTTCAGCTAAAAATCCATATCCCGGATGAATAGCGTCCGTACCTGTCAGCTTCGCAACACTCACAATATTTGTAACGTTTAAATAGCTGTCTTTTGATGCTTTCGGTCCGATACAAAAAGCTTCATCGGCCATTTGAACATGAAGGGCATCTTTATCAGCTTCTGAATAAACAGCGACAGTCTCAATTCCGAGCTCTTTGCAGGCTCTGATGATTCTGACAGCAATTTCTCCTCGGTTGGCGATCAATAGCTTTTTAATCATGTTAAGTCTCCTTACTCTGCTTTTACAAGAAATAGAGGTTGTCCGTATTCGACCAGCTGGCCGTTTTCTACTAATACTTCAACGATTTCGCCTTTTACTTCCGCTTCGATTTCGTTGAAAAGCTTCATCGCTTCTACAATGCAGACAACTGTGTTTTCATTTACTTTTGAACCAGCTGTCACATACGGGCCAGCTTCCGGAGAAGAAGAGGCATAAAATGTTCCGACCATTGGTGAAGTAATTTTATGCAGATTCTCATCTTGCTTAGGTTCTTCTTGGGCAGGTGCCGGCGCTGCTTGCTGCGTTTGCGGCTGAACTGCCTGCGGAGCCTGTGCCTGTACAGGTGCTGCCGGCGCCTGCTGCATGACTTGAACAGTGCCTGCTTCATGTTTTTTCAGTTTTAAGGATACACCTTCATTTTCATATACGAATTCGTCAATTGTAGACTCATCAATTGCTTTAATCAGCTCGTGGATTTCTTTAATATTTAACATTCAATCGCACTCCTATGTATGAAATTTCTTTTTTATAGGTTACTACTAAAAGTACATACTATGTTCATCTTACAGGAGCGGACTTTTGAATTCAACTCTAATATGATTGGCACGCCAAAAAGCCCGCTGTTTAAGCGGGCTTGCATTTCCTCTTTTTTACTTGGATGGTTCAAATGTGACAGCGACGTCTTTCATTGTTTTGATTTCTTTTGCCACAAGGTCTATAATGGCTGTCGCCTTCGATTTGGAGTGTTTGTCTGATTTGACTGTAATGTTGATTTTATCTCCTTCAGCATTCACGAGCGCGTCTTCGTAGCCTTGTGTTTTAATAAGCGTTTCCAGCTGTTTTTCTGTTCCTTCCACTTCACTGAGTGCTGTCATTTTATCATATGCTTCGCTCTTTTCCTTTGCTGTTGCATCATCGCTTGACACAATGGCATTCAGCTCTTCTCTTTCTTTGCTTCTGGCATCTTCTAAATCAAGGCGGTAAGTCGTGAACAGATCATCATCAGCTGTTTCTGTTACAACAGTTCCTTTTTCACTAGCTTCAGCTGATGTTTCCTTGTCTGCTGATGAATCTTTTGTGCCCTTTGTTCCATCTTCTTTATCTTTTTCAGTTTCTGTACCGTTTTTTTCCTTTGTGTCTTGTTTTGGAGGCGTTTTTTCAGTTGCGACCTCTCCGCTGTCAGACGCGCTTTTTTCACTTTGCATTTGAACGGCATTTTTGCTTTCCGGCGACATGATATAGTAGACGCTTAACACCACGACAAGACTGAGCATTGTTAATAGCCAAACGGTTTGTTTTTTGAGCATTTATGAATCCTCCTTTATTTTTTTAGGGGCAACCGCAACCCGGTGGCTTGGAACATCCAGGACCCGTGTCACCGCTTCAATAATGGTTTGTTTTATTTGAACGTTGTCCACTCCTTGAGCAACAACGAGTACACCGCGTATATCAGGCTTTTTCGTTTGAACGACGACGGGTGTTTCCTTATCGCCGTTTTTGATCAAGACAATTTCTTCTTCTGATGTCTGGTCTGTAACGCTTCTTGTTCCGCCTTCTTTGTCTGTTTCTTCAGTTGTTGTATTTTTGTTTGATTTGTTTTTTTCGTATACTTTCAGCGACGTTGCATCAACATTCACGACAACAGAGACATCGTCCACACCTATAATCGTTTCAAGAATTTCTTTCAGCTGATTTTCGTATTCTTTTTCATAATCATCGATCGAGCTCTTAGGTTCATCAGATTTCGAGGCTTTAAACACTTCGGCTGTTTTCTCTTTGCTGTCTTTAGTATCTTGTGATGATACTGCCGTTATCGTTTTGGCGTTTTCTGTTTTCTCAGGTGACGAAAACAGCTGGCTGACAAGCATAAAGGAAACTCCGAGAACAAAAACGAATAGAAAGTAATGATATTTGGTCAGCTTCGGCTTTTCACCGTCCTTCGTTTGCCCCGGAAGAAACTGCTTTTTCAATACATTCCATAATCCGTTTTTATTCATTGCCGACACTCTCCCCGCCTTCCATATGAACCGTAATTTTCTCACTTCCGATTTCCCAAATGTCCGCAAGCTGTGACTTGATCTGTTTGGCTTCTTTTTGTTCGGCTGCTTCTTTCGTTACGTATGCATGGTCTGTATCAATGTGAACCGGCGCGACCGTTTGGACCGTTTTTTCAGAAGACGGGGCCATATACACGCTGATTGTTTTAATATCCTCTTCTGAATCTACCTTTTCTCCTGCCGTGAGTTTGATGTTGTCTACTTTGTATTCATCATGACTGAATCTCTCCTCCGCTTTCTTTTTTAGTTGGACAGCCATTTCTTCTAAAATATATGCGCGTTGGGAAGCTTGTATTTCTATTTTTTTTGAATTGATTTGATTTTTTATGTTGGCAGACTCTGACTGCCCGTTTTTTGTGAGGTATTCAAAGATGACTGCAGGGTCTGTGTTGAAAAGCTTAAAAATTGGCGTAAGCATGACGACAATCAAGAGCAGGCTGACTACCATTTTTGCGTACTTTTGCATGCTGGAGCTTGGCAGCAGCATATCAATCACAATTGCAAATAGGATAAACAACACGATGGTGGTAAGCCATTCAGTTAAAAAACTCATCCGCCAGCCTCCTTTATTTCATCATCATCGTGAGGTTTCCGGCTGTGATTATGACGGTAAGGCTTAGAAAAAACATGAGAGACACAATGGCGAGAGCTGCAAAAATATAAATGACGCTTTTGCTGATGACGTCGAGGCAGGTAATGACTGGCCCGCCTCCAAGCGGCTGAAGAATCGCGGCCGCCAGCTTATAAATAAAAGCGAGGGAAAGCACTTTGATTGCTGGAAAAGCCGCAATACAGATCAAAATAGCGACTCCGAGAATTCCTACTGTATTTTTCAAAAGTAAGGAAGCGCTGATCACAGTATCTGTTGCGTCTGTAAACATTCGGCCAAGCACAGGAATAAAGTTACCGGTTATAAATTTTGCCGTCCTGAGCGTAATGCCGTCTGTCACTGCAGCTGAGGCTCCCTGAACAGAGATGACGCCGAGAAAGATGGTGAGAAAGACGGCGAGCGCCCCGATGGCAATATTTCTGAGCAGGTTGGCCAGCTGCGTCACTTTGTATTGTTCGGTCATTGTGCTGACAATGCTCAGAATTGCTGATAAGAAAATGAGCGGCATGACAATATTCTGAATCAAGAGACCGCTCGTGTTCATCAGAAAGAGGATAACAGGATGAAAGAAGGCTGCAGATACAGCTCCGCCTGAGGAAGCCAAAAGCGCCAAAAGGAGCGGAATGAGCGCCAGTATAAAGCTGGTCATCGTCTGAATGGCCTCTGTCGCATAATTGATTGCCACATGAAAACTGTTCAGCGCAAGGATAATCAGCACCATGTATACAATTGAGTAAGCGACCTTACTGACGGTGCTTTGTTGAAATGCATTTTGCAGAAGCTGCAGGATGACGCAAAATATCGTGAGCAAAATCAATGTGCCAAGCAGCTTTCCGTTGGCAAGCACTTCATGAAACAAATATGAAAAGAGAGCTTTAAGCCATTCTTGCGGTGAAAATGTTTTATCGCCATTGATAAACTCAATTAAGCTGCCTTTTTGGCTTTCCGGCAGCAGTCCGCCGTACTCTGTCATAATGTCATTCCAAAATTCACCGATCTTGTCTGTTTCAAGCGAGGCCGCTGTCCTTTCTGCTAATTGCTCAGCCGTTTCAGCATGGTCTTCCGTTTGTTCGGCGTCACCGGCTGCTTGTACAACTTCTGCACGGCCTGCTATGATCAGCACGGCCAGAAGCAAAGCCAATTGAAAACGCTTCAATCTACCGCCTCCTTTCGGTTATGACATAGAAGGTATAAGTCCGAGAATCGTTTCGATAATGACGGTTAAAATGGGAACAGCCATAACGAGAATTAAAATTTTCCCAGCCAATTCTATTTTCGAGGCGATGGCCCCTTGACCGGCATCTTTTGTGAGCTGCGCCCCGAATTCAGCAATATAGGCAATTCCGATAATCTTTAAAATGGTTTCAACATAGACCATGTTGACATTTGCATTAATCGCGATTTTTTCTATCATTCGAATAATGGCGTAGATTTGGTCTACCAAATAAAGAAAAATGGCACATCCGGCAAACACGACAATTAAAAACGCAAAAGTCGGCTTTTGTTCTTTTACAATCAAAGAAAGGAAGGTGGCGATCAGCCCTAAACCTACAATTTGAACAATGTCAATCTGCAAGCCCCCCTATCCTTGGAATAAAAACACAGCTTTTATCTTTTTAAAAAGGTCATCTACAATCGTGGCGACCATAAATAAAATATAGATAAAACCTAACAGCGTCACCCACTGCGCGTATTCTTTTTTGCCCATCTGATCCAAAATCGTGTGTAAAAATGCGACCACGATTCCCACTCCAGCGATCTGAAATATAACATTCACGTCTACTCCCATTTTATTTTTGCTCCCCTCACGTTTACATCAATAGAAGAATGAGTAACAAGCCCGCTAAAAAGCCCAAACTTTTTATCATTTTTTCATTTTTCGCTTGTGCCTGCTCAGCATCCGCTTCCGAGGCTTCCAAATGTGTCAGCGCCAGCTTGATGTGCTTTTGCTGAGAGATGCGATCATGAATCCCGAGCGTCTCGCCAAATTGCTTCAGCACTTCATATTCGCTTTTTTTCAAAGACATGGTGTCCCACACCTTCTTTAAGCTTTGCTCCCACGCCGTTTTCGCGGAATCACTTCCCTTGTCCAGCTGATCACTGAACGTAATAAAAAGAGCTGAAACAGGCTGTGCCAGCTGCTTGGCGATCTGCTGTGAAGCGGTATGAAGCGGTGTATGGCCGTACATGATTTCAGCCTCGAGGGATTGGAGCGCCGCACGCAGCTGGCGGATTTGCCTCGGCCGTTCTGTGTAAATCTTCGCCATCTCAAAACCTGTCCATGTTGTCGCTACCACAATGAATACAGCGCCCAGCAGCTTCAGCATGTCTTCACTCCCATCGTTCCAGACAGCACATTACCGTCTTTGTCATAAATGCGGCTTACTGTCCCAGGCCCCTTCGCTCTCGATAATTCCAAATAGCGGTCAAAGGCTCTTTCCTCCCACAAACGCTTCAATGAAGGCCGCTTCATCAGATCGGATATGCTCCAGCCATGCGCCGAGACGATTACTGAAACACCTGCATGCAGGGCCTCAAGAAGTGCATCTGTATCTTCAATGCGCCCGATTTCATCGACAATGATCACCTCAGGGCTCATGGATCGAATCATCATCATCAGCCCCTCAGCCTTTGGACAGGCGTCTAATACATCAATCCTCTGTCCAAATTGATGCTGCGGAATGCCGCGCAGGCATCCGGCAATTTCTGACCGTTCGTCGACGATTCCTGTCTTTACGGGCAACATGTGGGTTTTGCCGGTGCTCGAGAGTCTCGCAAGATCCCGAAGAAGTGTTGTTTTACCGGTTTGCGGCGGACCGATAATCAGCGTATTCAGCCAGCTGTCTCGATATAAGAATGGAAGCAGCGGCTCCGCAATCCCCAGCTTTTGCCTGGCAATTCGTATATTAAAAGATGTGATGTCACGGAGGCCTTTCACACCTCCGTTTTCCGTGATGACTCTGCCTGCCAGTCCGACTCTGTGGCCGCCTCTGATGGTGACATACCCTTTCTTCAGCTCTTCTTCGAGCGTATACATGCTATAGTTGCTGAGCCGGCTGAGAATCAGATGGGCATCCTCAGCCGTGCCGGCATAGGACAAAAAAACAGGTTGTCCTTTTCGAATCAATTCAACAGGGCGGTTGACCCGAATTCTGACTTCTTCGATTTCCAGCCATTGATGTTCCGGTATTTCAGAAAGGGCGTTTTTCATGGATTCAGGGAGAACCTCAGCAATTTCATTCAACGGAGCCTCCTCCTTTCTACCGATTGGCTTCTTTAAAATGTATGACGTGAGGCAGACTTTATGACAAGCCTCTCTTTATTTATGAACACCCGCCAAAATCAAAACAACACCCGTAAAAATCAGAATCAGCTTTGCATACGACAGCTGCCCGGCAATTTGATAGATTCCGACAGTCATGGTGATGATAAAAATCAGCGGACCGACAATAGCAAGAATGCTGTTAACCACAACCGCCTTCCGGACATCATTTGTCACAAGCATGATAATCGCTGCCGTCAGCTCAATCATAGAGGATAAAACTCGCAATCCAGCCATTGTTAAAACAGTAGAATTAATATTTCCAAGTAAAAATTTCATAGCACTCTCCCAACCTCCCATTTTTTTATATGATATGCTCTAGCTAGCGGAAGTAGTCTTGTCATTTTCGTATAAAAGAAAGATTCAGTTTTTGGGCAAAAAAAAAGCCTGCTCCCATTTGGGAACAGACTTCTTTTTTCTTTCTACGCTCTTGAAACGTAAGAACCGTCTGATGTATTGACAACAAGTGTGTCGCCTTCATTCACAAAGAACGGCACGTTGACAACAAGGCCTGTTTCAGTTTTCGCAGGTTTTGTACCGCCTGATGCTGTATCGCCTTTAATGCCAGGTTCAGTCTCAACAACTTTCAGCTCAACTGTGTTCGGAAGCTCAATACCTAGCGTTTCATCTTGGTACATCATGATATGCACAGACATGTTTTCAAGCAGGTATTTTAACTCCTCTTCGATTTGAGTCGCGCTTAGTTCAAGCTGCTCATAAGAAGAAGTATCCATAAATACGTGCTGATCTCCGTTTGCATATAGGTATTGCATTGTTTTTGTTTCGATTTGCGCTTTCGCTACTTTTTCACCAGCGCGGAATGTTTTTTCCTGAATCGCGCCAGTACGAAGGTTGCGGAGTTTAGAGCGGACAAACGCCGCACCTTTACCAGGTTTTACGTGCTGGAAGTCAACGACGCGCCAAATGCCGCCATCTACTTCGATTGTTAATCCTGTACGGAAATCGTTAACTGAAATCATGTTTAATGTCCTCCTATATTCCAATCACAAAATAATAAGTTCTTTTGGGGAATGGGTGATTGTCCGGTTGCCGTTTTCTGTAATCACGATGTCATCTTCTATGCGGACACCGCCTGTTTCTGGTATGTAAATGCCCGGCTCCACTGTGACCACCATGCCCGGTTCAAGGATAGCTGAAGATCTGACGGACAATCCCGGCGATTCATGAACTTCCATGCCGAGCCCGTGCCCGGTTGAATGGCCGAAATATTCACCGTAGCCTTTTGCAGCAATGTGATCCCTTGTAAGGGCATCAGCCTCTTTTCCTGTCATCCCCGGCTTAATATGTGCGACGCCAAGCGCCTGAGCATCAAATACGACCTGATAAATCTCCTTCAATTGATCACTGGGCTGACCTACAGCGACCGTACGGGTAATATCAGAACAATATCCTTTATAATAAGCGCCGAAATCAAGCGTAACAAGGTCTCCACTTTCAATCAGTTTGTCACTGGCCACACCGTGCGGAAGGCTTGACCGAAGGCCCGAGGCGACAATCATATCAAAAGAAGAGCTGTCAGCTCCCTGGCTTCTCATATAAAACTCCAGCTCATTAGCAACAGCGATTTCAGAAATGCCGGGTTTCATAAACGTCAAGATATGTCTGAAGGCATCATCTGCAATCTTCGCAGCTTCCTCTAATATCTTAATCTCTTCACTAGACTTAATCAAGCGCAACTTTTCTACCGATTCAGCCACAGGCACTAATTCAGCCTCACTGACAACCGCGCTGTACGAAGCGTATGTGCCGTATGTCATGCTGTTCTGTTCAAAGCCAAGGCGCTTGATGCCGAACGCTTCAACCGTGTCGGCAGTGGTCTGAATCAAGCTGCCGCCATGTTCAATGATCTCAAAGCCCTTTACCTGCACCTTCGCCTGCTCTGTATAACGAAAATCCGTAATAAACGCTGCCCTGTCACCTGATATAACAGCCAGGCCCGCCGAACCTGTAAATCCTGTCATATAGCGTACATTTGTGCTGCTTGTAATCAGCATTCCGTCAATCCCCAGCTGTCCAAACAGATTTCTTATTTTCTCTAGCTTCATCTTTATTCTCCCCCTTGCTGGCTTAATAAGTAGCGAACAGCAAGCTTGTAGCCTTCAGCTCCAAGACCGACAATCTGCCCTTTCGCAACCGGAGCGATAACCGACTGATGCCTGAACTCCTCCCTGGCGTATAAGTTTGATAAATGCACCTCAACTACAGGAAGACTGATACTTGAAATAGCATCCCTGATCGCATAGCTGTAATGAGTCAGGGCGCCGGGGTTCAGAACAATCCCGCCGTATTGCTCCTCAGCCTCATGTATCGCATCTATCAAATCACCTTCGTGATTAGACTGGAAGAAAGTGAGCTGGATATGTAAGGCTTCTGCAAATTGAAAAAGATCTGTTTCAATATCGGTCAGTGTCTGGCGGCCGAATACCTCCGGCTCACGCTTCCCCAGCCGATTGACATTCGGCCCGTTCAAAATTAAAAAATGAGGCACATGAATCTCTCCTTTTCGCGAGGGTTTCTCATGTAAAAAATGTTCACTTCTCGTGAACATTTTATCATACTGAAAAAGGATAATACACTATTCTCTATGCGTTCCCAGCGCACGTGCCAGCTTTTCCGAATTCAGCTCATTGTATTCAAATGAAATAGAATAACCGACAAACAGCCCGTAAAGCAAATAGATGCAAATAGTTGTAATAACTGTATCTGCTTTCAGTTCGGTCACCGCGCGAACATCAGGAAAAATCGGATTAAAAACAAAAAACACGAGCAGCCAAAGCAGCAAGCCATATAAAACACCCGGCCACATTGTTTTTAAACGTTTCAATAGAAGATAATAAAGAAACGCTGCGCCAATTGAAAGAATGCCGATCAAAATGATGCTGATTACGGTTCCCAGTCCATGTTTTTTCCACTCTCCGAGCACAAACGGCTGCAAAATCATATTCGGACTGATTTCAGAAAAATGAAACAAATATGCAATATAAGCAATGAAACTCCATAACACGCCTCCGCAAAAACCTGTTGCCGCCACCCTTCCGGCCATTGGAACAGGCGGCCCTTGCTTCTCATTCAGTTGTTGATCTTGTTCTGTATCTTTTTCGCTTGTCATCATGGCACCTCCAGTTAAAGTGTGCCCAAAAAATAAAATGTCAATAAAAAAGCTCACACTTTTTGACAGCAGAGAGTAAAATTTGAAAATAACGGGTATAATGCATGTAGAAAAAGCATGGCTATGGCAATTTTTCAACCTGTCAATCTAGAGGTTTAGCGCTGTTTCCTGTACAATAGAGTGAAAGGAAATGGTTAGCAATCCTAAAGAAATAGGCAGGTTGATAATATGTCAAAACATAAAATTCCGCCCGCTTACGGCGGGCAAGCAGTTGTGGAAGGCGTTATGTTTGGCGGAAAGCATCATTACGTTACGGCTATCAGAAGAACGAATGGGAGCATTGACTTCTTTAAGCTTCCACGCAAACACAATCCGAAACTGAACATCGTTAAAAAGATACCGTTTTTACGGGGGATCGCGGCCATTATTGAAGCGAGCGCAAACGGCACAAAGCATTTGAATTTTTCGAGCGAACGTTACGGGCTCGATCCATCTGAAGACGAGACACTTGAGCAGGAAGAAAAAAAAGCCTCCGGGCTGTCTATGTATCTCAGCCTCGCGGTAATCGGCGTCTTATCATTTTTGTTCAGTAAGTTCGTATTTACATTGGTACCTGTTTTCTTAGCTGAACTGACAAGGCCGATTTTTTCATCGGACATAGCGCAAATTGCGGTTGAAAGCCTGTTTAAGTTGATTTTGCTGCTCGGTTACATTTATTTTTTGTCCATGACACCGCTTATTAAAAGAGTGTTTCAATATCATGGAGCCGAACATAAAGTCATAAACTGTTATGAACAGAATTTGCCAATTACAGTGGAGAATGTTCAAAACCAATCCCGGCTTCATTACCGCTGCGGATCCAGCTTTATTTTATTTACGATTATTGTCGGCATGTTTGTCTATTTGCTTGTTCCGACAGATCCGCTTTGGCTGCGTGTTATAGATCGTGTTGCACTGATACCTGTCGTACTCGGCATATCCT
The DNA here is from genome assembly GCF_058248265.1 of Bacillus sp. NS1. NCBI lineage: Bacteria > Bacillati > Bacillota > Bacilli > Caryophanales > Bacillaceae > Bacillus > Bacillus sp. NS1. The sequence continues at coordinate 583,589 of NZ_JBZAZF010000003.1, read as the reverse complement.
TTGAAGTTCTGCAGCTGACAAACAAAGTTCGTGATATTCCCGGACTGAAATTCCTTGGCTACCCGGGTCTCTGGCTTCAGCTGTTAACAACAAAAGAACCTAAGGATGACCAGGTTGAAGTTGCCATCGAAAGCTTTAACGAACTTCTCAAACTCGAAGAAATGTCTGAACAAAATCAGAAGCCTTCTCACAACGTCATCTAGTATCCGTTGCCCTGCTATTACTTTCGGAGGTGGACAGTTATGAATCATCGTGTACAACCTATTATTGCTGTATTAATTGCGCTGGGAGCATTCGGTTTCCTCTATGTGCTGGTAACCAATCCCGGAGAAATGGCAAAAATGGCGGTAACCGTCATCGTGGCAGGTATCATTATTTATTTTATTGTGAAATATGTAATGAATCGAAATGCGGGCAGCGAAGGAGCGGCCTTCAAAAAAGCGGCGAAACAATCGCGGCGCCGGATGAAAGAACAAAAAGCAAAGCACCGCGCCGGACATAAGGGACGTGTCAGCCACCTGCGAAGCGTTCCGAGCGCCAGCAAGCCTAAGCCGATGATTCTCAAGAAAAAAAGCCAGACTCAGCTGACTGTTATAGAAGGGAAAAAAAATAAAAAGAAAAACAGAGCGCTTTTTTAATAGGTCCACTGTTTTAAAAACTGCTCTGTTTGTCTTTTACCTAGCTCAATCAGGGCTAGTTTTTTTTGTTGTGTTAAATGAAAATCGGTTGCCATTACGTCGTCAACGGGCAGAAAAATGATGTTTTGTTCATAGCGTGACGCAATATGCCTTGCGTCATGTGCATCCTTCATCGTTTCAAACAGGGCGCCAAACAGTTCGAAAGCGTTGCGGATATTTTTTTTCGGACGCTCTCTTTCCCGCGGCGCAAGCGTTACACCGATTACAGGGCGTTTTTTTTCCTTTGAAAACAGCCAGATTGGAAAATTGCTTAACACCCCTCCATCAACTACCGTGGCGGTGCCTGTGTCCGTTTTTAATTTTATCGGTTCAAAGAAATACGGAATGCTGCAGCTCATTCTTACTGCTCTGGCAACAGGAAACATATCGGGATTTAGCCCGTAACGCACCAAATCGTCTGGCAAAACAATCATGGTGCCGTTTGTCAGATCAGAAGCGATAAGGCGCAGAGACCCTTTCTGCAAATCACCGAAAACCCTTATGCCTTTCGCTCTTAACAGATCAGCAATCCATTTTTCTATCGTGTCGCCTTTGTATAAGCCGAGACGCCAGTAGATGGACACCCACTGGAGCATCTTTAAGGGGAGAAATGAGTATCTCTGGTCCAGCAATTTCTCTCCGTCCACTTCTTCAATCAAAGCGTGGATTTCCTTACTGGTGTAACCTGAGGCAATGAAAGCGGCAATAATTGCGCCCGCGCTTGTACCCGCAACCCTTTTAAACCGGAAGCCTTTTTCCTCAAGTGCTTCATAAGCGCCTGCCAGCGCAATGCCTTTTACTCCTCCGCCGGAAAACACACCGTCAATATACATCTCATTCCCCTCCCCCTCCATCCAATCGTTTATTACCATTTTAAGAAAATACGCGAAGAAATAGACCAACGAATGACGCTGTGCGCAGTGAATCAAAAAAGACGGCCTCCTTTGAGACCGCCTTTTTACTGATTATGATGTTCTGTTTTCTTTTGGACTGATTTCAGATCTTTTTTACGGGCATCATCTTCTTCAAAATATTGAACAAGATCTCCGATGCGATCAATGCTGTTCCAGCTTAAATGATGTTCGATTCCTTCGACATCGTTATATATTTTCTCTTCATCAACACCAATGATTCTTAAAAACTGCTCAAGCAATTCATGTCTGTATACCAGCCGTTTGCCTATTTTTTTCCCTTTAGACGTTAACACGAGACCGCGATATTTTTCATAAATTAAATATTCGTCTTTATCTAGTTTTTGAACCATTTTTGTTACAGAGGAGGGATGGACTGCCAATGCTTCCGCGATATCGGAAACCCGTGCATATCCTTTTTCTTCAATCAGCATATAAATCTGTTCAATATAATCTTCCATACTTGGTGTTGTCATCGAAACCCTCCCAAAAAGCACCTTAACTTTATAAACCATTACAAGTTTACACTAATGAACTTGAAAAAACAAGGATGCTTCGCGGGACAAAAGCCCTGTTTACCGCTTATAATTCCATTCATCTGAGGCGTATTTTGTTTCTGCCAAGTGATGAACAAAATCAAGCTCTTCCTGGGACAGTTCGTACGGCTCCAAATGAATGTTAAGGCCTGTTTCAAACCCTTCTTTAAAGGCTATACGGGCCTCATCCATCGTAACCCGCTTATCGGTGATTTCATTAATGGCAACCGCTTTATTTTTGAAATTGCGCTGCATCCGCTCTCTGACTCTTTCACTTGGATATAAGAACAGATCGAACAGCTTGTCCTCATCCAAATCAAGCAGAATGGAGCCGTGCTGAAGAATCACGCCTTTTTGTCTTGTTTGCGCGCTTCCTGCCACCTTGCGTCCCTCGACCACCAGCTCATACCATGAAGGCGCGTCGAAACAAACGGATGACCGCGGATTTTTTAAGCTTTCTTTTTCTTTCTCGGTTCTCGGGATCGCAAAGTAAGCGTCCAGACCAAGATTTCTAAAGCCTTGGAGTATGCCTTCTGAAATGACTCGGTATGCCTCAGTGACCGTCGCCGGCATTTCGGGATGTTCTTCTGAAACAATCACACTGTATGTCAATTCCTGATCGTGCAGAACACCTCTCCCGCCGGTCGGGCGTCTGACGAATCCGAGATTATACTTATGTACTGCTTCAAAATTGATTTCCTTTTTAATATTTTGAAAATACCCTACAGAAAGAGTCGCCGGATTCCAGCCGTAAAAACGGATAACCGGGGGAATTTTCTTTTCGCTGTGCCAATATAAAAGCGCTTCATCAAGCGCCATATTGAATGCAGGACTTGCATTGCCTGAGTCTATAAACCGCCAAGTTTCTTTTTCCATTTTGAGACCTTCCTTACCGTTTTAATAGAATCAGTTTATCAAACTGCCGGGAAAATGAAAATATTTTCGTTCCATTATGGATGACAATCGCGCTGTGCTTTACTATAATAGTATTTGTCGAAAACAGCTCTATGGCCTTGTTTTATGCAGCAGGGTTTTGATTTTATATGCTAAAGGAGTAGAATCACATTGTCTAATATGATCGTTCTGATTATTTTTGCTGTGTTTATCGTCTATATGATTGCTTCATATGTTTATCAGCAGCGAATTATGAAAACACTTACGGAAGAAGAATTCCGCGCGGGTTACCGCAAAGCGCAGCTCGTTGACGTTCGTGAACCGAATGAGTTTGAGGGCGGACATATTTTAGGGGCCCGCAACATCCCGCTGTCCCAGCTAAAACAGAGAAAAAATGAAATCCGTCCGGACAAGCCTGTCTATCTGTACTGCCAAAACAGTGTCCGCAGCGGACGCGCGGCACAAACCCTGCGCAAAAACGGCTGCACTGAGATTTACAACCTAAAAGGCGGCTTTAAAAAATGGGGCGGAAAGATTAAAGCGAAGAAATAAAGCAAAACAGCTGTCTATTACAGACAGCTGTTTTTATTTATCTTTCTTCCTTCTCATATCTGAGCACCGGGTGTCTCGCAGCTTTTGTTTCGTCCATTCTTTTTACAATCGTCGTATGCGGCGCCTCCTGGACGAGTTCCGGAGTTTCCTCTGCTTCCCTTGCAATTTGAATCATAGCGTCGATAAACGCATCCAGTGTTTCCTTTGATTCCGTCTCTGTCGGTTCAATCATGATACATTCTTCAACATTAAGCGGGAAATAAATCGTAGGCGGATGATAGCCGAAATCGAGCAGCCGTTTTGCAATATCAAGCGTACGCACTCCCAGCTTTTTCTGCCGCTTCCCTGACAATACAAATTCATGCTTGCAATGACGGTCAAATGGAAGATCGTAATAAGGCGCGAGCTTTCTCATCATATAGTTCGCGTTTAACACTGCGTTCTCAGTAACAGCCTTTAGCCCGTCTGGCCCCATGGAGCGGATGTACGTATACGCTCTGACATTAATGCCGAAGTTGCCGTAATACGGCTTCACGCGCCCGATCGAGTGAGGGCGGTCATAATCAAATGTAAAGTGTCCTTCCTTTTTGATTAAAACTGGTTTTGGCAAATAAGGAATCAGATCTTTTTTTACGCCGACAGGGCCTGAGCCGGGACCCCCGCCGCCATGAGGGCCAGTGAATGTTTTATGCAGGTTTAGGTGCACCACGTCAAATCCCATATCTCCCGGTCTCGCTTTGCTTAAAACCGCATTTAAATTAGCGCCGTCGTAATACAGTTTCCCCCCTGCTTGGTGAACAATTTCTGCCATCTCGGTAATCTGTTCCTCAAACAAGCCGAGCGTGTTCGGATTCGTCAGCATAAGAGCAGCAGTTTCTTCATTCACCGCTCTTTTTAAATCCTCCAGATCGACAAGCCCATTTTCATTTGATTTCACCGTCACCGTTTCAAAGCCTGCTACTGTCGCTGAAGCAGGATTCGTCCCATGCGCGGAATCAGGAACAATGACCTTCGTCCGCTTGAAATCCCCGCGTGCTTCGTGATAGGCGCGGATCATCATCAGCCCCGTCCATTCGCCATGCGCCCCGGCAGCGGGCTGAAGCGTGACCTCGTCCATTCCCGTTATTTCCTCAAGGTGCTTGCTTAAATCATATAAAAGCTCTAAAGCGCCTTGCACCGTGTCTTCATCTTGAAGGGGATGAATCGCAGCAAAACCGGGGATTCGCGCGATTTTTTCATTTATTTTCGGATTGTATTTCATTGTGCAAGAACCGAGCGGGTAAAAGCCGGAATCCACCCCGTGATTACGTTTGGACAGCGCTGTATAATGGCGCATAATATCCAGCTCGGACACCTCCGGCAGCTCAGCGTCCTCGTCACGAATATAAGTGTCTGATAATAGATCCTCCAACTCGATTTCCGGTACGTCGAGTTCTGGCAGACTGTAGCCGATACGGCCTTCTCTGGAAAGCTCAAAAATAAGTGCCTGATCCTGATTACTCATGGCGATCCCCCACTTCCTGAATGAGTGCGTCGATTTCTTCTTTTGTTCTCAGCTCCGTTACAGCAATCAGCATATGACATTCCAGCTCCGGATACGTCAGTCCAAGATCATATCCACCGATGATGCCTTTTGCCAGCAAACGCTGGTTCACAGCTTTCACCGGTTCATCCAGTTTGATGACAAATTCATTAAACATCGGTCCGTCAAACATAACGGTAAGGCCTGCTTTTTTTGCTTCTTGCTTTGCATAGTTGGCTTTTAAGAGATTTTGGCGGGCGATTTCTTTCACGCCGTTTTTCCCGAGAGCAGTCATGGCGACAGAAGCTGCCAGCGCATTTAAAGCTTGGTTCGAGCAAATATTTGATGTCGCTTTATCCCGGCGGATATGCTGCTCTCTGGCTTGTAAAGTAAGCACAAAGCCTCTTTTTCCGTTTTCGTCTTCCGTTTGTCCGACGAGACGGCCCGGCACCTTTCTCATTAATTTTTTGGTGACCGCAAAAAAACCGCAATGCGGGCCGCCGTATGCTGAAGGAATGCCGAAAGGCTGCGCATCACCGACGACGATATCAGACTGGAACTTTCCAGGCGGAGTGAGGAGTCCTAGCGCAAGCGGGTTGGATGATACAATAAACATGGATTTCCCTTGATGAGCGATAGGCTCAATATCCTTTAACGGCTCTACCCGGCCAAAAAAATTCGGGTACTGAACGATCACTGCGGCTGTGTCCTCGCAAACAGTTTGGCGCAAAGCATCAAGATCGGTAACGCCATCTGCAGCGGGGACTTCAACGACTTCAATATACTGACCTTTTGCGTACGTCTTCAGCACTTCTCTCGATTCAGGGTGCACGGTTTTTGATACAACGATTTTTTTCTTTTTCGTGTGGCCTGAAGCAAGCATTGCCGCTTCCGCCAAGGCTGTTCCGCCATCATACATAGAGGAGTTGGCGATATCCATGCCAGTCAGTTCACAAATCATCGTTTGGAATTCAAAAATGGCCTGAAGTTCCCCTTGTGAAATTTCCGGCTGATACGGCGTATACGCCGTATAAAACTCAGAGCGTGAAATGACATGATCCACAATGACAGGCTGATAGTGATCATATACGCCTGCTCCTAAGAAAGACGCATGTTGTACCGTATCACGATTTTTAGAGGCCAGCTTTGTCAGTTCTCTTGTTAATTCCGTTTCTGACTTCGCTTTTTTAATTTGATACTCTTTTTTATATCTGACGTTTTCCGGTATATCAGCAAATAATTCATCGATGCCGCTTACGCCGATAGCGGCAAGCATTTCCTGTTTATCCTCTTCTGTTGCGGGCAAATAACGGTGCTTCATGTGTTGACTCCTCTCCCCAAGAAAAAATATTAGCGTTTATAAAATGGTGTTTTAACAACCTTTGCTTTCACTAATTTTTTGCGAATCTCCACCTCTACAACTGTCCCCATTTCACTTGCTTCCGCAGCAATTAGGGCAAGGCCGACGTTTTTCCCTAATGTCGGTGACTGCGTGCCGGTTGTCACCTTTCCAACGGACTTGCCATTTTGGAACACTTCATATCCATGCCGCGGTATCCCTTTTTCAATCATTTCAAGACCGACAAGCTTTCGTTTCGCCCCGTTTTCTTTTTGTTCGCTCAATACCGACTTACCAAAAAAGTCAGACTCTTTTTTGTGCTTTACAGCAAAGCCAATACCTGCTTCAATCGGTGTAATATCCCGGGTCAGCTCCTGGCCGTAGAGCGGGAGCTTCGCTTCAAACCGGAGCGTATCACGTGCGCCGAGTCCGCATGGAATCAGTCCGTATGCTGCCCCTGCATCAATGATTTGTTTCCAAATATACGCCGCATCATCCGTGCGGCAGTAAATTTCAAACCCGTCCTCACCCGTATAGCCGGTGCGCGAAATAAGTGCTTTGCAGCCGCTGATATCAGCTTCATCAATAAATGCAAACGGCTTTAATGCAGACACATCTGAATCTGTCAGATTTTTTAAGATGGTTTCTGCTTTCGGCCCCTGTACAGCCAAGAGCGCGATTTGATCTGACTGATTGTCAATCTGAACATCACCTGCTGCATGTTCCTTCATCCAAGCCAGGTCTTTATCTATATTAGAAGCGTTAATGACAAGCAGATAGCGGTTTTCTCCTTTTTGGTAGACAAGCAAATCATCGACGGTTCCGCCATCCGGGTAGCACATCGCCGTATATTGCGCACGGCCTGGCGCTAATAAGGAAACATCATTTGTCATCAGCCTTTGCAAAAAAGGCAAACTATCGTTTCCGGACACTTCGACTTCTCCCATATGAGACACATCAAACAGCCCGGCCGCAGTTCGGACAGCCTCGTGTTCCTTTTTTATGGAAGAAAATTGAACAGGAAGCTCCCAGCCCCCAAAATCAATCGTTTTCCCTCCATATTCCTTATACAGTTTAAATAACGGCGTTCTTTTCAGCATCGAATTCCTCCCCTTTTTCAACGGCGCAGCTAAAAACACATACAAAAAAGGACAGAGAAACACCTCATGTAAAATGAAGGTTCTCTGTCCTGGCACCTGAAAGTTTACTTTGCATTTGCAAAGACGTCCCCTTTGGTGGCTTGCGCATCCGCACAAACACTCTCCAGAGTTGCGTCGAGCAAGAGTTCTTTTGCCTGAGAGATTCACTCCGCAGTTTGCTCCTTCGGCGCCTGTATCCCGAGGTTCTCGGTCAGGTCTCTCCCCTTGCTGTCATTCGCTCATATTTTCATGCTGTTATGGACATACTATAGCAATATCTTACATCAAATACATACTCATATCCTACCATCATCACTATATGCTGGGCAACAGCAATTTGGGCAGATTTTTCTTATATTGTTCATTTTAAGAATCGAAGAATAAGAAAGGCGGTTACAAGCATGAACGCAGAAATGATCTACGATGCAAAATGGCCTGAAGAATTCGCTGAAAGACTGAAAAACGATGGCCCATGGGCGAACTGGGAACTGTACAAGCTCTCTGCAGAAATCCAGAAAACATTAGCCATTCCTGAATTTGAAGGCTTACGGGCCCCTTTATACCTGCCTTCCTTTACACCGCTCCCCCACCAGCTTGAGGTGGCGCAAAAAGTGGTAGAAAAAATGAATGGGAAAGCGATTTTAGCAGATGAGGTGGGTCTCGGGAAAACGGTTGAAGCCGGACTGATTCTAAAAGAATATATGATTCGCGGTTTAGCCAAAAAAATTTTGATCCTTGTGCCCGCTTCCCTTGTATCTCAGTGGGTCAAAGAGCTTCAGGAAAAATTTTTGATCCCGGCTGTTGAACAAAAGAAAAGCTACGTGTGGGAGCAATGCGATATTGTCGTCTCATCAATCGACACCGCAAAGCGCTCGCCCCACCGGGAAATTGTGCTGTCCATCCCATATGATCTCGTCATTATTGATGAGGCACACAAACTGAAAAATAGCAAAACGAAGAACTATGAATTTGTCCGGAATCTCGTAAAAAAATATTGCCTGCTTCTTACCGCAACGCCAATTCAAAACCGTATCGAAGAAATTTTCAACTTGGTGTCCTTATTAAAGCCTGGCCATTTAGGCAGCCAGAATCACTTCCAGGAAGAGTTTGCCAAGAAGAAATCCAGTATAGAAGCACATGAGCATTTAAAAGATCTTGTGAATAAAGTCATGATCCGCAACAGGCGGCATGACACCGGGCTGAATTGGAAACAGCGCCATGTTGAAACAGTGCCGATAGAATTTTCTCCATCAGAGCAGGCGCTTTACGATGAAATTTCCAGCCTGAAGGAGGGCATCAATAAGCCGGCCAGCATGTTCTCAATTATGACCTTGCAAAGAGAATGCTGTTCGAGCAGGGAAGCGGTGTATATGACGCTGAAAAAAATGCTTGATCAAAAAGAGAAACAAGCACCGGCCATTGACGAGCATACCATTTCGGTTTTAATAGATCGAATCAATCAAGTGACACAAAACTCTAAAGCGCTTCAAGTGGTTGACCTGATCAAAAAGATAGACGATAAGGTCATCATTTTCACAGAATACCGGGCCACCCAGATTTACCTGCAATGGTTTCTTCAGCAAAACGGCATCAGTTCTGTGCCATTCAGAGGAGGATTTAAACGTGGGAAAAAAGATTGGATGAAGGATCTCTTCCGCGGAAAGGTTCAAGTCCTGATTGCAACTGAAGCAGGCGGTGAAGGGATCAACCTGCAATTTTGCAATCACATGATCAACTATGACCTGCCATGGAATCCGATGCGTCTTGAGCAAAGAATCGGAAGAATTCACAGGCTCGGGCAGGAGCGTGACGTGCACATTTACAACATGGCAACAAAACATACAGTGGAAGAGCATATTTTAAAGCTGCTATATGAAAAAATTCATTTGTTTGAAAAAGTGGTCGGCGAACTTGATGATATTTTAACGAAAATTCAAGTGAACAATTTTGAAGAGCACCTGCACGATATTTTGTACCATTCAGCAACTGAAGAAGAAATGAAAATAAAAATGGATAACTTAACCTCATTTTTGTCTTATAAAAAACAGCAGCCTGCTGAAAAAAGAGGATCTTAGCCTGTAAGGAGGTTTTATAAGTGAGACAGCAAGAGGTTCACGATTTTCTGCTGCGTTTTTTTCAAGCAAACAGCTGCCCAATCGTTGATCAAGGTTCAGGCTATATGACCGTGCAGCTTACAGTTGAAATGGACAAACAAATCATGAACCGCCCTTTCTACTGGCACTGGCGCGAGAAGACAGGCGGCGATCCAAATCCGATGAAAATCACTTTTATTACAGATAAAGAAACTGCTCCAAAAGACCTAGACGGCGAATTTATTTATTTTGGGGCGCCGCGCCTTTTTCAAATGTTCAAAGCTGTTAAACAAAATGGGAGATTTACCAGAATGTATGAGAAAATTGAATCAGCCGGAGCCAAAGTTCCACTTCAGCCTTGGCTTGGTATAAATGTCACGATTTCATACCAGTCCGACATGAAAAAGGATAAGCTATTGTCACTAGGCCTTCACCTAGTCTCTGGAACCATAATTGAAGATTTTCACAGCAAGCTGACACAGCTACCACTGACGTCTCAAATATGTGACTATTGCTTCACCATATCGCCTATGATCAAACCAGAAAGCGGCCTTAAGCGGATGGAAAACTATATTGCAAAATCCGCCATGCAGGAGCCGTCAGACTGGGCAGAACAGGCGGTAAGCAGGTGGAAAAATGATATGTCATTGCTTGACAAATTTTATGAGCATATAGAAGAAAAACCAGAAGAGTATCATCTAGAAAAACAGGCACTGAAAGCCTTGTATCAACCAAAGATATCAGTTGAAATTGAAAATGGCGGATTATTTTATCTGCAAAATAATATTTCAATCTAACTTTTTTTACCATTCGACATCGTTCTCGTTTTTTTTGAAAAAATGCGATTATAATAAAGGTATATTGGAAAAAAATTCTGGCAATTTCAATGGCAAATGACTTCCAGAGACCAATGAAGCATACAATGAGTCATGGCCGGACTGGCTGAAATACATAAACAAGTATTTTAGGAGGAGAATCTGCATGAAAAATGCAAAACAAGAGTACTTCGAATTAGATCAAGAATGGGTTGAATTAATGATGAAAGCCAAAGAGGCAAATATCAGCCCGGAAGAAATACGAAAATATTTACTTTTAAACAAAAAGTCTGCTCATCCTGGTCCGGCAGCCAGAAGTCATACCGTAAATCCTTTCTGAATGTGCTATAATATCACAAGGAAGGTGATGACATTGATTGGCCAGCGTATTAAACAATACCGTAAAGAAAAAGGCTACTCACTATCAGAACTAGCTGAAAAAGCTGGGGTAGCGAAGTCTTATTTAAGCTCAATAGAACGAAATCTACAAACGAACCCCTCCATTCAATTTCTCGAAAAAGTCTCCGCTGTTCTGGACGTCTCGGTTCATACTTTGCTCGATGAGAAACATGAATCCGAATACGATGGTCAATTAGATAGTGAATGGGAGAAATTGGTTCGCGATGCAATGACATCCGGGGTATCGAAAAAACAATTTCGTGAATTTTTAGATTATCAAAAATGGAGAAAATCCCAAAAAGAGGAGTAGTGCCTGAGCAGAGGCACTGACTCCTCTTTTGTCAATCAACATAGAAACGGCCCAGTACATGATATACTGGGCCATCTTTTTTTTGCTGCTATTAATTTTTATCCTCACTGTGCGCCTTTTCATTTTCTTTCACGTAACCGTCTTTATCAGTATGTTCCTTTTTGATTGTCAAGCCATTCCATTGTGTCGCTTCAAATGAGAACTGAAGCTGAATGGAGTTGCCTTGATATTTATTTTGAACCATTAGACCGTTTTCATCTTTTGTTTTGTCGTCTTTGAATTGGATTTCCATTTGAACTTGATCGAAATCAGTTGGTGTTTTTGGAATACCATCATATTCAGGAGCGGTTTTACCGTCAATTGTTGCTACATTGACTTTACCGCTTGCATTTAAGAATTTAGGGTCAATTTGTTTTTTGATTTTTTCAGTAGCCGCTGCATCATTCTTAGCGGACATCAAATACAAGTCCTTGAGATTGGCATCATCTAAAATAATATTTTTCGGGTATCCATTGCCGCCCTCTTTTCCAACTGTCAATAGAGTCACTTCAAACTGGCTGAGAAAATCTTCTGCAGATGTATTGCTGCCGCCGTTTGCTTTAAATTCACCGTAATTCAGTGCCATTAATACTTCTTTGATCGCAAGTGAGCCGTTATTTTCAAAATGGAAGTCTTTCGTCAATTTGTCTCCCGGCTTTAGATTTGACAGGTTAACACTCGCTGAATTTTCTTTAGCAGATAAATCAAGCGTACCTGACGCAAAAGTAGCATCCGTCGATTTAATGTCGTTAAATGCTGCCCATGTTCCTCCGCCAACTAAAGCTAATCCTAGTGCCGCAGAAGCAACTCCTAAACTTAATTTCTTTTTCATACCCATGGCAAACTCCCCTTTTATTGAATGATATTATATCGAAACCTGTTGCCAGGTTTACAACTGATGTTAAGTGGACATGGTGCTGTCCTTTGCATCTGTTTCCAAGGCTTTTGTCTTTCTTTCAATTTCTCTAATAGCACTGCTGATCGTCACAAAAGCGTACACCAGCAGCATCACGCCGGGAACAATCAGTAAAACAGCAGTTCCGATCGGCTGACTGGCAAAATGAAGCATATAGCCGGCATATGGAAGCTGAAAACCTGTATATTGCGCGCGGACATTTTCATCCGATACAAGCGCTGAATCAGCTGCTGCATTATTGTCCCCTTTTGTTTTAAATAACAAATGGTCTCCTTGCTTCGTTATGTCAACAATCCTGTGGGTGACCGCCGTATTTGCATCCTGCATAAATGTAATGACGTCACCCTTTTGGAGCTCCTTCTTATCAGTGATCTCTTTGACCAATATTAAGGAACCTGTGTTGAACTCCGGCTCCATTGAACCTGACAATACTGATTTTAGCGTGTATCCAAACACTGCCGGCTCTCCCCCGGATGAACGCGTTGATATCACGACAAGTGTCAGCACAATAATGAGAGTAAAGATGATCACGTAGAGAATATTACTGATCAGCTTCATTGCTTTTTTCATCCTCTTCCCCGCTTTCTTTCTGAACTGATTGAGTTTCTTTTTCTTCTGTTGCCGCTTCTTGAGATGTATCTTCTTTATTTGATTTATCTTGATCCTTTTGTGATGTTTCCTTCTCCTTTTTGACGGCCGGCTTTGTTTCTTTTTTCGGAACCGTCGGTTTTTCATCGCATTTTGCAAGCGTCATAGGCTCTGACCACTCAAATGTACGGCCGTCTGCCGGATAGCCGGCCGGTTTGTAAATTTTAAATGCAAAAATGCCCGGTTTCATTTTTTTCTTCGTTTCGATTTTATAAAGTGAATCGCCGATTTGTTTGGAAACGAACCCTTTTTCGATCACGTTCCCATCCTTTAACGGTTTGCGGGCATTTTCCAGCTTATGAAGCTCCCACTCCCACTTTGATGTCCTAAGTTTCTCGCCTGTATTTTCGAGCTCAGCAAATAGAGCGACAGGTGAGCATACAGTACCTTTCGTATTCGTTTGATCTGACAGGTGCAAATCACTCTGATCCCATCGTTTATCATAATGGCAGTTTTTATCTGTATGCTGAAAGTCTGTACACGTTTGAAGCGAGACATCAAATGTTTCAATATCATGAAAAGCAGCGCTTGTATCACCGGAAAATTGCAGGCATATCGCGGCAGTCAGACTGAAAATGACTGAAAGCTGAAAAATGAGCAGAACTTTCAGTTTCGTCTTCGCCTTCTGCTGATTGCGAAACAATCGAAACATATCTTACCTCCTGTAAAACACTGTCACTTGATATAACGATCGTTCTTTTTAAAGAACCACACAAATAGAGTATAATCAACGTTTAATTGATTGAAAAACACCAAAAACGTTCATTTTGTTCGTTTAAAAGAATGTTTTCATCATATTACAAAGTCTTACTCAGTATTGCTCACCTTTTTGATTTTTTTGAAATTTTTGGGATTGTTATGTGAGAAATTAAATGCATAGCCAATTATGATTTGGTAATAATACACAAAGAAAGGGTGACAGCATAATGATCAAACAATGTGTGATTTGTCTTTCTCTTCTCGTTTTCGGTAACTCTGCCGTTCACGCAGAAGAAGCACCGCTTGTGACCGCCCGACACATGTCCAAATGGGAAGAGCTTGCAGTCAAAGAAGCAAAAAAAAGGTACCCGCTCGCTCAGGTACTGTTCAAACAAAAAGTATGGGACCGCAAAAGAAAAGATGAAGCAGTGAAGCAATACCATTTAACTCTGAGGGAAGGGTCAAAGGAATTCGGCGTATTTGTGACGATTTCATTTGATCCCTATAGCCAAAAGGTCAATAAAATTGCCATATTAGAAGAATATCAATAAGGTCCTCCATTTTTTGAAGGACCTTATTCGTTACATTTGCTATTATTTTTTCCGTTTCATCCATAGCCTGAAACCATAAGGTAAAATACCGAACCAATGCTGTGAAGCGGGAGTTTTAGTTTCTCTCCGCACCTCTTTTCGTTCTTTTCGCTCATCTTTCGGAGTATCTATATATTTGACAAATTGCTGAGTCATATATTTGACATAATCATTCGTTTTCACGTGATCACCTCATCATTCAATTATTATGAAGTGTTGGCTCACATGACTTTTTTTATACCTATTCTCTGCTTTATTCTGTCCACCTCAGCAGCTTTTTCTGTTTTTGATCAAACACGATCTGTACAGATCTTTCTGTTCCAGACTCCGTCAACGCTTTTAGGTTGATTTCTTTTTGCTCTTTTATCGATGTATCGTGAATGTAATAAGAAACCTGTCCATATGGAAACTGCTGCGAACCCTTTTGGCCTCTCCGTTGCTCAAGAACATGCCGAATTGATAGAAGCGCGCCATTCTGAAGCAAATTCTCTCCTGTGTAAAACTCTTTTGTTTCCTTTTCAAACATGCAGCGTGAAACATATTGAGCAGCAGTAAAGTTTACGATCAGCAGCACCAGCGCAGACACAAAAAGAACAGCTGGATAAATAAACCCTTTCGAACGGTACATTTATCCTCCTCCTAAAGATGTATAAATCGGAAAAGCAGTTTGATACACTTTTTGGCTTTCACTCTCAATTTTCAGCAAAACAGCACCATTTTTAATATCGGCTCTCATGGCTGTAATATGATCTAGAATCGGAACATGGCCTTTGCCATCTACCCTTTTTCTTATCATCGATTGATAGGTTTCAAAACGGATGTCTTGCCCAGAAGGATTGGTACAGATCAACACGCTCCCATGCTCAGCTGTCTTGACTGCGTGTGACTGCTTGCACTCGTTCATCATTTGTTCCACCGAAATCATCCATTCCTGCTGTGTGAAAGCGTCATGTTCCTGCTGCCGTGACAAAAAAAGATGGAAGATCGTAGCTAACGATCCTGATATGAGCAAAAAGACGGAAAGTGAAAATAATACGTTAAGAAGCGTATAGCCAGTCTGTCCGCAGAATGCTGAGGCAAAATGGTTTTTCTTTATAAGCTGCTGCTGAGATGCATACGTTTTGATATTCCCGCTCCTCCTCCCACTTTAGCGTATAGTTATTATTGTTAGTCGTAACCGTTTTTTCCTCAGTTCCTTCACCTGTCATCATATATTTGCTAATGCTTTCATTCATCATCTGGTAGCCTATTTCTCGAGATTCCGCCATATTTTCATCAGCTATCAGCTTGTTCCACAATGGAACGACTGTCAGCAGCAGAAACAGCCATAGACTTAGCGCAGACATTGTTTCTATTGTTGAAAAACCTTTATTTTCTCTCCACATTGACTCTCCCGCTCCCTAAATAAACTGTTATGTCATAAGCGGCATGCCCTTTTACTCGTATTTTCCCGCCTGCATTCGGGTGTCCTTTCTCATTAAATTCCAAACGGTCTTTTAATGTCTGCGGTTCTATAGAAAGTCCCGTGGCATACGGACGTTCAATTACCGTATCCCCCATAACTAATTGATATTCTTTTCTCTGAAAGAGAATTTTTGTTCTTTGATGACTGGAAATTGCAGTTTGCTGTGCAAGCATAATATCGTTTTTCAGCTGCCATGCTGCCTGACGGACAGCTGTGTTGTCATAAGCAGGAGGAAGTGTGGTAAACACGGCAATCAAGAGGATAGAGGCGAGGCTTAACACAAGCAAACTTTCTAAAAGGGTAAATCCCTCCTCCTCGTTTAATTTACTGTTCAACCTTAACTTCCCCGCCAGTGATGATAATGTGCTTTCCATTTGGACAAACTGCATACTTTTTCACATAGCCCTCTGATTGTAAATCAGCGAGACTCGGTGTCTGTCCTTCATGATCAAGCTCAAATGCAGTCATTTGTGCCTTAATCATGTTTTGCAGGCCTTCACACCCCTTCTTTTGAATGGTTTGATTATGTTTCGTGACGTTCGGTATCGTAATTAAAAGCAAGATCGAAATAATAAAGAGCACAATTAACATTTCAACAAGTGTAAATCCTTTCTCATTCATCGGCCTCTTCCTTTCACATTTGATTCATCATCTGATACATAGGTAAAAGCATGGATAAATACACAATTAAGATCATCGCTGCAACAAATCCATAAATCATAGGCTGAAGGATGCCTGTCCATTTTTGGGTCTTGTGCTCCAGCCGCTGCAATATGAACTGGCTGTATGTGAAAAGCTCCCGATCGAGGCGGCCGCTCAGCTGGCCGTGAGATATCACTTTTGAAAAATCATTTTCATAAAAAGGGCTTTCACAAATAGCGGTTTCAATTGATTCACCAGCTTTTAGCCGTTCAATCACTTGTTCAGCCTCGCAGCGGTAAAAAGGAAGAAACGTTTGATGTTTAAATGCGTTAAGGCTGTCATAAATTGAGAGACCTGATTGTAAAAGGCTGCTTAGCTGCAAAGAAAAAAAGTAGCTGTTAAACAGCCTGACAAGGTTTCCAACCAAAGGAATTCTGATACAAATAAGCATTTGCCGGACAGGTGATTTTTTCTTAAACACAAGCCAATAATAAAGCCCGAAACCTGCTGCAAAAAGAGCCAACAAAATGATTACAAGATCAATATGCTGAAAAATAGCAAAAAGCATGTCAGTGGAACGTGTGGTTTCCATATTCATCGATTGATAAATACCGGAAAACTGAGGAATAATGATAGACTGTAACATATAAAACATGACAGCGACTGTGAAGATGAGGAAAAGCGGATATCGCAGCACCCTTTTCAGCTGGTCTGCCTGTGCAATTTTTCGTTCAAGCAGCTCCCCGCTCTGGATCATGGAAGCAGGCAGTTCACCATGTGTTTCAGCAAAATAACAAATACCTACGGCTTCCTTATGAAATGACAAACTCTTTAATACTTGATAAAACGGAGCTCCTTCTCTCAAACGAGTGATCGCGTCAGTCAAGTCAGCCGCCTGCTTCTTATTCATCTGAAGTTCCATCAGGCGTATTCCATCCAGAAGCGTATATCCGCCCGCCGTCATTTCACCGAGCCGCTTCAATAACTGGGCTTGATCCTTTAACGGCCAGGTTTTTCTAATCTGTTTCATGATAAACCCACCGGTCATAGTTGTTTGTCGTCAAGTAGCCGAGTGCAATTCCTTTTCTGATAATTTGACGTAGCGTTTGATATTGGTAATTTGCATGATTTCCTTTTGCCTCCTGAATACATTGTTGAAGATTTTTTCCGTAAAGGAGCTCATACACGCTTGCTCTCCTGGTGTTTCGTGACTGGCGGCAATACACTGATGAACATCTGTTTTCACAAAACGGGCAAGCCAAATCAACCAAGCGCTGAGCCGCTATTGCAATCACAGTCTGTTCGATTTCATTCATATTCACACCGAATTCAAGCAGTCTGTAAATCGCACCCTTCGCATCTCTCGTATGAAGGCTCGTCAGCACCAGATGCCCCGTCATCGCTGCCCGAACCGCAATTTTAGCTGTTTCCGCGTCTCTAATCTCACCTAAAATAATCATATCCGGGTCATGACGCAAAATAGCCTTCAGCCCTGCGGAATATGTCACACCGGCTTTTTCATTCACCTGCACTTGAAGAACATCCTCGTCCCTTGTTTCAACAGGGTCCTCCAGTGTGACAATATTTCGATTAAAGTGTTTTTTTGCATATTGAACAAGAGAGTATAATGTGGTGGTCTTCCCTGAACCAGTCGGTCCGGTAAAAATGAGCATGCCATGGGAATGTTTTAAAAATGAGAGTAAAGTGGCTCCAGTCTTCGGAAATAACGACAGTTTATCAATCGAAGGGATATGGTATTGAGGCATCACTCTGATCACGAGGCTTTCTTCATTAATTGTGGGGAGCGTTGACATTCTTAAATGAACATTTCCCTCTTCAAGCTTTAGCGTAAGCGACCCATTTTGTGGCTTTCGCCTTTCCCCTATATCCATCGCTGAGAGAAATTTAAAATGTGAAATCAATCTTACGCACTCTTCTTTTTTCATGTTCCTTTTTTTCAGTAGGGCATGATCAACCCGAAAATGAATGATGGCGTCCCGCTCCCTCGGTACAATGTGAATATCAGAAGCCTTTGTTATATATGCCTCTTTAATCAAGGTTCTGCTTATCTTTTCTATTGAATCCAATTTGATTCCCTCTCCTTTCAATGCGTATTGTAGAAAAAGAAGGACCGGTAATCAAACAGGGAAAAAGTGATTTCTTGAGATGTTATATGTAGAAAAATCAATTCCTGCTGGCAGAAACGATTGTTTCAGCTGAATGTACCTCATTGATTTCATTATTTTCTCAATAAAAAAGCAGGCATGATAATCATCATGCCTGTTCACTCCATCTTTCATTATGCTGATTTTGAAATTTCACTTAATGCTTCTCCGGCTTTTTGATCAGTATCCTTCTCAACTGAAAGATCGCCTAATGCAACAATACCGGCAATTCGTTCGTTCTCAATAATCGGTAAACGGCGGATTTGGTGCTCTGCCATAAGCTGCCCCGCTTCTTCAGCAGACATATCAGGATGGCCGGATACGATGTCAGTGCTCATGATGTCACTTGCATTTGCATCCATCTGACTTTCAGCTAAGCATCTCGTCACAATATCCCGATCAGAAACAATCCCCTGAAGTGTGCCATTTTCACAGATAGGAATAGAACCGACATTGGAGTCTCTCATCTTTTTCGCTAGTTCCGTGATTGAAGCGGTTGGTTCACAGCATTCTACATTCTTTGTCATGATGTCTCTTATTTTCATTTCCATTCCTCCTTTACCGTATTCTATTTATTCTTTATCCGCTGCACAAAAAATGAAACCTCCTACAGTGTCCGCCTTTTTCGAGATTTCTTCTTCCGCTCCTGCAGCATATCTCCCGTCCAGCCTTTCTTCTTCAAGTATAGGTAGATCAGGACTGTAGACGTGAAAATCAATAAGAGAGAAAAGAGATATCCGTATTTCCAATTCAGCTCAGGCATCACTGAAAAGTTCATCCCCCAGAGGGCACCGAGTGCTGTAACCGGCGTAAAAAGCGTCGTGAAAATGGTCAGCGCTTTGAATATTTCATTTCCCCTGTGAGAGGTAATGACTTCCTCTGAATGCAACAGACTATTAAGCTCCCCTTCAAATTCATTAATGTATGTAAACCCCCTGTCAATTTTGAGTTGTATCCGCTGATAAACCTTTTCCCCTTCATTTTGGGGCAAAAAGGTTTCTTTCAATGCCATTTCAATTTTTTTAGTGCTTAGGATTAAGTTTTTCCAGACCATCAGCTCATGGTGCAGGAGATGGACACGATTTAAAATGCTTTTGCTATTATCGTCTTTGATTTGCCACCTGAGCTTTCTCAGCTTTACTTCAAATTCATCTAAACCGATTAGATACACATTCATTAACTCGCCGAGAAGGATCAAAAATCCCTCCATGGTACTATCCGCTCTTTCCATTTGCTGGACAACTTGTTTTCCCTTAATCCCCTTCAAAATCGAAAAGTCAAAGTTAATTGTGAAAAAATATTGCCTAGTTATATAAAAGTGAAAAACGGTATGGTCTTTTTCCTCACCCAGCCCTTGATCATATACAATCGAGCCAAACACCGCTTCATTTTCCCTTTCAGTCGTGTCTACGCGCAAAAAATTAATATGATGGTTATTTTCAAACCACTTTTCACACTGAGGCCAGTGAGAAAAATGGATCAGATCTCTCGCCTTATTTCTTTCCTGGGGGCCCATTTGGTACCAAAACCAATCCTTTCCCGTATGTGCCTTCATGTCAAGCTCCTCCAAACTTTTGTTCTTTTATTCTTTAATTGCCCAATAAAGGCATCACTAAACCATGCAGCCGCTTCTACGCATGTTTTGCGAATAATTTCAGGTGGTATGGAATGTAGAAAGACATCGGAAAAGGGAGGTGCATGCCTTCCTTGGAGAAGGCAATTGTTTTGGAATTTATCAATTTACTAGCAGTCGCTATTCTTATTTTGTTAACAGGATTTTTTGTTGCCGCAGAATTTTCAATTGTAAAAGTGAGGCGATCCAGAATTGATCAGCTTGTCGCAAAAGGAAAGAAAGGTGCTAAAGCGGCAAAGCATGTCATCACTCACCTTGATGAATATTTATCAGCCTGTCAGCTGGGTATCACAGTCGCAGCTTTAGGACTGGGCTGGCTTGGGGAACCGACTATGCAAACTCTGCTTCGACCGCTTTTTCATAAAGCAGGCTTAAATGAATCTCTGACCCACCTTCTTTCACTTGTCATCGCCTTTTTAACGGTGACATATTTAAACGTCGTCATCGGGGAGCTGGCGCCTAAGAGTTTCGCCATTCAAAAAGCAGAAAGCATTACATTGATGCTCGCCAAACCGCTTATTTGGTTTTATAAGATCATGTTTCCATTCATTTGGCTGCTGAACCACTCTGCCCGGTTGATTACAGGGGCGTTTGGGCTGAAGCCGGCATCAGAGCATGAGCTGGCGTATACGGAGGAAGAGCTGCGGGTTCTTTTGGCTGAAAGCTATAAAAGCGGTGAAATCAAAAAAAGTGAATTAAAATACATGAATAATGTCTTTACCTTTGATAAGCGAATGGCAAAGGAAATCATGGTGCCGCGAAATGAAATGGTCAGTTTGTCACTTGATGAAGATGCCATCCCAAATCTGCAGGAAACAGTGAAGCAAACAAAATATACCCGGTACCCAGTTGTCAGAGAGGATAAAGATAATGTCATTGGCGTAATCAATATGAAAGAAGTGCTGTTTTCAATGCTGTCGAAAGATTTTTCACTTAAAAAGCAGCAAATTAAACCTTTCATTCAGCCTGTTATCCACGTTATTGAGACCATTCCTATTTATAAATTACTGCTTAAAATGCAAAAGGAACGCACTCATATGGCGATCCTCATTGATGAATATGGCGGGACTTCCGGTTTGGTCACTGTCGAGGATATTATAGAAGAAATTGTAGGAGAAATCCGCGATGAATTTGATGCAGATGAAGTGCCTCATATCCGCGAGCTCGGAAAGGATCACTACTTATTAAATGCAAAATTATTAATCAGCGATGTAAACAATCTGCTTGGAACGGATTTATCAGACGCAGAAGTGGACACCTTGGGCGGCTGGTTTCTGACACAAAACATAGACGCCGAGCCTGAAAGTGTCATTGAATATGACGGCTACTCATTTAAGGTAAAAGACATCGACAGCCATCACATTTTATTTATAGAAGTAAAAAAAGCTGAATAGCCCGAGGGAGGCTGTTCAGCTGCTTTACTTCAGGATGAACATGGTGATACATCAACACTCTTCTATTTTAAATCCTTTATTGGCCAAGGCTTTAGCAAGACTTTGCTCGGTTTTTACATTCGAAAAATCCAGCCCCAGCTTCACCACGGTTTGGGCAATTTCAGGTCTGATACCTGAAATAATTGTCTCAATGCCAAGCAGTTTAGTGCTGTCAATCACTTTAAAAATTTGATAGGCCACCATTGTATCGACGATTGGAACGCCCGAAATATCTAAAAATAAATACGAGAGCTTTAACGCTGAACACTGCTGCAGCACCGACTCCAAAATCGTCCTCGCTCTGTACGTATCAATTTCACCGACAAGCGGAAGAATCCCTATTCCCTCAGAAATCGGCATAATCGGCGCACTCAATTCATTAATCATTTCTTTTTGCGCGTTTAATTGTATCATGGTGACCTGGTAGTATTCTTCAGTAAACACTTCGATGATCTCATCAATGGTTTGATTCAAAATCTGGCTCCACTCACAAATGTCCTGAATGCTGATTTCTTGAGATGAGGCTTCGCTGAACTTCTGAATCCATTCAAACATGATGTGTCTGAAGGTGTTAAATTGGCCGACACTTTCTGTTACAGTCACTTCATGAACGACACGGTCTCTCGCACATTGAAGAGACCATCGATTGAGCTCATCCTTTACGTCATCTGCTTTTTTAAGGGATTTCGCCACGATGGTCACTAATGATTCGTGCTGCTCTTTTAACTTTTGTTCTAATTTTTGCTGGTCTTTAGCGTTATGCAGCCAGCTTCCTTTTGACGTACAAGTTTCCAGCCATTGTTTCATAATATCTTCTTTGTGCTCTGTAACATGCTGATCAAGAGCTATCATCTTAATGAGCTACCTCCTGTTCTTTTGAAAAAATTTATGCTTCATATGTATAACGCGTCTGCCTCTACACATACTATGTTTACATTCAATGGGCTATAGCCAAGCGGTAAGGCAATGGACTTTGACTCCGTGATCGTTGGTTCGAATCCAGCTAGCCCAGTTTCTGAACAGGTGAAAAACCGAAGATAAGCTGATTCGTATAAAATCAGCGGATCTTCGGTTTTTCATCATCATGCAGATTGATGAACTGTTTTCTTCTTCGATAACTTCAACAGCTCTCCCGGATTATAACCAATTACCAGCTTTTTGTTGTCTACAAGAATCGGACGTCGCAAAAGCTTCGGCTTCTCGATTAAAAGTTCCAGCACCTCATTTACCGTCATCTCTTCGATGTTTAGATTTAAATTTTTGAAGGTTTGGCTTCTTGTCGCTAAAATTTCATCAATTCCTTCTGTCGTTAATGATAAAATGTACCTTAATTCTTCCACTGTCGGGGTTTCTCTGAATAAGTGCCGTTCGTTAAATTCGATTTGATGCGCTTTAAGCCAATGTTTTGTTTTTCGGCATGACGTGCAGCTCGGATATGAGTAAAAAATTAATTGTTCCATTCGTTTTTTTCCTCCTCAGTTAACCATCTCTTTGTAGAATAACTACCCGGATCATTTTTTCTTTAAACCATTTACAGAACTTTTTTTCGGATTATTTTTAAAAACCATTCATATAATAGAAAACGCAATCAAAGGAACAAATTCCATTTGTATATCAATAATGAAAATGTTTACATTTATAGGTGTGATCTATTATAATAACAGTCAGAGGGACTCTCGGGAGGGGATAAAAATGAATCGCATGTTCCGGGTGCTGGGATTTTGGACGGGAATTTTTGCAGTCATGTTTTATTTAGGTGATATGAAAGATGCTTCCCTTTTATTTTTTGGACAGACGATCTTATTTGTATTCCTATCGTATTTGAACTTAACTGAACGCATGTATATTTATATTTTCGGGGCATATTTAACAATTTTCTTCGCCGGCTTTACATATTACTCGATTTTTATTATGGTGCCCGGCGGCGGAGGGCATTAAATGCAAAAAGAGACAAACCTTATCGGTTTGTCTCTTTTTTTACAATGAAAACCCATTTAAAAACGGATTTTGATCCTGCTCTGTCTGCACGTCTGTTTCAGGGCCATGGCCGCTTAACACTAGCGTGTGCTCCGGCAGCGTAAGCAGTTTTTCATGAATGGAGGTCAGCAGCGTCTCTTGATCGCCGCCTATCAAATCCGTACGCCCTATGCCGCCTTGAAACAGGACATCTCCGGAGATCACCAAGTCTGCATCCTTCACGTAGTAAGAAACACTGCCTGGCGAATGTCCCGGCGTAAATAATGTTTCCAAATGAAACGGTCCGATATTCAGCTCACCGTCTCCTTCAATCAGATGATCTGCAGGCTTAGCTGTGACTTCTATCCCTCGCAGCATACCGGAGCCGTTTAAAGAGGCATCCGTAAGCCAATTCTTTTCATTCTGATTTAGGTAAACAGGGATATCCCATTTTTCTCTCACTTCATCAAGCGCCCCTATATGGTCAAAATGGGCATGTGTAAGCAAAATGGCTAAAGGCGTCAGCCCTTTTTCTTTTATGTATTGATTGATTTTATTTCCTTCGCCGCCCGGATCAAAAATCAGGCATTGATCATCATTGATGAGAAAATATGCGTTCGCTTGAATCGGCCCTACTGGCATCCGTCTCCATTTCACTTATATCACCTCTTTCTTTTTTATGCTCTTATTATGAAGGTTTTTGAAAAAATATTCAAACAATCACAATGAAAACGCTATCGACAAACCTATAAAAAACAGGTAGAATAAAAATGGAAAGGATTGCAGGTTTTTCAATGTAAAGGGGGCTGCGTATGTTACTTGTCGTGATTTTCGGCCTTGTCGCTCTTTTCGCTTTATGGGGAGTCTTGCGTTCTGTTAAAAATAGAAATATACTTGGATTTTTATTGGCCGGAGCCACCTTATTTGTCTTTGGCTGGTTTACCGTGATGACCGTGATAAACAGCGGCTATCCAACCGCACATTAAAACCTGTATCCGATCGGATACAGGTTTGTTTTTATTGCTGTAAATGTTTATTGACACTTTCTATTTTGCTTTCAAGCGTCGTTTTTTTGTCACGCCTGTCATCGATGCGGATATTGGTCGCCACTCTGTGCAGCCCTTTTTGAAACGGCGCTTCGTGAATTGCCTGAATGACTGTGAAAAGGTCACTGAGTTCTCCCTCGATCAGCGTATTCATCGGTGTCAGCTGATATTTGATTTTCCCTTCAGCTTTATACTCTTCTAAAATCTTTTGCACATCGGCCACGTAAGCACTTACACTAGGTGTTTCGGTACCGATTGGGATAATGGTTACATCTGCGATAGCCATCGTTATTCCATCTCCTTTTGATCAATGATGAGTTGCTTCATTTCATGTGATTTCAAAAAAATGAACTGCTCAAAATGAAAGCCGTATAATGCATATTTCCCGTTCGGAGATATTTGAATCGGCTCCATTTCCGGCAGAGAGAAAAGATCTTTTGCCTTTCCCGATGCCGTATTGACAGCTGCAAGCTTATATGCATCGCCGCTTTCTTTAAACGTATAAAACAGGCCTTTTGCTTCATCATAGTCATACTCCATCGGAGCCAAACTTGTATATTTCGTTTGGAGCGGCCATTCCGCTGTAACTGGCGATTTTGTTTGTGGCGTTTTAAACTGATACGTCCCTTTATCTCCGGAAGCTGATTTGACGGTAAAACTCATTTGATGGAAAGAATCCAAGAAAAGAACGTCGTCCTCGAGCTTCTGTTCCGCTTTGGTTACTGTATCGAACGTATATAAAGGCCCTGACTTATCGTCTCTTCCCTCTTTTACATAATCAAACGTGTTTTTGGATGTCCAGTGAATAAACGGAACCTGCACCGGACTTAAGGAAGACTTGTCTTTTTTAGCATCCACCTGATATGTATGGAAATCCCAGTTTTCAGTGAATACCGTGACCATTATTTGATAAGGATCATATTGATTCCAAGCAGCCTCAAGCTCATACGTTTCGTAATCTTTTTGGTAAAGCGTCTCTCCATTTGCATTAAGCAAAACCACTGCCGTCTTTTGGCTGTGCGTGATTTGCAGCAGAATCATCTGCTTCCTCGGATTGATTTGAACATCAACGATTTGACCATCCGTTTGATAGAGCTTTTTCGCTGTACCGGTAAAGATGCGGTATGCAAAAAGCTCCGTTTTCGTCGGATCAGACGCGGTATATAAAATTGTGCTGTTATTAAGCCATCCTTCTGCCCCGTCTGCTTTTTCCGCGGAAAGCGGTATGATGTCCTTTTCCTCATCTTTTGCCGCCGATGCCTGTTTTTGCTGCTGATGAGATGGTTCGCATGCCGATAAACTAAACAGCAATGCCGACAGCAGAATGAAACAAACTGATCTCATCAGCTTCCCCTCCGATCATCTTTATTGTCTCATATTTGTTTCGGCAGAAAAAAGAAAAAGTTTCAGTTACTCATGAAAAAATAACGCCCTCCACAAAATGCCGTTTGTGGCGTTATAAATATGTGAAAACTGCTGAAACGGTAAAGGATTTTGGCCTTTTCCAAGTTCCACCGTATACCCTTCTTTAAAATAATGGTGAATAAACCAATCGCGAAATCCCGCATAGCTGTCTATATCCCTTATTCCTTTATAAATGTTCCCGCTTAACTTCTCAAAATCCTTTATGACAGCAGCAGATTCTTCTGGCTCAAGGCCTTTATAGCCCCAATAAATTTCTTCTCCCTGAGTATGGAGAGCCAGCAGTCTGTCAGGCGGATTCTCCGTTATCAACCGGTACATCGCAATGGATTCCGGCTCCGTAAGCGGAGAGATTCCCGGAAAATCGCGGTAGCTGGGTGCTGCCGGTTTGCGGTATTTTTCAATTTCCCATAACGACGGAAATTGTTTATTTAAATCGACCCCGTTTATGTTCGCCTTCCATTCATTAAAATTCGGACGATGTTCATTTAGCCTTTCAAGTTCATCTTTCCTGGCTTCCATGCCTTCTGATCCGTTCAAGACAAGATCAACACCATCAGGATTAACAAGAGGTACGAGAGACAAGGATGTGCTGCTGAACAGCTTCATGGGAGAGTAGCCGAATAAAGGCGAGTTGCAGCATAATGATATACAGTATTCCTTAAACCATTTCAGCAGGACAGACGTTGTGATCCACTCATTCGCATGAAATGAGGCGTTCATATGGACCTTTTTTTCGGCATGGTCCCCACCAGTCTTCAGCTCCCAGATTGGCCTGCCGAGTACTGAACGGCCGATTTCCCGGCATGAGACAAACGGAAACACATCAATGATCTTCTTTATTTCCTTTTCAACAGCTGTATCATCATAAATTTTTTCTTGCTCGACCCAGTTATCAGAAAGGTCCAGCTGCCGATGCTGTAAAAAGCTCTTTATGTCCTGGATAGTTTGAAACTCCTTATCGTTACGCTCTTCAATCATATAACCAGGACAATACAATTGATGTTTCTGTGCCGAGCGATTTGCAGTTCTAAGCAAATCCTCGTCTATCTTCAACTCTCTCGCCACTCTGGACAAATTGTGCTTGATCTCAGGTTTCACCGTAATAAACGCCATCATCATCCCCCTTTTTGTTACTATATGACAGCGTGTTTAAAAAAAGAAAGCCTCCCGCTCACTTTGATGCGGGAGACATTGTGATTACGATGCCTGATCAAGCATTTGTTCTTCTTTTCGTTTTGGCGAGTTGTCCAGCCTTTTCTGATCATAAAATCGTAACAAATCCCCATAAATGATTTCATCAGAAAGTGATAGCTCCTGTTTTGCTTTATCAGCAAATGCTTCACATTGTTTTGCCTCTTTTAGCGGCTTTCCGGTCTCTTTGTCATAACAAGCACCATCTGTATAAACGATCTGATCCGTAATAAAGCTCCCGTCCCGTAGTACCGTAAAGTCCAGTTTTTCATCTGATAGCAGATCGTTTCCGAATTGAATGTGATCTTTCGTATCAATTCCTAAAAGATTCATCAGTGTCGGCCTGATATCAATCTGCCCTCCTACTGTTTGAATGGTTTGCGGCTTTTTATCGGTAATACCGGGAATATGAATGACAAGCGGCACTTTTTGGAGCTGCACTTCTTCAAATGGTGTAATCTCTTTCCCTAAAAACTGTCCCATCGCTTCATTATGGTTTTCCGATATCCCATAATGGTCACCGTATAATACGATAATAGAGTTGTCGTATAACCCGTCTTCTTTTAGCTTTTCGATAAACCGTTTCAGCGCCTCATCCTGATAGCGCACAGTCGGGAAATATTTATTTAGCGTCTGGCTGCTTGAATCATATTCATCAATCAATTGATCCTCTTCATCAAGATCAAACGGGAAGTGGTTCGTCAGTGTGATCAGCCTCGAGTAAAACGGCTGAGGCAGATTTTTCATCAGCTCTGAAGACTGCTCAAAAAATTCTTTATCCTTCAGTCCCCAGCCGACTGAATTTTTATCAGTTACGTCATACGAGTTAATATCAAAAAACGAATCATATCCAAATGAGTCATACATTAAATCACGATTCCAAAAGCTTTTATTATTAGCGTGAAGCACTGCTGAATAATAACCGCTGTTTTTCAAAATTTCAGGTGCGGCCATGTATTGATTGCCCGCATTTGTAAAAAACACGGCACCTCGTCCAAGCGGATACAGTGAATTGTCCACGATAAATTCAGAATCTGATGTTTTCCCCTGGCCGGTTTGGTGGTATACATTATTGAAGTTGTAGCTCTGTTTTATAAAATCATTCAGAAAAGGTGTGATTTCTTCTCCATTCACCTTTTCATTAATCACAAAGCTTTGCGTCGACTCTAAAGATACGAGAATGACGTTTCTTCCTTTTGCAGCGCCGAATAAGCTTTTGTTGGCATCTTTCGCATTAGCGCTTACATAGTTTTCAATTTCCGTCAGGCTGTTACTGTCAGCCAATGCCCTTTGTGCAGACTGCTTTGACTGAAGAACACCATCGTAAATATGAAAATTGAACAGGCTGATGTTTTTAACAAGCATTTCCCTGTCAAATGAGCGTGTCAATAGCTGAGGTCTTTCCGCTTCAGACAAGCCTAAATTGAAGAAATAAACAGAAGCAACAAACAGAAAATATGCCGCCCGTTCATTTTTCGTGGAGGGAATGTCCGATTGAAAAGCTTTTTGCCGGATGTGAAGCCATATTAAAACCGCAATATCTACAGCCAATAAAAGGTCTGTCGGCTCAAGAAGAGTTCCGATGCTGCTTCCGAGATCACCCATGTTGCTCGTTTGAAAAAGGACAGGGATTGTTAAGAAATCATTGTAAAAACGGTAAAAAACCATATTAGCCAGCAATACAAACGTGACAAGACTGCTCATCGCAATAATGTAGCGATTTCTGTTTTTGCCTTTTAAAAACAGGCTGAAACCAAAGATGAGCAGCAAAAAGCTCAACGGGTTGATAAACAGAATAAATTCCTGCGTTAGATTGTCGATTTTAATATGAAAACTGGTTTTGTAAACAGCATACGTTTTCAGCCACATCAATAAAATGGCAATTAGCATAAATGAAATCTTCGAAAAAAACGTTTTTCGCATTTCAACCTCCTATGCAGCACGCTCAAAAAATCAGTCTATTCCCAACATTCTCATTAACACATCAAATTAAATCTTAACCTGAACATAACAAAAAATCAATTTCATTTACACAATTTTAACAATTTTGGTGTTTCAGCCATTCATTTTTAGCGATCCAAGCGCCTCCGATTACGCCGGCATCATTCCCAAGTGCTGCGATTGAAATATCAGCCGCTTCGGCTGCCCGCGGAAATGCGCATTTGCGGAATGTTTTCTCGACTTTTGATCTCAGCAGTTCTCCTGCTCTCGATACGCCGCCGCCAATAACGATTTTTGACGGATTAAGCGAGCTTGCCAAATTTCCCAGCACCAAACCAAGATGCTTGGCCACATAATCAACCACTTCAAGGGCCATTTCGTCATTTTCACCCGCTGCTTCAAATACATCCCGCGCTGACAATTGTTCAGTTGCTTTTAAACGTGTCGTCTGCTTAGCATTTGCCATTTTCTCTTTTGCAATTCTTACAATTCCCGTTGCCGACGCAATCGTTTCAATACAGCCCGTTTTGCCGCAGTTGCAAGGCGCCCCACCTTCAGGAATGCTGCAAATATGGCCGATTTCCCCGCCGGCGCCATTTATGCCATGTACAATTTCGCCATTTACAATGATGCCGCCGCCAACTCCTGTGCCAAGTGTCACGAGAATGACGTCTTTCGCGCCGTCACCCGCTCCCTT
The DNA here is from genome assembly GCF_058248265.1 of Bacillus sp. NS1. Taxonomy (NCBI): domain Bacteria; kingdom Bacillati; phylum Bacillota; class Bacilli; order Caryophanales; family Bacillaceae; genus Bacillus; species Bacillus sp. NS1. The sequence continues at coordinate 553,916 of NZ_JBZAZF010000003.1, read as the reverse complement.
CCACATTTCCCCGAGCGCAGCAATATTCGCGTCGTTTTCTATCACAGCCGGGATGCCGGTTTCTGTCTCCAGATGGTTCTTTAAAGCATAGTTTTTCCACCCCAGATTTACCGTTTCATAAACAACTCCTGCTGCCATATCTACAGGTCCTGGTGCGCCCATTCCGATGTATTTGATGATATTCTTCGGTTTTTGCAGCTCATCCAGTTTGCTGTCGATTGTTTTTGCGATTGTAACTGTAATGGTGTCGCCGGTTTTATCAGTTGGGACTTCCCACTTATGCTGAATTTCACCATATTGATTAATAAAAGCGAGTTTAATCGTCGTTCCTCCCAGATCAATGCCCGCAAACCATATCTCGTCCATTTTTATCACCTTAGCCTTTACATAAATCTCTTCCGTTTTTTTGTTTGTTCCAATTCTTTTCGAAGGACCGCTGCCGCTTCGGCCCACTGCTCCTTCTCGATCATGTGGTTCATGTATAATTCCTTTAATTCATCTAGCATAAACTCAATTTCAAGCTCTCTGTCCCCAAAGTAAATAATGTGGCCAAACGTTTTTAATAGCTGCTGCACATCATAAAAAGTATTCATTTTCCTCACCATTCTTGATCTTAACTATCATTAGCGTATTCATATGGAAGCGGCCAGTCAAGAAGAAAACGCTGACAAAAAAGCCAGCCCCCTCCTTGGCATCCTTCCTTATCATTCTTTATTGTTTTCAATTTGCTGCTGCAGCTCTGTGTAGCGCTGCTTCTTCGGCTTCAGTTTTACAGCCGACTTGATAGCCTTTTCGGCTTGACCAAGCTCATTTTTTTCCGCATACAATAAGGCTAAATAATAATATGAGGCATGGTCTTTAGGGTCTTTTTTTACCGCTCTTTCCAAAAGGGAAACCGCCTGATCATATTCGCCGAGTTGAATATCAGAAACAGCCAGGATTTTTAATAGATCGCCTGAGGCATCTTTTCGCTCCGCTTCTCCGTTGAGCAGATCCGTTACTTCTTCATACTTTCCATCCTGATACAGCTCGTTTGCCTGCTGAATCAGCGCTGCCTCCTGGTGGGAAGGGGAATGCAGCCCGTAATATAAAAATCCGGCCGCCAAAGCAATCAGTATAACTGCTGACAACACTCTTTTTCCCAAGGCTCGGGCTTTGGGAAATCCCAGTGCGGCAGCTGCGAAAAAGCCGCCAATCAAGCCGCCGATATGTCCCGAATTGTCAATATTCGAAACCGCAAAACCAAAGCCCAGGTTGATGATAATAATGACAATAATATTGGTTCCAATGGTTCTTAAAAACATTTTCCGATTTGACAAAGCTACATACAGCAGTGCGCCTAAGCATCCGAATATGGCTCCTGAGGCGCCTGCTGAAGGGTACGGGCTGAACACAAAGCTTGCAATCGAACCCGTAATGCCAGCGGCCAGATAAATCAACAGAAATCTGCCCGATCCGTACATGCGCTCAACCGCTGTACCGACCGACCATAAAGCCAGCGTGTTAAACGCTAAATGCGCAACCCCGATGTGAAGCACAATCGGAGTCAGAAGCCGCCACCATTCTCCCGCTGCAATCAGGCTATTTTCCTTTGCTCCAAAAGCGACCAGTGTCTCCGTATTTGTACTGCCCCCGTTTAGTTCAAGCAAGAAAAACATCAAGACCTGAAGCGCGATGAATAAATATGTAAAGATTGGTTTTCCAGTTTGAAAAACCGCCGCTTCATTTTTCCTCTGTTCTTCTTGTTTCAGCACTAGCGAAAGGAAGCGTTCTCTCGCCATTTGCAAGTCTTCAAACGAATTACGGGCTTCTGTGCAATCTTCTGCATGAAATGATGGAAAAACAGCTTGAAGATCATCACGAAGCATCGTTCCCCTCACGATCGCCGGTTCAACCGACACAGTTCCGTTCTCAAGAGGCTTTTCTGCAATCTCTTCCCAGTCATCAACAGGAGCTTCCGCTGAAAAAAATACATTCAGCAACTTCATCTTGCGTCTGCCAAGTTGCTTTCTGACTTGTTCTACTCGTTCAGCCTGTTCTTCGATATCTCTTGCCATTTCTTGACGGAAATCAAGGTCATGCTTGTAAAGGCGAATCAGATCATGAGAGGACTTGTCCGGTGCTTCCAGCCATATTTCATCTGACTCACCGGCTTGTATGACGCCATACCCGTTTTTCACTAGGTGCGCCGCGATTTTCCAATATGTATACTCCAGCAAATACATGTTTACCGCTCCAATGGTTTTTTCTCATTATAACAGCTGGCGCTCCGAACGCCTACTGAAAGCAAAAAATCCCGTTTTTCACGGGATTTTAGAAAGCTTGCTGTATAAACTTATTACGGATAAATGGAATTCTTAAAAAGAGATGGATAAAAGACCGTCTGATTCCCGGCTGGCTGAGTACGGTATTCATAAGACGGTAGCGATTTTGATAAAACATGACGGCAGAAACAGCAAAAATAGCATAAATCATAAGTTTTTTCATTATATCCCTCCTGCCAATAGGGTTTGTCATTCTTTCTTATTTATTCTTGAACAAGGAGCAGGAAAGTTATGAAAAACAAGAAATGATCTGATCCTCCGTTATCAGCTTATGTACTGGGATGTCATGCGGCAGACGGGGAACGTGTGCAAACAGCTGGCATTCCAAAAGTAATGAGGCTGTCTTCCCTTTATAATCGCTTAAATAACGGTCATAATAGCCGCCGCCAAAGCCAATCCTAAACCCATCAGTATCGAAACAAACACCTGGAACGATTATCAAGTCAATTTGTGATGGTTTCACTTCTTTTGTTTTTTCGATCACCGGCTCAAGAAGTCCGGCGTAAACGGTTTCGAGCTGAGCATCAGTCTGATATGTGCGGAATTGCATTTTCTTCGTGCCCGGGTCGCATTTTGGAATACAAACTTGTTTCCCTTCTTTCCAAGCCTGCTCAATGACGGGACGCGTCGGTATTTCCACCCCTCTGGATATGGTGACGGCAATGGTCCTGGCATTTTGCCACTCCGGCAGTGAAAACAAAAGTTTGTACATACGTGCTGTTTTTCGAATAAGATCTTCACTTGATACAGCAGATAGTGCCTCCATCGTCTTTTTTCTTAATTGTGATTTCATCTCTCATCCCCCTCGGAATAGAAAAAAAGCCAGAACCTTTTTCAAAGCTCTGGCTTTTTTCTCACACCTCAAACAGCTAGGCTGTTATTTTGTTTCACGGTGTAACGTAGATTTTTTATCACGTGGGCAATATTTTTTAAATTCAACGCGGTCTGGATTGTTGCGTTTGTTCTTTTTAGAAATATAGTTACGCTCACCACATTCAGTGCAAGCCAAAGTAATATTAACGCGCATTATTTTCCCTCCAAACTAAAATCATTTACTTATTCAGACTTATATATAATACCACTATAATGGACGGAATGCTAGGCTGTTTTTCAATGAATTGCTGAATTATTGATGATACGCTTATAAAGCTGCAAATATGATTCCGTAATGAGCCGAGGATGGTGGAGTTTGATCACTTGTTGTCTGCCGGCTTCTTTTATCCGGCAGGCCTTTTCCCGATCTATTAATAACCTGTTCAGCAGATCAGCAGCTTCCTGTACACGCGTAAATTCAATGGCGATTGCCGTTTTGTCATGAACGGCATAGTCACAAAAGCCACCCGACTGAGAAACGGCAGTCAGCACACCTTGTTCCATGCTTTCTTGCGCGGCAAGCCCAAACGGTTCATAAAAACTAGGGAAAACAGCCATTTCACAGCGAGACAGAAATGCTCTGATGTCCCTTCTATGCATAAATGGCAGGAACATAACACGGTCCTCTACGTTCAATTCCGCAGCCAATTTCTCATAGGAGGACAGAGACGGCCCTTCCCCAGCCAGTACTAAATGCAGGTCAGGCTGGCGCTGTCTCAAGATAGCAAACACCTTTAACAGCTGAGAAAAACCTTTTTCAGGAACAAACCTGCCAAATGAAAATAGAAACCTTTTATTCATACTCCGTGGAATTTGCCTCTTTTCTTCCTCCATAGATGCAGGACTCGGGATAACAGTTGGTTTTTTACGTGCAATCTTATCAAGAGCCCGTTTCATAAAGGTGCTTAATACAATCAGTTCATCAGCGGAATTTATAAGGAGCCGTTCGGTCTGAAGTCTGTATGGGTGCGGTGCTTCTTGGCACACCTTCTTTCTTTCGCTTTCAAGACCGTGGATTGTCGCAGCAAGCGGAAGACCAAGACGCTTTTTCAAATCATGGGCAGCAGGGGCTGTCATGTCGTCATGGGCGTGAATTAGATCAAAGCGTTCATTGCAAGATAACACATCCTGAATCATTGTAAAGTTGGCATCAGCTATAAAATCTTCAAACTGCGCATATGAAAACAGCCTCCTGCTTGGAGTACAAACCGTAATGTTGATATGCGGTTTTAAATAGGAAATGAGACGATTTAAATGGACACCGAGCCCGCTTTTCGGTTCATGAGGAAGTTCGAGTGAAAGCATGAGAATGTTCATCGTTCTTTTTCTCCTCTCCCATAACACGTATAGGCAGAAAATTGCTTCTCCCACGAGGTGAACACGTCCTCATTCTGAAAGCTGTTTATATCACTAATCCCATTTTCCGCAAGATAGATGTCCTCTGTATCTGCGAGCTTGAGAGAGACGTTCATTGAGTTAACAATTCTATATTCAGCCCGATATACAGCATCACCTGCCGCCCGTCCAATTGTCCATTCCCCTTTATGATACGTTGTGCGCTTTGTCCTGACAGCTTCAATGCCTTTTCTTTTAAGGACAATGCGCAATTCTTTTATCATATCCTGCGGCTTTTCGAAAAGCACCGCTTCAGCCAGCCGCATTGTTTCTTCCGGTATTTCCCATCGCACGGTCAAGGTGTGAGCGTTTTGAATGATCATGTCGAATGTGTCCCTAAAAAAAGAAAGCTTATGTCGTATATTATAGGGAAATGGGTATTTATCCATGGACTTCTAACATTCTCCTTTCCTATCGTTCACTCAGTGTTCCTATTAAACCATTACATAGAGAGGAAGCAAAGAAAGATTTCTCGACAAAATCTCGTTTTTTTCGCGAATTCCTTTAGAATCCATTGGTTTTATGGTATAAAAAAGAAGGATAAAAAAAGAATAGAAGGTGATGAAACGTGGAAATTGCTATTATTGCGTTGTTTATCGTCAGTATAGCGCTAATTGCATTCTCATATTCTCAAAGAGATCCGATGAAAGATGTAGAACAGGAGCTCGAAACGCTACAGCTTTCTGCGATGCAAGAAATTTATAAGCTCAAAAAGAAAATGACAGTGCTTGAGGAAGAATTACTGGAAACAAACCTTGTCATCCGCAAATCAAAGCATAGCGATATCAATCAAAAAATCGCTAAACAAATACTTTCTAAATATAATAACGGCATGTCCGCTGAAGCCATTGCTAAAGCTGAGCATGTATCAGTGGAAGACGTAAATACGATTATCAAAGATAACGAGAAGGTGCTCGTATGACAAAACGGGGCATTCAGGCATTTGCTGGCGGTATCATTTTAGCGACAGCCGTTCTTGCAGCTGTTTTTTATCTGACAGACGAAGATCAGGCCGCTGCTGTAAAAGAAAATAAAACAGTAACCGAACAAGACGTGAACAACTACCTTGATTCTAAAAAAATGGTTTCTGTTAACCGTGATGAATATCAAAAACTTCTCGATTCAAAAGAGAAATCCTTAAACGATGACAGCAGCTCAGACGCAAAAACAGACAAAGTCAAAACATACAAGCTCATCATTAAAGACGGCATGAGCACCGCAGATGTATCAGCTATTCTTGAAAAAGAAGGCATCATCTCCTCGGCTCAAGACTTTAATGACTATGTCATTGATGCCGGCTATCACAAAGAAATCCGCGCCGGTAAGTTTAAAGTAAAATCAGACATGAGTTTCAAAAAGATCGTAAAAACATTAACACGATAAAAAAACAGGCTGACTGTCAGCCTGTTTTTTTATCCAAACTTTCCTGTAATGTAATCGAGGGTTCTTTGATCCTGCGGGTTAGAGAACATTTTATTGGTATTGTCGCATTCAACAAGCTCACCCATATAGAAAAAGGCGGTTTGATCAGAAACCCTTGCTGCCTGCTGCATGTTGTGCGTGACAATGACAATGGTATATTTATTTTTCAGCTCAAGAAAGAGTTCTTCAATTTTTCTCGTTGAAATTGGATCTAGTGCAGATGTCGGTTCATCCATCAGCAAAATATCAGGATTTGTCGCAAGCGCTCTGGCGATACAAAGACGCTGCTGCTGGCCTCCTGATAGCGAAAGAGCGGATGAATGCAAACGATCCTTCACCTCATCCCATAACGCCACATCTTTTAATGACTTTTCCACAATGTCCTGTAGCTTCTTTTTATTTTTGGTGCCGTGGACTCTCGGTCCGTAAGCGACATTATCAAATATAGATTGCGGAAACGGATTCCCTTTTTGAAATACCATACCGATATTTTTCCGCAAATCCACGATATCCACTTTACCCTTTAAAATATTGCTGCCATTATAGTTCAGCTCACCTGCAAGTTTTACATTCGGCGTCATTTGAATCATTAAATTCAAAGTTTTAATAAAGGTCGATTTCCCGCATCCTGATGGCCCGATAATCGCCGTGACCTCGTTTTCATGGATGCTCAAATTGATATTTTTTAAAGCATGATGCTGTCCATACCATAAATTCATACCATTGACTTGATAGACTTCCTGTTTCATTACCGCTTCGGTAGCAATACTCATTGCCGCCCTCCTATCCGAATTTCCCGTTAATATAATCCTCTGTCTTTTGCTGCTTCGGACTGGTGAAAATCTGTTCAGTCTGTCCGTATTCTACAAGCTCGCCGTTTAAAAAGAATGCCGTCCGGTCAGAAACCCGCAGAGCCTGCTGCATATTGTGCGTGACAATAATAATCGAGTATTCGCTTTTCAATTCTGTAATTAATTCTTCTATTTTTGCATTTGAAATCGGATCTAGTGCTGAAGCTGGTTCATCCAGCAGAAGAACAGCCGGCTTCATCGCAAGCGTTCTCGCGATGCATAAACGCTGCTGCTGGCCGCCTGATAACGAGAGTGCAGATGAATGCAAACGATCCTTCACCTCATCCCAGAGCGCAGCTTTTGTTAAGCTTTCTTCCACGATCTCATCTAAAACAGCTTTATTCCGCTCTCCGGCATATTTCAATGCATGTGTGATATTCGCATAGATCGATTTCGGAAATGGATTCGGTTTTTGGAAAACCATTCCGATTTCTCTTCTTAAGCTGACAACGTTAATATTGCCACCCAGTATATTTAAACCTTCATAAAGGATTTCACCTTCAGCTCTTGCAGAAGGAATTAAGTCATTCATTCGGTTAATGTTTCTCAAAAAAGTCGACTTTCCGCATCCTGACGGTCCAATCAAAGCAGTCACCGCATTCTTTTCAATATCCATATTCACATGGTGTACCGCTTGTTTAGTGCCGTAAAAAATAGACAGATCTTTCACTTCGAGCACGTGGCGCTGTTTTGGAACGAAAACAGAACGCTCAGGCTTTTCTTTTACCATTTGTACAGACATGTTTTTTTCGCCTCTTTCCGTTCTAATTTGCCGTAAGCTTCTTGTAGATCATCGTGCCAAGCCATCTTGCTGCAAGATTAAACACAAGAACAGAAATCACCAGCACCGCAGAACCTCCGTTGGCAATCGCTTCTGCATCCGGAATGATTCCTTGCGTATTTACGTTCCAAATGTGGACCGCAAGTGTTTCAGCGGGCCTGAAAATATTGAGCGGCGATGTTTCAGAAAACGGGTTCCACTCCGTAAAGTTAAGACGCGGCGTTGTCAGACCGGCTGTAAATAATAATGCCGCCGCTTCCCCGAACACCCTTCCTGACGCTAAAATTGCTCCTGTGATGATAGAAGGAATCGCACTTGGAATTAAAACCGTTTTTACGGTATGCCAGCGTGATACACCTAAAGCGAGAGAGGCTTCCTTCAGATCTTTAGGTACTGAAAGGATCGCGTCTTCTGTCACACGCACCATGACAGGAAGGTTAAAAACAGTTAACGCAAGCGCCCCGCCTATGATCGTATATCCCCAGCCTGTTAAGTTGACAAACATCAATAATCCAAACATCCCGATGACAATAGACGGTAGAGATGAAAGCACCTCTATACATGTTCTGATGAAATCAGTCACTTTGTTATTAGGCGCGTACTCAGCCATGAACACTCCGCCGCCCACACCGAGCGGAATTGTAATCAGCATCGTAATAAACAAAATATAAAAGGAGTTAAACAGCTGGTCGCGTATTCCTCCTCCAGCTGCAATGGCGCTCGATTTTGTCGTAATAAAATCGAAGCTGAGCTGGGAAACACCGTTTATAATAATATAGGAAAACAAGCCTACTAGAATTGCAGCGATAATGGCTGCGCACAAACCAAACATTCCAGTCGCCAGTTTATCTGTTATTTTGCGGTTCATTACACTTTCCTCCTAGATGACAAGTAGCGAATAAGCAAGATGAACAAGAATGACATCACCAGAAGCACAAGCCCCATGGACCACAGCGTATTGTTTTCAACGCTGCCATATGTGGTGTGGCCCATATTCAGCGTGATAATCGTTGTCAGTGTTCCGGCAGTGTCAAACAGGCTTTCCGGCAATGCTCTTGTATTTCCAATAACCATCTGAACAGCCAAAGCTTCACCAAACGCCCGTGCCATTCCAAGTACAACAGCCGTCATTAATGTCGGAAAGGCTGCAGGCACAAGTACTTTTCTGATCGTCTGCCATCTAGTCGCACCTAACGCGTAAGAACCTTCTCTTAAGCTCTTTGGAAGGGAAGCCATCGCATCAGCAGAGATCGATGTGATGGTCGGCAGAATCATGATAGAGAGGACAATCGTTCCCGCCAATAAACTGTGCCCTGTTCCGCTCGATTTGAACTGGGCGATAAACGGTACCAATACTGTAAGACCTATGAATCCATAAACAACAGATGGAATGCCGACTAATAACTCGATTACCGGCTGCAGCACTTTCTTTCCCCAGTTGGGCGCAATTTCTGTCATAAAAATCGCACCAGCAATGCCAAGCGGTGCAGCAATGAGAGCAGAAAGAATCGTTACTGCAAATGATCCAAAAATAAATGGCAGTACTCCATATTTCGGATCAGTATCTGTAGGGTTCCAATTTAGGCTCGTTAAGAATTCAATTGGGCTTACACCATTTACAAGAAAAGATTGCAGCCCCTTAACGCCGAGGAAAATAGTGATCGCAACAGATGCCGCAATCATAATAAGCGCACAAGCTGTCACAATCATTCTTCCTCGAACTTCATCCAATTGCCGATTTTGCCTTGAGCTGATCAAACGCTCGCTCACAGACATATTTTCTCTATTGTTTATCATTGTTTTACACTCCTATGAATGTGTTAAGAGGAGAAACGGTTGTCCGCACTCCTCTTTTTATTAAGATCAGCTTTGTTTCCCGTTGGCATCTCGTGTCACTTTCATATCAGTAACCGGAATGTAGCCTTGGTCAGTAACAATGCTTTTTTGAATGTCTTCACTCTTTAGATAATCAAGAAATTCTTTAGCTAAATCTGCTGCTTCACCTTTTGTGTAAGAATGCTGATAAGCCCAGATCGGATACTCACCAGTTGCAACATTTTTCGCTTCAGGTTTTACGCCGTCAATAGATAAAGCAGTTACTTTGTCATCTGTTAAATATGAGAATGCAAGATATCCAATCGCTCCCGGAGTGTCAGCAATGATCTTTTTTACTGTGTTGGAAGAATCTTCAGTAATGCCTTCTGCAGGTTCTTCTCCGTCAAGCGCATATTTCACAAATGTAGCACGTGTGCCAGAAGAATCAGGACGGTTTACAAGTGTAATCTTTTGGTCCTTGCCGCCAAGCTCTTTCCAGTTTTTGATTTTGCCAGTGAAGATTTTTTTTAGTTCATCTTTTGAAATATCCTTCACACCAGCATCAGGGTTTACAGCTGCTGCCATACCAACTACTGCGACTTGATGATCGACAAGCGCTTTTGCATCGATCCCTTCTTTTTCTTCAGCAAAAACGTCTGAATTCCCGATCTGAACAGCTCCTTCAGAGACTTGAGAAAGCCCTGTTCCAGAACCGCCAGCCTGTACCTGTATATCAGCATCAGGGTTTTCTTCCATAAATTTTTCTGCTGCTGCAAGTACTAATGGCTGCATAGCCGATGAACCAGAAATGGTTAAAGAACCTGATGCCTTTCCTTCTCCTTTTGCAGAATCGCTATTCGATTTTTCACTTTCTCCTGCATTTCCGCATGCAGCTGCAATGATCATAAAAGCAGCCATCAGAAGCATAAGCACCAATTTGTTTTTTTTCATTTCCTGAATTCCCCCTGCGTATAATGTGTAATTTGTCCTACACGTATAGAGTAAAGGTTCTGTGTAAAAAGGGTTTGAATCGAATGTTAAGGTTTTGTAAATCAATGCGTTTTTTTGTATAAAAAAAAACGCCCACATCATGTGAGCGTTTCTTTTTAGTTATCAGAAGACGTTGTGTTTTCTGCATTCTCTTCGATTTTATCTTTATTCTTTTGCTGAGTATCTTCTTTGTCCTGCTTCGATTTCAGCTCAAAATATTTATCCATTACCTCTCTGCCAATTTCGTTTGTAATGGTATATTTAGCGCCATAATCAATATAAGCCCAAGGTACTACTACTGAGATTGCAATTTCAGGATTATCAGCCGGTGCATAAGCGACAAGTGTCGTATTATATGTCGCTGTTCCTGTTTTTGATTTATCAGGCCCGTCATAGAACGATTGTGCTGTTCCTGTTTTGCCCGCAGGCTGATACGAAGCTGATGCAAATTGGCTGGCAGCTGTCCCTTTTGTCATCACTCGTCTGAATCCGGCCTGTACTTCTTTAATGTATTCACTCTTCATGTCAATTTTATTCAGCACTTCCGGCTGAACGGATTGCACGACAGCACCAATCCCTTTTTCAGCATTAGGTTCTCTGACTTCTTTTACTAGCTGAGGCTTCAAGCGGTAGCCGCCGTTTGCAATCGTTGATACGTATTGTGCCAGTTCCAGCGGTGTATACGTATCGTACTGGCCGATCGCATAGTCAAGCAAGAATCCCGTTAATCTGTTTGTTCCTTTATAGCCTGTCATTTCATTCGGAAGATCAATTCCAGTTTTGACACCCAAACCAAATTGGCTGAAGTAATTCCGGAATGTATCAAAGGCCGTTGTATCAATTGGTAATGCTTGATGCGGTTTATATTCACCTTTTCCGATTGCGATCGCAGTTTTAAACATAAATACGTTAGAAGATTTCTGTAATGCTGTCTGAATATCAACTGGCCCCATGTTTTGCCAAGACTTTTTCCCTTTTTTATCTTGTCCGATATACAAAGGTTCATCCTTAAAAATCGTATTCAAATTAATAGCACCAGTTTGCAGGCCGGTCAAAACAGTTGCACCTTTAACGGCTGATCCCATGGCATAGGATGAAGTCATATTTCCTAATGCGTAATCATCAAACTTGTATGCTCCATTTTCTCGTTTAATTTGCTTACCCGCCATCGTCAGCACTTCACCGTTTCTAGGATCCATCATGACAACGAAAGCACGGTCTAACAATTGAGTGCTTGCTCGTGCTTTAGCAGATTTTAGATTCTTCTCAATAATTTTTTCCACTTCTTTTTGCAAATCAATATCAATCGTAAGCACGAGATCTTTACCAGCTTTGCCTTCAGAAACCGTTTTTGTTCCCGTCACATTGCCGTTTGAATCTGTGATATTTTCTACCTTTGCTTTTTGTCCCTGCAGAAGGCTTTCGTATTGGTATTCCAAATAGCTTTTTCCGACCCTGTCATTTCGGCTGTAACCAAGCGACAGATAATGGTCGAGCAAGTTGGACGGCAATCCTTCATCAGAGCTGGAAACACTTCCGAGCACTGAGCGAAGAAGGTTTTTATACGGATATTCACGTTCCCAATCGGACGTGACATCAACCCCCGGCAGTTCGTCTAAATGTTCACTTACTACTGCCATTTCTTTCGCTGATACATCTTCATTTTTGATATATTGAGGGGTCAATGCATATCCTGAATCCATCTGTCTTTTGATGGCGAGGATCTGCATGTCTTTATCCGTCAGTTTATTCAGCTGCTTATCAGTAATTCGTTTTAGCTGAAGCTGATATAAATCGTCATCGGATAATTTTTTGTCTTCAACCTGCTGTCTTTCTTTAGAGGTAATCAGCTTTTTCGCTTCTTTCGGTCTAGTCAAAATCCAATAATCTTTTTTATCCCGTTCTGTTACTTTTTTTGTGTCAACTTTAATCATTTCAGACAGCTTTTTTGCGATCTTTAAACGTTGCTTTTGCGTGGTCGATTTAGATCTGGTGTATGTGATTGCATTTAAAGCCTTATTTGTCACGATGGCGTTAAAGTTTCGATCATAAATTTTCCCGCGCGGCACCGCCGAGCTAACTTCACTTTGTTCCTGCTTATTAGCTTGATTTTTGTAATCATCGCCTTGCACAATCTGCTTGATGCCCAGTTCCACAATGATCCAGGTAAATATGACAAAGGCAGCCAAAAATAAAATATTCAGCCGGATCGGAAGCGACTTCTTTTTCTCTTTATGATTTTGCTTTTTTGGTTTATTTCTCCTCATAACATCACCTTTTTCTATTTACAGAAAGAAAAGACACTCAAGTAAGAGTGCCAGTTTTCATTTTAAAGGTTTTTTCGACTTTTTTCTACAGATAACCCCTTTTTGACAAAAAATTATCTTTCGCCTTTTAAAAGATTCGGTTCAGTTACCCGTTTTTGGCCGTCTTCTTCCATAGTTTCATTTTCCTCTTCTTTCTCCTTAAAACGGATATCCTTGACAAAGTAATAAATCAGCGGATGTCCTACGCCCAATATAGCAAGTGACAAAGGAATTCCCACATCCTCTTTCAGAAGGGCCACGATCAGGAGAAAGCATAAAATGGAGACAATCCTGCCGGCATTTAAAAACATTTCCCTCAGCACGATATATTCAATTCTTGCTTTTCTGGCATGCCTCGCCCGGCCTATCACATCATATGTAAGTGATACATATGGCACGAGCAAAAGTGGATAGCCGATGGCAATAAAAACGCCGTACGTCAATAATGTCGTAAAGCTCATATGAAACAGAATCAAAAACATCGCCCCATATAGAATAAGCCCGCCCAGCAAAATCGCTTTTTTTCTTGCCTTTTTCTTTATCAGCCTCGATGCAAAGTAGTAGGCAAAGAAGGAAACAGCTGAGTTGACGAGGCCAAATGTGCCAAGGGCAAGTTCGCTGTTTGTCTCAATAAATACAAATACACTGATTAAAAAGACAAAAATCCCTTCTCTCAAACCCTGAAAAAAATGCGCATTCGTAATTCTCCGCCAGTTCATATTGCTATGGCGCTCTCCAAACACTTTGCTCAGCATAAAACGGCCCTTTGATTCTCTCCGCTTTAAAAAAAAGCTCATTACGACAGCCAAGGCAAATAAACTGAGGGAGAGACTGAAAATCACTGTGTAACCCGTATTATTTTCAAGCCTTGAGATAACGAATCCCGCTACAATCGGACCGATCATTCCCGCAGAGGAAGACAGAATGCCCATAAATCCGTTGAAAAAGTCTCGCGTCTCCGGCTCTGTTATTTCAAAAGTCAGCACGTTAAACGCAAGCCAATAAAAGCCATACCCCACCCCGAGCACTGCGCCGATCAGTACGAGCCGGCTGGCCGCCGTTTCTCCTGCTAAAAGCACACTTAAATAAAAGGCAGCTAAAAAAATGACGCCGAACCTTAAAATGAACACCCTGTCTATTTTTTTGGCTAACCGTCCAGCCAAATAAAAGGTTATCGGCTGCATTGTCACAATGGATAAATTGTATATCGCCAAATCAATAAATTTCCCTGACTGCTTCCAAAGATACACATTAACAAATGTATTGGACAGTGCAATTCCCAGCGAGTAAAGCCCGCCTATGGTCAGCAGAAAAAGTAATCCTTTGTTTACGTCTACATCGCCAATCACTTTTTTTAGTTTGCTCATTACTGACTCCCCTTTACTATCCCTTAGTCTGTCTCACTCAAACCGAGATATGTAAAAAGAAGACATAAAAAAACAAGGCCCTATATTGAGGACCTTGTTTGTGTCATTATTTTGCTTCGCTGTATAGACGAGCCACTTCGTCCCAGTTCACAACATTCCAGAACGCTGAAATGTAGTCAGGACGGCGGTTTTGATAGTTAAGGTAGTAAGCATGCTCCCAAACGTCAAGACCTAAGATAGGCGTTTTGCCTTCAGAAAGCGGAGAATCTTGGTTTGGCGTGCTTGTGATTTCAAGTTTGCCGTTGTTCACAACAAGCCATGCCCAGCCAGAACCGAAGCGTCCAGCTGCTGCAGCTGCGAATTGCTCTTTGAATTTGTCAAAGCTTCCAAATACACTGTTGATCTCGTCAGCAAGCGCGCCAGTCGGCTCGCCTCCGCCGTTTGGAGATAATAGTGTCCAGAATAATTTGTGGTTCGCGTGTCCGCCGCCGTTGTTGCGAACTGCAGTGCGGATGTTTTCAGGGACAGAATTAAGGTCTGCAACAAGTTCTTCAACTGATTTGTTTGCAAGAGCAGTGTTTCCTTCAACCGCTTTGTTTAAATTTGTCACGTATGTGTTGTGGTGTTTCGTATGGTGAATAGTCATAGTTTCCTTGTCGATATGCGGTTCTAAAGCATCGTACGCATAAGGTAATTCTGGAAGTTCGTAAGCCATGATAATTCCTCCTTAATATATATGTACTGAAATGCCGCTTCACAGCGAGCCTTTCTTCATTCAATGTAACAAAAGAATGCTTTGTAATCAATGAAAATGCTCACATTTTGGCTCATTTCAGCGGACATATTTCACTTTAACCGATAATCCGCCCCATTAAACCTGCTGCCCGACATTCTTATAGGACCGTCCACAAAAAATATCCGATCATCAAAAGCTGGATGATACCCTTAGCAATAACCCCTGTTAAAAAGCCAATGAGCGAGCCAAGACCGATTTTAAACGCTGACTTTAAGTCCTTTTGATGGACGATAAGTTCTGCACAAACTGCCCCGATAAACGGCCCTAATATGATACCCGCAACTGGAATGACGAAAGGCCCGATTAATAAACCGATCGTGCTTCCCCATATGGCGGCTTTGCTTCCGCCGAACCTTTTTACTCCAAGCAGATTAGACACGTAATCTGCGGCGAATAATACTGCGGCAAAAACAGCTTCAACGAGCCAGAACATATAAGAATACGGACTGAATGAAAACAAAAATCCGTACAATACAAAGCCGGCAACAATAAATACTACACTCGGAATAATTGGGTACACCAGTCCGATAAAGGCGATGATAAATACCGCCGCAATCACCAGCCAATACAACAAATCCATAGCATCCATCCTCCCTTTTTACATCCATCTTCTTCATGTCTTCCTTGTATTTACACGTTGGCAACGATACAATAAGCAACATATATTAGTATAGCTAGGAAGTGAAGATAGTGAATGTATTTCAGCTTTTCATCAAAAGTACATACTCTCCCCGTGATATTGCAAAAACAAGATTTCAAGGAATCGGAAAAGCGATTCTTTATGTATTTTTGCTCTCTGTCCTTTTTGCAATTCCAACCGCTTATTATGTAAGCTCAGGGACAGTAAAATCAATGAACGGCTTTAAAACCGTTTTAAACAAAGATTTCCCTGATTTCACAATTTCAAACGGCAAACTTCAAACTGAGGAGAAAAAAGCCACGGAATCACAGGCAAATGGTTTCGTTATCGTGTTTGATCCGACAGACGCCTACGGTACCGAACAAATTGAAGCAAAGCAAAACGCGATTGGCATCCTTCAGAACAAATTTGTTTTGGCCATTGACGGACAAGCCCAAGAGATGCCTTACTCAATGATGCCATCTGAGTTAAAGAAAAAAGATGTCATTGCAGGTTTAAATCAAAATAAAGCGATGATTGTAACTGTTCTCTCAGCTCTCATTTTCCTCGTAACAGCCGCAGGAAAATTTATTGAAGTATCATTCTTAGCGCTTATCGGAGTAATCATTAAGAATTCACAGAAAAAACATCTGTCCTATCACCAGCTCTGGAAGCTTTCTGCCTATTCCATCACCCTATCGACTGTATTCTTTACAATCATGCGTGCGTTAGAAGTGACAGTTCCAAGTGAATTTTTGCTGAACTGGTTTGTCAACTTTGTCATCCTGTTTCTCGTTTTAAAAGAGATTCCTTCCAAAAAAGCTCCTGTATAACCCGAGACTGCCTTCGCAGTCTCTTTTCTTTTGTCATGAAACTAATTGGACAAGCATACTATGGTATAAATTTAGTATGCGGGAGGAAAAGCGATGAAGCGTCTCACTTTTGTATGCAGCATTGTTTTTATTCTATTTATTCTTTTTTATGATCTTAAAATTGGAACGATACCCATTCAGGACCTCCCTGTCTATGAAGCATCAACAAAAACGGTTGTACAAGAACCAGCGTATAAAACGGTGAAGGTAAAGCCGGGTGACACGGTTATGTCAATTGTCGGATCAGCAGGTTCTCCCGACGACATTGTAAAGGATTTTGAAGCACTGAATCCGAATGTGAAAGCTAACACCATTCAAGCTGGAACAGCGTACAAATTCCCGGTCTATCCTTAATTAACGTTAATTTCTTGTCAGTTCGGCGAAGACACTGTTACAATGTAATTTGTAAAATAAATTCACATAAACCATACTAGAATTGTTATATCTAGAAGCGGCAACTACAATTAAGGAGCGATTGCAAGTGAGTGAAATCACACATCGTACAAAAACGCGTCCCGTCAAAGTGGGACCTTTAACAATAGGCGGCAACAATGAAGTTGTCATCCAAAGCATGACAACAACAAAAACACATGATGTAGAAGCAACGGTTGCGGAAATTAACCGTTTGGCTGAAGCCGGATGCCAAATCGTCCGGGTAGCATGTCCGGATGAACGGGCAGCAAACGCCATTGCGGATATTAAAAAACGCATTTCCATTCCGCTCGTTGTTGACATACATTTCGATTATAAACTTGCGTTAAAAGCCATTGAGGGCGGCGCAGATAAAATCCGAATCAACCCTGGCAACATCGGCCGCCGCGAAAAAGTCGAAGCGGTCGTTAAAGCGGCTAAAGAAAAAGGGATTCCGATCAGAATCGGAGTTAACGCTGGTTCACTTGAAAAACGGATTTTAGAAAAATACGGTTATCCGACAGCCGACGGAATGGTAGAAAGCGCACTTCATCACATTAAAATTCTTGAAGATCTTGACTTTCACGATATTATTGTCAGCATGAAGGCATCTGACGTCAACCTTGCGATCGAGGCCTATGAAAAAGCGTCGAAAGCATTTGATTACCCGCTACACCTCGGGATCACAGAATCAGGTACGCTGTTTGCCGGCACAGTTAAGAGCGCCGCAGGACTAGGCGCGATTTTAAGCAAGGGCATCGGAAACACCTTGCGTATTTCATTAAGCGCAGATCCTGTGGAAGAGGTAAAAGTAGCAAGAGAGCTTCTGAAATCTTTCGGCTTAGCCTCCAATGCTGCCACACTCATCTCATGTCCGACTTGCGGCCGTATTGAGATTGATTTGATCAGTATCGCCAATGAAGTGGAAGAATATATTTCTAAAATTAAAGCGCCGATTAAAGTCGCTGTTCTCGGCTGTGCAGTAAACGGACCTGGTGAAGCCAGAGAAGCTGATATTGGTATCGCCGGAGCACGCGGTGAAGGGCTGTTATTCCGGAAGGGGAAAATTGTCCGTAAGGTTCCAGAGGAAACAATGGTAGAGGAACTCAAGAAAGAAATCGACATTCTTGCTGAGGAACACTATGCAAAACTTGAAGCTGAAAAAGCAAAATCAAAAGAAGAAACACAAAAAGCTTGACGGGAACCCGTCAAGCTTTTTGTGTTAGAAAAATGGAATAATAAATATTCCAAGCACTAATGAGACGATACCGATACCCATCGCCCAAGCTCCAAGGCCCTGAGCGCCTCTTCTTCTTGCGATATAGCCGACAATAATACCGGCAGCTCCCAATAAAACAGGCAGTACAAACAATGAAATAATGGACAAGGCTAAAGCAATATACCCTATTCCCCGTCCTTCATTGACATTGCCGCCGCTGCGGTCATTGTCTTGGTCATTGCTGCGGTCAGCAGCACGGTAAGGCTCTGCGATTTCAGCAGCCGTTTCCTCAAAAAAACCATCATTGTCACGGGTTATATTTGTTCCTTCAGAACCATGATCAACATAGTAGCCGTTGTTATCACGTTTTTCGTAATCGTTTGCCACCTTCAATTCCCCCTTCTGTTTTTATTAAAGGAGCTTTTATAGTTTGATCTATTTTGCCTGATTCATGTTTGCTAAACTTTTCTGTTAATGTCAATTGTTTATGTTACACTTGAAGGGATGAAACTGAAGGAGTGTGGGCATGTTACGCTTAGGAATAGATATTGACGGCACAATTACGGCTCAGGATACATTCGTCCCTTATTTAAACCGCTCGTTTAATCTTTCCATTTCATTAAACGATATGACGGATTATGATTTAACAAAGCTGTTAAACATTACGCAGGAAGAATTTTGGGATTGGATGAATCAAAATGAAGCAATCATATATAAGGAAGCATTGCTTGCACAGCATGCAAAACAGTCACTTGACCTCCTCAAAGAGGAGCACAAGCTAGTTTATATTACAGCAAGACGGACTCATTTAACTGATATTACCTATGAATGGTTTGACAGACAAAATATTCACTACGACCACATCGAACTTGTTGGCGGTCATCATAAAGTTGAGGCAGTCAAAAATCACAACATCGACTTGTTTTTTGAAGATCATCACGGAAACGCGATGATGATCGCGAAAGAAGCTGGTATACCGGTGATTTTATTCAATTCCCCTTATAATCAGCTTCCGATTGATTCAAACATCATCAGAGTAAACAACTGGCTAGAAGCCGTTCAATGGATAAATAACAACAAATATCACTTCATACGTGTCAATAACTGAAAAAGGAGCCAAATTGGGCTCCTTTTTCTCAAATATATGCAATTATGCAGTCGTGTTTTCTTGGTTTTCCGCTGTACAATCAGGGCATGTGCCGTAAATCTCAAATTTATGCCCGCTAACCTGATAACCATCCAAATCATCACAAAGCTTGTCCATCGGACATGATTCAATTTCCTTTGTTTTACCGCACGCCAGACAAATAAAGTGATGGTGATGATGGGTAAATGAACACTTAAATCTGAAGAGCTTTTCACCGGACAGCTCGGTTGTTTCCAAAATACCAAGTTCTTCATATAAAGAAAGGTTTCTGTAGATTGTATCAAAGCTTAAGCCGGGATAATCATCATTTAATGCAGACAGTACGTTTTTAGCGGTAAGATATCTGTCTGAATCAGCAAAAAGCTGCAGCATATCCTCCCGTTTGTTTGTATATTTATATCCGTTTTCTTTCAGTAGGTTCAGCGCTTCTTGTACGTTCATGAAGGTTCCCCCTTTTCGCTTTGCTTAAGAACGTATCACATGTATTGAAAAAGAAAATGGCAGCTGTCTGACCAGCAAGCCATTTTCTTTACTGCAGGTAAAATTATACCCATAAAATGAATAAAAGTAAATGAAAGCCTAGTGGATTGCGTTTTTGAATTTCCCGCCT
The DNA here is from genome assembly GCF_058248265.1 of Bacillus sp. NS1. Lineage (NCBI taxonomy): Bacteria > Bacillati > Bacillota > Bacilli > Caryophanales > Bacillaceae > Bacillus > Bacillus sp. NS1. Next base: position 534,118 of record NZ_JBZAZF010000003.1, on the reverse strand, counting down.
CTCGTTTCATGAGTATTCATAATTGTTATGAATGCATTTTGATCGACTTCAAACACGATCGATTTTAGCTTAGTCACTTCCAGCCTTGTGACAACCGCGTAAATCACGTCCTTTTCTTCGTCCGTATATCCGCCTTTCCCCTTCAGCTTGGTTGTTCCGCGACCGAGACGGTGCAAAATCGCGTCGGAAATCTCATCATACTGGTCAGACACGATAATGACAGCTTTTGTTTCATCAAGTCCCTGGATCACAGCATCAATGGTTTTCATCGCAATATAATAAGTCATGAAAGAGTACATCGCTTGCTCAGGACCAAACACAAAAACAGCCCAAATGAAAATGAATACATTGATGAGCATAACAAACTCACCTACTGAAAACGGCAGCTTTTTCGTCAGCAAAATACCGAGAATTTCTGTACCATCCATCGAACCTCCGTTTCGAATAACGAGGCCGACGCCAAAGCCGAGTAAAAGACCTCCGAACACAGTGGCCAATATAGGCTGAGTTGTAATGGCTTCTACATGGTGAAGCGAGGATTCAATAACGGCAAGCCCCACAATTCCAATCATCGTAGAGACAAGAAAGGTCTTACCGATATATTTATATCCGAAGATCATAAAAGGAATATTTAACATGACAACAAATAAAGCGAAATTCAGAATTGGGGTTGACATAAAGAGGTGGTCTAATATAAGTGATACACCGATGATCCCGCCATCAATAAAATCGTTGGGGATTAAAAATAATTCGATACTTACAGCCGCACATGCAGCTCCTGACAGAATCATGAAGACCCTGAAAATAAAGCGGGAAAATGTTTCTCTCTTATGTTGTTTTGTTGGGGTCATAAAATCTCCTTTCCTGCAATAACTATTTTAAATACATTATAAATCTATTTTACCATTAAACACTGACACATTTTACTGATTTGCCCATACATTAAGTCTGGAGGTGGAATGGTCGATGATTTTATTTCAAAAAATTATTTTGCAGCGGCTTAATCAGGCTACTGCTGACGATTTGCTGAAGTACTCAAAACAATACGGAATCAGTTTAACAAGACCGCAGGCCATTGAAGTAGCAAACCTATTATACGGAAAAAATGTGAACATTTTTAATGAGAGTGAACGAATGCGGCTGCTAAAACAAGTAGAGGCAATTACATCAAAAGAAACAGCTCAAACTGTTAACGAACTTTTCAAACAATTTACAACCTAAAAAAATGGGGGATAATTCCCCCATTTTTTTATTGCTGTAAAATCTTTTCGAGCAATGTGTCATCAAATTGTTTTTCTTTCAGCATTTCAATCTCAAAACGGTATGGCGGTTTTTTATTCTTTTTATCTTCACCGACATACGGTGTTTCAAGGATTTTTGGAATGTCTTTCAACTGCTCATGGTGAACAACATATTGCAATGCGTCAAATCCAATTTCACCAAAGCCAATGTTTTCATGGCGGTCTTTTCTTGCGCCTTTGACATTTTTGCTGTCATTGATATGAAGCACTTTAATACGGTCAATGCCGATGATTTTATCGAACTCATTCAGCACACCGTCAAAGTCTTCGATAATGTTATATCCAGCATCATGTGTATGGCACGTATCAAAGCACACTGAAAGATGCTCATTATGAGTAACGCCATCAATAATCTGTGCAAGCTCATCAAAGCTTCTGCCGCATTCTGACCCTTTTCCTGCCATTGTTTCTAATGCAATCTGGACATTTTGATTCGGATCAATCACTTCATTTAAGCCTTCAATAATTTTTTTGATGCCTGCTTCAGCTCCCGCTCCTACGTGAGCGCCCGGGTGAAGGACAATTTGCTTCGCTCCGATGGCCGCTGTCCGTTCAATTTCAGAACGAAGAAAATTGACACCAAGCTCAAAAGTTGACGGATTTGTCGTGTTGCCAATATTAATAATATAAGGTGCGTGTACAATAATTTCGTCAATGCCGTTTTCTTGCATGTGTGCCCGGCCCGCTTCTATATTTAAGTCTTCAATTTTCTTTCGGCGCGTATTTTGCGGTGCGCCTGTATAGATCATAAACGTGTTCGCCCCATAAGAGACTGCTTCCTGGCTAGCAGCAAGAAGCATATGTTTTCCGCTCATCGAGACGTGTGAGCCTATTCTCAACAACAGGTTCCCCTACTTTCTTTTTTTAGATTGGTTTCTTCTCTGTTTTTTCTTGATTTTCTCCATCTCGTAGCTCATTTTCTTTTTATATCCAGGCTTAACCTTCTTCGGCTTTTTCACGAGACGATGCGCAATTTCATCCGCTTCGTTAGACGTTTTTTTGCGTTTTTTTCGGCGCTGGCGGTCATCGCCTTTTTTCCACTCGCCCTTTTCAAGCTCTAAGTAATCAAATTCGATGCCCATTTTCTCAAGTCTGGCTAAAGCATCCTCATCAGAAATCTCGTAAATGGTCATCGCTTGTCCCGATGAGCCGGCGCGAGCGGTTCTGCCCACACGGTGAACATAGAAATCGAGATCATCCGGCAGCTCATAGTTGATAACATGACTGACACCTTTAATATCAATGCCTCTTGCAGCAAGGTCAGTTGCAATGACATAAGTGAATTCCAAGTCATTGATCTGCTTCATGACTTTTTTCCGTTCACGAGGCGTTAATCCGCCGTGCAGCAGCCCGATTTTCATACCTTTTCCAGTTAGATATTGAGCGATATGGTCAGCAGTGTTTTTCGTATTAGCAAACACAATGCCCAAGTATGGATTCAGATGAGACATGATATCAAAAAGGAGCTTGTCCTTGTCACGATGTTTCGAAGGAATGAGAATATGCTCGATTTTCGCAGCTGTCACCTGTTTTGGCTCTACGTGGGCGTACTTCGGATTTTCCATGTATTTTTTCAAAAATGGTTTCAGCTTTTCCGGAATCGTCGCTGAGAACACAAGCATCTGCAGGTCCTCAGGCATGCGGGAACCAATGTAATCTACATCTGCAATAAATCCCATGTCCAGCATTAAATCCGCTTCATCAATGACGAGAGATTCCGCTTTATGAACACTTAACGCCTGTTCTTTGATTAAATCGGCAATCCGTCCGGGCGTACCGACAACAAGATGCGGCTGTATCTTCAGTTTATCAATCGATTTTTGTTTATCTGTGCCCCCGATAAAACATTTCGAGCGAATCTGGCTGCCTTCCTCACCCTGTGTGATTTTAAGCGCTTCCTGATGAATCTGGTTGGCAAGCTCTCTTGTCGGAGCCGTAATGACAACCTGAACGACATCCTTGGCAGGATCAATTTTGTTTAATAAAGGCAGTAAATAAGCGTGCGTCTTTCCGGTTCCCGTCTGGGATTGGCCAATGACGCTTTCTTTTTTTAACACTGCAGGAATCAGCCTTTTCTGAATATCAGTCGGTTCGTAAAAACCAAGGCGATGTACTGCATCTATAATAAACGGTTTCAATTCATAAAGTTCAAATTTGGTTTCTTTCATTTTTCCCAGCTCCTTAAAGCGGCACATTATGTGTCCATCATCACATTATACCCGATTTTGAATAAAAACACCACGTTTGCAAGGCGTTTGTTTTATTCAGTTATGTAAAGCAAATACCGCAGCCCATGCATATTCTAATAGCAGAGAGAGCTGAAAGGAGGTACAAGTATGTTTTCACCACAGCAGCCGATGAGAAATTATCCGCAGCCCGGACCGCCCCGCCCCATGCCAAATCAGCAAATGATGGGCAGAAGACCGCCTAATATGCGAAGCCCTTCATTTGGACCGCAGCAGCAAGGTTTTCAGCAATCCGGACAATTTCTTCCTCAGGCAAATGCCGGAGCGAGAAATGGTGCGGGCGGAGGCTTAAAAGGGATGCTTTCAAGGTTCTTACCCAGCGGAGGAGGCGCTGGCGGCGCGGGAGCTCCAGGAGCAGGCGCAGCAGCGAGTGGAGGAGCTGGTCTGCAAGGCATTCAAAATATCGCCAATCCTGCTTCTTTATCCAGCATGCTCGGGAATGTGCAAAAAGTGCTCGGCATGGCGCAGCAAGTCACTCCTATGATCCAGCAGTACGGCCCATTAGTCCGCAATCTGCCGGCAATGATGAAGCTGTATAGCCAATTAAGTAAAAGTGATGATACAGAGAGCAATGAGGAAAATGAAAATCAAACAGATTCAGAAGAAACCTCAGAAACAGAGAACGAGGCTGAAGCAAAAACCTCAGATGGGAACAAAAAATCCAAACCAAAAAGTTCTTCTCTGCCCAAGCAATCAAAAACATCTGACAGGAAAGAACAAAAATCAAAAACATCTGCCCCGAAGAAAAATGAAGCTGCCTCTCCTTCTCCGAAAAGAACATCAGGCAGTTCAAAGCCGAGATTATATATTTAACATTCTTTGATATCTGAAGTGAGATTGGCTATAATGAGATCAGAAGAATGCAAGAATAGAGCCGTTTGATTACGGCTTTTTATATTGCCTTTACCTACTTCAGTATTGGAGGATAACCGAAAATGGACGTAATTAAAATTTCGCCGCGCGGCTATTGCTATGGCGTTGTTGATGCTATGGTCATCGCCAAAAACGCGGCACTAGATAAAAGCTTGCCAAGACCCATCTATATACTCGGGATGATTGTTCATAATAAACACGTCACTGATGCGTTTGAAGAGGAAGGAATCTTTACTTTAGACGGTGTTAATCGTCTGGATATCCTGAAGCAGGTTGAAAAAGGAACTGTTATTTTCACTGCGCATGGTGTTTCTCCCGAAGTCCGAAGAATCGCTGAGGAAAAAGGATTAGTCGCAATTGATGCTACATGTCCGGATGTGACGAAAACTCACAATTTAATTCTAGAGATGAAAGAAAAAGGTTATCACGTGATCTATGTCGGCAAAAAAGGGCATCCGGAGCCTGAAGGAGCCGTTGGCGTAGCGCCTGAGATCGTTCACTTAGTTGAAACAGAAGAAGATGTGAAAAACCTTGATATCCAAGCAGAGAAATTAATCGTGACCAATCAAACAACAATGTCTCAATGGGATGTTCACGACATTATGGAGCTTGTCAAAGAGAAATATCCTCATGTCGAATATCACCAAGAGATTTGCCTCGCTACTCAAGTACGGCAGGAAGCTGTATCAGAACAGGCGAAAAAAGCGGACTTAACAATCGTTGTCGGCGACCCGAAAAGCAACAATTCCAATAGGCTCGCTCAAGTGTCAGAGGAAATAGCCGGCACAAAAGCATACCGAATCGGCGACCTAAGCGAATTAAAGCTCGAATGGCTGAAAGGCGTTAATACCGTTGCAGTTACTGCGGGGGCATCAACACCAACACCGATCACAAAAGAAGTCATTCGTTTTTTGGAGCAGTATGAGCATGAAGATCCATCAACTTGGACAACGGAACACAATGTACCGCTCAAAAAAATACTCCCGAAAGTAAAAGCAAAAAACTGAGGCTGTGTAAGCCTCAGTTTTTTTATAGAAATGTAAATGGATTTGTATCTGCTTCAGAAGCAAAGATATTCACGTCCAGCTTGTTATCCTTGCACATTGACGTCAGTTTTTTTGTGACGCCTTCTTTCATGATTTTTTCCGCGTAATGGCCCGGATCAACAACATTCAGGCCTAGCATCATCGCATCATGAGCCACATGGAAGTATAAATCTCCTGTAACGTAAACATCGGCGCCCTTTCGTTTCGCATGATGAATATACTTGTTTCCATCTCCGCCAAGAACAGCTACCTTCTTCACTATGCTGTCAGCTTCACCCACCATTCTGACACCATTCATTTCAAGCTTGTCTTTCACAAATAAAGCGAATTCCTTCAGTGTCATCTCATTTTTAAGTGTTCCAACACGGCCAAGCCCTTTTTCGGCAGGAGACTGTTCGACAGGATAGATGTCGTAAGCGACTTCTTCATATGGATGGCTTTTTATCATTGCATTTATAACGGCTTTTTCGACGCTTTTAGGAAACACAGTCTCTAGCCTAACTTCATGAACAAGCTCAAGCTCTCCCACTTCACCGATAAAAGGCTTGGCGCCGTCCAACGGCTTAAAGCTGCCGATTCCTTCAGATGAAAATGCGCAATGGCTGTATTCGCCGATATGGCCGGCTCCTGCATTTCCAAGTGCTGTTCTCACCTGCTCTTCATATTCCTTCGGCACGTACACGGCCAGCTTTTTCAGAGGATCAGTATAAGTAGGCACCAGCACCTCCGTTTCAATCAGCTCTAATGCTTCAGCAAGCAAATCATTTACGCCGCCGTCCGCAACGTCTAAATTTGTATGAGCTGCGTAAACAGTGATATCATGCCTCAAACACTTTTCAATTAACCTACCGGCAGGCTGATCTGTTGAAATGTGCTTTAGCGGTCTGAAAATAGGCGGATGGTGTGCAATAATTAAATCAACCTCTTTTTCAATCGCTTCATCGATAACACTCTCCAACACATCAAGTGTAACCATCACGTTTTTAATCGGTTTGTTTAAGGTGCCGATTTGCAGGCCGATTTTATCCCCTTCGACCGCATAGGCTTTCGGGGAAAATTGTTCAAACAGCTGGATAATCTGCTGCCCATTTACGCTTTTAGCCATGATCGATAACCTCCTTTAGCAGCTCTATTCGATCTGCGAGCTCCTTTAATTTCTGTTTATTTTGCTCTGTACTTGCAGCTCGGCTGATCTGTTCATAAATGTTTTGCGTGTGCTGAAGCTCTTTTGTCCATTTTTTCAAAAAGACAGCATTCTTTTCTTTTGCCAAGAAAGGGCCGACGAGCATCCCGGCTGATAAAGAAATACCGGCATAAGCCGCATCTCTGTCTCCCGCTTCGGCGACAAGCACCTCATAGCACTTTCCGTCTTCTTCAAGGATCACTTCATCTGTCAGCGCATATCCTTCTTTATAAAGCCACTCTCTGATATGAACAGCATGAATATTCGGCTGTAAAATAAGCCGTTCCTTCCCCGTTAATTTGTCTTTACCCGCTTCTAAAATGTGAGCGATCAAAGACCCGCCCATTCCGGCAATCGTAATGGCATCGGCTTCACCTTTTTGTATGACTTCCAGGCCGTCTCCCTGCCTTACAGAAATGTGCGCGCTCAAGCCTGATTTTTCAACCTGCCGCTTGGCAGACAAAAACGGGCCGTCTGTTATTTCTCCGGCAATTGCCCCGCTGGCTTTATGATTCAGCACCGCATAACAAGGAAGGTAAGCGTGGTCAGACCCGATATCGGCCATCACCGCTCCATTCGGTATGTATTCCGCTACTGTTTGCAATCGTTTAGATAATTTTAATTCGTTCACTTGTCATCACAACTTTTCTCAATCATTTTTTCCTTTACTATCATATAAAAAATCAGCCCGGAATCCAAGCTGAGCGAATGATTTTCAGTTTATTTTCTTTTAATGCGTCTCTACACACGGCAGACAAAAATAAAAGGCTGTCGAGAACATCTCGGCGGCCTGAGAACGCATAAGGAGAAAAATAGAAAAATAGCATCTTTTATTTAATTTTTGACACCCACTCTGCCATATCATCCAGCTTATCGGCCGGAACAAGACCGGAAGGCATTCCATTACCGCCTTTTTCGATCTTTGTTTTAATTTCTGCGACATCTTTCTTATCCCCTACACCTTTTAAGCTCGGACCTGAAACACCTTCATAATTTTCCCCGTGGCACGCGATGCAGTTTGCCTTGTAAATATCCTCTGGTGAAGCGTTTGCATCGTCCTTTTCAGCAGACTTGCTTTCTCCGCCGCTTGCAATCTCCCGAGAGTCATCAAGCCCCTTTACTGATAAAAAGAAAGTTAGAGCAATTCCTAAAACAGCGATCAGTAAAAATGGAATAAGCGGGTTCCATTTCATTTCCCTTCCCCCTTTTTGATCCTTTCCCCTATGTAAACACTTCTAATTCTAACTTATTTTAACAAAAAGTAAATGGATTGCTATACAAAAGTTTTTTATTCACACTTTATACAAAATTGAATAGAAACATGCCTATTTCTCTGAGTATCCTTTTTATTCTATTGTATAATGTATTGTATACGCTTACAATAGAAAATATGGAATCTTATTTTTAAATTTTTCATCACAATGTCCATTTGCAAATGACATCATTTTTCAGTAAAATAAAGGCATATTATCCATATATCTTTTTAAAAAAAGAAGAACGGATCTGCAAGACCCGTTCTATCCTATTCGAGGAAATCTTTCAAACGTTTACTTCTGCTAGGATGTCTCAGTTTCCGCAACGCTTTGGCTTCGATTTGTCGAATACGCTCTCTCGTTACTCCAAATACCTTGCCGACCTCTTCTAATGTTCTTGTACGGCCGTCATCAAGACCGAATCGAAGACGCAATACATTTTCTTCACGATCAGTTAACGTATCAAGTACATCTTCCAGCTGCTCTTTCAATAGCTCATATGCGGCATGATCTGAAGGTGAAGTTGCTTCTTGGTCTTCAATGAAATCACCAAGATGCGAGTCATCCTCTTCACCGATCGGTGTTTCCAGCGATACCGGCTCTTGTGCAATCTTTAAGATTTCGCGTACTTTTTCAGGTGTTAAATCCATATCTTCCGCAATTTCTTCAGGTGTTGGTTCTCTGCCTAAATCTTGCAGTAATTGACGCTGCACACGGATTAATTTATTAATGGTTTCAACCATATGAACGGGAATCCGTATCGTTCTCGCCTGATCGGCAATGGCCCGGGTAATCGCCTGTCTGATCCACCACGTGGCATACGTACTGAATTTATAACCTTTACGGTAATCAAATTTTTCAACGGCTTTCATCAGACCCATGTTGCCTTCCTGGATCAGGTCAAGGAACAGCATACCGCGTCCGACATACCGTTTTGCGATACTGACAACAAGGCGCAGGTTCGCTTCAGCCAATCTGCGTTTAGATTCTTCGTCACCCTCTTCAATCTTTTGAGCGTAGGCGATCTCTTCTTTTGCAGAAAGAAGGTTAACCCGGCCAATTTCCTTTAGATACATACGAACTGGGTCATTGATTTTGACGCCAGGCGGTACACTTAGGTCATTAAGGTCAAATTCTTCTTCGGCTTTGGCAAGCTGCTGAATATTAGGATCTTCTGTTTCTTCATTCTCACTAATTAATTCAACACCTTGTTCACCTAAAAATTCATAATACTCATCCATTTGGTCTGATTCAATTTCAAAGCTGGACATACGCTCGGCAATTTCTTCATATGTCAAAACACCACGTTTTTTACCAGACTCTGTTAATTGCTCTTTTACTTGGTCGAATGTTAATTCTGTCTCGTGGGTTTGTTTATCAGCCATTATGGATCCCTCCTTCCAAAGCTTGCAACGAATTCTATAAGCGGTATGATTCTTATTCGGTCCATTCAGGCGTTTTCTATGTGAACTGCCTTTAACAATGTGCGAATAATCAAATGACAATTCATGATGAGGTTAAGCGATCTATTTGCTCCTCCGCAAGGAATCATTGCCAATAAATGCTTCTCACCAGTTTTCCAGTTATTTTAAAGATCGGTTCAATGTAACGATTTCTTGAGCTAGAGAAGCAGCTCTTAAAAAATCTTTTTGCCTTTCGGCTTCGGCTCTTTCCGCCTCTTTTTCTTTTATCATTGACCAATTTCTTTGATTCAACACTTTTTTTACATAATCTGATAACTCGGCTTCGCTGAGCTCTTGATTAATTTGAAGCATTAATATATCAGACAAGAGCTGGCTTATATGATCATCCGTCACCCTGGCCATCAGATGCTGAGGCGTCAGCTCGGCACCCTCTTCATAAAAAGCGTATAGATAGGCGGCCAATGCGCGATGCTCATCAACGTTAAATTCAAAACCTACCCGGTCAATCACTTTTTTGATAACGCTCCGATCTCGAAGCATGTGGGCGAGTAACAGCCTTTCTGCATTTTCATACGCCGGACGCAGACGTTTTTGCCTTGCTTTTGTCGTCAGATGCGCTCGCCGCGTTTTCGTTTCACCGCCATTTTCAGCAGGTTTGTTTTGCTTGCTGAAAACAGACAGTTGCTCGGTTAAAGACTCCTGTGAAAGCGAAAACTCTGAAGCAAGCTGTTTTACATACACTTCCTGCTCAAGAGACCCTGAAAGCGTGCTGATTTCTTTCAGTACGTCTTTAATGTAAGCTAAGCGATCGCCTTCATCGGACAGGTTCTTTCCCTTTCGGAAATATTGCATCTTGAACGCCATAACGGTAACACTGGCGTCGATAATGTCATTTTTAAATTTTTCCCCGCCGAACTTTTTGATGTAATCGTCAGGGTCCAATCCGTCAGGAATCATTGCAACTCTGACTTTACAGCCTTTATTTTGCAGAAGCTCTGAAGCTTTTAAGGTGGCTTCATAACCGGCTTTATCAGAGTCATAGCAAAGAATGATTTCTTCGACATTTCTTCTTAGGATCTTGACATGCTCATCTGTCAGAGACGTTCCCATCGTGGCTATGCTTTCTTTTACACCCGAGCTTACGGCCGATATGACATCGGCAAATCCTTCAAATAAGACTGCTCTTTCCTGCTTTCTGATATGAAGGCGGGCCTTATAAAAATTGTAAAGCAGTTTACTTTTATGAAAGAGCGGTGTTTCAGGACTGTTCATATACTTAGGCTGCTGGCTGCCAAGAGCCCTGCCTGAGAAAGCAACAACAGCCCCGTGATGATCATGGATCGGAAACATGACGCGGTTTCTGAAGCGGTCAAAATATCCGCTTCCGTCTTCGCGTCTGATCAGGAGACCCGCTTTTTCCATTTGCGCCTCGCTAAAGCCTCTCTTTACGAGAAATTTTGTGATGAAGTCCCAAGAATCAAGAGCATAGCCGATCTGAAATTCATCAATCAGCTCTTTCGTAAAGCCCCTGGAAAGCAGATAATCCAGTGCCTCTTGACCTTCTTTTGTATTTATTAACAAATGATGGTAAAATTTCTTCAAGAGCTCATGAGCCTCAGCCATTTTTTGTTCTCCAGAAGATTCTGGCCGGGCTCCGGAATGGACTGTTATATCATCTGGAAAATCAATTTGGTATTTGTCAGCAAGGTGAGAAACCGACTCGGCAAATGAATAGCCTTCCATCTGCCTTAAAAAAGAGAAAACATTGCCGCCCGCTCCGCAGCCGAAGCAATGAAAAATCTGTTTGTCGGGCGATACGGAAAACGAAGGTGTGCTTTCTCCATGAAAAGGACAGAGTCCAAAGTAGTTTCGGCCTTGCTTCTTTAATTGAACATAATCACCTATGACTTCAACGATATCTGCCGACTTTTGCACCTGATCTACAATTTCATCTGGTATCCGATTTCCCATCTTATAACACTCCGTCGTACATTATTCGATGCTTTAGTGCAAAATCCCTTCATCGTTCGACAGGATTTTTTGCAGCAGTGTAATAAATCGTTCTCGATCTTCTTTATTCAATTTTTTAGGCCCTTTGGCGTATATGCCTTTTCTCCTTTGTTTACCGGAAAAATGACGGCTCTCAAGAGCAAAATCAATCGTGCCTTCTTTGTAAAGACGCCCTCTTTCCGACATGACGGAGACATTTCTGTTCAACAGCAGGGATGCTAATCCGATGTCCTGCGTCACGACAATATCTCCCGGTTTTACGTGATTTGCGATATATAAATCAGCAGCTTCTTTATGAGGATCAACATACTTCCATTTTTCTTCATTGCTTCTGGAAAGCTGATAATGTTCAAATGAAGCGACAAAAAGAACTTGAACTTCATACTCGGATGCTGTTTGTAAAATTTCATCTTTTACCGGACAAGCATCTGCATCGACAAAAATCGTCTTTTCTTGTTCATTAAGAAGAGTAATTCTCCATCCCTCCATTAAACTCCTGCATAAAAGCAAGCAAAATCGCACATCCTTTATCATTGCGGACGTATATGAATTTGTCGAAAAATTTTCAGGAGAAATTCTTGACATCTTACCCATAATAGTTTATTCGTATCACACGAACCTTAAACCTAAAATTAATCATTTTATCACAATTTTTTATTATAATACAAACTTCACAAAGATGCTATTGTTTTTCATTATTCCCTTTTGGCATAGCCAAAAACCCAGGATAGAGCGTCCTGAGTTACATGTTTTTTGTTTTGAGATGATGGATAATATTTGCTGTTTCTTCAACCGCTTTATTTGAAACATCAACAACCTGGCACCCGATCCGATCCACAATCTTTTCGAAATATTCCAGTTCCTCTTTGATTCTGTTGATATTTGCATAGATTGCTTTGTCATTAAGCCCGAGTGATTTTAACCGTTCTTTTCTGATATGATTCAGTTTATCCGGGCTAATCTTTAAGCCGATGCATTTTTTCGGATCAACGTTAAAGAGTTCTTCCGGCGGGTCCACCTCGGGAACAATCGGAACATTGGCAACCTTCAGGCGCTTGTGGGCTAGGTATTGCGACAGCGGTGTTTTAGACGTTCTCGATACGCCGATCAAAACGATATCAGCTTTTAAAATCCCTCTAGGATCACGTCCATCATCGTATTTAACTGCAAACTCGATGGCCTCCACTTTTTTGAAATAGTCTTCATCAAGCTGGCGCACCCGCCCCGGTTCGTATTTCGCTGTTAAACCGTAGGCTGTTTCCATTTTATCAATTAACGGGCCGATAATATCATAATATAAAACATTTGCTTTTTCCGCTTCGGCAATCAAATATTCTCTGATTTCCGGCACCACGAGTGTAAAACAAATAATGCCGCCGTCTGTCTTTGCAAGTGAAATCACTTCATTGATAGTGCCTATATCTTCAACATAAGGTATTCTTCTTACATGTGTATCGTCCGCTGAACCGTTAAATTGGCTGAGCGCTGCTTTCACTACCAATTCAGCCGTTTCACCGACGGAATCCGATACAACATAGATGATGCGGTTATTCATATTATCCCCCCGTAGTTTGCGATCTTATAGGATTTCATTTTCAGATAAACTGACAAGTATTTTTGTCATATTTGTTTTTGTCACTCTGCCGATTACTTCAAAGCCTTTATCGGTATCTTTGATGACAGGCAGTGCATCAATTTGTTTTTCTATCAAGTGCTTTGCAATGTCCATTACATAATCCTCGCGTCTGCACACTGTAATATTCGGCATCCTTGTCATGATGATGTGAACTGGGACAGATGTAAGCTCCTGCTGGCCTATGCTCGCTCTCAGCAAGTCTTTTCGTGAAAGCACCCCGACTAAAACAGCATCGCGGTCCACCACAAACAGAGTACCTACATCTTCTAAAAACATGGTGCAAATCGCATCGTACACAGAAACATTTTCATGAATCACGACGGGGATAGATTGAAAGTCTTTCACCTGAAGCTTTTTGAGTTTATCTGCCAAAAGCTGGGTGCCGGTTTTCCCAGTGTAGAAATAACCGACTCTCGGGCGCGCCTCGAGGAATCCTGACATGGTGAGTATGGCTAAATCCGGACGCAATGTTGCCCTGGTAAGGTTCAGCTTTTCTGCAATATGCTCCCCTGTAATCGGCCCGTTTTCTTTTACAATCTGCAAAATATGTTCTTGCCGTTTATTTAGTTCGATCGTACTCACCACCTTTTCACTTCATATCTATGTAAAGAAATAATAATCCATATTATATCGTAAATATCTTGTAATCAAACAAAAAAACTCATAAATGGGGAAAAGACGATTGCCGATCACACAGCAACCGCCTTTTCTCTCTTTATTTTACAATAAGGGCATTCATATTCGCAAAGGACTTGATCTCATCCGCCAAGCTTACCATTTGCGCCAAACGGTTTGCCTTTAATGTCTCATTATCTGCTATAACCATTGTATGATCGAAGTAAGCATCGATCGGTTCTTTTAAGGCTGCAAGTGAAGCAAGCGCCGCCTCGTAATCTTTTTTGCTGAAGCTTTCCTGCAGATTTTGCTTCGCTGTTTGGTAGGCATCAAACAGTTTTGCCTCGTATTCATTTTCAAACAGATCAGGCTGAATGTCTCCGCGGACTCCTTTTTTGCTGATAGAGATCACTCGGCCTAATGCTTCAGCTGTTTCCTTAAAGCCAGGTGCACCAAGCTTTTGTTCCAGAACTTGTGCTTTGTGCAGCGCTGAGTACGGCTCAAGCTCAGAGCTTTCTAGCACGGCGTCGATGACATCGTGTCTGATCTGTTCAGCATTCAAGACATATTTCAGACGCTGAGTGAAGAAATCCAGCAGTTCATTTTCTTTATCCGTTTGTACAAAAGTAAGAAGCTCTTCAAACGAAATTCCCCAGTTGCGGTCTAGAAGAATCGCAACAATACCGCTTGCTTGGCGGCGCAGCCCGTAAGGATCCTGAGAACCGGTCGGAATAACGCCGATAGAGAAGAATGAAACGATTGTATCAAGCTTATCCGCCATTGCTACAACAGCTCCAGTGAAAGTAGAAGGCGTTTCTCCTCCCGCTGATCTAGGCATATAGTGTTCGTTGACTGCCGCAGCCACAGCTTCATCTTCACCAAGCATTCTCGCATATTTTTCGCCCATAATCCCTTGAAGCTCAGGGAATTCATATATCATATGCGTGACAAGATCAAATTTAGAAATCTCAGCAGCCCGCTTCACATGTTTTAATGTAACTTCATCAGCCTGAAGACGGCCGGCAAGCTTTTCTGCGATTGAAGTGACTCTTCTAACCTTATCAGCAAGAGAACCAAGCTCTTCATGAAAAACAATGTTTTCAAGCTTCTTCACGTTTGCATCAATGTTTAGTTTCTGATCTTCCTTGTAGAAGAATGAAGCATCAGATAGACGCGCGCGCAGCACTTTTTCATTGCCTCGGGCCACATTTTCGATCGCGTGGCTGTTCCCGTTTCGGACTGTGATAAAGTGAGGCAGCAAATCACCGTTCTTGTCTTTGACAGGGAAGTAGCGCTGATGCTCTTTCATTGTCGTGACAAGCACTTCCTCAGGAATTGACAGAAACTCAGATTCAAATGAACCGTAAAGAGCTGTCGGGTATTCTACTAAATGATTCACTTCATCAAGTAGATCTTCGTCAATTGGAATGCTCCAATTGTTTTCTGCAGCCATTGCTTCCAGCTGAGATTGAATCATTTGTTTCCGAAGGTTAGGATCTGCAATAACGTGCTGTTCTTTCAGCTGCTCTTCATAAGCTGAAGGTGATTCAATTGACACTTCATGTCCAAGAAAACGGTGTCCTTGTGTTGTACGTCCAGACTCAACGTTTGTGATCGAAAATGGAATGACATCCTGTCCAAATAAAGCGACAATCCATTTGATTGGCCGGATATAACGCAAATCTTCATTTCCCCAGCGCATATTTTTCGGGAAATGCAAGCTTGTAACTAAGCCGCTCAGTTCCGGCAGAAGCGATTTCGTTTCTTGGCCGGCTTGGAATTTTTGCACGAATACATATTCTGTGCCTTTCACTTCTTTCATGTACAGGTCTTCCACATTAGCCCCTTGGCCTTTTGAAAAGCCGATTGCCGCTTTTGTCCAGTTGCCGTCTGCATCAAGGGCAATTTTTTTCGCAGGCCCTTTCGCTTCTTCTTTTATATCATCCTGCTTTTCTGCTACATCCTTTACGAATACAGCAAGACGTCTCGGTGTATTGAAGAGCTTCACTTCACCGTGAGTGATATTTTTTTCTTTAAGCCAGCTTGTCAGCTTTTCGCCAAGCTGAACCATGCTATCATTTAAAAAGCGCGCCGGCATTTCCTCTAAACCGATCTCTAAAAGTAAATCCTGTTTACTCATGAGAAGAACCCTCCCCTTTAAGCATTGGGAACCCTAGTTTTTCTCGTTCCTCATAATAGGTTTTTGCTACTTTTCTCGCTAAATTCCGCACTCTTGCGATATAGCCTGTCCGCTCGGTAACAGAGATCGCACCTTTGGCGTCAAGCAGGTTGAAAGTGTGCGAGCATTTCAGCACATAATCATATGCTGGATGAACAAGTCCGTTATCCATTTGCTTAATCGCTTCTTTTTCATACGTGCTGAACAATTGGAACAGCATATCGACATCTGATGTTTCAAACGTATAAACGGAATGCTCGTATTCCGCCATCATGAATAAATCTTTTACTGTAAACCCTGACGTCCATTCCAAGTCGAAAACATTTTCTTTATCCTGGATATAAGACGCGAGACGCTCAATTCCGTACGTAATCTCTACAGAGACCGGTTTACACTCTAGTCCCCCGACCTGCTGGAAATACGTAAATTGTGTAATTTCCATTCCGTCAAGCCATACTTCCCATCCAAGACCCGCGCAGCCTAAAGACGGATTTTCCCAGTTGTCTTCAACAAAACGGATATCGTGCTCAAGCGGATCAATTCCTAGAGCACGCAAGGAATCTAAATACAACTCTTGAATGTTATCAGGAGACGGTTTAATAATGACCTGAAACTGATGATGCTGATACAGTCTGTTCGGGTTTTCCCCGTAGCGGCCGTCTGCAGGGCGTCTGGAAGGCTCTACATAAGCCACTTTCCACGGCTCAGGGCCGATACTGCGCAAAAATGTATATGGGCTCATCGTGCCGGCCCCTTTTTCTACATCGTAAGCCTGCATTAGCACACAGCCCTGACTGGACCAATGCTTTTGCAAGGTTAGAATCATGTCTTGAATATTCATTTCAAGCACCTCCACTTTTCCTTCATAAAATGACTGCGGCAGCAACCAAAAAACTCCCGTCTCTATGCTTGCCAGCCGCAAACATAGGGACGAGAGTTCTCCCGCGGTTCCACCCTAGTTGCTGAGAACAAAATCCCAGCCTCTTTTTTTGAAATTGCTCAAGAATGCCTTTCGTTGCGTGCTCATCCTTAGCTTACACCGCCCTAAGGTCGCTTTCATGAGGTAAACGCAAGTACTTCTTTCTCTCACTGCAACATATTTTATAATAAATGATCATATAAAAAGATGGACCAGATGTCAACTTTTGTTTTCATCCATAAGATGTTTCATGCTTTCCATTTGATCTAAAAAGCGCTTCGATTTTAAATATAACCCTGAATATTCTTCATAATATAAATCAATCACTTGCTTTAATTCAGCTTTCGTTTCCTGCTTTAAGGACACATTGCCCAGCCTCGAAAGATCAAAGTAATAAAACAGTCTCAAAAGCCTTGCCGTTTGCGGTTTGATCGGAACCCTGTAAGGATCTTTTTCAAAACAGCGGTGGCAAATAAAACCGTTATCACGGACAGAAAAATGAAAGGTCCCGTCCTGGCTTTTACAATGCACACAGTGATTCAGCTCAGGATACAGCCCCATGACACCGAGCATCTTCATTTGAGCAATGAAGGTGATAACATCCGGATCTGTTCCTTCATTCAGCTGTTTAAACGATTCTAAAATAAATTCAAACAAATAAGGGTTTGGCTTCTTTTCTTCTGTGCCTTTGTCGACTAGCTCAGCAATATACGCAGCATATGCTGTTAAAAACAAATCTTCCCTGATGCCTCTCATGCTGAGGATCATTTCACCCTGCTGAAGCGTTCCGAGGCCCGTTGTTTTTTGCATTAAGAATGAACCATACAAAAAGGGCTGGCTGACTGCTGATAAACGGCTGTTCGGTTTTTTGGCGCCTCTTGCCATAACACCTATTTTTCCGTGTTCTCTTGTCAGTAATGTAACGATTTTATTCGTTTCTCCGTAATCATTTGTGCGAAGAACGATTCCTTCACATTTTGTCAGCATTTCCGCACCTTCCCAAAGCAGGAGCGGCCAAGAGGTTTATAAAATTGGATAATCAAATCGGGCTAGCTCATCTTCTAGTTCTTCGGGTCTTTCCATGTTCTCTTTTTCCAGTTCTTTAAAAAGAAGATACGTATCAACATTTCCTGTTTGAGAAAATACGTTCCAGGTAAAATTCAACACAAGAAACCCACCTTTCTGTAGTTAAACTAGCTTACCTAAACTCCAAATTCTTACCTTTATCTTGACCAGATGTCCTCCATTTCATGTTAAACAAAATTTGCTAATGTATCCCTGTTCCTGTGAGATAATGACACAGCAAGAGATATTAATATTCGTCCTCTTTAAAGCCAAAATCGCGAAGCTGGGACATTTTATTACGCCAGTCTTTCTGCACTTTGACCCACAATTCAAGGTAGACACGGGAGCCTAACAGTGCTTCAATATCCGCTCTCGCTCTTTTTCCGACTTCTTTTAGCAGGCTTCCTTTTTTCCCGATCACAATGCCTTTCTGGGAATCCCGTTCGACCACGATCGTTGCCGCTACGTGCACAGAACCGTTGTCCTGTCCTTTGATGGATTCGATGGCCACCGCAATGCTGTGCGGGATTTCTTCTCTTGTCAGATGCAGCACCTTTTCCCTAATTAATTCAGAAATGATAAAGCGCTCTGGGTGGTCGGTTACCTGATCACTCGGATAGAATTGCGGCCCTTCCGGCAAATACGCTTCAATCTGAGCGAGCAACGTTTCGATATTATTTCCTTCTAAAGCAGAAATCGGAACAATTTCCTTAAAAGGATAGCGCCCGCGGTATTCGTCAATTAACAGAAGCAATTGATCGGGATGAATTTTGTCAATTTTGTTTACGATTAAAAATACAGGCGTAGACATCTTCTGCAATTTCTCAATGATGAATTCGTCGCCTTTCCCGTAGCCTTCCTCAGCGTTGATCATAAACAGGATCAAATCGACTTCTTTTAATGTATTTTGCGCCACTTTCATCATAAAGTCCCCAAGTTTATGCTTAGGCTTATGAATCCCTGGTGTGTCAATGAAAATCGTTTGTGATGTGCCTGTCGTCAAAACTCCTTGCACCTTGTTTCTCGTCGTTTGGGGCTTATCGCTCATGATCGCGATTTTTTGTCCAATGACTCTGTTCAAAAATGTAGACTTTCCTACGTTTGGTCTTCCAATAATGGATACAAATCCTGATTTAAAGCTTTCGTTCGTCATGTAAATCCTCCGATGAAAATGCGCCTGGCAATAATTCTTCCACAGTCATTTCTTTTATTTGTCCTTGTAAATTAGTCAGCACGACAATAACGTCCTTTGTGCAAAGCTCAGAAATCACCTGGCGGCAGGCTCCGCACGGAGATACCGGTCCAGGGGTGTCAGCCGCGACGGCCAGCATCTGAAACTCTGTATCCCCTTCAGAAACAGCTTTGAATAAAGCGGTACGCTCAGCGCAATTGCACATGCTGTATGCCGCGTTCTCGATGTTGCAGCCTCTGTACACTTTTCCATCCTTGGTAAGAAGAGCGGCTCCTACTTGAAACTTGGAATACGGCGCATATGCCATATCACGTGCTTTTAATGCTTCTGTTATCAATTCCTGTCTGTTCATGTGTACATTCCTCTCTTACCTTTAATGGTACCGCTATCACTTTATATTTTACATAATCGCGCGCTTTTTTTCACGCCCATTTCTAAAAATGTAAAATAAATGTAAGAATTTTCAGCCATTACAGCTTTGGCAAAAAAATAAGTAAACCAATGATACACGAAATGATGGCAAAAACGCAAACAGCCCCGGCGGCAGCGTCCTTAGCCGCTTTAGCAAGAGGGTGATGTTTGTCTGTTATTAAATCAACCGTATGTTCAACGGCTGTATTTAAAAGCTCCAGCGAAAACATTCCTCCGATCAAAAGGAAAATTATCGCCCACTCAATCGGGCTGAGCTCCACGAGGAAGCCGCAAATGAGAACAGCGCAGGCGGCTGCGGCATGAAATTGGAAATTCCGCTCCGTCCGCGCTGTTTCCCAGATGCCCCGGCCTGCGTACACGAAGCTTTTGAAGAATCGCTTCAGCTCATTTCTATGATCTCTTGAGTCCATAAGCGTCCAGCAAATCCTTTTGCTTAGTAAACATCTCCTCTTCTTCCTCTTTCGTCATATGGTCATATCCTAAAAGATGCAGAAATCCGTGCACGGCAAGAAATCCGAGCTCTCTTTTAAAAGAATGATTATATTCCTCTGCCTGCTCCCTTGTGCGATCCGCACTGATAATAATATCGCCTAAAACCGGCGGCATTTCGGCTCCGACAATTTCAACCTCGCCTTCTCCCTCTTCTTCAAGAGCAAATGAGATGACATCTGTTGGGGTATCCTTTCCGCGGTATTCTTTATTGATCTGCTGGATGTCTTCATTAGTAACGATCGTGACAGAGACTTCAGCCTGATCCTGAACGCCTTCACGCTCAGCGGCAAATTGAAGCAGATTTTCTACTTCTTTGAGCATCTCTTCAGAGACACTCCCTGTTTCATCAACAATATCAATCAGTAAACTCATCTATTTCACCTTCTTAGTAGCCTCCGGATATTCGATCCGGGAGTGGAAAATGCCTTTTAATGTTGCACAGAGCGTTTTTGCGATTGTATCCAGCTCTTTAAATGTCAAATCACATTCACTGAACTGTCCGTCCTGCAGCTTATCGGATATAATACCCCGGACAAGCTTTTCAATTCGTTCAGGATTTGGATTATGCATGGATCTGACTGCCGCTTCAACACTGTCTGCCACTGATATAATCGCAGCTTCCTTTGACTGCGGTTTCGGTCCCGGATAACGGAACTCTTCTTCTGTAATCTGGTCTCCTTTTTCCTTTGCTTTATAATAAAAGAACTTTAAAAGCGAGGTTCCATGATGCTGCTCAGCAATGTCGACAAGCTCTTTCGGAAACTTATAGCTTCTCAGCATATTCGCACCGTCAGTTGTATGAGAAATGATGATATTTTTACTCAGCTGAGGAGACAGCTTGTCATGCGGATTGTCAATATTCATTTGGTTTTCAATAAAATATTGCGGACGCTTTGTTTTTCCGAGATCGTGATAATACGCGCCGACTCTTGCAAGCAAACCATTAGCTCCAACCGCCTCACAAGCTGCCTCTGACAAATTGGCGACCATTACACTGTGATGATATGTACCTGGTGTTTCTGTTAATATTTTGCGCAGCAACGGATGGTTAGGATTAGACAGCTCAAGCAGCCGCATAGTGGATAAAATACCAAAGCCTGTCTCAAAAAACGGCATCAGGCCGATGATCAATACGGACGAAGCAAATCCTGACACAACGCCCATCAGCATTAACGTGCCAATTTCAAGACCTGACAGCGCAGTGTTTTGGATCAATAACAAGGAAAGAACGACAACCATATTGATAAACGCTACGAAAAGCCCTGTCTGCAGAATCTTTGATCTAGCATTGTGTTTTCCTAAAAATAAAACCCCTGAAATCCCGCTGATCAAATAATAAATTCCTATGACATAATTGAATGTACCTGTCACACCCTGATTAAACATCATACTTCCGCAAATCGCAAGAATGATACTTCCCAAAATGGCAATGCGTTCATTCATCAGCAGTTTGATTAAGATTGCGCCTGCAGCAATGGGAACCAGATAGCCAATATTATTATATTCCATCTTTTGGAATAAACTGACAACCTCCATAATAACAAGCAAAAGCGTTGTGATAATGGAGAACAGCAGGATGGATTGGTTTTTAAACTTCAGGTTTTGTTTCTGTTTTTCAAAATAATATACAAGTGTTGCAATGAAAAGTCCGATCATAATCAATAGGCCGCTGATCGGTTTAAAGAGATTTGAGTTATTTAATAACCCGGTCAGCTCGAGTTTTCGGTACACTTCCCGATCAATGAGGTCATTTTCTTCCACGAGCACCTGCCCCTGTTTGATCTGAACCTGCTGGACATTGTCTGACGCTTCCTGCCGCTTTGCTTCTGTCGCTTTCGGATCGAAGACGTAATTCGGAATAATAGCAAAACGCCCGATTTCTGTCGCAGCTCCCAAGTATTTAGATGGGATCGAATTGCCCTTTAGCTCTTTTTCTACTTTATCCTTTGCATCAGATAGTTTATCTGATGAGATTTCACTGCTCATGACCGTATTCACTGCCGTAATGACCGTATCTCTGACAAAGGAAAAGTCTTCACTGTCTGCTTTCAGCAATGTCTTGATGGAATCCTCTGAGATGGCATCATTCACATCTGACGTTAATTTGTTCTTCACAGACTTAACCATTGATTTTTCCGATGGTGATTTGCTGTCTTCTTCCGATGATTTTTTCACTTCACTGATACTGTCGAATATAGATGACACAAGGTCAATCCGATTGTCTGTATATTCTTTTTTCAATGTATATTGATCTTCAACCGCGTCCTCAGCGGCTTGCTTTTTTTCCTCTGTGGCTTTTTGATCTTCCACGGTTGCCGGAGCATAAATGGTCTTGTCGCTGACTGAAAATAGGTCTAAATCAAGTGTTTCCGGCTTAACATGTACAAAGAGCAAAGCAAACATAATGGCAGCCAGCAGAAGATACAGCAGTACATGCATGGAGCGGGCATTTTTAAAGCTGCTCCATTTTTTTGAGCTGCTTTTGGTCTTCCCCTTCTTTTTCAACACAAGAACCTCCTCTTGAAACATCAAGCCCATAAGCCATCATAAAAATGACCCGATAACGCGCGATCGGGTCATTCAGCATTAATTTTGCTTATCGTATGCTTCAATAATTTTCGCAACAAGCGGATGTCTGACCACGTCTGTCTGGTCTAGCTCAATCATAGAAATGCCGTCTATTCCTCTCAGCATCTCCTTCGCTACTGCAAGTCCCGATTTGACGCCTTTCGGCAGATCAATTTGGCTAACGTCACCTGTAATGATCATTTTAGAGCCAAAACCCAGTCTCGTCAAAAACATTTTCATTTGAGCAGGCGTGGTATTCTGTGCTTCATCAAGTATAACATAAGCATCATCTAGCGTCCGTCCCCTCATATATGCAAGCGGAGCAATTTCAATGATGCCTCTTTCCATCAGTCGTTCTGTATGATCTGCTCCAAGCACATCATGAAGAGCGTCATACAGCGGGCGCAAATAAGGATCTACTTTTTCTTTGAGGTCACCTGGGAGAAAACCGAGGCTTTCACCGGCTTCCACGGCAGGTCTTGTTAAAATGATTTTTTTGATGTGTCCGTTTTTTAAAGCATGGACTGCTTTTACGACAGCCAGGTACGTTTTCCCGGTTCCCGCCGGGCCGATGCCGAATACAAGGTCATTCCGCTTCATAGCGGCCACGTATTCCCGCTGTCCTATCGTTTTTACACGGATTGGTTTGCCTTTTGCGTTTTTTGTTATTTCTTCTTCATACATGCTTTCAAAGTATTCAAGTTCATTCTTCTTTGCCATTTTGACGGCGTAAATCACATCACGTTCAGAGATCTCTATCCCCTTGCGAATTAAAGCGAGGAGCGATCCCAGCAGCCTGTCTGCAATCTGAAACGATTCTTCATCGCCTGAGACATAAATCGTTTCGCCGCGCGTAATGATATTTACATTCAGATCTTTCTCCATCAATTTCAAAAAAGAATCTTGGTTCCCGAACAGTGAAAGCGCCTCGTCCGGGCTTTTCAGTTTTTGATTCATCGCAAGTAAATGTTCTGTCATTCTTCAGTCTCCCTGACAATAGGTGTGGTTTGAACGATATCTTCTATAACTTGGTAGAGAATAATCAACTTTACTTTACCATTCTCAACAGTCTGGTGCAAAACTTTTTCACTTTTCACCTCGCCGTTTTCGCCTATTTTATCCTCTACATCCTGTTTACCCAATTTAATGCCTTCTTGAACTGCTTCTTCTTTCGTATATTTTCGCAAAGCCTCTTCACTTTCTCTCGTCTGCTCTTTGATATAGGAAACAGGGAGCTTAAATCCGAGAAAATTCAGCGAATGCCTTTCTTGTTCTGTTTTTGGATGCTTCAATTCCTCTTTTTTAAACGTCATCCCCCAGATCGGGATTGCCAAAGAGCCAAAAGAAAGCTTGTGCTTTGTCCTTACTTTGCCCGTATAGACGTTAAATAATGTTTCAAGCGGGACCGTCACTTCAGATCTGTACCAAGTTTCTCCGTAAATTTCTGCTTTTGAGGCGACTTCCTGCTGATGCTCTTCACTGCCGATCAGTCCCGAAACAAGCAGCTGACCCTTTTCCACATGATCGTGGATTGCGGCCATCGGCTGTCCTTTTTGCACAAACATTCTTGTAATGGTTGCTTTCTTTTTGGCGACAATATCGCGCGGGCTAACATACTTTTCTTTTTCAGGCTCATTTTTCTCCACGACTTTCATGTGAATGGTCGTCCCCTTCAGATCAACTCCGACCCAGGTGATATTGTCTATTCCATTGGTTAACGATTTTTGTATTTTTTCGGGGGACATCATTAAAAACTGCAGACGCCCCTTTTTGACGCCGATTTCATTAAGATGCTGCATCATTTGATGTTCCGTTTCAGGCTTAGCGCCTGTCACATCAATTTTCCACACCATATTGGAAAGCAAAAACAAAAGGATGAAAAACATTGAAAAACCGATCGTAAACCCTATATTCAGCTTTGATTTCAGCAGCAGGAAAGGAAATCCCTTCCGATTGATAAATCGGGCTTTACATTTAAATTTTCTTCTGACCCGCCGAAAGGCATGTACATCCTGAAGCTGTATATATAACGATACGGCTTCTTTCTTTTTTTTGACATGAAAGACCGGAATCCCCTGTCTTGTGCATTCATTAAGGAGCCGCTCGATCCCTCTTCCCGTCAATTCAAGCTGGACCTTACCCGAAAAAAAAGACAGCCATTTATTTTTCACAACATTTCCCCCTCGGCTTTATGACTCAACATATCGAACGACATCAATCGTACCCTCCAAAAGAATTTCTTCCGGAAGAATTGCCTTGATGACAAAATTTTTACCTGATATGATGCACTGGCCCTGCTTCAGCATCAGCCTCACTTCATTCTCACTGAAAAGCAATAGGCCTCTGTGGTTTTCTATGTAGATATGAAGTCTGCCAACCATTGTAATCCGCGGCAGATCCATCATAACGTCCGGGGGAATTTCCAATGCTCTTGTCAGCCAAGCTTTCATACGATTCTTTCTTTGCCCCATACAAAAAGAACCCCCTTTCATCTCATATGTATGATTTGAAAGAAGGTTCTAACACTTTAATTTTTACGGACCGAGCGCATCGTATGGTGAGGTTTTTTCGCCCTAGGAGGCCCGAATACCTCTCCTAAGACGATCCCCTGTACCACAGTGTCTTTATTAACCTGGAGCATTTTTTGTTTTGTGTATACTGCTTTTTGTTTAACTGCAGTAAGGTCACGTTCCAGCCCTTTCAGGTTTCTTTCTGTTTCTCTGCGTCTTTCTTCCGCTTCCCGCCTTACCTGTTCCATGCGGTTGGGAATAGGTACAGGAGCCTCTTCTTTTGACTGCTTCTTTTGAGGAGAAGCAGTTTGCACCTGCTGAGGTTTATTTCTGCTTTGGCTGTTGTTCTTTTCCTCTTTGCTCTTTTTACCGAAAATCATAGAAATGATCCCGATAACCGCTGCGATAATTAGCGGATTGGTCAGTATATCTTCCATCAGCGTTCTCCCTTCTTAGAGAGATTATGATTTACTGTCTTCATCAGACGAATCTTTCGTCAGCTTGCCGAATGAATCACGCATTTCTGTGTCAGCATCGATGTTTTTGATATTCATGTAGTCCATGACGCCAATATTCCCTTCACGCAAGGCTTCTGCCATCGCAAGCGGCACTTCCGCTTCGGCTTCTACCACTTTCGCGCGCATTTCCTCTACGCGGGCGCGCATTTCCTGTTCTTGAGCGACAGCCATCGCACGGCGTTCTTCCGCTTTTGCCTGCGCGATGTTTTTATCAGCCTCGGCCTGATCGGTTTGTAAAATCGCGCCAATGTTTTTGCCAATGTCAACATCAGCAATATCGATCGAGAGAATTTCAAACGCAGTTCCTGAGTCCAATCCTTTCCCAAGTACCGTTTGAGAAATCATATCAGGGTTTTCAAGCACTTTTTTGTGACTTTCGGATGAACCGATTGTAGAGACGATCCCTTCTCCGACACGGGCTACAATGGTTTCTTCCCCCGCTCCTCCAACGAGACGCTCGATATTTGCTCTTACTGTAATTCTCGCTTTCGCTTTTACTTCAATCCCGTCCATAGCAACACCGGCAATGAACGGCGTTTCAATCACCTTAGGATTGACGCTCATTTGAACGGCTTCCAATACGTCACGGCCGGCAAGATCAATAGCAGCACAGCGTTCAAATGTGAGTTCAATATTGGCACGCTGAGCAGCGATCAGCGCGTTGACAACTCTGTCAACGTTTCCTCCGGCGAGATAATGGCTTTCAAGCTGGTTGGTAGCAACATTAAGCCCAGCCTTATGGGCTTTAATCAATGGGTTCACCACTCGGTTTGGTATAACGCGGCGAAGCCTCATCCCGATTAGAGTGAAAATGCTAATTCTCACTCCGGCTGCTAATGCTGAAATCCAAAGCATAACAGGCACAAATGTAAAAAATACAGCTAAAACAATGATCCCTACTACGATAATAGCCAGAATCATGAGTGTTGATGGATCCATATCTATTCTCCTCGTTTCTGTTTAAATTTCTCTCACGACGATGCGTGATCCTTCCACTTTAACCACTTTTACTTTCTTATCTTTTTCTGTAAACGATCCCTCTGACACAACGTCTAGGCGTTCATCATCAATAATAACAGTACCAGCAGGACGCAGCGGTGTAAAGGTTACTCCTACTTTGCCTATTAAATCCGTACGCGTTTGATTTGAAACGTAGCCGCTCTCCGTATTTGTAGAATCATTTAATACAAATTTCTTAAAGAATTTCATACGCTTTCCCAACACCCTTGTCAGTAAGATGAAAGCTGTTATAGAAACAGCTAAGGCGATCAAGAGAGAAACCGCCATGACAGTGAAGCTCCCCGCGGCTAAAAACAGGCTCGTAACAATCGCTCCTAAGCCCAGTAATCCAATAATTCCTCCGGGAAGGAAAATCTCAAGCAGGATGAGGATCACCCCTGCTATAAAGAGAAGAATCGTCTCGTATCCGGCAAAGCCGGCCGCGAGATGCCCGTAAAAGAATAGCAACAAAGCGATAAATCCAACTGTTCCAGGAATGCCGACACCCGGTGAAAAAAGCTCTACTGTCAGACCTAAAAAAGCGATTGTCAGCAGAATAGGAACAATGACCGGGTTTGTCAGCCATCTTGCTGTCTTTTCTGCAAAACTTTCCTTTGAATAGATGGTTTCCGCCTTTTCGAACCCAAGCTTCTTTACGAGCGCGGATAAATTGTCAGCCGTGCCTTCTGAATAACCTACATCAATTGCTTTATCGGCGTTAAGTGTCAGCAGATCTCCCTTCGGCGCGCCAGCTTCCTTGGCATCTATAGCCGGGTCAGCCATTGCGAGTGCATATTTTGGATCGCGATTATTTTTCAATGCGGCATCTTCCAGCTCTGCCAGCCAAAGTGATTCAGCTTTTTGGTCAGCGGCATTGCCTTTACCGTCAATAATCGCGGCCGCTCCCATTTTTCCGCCAGGCGCCATATAAATGTTATCGGCTTGCAGAGCTATATATGCACCAGCCGACAACGCGCGTTTGTTTACATATGCAGTTACGGGGATCTCGCTTTCGGTTATCGAGTCCGCTATATCAATAGCTGATTTGACCAATCCTCCCGGCGTATTGATATCAAGAATAATATGATCTGCATGCGCTTCTTTCGCATCATGTAACGAACGTGACAAAAACGAGGCGAGGCCCTGTTCGACATTTTTTTCAACCGGGATCACATAAACCGTTTGTTTTTCTGCTTTGGCGTTCATCTGTACGCCTAATAAAGAAAGTAAAAATATACTCAAAAGAGCAGCACGGAGTCCTTTGATTTGAAGCAAGGGCGGTGTATCCCTCCTTCCATTTATAATAAGTGCCTTCTCTTCATACGTAACAAATGTATCAAAGGTTTCATTTTATTATGTATAAAAAAAGACATCTCTCTTAGAAAGATGTCCTTTTTTACGCCATTTAAGACAATTGACTGCTGACAAGCTTATTAATTAAGCTTCCGTCAGCTTTACCTTTTACTTTAGGCATAATTGCACCCATTACTTTTCCCATGTCCGCTTTTGAGCTCGCACCAACCTCAGCAATGGTTTCATTTACGATTGTAAGCAGTTCTTCTTCTGACAGCTGCTCGGGTAAATAAACTTCTAAAATGTCCAGCTCTTTTTGAACTTTATCTACTAAATCTAAACGATTAGCGTTTG
Organism: Bacillus sp. NS1; assembly: GCF_058248265.1. Classification (NCBI taxonomy): domain Bacteria; kingdom Bacillati; phylum Bacillota; class Bacilli; order Caryophanales; family Bacillaceae; genus Bacillus; species Bacillus sp. NS1. Next base: position 506,010 of record NZ_JBZAZF010000003.1, on the reverse strand, counting down.
AAAATTCCTGGAGGGAGTCTTTACGTTGCTTAAGTTCACGAGAAAGGACAGTGAGTTCCTCATCCTCGGTCAAACTGTCTTTCTTAAGCTTAATTGCTTCATTTTGAAGTGAAGCCTTAACCATTCGAACGACAGTTAGTTTGTCTTTCTCACGGTTTTTCATATATAGCTTCATATCCTGGTTAAGACGCTCAAGAAGACTCATAAATCCACCCTCTTTTAGAATTTGCGTTTTCTAGCAGCTTCAGACTTTTTCTTGCGCTTTACGCTAGGTTTTTCATAAAATTCGCGCTTTCTTGCTTCTTGCAAAGTACCTGTCTTTGATACACTGCGTTTGAAGCGACGAAGAGCATCTTCAAGCGATTCGTTTTTTCTAACGACCGTTTTTGACATTCTCTTTCCCTCCCTCCGAATACACCAATCGACTACCTTTAAGTTACACATATAAACATGTACTTTGACATTATAATATAAGCCATGAGTCAGGTCAACTAAGTGAGTTCACTTTTCCGTCATGAGTACGACTGCCTGTCTATATAATGATGGAAAGGGGTTGGTGAATAGGATGTTAATTCTGATTAGCTTTACTGCTCTTATATTATTCTTTCTTGCAGGCATGAACATGCTTCGAAAAGGCTTAATTTCTATGGCGTACTCAAAAATTGAAGAACGTTTGCTTTTATTTACGGATCATCCGTTAAAAGCGTTTCTGATTAGTATTGTATTTACAGGCATTCTTCAGAGCAGTTCAGCCTTTATGGTCATTGTCATCGGCTTTGTCAGTGCGGGCGTTCTTTCTTTTAAGCGGACGATACCAATGATTCTGGGAACAAATATCGGATCTACTTTTACAACTGAATTTATTGCTATCAAAATGGATGTTTTGATTTGGATTCTTTTGATAGGCGGGTTAGTGTTTTTTCTGACTGGCAGGTATCCCTTGAAACAGCTGGGAACAAGCTTCCTCGGTCTCGGCATCATCTTTTTTTGCATCAGCGGGTTCAGCCACCTTGCAGGGCCGCTTACAAAGCTGAAAACGGGAGCTGAAGTTCTATACCACGTTAACGATTCAAACTGGTCCGCTTTGCTCATCGGTATGGTCTTAACTGCTATCATTCACTCAAGCTCTGTCTGTATCGGCATTTTGATGAGCTTTATGAATGGAGGCATTATCGGACTGACGCAGGCGATGAGCGTCGTGCTTGGATCCAATATCGGGACATGCATTACAGCTGTCATGGCTGCTGTATCCGGCGGATATGCGGCGAAACAGACAGCGTATGCTCATGTGGTGTTTAACGTGCTGGGTGTGGCTCTAGTATTTCCTTTTCTGACGGCAGCGACCGGCTTTGTAGACCAGTTATCACCTGATCCCGCACAAAGGATCGCGCATTTCAGCCTTTTATTTAATGTGGTGACAGCTCTTTTATTTCTTCCGCTTACAAACTTGTTTTACCGTTTGATTCACTTTATTATTCCAACTAAATAAAAAAACCGGTACATGTAGATGCACCGGTTTTAGATTAAGAAGACAAACGCATGTGTTCAGTTATTTCATCCTCAACAACACGGACAAATTGCCCTTCATTGTAAGGATAGCCTGCTTTTAGAATTTTGACTTTCACGATTTTGCCGATCATATCTTCCGTACCTTTGAAAACAACCTTCATATAGTTGTCTGTGTAACCGACAAACATGTTCTCTTCTTCCGTTTCCTTATACGCTTCTTCAGGGATGATCTCAAGCACTTCATTTACATACTGAGAAGCATATTCCTTCGCGAGCTGGTCAGAAAGAGCAATCAGGCGGTGTACACGTTCATTTTTTACGTTTTCATCCACTTGGTCTTCCATTCGCGCAGCTGGCGTTCCTGTACGTTTACTATAAGGAAAAACATGCAGCTCAGAGAATTTATGTTCTTTAATAAAGTTATAGGTTTCCATAAATTCTTCTTCTGTTTCGCCAGGGAACCCTACAATGACATCAGAAGTGACAGCTAAGCCTGGCAGTGCTTTTTTCAGTTTGTTTAAACGGTCTGCAAAAAACTCCATCGTATATTTACGTCTCATCCGTTTAAGCACTGTGTTTGATCCAGATTGGATAGGAATATGCAAATGATTCACAATCTTATCTGAGCGGTCTAAGACCTCGATCACTTCGTCTGTGATTTGGCTGGCTTCAATTGAAGAAATTCTGATTCGTTTAACGCCTTCAACACGAGTGTCTAATTCACTCAAAAGCTTAGCGAAGTTGTAATCTTTCATATCTTCGCCGTAGCCGCCTGTATGAATACCGGTAAGAACAATTTCTTTATACCCGGCATCGACAAGCTGCTGCGCTTGTTTAATGACTTCTTCAGGGTCACGGGAGCGGAGCAAGCCGCGCGCCCATGGAATGATACAGAATGTGCAGAAATTATTGCAGCCTTCCTGTATTTTCAATGACGCTCTTGTCCGGTCCGTGAAAGCAGGTACATCAAGCTCTTCATACACTCTTGCTTTCATGATGTTGCTGACGCCGTTAATTGGCTGGCGTTCTTCACGGTATTGGTCAATGTAACCAAGCATTTTTTCCCGGTCCTGCGTTCCGACTACAATATCGACACCAGGGATTGCCATAATCTCAGCAGGCGAGGTTTGCGCATAGCAGCCTGTGACACAGATGACACCGTCAGGATTTTGACGAATGGCGCGTCTGATCACTTGGCGGCTTTTTTTATCTCCCGTATTTGTTACCGTACATGTATTAATGACATATACATCAGCTGTTTGTTCAAAGTCTCTTCTTTCATAGCCCGCTTCTTTAAAAAGCTGCCAGATTGCTTCTGTTTCATAATGGTTGACTTTACAGCCAAGCGTATGGAAAGCAACAGTTGCCATTACTGATCACCTCTTAATAACTCTGTTTGATAAGAAATCGCACTCAACGCATAGAGCGGAGCGGTTTCTGTCCTTAAAATTCTCGGTCCAAGACCGCACGGCACACCGTCTTTCTCTGTGAGCCGTTCAACCTCCGCATCTGTTAAACCACCTTCAGGGCCAAATACGATCAAAAGGGATGATCCTTTCGGAAGGCTGCTTACAACCGCGCTGAATGCGCTTATTTCCCCTTGCTTCGATGACTCCTCGTATGCAACGACACATTTATCGAAATCCTGCATCCTTTGAAGAAGCTGCTGAAAAGAATGAACATCCATCACTTGCGGCACTTCGTTACGGTACGATTGTTCAGCCGCTTCCTTCGCAATTTTCGCCCATCTTTCCCGCTTTTTCTTTGCCTTTTTATCATCCAGCTTGACAACAGAACGCGCGGCTTGAAAAGGAATATAGGCATGAGCTCCGAGCTCAGTCCCCTTTTGGATAATCCATTCAAGCTTATCTCCTTTCGGGAGGCCGCTCGCAATATAGACCTTTATCGGAAGCTCTCTGTTTTTATTCGTCCATTCTACCACAAGGCAGGACACATTATCTTTGGAAACAGATTGAAGTTCACATTTTGCCTCGGAGCCGTCCTGAGAGCAGCAGATAATCTGATCACCCTCATTCATTCTCATAACGTTCACAATATGATGAACATCTTCGCCGGTAATCGAAAAAGCCGGCGCTTCCTCCATTTGCTGCTTCGTGAGCTCGATAAAATATCGTTGCATACGCTGTGACACCTACTAACTGTTATTTTTTCGCAATAATGCTGACCCAATCTTCCATTGAAAGGATTTCTACAATGGTAAAGCCAGCTTGTTCCAGTGCTTCTTTTACTTCTTGTTTTTTATGCCCGATGATTCCTGACGTAATAAAATGTCCGCCTTCTTTTAACAGGCCGTACGCTTGTGAGGTAAAGCGAAGAATGACTTCAGCCAAAATGTTGGCAACGATCACATCATGTTCCCCGTCAATCCCGTCTAACAAATTGTTTTGCTTTACTTGAGCAATATCGCTCACTTTGTTTAGCTTGAGATTGAGGCGTGCACTTTCTACAGCTACAGGATCAAGATCGTAGGCATGGACTGATTCAGCCTCAAGCATTGCAGCCGCAATACTTAAAATTCCCGAACCTGTACCGACATCAATCACCTTATCACCCTTTTGCACAATGCGTTCAAGCGCCTGAATGCAGAGTACGGTTGTCGGGTGTGTGCCTGTGCCGAAGGCCATTCCCGGGTCCATTTCAATAATCAGTTCATCAGTATGGACCGGCGTATATTCCTCCCACGTCGGCACAATTGTAAACTTTTCAGAAATTTTCACAGGATGATAATACTTTTTCCAGGCAGTCGCCCACTCTTCTTCATTCACTTCAGAAATAGTGATGTGATTTCTGCCCAAATCAATATCGTAAAGAAGCAGATTATTAATCGTTTCTTTAATGCCTTCCACCGTTTCGCCTAGAAAACTGTTAACCGGCAGGTATGCTTTGACAATGACACCCTCGTCTGGATAATCATTGGGGTCGAGCTGGTAGATTTCCCCGTATACATTCTCACGTTCTTTAATTAAATCAAGCGGGTCCTCTATCACAACCCCACTTGCACCAGCTTCATGCAATATATTTGAGATAGGTTCGACCGCTTCATGTGTTGTGTGAATGCTTAATTCGGACCATTTCAAAACTACCAACTCCTCATCCAATAATTAATCGCCTTTAAACGCGCGTTTTACCTTGTCAAAGAAACTCATTTCCTGTTCGTCAGGCAGGTTTCCGCTGACCTCGGCGAATTCGCGTATAATGTCTTTTTGTTTGTCTGTCAGGTTAGTCGGCGTAACGACGCGGACGACGATATGCTGGTCACCCTGTCCATAGCCTCTGACATTTTGAACGCCTTTGCCTCTTAATCTGAATTTCGTTCCTGTTTGTGTACCTGCAGGGATTTTTAATTTCACTTTTCCATGCAGCGTCGGAACTTCCACTTCATCTCCAAGAGCTGCCTGAACAAACGTTAACGGCATTTCACAGTAAATATCATCGCCGTCACGCTCGAAGAACTCGTGGGCGCGCACGTGGAACACGACAAATAAATCTCCGGCTGGGCCGCCGTTTACGCCTGGTTCACCCTGTCCTGCGAGACGAAGCTGCTGTCCGTCATCTACACCGGCTGGAATTGTCACGTTAATTTTTTTGCGTTTTTTGATTTTTCCTTTGCCGCCGCAATCCGCACATTTGTCTTTAATGATTTTGCCCGTACCTTCACAGTGGTGGCAGACCCGTCTGTTCACGACTTTTCCAAACGGCGTATTTTGCTCCACGTTTAACTGGCCGGAGCCTCCGCAGTGCGAGCACGTTTCCGGGTTTGTTCCAGGTTTCGCACCTGAGCCTTTACATGTATCACACGTTTCCTCGCGCGGAATTTCAATGGTTGTTTCTTTACCGAAAGCGGCATCCTCAAATGACAAGGTCATCGTATACTGCAAATCGGCACCTTGGCGCGGTGCGTTTGGATCTCTTCGTCTTGTGCCTCCGCCGAAAATACTTGAGAAAATATCATCGAAACCAAAACCGCCGAAATCGCCGCCGCCAAAACCTCCGCCGCCGAAGCCCTGATTAGGATCAGTATGGCCAAATTGGTCGTAATGCGCACGTTTTTGGTCATCTGACAGCGTTTCGTACGCTTCTTTTACCTCTTTAAATTTTTCATCTGATCCGGCTTCTTTATTAATATCAGGATGATATTTTTTTGACAGCTTCCGATAAGCTTTTTTAATTTCATCCTTTGAAGCGCTCTTACTTACTCCCAGCACTTCATAGTAATCACGCTTACTCATCTCGCTTCACTCTCCCGAATTTCTCACATAAATTAGATTGTATCATTTTGAATTATGATTTTTCAATTCCTTTTATCCCGGGCAAGAAAAAAAGTCAAAGCCAAGAGATGCCTGACTTTGACTTTCTAATCATTGAATCAGATTATGAAATGTGTTCTTATTGTCAGCCCCAGAAGCGGGACTGACTCTAAAAAGAACTTATTTTTTGTTTTGATCGTCGTTTACTTCTTCGTATTCAGCGTCGACAACGTTGTCATCCGCTTTACCTTCAGCGTTTTCTCCGCCTTGAGCTTGCTGTGCTTTAGCAGCTTCTTCATAAAGCTTCATAGAAAGCTCTTGAACGATTGTTTGAAGTTCATCTTTTTTCGCTTTGATCTCTTCAAATTCGTTTTTCTCAATCGCTGCTTTTAAAGCGTCTTTGGCATCGTTGGCTTTTTTCACTTGTTCTTCGTCCACTTTGCCTTCTAGATCTTTTAATGTTTTCTCAGTTTGGAAAACAAGTTGATCTGCTTCGTTGCGGACTTCGATTTCTTCTTTTTTCTTCGCATCAGCGTCAGCATTTTCTTCCGCTTCTTTTACCATGCGTTCGATCTCATCATCAGAAAGACCTGAAGAAGATTTGATTGTAATGTTTTGTTCTTTTCCTGTGCCTAAGTCTTTTGCTCTTACGTTTACGATACCGTTTTTGTCAATATCGAAAGAAACTTCGATTTGAGGCACGCCGCGCGGTGCTGGCGGAATATCAGTAAGCTGGAAGCGGCCGAGTGTTTTGTTGTCGGCAGACATTGGGCGCTCACCTTGGAGAACATGGATATCAACAGCTGTTTGGTTATCAGCAGCAGTTGAGAACACTTGAGATTTGCTTGTCGGGATCGTAGTGTTGCGGTCGATCAGTTTTGTGAACACGCCGCCCATAGTTTCGATACCAAGAGAAAGCGGTGTAACGTCAAGAAGAACTACGTCTTTTACGTCACCAGTGATAACGCCGCCCTGAATCGCAGCACCAAGCGCTACAACTTCATCTGGGTTTACGCCTTTATGCGCTTCTTTTCCAGTTTCTTTTTTGATTGCTTCTTGTACGGCAGGGATACGAGTTGATCCGCCGACAAGGATGACTTTGTCGATTTCGCTTGCAGAAAGTCCTGCATCTTGCAGCGCTTGACGGACAGGACCCATTGTGCGCTCTACTAAATGAGCAGAAAGCTCTTCGAATTTAGCGCGAGTTAATGTAAGTTCAAGGTGAAGCGGTCCTGCTTCTCCAGCTGTGATAAACGGTAAAGAAATTTGCGTAGAAGATACGCCGGAAAGATCTTTTTTCGCTTTTTCAGCTGCGTCTTTCAAACGTTGAAGCGCCATTTTGTCTTTTGACAGGTCAATGCCGTTTTCTTTTTTGAATTCAGACACAAGGTGATCGATGATGACTTGGTCAAAATCGTCACCGCCCAGACGGTTGTCACCGGCAGTTGAGCGAACTTCGAATACACCGTCGCCAAGTTCAAGGATTGAAACGTCGAATGTACCTCCGCCAAGGTCGTATACTAGGATTGTTTGATCTTCATCTGTTTTATCAAGTCCGTATGCAAGCGCTGCTGCAGTCGGCTCGTTGATAATACGTTCTACTTCAAGACCTGCAATTTTACCAGCGTCTTTTGTCGCTTGACGCTCAGCATCGTTAAAGTAAGCAGGAACTGTGATAACTGCTTTTGATACTGTTTCGCCAAGATAGCTTTCAGCGTATGATTTAAGGTGTTGAAGGATGATAGCAGACACTTCTTGAGGAGTGTAATCTTTTCCTTCAATTTCAACTTTATAATCAGTACCCATATGGCGTTTAACAGACATGATTGTGTTAGGGTTTGTGATAGATTGTCGCTTAGCCACTTCCCCTACCTGGCGTTCGCCGTTTTTGAATGCAACAACTGATGGCGTTGTGCGGTTTCCTTCAGCGTTAGCAATAACTTTAGGCTCGCCGCCTTCGAGCACTGCCACACATGAGTTTGTTGTTCCTAAGTCGATTCCGATAACTTTACTCACTTGAATAACCTCCTGCTATGTAATTATTGATTCACTTTAACCATGGAAGGGCGAATGACGCGATCCTTCAGCTTATAGCCTTTTTGCATTTCCTCAACAACAATGTTGGAGCCATAATTTTCATCTTCAGCCTGCATTACGGCTTGGTGCAGATTAGGATCAAATTCCTGCCCTACAGCTTCGATGGCTTCCACGCCTTCTTTTTTCAAGGCTTCTACGAGCTGACGGTGGACCATTTCCATTCCCTGGAGCAAACTTTTCGTCTGTTCATTGTCGGCTTCAACCTGAAGCGCTCTTTCAAAGCTGTCAAGAGCCGGCAGCAAATCAGCCACGATGTTTTGAGAACGGTATTTTTGGGACGCTTCCATCTCTAAACGGCTGCGTCGTTTATAGTTTTCAAAGTCTGCTTGAACACGCAAAAGTTTGTTTTCTTTTTCCTCAAGCAAACCTTGCAATTCATTAATTTGATTTTGAAGAAGATCGCTTTCATTTGTTTCTTCCTGCTGTTCTTCAACGACTTCTTGCTCTTCTGTTTCGTTTTCTTCAACTTGTTCAACGGTTTGTTTTTCTTCTGACATTGTGTTCACCTCCCTCAAAGTGTAAGGAGAAGGGCGGGTTCTGCCCTTCGATAAAATTTGCCAAAATTCCCTTATTCATCATACAAACTTGTTAATGCTTTTGACAAGTCCGAAGTCACATGCTGAAGCAGGCTGACAACCCTGGAATAATTCATGCGTGTCGGACCGATGATCGCAATTGAGCCGATCTGCTTCTGATCAACGGAATAAGAAGCCGTAATCAGACTGCAGTTTTCCATTTCTTCATAATCATTTTCTTTCCCGATTTTAATCGAAATTCCCGTGTGCGGGGATTGAACAAGCTTTAAAACATCCTGTTCTTTTTCGATTAATGAGAGCAGCGACCGAACTCTGGTGATATCATGGAACTCCGGCTGGTTTAGCATATTGATTTTTCCGCCGAAAAACAATTTTTCAACGTGATTTGTGGAATGAAAGGTTGAACGAAGCGCGTCAAGTATATTGTCATAGTTCTTAATGTGCTGTCTTAAGTACATGACGACTTCCTTAAATATGCGCTCATTCAGTTCATCCATTGGAACGCCGCTTAAACGCTCGTTCAATATATTTACCAGTTTTTCAATATCAGACAGATCCATTTTGGCTGGAAAATTAATCGTTTTGTTTTCCACATGCCCCGTATTGGTAACGAGAATTGCTACCGCCATATCAGGCTGAATCGGTATGATTTGAATCTGTTTAAGGTAATTCTCACTCAGCTTCGGCCCGAGTACGATGGATGTATAATTCGTCAGATCGGACAAAATTTGAGCTGATTTTTGAACTGTCTTCTCCAGCTCGAAAATTTTCTCTTTGAAGATCGAGTGGATTTGGTTCAGGTCGCTTTTTGTCAGTTTGACGGGTGACAGCAAATGGTCAACATAGTACCGGTACCCTTTTTCTGACGGAACACGCCCTGAGGATGAATGGGTTTTTTCAATGAAGCCCAATTCTTCCAAGTCAGCCATCTCGTTTCTTATTGTTGCAGAGCTAAATGTGATTTCATCTTTTTTCGAAAGAGTTCTTGATCCTACCGGCTGTGCCGATTTAATAAAATCGTTGATTATGACCTGAAGGATCAGCAGCTGACGATTTGTTAACATCATCATCACCTCTGTTAGCACTCTCAATAAGCGAGTGCTAATTCTATAACAAAAGTATCAAACCACAAGAAAAATGTCAATTATAACTCACCCAAAAAAGCGCCAAAAACTTCATTACCTAATAATTTCCCCTGATGAGTCAAACAAACAGCAGACTCCGAATTGTGAATCAGCCCTTTTTCAGTGAGGTCTTTTAATACGCTTGGAAAAAGTTCATCCAGAGAACGACCGTATCTATCTGCGAATCGTTTTTTGCTGACACCGGCTGTTTTTCTCAAACCTAAAAACATTTCTTCTTCAATTTGTTCTTCTGTTGTCACTTCATGTGTATCTCTGTACGGAAAGCCTTTTTCGGCTATCAAGTCAATGTAATGTTTAACAGGCCCGACGTTCACGGTCCGTGTGCCGCCGATATATCCGTGGGCCCCTGCTCCGAAGCCGAAATATTCTTCGTTGCTCCAATACGTCAGATTGTGCTCTGATTCCATACCTGCCTTGGCAAAGTTGCTGATTTCATATTGATGAATGCCATGAGCTTTCATGCGGCTCATCACCATTTCATACATTTCAGCTTCCTGCTCCTGCGGCGGAAGATGAAGCCGCCCTTTTTGCATCAAATTATAAAATACCGTTTTCGGCTCTACAATGAGGGAGTATACGGAATAATGCTCGGCATCCAGCGATAAAGCAGTGTTTAAGGAATGATCCAGATGCTTAAGGGTTTGTCCCGGGAGCCCGAACATTAAATCAAGACTGATATTGTCAAAACCGATTTCCCGAGCCCTTTCAAAAGAAGTAAATACATCTTTTTGTTTGTGCACCCGGCCGATTTTTTCTAACAGATCGTCTTCGAACGTTTGGACACCAAAGCTGAGGCGATTTACGCCGGCTTCTTTTAATACTTTTAATTTCTCTGCGGACAAGTCGTCCGGATTCGCTTCAACCGCAAATTCCGATAAGGCGCTTGAGGGCTTCAGCACTCGGATGATCATGTCCATCAGCTTTTTGAGCTGTTCCACAGAGAGAGATGTTGGCGTGCCTCCTCCGATGAAGATCGTTTTAAGGTCAGGCTGCCCTGTTTTTGCTATTGTATTTATCATTTCCTGTTCGAGCGCGTTTAAATACTCGTCAACAGGCTGGCTTTGAATAAAATATTTATTGAAATCGCAGTAGTGGCAAATGTGCTCACAAAACGGGATGTGGATATAAGCTGATTTCAACGAATTCACCTTCTTTACAGAAAGAAGCCGCAGTACAGGACTGCGGCGGCTTCTATTGTTTTTTCGGACTGTCGTCCATTTTCAGAACTGCCATGAATGCTTCTTGCGGCACTTCAACTGAGCCGACCTGCTTCATTCGGCGTTTTCCTTCTTTTTGTTTTTCAAGAAGTTTCCGTTTACGCGAGATGTCCCCTCCGTAACATTTAGCCAATACGTTTTTACGCATTGCTTTTATGGTAGAGCGGGCCACGATTTTCTGGCCGATTGCGGCTTGTACCGGAACTTCAAACTGCTGGCGCGGAATGAGCTCTTTCAGTTTTTCAACGATCACTTTTCCGCGTTCATATGCGTAATCACGATGCACGATAAAGGACAAAGCATCGATTTTTTCACCGTTAAGCATAATGTCCATTTTCACAAGCTTAGACGGTTTGTAGCCGATCAATTCATAATCAAAGGACGCATAGCCTTTTGTGCTTGATTTCAGCTGGTCAAAAAACTCATATACGATTTCTGCTAACGGCATGTCATAAATGATACTGACACGGTTTGCGTCTAAATACTGCATATCAATGAAATTGCCGCGTTTGCCTTGGCAAAGCTCCATTACAGCGCCGACATAGTCATTTGGCACCATCATCGTCGCTTTAACGTACGGCTCCTCAATCCGTTCGATCGTTTGAGGATCCGGCATGTTTGACGGGTTGTCGACAACGACCTTTTCGCCGTCTGTCATATACACGTCGTAGATAACGCTTGGCGCTGTCGTAATCAGATCGATGTTGAACTCACGCTCAATCCGCTCCTGAATGATCTCCATGTGGAGCATGCCTAAAAACCCGCAGCGGAACCCGAACCCAAGCGCTTGTGAAGTTTCCGCTTCATATTGAAGGGAGGAATCATTCAGCTCAAGTTTTTCAAGGGCTTCTCTTAAATCATTATATTTCGCTGTATCAATTGGATACAAACCGCAGTACACCATCGGGTTGAGCTTGCGGTATCCCGGCAGAGCTTCGTCTGCAGGATTGGCAGCGCTCGTTATCGTATCACCGACACGTGTGTCACCGACATTTTTGATTGAGGCAGTCAGGAAGCCTACATCACCGACCGTCAGTTCATTTGTCGGAGTCGCTTTCGGCGTAAATACGCCGACTTCTGTTACTTCGAATTCTTTGCCGGTTGCCATCATTTTGATTTTTTGTCCCGGCTTTACCGTCCCTTCAACGACTCTGATATACGCCACGACACCGCGGTAGGCGTCATAAAGTGAGTCGAAGATCAGCGCTTTGAGCGGCGCCTCCGGGTCTCCGGTCGGAGCAGGCACCTTTTCTACGATCTGTTCTAAAATCTCCTCAATCCCAATACCGGCTTTTGCTGAAGCCAGCACGGCTTCCGATGCGTCAAGGCCGATGACATCCTCTACCTCTTGACGCACGCGTTCCGGCTCGGCACTCGGCAGATCGATTTTATTGATGACTGGAAGTATTTCAAGATCGTTGTCAAGCGCTAAGTAGACATTGGCGAGCGTCTGCGCTTCAATCCCCTGTGCTGCATCCACGACAAGAATCGCTCCTTCGCAGGCAGCTAGGCTTCGGGATACTTCGTACGTGAAGTCGACGTGTCCCGGCGTATCAATCAGATGAAAAATGTATTCCTCTCCGTCTTTTGCTTTGTATTTAAGCTGAACAGAGTTTAACTTAATCGTTATGCCCCGTTCACGTTCAAGATCCATAGAATCGAGCAATTGTTCTTTCATTTCTCGTTGAGTGATTGCCGACGTTTTTTCTAAAATACGATCCGCTAAGGTCGATTTTCCGTGGTCAATATGGGCAATAATAGAGAAGTTCCGTATTCTCGACTGCCTCTCTAAACGCTTTTCTTTATCTGTCACAATCTATCACTCCTACTATTAAACGCAAAATACACTAGCTTAGATTATATCAATAGGATTGTAAAGATTCAATGTAAAACAAGAAAGAGAAAAGTTCCCTGTTATACCTGGGCTGCTTTTCTCTTTCACGCACCTATTGATTCAGATCCCGTATCCATTCATACATTGACTGGGCAGTGTTGGTTACGGTATCCGAAAGCGCTTTTCCGGCTTTAGAGAACATATTGAACGTTTCCACCTTTTCAAGCTCTTTTTGTTTTTCTTCTAAATCTTTCGCTGTGACTGTTTCTCCTAAGATCGAGGCTTCTTTTTCATTGTTTTTTCCGTCGGTGAGCGTAAACGCTCCCTTAAGTGAAGGGTCATGATAGCCCTTCATACTGAGCATCCCGTTATTCGCCTGCTGCATGCCGAACAGGACGCCTAAAAACATGATCGTGACTAGCAGCAAGCATTTCCCAAAGTATGCAATCAAATCAACCACCTATTTCTTATTGTTTTTTCGTCTCGCCGCTCTCCGCGTTGACCTTTTCAGCATCCCAGTACATTTCGCTGAATACGTCTGCGGCTGCGTCAGCCGCACGCTGCAGCTCTTCGAGATTATTATCTACTCCGCCAAATTCGAGCAAAAGCGCTCTGTCGGTTAAATCCTGGTTGTAAACACCATTATCGCCTGGCGAGCCTTTTGAAAAGACACCTGTACTGAGTCCGGGGTATTTTTTCTCCATCAGCTTATGAAGCTCGCTCGCAATTTTATAGTTTTCTTCAAAGTTTTTGCTTTTTTTGCCGACGACAAAGGCTACCCGGGCATAGCTTTTTCCCTTAATCGTTGCCGTCGTATCTTTTTTGCGCCGTGAGTCTCTGTGGATGTCAATGATATATTGCAGATTTTTGTTCGAGGCGAGCGCATCTTTGACGACCGGCCTTGATTCATCATAGGATCTGGCATAGTTTAAGCCTTTTTTGTTCAGCTTTGCCTGTATATCCGTTTTGTTCACTGTGGCTCCGATGCCTTGGGATTCAAGCGCTTTTCCGAACATATCCCCTACAAGGGTGACGTTGGCTTTAGAATGGCGCGCCATATCAGGATCGGTTTCGCCTTTTAATAGAGGGAGATATGATTCTGTATTGTGCGTGTGATAGATAAAGACAACTTTTTTATCACCGGTTGTTTGTTTCGGCGGATCCTTTTGTGCATTGTCTGATTGTGTTTGCTGTTTTTCAATCTCTGCCAAATTCGCTTCTCTTTCTTCCTCCATTACCTTAGACGGCGGCGGAGATTCCGCAGGCATATTCGTATAGTCCGTGCCTTGTCCAGCTAACAGAATCTCGGTATCAAATTGTGCAAACCCCGGCAGCTCCCGGCCGAGAAAGCTCCGCGGATCTTCGAGGTTAATGCTTGTCGCCAGCTTCAAAGAAAGACGCGAAAGATGAAATGAGCTGTCGGTTTGAGAAAGATCAGAAGCGAAATAATGGTTTTCCATCCGCAGCAAGTGTGCAAACACGTCACCCGGCAATTCTTCAGCAATCCCGTAAAAAGAGTCAGACGACGGCCTGAGTTCCGGCCGGAGAGACGTCAGCACACCGGATAGAACAAAAATCACGATAAGGCTTGCGATAAATAGAAAGATGGCTTTTACCGCTTTCCCGCCATTTACCGCAACAACAATTTGTCTGTTTCTGCGTTTATTTCTCATTAAATCCCTCCAGCGCTTGTCTAGTAATTACTCTATGAACAAGCTAGAGGAAGTAGAACTGTTTAGTGATTGTAGGAGCCTTTGTTTTCTTGTGACACTTTTTCGTGTAGCGCTGTGTTTAACCCATTCGCCAGAACATTTGCCATATCGTCGATAAAAGAATCAACTTCCTTCGGCGTAACCATTAAGTTGTGGCCTAAAGGCGAAAGCACCTCATGAATGAGCTGTCGTTTTTCATCTTCTTGAAGGGTTCCGACAATGCCGAGGAACGATTGACGCTGCTTTTGATCAGGAAGATCTTCTTCAGTGAGCACTTTCTTTTTCCCAAACGTCATGCCAGCCGGAACAAGCGATCTTGACGGCCTGTTATCCTTCATTTCTCTGCCAAAATGTTTTAATATGTAGTCCACCGTATCGCTGGCAATCGTCACAGCGTCAACGACCGTCGGAACTCCGATGGCAATCACCGGTACGCCAAGCGTATCTTTGCTTAAATCTTTTCTTTTATTCCCCACCCCTGATCCCGGGTGAATGCCTGTATCCGATATTTGAATGGTTGTGTTGACCCTTTCCACCGCCCGCGCCGCCAATGCATCAATCGCAATGACAAAATCAGGCTTCGATTGCTCAATCACACCTTTAATAATGTCGCTTGTTTCGATTCCCGTTATCCCCATCACACCAGGGGCAAATGCACTGACAGGCCTGTAGCCATCCTGCACGTTTTCCGGCTGAAGCTTAAACAAGTGCCTTGTTACCAATAGATTTTCTACAGCCATCGGTCCCAGCGCATCAGGTGTCACGTTCCAGTTACCGAGCCCGACGATCAAACAGCTCGCATCTTTTGAGATATTAAGGCTTTCAAGAAAGGCTGAGAATTCCTCCGCAAAGACAGCAGAGACCTTTTCTTGCATTTCCGAATCATTCTCTCTGATGCCTTGCGCCTCAAGTGTTAAATAGCGTCCTTCTTTTTTTCCCGAGAGCTCCGCGCCTTCCTTTGTAATATCAACAGTGCGGATTTTAATTCCGCCGCGATCCCGTTCTTTTTCAATAAAACCTTTAATTTCTTTTGTCGGCACAGCCTGCTGATTGGCCATCGCTTCCTTCGTTTCAACTGCTAAATCGGTACGTATCAAATACTGATTAACATCCAGCTCACTCTTTTTCATCAGGGGGCCTCCTTCAAATTAAGTACCTATATTGTTGCCATTTGCTGAATGAATCATGCGAAAAAGAGATCCTTCAATGAAAAATACTTTACATTTATATTGCAATCTAAAGATGTGTTTGATAGAATACAATTTGTTCTATTGTGAAGAAGATTTAACCTTAAGACACTGTGCTACAGGTTGTATCTTAGGAGGTGAAACACATGCCAAACATTAAATCAGCGATTAAACGTACAAAAACAAACAACGAACGCCGCGTTCATAACGCGACAATCAAATCTGCTATGCGTACTGCAATCAAACAAGTTGAAGCTTCTGTTGCCAACAACGAAGCTGACAAAGCGAAAACTGCTCTTACTGAAGCAGCTAAACGTATTGATAAAGCAGTGAAAACAGGTCTTGTACACAAAAATACCGCAGCTCGATACAAATCAAGACTAGCGAAAAAAGTGAACGGACTTTCTGCATAATATAAAAACGATCCTCAATAATGAGGATCGTTTTTTTCATTTCTTTTTAACAGCTGCAAAAGGAACAGTTCGAGCAGAAGCTGCTTGTCCTTTTTCCCTGTTTTCATCTCATAGTCCATGACGGCAAGCTGTTCAATAATTGACCGGAGCTCGGCCTCTGAAAAAAGCCTTGCTTGATCCATCGCCAGCTTAACCCGAAATGGATGAACTTTTAAATTAGAAGCGATTTGCTTTTGCCCGTATCCTTGTTCCGCGAAGTACTTTGTCTGCAGAATCAGCCGGAACTGGTTCGAAATAAGCGCCATAATTTTGATAGGTTCTTCATTTTGTTTGAGCAAATCATAAAAAATTTGCAGACTCTCCGTTCGTTTCCGGTTGACGATTTTATTAATCAGCTCGAAAATATTTTGTTCAAGGCTTCTCGCAACAAGCATTTTCACATCATCCAACGTAATTTCTTCACGATCTCCAATAAACGTGCAGAGCTTTTGAATCTCCTGAAAAATCGATGACAGATGTCCATTCACAAGCAGAACCAAATGCTCGGCGGCTTCCGTGCCGATTGTTTTCTGCTCTGTTTTTGCAAGGTTGACAGTAAAATCTGTCGTCTCCTTTGCGTTTAATTCCTTCGCCTCCACCATAAACGCGTGCTTCTTTAACGCTTTCGTCAATTTTTTCCGCTCATCCAGCTTTTCATACGGGGCAAGAAGGACAAAGACCGTGTATGGCGCAGGTGATTGTATATATGTTTCAAGCGCACTGACGTTGTGCTCAATTTTTTCTTTTTTCTTTTCACCTGTTAAAAAATAGGGATTTTTCACAATAACAAGACGCCGCTCCCCCATAAACGGAAACGTTTCAGCATCTGCAATTGCTTGATCCAGCGGGTCCTCTTCCAGATCAAAAACGGATAGATTGAAATCCTTTGTCTCCTGATCAATAACTGTCTGTCTGATCCTGCTGACGGTTTCTTGCAGCAGATACGTCTCTTTTCCGTATAAACAATAAACCGGATGGACATCTCCTTTTTTCAGGCTTTTCCACACATCAAATACCATTGTTGTACGACTTCCTCTCTTTCGTCATCCCCTTCTATCCTAAATTGAGTTTGCTAAATAGTAAAGAGGAAGCCTGACTGCTGCTTCCCCATTTATATTAAACGCCAGTTTGCAAGCCCCCGGGACAGCTTGTAAAAAGGCGATAATCACCAGAACAGAAAACGTTACCTTAGCTTCTAGATTTTTCAAAACGATTCCATTATACTTAAATCAGTCAGGAGGGATAAAGTTGAATGATTTTGAAAAAAACGTTCAAAGCAAACGAAATGATGCTGTAGATTCAGCTGTTGGTTTTGTTGTGTCCTTCGGATTTTTCGCCTTCTTGTTTGTTATGGCAACGGTTATTCACCTGGTTGGTTCATAACAGCGACTGCCCGGGCTGCTGATTTCTCGGCAGTCTTTTTTTAGTTCGTCTCTGTTATATCTGATGTATCATATGGGGAATAGACAGAAAAGGTTCCAACTCTGTTTTTATATCTATATTGGATCGTTCCGTTTTGATCGGTGCGGAGCACGCGGATGGAATGTCTCTGTAATATTTGAAGAACTTCTTGATGGGGATGATGGTACCGATTGTTTTCCCCGGCCGAGATAATGGCCGTTTTCGGCTGAAGCTGTTTGATGAATTCTTCACCGGTAGAGCCTTTGCTTCCATGGTGCCCCACCTTTAAAACGTCTGCTTTTATATTCGGAAACACGTTCATTACCTCCTGTTCCCCTTCTTTCTCCAGATCACCCGTCAATACCCAGCTCATACTGCCCGTTCTCATCCACAGAACGAGAGAAGAATTATTTTTGCTTGCCGGATCAGGTGTTTCCGGTGACAGTACATGGAACTGCAAATCCTTTATTTGCAATACATCCCCTCGCTTCACCTCTTCAATTGGCACTCCCTCCTCTCTGGCTGCCTGCAGCACTTTTTCGTCTTTAGGTTCTGAGACGAACCCTTTCGGAATCAAGAGGCGCTTCACTTTATGATGCTTCAACAGAGTCTCTGCCTCTCCGATATGATCTTGATCAGCGTGCGTTAAAATTAAGGCATCAAGCTGTTTGATTCCTTTGGCAGTTAAAAACGGAATCAGCACCTTTTCTCCCAGTGAAAAAGGATGCTGTTTTTCCCGCCAAGGCTCTGACGAGTAAGACAAAGTGCCACCAGTATCAATTAAGACATGGCCACGCTGATGGGGAGCACCTACAAACATGCTGTCACCCTGCCCAATATCAATCATATCGACCTCTCCTTCAGAACTTAGACGAGGAAAAATAAAGAGAAGACAGAGCACAGCGCAGCACATACCGCCAGTTGCCATCAACTGCGAAACGGAGCGTTTTTCAATCACCATAAGCAATAGAATGATTGTGGCCGTGAACAAAAAGAGCAGAGCAGGTGCGGGACGTGCAATGATGATCGTGAATACATCAATCTCTGCAATTTTTGTAATCAGCTTGTTGGTCCAGCTCATCAAGAAATCAAAACAGCGGAAGAACAATTGACCGGCCGATGCTGAAAGGCTTAATAGAAAAACACCTGCAATAGCCCCCGGCAAAACATAGAACGTATAAAAAGGAACAAGCACGATGTTCATCGGCATACTGATCATAGAAAACTGCTGGAAATGATACAGGAGAACAGGAAGTGAGCCCAGCTGAGCGATCATCGATACCATTGCCAGCTGACCTAAGAAGGTTTTGACTTGCTGAAAAATAGAAGAGGAAAGTATCAAAGAAAAACTGACGGCGAATGACAGCTGAAAACCCACTTCGAAGAGATGGTAAGGATTGAAGAGCAAGAGGACGATGTATGAAAGGCAGATTGCAGCGACTGAATCTACACGCCATTTCACTAGACTTCCAGTTAAGTAAATGCCTGACATCAGCGCTGCGCGAAGCACTGAAGGAGCAGCACCAGTCAATATCACATATAGCGGCAGAAATAACAGCAACAGGATTGACGCCTTTTCTCTTGTTATACCAATACGGATCATGATATAAAACAAGCCAGCTGTCAAAATGCCGACGTGAAGTCCTGAAATCGCCAAGAGATGGACGACACCGAGCTTTTGATACGCGTTAAGCACTTCGTCCTCCACATAAAATCTGTCACCGACTGTAAGTGCTTGTACGATTCCTGCCGAATCAGGGGGCAGCAGACCGTTTGTGAATGATACGATGTATTTTCTCAAACTGAGCAGCTTATGCCTGACATTTGCAGGTTCGCTGCAATTTTGGAACGATGTGACAGAATAGTTCCAGTGAATATGCTGTCGGTAAAGATATTCGTTATAATCAAATGTACCCGGCACAGTTGAATGTTTTGGTTCTTCCAATGAACCAGTTAATTCACATGCCATTCCCGGTTCTACATATGACAGCCGATCCTTTTCAGCAGCAGACTGAATGCGATACGATGCGGCCCATTTTTCACTATCAGGCGTCTTAACTACCATAGACATACGGTCACCATCAATTTTAGGAATACTGTCAATCACTGCCTTGACTTGATAGGTGCCCCGCTGATATAAAGAGACATTCTGGGAATCTGTGACTGCATGAAGTGCAAAAAATAACATAAAAGAGAAGAAACAAACAAAAATGAGAAAAGCGTGTCTCGTTTTGATTAAAATGATGAGGAAAAAGAGGAAGAAAAGAAAAACAGCGGAGATATAAACGGCGGCAGTAATTCCAGCTGTCGCCGAAGCTGCCGCCAAAGGCAATAACAAACGCGAATTACGCATTAATCACACATAGCTCGTGAAAAGTGTATTCGCCTGTTCATGTATCTTTTTCAAATCTTCCTCTGCCAGACCAGCATCCGCCAGTTTCTCTAAAAGACCAGCTACAAATGAAAGCTTTTCCCTGTTTTTCAGATCGACGATCATTTCATCGAGTTCAACCTGTTCAACAGTTACATCCGCCTGTTCAAATAATTCCTGTGCATAAGGATTTGTTTTGTAATCCTCAGCATAATAAACCGTTTTGATACCAGCCTGTATGATAGATTTACAGCATTGAATGCACGGATAATGCGTCACATAGATCTCTGCTCCATCAGTCGGCACCCCGAACTTAGAGCATTGAAGAATTGCATTCATTTCAGCGTGAATCGTTCTTGCGCAATGATCATCTATCATAAGGCATCCTTCATCTGCACAATGCACGCCGCCAGCGATTGACCCGTTATAGCCTCCTGCAATCATGCGTTTGTCTCTGACTATAGTAGCGCCGACAGACAATCTAGGGCAGGTGCTGCGCAGCGCCAGTAAATGGCTTTGAGCCATAAAGTATTGATTCCATGAAATTCGTTCCACGTTGTTCCCTCCAAATTGTGTGTTGCCTGACCTTTAGTTTACCTATCATTATGCATGACCGTCAAATCACTTTACTGTAATGGAGGACTTTATTTTCTCAAACGACTTTTCACCGATTCCTGAAACCTTCGTGATATCTTCAATTGTCTGGAAACGCCCGTTTTCTTCCCGGTATGCAATAATAGCTTCAGCTTTGGATGGCCCCACCCCTGAGATGCCTTGTAATTCCTCTAAGGTTGCTGTATTGATATTTACCAGCGCCCCCTTCCCTCCATCGCTCTGGATAGCGCCTCCGGCTGCTTGCTGCACCGCTGACTCCTCCCCCCTTTTCGGGATGTACACTACTATCCCGTCCTGCAGCAGCTCCGCCAAATTCACTTGCATTTCGTCTGCTTGTTCACTGGTTCCGCCTGCTTTCTCAATTGCCTGAGACACTCTATCCCCTGTTCGCATTTCATAAACGCCAGGATGCTGAACAGCACCTTTGATGTCAATCACAATTGTTTCGTTTGACTCGTCTTTGACTTCTTCCTGCTTTACCTCCGTATTTTCTGTCTCAGTTGATACAGCGTGCTTCACCGGCTCTTTGTTTTTTCCGCTGGCCAGGAAGACAATAACCGCTATGAAAACAGCCGCAGAAGCAGCTAAAACAATTGCTTTCTTATGCTGATTCAACCAATTCATTGTGCATGTTCCTCGCTTTCGTCATATTTTATTTTCATAACACATATGGTTTAGAGGATAATAGCTAAAAGGAGGGGAAACCATTGAAGATAGGCTTTATCGGCACAGGAAATATGGGTACGATCCTTATAGAATCATTTATTGAATCAAAAGCAGCCGATCCCTCAAACATAACAATCACAAACCGCACAATTGAAAAAGCGTTGCACATAAAAAACCGCTACAACAGCATAAACGTAACAGAAAGTCTGGAAAGGCTTGTTTCTGAAAACGAGATGATTTTTATTTGTGTTAAGCCGTTGGATATATACCCTTTACTCGCAAGAGCGTTACCTTATTTAAGAAAGGATCATATTCTCATTTCAATTACAAGCCCAGTTCAAACCGAACAGCTCGAACAGTATGTGCCGTGTCAAGTGGCGCGAGTGATCCCAAGTATTACGAACAGGGCGCTGGCGGGCGTGTCTCTCGTCACTTTCGGCACAAGCTGCGGAGAAGCTGCAAAAGCGAAAATCAATGAGCTGATGAAGCATATCTCTCATCCGCTGCAAATTGACAGTGACATCACGAGAGTGGCATCAGATATCGTAAGCTGCGGCCCCGCTTTTATGAGCTATCTGATTCAGCGGTTTATAGATGCAGCCGTTTCGGAAACGTCAGTGTCCAAACAGGACGCTATTCTAATGTGTAAGGAAATGCTTGTCGGAATGGGAAAACTGTTAGAAACCGAATTGTATAGCCTGCCAGCATTACAGGAAAAGGTTTGCGTTAAAGGCGGTGTGACAGGAGAAGGCATTAAAGCGCTGGAAAGCGGTGTGCAGGATATGTTTCACCGGGTATTTCAAAATACTCATTTGAAATACGAAGAGGATATATCCGCAGTGAAGAAGCAGTTTCATGTGTAGACGAGTGTGTCATACGTTTGTCTGTACTGCAAAAACATAAAAAAGCATTTTAAAAAACCATCGTCTTAGGAAACGATGGTTTTTGATTTCTGCGCCTTGAAAAATAGGCGTTCTGATTGTGCTGTCGGCTCTGAATCCGTAAAATCAGCTGTCACGCGATGAAGCTGAAAGCCGCAGCTCTTCAGCATTTCTTCGTATTCATCCACCGGGTACGTTCTTTGCTCGTGCATCTCATCAAAGCGGTCATACGCCTCTCCGTTCCACACAAAAAAAGACATGTCATGAATGACAGAAAGCTCTTCACTCCCGGCAAAGCTCTGCCAAATATAGCTGATATCTTCATCTTGGTCAGCAAATGTGCTATCCGGAAAGACTTCGGCCATTTTATAAGATGAGTGAACATCAAACAACAAAATGCCTCCAGGCTTCAGCACTCGAAATACACTTTTAAAGGTTTCGATCACATCATTTTTCGATTTTAAATAATTTAATGAGTCACAGCATATCGCAACAGCGTCAAACTGGCCATCAAAGCCGGTAATCTCTCTCATATCCTGCTGAAGAAAAAGAATAGGCTGGTTACTAGAGACCTTTTGCTGGGCGTAGGAAAGCATTTCCTCACTGAGGTCGATCCCCGTGACCTCGAAGCCTTTGTCGGCAAGCCGGATTGAGATTTCTCCCGTGCCGCATGCAAGATCGAGGATACGGCCTTTTTCCGGGAGAGATGTTTCAATCCACTTTGTCCATTGATCGTAAGGTGCGTGTGACATTAACTCGTCATACACGCTTGCAAAGCCTTGGTAAATCATTGGTTCAATCCAAGCTCAAGATCTGCGAGCGGAGCGTCCCCCCACAGCTTTTCAAGGTTGTAGTAGCTTCTTTCGTCCTTGTGGAAGACATGGACAATCACATCACCAAGATCAACGAGCACCCATCTTGCTTCATCGAAGCCTTCCATCTTTTTGACTTGAATGCCGTTTTCTTCAGCTTGATCTTTGATTTCACGGGCAATCGCTTGCACCTGTTTATCTGAATTCCCGTGGCAGATCAGAAAATAATCAGCAACCAGAGAAATGCCTTCCATATCCAGTGCTAAAATATCCTCTGCCCGTTTATCATCGCAAGCCGCAGCTGCGATCTTTAAAATGGACTTTTGGTTCATTCACAAATTCCTCCTGTTCAGTTGCCAGACACAAGCCAGTTATACGTTGAAAATGTGTCTGGAAAAACCGGTTGATTTTTTTTCATAAGAAACATCATTGTATTTTTGATGGATTGAATCAGCGCTTGATTTAAATCTGTCTCAGCAAGTTTACGTACCTCATCGACACCGGGAAATGCTCGGTTGGGCTCAATGTAATCGGCAACGTAAATGACTTTTTCTAAAAGTGTCATGCCAGGCCGCCCAGAGGTATGATACCTGATGGCGTCAAGAATGTCTTCATCTTGAACTCCAGCTTCTCTTTGGACCAAATAAGCGCCGACCGGAGCGTGCCATAGCTCCGGATTATGATCCAATAAATGTGAAGGCATTTTTTCTCGCGCAATAATTTGTTTCATTTCTTCTTTCGGGCGGAATTTGGCGTAATCATGAAAGATAGCTGCTGTTTCCGCTTTTTTAGGGTCGGCTCCAAAACGCTCCGCAAGTTCGATCGCCGTGTTCATCACGCCAATAGTGTGGGTATATCGGTGTTCGGTCAATTGCTGCTTAACGCATGCAAGTGCCTCCTCACGATTCATATAAACCATTCTCCTCTACATACTTCTTCACTTTGTCAGGGATTAAGTAGTCAGTGGGCTTCTTGCTTTTAAACCGTTCTCTTATCATAGTTGATGATACCTCAAATTCCGGAACGTCTGCAAAGAGAAGCGGATAAGGGGTTTCAACATGAAAACCGGGGCGCTTTACTCCAATAAATTGAATGAGGTTCAGCAGCTCGGCCAGCTTATACCATTTCGGCAAATATTCAATCATATCGGCACCGATAATAAAAAACAACTGATCATTCGGATAACGCTGCTTCAGTAAAGAAACGGTATCAAAGGTATATGAAGGCCCTTCTCTTTCCATTTCAGCGAGTTCCAACTTAAAGGACGGATTAGACTGAATCGCAAGCTTCAGCATTTCCACGCGATGAAAGCTGTCCGTATAGTTTTCGTCCTGTTTATGCGGCGGAATTTGATTGGGCATAAACCAAATTTCATCAAGCCCCGCTTGATACAGCACCTCATTGGCCATTAAGAGGTGACCGTTATGCGGAGGATCAAACGTGCCTCCGAAAATTCCGATTTTCTTCATTTCAACCACCTTTAAGGAAGCTCGATTTGTTTATTTTCCTTTGATTCCTTATATAACACAATCGTATTGCCGATTGTCTGCACCAATTGAGAGCGGCTTCCTTTTACTAGGGCTTCCGCTACATCGTTTTTATCCTCTTCGCAATTCTGAAGAACACTGACTTTAATCAGCTCTCTCGCTTCAAGCGCCTCAGCAATTTGCTTAATCATGTTGTCGTTTACTCCGCCTTTACCTACTTGAAAAATCGGCGTTAAATGATGCGCTTTTGAGCGCAAAAAACGTTTTTGTTTACCTGTTAACATTCTGTTCCTCCTAATTTTCCTATGACAATTGATCTCATTTTTTCAATATCAGGCTCTTGTCCAGTCCACAGTTGGAAAGACAATGCTGCTTGTTCAACAAACATGCCCACTCCATCGAGTGTTTTCAGGCCTTTTTGGTTTGCTTCTTTTAAAAGAGCCGTCTGAATTGGATTATACACGATATCACATACGACGGCACTGCTTGCGGCACGCTGTAATGAAATCGGCACATCGTTCACGTTCGGATACATGCCCACAGACGTTGTATGGATAATAACATCATACTGCTCAAGCCTTGCTTCTGCTTCTTTTATGCTTAACACTTCTTTATTGTGAAACGAGGGAGTGGATTCTGTAAGCTGCTTTGCTTTTTCCAACGTCCGGTTGCAAATGTCAAACTTTATCGGAACATTGCGGGCAATTGTTGTGAAAATGGCTCTTGCCGCTCCGCCCGCGCCGATCATTAAGAATGACAGTTCAGAGATGGGCTTATCCAATACCTTCATCAATGACTTCACAAAGCCTTCCCCGTCGGTATTGTATCCAACAAGCTTGTCTCCCTCTCTTCTGACCGTATTTACGGCACCGATCACTTTTGCACTATCATCAATATGATCCAGGTAATCCATAATGGAAACCTTATGCGGAACAGTCACATTGATTCCTTGTACGCCAAGTGCTTTTATTCCTTTTACCGCATCTTCCAGATCATCCTCTTCTACCTTGAAAGCATGGTAATGTCCGTCTAGACCGAGATCTTTCAATGATGCGTTATGAATATCAGGTGACATGGAATGGCCAATCGGATTTCCGATAACTCCGTACAGCTTTTTCATACTCCTCTCCCCTTTTCATTAAATTAATGAGCGCCGAACAAATACGTGAACGCCTTTAGGCGCGTAAGCAGTTACTTTTTTATCGGCGTCATGCACTGTTACCCAGCCTAACCCTGAGAAAACGATATCTGTCTTTTTGTCTTTTATCGTAAACGTATGGGCGACCAATTCCGGAAACTCATCCATTTCATCTTTTCCCGGAGGTGTGAGCAATTCCCCTGCATGCTTTTCATAAAGCGCGTCTGCATTTTCCAGTTTTGTCCTATGAATCATCAGCTCATTCGGCATATAGCAAATAAAAGGAGCCCTTTCTCCGGACACATAATCGAACCTTGCAAGCCCGCCAAAATACAGTGTTTGCTGATCGTTAAGCTGAAATGTGCGAGGTTTCAGCTCCTTTTTAGGAGATAGGATTTTAAGATCCTTTTTATTGACATAGTGCGCCATTTGATGATGGTTGATAATTCCCGGTGTATCATAAAGCGCTGAGCCGTCGTCCAGCGGGATTTCAATTGCATCAAGAGTTGTGCCAGGAAATTGGGATGTCGTAATAATATCTTCTTCACCTGACACTTCTTTAATAACCCGGTTAATAAAGGTTGACTTCCCTACATTGGTACATCCAACAACATAGACGTCTTTTCCGTTGCGATAATGCTCAATCGCATCAATCACTTCTCTGATCCCCTGGCCGCGTCCCGCACTGACCAAAAACACGTCAACCGGTTTTAAGCCAAGCTCTTTCGCTTCACGCTTCATCCACTGGATCAGACGCTCTCTTTTCAAAGACTTAGGCAAAATATCCGCTTTATTTCCAACCAATAAGATAGGGTTTCCTCCCACCAAGCGTTGCAGCCCATTGATCCAGCTGCCGTTAAAATCAAAAATATCAACAATTTTAACAACGAGAGAATCCGTTTCCCCAATACCATGAAGAATATTTAAGAAATCATCATCTGTTAAGGAAACATCTTGTATTTCATTATAGTTTTTCAGTCTGAAGCAGCGCTGGCAAATCACATTCTCTTTCGTAAGCGATGCAGGCGGCGCGTATCCCAGACCTGTTTTGTCCTCGGTTTGGATTGTAACTCCGCAGCCGATACAAACAACCTTTTCCATTTCTTACTCCTCCCACTGAATGTGCCCTTTTCGTTTGAGAGCACTCAGTATTCTGCGTTCGACCTGGCGGTTAAAGCGCGTAATGAATCCATCAGAGGAAGCGACAGGCACGACCAAAATTGTATGGTAGCCGTTTCGGTTTCCTCCGAGTACATCGGTCAGCAGCTGGTCTCCTATGACAACGCAGTCCTCTTTTTTTAGCTCCATATTGCGCACCGCTCTGTTAAAGGCTTTGCCCATCGGTTTTCTTGCTTTGTAGATGAATGGGATTCCAAGCGGTTCTGAGAAAAGTTTTACTCTTCTCTCATTATTATTAGAGACAATCGTCACTTTAATGCCGTGCTCCTTCATTTCTTCAAACCACTCGATCAAACGCGGCGTCGCGTTTGGTCTGTCCCACTCAACAAGCGTATTATCCAGGTCGGTAATAATTCCTTTTACATTTCGTTCTTTTAATTTCTCAGGTGTAATATGAAAAATATTTTTTACAAACTCGTCAGGTAAAAAAAACTTTTTTAACAAAACCCGCACCCTTCCCTTTTCTTTCTCTCAAAATGATTGTCGAAAAAAATCGAACTTGCGCCTAAAGAAAAACTGAGCAAAAAAATTTCGACAAAAATTGGGTTTCTTCACCAGGTGTGGATAAAATTACACACACTATCCACTCTTATTACATCACTCTTTAGACAAATTATAAACACGATACTCACAAGTTATCCACTTTCTGGTGTGGATAACAGAACGATTGTTCTTATATGCAATTCATGGTAGATTAAAGATAACTTCAGCCACAGATGAACGCAACTTATCAATATATGCGTTAAAATCATGAATGATTCCAACTTTTAAGGAGGTGTCTCTCCCATTAATTGGGTTCCTAGCATGAGAAAACTGTCTGATGAATTACTAATAGAATCTTATTTCAAAGCCACCGAAATGAATTTAAACCGTGACTTTATCGAGTTAATTGAAAACGAAATAAAAAGAAGATCGCTCGGACATATTATTTCCGTATCTTCTTAATAGGAATTTGTCTATTTTTTCCGGGCGTATTTCCTTTTTTTACTCAGATGACTGATATTATATCACTTCAGTTACGGGCTTTACTACTGTTTTCAGCAAAAAACACCCCTAAAAGAGGTGTTTTAAAGGGCCGGTTCCTACGCTAACCAATATATGCCGCCCACAACTAGGAGAACAACAACTAAAACAACAATAAAAGCGTATCCATATGCTCTGCCTGCGCCATACATGTGAAGCGCCTCCTTAAATAAGGTTTATAACAGCCTATGTAGGAGAAATAAAACGGCTTAGGCCGTTGTCCGGCTCAGTACTTCAAAACCTGCCCATCTTGTATTCCTTCATATACAATCCTTGCCCCTTTAGGTGTCATATGATTGCCTGAAGGATCTATCAGACCGGATTGGATAAGCGCTTCATCAGTTGCTTCTCCGCCGTCTGCTTCTATAAAATGCTTCCAGTTGTCTACAAGAGGGACATCCAGGCGCTTCGACACATCTCTTGTAATATCGTTGTATGAGTTGTGCCATTTCCTCGCCCCGCCTTTCGGTTCAAAAGCAGCTGCTTTATATCTCGAATAGTAAAACAGATGATGCTTCCCGTTTCCTTCAATAATTGGGATACATGTCATTAGGATTGGCTTGATCTCGTGTTCTCTGCTTTCTTTAATAAAATAAACCAGATTTTCTCTAAAACGCTGCTTCGACACTCTCGGTTTCCCCTCAGTCAATATCGCGGCGTCATTTGTGCCGAACATAATAAACAAATACTTCGGTTTTTGATCCAGCACATCTGTCTGAAACCGCAGACGGGCATCCTCTGTCGTCTGCCCGCCAATTCCCGCATTGAGTATATCAAGCTTTCCGCGTTCAGCCGTTTTTAATATATTGACCCACTGCTGTGCTTTTGGATAATCGCGATAATCCCAATTAGAGCCTCGCGTATTACTGTCACCAAATGCTACAACGTCTTCATATCCCCTTCCCTCGCATCCTGCTGTAACGAACAGCAACAGGAAAAGAATGAAAAAATGCTTCATCTTTACACCCCCAAAAGCCTCACCTTAATGTTATACCTCTGTTTCCCTTGATTCAACGAAGAGTTTTTCGTTACACTGCTTTTTCTATAGTTAACGTGTCCCCCTCAATGAAAATCATTCTTTCACTGCGACATATCAGGTGATTCTTTTCAAATTCCCTTCTTCTCAATTGAAAAAACACGCAATGAATAGGAAAGAAAATAACCTGAATCCACACTGGAAACAGGTTATCCCTTGAATTCAGCATTCACTTTAACTTCGATTTAAGCTTGGCCTTAGTTTTTGGTCCATAGATACCGTCTGCAGTTAATCCGTTCATGAGCTGAAAACGCTTGACGGCATTCGCTGTTTTTGGTCCGTAAACCCCATCTATCCCATTATTTTTGGCACCCTTATCAGGATAAAAATGAAGCGCGGTTAAAGCCTTTTGCAGCTGCAGGACTTTCGTGCCCTTTCGGTAAGGCGAAGTGAGTTTGATAATCCCTGACGGCAGCGGATATGTTGGAGATGACTCTTTTGGAGGTGTATCGGAGGAAGAAATTCCGTTTATAAAAGAGCTCCAGTGATCCAAGAGTTTGCGCGGACATTCTTTTCCGGACCATTTTTTGTGGGGAACGACATGTTTCAGCGGAATGTTGTTTTCCTTCATTAGTTTTCGGATCAGCCACTGGGCATTTGCTGTTGCTTTTTCAAAATCGCCGTCAGCATTTTCACAGATTTCAATCCCGATCGATTTGCGGTTCCCTGTCCCATTTGTGCCGTCGCCCGCATGCCAGCCGTTTTCATCTATCGGAAGATGCTGATAGATGACTGAATCATCAACTGTAAAATGCCAGCTGACAGATGTGCTTGGATTTTTCACATAATTGGCGTGCATTTTCGCATCTGCGCCTTTTTCGGTATTTGCCGTATTATGCACCGTAATGTAAGCAGGAGTCATCGCATAGCCAGGACGATTATCGTTCGATGCCGGAATAAAATCCTTTTTTATCGTTACCATTTCACATCCCTCCCTACTATTAAAGAATGCAGCAAACAGAGAGATGGACAGCCTATTTTACAAGATAAAAAAGAATTGTGTTCCCAAACATGATTTTCAGTTGAACCGTTGAAATGACACCAGTTATACTAACCCTAGATGACGGAGGTTTTGGCTCCTGACATCATCTTAGTTGGGAGTGACCATAGACATGTTCAAAAAGATTCTAGGTATCATCGTGGTGTTTACGATCATTGCAGTCGTTTTTTTTCAGAAAGAAGCTTGGCTTGATGCGATCAAAGCAGGAGGGCTGTTTTCTGTTTTATTCAGTATGCTGCTGATTGCTGCCGATGTTTTTTTCCCAATTGTGCCGTTTGCTTTGGTTGCCGCTTTAAATGGCGCTGTGTTCGGAATGGCCAATGGGATTTGGATTACATTAACCGGCTCAATGCTTGGTACAATGATGCTGTTTTTTCTCGCCAGGTACAGCTTTAGAGATTGGGCCAGAAAAAAAGTTCAGGCCTATCCTGCCATCCAAAGCTACGAGGCTCTCTTCCACAAAAATGCTTTTGCCGCTGTTTTACTAGGAAGACTTATTCCGGTCATTCCTTCTCTTGTCATGAACGTGATATGTGGACTGAGTCAGGTTCGCTGGCATGTTTTTTTCTTCGCGTCTTTAATAGGAAAAATCCCGAATATTATCGTTGTCACCATTGCTGGTGCTAATTTTACCAGCAATAAATTACTGTCCTTCAGTATTTACGGAGCCTACATTCTGATCATGATGCTGATCATTTATAAAAAGTTCCCTCATCTGCTGAAGGCACAAAAAAAATAAGGAGGCCTGTTTGCCCCCTTATTTTTTTTCTGTTGCATGGCCACCGAATTCATTCCGAAGTGCAGCCACAACCTTTCCTGTAAACGTATCGTTTGTTAAAGAACGGTATCTCATCAGCAGCGACATGGCGATCACCGGAGTTGCCGTCTGCAGTTCAAGCGCTGTTTCCACTGTCCATTTCCCTTCACCTGAGGAATGCATAATGCCTTTGATCTGATCCAGCTTTGCATCTTTAGAGAATGCTCGCTCAGTCAGCCCCATAAGCCAAGAACGAATGACAGAGCCATGATTCCACACTCTCGCAACTTTTTCGTAGTCAAAATCAAATTGGCTGTTTTCAAGTACTTCGAATCCTTCACCGATCGCCGCCATTATTCCGTACTCAATGCCATTATGGATCATCTTCAAGAAATGTCCGCTTCCCGGCTCACCCGCATATAGATATCCGTTTTCGACGGCAGTATCCTGAAACAGCGGCTCTACAATCTCCCATGCTTCGGGATCACCTCCCACCATAAAACAGGCTCCATGGCGCGCGCCTTCCATTCCGCCCGACGTTCCGGCATCAAGATAATGGATACCCGCTTCTTTCATTTGATTGTAGCGGCGAATCGATTCTTTATAATGAGAGTTTCCGGCTTCAATGACAATATCGCCTTTGTTTAATAAAGGTGTCACATCACGCAAAACAGCATCGACAACGCCATGCGGCACCATAACCCATAGTATACGCGGCGTGTCTAATGAAGAAACCAACTCTTTTAGATTCGTTGTCCCCTTAGCCCCATATGCTTTCAGTTCATCAACAGCCGCTTGATTTACATCAAACCCGACCGCTTGATGATTGCGATCAATGAATTGCTTTCCTATGTTTATGCCCATTTTCCCTAAGCCGATTAATCCGATTTTCATGTCTGTTCCTCCTGGTTTTCTAAAAAGCCTATAATCTTTATGTTCCCTTTGAATTGTATTGTGATACGCAAAAAACAAATGAGTCTTACAGAATTTCACTGCGCCCCTTCATTTTGATTTGTATGTTGTTCAGCATCAGCTTTTCTTTTTCCGAAGTACTATAGGCCGCTTTACTTGCACGACTGCAAAATCAGGTGCATTTCTTATGGAAGCCTTATGTTTTTATCTCCCTATAACCGACTCTCCTTTTATGAAGATCACAAGTTTATCCTTGATTTACCATCTACTCGAGTTAAAATATGGGAAGAGATCGATTTCTTTAAAAGAAGGTGACACGTTGCACGATCAATCTCACACTCTCATCGGAGTTACGAAAACCGCTGCATACTTTTTATACGCCACACTTGGAATCATCGGACTTACGATTGGATATTTGATCCCGCAGTTTGCGAGATGGGCATTTTCCCTTCCATGGATTCCTTTTGAAGGCCGCTCAGGCTGGTCACCTCTTTTCAGGCAGCTGCATTTATCACTGCGCTGCTCGGAATGTCTGCGGGGATTTGGTTCGCCTACTCTGTTATTTCATTACTGCTGACTGTAAGGATAACAGGTGACACAGTGAAATTAATCAAAGGAAAGAAAGTGCAAACGATTCGTTCCAAGGACATCGCTCTTGTGTTTATCGATCACAAACGGCTTGTCCTCCTAGGAACAGCTGGATATGAATTGGCACGGGAAGAAATTGATGAAAAACCAGTAAACGTCGAGAAGGCCTTTAGACAGCATCATTACGAATGGGCAGCTGATGGTGATCCGTTTAAAAATCAGTTTCGTCGGTGGATACCTGGTGCACCAGACCTTTCGCCAGGCGCCCATGCTTTATTGAAAGCCCGTCACAACGCACTGAAAGACGAGGAAACAGACGATATTGAAGAATTCCGTCTCGAACTGGCACAGCTAGGCGTCGTCGTTCGAGACGAAGGAACACGCCAGTATTGGCGAAAAGCACAAACCTATCGCCCGAACATTCAGCATGGCGAAGGATCATAACAACAGAGGCTCAAGTAAGAGCCTCTTCTTTTTACTGCACAATAAACAGCACTCTGGTGCCGTCAGGATAACCGCTCATTTGATTCCCTACCCACGAGCCAGCCCCGCGATTATCAGAAGGTGTGACATATCGGACATCAGCTCCTGCGCCGCCTTCCTCACAAACCGCCATCGGCCACTCATCCCTGTCATAGCCCGGCTTCGTCGGAATTCCTTTTAATGATTCCTGCCGCCTTTTGTCCGCTCCATCCCTGTCGATGGTACAAATATCAGAATGCCCCTCTGCAATCGCATCTTTAATATGATCCCCTGTTTCCGGATAACGAGACAGCGGAAAATACAACACTTTGTCATACAAAGAAGCCCCTTGGATCTGCTGCGGAACCATTAAACAAAGAAGAACTGCCGCAGCAAGAAACAGGCCTGCCATCCATTTTTTCATTCCCATCCCCCCATACATTTGTTCATTTCAATGTATGGGAGCTTGATAAAGATTATTTTTAAAATTTAAAGTTAGTATACTGTTCACAAAAGCCAGGCTCCCCTGCGAGAAATTTCCCGGTACAGACACAGACAGCCTCCCGCTCACATACATTTACATATAGGCTTTTGCCTACATACTTTTGTGGAGGTGACGATGGTGACAGGTGTTTTCGCAGCGCTCGGCTTTGTTGTTAAAGAGCTTGTCTTTTTAGTATCTTACGTGAAAAACAATGCCTTTCCACAACCGCTCTCAAGCAGCGAGGAAAAAAAATACTTAGAACTCATGGCTAAAGGGGATGAACATGCCAGAAACATGCTGATTGAGCATAATCTTCGCTTGGTCGCCCATATTGTGAAAAAATTTGAAAATACAGGTGAAGATGCAGAGGACTTAATCTCCATCGGAACAATCGGGCTGATCAAAGGAATTGAAAGCTATTCCGCTGGAAAAGGGACAAAGCTGGCGACGTATGCCGCGCGGTGCATTGAAAATGAAATCCTCATGCATTTGCGCGCATTGAAAAAAACAAAAAAAGACGTTTCCCTTCATGATCCGATCGGGCAGGATAAAGAAGGGAATGAAATAAGCCTGATTGATGTACTAAAATCAGAAAACGAAGACGTGATTGATACGATCCAGCTCAATATGGAGCTTGAAAAAGTGAAGCAATACA
This sequence comes from Bacillus sp. NS1, assembly GCF_058248265.1. Taxonomy (NCBI): domain Bacteria; kingdom Bacillati; phylum Bacillota; class Bacilli; order Caryophanales; family Bacillaceae; genus Bacillus; species Bacillus sp. NS1. The sequence continues at coordinate 472,586 of NZ_JBZAZF010000003.1, read as the reverse complement.
TTGATATTTTAGATGATCGTGAGAAGGAAGTGATTGTCGGGCGGTTTGGGCTTGATTTGAAGAAGGAAAAAACGCAGCGAGAGATTGCCAAAGAGCTTGGTATCTCGCGCAGCTATGTGTCGCGGATAGAAAAGCGGGCGCTGATGAAGATGTTTCATGAGTTTTATCGGGCGGAGAAAGAAAAGCGGAAGAAAGCGAAGGGGAAATAACGCAGAAGAGGCCGGATCTCATATTCCGGCTTTCTCTATTCATTTAAAGGTTTCTTTTCATTGAAATAGGAAAAGATTTATGAAAATCATTTTTTGTCATCACTGATAGCTCTCCAAGATAAGCCGGTCTGGGTCGTACCAAATAACCTTACTAGTCCGCCCTTTACTTGCATCCTCCCTCAAACGATTCAAAGCCGGACGTATACTTCAGCACATCCTTAGTCCCCGCTTCTTTATACAGGCCTCAATCTGACTGTCAATGCTCGATCCCTTTATTGCTTGTTCCTCTGTTTAACCCCCTACATATATCGCTAGCATCTAGATGTACTGCCTATAAAGTTTTAATAAATAATAATAGCTTCGTTAATGCAATTGTCAGCTTGCGGTCCCTCGATGATTAATATCTTCATAAAACGCATCACCCCTCGGGTAATGCTATGTAATAGCTGTTTGTTCAAATGAGGTGATTTTCAATAAGTATGAAAACATATAAAAACACCGATAGTTTGAAGCCATTGGTATTTTCTAGAATATCTACTACCCCACCAGGCCCTCAATAAAGCGAAACAATATAAAGGCTTATTATTAGCGTTTGTTTGTTTTGATTATGAGCGTTTACAACGATTTATGCGTATTTATGAGTCACCTCTTAGATAAGCCATACAATCATCGGTACTTTTTGTTTATAAGTTGTTTATAAGAAGGTATATATCAAACATGAATACAAATGTTTTAGCTTAATCTACAGTTATGAGCTTTTATTATGGGAGGGAATTATAATAGGACATAATCACAACCATGCTCAGGGCGATCAAATAAAAAAGTATTAGCGATCTCGTTAATCATTATTACAGGTTATATGATTATTGAAGCTATAGATGGTTTTTTAACAAATAGCCTGGCACTTTTATCAGATGCAGGGCATATGCTAAGTGACTCTATCTCATTAATGGTTGCCCTAATTGCATTTAAATTAGCTAAAAAAAAAGCAAGCCCTAATAAAACTTTCGGCTATAAACGTTTTTTGAGATTCTTGCAGCTGTGATAAACGGTGTCGCATTAATTCTTATTGCTCTTTATATAATATATGAAGCGATCGAACGTTTCTCTAATCCACCAGTGGTCGCAACAACTGGCATGCTTACTATTAGTGCCATCGGGGTAGTAGTGAATATGTTGGTCGCATGGATTATGCTGAAGGGCGGAGATACGAGAATAACCTAAACATAAGAGGAGCTTTTTTACATGTTTCAAGTGATATGCTAGGCTCTGTAGGTGCCATTCTAGCTGCCATTTTTATCATTTTTAATGGGTGGGGCTGGGCAGATTCACTAGCAAGTGTAATTGTAGCTATTCTTGTTCTAAGAAGTGGTTACAATGTGACTAAAGATTCCATTCATGTTTTAATGGAAGGAACTCCACAAAAAATCAAAGTTACTGACATCATTCTTACAATTGATCATCACTAATATTTCTAATACCTATCTATAGTGAAAAGGCATTTGTTTTAATAACTTGGTACGCTCTCTCAAAAGTTTCATTGGCTGGATAACTTAATCTTCACTTATTCCCTATAAATATTATACGATTACCATTTCTCTTTTCCTTTTTCTAAAAACGTTATCCATGTTAATCTTTTTTCAGTAACAACAAAATTTGGTTTTCATTGAACTCTTGCATTTTATTCCATATAAGATGGATTGAATTATGACCTGCATTTGGCGCATGAATCTTAAAATAACCACAAAAAAACAAGCCGATTTTGTTTTAAATCGGCTTGTTCCATCAATCACTTTACAATCAGCACAGGGCAGTTCACTCGTTTCGCAACTTTATGGCTTACACTTCCCAAAACCATCTCCTGTAAAGTATTCAATCCCCTGCTGCCTACTATGAGCATATCAAATTGTTTTTCATTTGCATAAGCAACAATGGTCGGGCCTGGTTCTCCGTGTTTCATCATTACATCATACCGGACGCCAGCTTGCTCAAATTTTTCTAAGATCGGCTCTAACTTTTTACGCCTTTCCATTTCTAATTCTACAGAACTCGCGGTATGAAGCACTTCACTTTTTGCTTTTGAAAAATCCTTAACATAAATGATTTCCACTCTTGAATCAGGTACCAGCTTTGCTATCCGAATTGCATGTTCTGCTGATCGAATGGAATGATCTGATCCATCAGCTGCCAACAAAATATTTTTATACATACCCCTTCACCTTCCCCTTAGTGACCTGACGGCTGTGCGTTTGGATGATTGTAAGTAGCAAGCTTTTCAATCAAATTGTGGCTTGACTCGTTTAAGCCAACTAATTTAACATCTGCATGATGTTCTTTGAATTTCAAGACAACTTTATCCACTGCCGCAACACCTGAATCATCCCAAATATGCGCCTCGGAAAAATTCATCACGATACGCTCTTTTACATCTTCATATGAAAATGAATTCACAAAATCTTGAACAGAAGCAAAGAACACTTGACCCTTAATGTCATAAACAACTTCTTTATCTGAAACAGAAGAGATACCGACCCTTACTCTTGAAATTTTAGAAGCAAAGAATATGGCACTTAATATGACTCCTACAATTACACCAATGGATAAATTATCTGTTGCTACAACTGTAATCACAGTAACAATCATGACAACTGTATCAGTAAGTGGGACTTTTCTAAGCGTTCGGAGCGAAGACCAATCGAATGTTCCAATCGAAACCATAATCATAACGCCAACCAGTGCAGGCATAGGAATTTGAACAACCCATTCACCTAAAACGAGTATTAAAAACATGAGGAACACACCAGCCGTAAAGGTTGACAGTCTGCCTCTCCCTCCAGATTTTACGTTGATCACAGATTGACCGATCATCGCACATCCAGCCATACCGCCGAAAAATCCAGCAACGATATTGGCAATGCCTTGTCCTCGACTCTCTCTGTTTTTATTACTTTCTGTGTCTGTCATGTCATCTACAATTGAAGAAGTCAACAACGACTCAAGCAGACCAACGACAGCTAGAGCAATAGAAGTCGGGAAGATAATTGACAGCGTCTCAAAGTTTAATGGAACATCGGGAATCAAAAAGCTTGGTAAGGCTTGTTTAATTGTCCCTAAGTCTCCAACTGTTTGAACATTAAAGTGACCCCAAATAGAAACGACAGTGAGAAATACAATCGCTATCAAAGGGCTTGGCACAGCTTTTGTAATAAACGGGAACAAATAAATAATGGCTAATGTTATGCCGACAAACACATATGTCATACCGGATATTCCAACAAAATGAGGAACTTGTGCAATGAAAATTAAAATGGCCAGCGCATTAACAAAACCTACCATAACCGAACGAGGTACAAATTTCATTAATCGCGCCACTTTCAGAACCCCAAATATGATTTGGATAATACCCGTCAGTATCGTAGCAGCAAACAGATACTGTAATCCGTGATCCTTCACCAACGTTCCCATTAATAATGCCATAGCACCCGTAGCTGCAGAAATCATAGCAGGTCTGCCGCCTGCAAAAGAAATCACAACAGCAATACAAAATGAAGCATACAATCCTACCATAGGATCAACACCTGCAATAATGGAAAAACCAATGGCTTCAGGTATTAATGCTAAAGCAACGACAATACCAGCTAATAAGTCCCCCTTTATATTTGAGAACCACTCCATATTTAATTTTTTTAACATAAAATACAGTACACCTCTTTATGATTATTTTTGTTGACTTCTAACTCTCATAGAAGTCAGGGGCCGTTTGTAACTATTTAAAATGTAACAAACAAGAATTCAAATGTCTACAATTTTTTGTGCCAAAATAGACCCTTTTTGGTACTACTGACGCACTCTGCGCTATCCATCTTATTTTGTTATAATAAAATATACAACATTCATCAGGGGTTGATGATTTGATTTTTGGATATGCACGTCCGTTTAGTCAAGATCAGGATGTAACAAAACAGATAGCTGCACTTAAAAGATTCAACTGTGAAAAAATATATATTGAACAAACAAATTCAGCAAAAAACAGACCAGAATTTGATTCATTATGTGAAAGTTTAAATATTGGAGATACCGTAATCATTTATAAGTTATACAGTATTGCGGACTCTACAAAAAACCTAATTGATATTATTGATTTTTTCAAAACAAAACAAATCCACTTTATCTCAATATTAGATAAAGTGGACACCTCAAAGAAAAACGGCTCCATTTTCTTCGATTTTTTAGAAAGAGTAAGCGAATTTCAATTTGACATTATTAGTGAAAACACAAAGGTTGGAATTCAAGAGGCAAAATTAAAGGGGAAAAATACAGGACGTCCAAGAAAACCTGACCATAATGTCCGCCGTGCTATGGAAATGTATCAAAGCAAACAGTATACCATTCAGCAAATTACCAAAGAAACGGGCATCAGTAAAACAACATTATACCGTTACTTAGATAATTGGAATGATTTTGAGTAAGTTGTTTTTATCCACTTCTTAATACTGTTTCGCCAAATTAAAAGAGGAAGGGTACCTAACCCCTTCCTCTTTATGCACCAACTCGAACAGCAGCTATTTTGAAACCACCATTTGAAGCACTGTCTACATCAACAAAGTGAGTAAAAGGTAAGATGCTACTTAATCCATACTGTCAATGAAATTCGACTAATCATCACCAATGATAAATTCACTCATTGCAAGTTATTTACTTAAATTTCACCTGCCCTTAAGTTTCAAATCCGGACGTTCAAGCATCACTTCCTGGGGGTAATGCTATGTAACAGCTGTTTGTCCTAATGAGGAGGTTTTAAATTAGGTTGAAAACAAATAAAAACACCGATAGGATGAAACTATTGGTGTTTGCAAGACATTTTCATGCCCAGTAGGCATAAATAAATGCTAAACTTTGTTTTTGAAAAGCTATATTATCTAATATTTTTTAATGTTGCAGCGTTTATAATGGTTTAATCTTATTGGGGAGTAAAAACGAGATATGTTTGAAAATCACATATCCCCCAAAAATCAAAAACTAAGCGGCAGTTCTTCGAGCGCTCTCATCAGAAAATTCCCTTTCCATTTAATTTGTTCCTTTTCGCCTTTTATCTGTATATTTGGACAGCGGCGTAATAAGGTGGAAATAGCAATCTTTGCTTCTAAGCGGGCAAGCTGTGCACCAAGGCAAAAATGGCTGCCATGGCCAAAAGCAATATGGCGGTTGTTCTTTCTTTCAATATCAAATATGTCGGCATTTGGAAATATCTTTTCATCACGGTTTGCTGATGCTAAGGAAATGATGATCACATCTTTCCGTTTAATCTCCTGCCCATGCAGTATAAACGGTTCAGCCGTCCAGCGAATAGTCGTTAACTCAACAGGGCTGTGAAACCGCAATGCTTCTTCTATGGCTGAATTCATCAAGTCCGGCTGCTGGCGGAGCTTTTCTAGTTGATCATGGTGACACATCAGAGCATATGTCATATTGGTGATTAAGTTTACGGTTGTTTCATGGCCTGCAACGATAAGCAGCATAATCATCGAGTACAATTCTTCAGTACTTAATTGTGTGCCTTCACTTTCCGCTTGAATTAATGCACTGATTAAATCTCCTGCAGGTTCGCTCCTTTTTTTATGAACTAAGTATTCCAGATATTTAACAAACTCTCCTAACAAATGGTCATTCTCCTCAAGTCTTTCAGGGGCATCTGAAAAATCAATAATTGCTTGCGACCAAACTCTGAATTTTTGACGATCTTCCAGGGGAATACCAAGCATTTCACTTATCACGATAATCGGCAAAGGAAACGCATAATCATCTACTAGGTTCATGAATTTGTTGGGCTGTACTTTATCCAATAAAGAATCTGCTATATGTTGGATTTTGTCTTCCAACTGCAAAATCATTCGATGAGTAAATGCTTTCTGAACAAGCGTTCGCAAACGATTGTGATCAGGGGGATCTGAATTAAGCATATGCTTTGTCAAAGGCTCTTCATTCTTCAATAGAACAGGAAGTTTCTCTTCTTTTGCGGTAATTACATTTTCATAGTTTTTCTTTAATTTTTCATTCTTTAATAAATGTATTGCATCATCATATCTCGATATGAGCCAGCCTTTCCCCAGAGTTCCTAAAGATAATGGGTAGAGAGGCTGTGATTTTCGCACTTCTTTATAAAATTCATACGCTTCATCTTTAAATGCTCTGGAAGACAATTGACTTTCCGTCAAAATGGTTAAACTCTTTTTTTGATTTGAAGACATGCATTCAACCTCCATCTTTATAAGGGTTATGATGATCCTTAAATATAAAATCGGAACGATTTGTAAAACTCTCTCTATTGATCTGAATGCCTTCATTTCATGAAGGCTTCGATCAATCCATCTCACCTAAAATATAAATTTTTGAGTCATTATCTATCACAAAAAGAATTCTAATGATATGTTTGAAGGACTTTTCTTTTAAAACCCCAATTGCAAATTACATGATCAAATCGCCTAATACGGGGGATTCACTAAATTCTTCAAAGCCGTTCTTTTTGTAAAATGATCTATTGAGATCAGTATTGGTGATAAGGGCCAAGATTCCGCCCCCGCTTTTTGAAATAAAAGGTATAGACAGTCATTAATCGTTTTGCTGCCCAAACTCTTTCCCTGATAAGATGGCGAAACTCCTAATACTTCTAAATACCATGCCGGCTCTTTTAAGGATTTGTAAGGTTTTTTAGCCTCATTAGCCACCGTCAACATGTTCCATACTGAAAATCCCCCCATTTTGATTAATGTTATCCCTCCTGCTGCTATATAATTGATCAAGCTAATGTCAGGTTTATCACGATGTTTTAATAGAGCAGCAACAACAATTTCACCATTCTGTATGCCAACAAAACAGAAATGCTTTTTAAAATATGCGTTTGTTAGTACTTTATGCATTTCAAAAATGAATGAACGCTCTTTTTTTTCGTGTTTTACGAGTAAATCCATAAAAGGATATTGATTGAAAGATTCATGGAATAGCTTTGCCACTTTGTTTAATTCATCAGCTCTTGCTTGTCGTTAAAGAAACATTGATACACCTCCTTTTCCAATAAACATTTTTTGACTCATGAACACATGTTCATTATAATGGTAAGAAAATTTGAGTATCAATCTGCAATTTATCATGAGTTGTTCATTAATGAACAACTCATGATAAATTGTATATTAACGGAGGATGCTATGGGGGACAGACGATCACTCAAGACAAAATGTGCTATAAAACATGCCTTTTTAAAATTGCTTCAGGAAAAAGAAATCAACAAAATAACTGTTTCCGATTTATCTAAAGAAGCCGATATAGGCCGAGGCACCTTTTATCTTCACTACAAAGATGTTTTTGACTTGTATGAGCAGATCGAAGACGAAATATTTCATCAGCTAGGAAGCATTTATGATGCATCTTTTCCAAGTGATGATCCACTGAACATGCTGACCTTTATAGAAAAAACTACAGAATACATATACCAAAACATCGAAATTTTCACATTGTTAACCAAACCAAAAATGAATGTCCTTTCAATTAACAAACTTAAAGAGTTTTTCAAAACAAAAATGATTGAGGAATTGAGCATGATGCGACAATCAGCAAAATCAATTACAGAAACTGAAAAATTCGAAACAACATTTATCGTTTCCGGTGTAGTAGGAATTATAGAGGAATGGATTAACAATGGGATGATAAAAACACCTACTTGTATCTCTAATATCATTCATCAATTGTTATTAAAATTTGAAGATTAGCATGTAAAGGAGGAGAATTTCTGTAAATCCAATAGATTATTCACAGAGAAGTCCTGTGTTATTTTACATGCCTATTAGCTTGTGAATTGTTCCCTTTGGCATTTGAAAAAGCGAAAGACGAAAACAAGCATATTCTCATATCTATTGGATATAGCTAACCTTGGTGCCCAAGTAATTGGCACTCTAAAGGAATGAAAAATTCTAAAACAAAAAGTACTACATCATTCTCTTCTTTCTTAGATCGAGTCCCCTAAACAATAATCGATGATGATTATAAAAACTTGTTGCGGTCTCACCGAAAATTTAAATTACGGTGCCCTATTGCCTTTTTCTCTCCCCAAAAAATAAGGTTATGCCTCAAGGATTTAAAAGGGGATACTATTTATGTAGCATTTGATTCCATTGTTTCTGTTGATATCAAATAAAAAAACCTCCATTTATGAAGGAGGTTTAGGGTAGTATTATCAAGTTTGAAGACGATCTGAAGCAATATGAAATGTGTTTTGAGTTTGGTTCTCTGTAAAGTCGGTACCGAAACCACATACTAAAACAAATGACAAACCCAGGATAATGCTTAACCTCTTTTTAAAAGTCATACAGGCATTCTCCCCTTTGAATTTGTGTTTGAGTTTCAACCATTTTCTGATGGTAAACATAAGATGTTTCAAATTCTTTTGAGTTTGCATAAGCAGCTGCGGTCTCACAGGCAATGTCTTCAACATAAGAATAGTTCTTATTCTTCTCTAAGTATTCTATGGTTTGATTAACTCCATGTTGATCCACCGCATCGACGTAAAGAGCTTTTAAATAACCCTGTAATTTTGCGAAAAGCTCATCACCTTGATAAAGAGCTGCTGACAAACCTTTCTTACTTACTTGGATGGCTTCATTCATTTTTCCTTGTTTAAAAAGGATTTTTGCATAAGAAAATAAAGAATGTGGCAAGTTTGTGAGCTTTTCTTTTTCTGTTATCTCCACAGCTTGCTTCATGAATACTTCCGCTTGCTCGTAATCGCCACTGTCAGCAAAATTAGTGCCTAAATTATATAACGCAGAACTAATCAACCTCTTGTTATTCAATTCCCTAGATAACTCTAATGCTTTTTCAAGATGCGGCTGACTTTTTTCATAACGTTTAAAATCTATATAATTCCCTGAAATAACAAACATACATTGAACTTTCCGCACCTTATAAAGTTCATATTGATTATAAATATCCAATGCTTGTTTAACGTGATGCATAGACACATGACTTTGCTTCATACCATAATATGCTTCAGCTAACTTAAAATGAAACTCTGCCCTTTCGATCTCATCAGGGACATGTATAAGCTGCTTTTCGGCTTCTCTATAATAGTAGATAGCTTTCATGTATTGCTTCTTATCAAACTCGTACATCCCTCTAAAAAACAGAGAATAATACGACAAAAGACCAGATATGCCTTTATTTGAAGTCTCAATTTTTTCAAGAAGTTCGTCAATAGTTGGTCTTATACGTGTTGTTACGGGTTCCAAATAATCTAACATGAGCTGATGACGGAATTTCATTAGGGAGAAGTAAATGAGTAAATACTCATCTTCCTCCATCCGTTGGATCTCTTGCTCCACCTCTGCCTTTAAAATCTCTGCATCCGGGACACTAAATTGACGTATCATTTTATACCATTCATTGATCTTTACGCCAACTTCTGACGATGATAAAACCGGATTCACAGGACCCCTCCTTTTATGTCTTTTTATGTAATATTCTAACATTTCTAAAAAGTGTTTAAACCGCAAAAAAACCGCAAACTTTTTATTCGTTATCTTTGATATGGTCAATCCAATCAAGATAATTTTAAGTTCGTTTCTTCATTCTTCCATGGTAATATTTCGTTATGACAATTAAATGAAAGGATTTGATCATGAAAGTATTTGAAGCCAAAACACTTATGTCTGAAGCTACAGACCGTGCCAAAGAATATAAAGAACTGAGGATGCAAATGGTCAACTTGAGAAAAGCTTTACAAAGCGTCGCTGAACTGGACGACAGCGAATTCTCAGGTAAAGGTGCTAACAACATTAAAGCATTCTATCACGATCATGTTGGTGTCACCGATCAATGGATCGACTACATTGATATGAAAATCGCATTTTTTAACAGCATTGCCGGAGCTGTTGAGGACAAAGGTCTCTCTGATGCTTATATTGAAGAATCTTTTTTAGAACATGAACTGGATAACGCCCATAAAAAATCAAAATCAATCATGTCTGAGCAGAAAAAAGCCATGAAAGATATCCTAAATGACATTGACGACATCCTTCCGCTCGACCTATTTTCAACAGAAACCTTCAAGGATGAGCTTGCAGATGCCAATGACAAACGCAAAAAAACAATTGAAAAACTAGGTGATTTTGACGAAGATTTACTGACAGAATATGCCCTGTCAGAGCCAAATGAACAATTCATCAAGTCAGATTTCCAAAAGCTCCAAGAAGCAACGGGCAAAGGCAAAAACACTACGCCTATCCACTACAACGCCAAGGCGTACCGTGAAAGTGATATACATAAGAAAAAAGGTGATATTGAGAAGCGTACGGAAGCTTATTTGAAGATCAAGAAAGAAGAAGCGAAGGAACGCGAGATAAAAGACTTAAAGAAAAAGCTTGCGAATGGTGTCTCAGATCCGGATGAGTATTTAGAAATTGCGAAGAAGATCGGGTATGAAAACCTTGAGCCTGCACAGTTACAGTATGTAGTGCAGCTAGAACAAGCAAAACAGTTGAAGTCTGTCGGCGAAAGTGTAATCAATGCAGGTAAAACGGCATTGGATATCATCGATGGGGTTAATGATGGGCTTAACGATGCGATTGATGATACGATATATGGAATCAAGGACTTGGTTGTAGGCGCATGGGAATTTTCACAGCTCCCTATGGAACTAAAACTTGCAAAAACAATTACAACAGTCTTAAGTGTCCCCTCCTACCCTAAAATAATTTGGACAAACATCGTTGATTCATGGAATGATAAAATGATAAATGGCGATGCATACTCAAGAGCACATTATATCAGTTATGCGGTCGGTAATATCGTTGGTCCAAAAGGTGCAGGTGCTGCAGTGCAAACCACTTCTAAGCTATCAAAAGTAGGTAAAGTGGTGGAAGGTGGAACAGCCGCTTCTCATGTGAATAAAGGAATTACAAAAGGAAACAACCTTATTAATCCCTTTTTTAAAAACAGATATGAACCTGCACTTGTAGGAATTGCACAAGATATTGAGAATACTCATAACGTTAAAAACACACCACTGTTAAAAAGTATAATTGAAGAAGAAAAAAATAATGCTTTTCACAAAATAAATGTTACTTTTAGGCAAGGATATGATACCCATTTAGTTGAGGTAGAAGATATAGTTAGAAAGAAAAATAAAGGAATTGTCGGCGGTCACAATTTACAGAATTTTGAAAAGGCATTTATTGATAAAGGTTGGGATTTAGAGAGTTGTATAATTTCAAAAAGAGAACACCCCACAATTGATGGTATCTATGAAATTGAATATGGTTTACCTGCATTAGATAGAGAAGGAAATATCAAACCTGGAGAACTGAAAAAAGTCCGTACTCCAAAGACAGTTTATGATCCCGAGAAGATCTCAAACGAACAAATGTTGCAGTGGGGAGAAGAAGCAATGAAAAATGGAGAAGTAGTCGGGAGAAAAGTAACTGGATACGCTAAAAATGGTCTCAAGTTTGAAGGTTATATTGATGAAGCTACTGGAGAAATAACAAATTTTTTCCCTACCTTAAATGATTAAATAATTCGGAGTGAAAGTGAAATGGATAATAAAAACAAAGACTTAATTAACTATTTTTTTCAAGTTATGGGTGATGAACGTTTTTTACGCATTTTAGAGAAATTCTCCAACGGAGAGGGTTATGGTATAGAGAATGTCTGGTGTGTATTTGCTGATGACTACGAAGAGTGGGAAGAAGATTATTTTGGAGATGAGGGTATAGCTTTTTATTTCGATTACCCAGCAGTCGAGGAAGATGAAGAAGTCATATTAGATTACGAAAATTTCTATAGATATTTAAATGAAATTGTTGGTCAATATATAAAACGACACCCAGACAATAAATTAGAAGTAGAAAAATACATGGGAACCATTAAAGAGAAATATAATATTAAGTTATAAGGAAAAGCAGAATATTTCTATGTTGTACATTGTTATGTTATTTTGAAGCCCCATTCTTAATGGGGGCTTATTCCAACCAACCATATAAAAAAGAGAGGAAGTACCATGGATGAAAGTTATAATTTCTTAGACGAATTAGAAAATTTTTTAGGTAGGAACATTTCATCAAGATATCCAATCACCTGAACACGCATTAGACGAATTTATTGAGGAAATTAGTAAAGAAGGTTTGCTATTTACAGTTAAGTTTTGCGAAGAGTTTCTAAATAGCGATCTAACTAAAGAAGAAAAGGAAGACATTATAAAGTGTAATGCAGAAATATATTTCCCGACAATTGGATTACCACCTATAGAATGGTTGAAAAGTGTAATAGAACAACTAAAGAAAGCTATTTAAAAGAAACACTGAAGGGCCTCCATTTTATGAGAAGGCCTTTTTAATTCAAGCATGCTTCGGTTTCGCTATCACTTTGAGGTCCATAAAGCCGTCAGCATGAGAAGTCAAAAAACAAAACATGTAAAATGGATTTAAATGAAATTAAACATATCCGCTGTGTACAATAATTCATACATACTTTAATCAATAATTTGTGTATTACAGTTAATTTGTTAAAAATAAAGACCCTCTTCAACATAAGAAGAGGGTTGTTTTTTCTAATTTTTGTGTACCTTTTTTCTTTCTATTACAAAAGATACAATGATGAGAACCAGAGCAACTGTTATATAAGGAGTATCATTATTTATATTTAATGTGAAAGAAACAATGATGTAGAGTAATAATAACCCCACTAGGATGTAATTAATAATTTTATGCATTTTGATCACCCTGAATCTTTATTCTTTTTTAAATCATAGGAGTACAAGTCCACATGCTTCCAACGTTTATGATATAGAAGCCTTTGTCATTCCAGTCACAAAGACCTGTACCAGCAGCCAACATCGCTAACCCAGAAGCCACTAATACTGGAAGACCCAATTCAGAGGCAAGGAGAGCTACTCCAGCACCTCCTGCAATTAACTTTTGCGCTTTTGATGCTTTAGAGTGTGAAATAAACCAAACTCCCTGTTGTGATACGTCACCATTCTGCTCCGGAAAATTAATATCCGATAGATTTTCACCTAAAGTATATTGTCCAGATTCAATTCCAGCATTTAGGTTATCCAATACAGCGTTAAATTCATTGTATGCTTTTTCACTTACATTTGCTTCTTTTGCATTTTTATAATAGTTTTCCGCTAAACCTTGATCATTAACGATTGCTTTTTCCTCTAAATCTGAATTAGCTATTTCCAACGCTAAATCTAAGTCAACGTTTTTGTCACTAATATGTGCGGGTGTCCCATATTTTTCTTTCACCTGTTCCCCAGTTAATGGTTGACTACACCCATGTGATATATTGGACTCTACAGTTTTCGCGGATGCGAAGGACGGTAATGTAAGACTAGAAACAAGTGCAACAGACATTACAGAACTAAAGATTTTTAATTTCATAATATTTCCTCCTCCTTGGTAAAACCCTAACAAACTTAAAAATATAAAAAAACCCCTAACCCATTATTTAGTTAATAAATACTAAGCTTATTTTATTTTTGATAGTTAATTTGTCATTTTGGTATTTGTTTAGGAGGAGGGAATGACCATTTTATTTTTTTGAGGAAGGATTTTCGTTTCAGATATAGTTTGGTGCTTTAGAAATGACAACTGAAAATGAACATTACATAAAAGAAGATAAAAAGCTTATGAGCATTGATTAACCATACAGTAAAGATCTCTTCAAAGATATAAAAATAAAAAAATCCTTATATGGTAAAATGTTGTATGGGATAAATTCATTTTTTAAAACGAGGAGGAGATTAACTATTGATTGAGCTTACAAATACAGCTTTAAGTATTATTGCATCATTATTAACCATTATAACAATAATTATAGGTTTTGCCGCTACTAAAGAAACCCCTACTAAAATAATTCAAAGAGGCAATAACAACTCAGTACATGTTGGAAAAAAGAAAATCAATATAAACATCTTCATGCCTACCCAAAACCAAATAGATAAAGTCGCTAACGCAAAAAGGGAGCCCGACTCAGATAACCATTTTATGATTGTTCTTTTTTATATAGCTATCATCATCTTTGGTGCATTTTATATTAGCTACTATTACTGGTTTGTTGCAATTCTGTTGGTTGTCTTTATAATCCGATTTATTATGTATATTCGTTTTTCTATTGCCATAAAGCTTACACCAAACTTATATGACAAAAGTAAATTCTACATCAATTTTATTCAGCAAATAATTTTATGTTGCATTCTTCTAAGTCTGCTGTTTTTTTCGGTACCACAGGAATTACAGATAGTTGCTAATCATATAAAAGTAAATTTTGAAGGAGGTACCTCTTTTAAAGTTTGGTTAATAGACTTATTTAAATACACATTCAGTATATGGAATACTACTACTTTTTATTTTTTCATTTTTAGAAGCGTAGGGATGATGGTTCTTACTCTTTTTGTATTCTATACAACAGGCAAGAATGCATTACCAATTTATATTCAACACCAGTCTTTCAATAGAAGAAAAATATTGGTTAATGAACTTGCTTCTTATATTTTTATTATTATTATATTTTTCTCACTCTACCCATGGGTATTAATAGACCTAAAAAACAGCTTAGAACCTTTGTGGAATGAATGGGCACGCAGATAAAAAATACACATTCTTTAATGTTCATTAAAAGGCCCTTTAACAGAGGGCCTTCCTTTATTTCAATAATGCTTCAAGTTTAGCTTTCGTATCAGGTCCATAAATACCGTCTTGAGTAAGCCCGTACACTGACTGGAACCGTTTGACTGCGTTTGCTGTTTTCGGACCATACACGCCATCAATGCCGATATTTTTCGCCCCTTTATCCGGGTAAAAATAAAGAGCAGCAAGAGCATTTTGAACTCGTCTGACATTTGTTCCTTTCGTCATCGGACTTGTCACTTTAATAATTCCGGAAGGAAGCGGGTACGATGTCTTTTTGCCGCTTGTTTTAGTGCTACTGGATGAACTGGATCCTTTTAGTTTCAACTTTTGGCCAACTGTAATTTTATTCGGGTCTTTAATGTTATTCCAGCTCTGAAGATTTGCCACACTCACTCCGTGCTCTTTTGCTATTGCAGAAAGAGTATCACCTTTTTTCACTGTATATGTTGTTCCGGATCCTGAAGAGCCGCCTGAAGACGCTGTCTTTTTTTTCCGATTTTTCTTAATTCATCAGCGATAGCGGCTTTTACTTCATCCCATCGACCCTCTGACAAAATCCGGTGAGGGCAATATTTCCCGTTCCAATCTTGATGTTTGCGAACTCGATCAACACCCCATCCGCGTTCTTTAAGTAGTTGCGCTACAAACTTAATAGCGAGTTTTTCCGCGGCCTTATATCGTGCCCCTCCTGACTTGCTATAACAAATTTCGACACCAATCGACTTACGATTTCCTGTACCGTTTGTTCCATCTCCTGTGTGCCAAGCGTTACGATTCGTTGGAATCCCTTGAATGACTTGTTTATCGTCTACTGCAAAGTGAAAACTCGTTGAGCTAGAGTTATTCTTCATGTAAGAAATCTCATTGGCTGCTGAAGCATCATTCGCAGTGTTGTGAATAGTGATATATTCAGCTTTCATTGGGTTTTGTCTGCATTATTCTTACTCTGTTCTTTTTCGTTCTCAATTGTTTGTAATCGATCTGTTATTGTTGAAGGGATTTACCACCGATCTGCGCTAGATTTCCAGTTATTAACAATCCTTCATTAGCGATATAAAAAAGAACGGTACCAAAGGTTAGGACACCGTTCAAATTGAGTACTGTATCAATCACGTTTGCTAAAATGACCGCAAAGAAATTGAGTAGCTTGCGGACATAGCCAAACCGTGCGCTCCGGCTTCGCAGTTTCTTGAATTTCCATGCCTTAGTTACTCCTGCTAAAACGTCAATTATGCTAAGAACGAGAAGTAAATCAAGGTACTTCACTCCTCCAAATAAATATACTCTTGCTAAATCTAATGTTTCAAAATTGATAAACAACTTGTCTGCTCCATTTCTAATCACCTCCTCCGAGGCAAATAAAAAAGGACAGCCGGATCTTATGAGACGGCCGTCCCTCTAACTGAAAAGTTTCCATTTGTTAAAGCTGTAAGCTCCATAACAATTTCTTTAAAACCAGTAATGTTAAAAGACCAAGCTTCTGATTTCCCTTTTGTGCTAGTGGCAAATGTTCCGTCATCCACTTTCTGCCCTCTGAGGGCTCTTTTTGTTCCCGATAAGGATTTACCCCAGAACTTCAATTCATTTGTCTCAGCTGTCCCATAAACCTCAATGAGTAACGTTTGAATGCTCCAACGGTGAATGGGTTACCTTCACCTATGGAAAGACAATATCTATTGTTTTTGCTTGAGTGTCTAATGAGCTAAGGTTCAGGCCTTCAGTTTAAACTTTTAAACGACCATCATTAGTTAACCCGTTTTTATCTAACTGGACTGAGAACGGAGCAACTGCTGTAATTGGAACAGTGTGGTTAATGGTTATATCCTCTTCACCTGCGCCCAATGACTGGTAAAGTAAGAATTCAGATTGTTGTAGGTTACCATTTACGTATCTGAAACGGAAATAGCGTTTAGTTAAGTGAATCCATTCAGTCTCGCCAAGCGTATTTGCTTTAACAACCAATGAAGAGATTACGTTGGTTTTACCGCTTCAATTGTTGTCTTATTCAAACCAAAGTTGAGCAGTGTACTACTTTTTATTTCAGGGATTGGAGGACTTATATGCATTGACTGGTTTTACTTAATACCAGCTATACTTATGATCATCCCTGGAATCATGGTATTTGTAAGGAAAGAAAAAACTGCTACTAAAGCAATTTAGAGCAGAGTATAACACAAAAGAACCGCGACTGGCGGTTCTTTTAGTGTATATTCCTCTATTTTAAAACTGCTTCATTATTATTGGACAGTACCATAATCAAAATCAATATCTTTCTTGTCTAAATCCCCCTTAAAATGTTTAGCATAAGTCATGGTTAAATGTACGCTTTTATCTATCCACCAAGTTCCATCATCAGTATTCGTATCCCAAGTAACATCTATATCTCTGCCGAAATTCTCAAAAAACACTAAATTCCCAACAGCTACTGTTTTTCCGTTGATCTTGTAATATATTAAAACAATTTTCTTATCGAATATACCTGTCCCGTGCTTTACGATTGTTAAACTATAAGGCTTATTAGGCTCTTCAAGTATAACTTCAGGATTTAAAAATAAAACATAACAAATGAATAGAATTGGTACAATCGTTAACCTTTTAAATAATTTTTTATTGATATTTAACCCCTTCAACATAGCCCTCCCTTTTTAACAATCCATTTCATTTGAGATACACCCCCATCATTGAACGTATTTCCTATGAAAAATGATTTTGAACCTCATAGGAACCCTTACATGACAGGGTTTTTGTTGTTTTTTCATTGTTTATCAAGACCTAAATCAAAAAAAGCCATAAAAAATAAGGAGTGATACATATTATACATGACTAATATGTATCACTCCTATAGTTCTTGTTCGTAATCGCGGCCGATTGTGGAAGATCGTTATTGAACGAAAGCCACCGATAGTTGGATAAGAAAAAGCAAAAGAACTTGCTATTTCTCAAATACATCCACCAAATTTTCAATGTTAGTTTGTTGTTCATACATACTAATAATAAAAGTAAAACCTTATTAAAACTTTACAAGACAAACTGAATTGACTATAGTCTAATTAGACTAAAATATTGATGTAAAGAAGTGAAAAATGAGATGATAAAGTCTTTTTTAATGTTGGGGCAGTCGAATATGGCGGGCCGTGGATTTTTGAATGAAGTAGACCCTATCTATAATGAAAAAATAAAAATGCTGCGCAATGGACAGTGGCAGATGATGACAGAGCCGATTAATTACGACCGTCCGGTTTCCGGCGTTGGCCTGGCGGCATCTTTTGCAGATGCATGGTCGAAAGCTCATCCCGATGAAGAAATTGGCTTGATCCCTTGTGCGGAGGGTGGCAGTTCATTGAATGACTGGCATCCGGAAGGCATCCTTTTTCAGCATGCTTTGTCCGAAGCCCGCTTCGCCCTCCGGTCCAGTCAAATTTGCGGAATCCTTTGGCACCAGGGTGAGAGTGACAGTTATCAGTCGCTACATGAAACTTATTACGAGAAATTAACTCTTATCATCGAGACGCTAAGAAACGAGTTGAAACTTGATGAGATACCGTTGATTATTGGAGGGCTTGGTGACTTTCTTGGGAAGACCGGTTTTGGACAGCACGCGACTGAATTTCGACAGGTTAATGAACAATTGCTGCGTTTTGCTAATGAACAACAGAATTGTTACTTTGTTACTGCATCAGGTTTGACTGCGAATCCTGATGGCATTCATTTAGACGCAGCTTCACAACGCAAATTCGGTTACCGCTATTTCGAGGCTTTTTCGAAAAAGTACCATATCCTAAAACCCATTTCGGGAGAGGAGCAATCACTGAAAGTGAATGGTGACTATTCTAAAACAGAACAGATTTACCTTCATAGTATGGATTTGGCTTCGGGGAAAATCACGTACGCGGAATTTGAGGCGCGGATGGCGAAGGTGATGAAACCATAATTCCTTTACTTATCCTTGGCTTGCTAATCCAAAACCCCGGAGCTCACGGCTATGAACTTCTGGCCTTAATGGAAAAACGTCATTACAAATACATTGTTAACTTCACGAAAGGTTCATTTTATTACAATCTGCAGCAACTTGAAGAAAAGTGCTTTATTGAACAGATTCAGCAGAACCCCTCAACCAGCGGGCGTGAAATCCGTAACTTTAAAGTCACAGATTCGGGAAGGGCAGAATTCGAAAAATTAATGATCAAATACGGCACCAAATCGGAATATGTGAACCTGCAATTTTATGGGGCGTTACTCTTTGCCGATGAATTCGACAAAAATAAATTACTGGATCTGATCCAATCACAAATCGATCAGACTAAAACACGAATCGGGCTCCTTGATGAATACCTGTCCATCACTCAAGAAATTCCCGGCACAATCAATTACTTTCGCCGTATGAACGAAAATTCCCGTTCACATCACTTGGTTAATTTAGAGTGGTTCGAAAAATTGAAAGCAGAAATAGAGTGAACTATTGCATAATAAAAAAATGCAATGTTAAATATATAAGAATATTAGTTACCTAAATATAAAACCTGTGTCGTAGATATCTAGTAACATCATTGATACAGGTTTTATACTCCTTCTTTAATTAAACCAGTAATAGGGTTGTCAACACTTGCCCCCCAACAAGAGCAAGTGAATCTGCTGCGTGTTCTTCTTTTTCAATCCTTCGTATTCATAACTACTTTTTACACCTATTTAGTATTCAAGTGAGTCAACTGATTTTTCTCCTTCTTCCGCTAAACTGCTGCTTTAGTCGAACAAGAAAAAGTGATCTCCCTTAAGGAAGAATCACTTCCTCTAATTAACCAGGCAGTGAAGGTGAACATCGTTCTCGACATAAACTAAAATTTTTTATATACCTCTGCGTAAGCAACTTTCAATTGATTGATATTAAACCACTCCAACAAGATAACTCCGTTTAACAATCCATTTCTTTGGATAACCCTGCATCTTTTGGACGTTTTTCCTATAAAAAAAGTTGTGTCTCCCTATAATATTTAACGAATCCAATTTTTAGATTGTCGTCTTTAAGGAGGTTTTTCATCTTGAGGTGTACAAACAGTCATTCAGAGGATTGGATTGAAAACTTATACAGGAAGATTGATATGACAGAACCTGAACAAATTAATTTTGAACGGATTGCCGAGGCTTTAGATATCAAGCTTTTGTTAACACCTGTTTCAAGCTTCGCACTAAAGCACAGCGGGATTTATAATATATGTTTGGACAGCCGAAAAACCCGAATTGAACAATGGTATGATTTCGCTCATGAATTTTGCCATATATATAGACACGAAGGCGATAAAAAAACAATGCCAGCAACCTGGACTGATTATTTAGAGTGGCAGTCCAATTATTTTACATATCACTTTTGCATACCAAATTTCATGTTGCGTGACATCAACCTTTCGTACATACAAACACATGCAATTGAAAATGCAGCTTGGCTTTTTAAAGTATCCCCTTCGTTCGCTAAGAAACGTTTAAGCATTTATTACAGAAAACTGACTCAACATTTATTTAATCAAACACGGGAAATCTGTGCACCCCCCTTTTGTAATGAATAATGAAATCCTCATGCATTTACGCGCATTGAAAAAAACAAAAAAAGACGTTTCCCTTCATGATCCGATCGGGCAGGATAAAGAAGGGAATGAAATAAGCCTGATCGATGTACTAAAATCAGAAAACGAAGACGTGATTGATACGATCCAGCTCAATATGGAGCTTGAAAAAGTGAAACAATACATTGACATTTTAGATGATCGTGAGAAGGAAGTGATTGTCGGACGGTTTGGGCTTGATTTGAAGAAGGAAAAAACGCAGCGTGAGATTGCCAAAGAACTCGGTATCTCGCGCAGCTATGTATCGCGGATTGAAAAGCGGGCGCTGATGAAGATGTTTCATGAGTTTTATCGGGCGGAGAAGGAAAAGCGGAAGAAAGCGAAGGGGAAATAACGCAGAAGAGGCCGGATCTCATATTCCGGCTTTCTCTATTCATTTAAAGGTTTCTTTTCATTGAAATAGGAAAAGATTTATGAAAATCATTTTTTGTCATCACTGATAGCTCTCCAAGATAAGCCGGTCTGGGTCGTACCAAATAACCTTACTAGTCCGCCCTTTACTTGCATCCTCCCTCAAACGATTCAAAGCCGGACGTATACTTCAGCACATCCTTAGTCCCCAGGCCTCAATCTGACTGTCAATGCTCGATCCCTTTATCGATTGTTCCTCGGCTGACACCCTTACATATATCGCTAGCATCTAGCTGTCCTGCCTATAAAGTTTTAAAGATAGCAATCGTTAATGCATTTGTCAGCTTTTCGGCCCTTCGATGATTATCTCCTTCATAAAATGCATCACCCCTTAGGTAATGAATGTAATGTAAAGGATGTTTGTTCTAATAAGGAGATTTTCAAGAGTATAAATATCTTGAAATCAAAATCACAGTAACTTGTTATATTGTCGATCTTAAAATCAACGTTACCTCTCCTTAACTTGCAGGAGGATTTTTGCATATGTATTTTCATATCCGTCAACTACCATCTCATCCAGCATATATTCCTCATATGCATTGTCCCCTATTTGCATTCCATTCCTTTCAACGAACTCAATGATTCTGCGGTAAGCCTCTTCAGTGTTTCCGCCTATTTCATATCCAACTGCATACAGGCCCTTTGGCCGAATATGATAATTTATTTTCTCTATCCCACCTTTTACTTTTATATAAAAGTAACTGTAATTGTAGAAGTCTTTTTCTAATATTTGTTCCCGTGCAAAGATTCCGCCTATCGGATACCCTTCATCTAACTCATATTGTTGAACTTCATGAATGAGTTCTGAAATGGCAGCCACATATTTTCGTTCCGGCAAGTTTAATGTTTTTCGGCTTAGCATGAATGTTTCTTCATGTAAATATTCAAAAGAAATCGAGGAAAAATCAGTTTCAAGTGCTTGTTCAGTAAGAGCCACTTTTGTTTGTAAGATCGTTTGCAACTGCTTAAGCTCATTTATTTTTTTATCAATCTCAATGGACTTTTCTTTTAGAACATGCAGGATCTTGTCTGGTGTTTTTCCTTTTATTAGATACTTTATTTCTTTTAAAGGAACCCCAAGCTCTTTAAACAGACTGATGACTTGAAAAATCTCAAATTGATGATAGGAATAATATCTATACCCATTTTCTTTTTTTATTTCCGGCGAGAAAAGACCAATCTCATCATAATGAAATAAGGTTTGTTTTTTTACACGACAGAGCTTCGAAAACTCACCTGTTGTGAAATACTTCCTAACATCTTCGCTCATAAAAACCTCCTTGACTATACGGTAACCATATACCTTATGATTTGATTGTACTTGAAAAGATCTTCAATCTACAAAGAAAAGGATAGACAAAGAAGGTTTCAATTTTAGTAAAGGGGACTTCAGATGAAAAAATCTATAAATGACCAAAAAACGATATTCATTATACTATTAAGCAACATCTTCGTAGCCTTTCTTGGTATCGGTTTAATTATTCCAGTTATGCCTTCTTTTATGAAAATCATGAATTTATCTGGAAGCACTATGGGTTATCTTGTTGCGGCTTTTGCCATATCTCAGTTAATTACTTCACCTTTTGCAGGAAGGTGGGTTGACCGTTTCGGACGAAAAAAAATGATTGTTCTCGGTTTGCTTATATTCAGTTTATCAGAGTTGATTTTTGGATTAGGGACCCATGTTTCAATATTTTATTTTTCGAGGATATTGGGTGGTATAAGTGCAGCCTTTATCATGCCCGCTGTAACAGCATATGTAGCTGATATGACAACCCTAGAGGAAAGGTCAAAGGCTATGGGGTATGTTTCTGCTGCAATTAGCACTGGCTTTATTATTGGACCTGGTGCGGGCGGGTTTATTGCCGGCTTTGGTATCCGCATGCCGTTTTTCTTCGCTTCCGCCATAGCATTGATAGCAGCTGTATCTTCCGTTTTTATTCTAAAAGAGTCATTGTCACTAGAAGAACGCCATCAACTCTCATCTCATATTAAGGAATCAAGTTTTTTTTTAGACTTGAAGAGGTCCATTCATCCTGTCTATTTTATTGCATTTATTATCGTCTTTGTAATGGCTTTCGGTTTATCAGCTTATGAAACGGTATTCAGCTTGTTTTCTGATCATAAATTTGGTTTCACACCAAAAGATATTGCAACCATTATTACGATCAGTTCCATTGTTGCGGTAGTTATTCAAGTTTTACTATTCGGGAAATTGGTCAACAAACTTGGAGAAAAAAGAATGATTCAGCTGTGCTTAATAACCGGAGCGATCTTAGCTTTCGTGTCTACTATTGTGTCTGGATTTTTAACTGTTTTGCTTGTCACTTGTTTTATTTTTCTGGCGTTCGATTTGCTGCGCCCGGCCTTAACTACTCATTTATCCAATATGGCTGGTAACCAGCAGGGTTTCGTAGCAGGCATGAACTCCACATACACCAGCCTAGGAAATATATTTGGTCCTGCTCTAGGCGGTATACTATTTGATCTTAACATTCATTATCCGTTCCTTTTTGCAGGTTTCGTTATGATTGCTGGCCTTGGCCTTACAATGGTTTGGAAAGAAAAATGGAATGATGCTTCAGCCTTGAATTAACTTTATTCTCTTGACATTTGGATAGCAGGAAATGCCTCTGAATAGGCACAAAAAGGAAAGGTCACCTTTATTTGATCGGCTACATGTTTCTTGAGGTGAATATAGTTTATCTCTGCCATCACCCTAAGCAGAAGCCTGATTTTATTGATACCTGTCCTCTTCCTATATTTCTCGGACGTATATGGCTTGCATTTCCGTTAGCCCGAGGTACAACAACATTATTTATGATCATCCATTGAAAATTATCCTTTTTGGAATTAGAAACATAAGGAGTATGTAGAATGAGTATAAAAATAAAAGCAGTAACTGATGATAATCGTGCTGCAATTCTTGCTCTTCATGTCAGCGAGAATCAAACATCATATATTGAATCAGCGAGAGTATGTTTAGAGGATGCAAAAGAATGTCATTATTATAAACCTGTCGGACTTTACTATGAAGGAGATCTAGTCGGTTTTGCAATGTATGGATTGTTTCCTGAGTATGATGAAGATAATAAAAATGGAAGAGTCTGGCTTGATCGATTCTTTATTGACGCACACTATCAAGGAAAAGGATTAGGAAAGAAAATGCTTAAAACTCTCATTCAGCATCTTGCTGAGCTATATGAATGTAAGAGGATCTATTTAAGTATATTTGAAAATAATAGTCATGCTCTTCGCCTTTATCAAAGGTTTGGTTTTCAATTTAATGGTGAACTCGATTTTAATGGCGAAAAAGTAATGGTAAAAGAGCTATAGGTTCTGTTTCCAAGTCTCCCTTCATTTGCTAAGAAACGTTTGAACCTTTATTACCGGAAGCTGACTCATCATTTATTTATTCAATAGTCTCTCAATGATGATTAAAATGCATTACCCCTTGGGTAAAGCTATGTTATAGCTGTTTGTACGAATGAGGGGATTTTCATAAGTATAAAAGCAGAAAAAAAGCCTGGATGAAAAATCCAATTCATCTCAGGCTTTATGATCTCATAAGAAAAAACTTCACTTCATTTTATATAGATGTTATTCTTTTTTTCGGACAACTTCTAAATAGTTAATATGTCGCCCAACTATTTTGTGCACTTTGAAAATATAACCTTCAGCTTCTAAAACAGATCCAACTGCAGCGTCTATATTTTGAGTCATAAACCAGCCGCCTATCGTATCCACTTCGTCACTCACTAACGTCGTTCCCAATAAATCATTTACAACCTCAATGAGCACTTTCGAATCTAAGATATAATGATTGTCTTTTACTTTTCTAATATCAGGTACTTCATCTTCATCAAATTCATCTCTGATTTCCCCAACAATTTCTTCAAGAATATCTTCAACAGTGACTAAACCTGAAGTACCACCATATTCATCAACAAGAATAGCAATATGGGTACGCTCTTTTTGCATTTTTACCAATAAATCATGAATTGGAACGGATTCAATGACATGTATAACAGGGTTGATATGATTTTCTAACTTGAAATTCTCTTTTATTTTCTGATCTGTGTCAATATAGGCTGACAAGAACTCTTTAGCATTGATAAAACCTATAATTGTATCTTTATCTCCATTTAGAACAGGGTACCTTGTATAGCTCTCTGTCTTAATGGTTTTAACAATAGTTTCATAAGAATCGTCGATCGAAATCGCTACTATCTCTCTTCTTGGAATCATAATTTCTTTAGCAATTCTTTCATCAAATTCAAAAATATTATTTACATATTTCAACTCATTTTTATTAATTTCACCGCTCTTATAGCTTTCAGACAATAAGATGCGCAGTTCTTCTTCAGAATGGGCAAGCTCATGTTCTGATGCAGGTTTCAAACCGAAGAGTCCGACTATAAACCGGGCTGAACCATTTAAAAACCATATAAAAGGGAACAAGATGCGGTAAAACCAAATAATTGGCTTTGCAGTCAAAAGAGTGATGGTTTCAGCTTTTTGGATAGCGAGTGTTTTAGGAGCAAGCTCACCAACTACAACATGCAAAAAAGTCGCCATAACAAAAGCAATCACTAAGATCAATACATGTGAAACTGCTTCACTTACATGAAAATGAGCAAATAAGGGGTGCAAAATCACTTCAAAAGTCGATTCTCCAACCCAACCAATTCCTAACGCTGTAACCGTGATCCCTAATTGACAAGCTGATAAATATTCGTCCAAATGAGTAATGACTTTTTTGGCTGATACAGCACCTTTTTTTCCCTCTAATATGAGTTGATCAATTTTTGATGATCTAATCTTCACTATTGCAAATTCAGTCGCAACAAAAAATGCTGTTAAGACAATTAAAATAGTAAAGATGATAAGATTAATGGTTGTCAATGATTTGCCTTACCAAGTAAGGCATACACCTCCCATATAAAGATCCTCTTTATATTATTAATAATTTTTAACGTTCATTAACCAAGCTGTTTTTTCAGAATAAACAAAAAACATTTACATAATAACATTATAAGTTCAAACGAACCTCAATATCAACCCTTGAATGATTTTAAATAATCTCTTACCCTGTGGAAAGTGGTTCCCATGGAGAGAAGAGAAGCACTCGAAAAACCAACGCCAAAATTGTAACTATTGAATATAGCCACTTGTCTTCATTTCATTCCCCTTTTTCACAAGGGTATAACTTATAGTTAAACCTCTTATAAGATTCTTGGCTATATAAATTTTCAAAGATAGATTTTCCACATGAAGATATGCAAGTTCAAAGTGTTGTGAGCCAAGATTATATGGAAAGGTGATTTGATGAGCTTCAATGGTGGATTTAGAAATGTTGACGAATTCATTTTTGTATCCCGTCTGGGAACAATGGCAGGTTCAATGGAGGCAACAAGGTAGAAGCGATGTTTCTCTTACTCCAAATGTTGTTAATACCTCAACCAATCAACGGATTAGACGTGTCCCTCCTACTCATTTTGTGAATGTGAACAGAGCAGAAAATTACCAGCGACACAATCTGTAAAGAATGAAAACATCGTTGAGGAAAATGATTGTGAAAGCGACTTGAGAAAACCATGTTTAAACCAGTTAAAAGATGTAACAAATAATAATTCAAAACGTTGTTTTTCGGTTTTTCGGCATCCTTAGGGATGATTTTTACCTGAAATCCAAAGTTATCTTTTATTCATGTATACAGAAGAAGCGGGGTACCCTGCTTCCAACATGTATTTGATGCTACGTCACGGTGCAAGCCCTCAAAAAAGAGCAGGCCTCCCCTCATAGAGAAACAGGGCGCTTTTTTATTTACAATTATCGTTCAAGTTTTGCTTTCGTTTGTTTTCGGTACGTAAATGCCGTCAGAATTGAGCCTGTGCAAACTCTGAAACAGTTTAACTGCATCAACATTGGTTCTCATCTTTAGTATATATTGAGTTTTTTTAGTATTATTCTACTTAGGCTAAAACATATTTTAAAATCAATTAAACTATCATCACTATCGAATGAGCTCGATCAGCATATCATGTACTATCCTCTTTTAAGGAAGGTGATGTTATGCGGTCATTTCCATTAATAGTGGTGCTATTCATCCTGTTAATCATCGTTGGGACATCTTTCTTCGGTGGCTATTAAGAACTCACCTTGCCCCATATCCATCAGACGCCATAAGAAATCTTTATGGCGTCTGTTTTGTTATGTGATTAATTCCAAATGCTGATAAAGTTTCTGAACCAGGCCATTTTTACAAATCTTCATCTTTCTGAAGCTGTATATCGACCTCTAGTTTTTTAAAATCGTCCCCAATGTTTGCTTAAAAATAATTCACTATTGATTTAGAAGCCATTTTTATACGATCAGCTGAAGTGATGTAGTGTAGCAATATAAGACAAAAAAACATGATACCAACTGTTTTGACATTACTAAAATAAAGCGCTGCAACTGCCATTGCGAAGATCAATAATTCAATAACTAATCTTGTTAGCCCGTTTATGGCTATTACAGTTTGTCCACTTCGACTAGGATCATTAGGCACTGCAAACACGGACCAGATCATCATAACTACAATCGGTAAAACTAAAGTTAGGATATATTTAAAATAACCATTAAAGTGGGTCCATGCAAACACACCTATGGAGATTAGTGCAGCGATTTCAAGGGCGAATCTTAAAAGTAAATTAGTTTGATTCAGTTTTCCCAACTCCTCTGTATCACCTCGCAGGAGATGCTCTTTCTCTACTTTATTTCAGCGTATAAAAACTTTTCTGTTCTTCTTCTTTAGATTCTATTGTAGTTTTCGGAGAGATCACCTCCACTTTTAAAGATAGGATACCGACTGCTGCTGTTAGCAATGCTCCGACTATTACAACAATTATAAGAATAATGAAATATGACAACTTTTCCCCTCCTATCCAGATAATTATCCAAATAGTCAGGAAGTTGTCTGCAATTCGCGGAATTTGTCGAACGATAGTATGGAATAATACTATAATTTGTTGGATATTTAATGTGTTTAAGCAGTATACTGGCTGCTGTATTACCGCCCTTATACACTTATTGTTATCCTCGAATTACCCATGACTTATACTTGTGTTGAATTCCCCTAACCGCTGAACCCTTTGCCATTACTAGATTGAAAATGAATTTGATACTTCTCAAATGGTTTATTCATAAAAAAAGCTCGTCTGTTTTGATAAACAGATGAGCACATAAGAAAAATTCTTTAATTACTGCCTTCCGTAAAACAAAACGGCGTTCCATTATCCTGTCATGTTTGTGCCATTCTTTAATACATGCCCTTTTGTTCTAAAGCTGAACCTGTTGAACCTCTGTCCATATGTATCACCACCTGATTGGATTTTCAAAAGCAATCAAACCATACCTTTTTGTTCTTTCTTTGATCCAGCACCTCTACTCATTCCGCTCACCTCCTGTAACACGATAATATCATACGGAATCGTGTTTTTTCTCCATTTTCTAACATCCATCTATCAAACTGAAACTTATTTTTGACTCTTCATGTACACCTCTTCTCTTAGAGCAATCGCCAGAAAGCTTTTGCCTTCACTCGATAATAGTTGTGATACTCATTTCCGTATATACTTCATACTCACCATTTCTTCCGGCTGCATATATAGGATGACAATGATCTGCCGTTCTCTATGTGAGAGCTGTTTGTCCTCATGTTAATAACATCTAAATAGAAAAAGAACCAATGGCTAAAAACAATTGGTTCTTCTGCTAAACAGAATATCCTAAGGATGTTGTTCGTTTACCTAGAGAAGAGATTAACTTTTAAAGGACTTCCTTGACCTTACTTCCTTCTTCATCGTTTTCTATTACTTGATACTCTTTCTCCCAAAAATGTGCATTCTTTATCCCTAGTTTTTCCGGATCAAATACTGGATCTCTCCCCTCCTTTTTTTGCTCCTCATAATCTCTTAGTACTTTTAAAGCCGTTTTCGTCATGAATAAGATGGCTATTAAATTCAGCCATGCCATACTCCCCATTCCAAGATCTCCGAGTGCCCATACGATTTCCCCCGATTGCACACTGCCGTAAAATACCATAACGAGCAAAGTGAGTTTTAAAGGATACAAGATCAATTTATAAGATTTTTCTCGATTTTGATTAATAAAAGCTAAACAAGTCTCAGCTTTATAGTAGTATGACATGAGGGTAGTAAAACCAAAGAAGAACAGAGCAATAGCTAAAAAGGCTGCACCAAAACCAGAGATGACTGAATCTACAGCAAGTGAAGGATAAGCAGAAGGGTCTTTCCCAGCAACAGCGTGTGACGTGATGAAGCCTCCTCCATCAGGGGACACGTTATACATTCCCGTTATCAGTATAGTAAACGCCGTTGCTGAGCAAATCACTAACGTGGTTAGGTAGACGGAAAAAGCTTGCACTAATCCTTGTTTTGCAGGATGAGATACTTCAGCAGCTCCAGCTTCAAAGGTCTCGCTGCCAATTCCCGCAGCATGTGAAAAAGCACCTCGCTGCACTCCCCAAGTAATCGCTGACCCCACAACGCCTCCGAACACCGAATCGGCGCCAAACGCACTTTTTAAGATTAACATGAGGACACCGGGTAAATGCTCTAGATTAAATCCTACGATTACAAGACATAATAGGACATAACCAACAGCCATTGTAGATACCACTGTTTCGGCAACCTTTCCCAATCTTTTGACTCCCCCAAAAATAATGATTGCCAGTATGAAAACCAATAACCCGCCTGTGATGACAGTAGAAAGGCCAAATGCTTGGTGAACAGCGGCAGCAATTGTATTTGCTTGTAGTGTTGGCCATAACCCAGCCATCACAATGATGGTGACAACAGCAAATACACAACAAAATTAAGGCGATTGAGTTGGAGGAAAATACTTATCGTACCATAGGAATTTGTACAACATCTCAAATATCTCATGCAACAAAAATGTTTGTGGAAACCGTTAAAGAACTATATCAAAAGATTGATAATTAACTCGTTGTTTACGACAAACTCGATATACTTTCAGCCATAAACCATTAAAACATATCCACTTTTACAATCTAGCCTTCATTCCGTTATTCTTCAAACCAAGTTATTTTTCATTTCTCAATCTGCTTTCAAATTTCATTTCCGGACAATATATTAACAATACAGAAATATTCAGATTATCACGCCAAGCTCTACCGCCTGTTCTAGTGTCTCGTAATGATCTAAAGCTCTGTCTTAAGCACGCCCTTCCAATCTCGTGCATGCTACTGACACCAATCACTTAGAATACAAAGGGCCGGGAATCTTTTCAGTTATTTAAATATGGACTATTGTTGATCGAAAGAGAAAGTTGAAATACCTTTCCATTGTGAAATGAATCGAGGCTTAGAAATATAAAAGACCGCAAAGCATTTTTGAAGAAGCTTTGCGGTCTTTGCGTCTCTTTTTGCTTCGTATAAGTCAAAGGATTTCCAACGGAACCCACTGCACATCCATCCATTGAAAGGTTTCCTCTACTCTTACGAATATTAGTCTAGATAGATTCATTTGGCCCGTGTGAGATGAACCCAAGGCATAGGGGGTTCTTCAAGAGCATGTATGCCACGTAACAATGAATGTGAAGGAACCTAAATGTTTCAATCCGTTTTGTTTTAAAAAGGGTGTTGATGTTCCTCTGCTTTACTATTTAATATCCGGTAGCTAGACTTTCCAATATGAAGCGGTATATCCAATTTTTCTAAATTTGGCATTCCATTTTTTAAGAAAAACTCTTTATCTTGATATCTCTGTAAAACTTCTCCCACAATCCACTCTTGATCACCCAAAGTGGATATACTGTGTACTTTACACTCATAAGCGAAATACGCATCAGTTAAAATCGGTATCTCAGCTTTTAGCCCCTCTTCGTATTGAATATTAAATTCTTCAAACTTATTTATATTTCTACCACTATGGGTGCCTAATGCTTGGATTAATTCTGAACATCTCCCTGGAAGAAAATTCACACCGAAAACACCGCTTTTCTCAATCAGTTTGTAAGTATATGTCTCTTTGTTTACTGATATCCCATACATTCCAGGAGAAGATCCGATATACGTATGCCAACCGGAAGCCATTGCGTTTTTTTTACCTTCATATTGAGCCGTAACTACAGCTACCATTCCAGGGTAGGCGTACCAAATTGGTTCATCTATCGGTGTTCTCATATTCATCGCTCCTTTTGTTTTAGATGCATTTTTTATTAGAATCTGAGATACTGTAAAACGTGTTTCAACGTAAACGCTATCAAAAGCCAAAGCAGCACATACAGCTAGTAATGTTTAACTTCATCTTTGCTCAAACTCAAACCGAAACATTAAACTGCCAATAATAGTTGGAAGGTGTGCCGCATTTGCTTTTATTATCAACAGTGAACTGGTAAATAACCTCTGTGATATTCCGTAACGTTTAAAAGATCCAGTTAAATGGAGCTTTATCCTTTTTATTGATATCCCCCAGTAACGGAAGTCGCTGCAACATATTTTGTAAGTGATACGCATCCCATGGAAAATGTTCTGTAATCCCTAATCCTGCAACATCATGGGCTTTGGCTACATCTTGAAGCACCCGTATAATTGTTTCGATGCTGGATGCTTTTGGAGCTTTTCCAACCATTTCATCATAAGTATCAGGGTTCGCAATTAAGAGAGAACGGAATTCCCTTAAGTCCAGTACATCCAAATCAAAATGAACGATAACCTTAGAAGGTTTGCGTGCATCCAGCCACTGAAGCACCTTGGAACTGTCTTCTTCAATATCATCTGGGGTTGCAATGTCGAATTTCATATTCTGTAATGGTTTAGAGTGAAGTGCTTCCATCATATCGTTCAACCCTACAAACAATACCTGTTCCGGTTTAAATGGACGAGGTACCTCAGCGACGAATTCCTTATCACCAACACCCAACAAATTAGCAAGTACATGAGCATGGTGGTGTGGCCAATCCTCAGGAATTGATACGTCAGGGTGTAAATCAACCCATAACAAAGCAGTATCACCATCGTATTTTTCATTTAAGTATGCAAAAGGAGCAAGCTCTACACCGCAATCGCCGCCAAGAACGATAACACGATCAGGACTGTGCTTTTGAATTAAGCCTTTGGCAGATCGAGCTTGCTTTAATAAAACACTCCTGCCAACAATCCCCTGCTCTTTTTCAAGGCTCGCATCTAAATTGACAGGTACTTCTTCAAATGGGCCATTCGTTTTAGGAGCAAGCCAGTTTAATAAGTGTGCTCCGAGAACGTACGGAGGGTTGTTTCCTCCTTGCCATTGCGGCATGAGTAACCGAAGCGTCTTATCTTCTTTATTTGTCATCTTATACACCTTCCTTTCAAATATTCATAAGTATGATGCACAAATTATAAACCTTATAGCAAGTATAGGGTCAAGTGTTTGTTATTTTTTCAGCACTTTTAATTCGTTTGGCAATCGCAATGCCTTCTGCAAGTGTACCGCTGTTATCAACGGGTTGAGCTGCTTGTTGGTTGTTGGTAAATGCCTTTAAAGTTCTTTACAATGTTCTATACTTTTCGCTTTATAAGAATGCCCGTCATGTGTGAGAATTCCTTTAAGCTCGACAGTTTTACACGTTATATAATTTTTTATATGAAAATGGAACAAAAGTGTATTTTTTATATGAGTCAGGTTTGGACTCTTATTTCTGAATAAGTATTAAAATCACACCAAAATTCCAAAAAGGGAACTAAATCTCACAGTTAGCTCATCTGGTTATTTGTTTTATAATTTTGGCTGGATTACCGCCAACTACAACATTATCGGAACGTCTTAATTAAACCTCTTCACGAACGATGGGGGATTAGTGATGCTTAGTCGGTTACATCTTAATCATTCGAAGGATTATTTGTTACCCTTTTCGAAATCAATTACTTGTTTTTGTTGCGATTACTACCCACAGCCGTTGGCAGAACATCGGGTTCAAAATCAATACCTATATTCTTACATTGACAAGGGTATGCTGCCTCCATAAAATGAAAATGATTATCAACATCACTTAGGAGGAAATACAGATGCTTAGCGGGAAGATTCGTTTGAAAATTAAATTTACTTTCTTATCGATGCTCATCTTTTCTATTTTATTAACAGGATGTACAAATGCAGGACAAACAGAGAAGAAAGATCCTAACAATATGGTCACAATTGCTTGGCCTAGAGATATAGGAGAAATAAACCCACATGTCTATAATCCTTCCCAATTGTTTACACAGTCAATGGTGTATGAGCCTTTGGTCTCTTATGAAGCGGGCGGAAAGCTTAAACCGCATTTAGCTGAGTCTTGGGATATATCTAATGACGGCAAAGTGTATACGTTTCATTTGCGTAAGAATGTAACATTTTCTGATGGGACAACATTTAATGCAAAAATCGCGAAAAAGAATTTTAACTCCATTTTAAAACATCCTGAGTTACATAGCTGGTTAGGATTTATTACAAAAATAGCTCAAACAAAAGTGATCGATGATCATACATTTCAATTGATACTGACTGAATCATATTATCCAACCATTCAGGAGCTGGCAGTTGTACGGCCTGTTCGGTTTTTAGGAGAGGCTGGATTCCCTAAAGATGGCGATACATCAAAAGGTGTAGCAAAACCGGTTGGGACGGGTCCATGGGTATTGGAAGAGCATAAAACCGATGAATATGCGATTTTTAAACGCAATGAAAATTATTGGGGTGAAAAGCCTAAAGTCGAGAAAATCAAGGTGAAAGTCATCCCAGACGCAGAAACAAGAGTACTCGCATTTGAAAAAGGTGAACTGGACTTAATTTACGGTGAAGGCGTCATCAGTTTGGATGCATATAAGCAGCTGCAATCGACAGGACAATATGAAACAAGCCTTTCCGAACCGGTGGCGACGAGACAGCTTGTCATGAATACGAAAAAAGAACAGCTTTCTGATGAACGTGTTCGCCAAGCCCTGCACTATGGTTTTAATAAAGACACCATGGTGGAAGGCATTACCTCCAGGTTAGAAGAAAAAGCAGATTATATTTTGCCGACAACCTTCCCATACACATCTGATATTGATGTAAAACCAGTGAAATATGATGCGGAAAAAGCGGCAGCGTTATTAGATGCAGCAGGTTGGAAGCTTCCTAATGGCAAGACGGTGCGTGAGAAAGACGGAAAGCCTCTTGAATTTAGTTTAATGTATGATTCAGCGGAATCCATTCAAAAAGCAATGGCAGAAACGCTGCAAGCAGAGTGGGCAGCGATTGGGGTGAAGTTGAATCTTGAAGGAGTAGAATTGGCAACTCAGGTTAAACGGTTCAAAG
The DNA here is from genome assembly GCF_058248265.1 of Bacillus sp. NS1. Taxonomy (NCBI): domain Bacteria; kingdom Bacillati; phylum Bacillota; class Bacilli; order Caryophanales; family Bacillaceae; genus Bacillus; species Bacillus sp. NS1. The sequence continues at coordinate 438,324 of NZ_JBZAZF010000003.1, read as the reverse complement.
CGAATGAATTTGATATGAACTTCTTTAGCAACTATGGCGCGCCTTATGACCCGCATACATTTGTAAACATTGTCGCGTCAAAAGGATTTGGATTTAATGAAGCGATTTCGGCATATCCAAACAAGGATGAGCTATTGAAGCAGATGGCAAGGGTTCCCAAAACAACTGATGAAAAAGAGCGTCAACATCTTTACTCATCTATTTTAACATCCCTTCAAGATCAGGGAGCCATCGTTCCTATCTCTTATATAAAAAAGACAGCGATCTACCAAAAGAATATTACAGACTTTACTTTCCCTGCCAACCGTGACCAACATCCATTTACAGGTATTCGCATTAAGCAGTAGGAGGCTTTTATGGGCATCTATATATTAAAACGAATCATGTCCATCATACCAGTGTTTCTTTTAGCTACGCTTCTGACAACAGGAATGATTCAACTCTCACCGGTTGACCCGGCTGAAGCATATGTAGCCGCAGCGCATATCCAGCCAACCGATGACATTCTAGAGCAAAAAAGACATGAGTTTGGCTTAGATCAACCATTCTTTATTCAATATGTAAACTCTATTTTGAAGATATGCCAATTGGATTTCGGCATTTCTTATGTTTCGAATAAGCCGGTTTGGGACGAGGTAACACTCCGAATGCCAGCAACGATCGAACTTGCTCTTGGGAGTTTATTGATCGCGGTGCTTGTCAGTGTGCCTCTCGGCTTCTTTGCGGGAATCAAAAGAAATCGCGCAATTGATCATATCAGTCGCTTTATTTCCTTTTTCGGGGCATCCATTCCGACTTTTTGGTTAGGGTATATGTTGGTTTTTTTCTTTTCTGTTCAATTAGATCTTTTTCCAGTAGAAGGAATTGGAACATGGCAGCACCTCGTACTGCCGTCAATGACGCTGGCGCTTCCTTTAATTGCAATGTATACAAGGCTTTTGCGCGCCAGTATTATAGAAAACCTGCAAGAACCGTATGTACAATACGCAAAAATCAGAGGACTGAAGAATAAAAGCATTATGGCTAAGCATGTATTGAAAATGGCCATTTCTCCGATGATTACTGGCCTAGGAATGAATCTTGGCAAACTTCTCACCGGAACAATTATTGTTGAAGTGGTTTTTTCTTGGCCTGGCTTTGGCCGTTATTTTATTGATGCCATTTTCAATCGTGACATCCCTGTCATTCAATGCTATGTGTTCATAGCTGCCACATTTTTTATATTGAGCAGCTTAATCGTTGATCTCATTCAAATGTATATTGATCCGCGCATTTCCAGGAAAGAAGGGCAGTATCGATGATCACAAGCATACGCATGATATATAAAAGTCAAAAAGTGGTAACGGCATGTATCATCATATTATCAATCCTATTTCTCATCGCTGTATTTGCCCCTTGGATTGCGCCGAATAACCCTGTTGCTGTTCATTTGGCATATAAGCTGCACCCTCCATCCATGGAGTTCCCTTTAGGAACTGATCATTTAGGAAGATGCAACTTATCCCGCCTTTTGTACGGAACACGAATTTCTTTGGGATTTGCAGTGCTCATTTTTATCTCCTCACTTGTGATCGGTCTCATCGTCGGTACGATTTCGGGATATAAAGGCGGATGGATTGATCATTTGTTAATGAGATGTTGTGATGGTGTGATGGCCTTTCCGAACTTAATTTTAGTTCTTGGTCTAGTAGGCATATTCGGACCTGGACTTCCTCAAGTCATTCTTGCCCTCATGCTTGTGCAATGGGTCTACTATGCGAGAATCTTTAGAGGAATGGTGCTTAGTCTGAAAGAGGAAAACTTTATTAAAGCCGCAAAAATCAATGGATCATCACAATGGAAGATTCTGAAAAAACATATCATACCTAATGTGCTCCCTCCCCTCGTTGTCATGGGTACATTGGAAATGGGCTGGGCCATTATGGACATATCCGCTATGTCGTTTCTTGGATTAGGCGTCCAGCCACCGGCTGCGGAATGGGGAGCGATGATTCATGAAGGTAAATCGTATATCCGGACGAACCCTGAGTTGATGATTTATCCAGGGATGATGATCATGATTGTGGTTGTAACGTTCAATTTATTGGGCGAGAGCTTATCAGAAAAATACGGAATCAAACGTCGATGATAAAAGGAATGAGGAAGTTGGGAACAGAACAATCACCGGTACTGCAAGTTAGAGATTTGCATGTACAGGCCAAAACGCACAAAGGAGTTTCAACTCTAGTGCAACACGTCAATTTCGAACTGAAGCGCGGTCAAGTCCTTGGCCTGATTGGTGAGAGCGGATGCGGAAAAACAGTAACAGGCATGTCCATTCTTCAGATGCTTCATCAGAAAACAACCAAGGTGGAAGGAAGCATTTCAATACTAGGCCGAGAATTAAACGGATTGGCAGATAAAGAAATGCGCAAGATACGCGGTAAAGATATTGCCTATATTATGCAAAATCCGATGAACGCTTTTACACCTGTTTTTACGATTGGTCATCAAATGATTGAAACGATTCGCTCTCATACGTCTTTTAACAAAAAGCAGGCAAAGGAGCTTGCAATAGAAGCATTGCATAATGTGAGCTTATCCAATCCTGTTAAACTTTTAAAATCTTACCCTTTTCAATTAAGCGGCGGAATGCTTCAACGGGTGATGATTGCAACCGCTGTATGCTTACATCCAAGCATTCTCATTGCGGATGAACCCACAACTGCACTAGACGTAAATAATCAGAAGACCGTGCTGAAACATTTAGACGCCATGCGTTCTGAATGTGGAACGGCGATTTTGCTTATATCTCATGATCTGGGCGTCATTGCTGAAATGGCGGATGAAGTCGCTGTGATGCAGAAAGGGAGAATCGCAGAAAAAGCAGATGTGTTTCAGCTGTTTGATGCACCAAAGCATGAATATACAAAGAAGCTATTAAGTGCACGTTTGACATTGCCAATTGATGAACGTGCCATTGGGTCAATTTGACAAAAGAGCGGCACTTTAATGAGGTGAACATGTGAGTTTATTACAAGTGAAAGAAGTCTCTCATCGTTATGCGGAGCGTTCATTGTTCAAATGGAAATTTCAATCTAAACAAGTCCTATCCGATGTCAGCTTTTCGATTGAGAAGGGTACATGCTTAGGCTTGATTGGGGCAAGTGGAGCCGGTAAGAGTACATTGGGAAAAGTGTTGCTTGGTTTAGAACGGCCGCAATCAGGTCAAATCCTTTTTCAAGGCCATGATATGTATAGCGCAGATAAATCGATCCGGCGAAAAATCCGTCGTGACCTTCAAGCTGTCTTTCAAGATTCATACTCGTCCGTCAACCCGCGAATGACGGCGGAACGGATTATTGCAGAACCATTAGAAAACTATGAAACCCTCACTACGGCGGAACAAAGACGAACTATTATCGAGTTGTTGGAAAGGGTAGGCCTAAGCAAAAATGATTTAACAAAATATCCGCACCAATTCAGCGGCGGTCAATTGCAGCGGATCAATATCGCCAGAGCAATCTCGCTCAAACCGAAACTGATCGTATTAGACGAATCAGTCAGCAGTCTGGACATGGTTACCCAAACGCTTATACTCGATTTGTTAAAAGAGCTCAAAGACGAGTTTGGGTTATCGTATTTATTTATTACGCATGATTTGAAAGCCGCTTATCAATTGAGTGACACACTAGGTGTACTGGATAACGGAAAATTAGTTGAGCTTTACGAGTCCAAACCTCAGTTCTTTGCATCAGACCATCCAGCAGTAAAAGAAATGAGAAGCTCCATACTTGCAGAACACCCGCGCTTTCGTTCGATAGGAAGAGGGACGATGCTACAATAAGAAAATCGCGTGTAGATATAGCATTCCCGGTTACATCGTTTTTTCATGATATTTGCTTTAACAAGTACGGCATGTCTTTTGTTGTTCAAAGCATGGAGTGCTGATATCAATAGAACGGTTGCACCATTAACTGCATCAAATGATGACTGCGATCTGTTACATTCCTTCAACTCACGGCTACACATGCCGCATTTCAACCATTTTTCCTGCTTTAAATATGACATAGAAAAAGAACCGTTGGCTTTAAACCATTGGTTCTTTTTCTACACCCTCTAAACCGTTATTATTTTATGTTTAAACGACAAAATGTTTTTCATGCCTCATTAGGAGAAAATAGCAAGGTGGATTAGGCTCCTCATAATCTCTTCGTTCTTTTAATAGATTTCGTCCATGAATGAGGATTCTATTAAATTTAACCAAGCCATGAAGCCCTTCCAAGGTTTCCGGGATCCCATACAATTTCTCCAGACTGCACGTTTCCATAAAACACTGTGACGAACAAAATCGGGTTTAACATATGGAGAACCTTGGAAAAATTCAATTTCGAAAACTTCTCACTCTGCTCTGTTATATCTCGGAGTTCTGCTTATGAGATTGAAGCCTAAAGGCCGGAAAACTGTCCATATTCAGCTCAGATATTTTCCTTCAGGCAATACTTACGAGATGTTGAAGACACTGCCTACTTCGATGTCGGTTCCGTGACTGGCCGCAAGGCGCTGAATACCCGGTCGAAGCGTCGCATCGACGTTTCAAGCGGACCAGTAGGGAATCGTGCGATCAACCACCCTATCACCAGCGCAACTGTTGCAACGAGCAGATCACCAAATGGAATCGCTCCGAGATCATACGTGACCCCAGCTATTTCGAGACCCCATATGAAGACAAACTGAGCTGCATACATCGTTAACGCCACGCGACCAACTGCTTTTTAAGCTAGCAGATACTTAGGAGCAAACCTAATTTGCCTTGACTTTTAATTGGATACTGTTGGACTTATAGACAACCTTCACTTTGTACTTGCTTGGTAATCCTACGGTCTCGATTGAAGAAAAAGATCCATGTCGCTTATCATAGGTGATGATCTTGGATCCGTCAGCAGGTATATAATTTCCCGAAAAGTTGAGACGCAATGTCCCTTTCATTTTTGCCTTGCCCTTAATATGAAACAGATCATTTTTTCCGCTGAGATTCAGCTCAAGTATCCCCTTGGCAGATTGTTTGTAGTCTCCTCGGATGATCAGTTTTCCTGATACATCTTCCTTCAGAGTGCCTCCGTTGTTTGAAACATCACCACTCCCAAAGGCTGTCTTCGAGTCGCCCTCAAGTGTTCCCTGGTCAATCCGTGTACCGCCGGAATATGTATTGTTCCCCTCCAGCTTTAACGTACCTGTCCCCTTTTTAGTCAGCTTTCCGGTGCCGGAGATATCGTTGCGCCAGCGATCCAATGCATGGAAGCCGCCTTTTGAAGCATCCATATTCACGGTGACGTCTTTGGCAAAAGCGCCATATCCATCAGCTGCGGAAAAGAGATTAAGCCGTCCCCACCCCTCTGGATCATCAAGCACAGGATAGCCGGAAGGAAGACCGGTAGTAGCTAAAATCCAACGGCGCTGCGTTTTGTCAAGGTAAGGAAAACGGGTTTCCAACAGAACTTCAGCTCCCTTAGGAACCACCATTAGTTTAACAGTCGAATTGATTTGCTCAAATCCGTATGTCAATCGTTGAATGTATTGTTTTTTATTCATGTCATAATCGCTGAATCGGTCTTCCGCTGTACCAGTTTGTGTTAACAACTTGCTGTGGGCTTCATCATAAGCAGCCCTTTTCAAATGATTATTCGCTGGATCAGATAATATAGCAGCCGCCAAGCCAGTTGCCATGACACGTCCTCCCATTACATCAAGCGGGGAATGCATACCGGCAACAATGCGGTTATTGCCGAGCTCTGAAGCCCGGGTAAGGAGTTCCTGATAACGCTCCGGTACAGCATAAGCCATAGCAAAAGCGCTGAGGTATGCAGCATTCGTATGTCCGCTCGGAAAACCTCCGTCTTTGCCCGGATCTGGATTGATAGCAGGAACAAGGGTCGGAACAAGAATCGTATTGCTTTCCCAGCGAAACGGGCGGGGATATTGAAAGTATCCCTTAGCCGGGTTTGTTGAAGAATACGGGCCGCGTAGTGTATTAACCAAACTCACGATACTGCCGAGACTGGAGCTCGTGCTGCCAGAGTTGGTTCCTTGGTCAGTATATTTTTTTGTGATGGCATCTGCCGGGATACTGTTAATCGTGGTCGTCGCGCCCGCATTCATTCGATATACATCTGTAAGCGGACCGAGACCGTCAATCACACTGTAACTCTGATTCCTGCGATCATCAAAATATGCAGCATTTTCCTCATTGGAAGTGCGGCGTTCAGCAATGTCAACAACTTTTTGAATGTTGGGATCCAACACGCTGCTGTTCAGTTTGGCTCCACTATCCCAGGTACTTCCGGGAGTCCAAAGTCTATTAAATTCTGAAAGTACCCCGATCGCGGGATTGGAATTCACTGTAGTATTAGCAGAACTGTTATTTTTGTAATGGTCTACGAAGTATCCTGAAGCAGGGGGCGGCGGCGGAGTTACTGTTTTTGCTTTCGTTGTTGAGCCCGCATAACATACACTCACAGAACTTTGAAATAATATAAGAGAAAATAAAGCCACTACCAAATGCTTCTTCATCTTTAGTAATTTCATTTTTTCATCATACTCTCCCTTACTCTTTATCCTATCTCCAAAAAGCTTTTTCCCAACCGTCAAGTTATTATTGATCGTATCTTAACTTTGTTAATGAAATAGCATTGTTTTATTAATGTTTTGTTTATTTTTTCTAGGCGTCAATGAAATAGTAGTAGCCGTTGCGGAGAGAAAGAAACGGAAGAAACGAAAGAGGGCAAAAAAGCTGCTGACAAAGGTCAGCAGCTAACGCAGGGGGTATCTAAACATTCAATCTCCATAAAGGACCAAGCGTGTTTCCCTATTCTATCAACTTTTCACAAAGAAAAATTAACCGTTTGTGTAACAGAAATACCATACTTCATGGCATGTTACTCCTCATTTAATGCGCCATCATCTCATGGGCAATATCGTGTCCGTCCATTTCTGACGGGTAGTAGGTAGGCCAGTGTTTAACTTCATCAAGTAAAGCTTCGCGGTCGTCACCCCAATACAGATGGTAATGGCTAGCTTTAGTCGGATAGATACTATGATCACTAAACTGAATATACTGAGGAAGTCCTTCAGCTTTTTTAGCTAGTTTGAATATGTATCTTACCCCTCTATTGCCCGCATCATATGTTAGAATTTCGTACCCGTCATACGTATACTTACCTGAATATTCTTTTCCATTTTTGAAGAACGTTACAGTATCTTTTTGGATTAAGATACGGTCAACATCTGTTTTATACCCTTTTTTATAATACTCTTTGTATTCTTCAGCTGTCTTGTCACCTTCATGTTTTGATTTATATGAAAATACTTCGTCAAGAGTACCATCTTGCAGATATGGGTATACAGATTGCCAGTCTCCTTCCCAATCAGAAAGTGAACGATCCTTTACTTGGCTGTTTTTAAAATAGCCTTCATAAATTTTTTCCGTTTCTTCATCATGTGCATGACTATGATCGTGCTCATGATCATGAGCGTGAGCACTTTCGTGTGTGTGACTTTCAGATGCTTGCTCTTGCGTTTTGGAAGAGTCTTCTGCAACAGCCGAGGATGATGTTGTTTTATTAGACTCACCTTTTGATGAACCGGAAGTCTGACATCCTGCCAATACGAGTAATGAACCAATAGTTAATATACCTAACCTCTTTGCAAATAAAATCTTCATTCCTACACTCCTTTTATTCAAATCGAAAACATTACGATTTATATTATACATATATCTCGTCAAACATCAAAGGGAAAATACTCCTAAAGATTGCTGGCAAATCCAGTTTTAACTGCAGCTGCGTGACACGATAAAAGCCGTTGACATCAGTCTGGATGAGGATATTCTTCGCATATTGAATGATATCTTTCCCGTACCTGGAGGTGAGACACATGAGGCATATGCCTGGTAACACTTTCATTCTTCAACTTCTAAAATATTTATGTTGAACAATTTTGTTCATATAGGAAAGACAAGAGGTTGTACGCCCTTTTGTCTTTCTATTTCTTTTCCTATACAGCATCCAGTTTCCGTGCAAACATGCCTCTAACTGTACGGTTTATTTAATTCCTTTAATAAAGATCCTCATAGCCTCTTTTTCCAGCTGTTTTTTGTTGAATGGAATCATTTCGATATAATGTATCTAAGCTGTAAACCTCATGCTAAAAGAATTTTGGAAGTGATTTGTATGCTATCAATAACCCCCCCATCGTTGATCCCCTCTTTTAAAATGTCTTCAATTAAAATGATGATAAAGATTTCCTTTACTAATATCCGTTGCATCTAAGATGTCTCTATAGTTGTCCTACAAAAAAAATGAAACCAAAAGTTCGCGGAGCTTAGAGAACTTGACTTTCTACCAACAAAACCGACCAGTTGGTTCATACTTGTAATTTATTATAAAATTCCTGAATACATTTGATCAATGAGGCGGTGATCACCATGAATAAAATAAAACCAACAAGAGTTTTAATCATCTCTTTATCAAAAAAACAATTAATAGAATTTTTGATTTTTGAAATGATCATAGGGTCGACAGCATATTGGATTTTTAAATATAAAAATAATATTTTCTACGAATGCACCGGGTTAGCCGGAAGTATTCTATGTCCTTTCCTTTTCAAAAAAGTAATTTCTAAAAATAAATGTAGATTCAAGAGAAATCAGATCATCACGATTAGATAAAAAGATACCAATATCATTGGTATCTTCTTTATTAGATTAAGTTTGTCAGCACTCTGCTTATTTGATTACGAAATTACCATATTCGTTTGAGCGAACATGAATCGGTCCGTTTAAATTATAGTTGTTCTCCTTGGCGATTGAGCGAAACACGTCCACACGGGCAACCGACTCTCTCCACTCATCACGGGTGTCAGGGTCTGCTGGATTCATCAGGTCGTCATATCGCACATCCAAGAATTTATTTAACCATTTCTTCTCATCAATTCCGTCTTTAGGTGAGCCGCCCGCTTTTTTGTTCGTGCGTTTGATCAAGGCATAAAAGGAGTCAGGGTCATCACCATCGCCATGCTGAATAACTGTATCGTACATCACAGCTCTTGCCAGTGCCGTTTTCAGCCCGGCATTGTCTGATCGTTTCATGGCAGGCTGATAATACAAGCTGTCATTTACCTTGTCTTGGGCAGCACGGAAATCTTTATCATTTCCAAGCGAACGCCAAGCAGAAGCGAATCCCTTGAGATTGCTGATGTCATCGCTTTCTTCCTTGGCCAGACGGCGCAATTCAGGCAGGTACTTTTTCAGTTTGTTATTCGGTACCGCCTTTGTGTATACTTCCACTACCTCCAATGCATCCCCGGTAGCTGTTGTAAAGCCTGCCCGTCCGCATGTATAGCCTCTTCCATCATCCAATGGCTCCACATATCCGTATTGGATCTCCGTCGTGCCGTTTTCAAAGATACTGGTCAGCTGTTCTGCCCGGTGCTTTTGATCCTTATTCAGTCCCGCCGCAAAAACCGTTTCACTCATCATCAGGGTGAAAAACAGGGTGAAAACAAGTGATGAAATCGCTGCTTTCTTCCAGAAACCCGCTTTTTTCTTCAAACTGATTTTCATCCAATTACCTCCTGCTAAATATTGTAAATACAGACACAGTATACATCGAGGGGCTGCTCTATTGTTGAAAATACATTGTTTTGTCAATATTTTGAATCTAAAGTAATAATAAAAGGCTGGCAGCTTGAATCTTACTCTTTTTTCATTGCCAATCAGCCTTAGCCCCTCTCTCTGGGAGAAGCCCTTTTGCTACTACTTTATTTAACAAAATGCAATAAGGCTTTAATCTATTCTATAATGGAAATGATCATCGAATAGTTGGGAGGTGATGAAAATGGCAAGTAAGATGAGAATGCTAGATTCCGCAACGTCCCATGCAAAGCCTATTATTAGGAAGGCGATACTTTGCATGGGGTAGACTTTCTAAAAAATCGCCCAAGTAAGCTTTTCTGATATAGTGGCTTTGCGCCTTATTTAGCTATAAAAAATAAGGAGCTGGCAGATATGGCATATGTAAAAGCAACCGCTATTTTACCTGAAAAGCTGATATCAGAAATTCAAAAATATGTTCAAGGAAAAACAATATATATTCCTAAGCCTGTAACCTCTCATCAAAAATGGGGTGCGTGTTCAGGAACAAGAAAGCTAATCGATGACAGAAACGCTTCTATTAAAAAAGCATTTAAAAACGGCAAAACAATTAATCAATTATCTGATGAATATCACCTCTCTACTGAAACAATAAAAAAAATTGTCTACTCTAAATAAACAAAACGAAAGCACTGATGAAATGTAATCAGTGCTTTTTTATATGGCGAGTTTGTTTCTTAGTTATTTCCTGCATATGATATCATTGGCCAACTGTGTAAAGTTAAGGGAGATGAGAAGAGAAGAAAGGAAGGATTTACAAATGAATATAGTAAACAAAGGAACATTGCAAGTACCTGGAGCGAACATCCACTATAAGGTGCGTGGCACAGGTCCAATCATTCTTTTGATCCATGGCGGAGGCGGTGATGCCGACAAGTTCCATCATGTTGCAGACCATCTGGCTAACTGGTACACGGTTGTGACTTACGATCGCCGTGGCCATTCCCGCAGCAATCTCGCCAATCAGACTGAGGAATACCGTGTGGAAACACACAGTGATGACACCCACCGTCTTCTAGCCAAACTCACCGACAAGCCGGCATACGTATTTGGAAGCAGCTCCGGCGCTGTTATCGGGCTTGATCTGTGCATACGCCATCCCGAACAGGTAAGTGTCATGATCCCTCACGAACCAGTCTTATTGCAGTTTTTAAATGGAAATGAGCTGAAACTAGCCGAGCAATTCATGGAAGACCTTAAGAAAAATCACCGAAATGAGGTCATTACATTATTGTCAAGTTTAGAAACAGACGAACAATCAAAGGATGTGCTGACAGAGCGGCTTCTCGGTAATTCAACGTATTTCACTGAATATGAAATTCAGGGAATTCTCAACTATACATTAGATATCGAAGCATTAAAGATGGTGTTTACATCTGCTCCGATGAAGGTACTTCCAGCTGGCGGAAGTGCTTCACGGGATTTTTTTCCTTATCGTTGCGCAAACGCCTTAGCGGAACAATTGGAAACAGAAATTGTTGAGTTTCCTGGAAACCATGCAGGTTATAACATAATGCATCATAAAGAATTCGCTGAGAGGTTACACGATATGTTAGAAAAATAAACATAGGACCATGTACAACTAACTTAGATTATCGGAGAATTTCACAGGAGCGTTTTTTACGCTATTTTTGTTATATGATCTTAAAATAAAAAAAGAAACCTTTGGACTTTGTGAATCCGCAGGTTTCTTTTTTATTCATCTACTTTTTTTCCCGGATAACTAATAGCACACCAACTAGAATCAAAGTTGAACCTGCCAAGAAGGTTCCGCCTATACGTTCTCCTAACAAAAGCCATCCGAGCAATGTTCCAACGAGAGGCTGAAAAAAGAAAAATAAACCTCCACTTGATGCATTCAGCATTTGTAATCCGCGATTCCAAAGTATAAATGCACAAGCTGTTGAAACAATCCCCAAGTATAATAGCCCGCCCCATATTGTCGGATGGGCCAGCTGCGAGAAATGAACTTCATTTACGTTCATCCATACAAAAGGAGTCAAAATAATCATGGCAACCAAGATTGAGTAAGTTGTCACCACAATGGGAGAATAATGATTTGGAACACATTTTAAAAGAACAGACATCAGTGCCCACGTTAAAGCAGCAATGAGCAGCGAAATTCCGCCCATTTGATTCGTCATGTCAATGTGACCGTTCCCTACAATCATTAAAACGCCAATAGTCGCCAAAGCCACAGATATTCCCTTTTTTACATTCAACCGTTCTTTTAGCAAAAGCCTAGCAAAGATCACCATAAATGCAGGTGTGGAAGAAGTAATAATGGCTCCCATTTGTGCCGAAGATAGGTTAGTGCCAACTTCCTGTGTAACGATTGAAATTGTATTACCGATGATCCCAATGGCTATGATTAACAAAAGGTCACATCTGTGAATTCGCCAGGATAGCCTTTTTACCAAACCAAATATATAGAACCTAACAAAGTGTTTTTCATTTTTGCACCCTCCGTTTTTCATTTAGGTCAATAAATGCCTCTAACGGAGAGAAGTAGTCACCTTACTCCACTAAGGGCGGGCCACGACGTTATTTTGCTTTTCAGTTTTCATGATGTAATCTCCTTAACCTTTTCACTATTCATGCTGCTATATTCTAACTTGTATACACAAGTTAGTTTAAGTTTTCAGTGTACCGATAACATGTTTTTTATGCTCAAGCCTCTCCTTGATCTGCTTATTAAACGTCTCAGCTGTTCTGGCAAATCCAAAAATATAAACCTAAAAAACCATACCGATAATACTTGGTATGGTTTCTTTAAGTAAGCCACCTAAGAGAGGGCCGGTTATCTCAATTTACTTTTGATCCGAAGCTAATTGCATTTGTAACCGACAGGGCCGTCTGAACCTGTGTACACATATGTGTCAGAAACATATCCAATATTCACGACACCCCGGGAATCTTTCCACTGGATTTGATCCCAAATATTACTCGTTCCATACTTACCGGTAACAGTTGTTCCATAAGCATAACAATAGTAAGGAACACGCGAGCCGCTAGGAATGGAAAGCATAATAGGATAGTTTGTACCTGGACCGCTGCGCATATTTACAGGCGCACCGCTGCTTGTTGAGACAGTAAAGTACTGAACGGCAAGTGCTTGACTGGAAAAAATGAATAATGATGCAATCATAACGGTTAACATACTCAGCATTTTCAGTTTAGTCAATGTCATCCCTCTTTCTTCAATTCCTTCATTTTAAGAACGATTGAACATATGCTACCAGCTGCATTTAGGAACAACCGGGCCGTCTGAACCCGTGTAGACATATGTATCAGAGACAAATCCATAAACGACTTCCCCGCTGGCAAGCGTTCGCTCTGTGTAATTCCAAATATTGCTCGTTCCATACTTTCCAGTTACAGTTGTACCGGTTTTGTAGCAAAAGATCGGGATGCGGGTTCCGCTCGGTATAGTCGTTACGATCCCCCAACTTGTACCTGGACCGCTGCGCATATTTACAGGCGCACCGCTGCTTGTTGAGACCGTATAATACTGAGCGGCAAGGGCATGGCTAGAAAAAATGAGCAATGATGCAATCATCACCGTTAGTGTACTTAGCATTTTTAATTTCTTCACCTTATATCCTCCCCCTTAAATGTCGTGCGTTGACTTTCTTACATCCAGTTAAGAAAATACTATTGGAAAACCGCGCCCCCCCTCTCTGCCATATATTTATCAATGTACCATAAACTAGATCTTTCAAAAGTGGAATTGTTCCTATGTTTTCGACAAAAAGCTCGTGACATCGTGCATTTTCAGAATTTGCAAATATGACCTATCCATTTTTTAATGAGACAAGGCAGTAAATCACTTTTTTGTGATCATTTCATTAACTGCTGCAACAGAAGCTGTTTAATTAGAAACGAGAATAAACGTCACTGCGTAAAAGCGCTTTGTGTGTTTGATGAGAATAAAGCGACTTGTGGACATTCCGAATATGCCTTTTTTAGCGGAGAAAAGTTCTTTCTGTATGCTTCATCTTCATTTCGGGAAATGTAACGTTGATTAAAGGAGGTTGAATCACTATGGATCATAAAACATTAGCTGCTCACGAGGCTGTAGATCTACATGAAATCGTCAACTTTAAAACACTTTGTATAGCGAAATCGAAGTTAATGCAAGGACTTGTATTTGACCAAGATCTTAAGGACTTGATGCAAAAAGATGTACAGCAATCCATTCAAGACCTTACTGATTTACAAGCGGTTTATGAGCGTGCCCCATTTCAGGCCCCTGTCCCTCAAAGCCGCCCAACACCAATCATCAATTGAAAGGAAGGTAAGCCCCTTTGAATCATGATCACTTAGACCCTATTAATTCGCTAAATATGCCTGAACTTGCAGACACTACATTTGCGATGGATTTCCTTATTCGAGTAAAAGAAGGCGTGAGAAATACCGCTGTAGCTTTGACTGAAACCGCTTCACCAGATGTAAGAGCCTTGTTGCGGAAACAGCTGATGCAAGGAATCGCGATGCACCAAGAGATTACGGAACTGATGATAAGCAAAAAATGGTTCCACCCGTATGAGCTGAGCGAACAGTATAAGCTGGATCAGCTCTCTGCAAAAAACACGATCATGGTCGGCAACATGAACCTCTTTCCTGATGAAACAAATCGAAAAGGGATGTTTGACCGGACACCTGATGAACACTAACACTGGAGGTTTTACAGCATGAAGGCAGTAACGTATCAAGGCATCAAAAATGTTGTTGTCAAAGATGTCCCGGATCCAAAGATTGAAAAATCCGATGACATGATTATAAAAGTCACCAGTACAGCTATTTGCGGATCAGATTTACATTTAATCCATGGATTCATTCCAAATCTGCATGAAGACTATGTCATCGGCCATGAACCAATGGGAATCGTTGAAGAAGTTGGGCCAGGGGTTACAAAGGTAAAAAAAGGCGACCGCGTCATTATTCCATTTACTATCGCCTGCGGTGAATGCTTTTTTTGTAAAAACCAACTGGAAAGCCAATGTGATCAATCTAATGACAATGGAGAAATGGGCGCCTATTTCGGCTATTCAGGCCATACTGGCGGATATCCAGGCGGGCAGGCAGAATATTTAAGAGTGCCATTTGCAAATTTTACCCATTTTAAAATTCCTGAATCCTGTGAGGAACCCGATGAGAAATTAAGCGTGATTGCCGATGCCATGACCACCGGCTTTTGGAGTGTTGACAATGCAGGGGTAAAAGACGGCGATACAGTTGTCGTTCTCGGCTGCGGACCAGTCGGCCTGTTTGCTCAGAAGTTTTGTTGGCTAAAGGGCGCAAAACGCGTCATAGCAGTTGACTATGTAAACTATCGCTTACAGCATGCCAAACGAACAAACAAAGTAGAAATTGTTAATTTTGAAGACCATGAAAATACAGGGAGTTACTTGAAGGAAATCACCAAAGGCGGAGCGGATGTTGTCATTGATGCTGTTGGGATGGATGGGAAAATGAGCGACCTTGAGTTCCTTGCCAGCGGATTAAAGCTTCATGGCGGAACGATGAGTGCATTGGTCATTGCTTCCCAAGCCGTTCGCAAAGGGGGAACCATCCAAATTACTGGTGTGTATGGCGGCAGATATAACGGTTTTCCGTTAGGTGATATCATGCAGCGAAACATTAATATACGCTCTGGACAGGCTCCGGTGATCCACTACATGCCATACATGTTTGAATTAGTGTCAACCGGCAAAATTGATCCGGGAGATGTTGTAAGCCATGTCCTGCCGCTCAGTGAAGCGAAGCATGGCTATGACATTTTTGATTCAAAAATGGATGATTGTATAAAAGTTGTGTTGAAACCTTAAAAAACGGAGGTGACAGAATGGAATACGCCTTACATGAAGTGCTTGAGGTCCAAGAAATGACTGCATTTAAGACCCTTTGTTTGACGAAATCCAAAACGATGAAGGCGCTGGTATCTGATCCGAAACTGAAAGAAATCATGCAGCAAGACGTTGACATCACCACACGGCAGTTACAAGAATTTGCCTCTATTTTATCTAATGCAAGCATGAATGAGGAGATGAGTGAATAATGAATCCTATCATTGAATATCTGACAGGCATGAATGTTTTAACAGATCAAATCATTGCCATGGACTTATTGATTGCAGCAAAAAACGGAGTCAGAAATTATGCGATGGCCGCCACGGAAGCTGGAACGCCTGAAGTGAAAGAGATCCTTACCCGGCATCTAGAGGAAGCCCTCGATATGCACGAACAAATCTCAAGTTATATGATGAAAAAGGGCTGGTACCATCCTTGGAATACAGACGAACAAGTCAAGCTGAATTTACAAAATATCGAAACTGCGATTCAGTTGCCAACCCTTTAACATACATTGATTTGCTGAGGAACAGTATTAATTGACCACAACTGTCCCTCAGCTTCTGTTTTATTAATAGTTGAATCGTCATGAGCGACCGTTTTTAAACTTCGACATTTGTTTTTATGTTTATAAATACATTAACTCTTCGTAAACCCGCTTCTTCCCAGCCGGTCTTCTATCGCTTGCAAAGCCTGTTCTTCGTCAATCCCTTCAGCTCTGATATGAATGTGGGTACCAGGTGTAATGCTTAATGACATCACATCAATAAGGGACTTGGGCGGATTTTTGAGATCAACGGATTTCTCCTCATATAAAAGAAATATGTGAGAGCGAAATTTGCAGGCTGCACGAACCAACAAAGTTGCTGCACGGGCAAATCCTGTGCTTGCAATAATCGTATACTGTTTTTCAATCATGCTTCCCTGCTCCTTATCACCATATTATCGGCATTTAATGGTGGCCGACTATCGGATGGGGTACATATGGTTCTTCGAGAAACGCAATTTCTTCAGATGTTAACGTAACGGATAGAGCTCTGACAGCATCTTCGAGATGGGACGTTTTCGTAGCACCAATAATAGGAGCTGTTACTGGTTCCTTCTGCAGCAGCCAAGCAAGCGCGATATGGGTTCGGGGAACTCCGTGTTTTTCTGCGATTGCCGCAAGCCGTTCCACGACAATCCGGTCAGCATCAGCAGTCGCATCGTATTTGGATTTCTGGATTTGATCGGTTTCGGAGCGATGCGTTGTTTCAGACCAATCACGTGTCAATCTCCCAGATGCGAGCGGGCTGTACGGAGTCACTCCAATTTTTTCTTCTTTGCAAAGCGGCAGCATTTCCCTCTCCTCTTCCCGATATATCAGGTTTAAGTGATTCTGCATCGAGACAAATTTGTTCCATCCATGCTGCTCTGCAACATGTAACGCCTTCTGGAACTGCCACGCATACATCGCAGAAGCACCAATATACCTTGCCTTCCCGTCCTTCACCACATCATGCAATGCTTCCATCGTTTCTTCAATAGGTGTATGGTAATCCCAGCGGTGGATGATGTACAGATCTACATAGTCTGTTCCCAGTCTCTTGAGACTTTTATCAATTTCACTCATAATCGCCTTTCGTGAGAGACCGGCACCATTTGGGCCCTCATGCATTCGCTGGTGAACCTTCGTTGCAAGCACGATTTCATCTCGATTGGCATAATCCTTTAACGCTCTGCCAAGTATTTCTTCACTTGCTCCCAGTGAATACACATTCGCCGTATCAAAAAAATTGATGCCAAGCTCAAGCGCTTTTTTGATGATGGGGCGGCTATTTTCTTCATCGAGTACCCATTGATGAACCCACTTTTCTGCTGCACCAAAGCCCATACACCCCAGACAAAGCCTAGAGACATCTAAACCGGAATGTCCAAGTTTTACATAATCCATTTCTTGATCCCCTCTTTCCTTTTTTCTGCTTCTCATTATGCAATGAATGAAACAGCAGCCGTTATCCCATTTATATCAAATGATTGCCTAAAACTCTCACAGCCAATGACACAATTTGCAAACAAGCCTTATAATGAAAAATATCAAGATGAAGGAGAATGACATATGTCTGTGCAAATAGCCCAACAACAGGAAGAGCTTACTGAACTCATTGAACGTTATTCATGCCGGGACGGTGTTCACAAGACTGCTGTTCCGTCTTTATTTTTCATCAGTGAATCTCATCCTTCCGAACCGGTTTATAGCGTTTACAAGCCATCATTTTGTTTTATCGTTCAAGGTGAAAAAGAAGTATTGCTTGCAAAGGAGCGCATTAGGTACAGTCCTGCTGACTACCTTGTGGCATCTGTTAACTTGCCGGTTGCCGGACAAGTGATAAAAGCCTCATCTGATGAGCCTTATATGGCTCTTAAACTTGAATTTACTCCGAGCCAAGTCTTAGAGGTTTTAAGTGATTCTGACTTTCAAGCAGGGCTGAAAAAACACACGAAGAGGGCTATGTTTGTCAGTAAAATAGAGCCAGCTTTGCTGGATGCAGTACTCAGGTTGGCCTCTTTGCTGGACACCCCGAAAGACATCCCAGTACTTGCCCCTATTTTTACAAAGGAAATTCTTTATAGAGTTCTGCAAGGGCCGCATGGACGCACTTTGGAGCAAATCGCGATTGAGGGGAGCTATACCTATCGAATCAAAGATGTCATTGAACACATCATGAAAGACTTTGACCGGCCTCTTCGAATTGAGGAGCTTGCAGATATAGCGAATATGAGTGTTTCTTCCCTGCACAGGCACTTTAAAGCTGTGACCGCTATGAGCCCGATTCAGTTCCAAAAACAGCTGAGACTTCAGGAAGCCAGACGCCTATTATTAATGAAGTCAACAGATGCCGCAGATGCTGCATTCCGGGTCGGCTATGAAAGCCCCTCACAATTCAGCCGTGAATACTCCCGCATGTTTGGTTTGCCGCCTAAAGAAGATATCAAACGGCTGAGGGGAAAATCTGACTAAATGAGCAACGGGGATCTATATTTTATAAAAACGATACTAACTGTTTTTTTGATAAGTAAACTTTCGACTTCCTTCTCATCTCTAAACAATAAAGGCTGAAGGGAATTTTCATTTTTAAAAATCACCTTCAGCCTTAAACCATTTGTTTTTATGGCTGTTCCTCTTCATTTGGATAAAGGACAAACTCATATCGATCCCCCTCTATCTGGTCCTTATAGAATTCAATCTTTCGGTTTAATACCAGCAGGTTTTGCTGTAGAGCTTGAATTTCTAATTCGACCAAGTGCTTACGTTTTTCAAGTAAATGCATTCTATCATGAATCGTTTCATCACCCATTTCTCGCCATGCTGTATATTGTTTTAGCTCTTCCATCGACATTCCTGAATCTTTCAAATGGAGCAAAAATCGCATCCATCCGATATCATGATCCGTATATTCGCGTATATTATTCTCATTGCAATGGGGAGTCAGGAGCCCTTCCTTTCCATAATACCTGAGGGTACTTGTTGGCACACCGATGATGTTTGCAAATTCTCCAATCGAATAAGAAATCATAGCCACCTCTTTCGGTATCCATTTCTTGACGGGGGAAAAATCAACACACTTATTTTTAACCTGCCCTTCGGACGCAAAGAATGCTATCTTGCGTCACTTATCCGTGAAGACTTTCCGTTTTAGGCCTGCTTTTGAGCTTAGCCTCATTTTCGCGCAATTTCCCATCGTAATCTTCAATTTTTGTATCTAATCTTTTAATTGTTTCATCAATTTCTTTCCGCTTCTCTATGAGCCGCTGTCTTTCATCAGCCAGGATATTCTTGCGAGCCTCTACCGTACGATCTCCTTCAGTAAATAACGTTGTATATTCAATTAACGCTTCTATCGATAGGCCTGCATTTCGCATGCATTTAATGAATTCTATCCATTTGATATCTTCTTCATCATAATCGCGAATGCCGCTTTCTTTTCGTTTTACCGGCGGGATTAATCCGACACGTTCGTAATATCTGAGTGTCGCCGCTGTGAGGCCGAACTGCTTTGCCACCTGCGCAATATTCATACTTTTCACCTCTCTGTCCTTCATGTTTTGAAGGTAACACTTAAAGTTAACTTTAAGTCAAGCAGAAACAAGTTTTAGCAGCTGAATCTTGTTTCAAAAATTCAAGACTTGCCTTAAAGCACACTTTAAGCTCTATACTTCTCCAGGCAATAAAAACAGTTTAGATGGAGGGATTGCTAAATGGCAAAAAAACAAACTGCTGGACGAGATATACTAGGAGAATTTGCGCCAAAGTTTGCTGAAGTTAACGATGATGTCCTGTTCGGTGACATTTGGGCATGAGAGGATGAACTGTCTCCGCGGGTCGCAGCATGATTACAAGTTTCTTCGTTAATTGCCGGAGGAAACATCGAACAATTAGCTCCGCACCTTCAAAAAGCGAAGGAAAACGGATTATCAAAAGAGGAAATGGCGAAAATCATCACTCACCTCTCGTTCTATGCCGGGTGGCCCAAAGCTTGGTCAGCATTTCATATTGCAAAAGAAATCTTTAAAAATGATGAAAAGAAAGAAGGTCAACTGATGACATTTGATCAATTAAGCAACAGCACAATCTTTCCGTTAGGTGAAAAAATAGAAGCAAACTTTATCGGGGATGCATATTTACAAATGATATTTACCGATGAGATGCCGCTCAATGCTTCAATCGGGAATGTCACTTTTGCTCCGGCAGCCCGCAATCACTGGCATTCTCATAAAATTGGGCAAGTTTTGTTAGTGACAGGCGGTAAAGGCTGGTATCAAGAAGAAGGAAAACCAGCTCAATTACTCAAAACTGGAGATATCATCAATATTCCGCCCCATGTAAAACATTGGCACGGTGCGACCAAAGACAGCTGGTTTGTGCACTTAGCCATTACGCCGGGGGAAACGGATTGGTTAGAGCCTGTTCATGATGAGCTATATTATACCTTATAAGAATGTTCTCATTTTGAGTTAAGCCAAGCTATCATCTATCAATTCAAATTGAGATGAGGTTTTTTTCAAAAAACCCTTGCCTTAAAGCTGACTTTAAGGTTTATCGTTATGTTGAAGACACCATAAACCATTAATAAGTGCATGTTTTAACGAACAACACTTATGATAAAGAAAGGATAGGTTCATATGTGTAATCAACATCAAACTCGTGTATTAAGCGTATCACATGCAAAAGCCAAATTTGAGCAAACGACGATTGAGCGAAGAGAATTACAGCCGCATGATGTCTTAATCGATATAAAATTCAGTGGAATTTGCCATTCAGACATCCATAGCGCATTTGATGAATGGGGCGGAGGCATATTCCCAATGGTGCCCGGACATGAAATTGCCGGTGTCGTAACAGCTGTTGGAGCAGAAGTGACTAAGTTTGCAGTCGGAGACCGCGTTGGTGTCGGCTGTTTTGTTGACTCCTGCGGAGAATGCGAATACTGTCTCAGCGGCGAGGAACAGTTCTGCACAAAGGGTGTTGTTCAAACCTATAACTCACTAGACTACGATAGAAATCCGACGTATGGCGGGTACAGCCAAAAAATCGTTGTCACTGACAGATTTGTTGTCCGTATTCCAGACAGTTTGGAAATGGATGTTGCGAGTCCGCTATTGTGTGCAGGTATCACAACGTATTCCCCGCTGAAGCACTGGAATGTTGGGCCTGGTAAAAAGGTTGCCATTGTAGGCGTTGGAGGTCTAGGACATTTAGCAATTCAATTTGCACATGCGATGGGTGCGGAGGTAACCGTCCTGAGCCGCTCCATGAATAAAAAAGAGGAAGCTCTGGAACTTGGGGCAGATCATTACTTTGCTACAAGTGACCCAGCTACATTCACTGCATTGGCCGGGCGTTTTGACGTGATCTTAAATACAGTATCCGCAAATCTTGATGTAGACGCCTATTTATCAATGCTTCGTATTGACGGAACACTTGTAAATGTCGGAGCACCTGCTGAGCAGGACACATACAGTGTGTTTTCCTTAATCATGGGTCGCCGCAGCATTGCAGGTTCCCTTGTCGGCGGAATTGCCGAAACTCAAGAGATGCTTGATTTCGCTGCTGAACATGGCATCGTACCTAAAATCGAAGTAATCCGCGCTGACCAAGTGGACGAAGCATACGAACGTATCCTCCGAAGTGATGTCCGTTATCGATTTGTGATTGATATTTCCACATTGTAAGTCGAAAAAATGGGTTAGTCCTTAAATGGGCTGACCTGCTTTTATTTAATAGAAATTCACGAAAAACGGCCTCCTTAAGCAAATGTTTTGAAGGCCGGTCAATCTACCTGTTATTCTATGGGCATAGAGAGGTTATAGGAGGTTTTTTTTATGAGCAAAAAAATTGCAGTTCTCGTTACAGACCAATTCGAAGATATCGAATATACAAGTCCGGCAAAAGCATACGAGGAAGCTGGCTACAGTGTCGTAGCTATCGATTTGGAAGCTGGCAAAGAAGTTACCGGTAAGCATGGCGAGAAAGTAAAGATTGATAAAGCAATCTCAGATGTGGATGCAAGTGAATTTGATGCACTTTTAATTCCTGGGGGATTCTCTCCGGATTTGCTTCGTGCAGATGATCGCCCTGGTGAATTCGCGAAAGCATTCATCGAAAATGAAAAACCGGTTTTCGCTATTTGCCACGGCCCGCAAGTACTGATTGATACTGATCTTCTGAAAGGCAAAGATATCACAGGCTACCGCAGCATCCGCAAAGATTTAATCAATGCCGGCGCAAACTACAAAGATGCAGAAGTAGTCGTCAGCCACAACATTGTCACAAGCAGAACACCTGATGACTTGGAAGCATTTAACCGCGAATCATTGAATTTGTTGAAATAATGAGAAGGCACAGACCGTTTGGGTCTGTGCCTTCTTTCAGTAATTGAACTTGATATATGACATGAAAATCCCATTATTTTATTTTAAGACTCCTTGTTTACATTCTGAAAGACAGCAGTCGCATCCCACACATTCAAGCCAAATTGACCTTCTGAGAATGTGGAATCATTTGCATCGATCACAAGACGATCATCTAAATAGATGTTAAAGTGATCGCCCCGTGCTTCAGTTTTCAGATGATACTTTTTATTTACGTCTATCGGCGTTTTGTATTCAGCAATGACAGTAGCGACACCGTTCTCAAATTTAAAGAATTTCACTAGGTCATGCTTAGCATCCACGTTGGCAAGATAACCGTTTTTGGCATCTTTATCAGAGCGAAACATAAGCGCCCCTGCCCCTCTTCCGTTTCCATCCTTAATGGTGATATCAGTTTCATAGGTGAAGTCTGATCCGGATGCTGAAGACAAGATAAAGGAATCGCCGTCTGACCTCCCTTGTTTCCCCTCAATTGTGTCGGCCCACGTGCCGTTTACAGTCGTCCAGCCAGTCAAATTTGAGATAAAAGGCGACATTCCCCACACCTTTTTTAAAGGATAGATCGTTAAAGATTTTAGCTTTACACTGCCATTTTGAGCATATAATTCAAGACCTTTGCTTGATCTATCCGGGAAAATGATATCAGTTATCACCTGCTGTCCGTTATTCCCAAATACCTCAACTGAAGAGCGGTCGACAAAAACACGCATCTTTAACTTTCCATTTACCGGTTTTAGCGGAGCTGTTTGTATTCCGGTGTTAAAGGTCGGATTAAAGGTGACGTTCCCCGACTTGCTCCGGTCAACGAACAGTTTGGCGTTCTTTCGATCATAGCCGACTTTTGTGAATTGATTTCTGCCTGTTCGAACTTTAAAACCAAATTCAGGAGCTGAACCTGGAGATACTTGAAACTCTGCATTTAATTCATATGCATCTCCAGACAGGCCCGCTAACACATTTTGGCTTGCGGGCGATATGGTCTTTTTCTTCCACTTCTTAGAGGTCCCGCGAATGGTTTGCAGCTCTTTTACTGGCGTTTGGACTACTCTAACTCCTCCAGTAAGCGTTTTCAATTTTAACTCTCTTGGAATGGAGGCTGCACTTCTCCATGGGGATGTAGGAACATCATTCGCATATTGCCAATTGCTCATCCAGCCTAACCAAAGCCGCCGGCCGTCCGAGGCTGGAATATCAGACCAGGATACAGCCGCATAAAAGTCTTTGCCGTAATCCGTCCAAAGAACTTTGTCTGACGGATTTTCATTTTTAAAATGCGTCCCATCAAAGTCCCCTACAAAATATTGCATGCCTGATCCTCCCGAAACCGCCCCGTTTCCGACACTGACCTGCATCACCCATTTTTTTTCATTCGGATTGCCGTCTACCGGAAGCTCAAACAAATCCGGGCACTCCCATACTCCCCCATGACTTCCTTGCCCCTGTCCAAATTCACTTGCATACGTCCACTGCTTCAGATTTTTGGACGTATAAATAAGGATCCGGTCTCCGGCCGCAAGCACCATCACCCACTTGTTTTCTTTTTCATACCAAAAGACCTTTGGATCTCGAAAATCTTTTTTTCCCGGGTTTGGAATGACAGGGTTTCCAGCGTATTTCGTCCACGTTCTTCCTTTGTCATTGCTATAGGCTATGCTTTGCACTTGATGGCCTTCCCGATCCTGTGTATAAATGGCCACAAGCGGCTTCTCTTTGCCTGTTTGAAAACCGCTTGTGTTATTCCTGTCTACAACTGCGCTTCCAGAAAAGATTGTGCCTTTGTCATCCGGAGCCAGCGCAACAGGAAGGTGCTCCCACGTAACCAAATCTTCGCTCACGGCATGCCCCCAATGCATGGGGCCCCACTGAAGCCCGTATGGATGGTATTGATAGAACAAATGATATTCTCCAGCATAATAGACCATCCCGTTTGGATCATTCATCCAGTTTGCCTCCGGTGTGAAATGATATTGAGGACGATAATCTTCATCATAGTAGCTTGAATCTGCTGCCTCAACTGAAAAGGCGATAGTGAACAGCAGGGTAAACATCATAATGACTTGAATAAGTCTCTTTTTCATTTGTTTCGCTCCTCTCTTCATGTTTGATCACTTTCAAGAGAGACTGCTGCGCAAGTTGATCCGTTTCTGGCAATTCTCCTCTGTTCGCTGTTATCCGAATGATTGATATATGGTAGATTGCTGCAGTTTCCCTCTTCTTTCTTACATCACACAGCTTATGCTAAAAATCCAGCCCAATATCCAAGAATCCCGATAATAAAGATCCCGATAATAATGAGAAGAGGATTCACCCCTTTGCGTAGCATCCATGCCACCAATAACGTTAACCCTAAAGGCAGCGCACCCGGCATAATGCTGTCTAACACATTTTGTACGGTTTGAACATCCACTTTTCCGCTTTCATCCTTAATCCTGGACACAACGATTGGAATGTTGATCGTGGTCCATTTGGAAACGAGAGCTCCCATGACAAATAACCCGAGAATTGAAGCACCCTCTGTAAGCTTTTGAATGCGATTCCCCGCTAAATCCTGCAGAATCTCCATTCCTTTTACATAGCCATACTTTAACCCGTAATATTTTGTGCTTAATCTTATGGCGTTCAGCAAGAAAAAGAATAACAAAGGGCCGGCAATGTTTCCTCCTAAAGCGAGGGATGCCCCTAACGCAGCTAAGACCGGACGAACCGTTCCCCAGAAAATCGGATCGCCTACACCCGCTATCGGGCCCATCAAACCGATTTTCATTCCACTTATTGCTTTTCCATCAATTCCTTTATTGTTCGCCATTTCTTCTTCCATGGCTGCCGTCACGCCGAATATAGGCGCTGTCAGCCACGGATGAGTATTAAACCATTCCAAATGCCGCTGCAGTGCTTCGTTTCTTTTCGCTCCGGGTCCGTACAATTTTTTGATCGCCGGTATCATGACATAACAATATCCCATGGCCTGCACACGTTCGAAGTTAAAGGAGCCAAGCAAAAAATTTGAACGAATAAACATGCTGAAAATTTCTTTTTTCGTTAACCGTTTTTCTTTCTCCATTGTTTCATCACCCCTCATTGTTTAGGCATCAAGATCATCATCGTCATCATAAACAGCCACATGGCCACTGTCTGATGCGGCGGCCACCGCTCCGTGCGCGTTATGTTTTTGCATCACCTGCTGGTATAAAAGCGCCAGACAGAGACCAAGAGCTCCAAATCCCACTAAGTTAAAATCGGTAAACGCCGCTAATAAGAAACCGATATAGAAAAATGGCTTTAAATAAGGAATATTCATCATATTGATCACCATGGCATACCCGACAACAACAATAATGCCTCCTCCTATTTGCAGCCCTTTTGTAATCACATCCGGAATATTTCCGAGGAACGCCTGAACAGCGCTGACACTAATCAAAGCAACAATCAATGTAGGAATCATGACGCGCAAAGCTTGAAACACCATCGCGGTAATATGCATAATTTCAATTCCTTTTATATTTCCTTCTATTGCATATCGATCAGCGCGGTGAATGAAAAAGACAGTGATCGTCCGCACAAAAATCGTCAGCGCCTGACCCGCAGCTGCCAAAGCAACAGCGACGGCAATACCTTCTCCAATCCCCTGATCAGCGGTAATGACTAAAATGGTTGAGATGACAGAGGCAATCGCTGTATCAGGCGCCATGGCAAGGCCGACATTCATCCAGCCCAGCGCCATCAGTTCCAGTGTGCCTCCGAGGATAATCCCTGTTTTTAAATCTCCGAGCACCAAGCCAACTAGCGTGCAGGCCACAAGCGGCCGGTGTGTCTGTCCTTCATCCAATACACTTGCGATGCCGGTGATTGCTGCAATGATTAACAACAAAATAATTTGTAATGAAGACATATTCTCATCCCCTTGATTATTTTGTTACGTTCCGTAAAATCTGTACAAAATCCTCGCTGGCATCTGAAGGCAGCTGCCTCAATTCCAGTGTCACACCCAAGCCGCTTAACGTTTCAAACGCCTTTATATCTTGTTCTGTGACGCTGACTGATTTAGTGATTTGCCTGCGGTGGTTTTCAAAACGCATTCCCCCGACGTTTACGGTTTTGATCGGCACGCCTGCTTCTATAAGAGATACAATGTCGGACGGATTTTCAAACAAGAGCATCGCCGTTACTCCTTCATAGCGCGGACTATGAAACGCTTTTGCCATTTTTGAAACCGAAACGGCACTCGCTTTTACATTTGAAGGTGCAACAGAAAGGATCAATGTTTTTCTCATTTCGTCCTGTGCAATATCATCAGAAACAACGATAATTCGGTCTGCCGCATGCACTTTAATCCACCTTGTCAGGATTTGGCCGTGAATAAAGCGGTCATCAATTCTGGCTAACACAATGTTCATCACAATTCATCCTCTCTTGTTTCTTGATTGGCTGTTTTCACTTTTTCTAAATGTTCACTGCACACTTGAAAGCTTTGCTGGCTCATTGCTTTTAAGTTGTTCAGCAAATCTTTAAGGGTCAGATGTTCTCTCAGGCTTAATACCTCAAGCAGAATCGGCAGGTTTACGCCGGCTGCCATATCCATTCTTTGATCCTCAGCAATGAAAGAAGCTGCCGCGTTATATGGGGTCCCTCCAAAAATATCAACTAAAAAAAGCACTTCATTTTCTTCCGGAATATCCTTGAGCGCCTGTTGATATTTTTCTTGCAGCGTTTGAATCCCTTCTCCTTTAAAAAACGGCACTGCAATCAGGTTATTTTCTTCACCGAATATCATCCCTGAAGACTCTTTTAATGCTATGGGAAAATCTCCATGACCACTGATAATAACTGAAATCATATCCATTGCTCCTTTCTTTGTTTTGTACATCCATTTATAATGCAAGGATCGTGCCAACAAAGTTGTGTTAAGCGCTTTCATTTGAATTTCAGCCAATGACATTCTGTTGTTGAAACACTTGAAATCAAAAAAATAAACCTGTATTAAAATGGCGTTCCATTTAATACAGGTTCACATGAAAAAACCGCTTTTAAAACAGCTGGCCATGCACTTCTTCAGCGAAGATGGCGGCAATAAATAATTTTTCATCATCACTTATGCGAAGCCCAAGCTTTTGTTCATATGGGGCTAATGTCCGCTCTGTCACGTTTACCATTTCTTTCAGCTGATCATTTATTTCTTCTTCCTCTGAGAAAGCAATCGGATTCTGCTTAATCACCCTTTCAAAGGCGAACGCCGTATGCATGATGACTTTGATCAAAACTGCATTATTGAAAATGACTCCCAGCTCATCTTGAACAGTTTGCAGCCACTCTAATAACATTTCGTTAATATGATGGGGGTTCAAAAAGACAAGGTACTTTTTTAAGCTATCTTCGCAAAGCTCCCTGACAATGATATTTGCGTTCAATCCATTGCTCAAGGGGATGCTGCCTTTAGTAATCGCCTGTTGAATCAGCTTCTCTCCCTCCCCTTCAATTAACACTTCTAAAGATACATGCGGAGCATTGATTTTAGGATCTTTCGTTCCAACTGTCGCAAGGATCTCATACTCTTTTTCTATTTCTTTTATGCTATTTGCCAATTTAATGGATGAAACGGTCAATATATGAATCGGGGTATCGGAGGCCTTGTTTACGATCGTGGTCAGGATTTCTTCCAGCTTTTTGGCTGTTCCGCTGCCTGTCGTGCAGATGGAGACCAGTGCTTTCTTTTTGCCGGATGCCGCTGGCTGCCGCCCCCATAACTCAATAAAATCCTTCGTGACCGATTGATAAATTGCATGCAAATTCAAATCCAAATAATTCACCTTTCTGACAGCATCCAGCACCATTGAGGTCGTAACATTGCTGATTGTTTTAATGGAAATGCCTGTCTTTTCCTCAAGCTTACTTTCCAGCATCGCAAGTGACCCCATGTCTACCAGCATTAAAACACCTTCGCCTTCGTCAACCTGTTTCATTTTTTCCGCTACGCATTCGATAATTTCCGAAGGTGAAACAGAAAGCGGCATATCAACTGCTGCAATTGGAGTGCTTCCTAACAGTTCTGTCGCAACTTCAACCATTGAACTCGCCGTGCTATTCCCATGTGCAGCCACAATAATACCGACTCTTTTGTTTTCTTTTAACGATTTGATGGAATGAATCAGCATCGTTAGGTAGATAACCTCTATTTCCGGAATGGCCACTTTAAAATATTCCTGAATTTTTTCTTTAAAAATCATCGCCACCCGATATTCTTTCACATGAGTATCACGGATTTCATTAGTCTCCTGTGTATTTAAAACATCAATTTGCTTTCCGCGCTTTAAAAATGCGTCAATATGCATACTTAAGAAATAAATAAATTTACGGTCAAATGTGCATTCGAGCTCATGTTCAGCTATTTCTTTTAATTGTTTTGTCATTTGAATCACGTCATCTTCAACGAATGTCAGCAGGCTGTCCTTTTGAAACGCCCGATGATGAAAAAAACTTCTGACATGCAAATGGATATCAGTCAAGATGTATTGATTAATATCCTTTTTGGATAACCCTTCTTTCATTAGGGTTTTCACCTTTTCCTCAATCAAATGATACAAGTTAAATGAGAGGTCTTCGTCCATTTTTGTTGTTTCATCTTCTACAATCGGAGAGATAATCGTTGTTATATTGACATATTCAGAAATGGCTTTGCTTCTTTGCATATTTTTGCTGCTGGACATCCATTCTTGCTTGATTTCATCCGGCAGATCCCGAACAGTCAGCTCAATAACTTCATGTCTGTCAAGATTGTGCAAAAACCCGTGTGCACAAACTAACTGGACATTTGATTTCAGCTGTCCCACATTCCCAAATTTTGCAGAATGAATAAGCGCATTATAGACATCTATGTGCACACTCAGATTTTTCTTAATTCGCTCTGCTTCTTTTCCTAATAAAAACGTCGTCAGATCCACTCTTTCTTTAAGCGATCGTTCTTCAAGCGAAGGAATCTGAATGGTCATTGGGATTCTTCGCAAAAATGTTTTCAATAGTGCAGAACTCGGATTTTCTGTAGTGGCGCAAATAAACAATACGTTCGATGTTCGTTTATGTTCAGACTCTCCAAGCCGGTTATAAGAACCGCTGTCAATAAAATAAAACAGCATTTCTTGCCCCTCAGGAGGGAGACGGTGGATTTCATCCATAAAAAGAATGCCTCCATTGGCTTGTTCGACTAAACCAGCCTTATCCTCGCCGGCACCTGTAAATGAACCTTTTTTGTGTCCGAATAGTTGAGAAAGCAGTAATTGAGGATTGTTGTAGTAATCTGCACAGTTAAATGTAATAAATGGTGCACCGCTCTTCAAAATGTCAGAGTAAATGGCAAACTGGTATATCCGGTTCGCAAAAAGGGATTTACCCGAACCTGTCGGCCCTAAGAGGAGCATATGCAGACCGTTCGGCGGATAAAAGACAGCTGCTTTTGCCTGGGAGATTGCTTTCTTCAAGCTGCCTTTTGCCCCAATCATAAGCTCTAGAGGATTCGTGGAGATATGTTGATGATTCTTTTCGGGATTCCCGGAAAATGGCTCCAGGCCTTTCACTTCCATCATCTCTGTATCCCATTTTTTGTTGCATAACCGTTCCGCTATCTCGACTGGCAGGTATCGCACAGGAAATGTTTTAATTTTTATAACCTTTTTGGACCGGACGAGATTGTTCAATTCAAAACTGACATTGGACCGCTCCATTTTCAGCTGCTCAGCAATTTCCTTTGCTGAATTCCCCTGTACTTTTAAAAGATGATCTAAGCTGGAGTCCTGAAAATTATGCATGAGCTGATGGTATATTTTTTCTATTCTTTTCACGTCTATCATCCTTTGTCCTTATTAATAAGCCCTTAACAAGAATATTCCGAATCTTTATGGCGGACAGCCTTGTTTTTATCTATTGATATTCTCCCAGAAAGGTCTCTATAGCAGATTGACAACGTTACCTTTTATACCTATGTGTTTATCACTACAAATCATTTACATCTCATATTAGTATTTTAGAATCGCAGTTCTTAAGGGCAGGACCCCTTCAAAAGTAATGATCAGTAAACAGTTTATCATTCTTGAGGAATGGAATGATGTCAAAATCATGAATGACAAAAAACAAAACTTATGAACCAGGACAAACTTCCCAAAACATATTCCCGCCCATGACATCAATTGAATAACAAAAAAAGCGGACACTTTATGTGTCCGCCATAGTGATTCATGATAAGAAATCAGGATTCAGCAACTGCTCGATCTTTCTCTTTTCATGATGCAAAACTTCTTCATTCTTACAATACATCTGGAAGGTCAATGAATCAGTAAACTTAAAAACTTTATCTCCATCAGCAAAGAATAAATAATGATGATTTCTAACAGCCATCTTGCCCAGGATTGAAAAATCACCGATATGATCAATTTGATATCCCCTGCAGTTTTCAATCAAAGTGGGCGTATGATCATACAATCCGTTATCTATTATAAAAGACTTGTACGCTTTATAAGTGTCAGCAAACTCATCATCCATTATATCGTCCAGATGACATTCTCCCTCCCAGTCATTACTCAGAAAAGGCGTAACAATCGTTAGTTCGAAAGTTGATAGATAAGGAATTATCCATTGAAAAAATAGATCCTCCATATGGACCCACTGCTTTTTCGATAGTTTATGTTTGAATACGGATTCTCGACTGAGTCAAAACCGAATGATTGATAAAACTCTTTTATGATAAGCATATTCTCCGGGAGACCAATCATGATTCGATGTTTGTTATTCTTTTGGTGCTCCCAATCAAAAAACCGATATTCTGATAAGATTGTCAATAGCTTCGCTGTATGTATTTTCACTATATGTCCTGCCTCGTGTCATTCAATTCGCCTGTATCCTTTTTAATGAGCTGGCCCTCGTAAGTATACTGTCATCATCTATCCTAGCAAAACAAAAAAGACATCGTCAAAACGATGTCTTTTGCCATTACATATTTGTTGCTGTTTTCACTCGGTCACGAATGACAGTTACGCCAGTAGGGCGTTTCACCAAGATCTCTTTTCCTGGTTCGGCATCGAAATCCGCAATTGAAATCGAGTGAATGCCCCAGTTATCTGCGCCTAAATTATATTGATACATAGAACCATCACGATCATGTATCACAATTAATAGATTTTGTTTTTTTACAATTAATTCAGAACCGGGAATTCCATCTAAATCGACTCCCGGTGTGTCCTTATATAGCCCGATAGATGGTGAACCAAGGACTTGATAGAATCTTAAGTTATGTGTTTTATGATGCAAGACTTTTACGCCCTGTTTACCGCCATCAACTGCCAAAAATACTAAATCAGTGACACCATCTCCATCTGTATCAGTCACCTGATTTAAACCCCAGCTTGCTCCAATTAGGTATGTAAAGCTGAAGCCTCCTGATTTTGAATTTCAAGACGTTGTCCGAGGTTGTATGCCAGTTCATTGCTGCCGTCTCCGTCTAAATCCCAAGTTCCCATAAAACCTCTTATAGCTGCTTGTGAGCTTTTGGGAGACACCGTCATGCATAATATCAATAGTACAAGGGTGAAAATGCTGATCAACATCATTTTCTTCAGCGAATTCATACTTTTTCCTCTTTTGCTGAACAAGAATATTTTACAGTTTTTTCAATATAAACAACACTGAACATTTTCCTGTTTTCTCTACTAATAAATAGAAATGAAAGTAGAAATAGAGTGAGAGATATTTAGCACCTTTACAAACAAGTAAATGAAATTATATTTTTAAAATTTAAAAATTAAACATTATATTCTCTTAAATGGTATAATATCCGATAAAACTTTATTCATCTTTTATTATTGGAGGAAAATAAAATTGACAGGCAATTCTAACAAAGACAATTTGGGACAACAACAAAAATTGTCTAGAGGCCTTAAAAACAGGCATATACAATTAATGGCGATTGGGGGTGCAATCGGGACTGGTTTATTCTTAGGCTCAGGAAAATCCATCCACTTTGCGGGACCATCCATTTTATTTGCTTACTTGATCACCGGAGTATTTTGCTTTTTCATTATGCGTTCCCTCGGAGAACTGCTCTTATCAAATACGGGGTATCACTCTTTCGTTGATTTTGTAAGAGACTATTTAGGCAACATGGCAGCGTTTATCACTGGCTGGACCTACTGGTTCTGCTGGATTTCTCTCGCGATGGCTGATTTGACGGCGGTCGGGATTTATACGCAATATTGGCTGCCAGGTGTGCCTCAATGGCTGCCAGGTCTTCTTGCGCTGATCATCCTGCTGATCATGAATCTTGCCACCGTTAAACTTTTCGGAGAATTAGAATTCTGGTTTGCATTGATCAAAGTCATTGCCATACTGGCTCTTATCGTAACTGGTATTTTTTTGATTGCCAAAGGTTTTTCCACAGCTTCCGGCTCAGCCAGCCTCACGAATCTTTGGAACCACGGCGGCATGTTTCCAAATGGATGGCATGGATTTATCCTTTCATTCCAAATGGTTGTCTTCGCTTTTGTGGGAATTGAACTTGTTGGCCTGACAGCAGGTGAAACAGAAAATCCCCAAAAAGTAATCCCTAAAGCCATCAATCAAATCCCTGCCCGGATTTTACTTTTTTATGTCGGCGCACTTTTTGTCATTATGTGTATCTATCCTTGGAATGTTTTGAACCCAAATGAAAGCCCATTTGTTCAAGTCTTTTCTGTTGTAGGCATCGTTGCCGCTGCCAGTATAATCAATTTTGTTGTATTAACATCAGCTGCATCAGCAGCCAATAGCGCTTTATTCAGCACAAGCCGCATGGTCTATTCTCTTGCCAAGGATCATCACGCACCTGGATTGCTAAAGAAACTGACTTCATCTAAAGTTCCAAGCAATGCGCTGTTCTTTTCAACCATCGCCATTCTGATTGGCGTTAGCCTGAATTATATAATGCCAGAGCAAGTCTTCACACTGATTACCAGTGTTTCTACTATATGTTTCATTTTCATTTGGGGCATTACGGTGATTTGCCATCTGAAATATCGAAAAACAAGGCAGGATGATGCGAAAGAAAGCAAATTTAAAATGCCTTTTTACCCATTATCCAACTACTTAACACTCGCATTTCTCGCATTCATTCTTGTCGTATTGGCACTGGCGAATGATACACGTGTAGCTTTGTTTGTCACTCCGGTCTGGTTTATTTTATTGATTATTATGTATAAGGTACAGACCACCAGAGGAAGTAAAATGAAATAACAAAAAGACAAGGGATACACCCTCCCTTGTCTTTTTTGTATGCGCCGGACACTGCTTATATTTTGGGTCTCCAATAGTATTTTAGGCGACCAGCCAACAGAACCGAATCTTAATTCAAACCAGTTTTGATGCCAAAACCTACCAATATAATACCGGTTACTTTTTGAAACGCTTTCTGGAATTTCGAGTTTTTCATCCATTTTTTTGCGAAATCAATGATATAAACGAGAAACAGGAACCATAACACCGCTAACAAGGTTAGGATTGAAGCTAAAATGATGAGCTGCTGGTTTATATTCCCCTTCAGATTGATAAATTGGGGCATGATTGTAACATAAACCAAAACAGTTTTAGGATTGAGAATGTTACTAAGTGATCCTTGCATAAAGGAAGTCTTATAATAACGTTTCGGAGAATTTCCCGTGGTTGTTGCTTGGGATTGCATGTCATCTATAGAAAACATGCTTTTGGCAAAAAAACTTTTGATTCCTAAATAAATTAAGTATGCTGCTCCCAAATATTTGATTGTTGTAAAAAGAAAAACCGACTTTGCAATCACCACTGATAAACCTAAAATGGCGATAACCGTCCAAAAGGAAAGTCCTGTTGCCAATCCAAGAATGTTATAACGGCCAGCCTTTGCGCCGTATCTAAGGGTATTTTTCATAACAAGCATTGTATCTGCACCCGGTAAAATAACCATCATGGCAGCGATCGGTATGTATGTGAGTAAGCTGTGCATTTCTTCTCCCCCTTTAAAAAATCCCCACAACATATAGTGACTACAAAAGTAACTACTTATAAAATTGTATCAATGGGTTTGGAATAAATCAATATGGTTTGTTAAAATAGCGAGTACAAAGGCAACGACTGCTTTTTATATTGGAGGATGTATGAAGGAAAATATGTTAGACATTTTAAAAAATCTCAATTTTACCGAATATGAATCAAAAGCATATCTTGCTTTATTGCAAGATTCACCTTTAACAGGCTATGCCGTCGCCAAAAAATCCGGAGTGCCCCGTTCTAAAATTTATGAAGTCTTGGAAAGCCTTGTCATCAGAGGAGATGTTTTTGTAAGTCATGGAAATACGCCTCAGTATGTCCCTGTCCCCGCTAAAGAACTGATTAAAAACCGCCGGCTCAAAGCGGAAGAGCATTTTGACCAGGCTGAGAAATACTTTGAAAAATTCGAGCAGACTGCAAACGACCGGGAGAATATCTGGAATATCACCGGACGCAAAGAAATTCTTGAAAAGGTGAAGGCTTGTATTTTATCTGCCAAAAAAAGAATCCTCTTAGAAATATGGAAAGAGGATTTTGAAGAGATAGAATCAGAGCTAAAGCAGGCGGCAAATCAAGGTGTCATTGTCACCATTATTGCGTACGGAGACATCGTATCTGATTTTGCTACTGTTTACCTTCATGATATGAGCAGTGAAATTACAGAAGAGTATGACGGACGGTGGCTTGTCTATAGCGGAGATGATTCAGAAGTCGTAGCAGGTATCGTCTCTCTTGGCAACGACAGCCGTGCTGCATGGACAATGCATGTAGGATTAGTCATGCCTATTACTGAAGTGATCATTCATGATCTGTACCTCATGGAAATTTTGAAAAAACATAGAGGACTTTTAGAAGAAAGCTTTGGAAAAAACCTCATCCAGCTGCGCCGCAAATTTTCTATCCACTCAGATTTCAAAAAACATTATTTGGAATAGAACAATAGTACAAAAAACATGGCTTGTATCAACAAGCCATGTTTTTTTATGCATTCTTTCTACAAAGTTTTTAGGATCCTCCCTCTCTGATCATTTCTTTTAAAAAAATGCTATTCTGCGCAAACTATTTTTCAGCCTTCCGCGTCTATCCTAGGTAACAGCCTATGATATACGTATATACAAAAAGGAGCCCTTTATTGCAATGAAGAAAAAACAAACAATAAAAGCGTTGCTTGTCACGTGCATAACTAATCATAAACAAGATTTCTACCGGTTGGCTTTCAGTTATGTAAAAAATCAAGACGACGCATTAGATATTATTCAAGAATCTATAAAAAAAGCGCTGAGCTCAGTTGAAACGGTCAGAAACCCTGAAACGATAAAAAGCTGGTTTTATAAAATTTTAGTACGTACAGCTATTGATTTTTTGCGCAAACAAAAAAAGGTAAAAGTGATGGATGACGATACGTTAGAGTTTTTAAGCAACGGAAAAGAAGACCACTACAAGGACACTGATCTTCATGAAGCGCTTGACGAGTTGCCATACCGCTATAAAACCATTATTATTTTGCGTTTTTTTGAAGATCTCAAATTAGATGAAATTGCAGAAATAACAGGGGAAAACATTAATACCGTCAAAACGCGCCTATACAGAGCATTGAAGCTGATGCGCATTCAGTTGACGAAGGAGGATCTTTCTTAATGGATAAAAGATTGCAGCAATTAAGAGAAGAATATAAAAGTGTTCAGATTCCTAAAGAACTTGATATCATTGTTGAAAATGCCCTTCAGCAAGAAACAAAAAAGAAAAAAATCGTCATGTGGCCGACATCAGCAGCTGTTGCGGCGGCTATTTTATTCACTGCACTTGTAAACATCAACCCTGACGCAGCGCAAGCAATGTCGAAAATCCCTGTCATCGGTAAGATTGTCAAAGCCATCACTTTTATTGAGATTAAAGAAGAAAAAGATCAATCGAGCATCGATGTTAAAACACCTGCTCTATCCGGACTTTCTAATAAAGAGCTTGAAAACAGCATTAACCAGAAATACTTGAAAGAAAGCAAGCAGCTGTACAAGGAATTTATACAGGCCACATCCAAAAACAAAAAAGGACATCTCAGCATCTATAGTGATTACGAGACAGTAACAGACACGCCAGATCTACTCTCTATCCGGCGCGATATTGAAAAAACACAAGCATCTTCTTACACCCAAAGCCGTTATATCACAATTGACAAAAAAAATGATATCTTACTGACATTAAAAAGCTTATTCAAAGATGAGCGTTATATCAAAGCCATCAGCCAAAACATCAAAGAACAAATGAAACAGCAAATGAAGGAAGATCCAAATAAAATATATTGGCTCACTGATGAAGATGCAGAACCATTCAAAACGATTCTTCCTGATCAAACGTTTTACATTACCGAAGATCATAAACTTGTGATCTCATTTGATGAATATGAAGTCGCCCCCGGATATATGGGCGTTACCGAGTTTAAAATTCCAACCAGCGTCATATCAAGCTTGCTCGTGGGAGATCGTTATATTCGATAATAAAAAAACATCCAACTGACATGATGGATGTTTTCTATCTTCTCTATTTGAGGTCGTAATCTAGCTATCAAAAACAACGAGAATATCTGCATACTATTGGAGGAATACCCATGTATCACAAGACACAGCATCATCGATACATCCCTGGACTCGATGGCCTTCGGGCTTTTGCCGTCCTGTCAGTTATCGCATATCACCTAAACTTCAATTGGGCTAATGGCGGCTTCATTGGAGTCGATATCTTTTTTGTTTTATCCGGCTATTTAATTACATCCATTCTATTGCCGGTACATGGAAATGCTATCAGCCTTGATTTTCGGGACTTTTGGGTTCGCCGAATTCGGCGGCTCCTGCCAGCAGCTTACCTTATGATCTTTTCTGCTGTTATTTGGGTTGTATTGTTTGATAGGGAACTATTGCATACTGTACGCGGAGATGCCATTTCTTCTCTTTTTTATATAAGTAATTGGTGGTTTATTTTTCACAAGCTATCATATTTTGATAGTTTCGGTTCCCCATCACCTCTAAAAAACCTTTGGTCGCTGGCGATTGAAGAACAATTTTATATGATATGGCCGATGTTCCTTGTTGCTGGAATGTACATATTTAAAAGCCGCGCCAGATTGGCGGCCGCGGTGTCATTGCTGGCGCTTTGTTCAGCCGTGATGATGAGCTTTTTGTATGATCCCGGCGCAGATCCGAGCCGCGTGTATTACGGTACAGATACTCGTTCGTTTGAACTTCTCATCGGATGTGCCTTAGCATTGGTATGGCCGATGAAAAGGCTGTCTTCCAACAGGCTGCCAAACAAACTGAAGCACACTTTGCGTGCTACTGAACTTACGGCATTTTGTATATTAGTGCTGTGTGTCTATTTCACAGATGAATACGAGCCTTTTCTTTACAGAGGCGGCATGCTTTTGATTAGCATGGTCGCCGCAATCCTTATTGCATGTATTTGCCATCCGAGCAGCTTTTTAGGCAATCTGCTTTCATGGAGGCCGCTCCGTTGGCTTGGAACAAGGTCTTATGGTATTTATCTTTGGCACTATCCTGTTATTGTGTTGAGCACGCCAGTCCAAGAAATCGGAAACCCTGTTTTTTGGCATATCGTGCTAAAGGTCATTGCTACATTTATACTCGCAGAGTTTTCTTATCAGTGCATTGAGAAGCCGATAAGGACTCAGGGATTTAGATCCTTTTTCCGCCGTGTTTTTATACATAGAATCAAGGAATGGAAAACGACATCTGTCATCAGTAAAATGTCAATTGGTTTCATCATTCTCGCTCTACTTATCTTTGCGGGAGGACTGTCTGGACTAGCCGGAGAGCAAAAGCACCCCACCAAGTGGACGTATAGCTCACAAGAAACAAACGCTCATACCAGCCAGACTTCTGAGGATAGTAAGAAAGCTGCAGCTGATAAAGACAAGGAAGACGATGCCGATCAAAAGACAACAGACTCCAATCAAGACCAAAAGGAGAACAAAGATAATAGACAAGAAGCTAATAAAAATAAAGACACGCAATCTCAGCAGGCGAAAGAACCCAAAGACTCTGATAAAGAAGTGTTAGCTATAGGAGATTCCGTCATG
The DNA here is from genome assembly GCF_058248265.1 of Bacillus sp. NS1. NCBI lineage: Bacteria > Bacillati > Bacillota > Bacilli > Caryophanales > Bacillaceae > Bacillus > Bacillus sp. NS1. Next base: position 399,749 of record NZ_JBZAZF010000003.1, on the reverse strand, counting down.
CTTGATATTGCCTCACACCTCCGTCAGTCACTTTCACATGTTACGATTGATGGAAAAGTGGGGAGGCAGATGTCTCAAGCTTTGGAGCTTACAAGGGAATACAAGTCTTTTAATCAGCCGAATAGAGCTGTCATTATTGAGCTGGGAACCAATGGCTACTTTACAAACAGCCAAATTGAACAATTGATTCAATCTTTCTCAAAAGCTCATATCTATCTTGTCAATACTAGAGTTCCCCGCCAATGGGAAAGCAAAGTAAATGAATCTTTGAAACAACAGGCCCACGCACATCAAAATGTTACGTTAGTTGACTGGCATACAGTGGCTCTTCAGCATCCAGAATACTTTACACCTGATGGCGTACACTTGGTTCCACAAGGGGCTAAAGCTTTGACTGGTCTTATTGTTCAGGCGATGGAATCGTTTTTGTAAAAAAAAGAAGCCCTATTTAAAAACATTGCTCATCTTTCTCTCATCATCCCCATTTTTTCAAACCAATTCTTATGTTTACATGTCGTTTACGTGAGGGTAAGCCAAAATAGAATGGAGGGATGATAGTGGCAGCTAATGAAGAACATGACATCAAAAAAGAACTGAAACGATACGAACTTTTTTTCAAAAAACGATATAAGATTCTTTATACAGTGAACGATTTTACCATTGGTGCTTTGTTTCTCGTCGGGAGCTTTTTCTTTTTTTATGACCAGTTCAAGTCAGCAGGGATATGGCTGTTTGCGATTGGAAGCTTGCTGCTGTTAATCAGGCCCACGATTCGGCTGATTCATGACTTTCATTACCGAAAACATGTGGAACGCAAATTGAAACATCGATCTTCAACAGGTGGATCATCTTGAGGAATAGGTGGGTATAATATACCAAAAAAAACGATGCGCAAACTCAAAAACAAGACTTTTAGACTATTTATTTTTAAAAATAAGGTGAAAAACCTAAACTTTTGTCCCTGTTTGACGATATTAACAATAAGGCCGGCGCGATACTCCCTATAACATCCTTTTCAGTAGATTTCATTATCGTGCCGGTTTTCTCACATGCAAAGCAATCCCGCCATCTGATTGATGGCGGGATTTGATTTTTATTACATTCCTGTCCAAACGTCTTTTACATAGCGTTTTTGGTCTTGCAGCTTTTGCAGCCATAAGGAGGATTCTTCCTGACTTGCTCCTTTTTCAGCTTCATATGCCAGACGCAAAGTTTTCTCTACATCAGGAGCCATTTGCGATCCATCACCGCATACGTAAATGTGAGCCCCTTTTTCAATAAGTGATATCAGCTTCTGTGCATCTAGTTTGAGCAAGTGCTGGACATATCCTTTTGGTTCGTTTTCGACGCGTGAGTAGCACCTGCGGATGGTAACCAAACCATCCTGTTCCGCTTGATCCAACTCTTCTCTGTAAAGATCATCATGATCGGGTCGTCGGCAGCCAAAGTATAAAAGAGCTTCACCGAGCTCGCTTCCTTCCTTCTTCAAAACAGATCTTGCCTGAATAAAGCCCCTGAATGGCGCAATTCCTGTACCAGGCCCGACCATAATCATAGGCGTTTGAGGGTCATCTGGCATTTGGAATCCGGATTGAGGCGTTCGGATGAAACAGGCCGCTGCATCACCTGTATTCAGCTCTGCTAAATAATTAGAGGCGACGCCCCGGTATTCGCCTCGCCCGCTCCAGGCTGAAGCTTTAACAACGCCTACTGTCATGCTCACGATATTGGCGTTGACTTTCGGTGAGCTTGAAATGGAATAATATCTCGGTTTTAGTGATGGCAAAAGTGCTAAAAACCGCTCAAACGGCATTTCGCAGGCAGGGTAGTCCTCTAAAAGATCAAGCATGGTGAGACGTTTTGCCAGTACCCGCTCCTTATAAATGCCATCATCTGAAAGGAGCTGTTCCAGCTCTTTTTTATGCGGCGGACAGACTGTATAAGAAGCCAGCTCCCGCAGCTGAAGCCTTGAAGCCGGGTCCTGCAGCTCCACATAGGCCCCCAACAAATCCGTCACTTTGATTGGCCGATCCATCGGAAGATGAGCCATATGAGGGCCTCCGCTTATTTTTATCACATGATTGGACTGCAAATCGAATCGGCTGAGGACCCGCTGAACAAGCTTCTGGCTGTTTTTTGGCAGTATGCCGATATGATCGCCTTCTTTATATGTTTTGGCGTCAGGAATCTGCAATTCAATATGGCGGGTGGAACGCGGGCTATCAGCCGTCTGGAGCTCCCGGTTCTCTAAAACATTCCCTTCAAACGCGCCATATGCTTTGGCAAGCGGCGTTTCCGTCGCTTCACTGAGAAAAGTAATTGATAATGAAGGCCTGTCTTCTTTCTGAGATATTCCGTTTATATCAAATGCCTCCATCGTTTCCTTCCAGAAGCGGTTTTCCCACGACTCGCGCTGGCTTTCAAAATCATCGGCGGCATCGCCTTCCCCAATCGCTGTTAATCGTGATGCTCCCTTTGTTTTCATCATGTCATCTATGAGGCGGGGAACCCGCTGATACGTGCTGGCCCAGCTCCGGTTTCCGCAGCCGAATACCGCATAAGAAACACCTTTCAATTGTCCTTCCTCAAGCTCATCCAGCCATTTTATAAAGCCGGCAGCATTATCAGGCGGCGCCCCATTATAGGAAGCCGTAACGATGACGACTGCGCCTTGTTCAGGAAGCTTGCCAATATAATCATCGAGCGAAGCCGTTTCGGCTGTAAAGCCCATCTGGCGTCCGTAAGCAGCCAGTTCACCGGCTATTCCTTCCGCTGTCCCAAGATTTGAACCGTACAGAACGAGTAATGGTGTGCCATGTTTAGGTTGTGTTTCTTTTGGCTTCGTTTCTGTTTTGATGTCAGCCTGTTCTCTTCTCTGTACATTGATTGCAGCTGTTTTCCTCGGTTTCACAGTAATCTTAAAGTCATCCGGTTTGATCGTTAATGCCTCTTTGATTTTCAGTTCGTATCCAGTATGGTTCATCAAATCAAAATGCTTTAATACAAGACCGAGAACCATTGTCGCTTCTTGGAGAGCAAACTGCATGCCGATACAAGCGCGCTGCCCGTTTCCAAACGGCTTATACGCATGGTGAGGAATACGCGAAGGGTCTTCAAACCGTTCCGGACGAAAATCTTCTGCATCCTCGCCCCAAACATTTTGGTCCCTGTGCAGTTTTGGAATCAAAACGGTGACAGGCTGCCCTTTGCTGATTGGGTATTCTCCGCCTAGAACAGTATCTTCCTTGGCATAGAGAGAAAATGCCGGAGCTGTTGGATACAGCCTGAGTGTTTCATTTAAAACCATCCGTATGTATTTCAGCTGCTGGATTTGTTTATAATCTGGCGTGTCATCAACTAACACACGATCCGTTTCCTCTTGCGCTTTTTTCAGTTTTTCCGGATGTGTAAGCAGACAGTAAATCGCAAAGGAAAGCAAACCGCTTGTTGTTTCATGCCCTGCAATTAAAAATGTGATGATTTGGTATCGAATGTTTTCATCATCAAGCGTTTCACCTGTTACAGGATCTTTTGCATAAAGCATGAGTGATAGAAGATCTTTAATGTTTTCATCCGGATTCGCTTTTCGCTCCGCTATCATTCTATCAACAAGGGAGTTCATGACTTCTATATCCTTCTGAAACTGCAGCTTCGTTTTGACCATCATCTTATCTTGCAGGCCCAGTCTTTTTGATTGATTCATCGCCTCTTTTAAGGCACGAAGCATACTGGTAATAAACGGATGCTGTGAATCACGGTAAAAGCTGTTGAAACGATAGTTAAACCCGCATAACCCAATCGTATCAAGTGTCAGACGGGTCATGTCGTCCGCTACATCAATTTCTTCATTAGGATTAAGCCGGCTCCATTTTTGAATCAGCTGGGATGCGATATCCAGCATCATAGAATGATAGCCTTTCATCGCCTTTTGACTGAAGCTCGGAAGCAAAATGCGGTGGGCTTTTTGCCAGTTCGGTTCGTGCGTCCAGCTTGTAAATAAGCCGTCTCCGCCGAACTCGCGCACCTTTAGCAAGCCTTTGCCAAGGTTTTTGTCAAAGCGGCTTTCATCACACACTTCAGCCACGAGATTGTGACCGGATACAAAAACACTGGACACCCCTGGAAAATCGAAACGGAAAATCGGACCCAATTCATCAGCGATCCGCCATAAGGATTGAGAAAGCTGCTCTTTTTCCAGATGCGGAAGATTTTTCAAAGGTCCGTATGTTTTGGGCTGAGGTATTGCGCTTGCCTGTTTCATTAATACATCTTCCTTTCCTATTTTTGTGATGAATGAAGCTTAATGGCGTCCCAGCAGCATTGTTCCAATTCAGTAATTAAATCCATGTCCATCTCTATATCACCCGTTTGGACGAGCTGATATATCTTGAGAAATGCCCCTAACACAATCGCAATTAACACATTAGAGGGCAAGCTGCGAATTACACCTTCTGCTTTTCCCTTGTTAAAATAGTCATTAAGCATATGTGTCAGATTTTCTATCATTTTTCTGCTTGCGTCATTTAAGTAATGAGCGTCTTTCTTCGTTTCAAGAAAAAAAAGCGCATAGTCACTCTCTTTCGTAAATTGAACGAGACAGCAAAATACGTGGTGGAAGCCTTCTCTGACAGGCAATTCCGAAAAATCTTGCTTCAGTTTTTCCGTAAAGCGCTGGATGCTTTCTTGAAACAAGATGTTGACGAGTGTTTCTTTGCTGTCAAAATAGCGGTAGATCGTTCCTGTTCCCACATGAGCTCGTTCAGCTATCATAGGGATAGTGGTAGCATTAAATCCCCTTTCTGTAAAAAGTGAGACCGCCGCTTTCATAATCATGTCGTGTTTACTGCTCGATGCGGATAACATGTAATCTTAAAACCTCCGATTTTTCGCGGAATGAATATTCATTCCGTTTGTTCATAATGAATGTCCGATCTGTCTGAATCACCTCTTTACCCTTTCTTCTGTTATCAGTTTATAGGAAAAAAACTTTTTTTAATATAAAGTATATGCAAAAAATAAAAAATTAAGAAAATATACCCAAATCCCCAAAAAAGGCTCTGGATATATTTCCCGAGAAATGATTTTATTTAACAGCCACAATGCAAAGACAGGAATCACGCCTGATGACAGAAAGATCCCTGAAATGCTGGTCTTTCAGCAGTTGAATATACATTTTCTCTTTTTCACCGGTATTTGCATCAATACTGATGTAAAATCGGCCGTCAATTTGAAGCACCCGGTAAATTTCTCTTAATGCAAGCCTCATATCAGTGCAGCTCTGAACCGTATGTAAGGAAAACACTTTATTAAAGGTACGGTCATCAAAAGGAATGTTCTCAGGATAGCCATGAAAAATCTCCCCTTTCCCCATTTTCTTTCGATTCGCGCGTGATATTTGCCTTACCTTTCGCTTTGAAGGGTCAATGCTTTTGAAGCTTCCCTTTTCCAGTTTCTCGGTTATGTTCTTAAAAACAGTGCCATTTCCGATTCCAATTTCTAAAATTCTGTCATTTTCTTGTATGTCTATAGAGTCTATCATCATATGCTCAATTGTTTTGGTTTGCTTATATTTCCGAGAAAATAATTTCAAAAGATTCGATCGGTTATAGAGTCTATTTTCTAGCATTATAAACACCTGCTTTTGGTTTCCTATGTTCATTTATTATATTAATAAAATAAACATCGCCTTCATTTCTAAATGGGAATGAAGATACCAACTAGACGGCAATGTGTTTAAAAATGTTTCAACAGAACTTAACTTTTTCATTTTTTTCCGCAAAAAAAGGCAGAAAACAAAATGTTTTCTGCCCTCTTTCTAATGCCAATGATAAGGGAATACATACAGCCTTTGCTGATGCATGGCCATCAGCCTCTGCTGACGGAATGGATTTCCATAACCATGTTTGAAGGAATGCGGCATTGACGCATAACCATGGCCTATCGACGGCAGCCTTTTTTGATAATCGTTCATCATGCCATCACCTGCCTTACCGTAACGTTGATTTATCATATGCAGGCCGGCATTTTCTTGACAGCTGTTTCGCTAAACTTGATCCTTCTCCATCGTATAATGCATCAATAATTCCATTCTAAGCATATGTCATCTCCCCCTTCAGTTTTTTCATTGCTTTTAGCGCCAGTTTGTTAAATAAAGATGCTTTAACTGAGACTCTTTCATTTCATCGTAAATCTGCTCAATCTGCTGTTCTCGTTCGAATTCCTCCGGGCTTTTAAACCGTTTGTTAATCGTTAACGTTAAAAAGAATAGGTTAATCGTCATATCGCTCACCCCCTTTCAAAGTCCGCTTCAAGCGAAATAACCCGCGGCATCATTCCTTCTGCCGCGGGCAAATAAAAACCGCAGACAAAAGAAGACACCAAACCAATGCCTCTACTGCCTGCGGGGAGTTGCGTATGTCCGACTAATCCGAATTTAATGCGTGCGATAAGCATCGGTTAAGGAAGGACACGAACTCTTCCACAGGCTGAATAAACCATGAACTTTTACTTGTGTATCACGTACAGGTTGACGTCGTTGTCTCATTGTCATTTTGTTCAGCCTCCTTTGCTTTTTTCTTACTTTGTAAGTATATCCACCAAATTCCATTTTGTAAACATCTTTTTCTAAAAATGGACGGAAATTGTGCAAATCATGGAATAGATTTGTCCTTTGGTCATGACACCTGCTTCATTTCTTTTCTGGAGCGGTCTTTCTTATGATATGCGATAAAATAAATGAGACCGACAAATACCGCTCCGCCGATGACATTGCCGATAAAAGCAGGAATGATGTTTCCGATAAACTGCCCCCACGTGAACGAGCCAGCAAAAATGGCAGCGGGAATCACAAACATGTTGGCGACAACGTGCTGAAATCCGATTGCCACAAAAGCCATAATGGGGAACCAGATGCCAAGGATTTTTCCTGCTGCGTCTTGGGCGCCGAAAGAAAGCCACACCGCAAGACATACAAGCCAGTTACAGCCGATGCCTGAAATGAGAACCTTGCCGAAGCTCATATCAAGCTTTCCTTGCGCAACTGCGATCGTTTTTTCTAAATAAGGACCCGTTTCAGTCAGTCCAACCAAATGCCCGAAAAAGTAAGCAACAAACAATGCGCCAATTAAGTTCATAATCGTGACGATTCCCCAGTTAACCGCCAATTCTTTAACAGATATTTTTCTCGAAAATAAAGCCATCGCAACTGACATCATATTTCCTGTGATCAGTTCAGCGCCAGCGAGAACCACAAGTATCAGGCCGACGGGAAATACTGCAGCCCCAATCAAGCTGGACAGGCTTCCCCATTCTTTCGGAAGGTCGCCGATTACCCTGATATCAAGCAAATACCCGAGCGCGATAAATGCGCCTCCTAAAAAACCCAGCACAAGCAGCGATGGCAGAGGAAGCTTTATTTTTTTCACCCCTGCTTCAATTGCTGCATCCGTTATTTCATCCGGTTTCCGAAAAGCCATACTAAAACGCCTCCATTGTATCTTCTTTTCTTACAGTTATGGCAGAAAGGCAATAAAAAAGGCAGCACTCAAATAACCTGTGTGAAACCAGGCGTTTGAATGCTGCCTAACTTGTATGCATACCCATACAACAATATCAAGCAGAATGTAAGATATTGAAAGAGAACGTATACAGTTCGTGCATACATTCCATTGCTTTAAGCCTTCTATAACTGTAGCAACATCATATCAAATGTGACAAATTTGTGTCAATGACAAATATGCTAGCTTTGCAGAGCTTCTTTTTGATCATCTATTTTTCGATCAAAGACAAACACAGATATAGCGATATTTTCCTCAATTTTTATATCAGAAAACAAATGGACAAGCTTAGCCCCGATCAGCTCCTCCATTCCTTCCGGCGTTTGTTTGGAATAAAGATCTTGAATCAGGCTTGTCCGAGCCGCATGTACCATTTCTCTTCCTTCAGGTGTGCGGGCGATAAACTGCTCGCTTGCACTCAGATTTCCGTACAGTGTTGAGACTGCCATGTTTTCTACAAATACAGTATGAATCCTTTCAGGCCCTTTTCCAAACAATTCTTTGCGAAGTTTTCGAATAATATCATTGAACTCATGAATTTTTTTAGACATGCTAATTACCCCTTCCGATATTGCCTCATAAGGCTTTTCCCGGTCCCCCTCAGGACATTTCACTTGGTTAAAATTTTCCTGCTATATTGTATTATAATAAATATCACATTATAATAAAAGCAGTGTGATGGATTTGTAATAAGATCTTGTTATGAGTCTATCGTTTTATAAAAATCAAGGATTGGTCTGTTAGTAAGACTTGCTAGTGAACTATTCCGCCATGTGTGTTTACACCTTCTTAGAGTTAAGGACAGGTGTATCTATACATGGCTTTTTTTGACTTCTTGAAAGAAAGATGGAGGGGAATATGAATATGATGGACGTTAAGTCGATCAGTGTCCGTGTTGACGGAACAGAAATTCAAGCACGAGCAGGGGCCACAATTTTAGACATTTTAAATGAAAACGGGATTGAGTACCCGCAGATTTGCCACGTTCCAGAGGTAGACCCAATCCAAACTTGTGATACTTGTATTGTAGAGGCAAACGGCAAGCTGGTTCGTTCATGTTCTACTGTTGCAGAAAATGGAATGTCAATTGACCTTTCGGGCAATCGGGTGAAAGAAGCGCAAACCGAAGCGATGGACCGCCTTCTTGAAAATCATTTGCTGTATTGTACGGTTTGCGATAACAACAATGGGAACTGCACGCTGCATAACACAGCAGAAATGATGGGTATCGAGCATCAAAAATACCCATACACGCCAAAAGAAGATCCGTCTTGCGCGGTTGATATGTCTCACCCGTTTTACCGCTATGATCCAAACCAATGTATTGCCTGCGGCCAGTGTGTTGAGGTATGTCAAAACCTTCAAGTAAATGAAACACTCTCAATCGACTGGGAACGCGAACGTCCTCGCGTGATTTGGGATGAGGGAGTTCCGATCAATGAATCTTCTTGTGTCAGCTGCGGCCAGTGTGTCACAGTATGCCCATGTAATGCGCTGATGGAAAAATCAATGCTCGGGCAGGCTGGCTTTATGACAGGCATCAAAGAGGATGTCATGGAGCCGATGATTGACCTCGTGAAAAACGTTGAACCTGGGTACGGCAGCATTTTTGCCATTTCTGAAGTCGAAGCGGCAATGCGTGAAACGAGAACGAAAAAAACCAAAACTGTATGTACGTTCTGCGGTGTCGGATGTTCTTTTGAAGTATGGACAAAAGGACGGGATATTTTGAAAATCCAGCCTGTTTCTGACGCTCCGGTTAACGCGATTTCTACATGTGTCAAAGGGAAATTCGGCTGGGATTTCGTCAACTCTGAAGAGCGGATCACAAAGCCTTTAATCCGTAAAAACGGGGCTTTTGTTGAATCTTCTTGGGAAGAAGCCCTCGATCTTGTCGCAAGCAGATTAGGATCGATTAAAGAGCAGTACGGCAATGGATCTGTCGGGTTTATTTCTTCTTCTAAGATTACGAATGAAGAAAACTATGTCATTCAAAAATTAGCGCGTCAGGTATTTGAAACAAACAATGTCGATAACTGCTCACGCTACTGCCAGTCCCCTGCTACAGACGGATTGTTCCGCACTGTCGGCATGGGCGGTGACGCCGGCACGATTAAAGATATTGCCAAAGCCGGTCTCGTCATCATTGTCGGCGCCAATCCGGCAGAAGGACACCCTGTGCTAGCAACACGTGTCAAACGGGCGCACAAGCTCCACGGCCAAAAACTGATTGTTGCCGACCTGCGTAAAAATGAGATGGCTGAGCGGTCTGATCTGTTCATCAGCCCTAAACAAGGCACAGACCAAGTTTGGCTGATGGCTGTTACGAAATATATGATCGACCAAGGCTGGCACGATCAGGCGTTTATTGATGAGAACGTGAATTACTTTGAAGATTATAAAGAAACGCTTAAAACCTATACGCTTGATTATGCAGAACGCATCACAGGCCTTTCTAAAGAAAACATCATTCGAATTGCCGAAATGATTCGTGACGCTGACGGCACTTGTGTCCTTTGGGGGATGGGTGTCACACAAAATACAGGCGGTTCTGATACGTCAGCAGCAATTTCAAACCTGCTTCTCGCTACTGGCAACTATCGCCGTCCGGGTGCCGGCGCTTATCCTCTGCGCGGACATAATAACGTTCAAGGCGCTTGCGATATGGGAACATTGCCAGGCTGGCTGCCGGGATATCAGCATATTACAGATGATAATGCCCGCGCTAAATTTGAAGAGGCTTATGGTGTCACGATTGACGGAAAGCCTGGTTTAGATAATATTCAAATGCTTCATTCCATTGAAGAAGGAAAAATGAAAGCGATGTATCTTGTTGGCGAGGATATGGCACTTGTCGATTCAAACGCGAACCACGTACATGATATTTTATCAAGCCTTGATTTCTTCGTGGTTCAGGATATCTTCTTGTCAAGAACAGCTCAATATGCCGATGTCGTCTTGCCAGCTACTCCTTCACTTGAGAAAGACGGAACATTTACCAATACAGAACGCCGTGTGCAGCGATTATATCAGGCGCTTCCGACGCTTGGTGACGCGAAACCGGACTGGTGGATTATTCAAGAGGTGGCAAACCGCTTAGGAGCGAACTGGAATTACAGCCATCCAAGTGACATTTTCTCAGAAATGGCGAGCCTTTCTCCTCTGTTTGGCAAAGCAAGCTATGAGGTGCTTGAAGGCTGGAACAGCTTCCTATGGGGCAGCTACTCAGGTGAAAGCACACCGCTTCTGTATGAAGACGGATTTAATTTCCCTGATAAAAAAGCCCGTTTTGCCCTTTCTGATTGGACTGAGCCAGCGGCATTTCCGGAAGAATATGATCTTCATATCAATAACGGCCGGATGCTGGAGCATTTCCACGAAGGAAACATGACAAATAAATCGAAAGGCATTCAAGCAAAAGTGCCGAATGTATTTGTTGAAATCTCGCCTGAGCTTGCACAGGAGCGAGGTGTTTGTGACGGTTCGCTTGTACGGCTCGTTTCTCCGTTCGGAGCAGTCAAATTAAACGCACTGATCACAGACCGTGTGCGGAAAAATGAACTCTATCTGCCAATGAACTCAACAGACAAGGAGTCAGCGATTAACTTCCTGACAGGGCCTGCAGCTGATAAACGGACGAACACGCCTGCTTATAAACAGACAAAGGTCCGCATGGAGGTGCTTGGAGGTTGCGAAACAGCACCGCTTCCGAAAACAAATCCGCGCAACAAAAAACGGCACCCGCAAAACGGGGTGGAAGCAGAAAGAAAATGGAACCGTCCGGGCTATGTCCATCTGACTGATTAAATGAAAGGGGGAATACGAATGGCCACTCCTATTACGACGATCAAAAAAGAAACAAAAACAGCAGAGCAAATGAAGCTTGAAAAAATTGAAGAGCTGAAAGAGCTGCTGGCGGAAAATGAGGATGCTGTCTCTAAAACGATGACGTTAATGAATGAACTCAATGATCTTGGGATATTTGACGCGGCAACAAGCATGCTGAGAGCGAAGGAAGACATTGCCAAAATAGCGCTTGGCCAGGTTTCGCGTGAGCCTGTCACCAATCTCATCAACACGATGATGGCTGCCGGAGGCGCATTGACAAAAGCAGATCCGCAGTTTACTGGAAAGCTCATAGAAAGCGTGATGGCAGGAACTGAACAGGCGCAAAGCTTTTTAAAAGAAGACAAGAAAGTCGGAATTCTTGACCTTTTAAAAGCAATGAACGATCCTGATATCAACAGAGCCGTCGGCTTCGGCCTTCAGTTTTTAAAAGGCATGGGAAAAGAACTGCAAGAAAAATAACAAAAAAACAGCCATCGCTGAGTTGATGGCTGTTTTTTATTTGTCGGCTTCTTCCAAACGCTTCTTGTAAACCAATGAACGATCAGCGCAAAAGAAAGCACCTGCTAAAAATACGCAATCCGCTAAAAACATCATCGATTTCTGGCCTAACGTTAAGCCCTGATCGGGAAGAACTGCGCCTATATATATAAAAGTGCTGACTGCAAGCAATGTAAAAGCAAAATGCTTGTAGTCTTCTTTTAAAGATTTCATTCTATTTTTATTCAAAAGAATCACCTGCCAGATTCATAGTATACGACTATTATAATATAATCTGGCAGCTTACAGAGAAAGTAATTCTATCCATTTGTTATATATTTTCAAGCGCCTGCTTGATATCTCCCAGCAAATCTTCCGCATCTTCAATTCCTACAGAAATTCTGATCAATCCGTCCGTAATGCCTAGTTCAAGCCGGCGCTCTCTCGGAATAGAGGCATGTGTCATTCTTGCAGGAACAGAAATTAAGCTTTCTACCGCGCCCAGGCTTTCAGCAATGGTAAACAGTTTCAGATTCCCTAAAAACGCATCAACCCGCTCTTCACTCCCGATATCAAAGGAGATCATGCCGCCGAAGCCAGACCCTTGTGTTTTTGCGAGCTCATGTCCGGGGTGATTTGAAGAACCAGGATAATATAACGTTTGGACACCAGGATGATTCTCAAGAAAATTTGCGATCTTCCGCGCATTTTGATCGATCGCTTCCATTCTGAGTCCCAATGTTTTAATTCCTCTCATTAACAGCCAGGAATCTTGAGGGCCAAGGACGCCGCCTGTGGAGTTTTGCACAAAATGCAGCTCTTCTCCAAGCTCTTTCGAAGCTGTCACAACTAAACCCCCGACGACGTCACTGTGTCCGCCAAGATATTTTGTCGCACTGTGAAGCACGATATTAGCTCCTAAAGTAAGCGGCTGCTGGAAATAAGGAGTGTTAAAGGTATTGTCTACGATAAGCAGAACACCTGCTTTTTTTGCAATATCAGCCATGAGCGACAAATCGGTGATTTTGAGCAGCGGGTTTGTCGGTGTCTCAATATATATAGCTTTTGTGTTAGGACGAATCGCTTTTTCAACTTCTTTTCTGCTGCTTGTATCGACAAATGTTGATTCAATGCCAAGACGATTAAGTACCTTTGTCATCACGCGGTATGTTCCGCCGTACACATCATCAGTCAACACGACATGATCTCCGCTGTTAAACAGCATCATAACCGCTGTAATAGCAGCCATTCCAGAACTGAACGCATAGCCTGCTTCCCCGCCTTCCAGTTCTGTCACAAGTGCTTCGAGAGCGGTTCTAGTCGGATTGGCCGTTCTTGAATACTCATAGCCGGTATGCTGCCCTGCTTTCGGCTGCTTGTACGTGCTAACTTGATAAATAGGCACGGACACTGCTCCTGTTTTCTCATCACCTGTGATTCCGCCATGAATCATCAATGTTTTTTTCTTCATATTAGATGCCTCCTTCGTATATTTGTTTGCTGATATATCGATCACTGCTGTCAGGAAATACGGTGACAATGTTTGTTCCTGCGGATGCTTTTTTCGCTTCCTCCAATGCTGCATAAAGCGCTGCACCTGAAGAGCTTCCGATCAGCAGACCTTCTTTTTCTGCCGCTTCTTTCACAAGTCTAAACGCATTCTCATCTGTTACGGTGTAGATCTCATCAAAATGGCTCTCATTCATATAATCGGGGATGAACTCCATGCCGATGCCTTCTGTTCTATGAGCATGTGGCTCTCCTCCGTTTAAAATAGAGCCCTCCGGTTCGACAATCACTGTTTTGACTGCTGGATTTTTTTCTTTTAAGAAGGAAGCAGTTCCTGCGAATGTGCCTCCTGATCCTGCCCCTGCGACGAACGTATGAATATTGCCGTTAAGCGCTTCCCATATTTCAGGTCCAAGCGTCTTATAGTAAGTCGATGGATTTACTCGGTTTTTAAATTGCAAAACACAATAAGAATTTTCAATTTCTCTCTCCAGCTGAACGGCTTTTTGAATGGCTCCCTGCATTCCGTCTTGACGCGGTGTATGAATGATTGAAGCTCCAAGCGCTTGCATAATTTGCTGTTTCTCTGTGCTGAAATGTTCAGGGACACAGAAAATCGCTTGTAACCCATATTTTCTGGCACTCAGCGCTAGGCCGATCCCAGTATTGCCTGCCGTGGCTTCTATAATCACTCCGCCGGGCTTCACCTTGCCTGACTCCAGCGCGTCACGAATCAGCATATCTCCCAGTCTGTCTTTGATGCTTCCGCCGGGATTCATCATTTCAAGCTTGGCATACACTGCGACTCCTTCAGGAACATCGAAGTTCTTCAGGCGGAGAAGCGGTGTGTTTCCAATCAGCTCGGTAATATCCGTAATAACCGTCATATATGTCCTCCTCCTTGATAGAGGTTGTTTTTAGGGAAAACGGAGGAGAACTCTTCCCCCGTTTTAATGAATTCGTTTGATCACTTTTAACACAAGCTCTGTTGAATTGACAGCCGCCTGCTCTAAAAATTGGTCAAATGATACATGTGATTCTTTTCCTGCGATATCAGATAACGCTCTGATGACGACAAACGGCGTTTTAAATTGATGGCACACTTGAGCCACTGCCGCAGCTTCCATTTCAACCGCATACAGATCAGAAAATCTCGCACGCACCTCTTCAACCCGCTTCGGATCGTTCATGAAAGAATCGCCTGTTGCGATCGTCCCTTTTGCAACCTGAATGCCGTCTAGTTCAGAAATCGCTTCTTCAGTGATGCTGATCAGCTTTTCATCTGCCGCATAAGCAGCCGGAAGACCCGGAACCTGGCCGTATTCATAGTCAAAGGCTGTTACATCTACGTCATGGTGGCGAACGTCAGTAGAAATAACGACATCTCCTACATTCAGTGTATGATGAAATCCGCCCGCTGAGCCTGTGTTAATCACATAATCAGGCTTGTAACGGTCAAGCAAAAGTGTTGTGCTGATGGCAGCATTTACTTTTCCAATTCCTGATTTTAAAAGAATCACTTCAGTTCCTTCATATTCGCCTGTGGTAAATTCACAGTGTGCGATTGTTTCTGTTTTTGCATGTTCAAGTTTGCTTCTTAGGATGGTAACTTCCTCTTCCATTGCTCCGATGACTGCTAGTTTCATCTATTCACATTCCCTTCACTTTACCGTTTGATCGCCTCCATTATCCACACGAAGTCGTTTTGCTGAGTGAATTGGACTGCAAAACCTTCAGCTGTAAACATCTCTTTCAACGCATCCAATGTGGGATAATGCTCCGTCTCTAAATCATTTGCCAGTTGATAGAAGCCTTGAGAACGGGCTTTATCAATAGCCCGTTGATATGCTTGCACATCTTCAAAGACGGTATCGGCAAACACTATTCTATCATGCAAGTGAAGGTATTTGCCATATTGCTTTATGGCAGCCCGCTTTTCTTCGTCAGTCAAATGATGAAAAGCATATGAACTGACAATTGTGTCAGCATGAAATGGCGGCTCGGGAAATGTCAGGAAGTCTCCGTCAACGATTTCCGCCCTGCCTGACAGCTTGTCAGAAGCCAATTTGCGCATTGCGGGAGACGGTTCAATTCCAAATACAGATTTACCCGCCTCCAGCAGCTTGGCTGTTAAATTCCCCGTCCCCGGGCCAAATTCTAACACATGCGTTCCAGATTTGCTGACGATGGCATCAAGGATATTATCGTAGCCTCTGAACGCTTCTTTATACTGAATATCAAAGCCTTGTACTGTTTGATCATAAGTTGCTGCCCAATCTTCAAAGAGAGGGATAAATTCACGTCCCATATTTGTCACACTCCATATTTTATAATTCCTATAAGCATACTATGAATTAATGATGGAACAGTTCCTATAATACCACATCTTCTGTAAAGCAGGTACTAAAACACTTTGTGTATTTTATGCCATCTATATTGCGCGTTACCCGCAAAAAAGCTTATACTTCATATGACTTGTGAAAGCTGGAGGGTCGAGACATGAATTTTCAATTAGATTTGATAAAAGACAAAGTTGAATTTTTCGAAGCGGCTTCATTGCAGGAGCTTGAAAAGAAAATCAATACACAAATTGAAAACAATAAAGCCATCATGCTCCGGGTGAAATCTGTTTCACACCAAACCGCTGTGGCAGACGGAAGAATATTGTACAGCGCGGTTGTTCATTTCGCAGCTGAAGCTTAAAACAAAAGCAGCCGGTTCTACACCGGCTGCTTTTGTTTATTTTAGTTTTTCTACTTTTGTCGGCTTCCAGCCTTTTTCATCAACCCATGTAATCGTGACTTGATATTTATCCCCTGTCGTCTTATCTAAAATCTTGCCTTTGGCATCCTGAGGGCTGCCGTTGTTTCCGAGCCAGAGCACCGTCATGTGATCTGTTGAGACACCAGTTGCATATGAAATGGCTTTTAGCATCTCAGCCCAGTCTTGTGAGCTTGAGTCATAGGTGGCGGCATGCTCGCCCGTCTGCTCAGTTCCGACTGCTTTCCAGTCAGGGTTTTCATACGTTTTTTCCACGTCGCTTGATGAGCCGCCTTCAGTAACTTTTGCATCTTTAAGCGGGTCATCTGAATCTGAGCTTGAGTCTGAATCAGAATCATCACTCTTAGAAGAATCATCTTTTTTAGAATCTGAGTCTGAGTCAGAAGACTTCTCAGAATCCTTTTCGCTGTCAGATGTATCTTTCTTGCTGTCTTTTATATCCTCGTCCGATTTCTTTTCCGTCTTTCCTGAAGCCGGAGATTCCTGTTTTTGCGCTGTTTCAGAATCCTTGCTGACATCTTTGCTAGAAGGACTGTTAATGAAGAGATTAGCTGCTACTACGACGATTAGTATGGATACGATTGCAATTAAAATGTTAAGCACTAAATTAGCTTTCCTGCGCTTATCACGGTTTTCATAACGAGATTGATTATTGCTCAATAATTCTGCACTCCTTTATCCCTCTTGGCTCAGCATATATTTTACCATGTGCTGAGAAGTTGTTCTATTTCTGATTGATTTCAATTTCGTGTACTTTTTTAACAATATCATAAAACACGGAATTTGTCAGAGCCTTATCCCCCGGCGTGTCCATGTGTAAAACGACAAGAGCGTATTTCGGCTTATCAGCAGGAAAATATCCGGCAAACCATTTTTCATAGAGCGTTTCTTTTTCTTTTGAAAGCTTGCCTGTCTGGGCTGTGCCTGACTTCCCTGCTACAGTATACGGAAGATCCTGAAACCTTCTGCCCGTTCCGGAAGGAGATTCCACCACCCGCCTCAGCATTTTTTGAAGCTGCTGTGCCGTGTATTTGTCTATCGTTTCTCCTTTGAGCTTCTGATCTTTAAACTTAACGAGTGTTGTGCCGTTTTTATATTCAATTTGTTCAGCGATTTTCACCTGCCGCTTTTCTCCGCCGCGAGCGATTGTCGCCATCATATTGGCTACCTCGAGCGGCGTTACCTTTACATTTTTCTGCCCGATCGCTGTTTGCGCAATGGCTTTTTTGACTGATTTGTCTTTTTCATCCCCCCAAATCACGCCGCTTTTTTCGTTATACAACTGGCGGAAATCTGTTTCGTGATACAGTTTTCCTTCCCAGCCTGCCCGATCAGTCAGAGCCAGCTTTCCGGACATATCTTCAATAACCGAGTTGTCTTTTTTCATTAATTGTTCTGCAAGACTCGTAAATGTGTAATTGCAGCTTTGGGCAAAACTTTCATCAAAAGACAAGGTTCCTTTGTCATCGCCCGGTTCCCCGTACAGGTTTAAATTGCAATTAAAGGTTTGGCTCGGCTTCACCGTATCATTTTCGATCGCAGCTGCGGCAATGACTGTTTTAAAAACAGAACCGGGATAGATTGGCGTCAGCATATAATTTTGAAGCGTGTTTTGCCTTGAGACATCGGCATCCGGTTTGCTTACAATGCCCAGAACACTGCTATTTTCGATGTCCAGCAGCACAGCTCCTCCTTTTTTCAGCCCCTGTTCATCCACTACCTCCTCCATCGCTTTTTGAATGCTTTGATCGATCGTTGTTTTGATCTGGAGCGGATAAAACGTATTGGCTTCAGCTGTATATTTGACGTCCATGCCAAACAAAGGGTTTCCTTTTCCGTCCACATGATATAAAAGCTTTGTGTCTTGTTCCGGAAGCAAAAACTCATCAAATGTCCTTTCTAAACCGGTCGTCCCGATTTCTGTTGTAATCGGAAGGTTCTCCTTATCAGGATATTTCTTCCGGAGAAGCGCCGGATCTTGATTCGTGCTCCCTATCGTATGTGAAGCAAGGCTGGGCTTGTCTTCATTCTCCATATATACGCCGTAAATGCCGGGATATTTCAAAGAATTGATTTTTGTGATAGATTGTTTCGAAAGTGTTTTGATTTTCTTTTGTTGCAAAATGACCGGTTTTTTCGCCTTTGCAAGTGTCTGGTGCAGTTCATCTTCAGACATGCCAAGGATGTCCGCAACTTTTTTGATCGGCCAATCCTGCGTCAGCAGAAAAGGGAACAAAACAACCGCAGGCTCGCTTTTGCCGGTCAGCGCCTGCCCGTTTCGATCTAAAAAGGAGCCTCTTCCGTCAGAAATGAGCACTTCCTCCGTCCGCTGTTTTACACTTTCTTGGATCAAATTGATTTTCTTTTTAGAAAATGATTCTGTGAAAAACAGCTGGATTTCCGCCAGTCGCAGCAGAAGCAGAAAAAACACGATCAAAAAAGCAATGACTGCCAGCTTCATTCGTTTCGATATCTTCATAAAAAAACACCTCACCCACATTGTGGACGAGGTGTTTCTTTGCTAAACGGATATTATGAAATTTTCACAATTTTCACGAGCATTTCTCCGCCCGGTGTTTGAACTGTGACTTCGTCATCTACTTTTTTGCCCAGCAGGCTTTTTGCGATCGGTGAGTCGTTTGAGATTTTTCCTTCAAACGGATCTGCTTCAGCGCTTCCGACGATTGTATATGATTCTTCGTCACCGTCAGGCAGTTCGACGAAAGTGACTGTTTTACCCAAACCGACAACGTTAGAGCCGCCGTCATCTTCAATGATTTTCGCGTTGCGGATCATATTTTCAAGAGTCGTCACACGGCCCTCTACGAATGCCTGCTCTTCTTTCGCTGAATCGTATTCAGAGTTCTCGGAAAGGTCTCCGAAACTTCTCGCAATTTTGATGCGTTCTACTACTTCTTTTCGTTTAACCGTTTTCAAATATTCTAATTCTTGTTCAAGTTTTTGTTTTCCTTCTTCAGTCATAGGAAAAACTTTCTCTTGTGCCATGTCCCTTCACTCCTTCTGGTTGTCCCTCATCATCTTCGATTATGTATGAGAGCATAAACTAAAAAATACAAGAATGAGAACACAGGGCAGTCCTCGTTCTTCTCTCCCATATAGGTACTGTTTATCTTAAACTGAATCTTGTCGTTCTGCAAATATTTCGCGTTTATAAACAGGGAAAGAAGGGAATTTGACATCCCCTTCCTGCCTATACATAATATGGTCAGAGTTATTT
The DNA here is from genome assembly GCF_058248265.1 of Bacillus sp. NS1. Taxonomy (NCBI): domain Bacteria; kingdom Bacillati; phylum Bacillota; class Bacilli; order Caryophanales; family Bacillaceae; genus Bacillus; species Bacillus sp. NS1. Next base: position 380,339 of record NZ_JBZAZF010000003.1, on the reverse strand, counting down.
ATGTCTATGCTATGGTATTACAAAATCGCGTTTTGTTCAAGAATGGTTTGGATTTTTGTGACCATCAGATCAATTGCGACGTGATTCTGTCCGCCTTCCGGGATAATGATATCAGCGTATCGTTTCGTCGGCTCGACAAATTGGTTATGCATCGGGCGGACGACTGACACATATTGTTCAATGACAGAATCAATAGAGCGGCCGCGCTCATTAATATCCCTCATAATCCGTCTGATGATACGCAAGTCAGCGTCTGTATCAACGTAAAGCTTGATATCCATCAGATCACGGAGTCTTTTGTCTTCAAGAACTAGAATGCCTTCAAGGATAATAACATCCTTTGGCTCTACGTGAACCGTTTCTTCTGAACGTGTGTGAAGCTTATAGTCGTAAATCGGCTTTTCAATCGGGCGGTAATTCAATAGATCTTGAATATGCTCGATTAAATAGTCATTATCAAACGCAAGCGGATGATCATAGTTTGTGTTGAGCCTTTCTTCAAATGGAAGATGGCTTTGGTCTTTATAATAAAGGTCTTGCTGGATCATTAAAATCGAGTGTCCTTTAAATTGTTCATAAATGGACCGTGTGACACTCGTTTTTCCTGAACCGGAACCTCCTGCGATTCCAATGACTACTGGATTCTTACCCATGGGTGTTACTTCCCCTTTCTCATCATGTTGCTCGGATAAATCTTTTTGTCTAGTTTGAATTTGACAATTTGCAGGGGATGGCGGGCAGCATCTAGCTCATTTCCGTCTTCGTCCCAAATGGTTTCAATCGTATGTGTAAAGTTTTCGATTTCTGGACCGAAAAATTCCACTTCGTCGCCTTTTTTGAAGAAATTGCGCTGCTGAAGTGTGACCATTTGTGTGTCTTCATCATAATTCAGCACTAAGCCGACAAAATCAAACGTCGTTTTTTTGGCATGCTCACCGAACATTTGCTCTTCATAGCCTGGCGTTCCTTCAAAGAAAGCTGTCGCAGTGTCCCGGTTGGCGCACTTATCAAGCTCTTCAAGCCATTCTTTTTGAATCACAAAGTTATCCGGATCAGCGCAATAAGCGTCAATGACTTTGCGGTATACGCTGACAACTGTTGCTACATAGTGAATTGATTTCATGCGACCTTCGATTTTTAAGCTGTCGATGCCCATTTCGATCATTTTCGGAATGGATTCAATCAGCTTCAAATCTTTCGGGCTCATCGCAAATGGTGCATCTTCTTCACCATACAAAGCAACGGCGTTGGCACCGTCTGTTTGATAAAGATCATAATCCCAGCGGCAAGACTGGCAGCAGCCTCCGCGGTTGGAATCCCGAGCTGTCATGTGATTGCTTAGGACACAGCGGCCGGAATATGCAATACACATCGCACCGTGAATAAAAGATTCGATTTCAATATCTACTTTTTCTTTCATTTCTCTGATTTCAAGAGCGCTTGTTTCACGTGCCAGCACAACGCGGTCAAGGCCTTCTTCCTTCCAGAACTGAACAGCCTTCCAGTTTGAAAGAGATTGCTGTGTGCTCAAGTGAACCTCAACGTTAGGCGCCACTCTGCGGCATGTTTCGATAATAAGCGGATCTGCCACAATGATGCCGGCAACGTTGGCGTCTCCAAGTGCTTTTAAGTATTCTTCAAGCCCGTCCATGTTTTCATTATGGGCGAAAATATTTGTCGTGACGTAGATCTTCGCGCCATATTGCTTTGCGAATTTAACGCCCTCTGCAATTTCTTCGATCGTAAAGTTATCGGCATTTGAGCGCAGCCCGTATTCCTGTCCTCCGATAAAGACCGCGTCCGCTCCGTAATGAACAGCAATTTTCAGCTTTTCAAGATTCCCCGCGGGTGCGAGAAGCTCCGGCTTTTTCGTAATTACACGCTTTCCATCGACGATTGTGGATATCTTATCATTTACGGCAGTCATAGCTTAACCTCCTTTTGATTAATAAACCGTTTCTTTGAAGAAGAATCCGGTATCGATTTTTCTGTTAACGGGCTGGATGCTTTCAATGCGTTCAATCCAGTCTTCTTTTTTCGCTTCGTATTCGTCACGGTTTTCCACACACAGATCAATCGCTTCTCTGTACATTTTGGTGACTTCTATTAGGTATTCAGACGATTTCAGGATACCGTCGATTTTGAAAGAATCAATGCCTGCATCTATCAATTCCTCAAGCTCATCAATGATGCATACATCGTTCGGGCTCATAATGTGCGTGCCGTTTTCATCTTCGAAAATCGGATATTTATTATCACGTTCTTTATCGTGCAAGAACATGCCCGATTCTTTTTTCTTTCCTTCAATGTCCATGACTTTACCTTGGTATTCAAAATAGTTTCCAATCAAAGAACGCTTCGATTGGAACATGCACGTCATTCCATGCACGTGGATTTCAACTTCGACTTCAGCGTTTTCTTTAATCTCCACAATGCTGTCCATGTTTAACTCTCTGGCAAGCACAGAACGCGCCGCGCCTTTTCGTCCCCAGTAGTTGCATGTATAGTAGTTGGTGCCGGTCGTTTCTGTGCTCCAATGAAGCTTCAGGTCAGGCGCAGATTCACGAGCAGCCATAAGCACCGCCGGATCGCCGAATACCGCTGCATCGACACCGGTTTCCGCTAAGAAAGCGAGATATTCGCCAAGCTCACCTACTTTATCGTTATGGAAAATTGCATTTACAGCAACGTATACTTTTGCCCCTTCTTTGTGAGCGATCTCTACAGCTTTTGTTACATCCTCACGAGGAAATTCTCCGGCTAATCTCAAGCCGTATCTCTGTTCCCCAACTAAAAACGCAGTTGCCCCCGCCTGTATCAGCGGCAAAATGTCCGCTGTACTCGTCGGCGTCACTAAGAGCTCTGGTTTTTTCATGACGTTCACCTCTTCTTTTTACTTATCGCAAGTCCGTCCCCGACAGGAATAATCGCAGTTTGATAATCCGGATGATTCATCAGCCAATGATTATATTCATCAATTTTTGTTATCAGCCTGCGCCTTCTTTTCGGTTCTATTTTGCTGTAATCCTCTGCAACCAGACCTTTAAACAGCACGTTGTCTGTTAAAATCACCCCGTCCGGTGAAAGCATCGGTTCATATAAATGAAAAAAGTTTTGATACTGACCTTTTGCAGCGTCAATAAAAATGACGTCGTAAGGCGCTGTTACATGAACGGCGTCAGCTAATTCAAGCGCGTCTCCGTAAAAAACATGAATCCGGTCATCAAGCTGAAATTCCTTGATATTGTTTACCGCTTCTTCATGGCGTTTCTCATTGCGTTCAATTGTATATATTTCAGCAGACGGCAGCTCCAGCGCCATTCGAATGGCGGAATAACCTATGGCCGTTCCGATTTCTAATATTTTTTTCGGCTGTTTCACAGACAAAAGTTGAAGCAGCACCTCCATGCCCGCTTTTTCCATGATCGGGACATGATGTTCTTCTGCATATGCTTCAAGCTTCTTCACATTTTCCGGCCGAGGCTTCAATAATGCTTCTATATAGTCATTTATTTGTTCATAGCGGTCAGTCACAACAAACAGCCTCCCGTTCTAAAAAGGAGTGCCCCAGTCTTTTATACAGGACACTCTCTGAATACATCATGATACATCGGTAAACAACCCGATATATTTTATCATAAAACCTTGCGGAAAGCGAATAAAAGGAGAGCTTTTTGCTCTCCTTTTATTTCTCATTTTTTGAGGAAATGTATTTTTCTTTTGCTTTATTATGCTCTTTTAGCGTTTTTGTAAATACGACTTCACCATTTGATTTGGCCAAGAAGTACAGATAGTCCGTTTGATCCGGATGCAGTGCCGCTTCCCATGACGACATGCCGGCGTTGGCAATCGGCCCTGGGGTCAGTCCTGTGTTTTTATACGTATTGTACGGTGAATCGATTTCCAGATCCTTATAAAATACCCGATCTTTATGCTTGCCTGCCGCATACAGCACGGTCGGATCCGTTTGGAGCGGCATTTTCTTCTTCAGGCGGTTATAAAAGACGCTCGCAATTTTATGGCGGTCGGCTTTTTCAGTTGCTTCTTCTTCAATTAAAGAAGCCATCGTCAGCAGCTTATGCACAGATAGTTTATTTTTCTTCATTTCTGATTTGTATGTTTCCACATAAGAATTTGTCTGTTTGAGCATTGCCGTGATAATGTCTTCAAGTGACGTGTCCGGATCGTTAAAAGGGTATGTAGCCGGGAACAAGTACCCTTCCAGCGGATGCTTAATGTTTTTATTGAAAACATCGTTTGTCACAGTGTCCGGGAATTCTTTCTTCAGCTGATTGATAAATGTTTCATCGTCCAGTTTCGCTATGATTTGTTTTTTAGAGTATTTCGTTTCATCAGCAATAGCGGCCGCGATTTGAGTCAGCTGCGCTCCCTCAGTCACCGTAATTTGAAAGGCGTAGCTTGTAGCCCCGCTTGTCAGCTTATGAATAATCTCATCCAAATCCATTCCTTTATTCAGATGGTAGAATCCCGCCTGAAACCCCGAAGCACCTTTATATTTCACATAATACTGAAATGCTTTCTCGCTTTTTATGACATCGTTTTTCTTTAATATCGATGCGATAGCCGAAACAGACGAGCCGCTTGGAATGTTAATGTTAACTGTCGTATTGCTGTCCTTTTCTACAGGTTCAAGCAATGATTTCCCATATAAAAATGCCCCGCCGATGATGAGAAGCAGCACAATAATGGAAGACAGTATGATTCTTTTTTTATTAAAAAATGATTTTTTTTGCTGATTGATATACATTAGGTCTCCTCCCATCAGCTCTTATACTACATGATTCATTGTATTTCGGCAATTTATTACAAAAAAAGGTGAAAGAGGCCTTCATAAAGCAGAAAAAAAGCCGGAGCAGTATGGCTCCGGCTTTGGTTTGGCGCGGTGTTTTATTCTTCGTCTTCGTCCGCTAAGAATGTGTTTAGTGTTTCTTCAATCATATCCCATTCCTCGTCAGTTTCGATCGGGAATAGCTCACCGTTTTCACCGTCTTCGTTTGGCGTGAAGCTTGAAGCGAGAATTTCTACTTCTTCGTCATCTTTTGTTTCGATTGGGTAGTACAGCACATAAGACTTGTCAAACTCTTCGTTTTCAAATGTAAACAGCACTTCACAAAGCTGTTCATTTCCTTGATCGTCAACAATTGTAATATTTTTTTCGCCGTGTTCCATTTCCTTCACCTCTGGCTTTAATTTAAGCTGTCGAGATATCCTTGCAAAATCATGACAGCCGCCATTTTATCAATGACTTTTTTTCGTTTTTGCCTGCTGACATCAGCGGCAATCAGCATTTTTTCAGCCGCCATTGTGGTAAGACGCTCGTCCCACAGCACAACAGGAACATTGTACGTTGTTTCAAGCACTTTCGCAAATGTTTGGCTGGCTTCACCTCTCGGGCCGACTGTTCCGTTCATGTTCTTAGGAAAGCCGAGCACGATTTTATCTATAGTATACTCCTTTATCAGTTCAGATAAACGGGATAAACCATAATCGCCTTCCGCTTCATTGATCTTTATGGTCTCAATGCCTTGAGCAGTCCAGCCCATTTCATCGCTCAGAGCAACACCGAGTGTTTTGGTTCCTAAATCGAGTCCTAATATTCTCATTCTTTATTTACGCCTCTTTATGCTGTTCTAAATAAGACTTCACCAATTCCTCGATTAATTCGTCTCTTTCAAGTTTGCGAATTAAATTACGAGCGTCACGATGCCTAGGAATATAAGCGGGATCACCTGACAGCAAGTATCCGACAATCTGATTGATTGGATTGTAGCCCTTTTCCTGAAGCGCGTCATACACTGTAATCAGCACCTCATTTACGTTAGTTTCGGCAGAATCATCGGAGAAATTAAATTTCATCGTTTTATCAAACGAGCTCACCGTTTTGCACCTCTTTCCCAAATTCGCAGGCAAAGTTCAGCCTGGGGTCCTAATCTTACCATCATTCTACACTACATGGGCAAATTATAAAACGGATTTCACCCAATCTTCTACAGAAGCCAAAGCTTCTTCTAATTTTTCCGGCTGTTTGCCGCCTGCTTGCGCCATATCCGGACGGCCTCCGCCGCCTCCGCCGCAAACTTCCGCAGCTTGTTTGACCAGCTTGCCGGCATGAAGGCCTTTCTCAATGAGATCCTTTGTTACTCCGGCAGAGATATTGACTTTATCGTTTTGTACCGCACCAAGCACAATCACCGCAGAGCCAAGCTTTGCTTTGAGTTCATCCACCATTGTGCGGAGATGGTTCATGTCTTTTGCATTTACTTTTTCCGCAAGCACACTCACACCATCAACTTCTTTTACTTTCGACAGGATCGCTCCTGCTTCCACATTACCGAGTTTCGCAAGAAGAGATTCATTTTCTCTTTGTGCTTCCTTCAGTTCAGCTTGCAGAGCCACAACCCGTTTCGGCACTTCTTTGATATTTGTTTTCAGCTCGTCAGCAGCCTGCTTTAATACTGAAATCTGGCTGTTCATTTCGACGTAAGCGCCTTGTCCCGTTACAGCTTCAATCCGTCTTGTCCCTGCTCCGATTCCAGATTCAGAAACGATTTTAAACAGTCCGATTTCTGCTGTGTTTCTGACATGGCAGCCGCCGCACAGTTCTAAACTGTAGTCTCCGACCTGAACGACCCGTACAATATCGCCGTATTTTTCGCCGAACAGAGCCATCGCGCCCATTTCTTTTGCTTCAGCGATCGGTTTCAAATCAATGCTGACCGGGATGCTCGCCCAGATCTTTTCGTTTACGATTCTTTCGATTTGTTCAAGCTCTTCTTTTGTCACTTGGCCAAAGTGCGAGAAGTCAAAACGAAGACGGTTTTCAGTCACAAGAGATCCTGCCTGATTGACATGAGTTCCTAAAACGTCTTTTAGTGCCTGGTGCAATAAATGCGTTGCCGTATGGTTTTTAATGACGCTGCTTCTCATATGGTCTTCAACTTCAGCCGTAACATGCAAGCCTTTTTGAACAGTACCGCTCTCCACAACACCTTCATGCACATGCTGGCCGTTCGGCGCTTTTTGCACATCTTTAATTCTTACCACTGCCTGTTCGCTGCGGAGATAGCCTTTATCGCCGATTTGGCCGCCGCTTTCTGCATAGAACGGTGTTTCGTCAAGAATAATTTGTACGCTTTCTCCTTCATGTGCCTCATTCATTAATTGGCCGTCCTGAAGAAGCACAATGATATTGGCATCAGCTTTTGTTTGAGAGTAGCCGACAAATGTGCTTTCATCGGTAACATCCCGTAATGCACCGCCCTGCACCTGCATGCTGCCGACATCCTGGCGGGCGTTTCTTGCCCGTTCACGCTGCTGATTCATTTCTTCTTCAAAGCCTTTATGGTCAACCGTCATGTTCTCGTCTTCTGCGTATTCTTCAGTCAGCTCAACCGGGAATCCATACGTATCGTACAGTTTAAACACGTCGGCACCTGATATAACGCTGCTGCCTTTGTCTTTTTCTTTATTGATCATTTCTGACAGGATGGCAAGCCCTTCATTAAGTGTTTCGTGGAAGCGCTCTTCCTCGGTTTTAATGACTTTTGCGATGAAATCCGCTTTCTCTTTCACCTCTGGATAGAAATCAGCCATGATCTCAGCGACAACCGGCACTAAATCGTACATGAACGGACGGTGGATGTTGATCGTTTTGGCATAACGCACAGCCCGGCGCAATAAGCGTCTTAATACATAACCGCGGCCTTCATTTGACGGAAGCGCTCCGTCACTGACAGCAAAGGCAACCGTTCTGATGTGGTCGGCAATCACTTTAAACGCAGTGTCTTTCACATTGTCTTCGCCATACGTTTCACCAGAAATAGATTCTGTAGCTTTGATGATCGGAACAAACAAATCGGTATCAAAGTTTGTCGGGACATTCTGGATGACAGATACCATTCTTTCAAGCCCCATGCCCGTATCAATGTTTTTCTTCGGAAGCGGTGTGTACGTGCCGTCAGGGTTATGATTGAACTCAGAGAACACAAGGTTCCATACTTCCAGGTAACGGTCGTTTTCTCCGCCTGGGTAAAGCTCCGGATCTTCTGGATCATTACCGTATGCTTCACCGCGGTCGTAGAAGATCTCAGTATTCGGACCACTCGGGCCTTCACCGATGTCCCAGAAGTTCCCTTCCAGACGGATAATTCTTTCTTCAGGAATACCAATTTTTTTCGCCCAGAACTCATACGCCTCTTCATCTTCAGGATGAACCGTAACAGAAAGAAGCTCTTGGTCGAAGCCGATCCACTTGTCGCTCGTTAAAAACTCCCAAGCCCATGTAATGGCTTCTTCTTTGAAATAATCGCCGATGGAAAAGTTACCGAGCATTTCAAAGAATGTGTGATGGCGCGCAGTTTTACCTACATTTTCAATATCGTTTGTTCTGATCGCTTTTTGAGCGTTTACGATTCTTGGATTTTCCGGAACGACACGTCCGTCAAAATATTTTTTCAACGTCGCCACACCGCTGTTGATCCAAAGCAATGAAGGATCCTCATGAGGCACTAATGACGCGCTTGGTTCTACAGCATGTCCTTTTTCTTTAAAGAAATCCAAAAACATTTGACGCACTTCCGCAGAAGTTAAGTGTTTCATTGTATTTCCTCCTCTATAAAAATCGAAATTCTCTTTAGTGACAGCAAAAAAGCCCTCCCCCTATGCAAACCACGCGTTTACACAGGGACGAGAGCTGTCTCGCGGTACCACCCTGATTACGGGCTTCATCATTCGCCCGTCACCTTTTACCCTGTAACGCAGGATGTGCGGCAGAGATTAACTGCACTCAGGATTAGCTTCCTCCGATCTTCTGATAAAGCTCCTTTCAGCTTACGGAGCTTCTCTCTTTAACAGGGCTTCGGCGTACTCAGATCCGTCACTCGAGATTCGTATGTATTCTACGAGAAATTATAGACAAGCTGCACGCCAATGTCAATGCTCCGTCCTCATCCGCAAAAAATGGATCATCATCACTTTTAAAACAGCCGTCGCAGGAACCGCCAGAATCATTCCGACGATTCCCGCAAGCTCTCCTCCGGCAAGCAGCGCAAGCATGATGACGACAGGATGCATTTTAAGGCTTCTGCCGACAATGAAGGGGCTGAGGATATTCCCTTCCATAAACTGCAGAATAAACACTGTAATCACCACAACAAGAATCGCTTTCACTGAGATTGTCATCGCAATTAAAAGCGCAGGAATCGCTCCGATAAACGGACCAAAATAAGGTATGACATTCGTTATCCCAGAAATAAGACCTAAGATCAACGGATACGGAAGCCCGAATATCCAGAATGTAATGCCCGCCATCACGCCGAGAATCAAACAGACCAGAAGCTGGCCGCGAATGTAATTGCCAAGGGAGTCATCCACATCCCGCAAGAAGGCGCTGCCCCGCTTTCTCCACGACTTCGGAGTCAAGTACCATACCGTCTTTTTCATCAATTCAATGTCCTTTACCATATAAAACACGAGAAAAGGAATTGTGGCTGCAATTAAGAAATAGTCCAGCACGTTGCGGATCCCGCTAATTGCACCTTCGATCGTTCCCGCGAAAAATGCCTCCGTTTGGCGGATCATTTTATCTATACGATGGTGCATGCCGTCAGGCCAGTCATCCGTATGGTTATGGACATGAAGAAGGAGCCCGTTATACGTTTCGGCAAACATAGGTATATTTTCTGATAAATCCGTCAGCTGCACAATTAAAACAGGCACCCCTTTATACAGCGCCCAGCCAATTCCGCCAAAAAAAAGAACATAAATCACCAAGATGCTCAAGGTCCTCGGCCATCCTTTGCCGTGCAGCCATTCCGAGACCGGAAGCAATAAATAAGAAATAAAAATGGAAATGATCAAGGGAATAAAGATTGTTTTTATAACGAGCCAAAAGGGGAACCATAACATATCAAGCATAAAAAAGACGTAAACTGTTAACAGGACCAGCAAACAAATTGCCACCCACAACAAAAGCTGCACCGGTTTTTGAAGCATCTGCTTTCACCTCTTCTATATCTTTTGAGGAACGGTGCGAATTATTCTTCTCCTTATAACAAAAAGGATACTCTTCAGAGAGTATCCTTTTTTGGGATTAAAACATTTTCGTTATTCTTTTTCTCATCCGCTTCATGCTTCGATTATTCAGCATGTCGGATTGAGTCGCCATTCGGTACACGAGAGCCCCGGCTCCCAATGCCAAAAGAGAAGTCATCGTCCGATTCATCCTGCGCATCTCCCTTCATGATCAAAAATTGATGCTGCGTTCATCCTCAGAAAACAAATCATCCAAGCTGCTTAACGTTCCGTCTTCTTCCACCTGATGAGTTGCAATCTTCCCTTTCGCCACTGTCAGTTCAATAAAACAGCCCCAGCAATAATATTGGTTCACGCCAATTTTCCCGATATCCTTACTTTTGCAGTTCGGGCATATAAGCATATCTCACACCTCTATCCGTTCAGAACGATCTCATCTTTCCGCACCTCGACAAGCGAATCCGCTTTTTGGATCTGGCGCTTGCTTCCCGCCAGGTCTGAAAAGAAACCGTCCGAGAGTTCATATGCTACGATTATGCCCCTGTCCAAACAAAAGTATACATCTTCCAGCATCCCCAATATATCCCCCTCTTGCGATTTCACAAGCTTCATTTTCATCTGCTCGTATGTGAAGCATGACTTCGGAAGAGGCAGAAGCTGGCCTGAACTGACCGAGGCCAATATGCGGTCATCAAGAATGCAAGAGATATCACACGCCCGTAAAAGCGCATGATGATGATGCAAAAAGCGTTTTTGTGCAAGAATAAACCCGAGACAATCTCCTTTCAGAGAAAAACAAATATCAGAAATTGTCCCGAGATAACAAGAAGTACGTTCTGAGTATACTGGGAATCCTTCTACTTCATGGCATGTTCTCAAAGTGTGATCAACCACCTTTTGTTGAACAGGCTTAGGTTTTGCTTTGCGCCTTTGACTCATACGATGAAATCACTTCCACCGCAAATGAAAAAACTCCCGCTAACACGGGAGCCTATTTACAGCTGTTCTTCTTTCATAAAATCGAATGGTGTAATGCCTTCCATGCCAATATTGGCATCGTATACGCTGAACGGGAGCTCTTTTTGCAAAGCTTCAAGCTCGGCATCCATTTCCTCAACCTGTAATGACAGCCTGTTTTTCAAGGAAGTTTGTCGAACAGTTGCGTCATTATTTTTTACGCCCCACTCCAGTGCCTCCTCTTCCCCGCATAAAATGAGAAATTTCTTAGCTCTTGTAATTGCGGTATAAAGAAGATTTCTTCTGAGCATTCTATAGTAGCCTTTCACAACAGGCAAAACCACTATCGGAAATTCACTTCCCTGCGATTTATGAATAGAGCAGCAATACGCGTGGGTAAACTGGTTAAAATCTTTTTTTGTAAACGTCATTTCATTGCCGTCAAAAGAAACAACGGCCATGTCTTCTTTTTCTGTATTTTCCTTCGCATAAAATATCGACGTAATTTCGCCAATATCTCCATTGAAAACATTGTTTTCCGGCTGATTGACAAGCTGCAAAATTTTATCTCCGGTTCTGTAGACAACATCTCCGAACTTCAATTCCCTCCGTTTTTCTTTAGGAGGATTTAAAATATCCTGCAGCATCACATTCAGTTCATTGATGCCGGCTTTTCCTCTGTACATCGGGGCGAGAACCTGAATGTCCTTTGCCGTATAGCCTTTTTTCAATGCATTGGCGACAACCTTCTCGACTACTTCTTTTATTTGCGAGCCACCGCAGCGAATAAAGGAACGGTCCTTCGTAGGGGCAGTCAAATTGTTTGGCAGCATGCCATTTTTCATCTGGTGGGCAAGCTCGACGATTGATGACCCCTCCGCCTGGCGGTAGATGTCTGTCAGTCTCACAGTCGGGATCACCTTGGATGCCAAAAGGTCTCTCAGCACTTGGCCCGGACCGACAGAAGGCAGCTGATCTTCGTCTCCGACAATGATGATTTGAATATGATCAGGAATCGCCTTGAACAAATGGTTCGCCAGCCATATGTCAAGCATGCTGGCTTCATCGATAATTAACAGCTTCCCTTCGATCGGCTGATCCTCTGTATGGGTAAAGCCTTCTGCGCCGTTCCAGCCAAGCAGCCTGTGTATTGTAACTGCCGGAAGGCCTGTTGATTCACTCATCCGTTTCGCAGCTCTTCCTGTCGGTGCGGCCAATACAACCGGAAATGCTTCATCCTTTTTATAAGCTGACGGGTCTAGTGACACACCGTGAAGCTCTCCGTACAGTTCGACAATTCCTCTGATAACCGTCGTTTTCCCTGTTCCCGGGCCTCCCGTTAAAAGAAGCATCGGTGAGGAAAGGGCTTTTTGAATCGCTTCCTTCTGGCTCGGGGCATACTGAACGTTCATCCGTTCTTCCAGTTCTCCTAAAGCGAGCAGAAATTCTGATTCAGGAAACTGGTCATCATATTCGGTTTGGCTTGCGATATGTTTCACACGCTTTGCAACGTTTTGTTCTGCGTAAAATAGCGATGGAAAATAACAGCGGCCGTCTTCTATGACAACGTCTTTATTTTCTCCAAGGGCAATAATCGCGTTAGCGGCATCCATTTCTGTGATGCGCTGTCCTTCCCTTGCTGATTGGTTCAACAATGATTGGGTGTCGATAATCAGCTGCTCCGTTTCTATGTACGTATGCCCTTCTGACAGACAAGTCGTTTCAAGCGTGTATAAAATCGCGGCTTTTATCCGCTCAGGATGATTACCCGATAGCCCCATTCTGCTGCCAAGCTCATCCGCTTTCCCAAATCCGATGCCTTCTACATCTTTCACAAGCTGATAAGGGTTTTCCTGAATCTTTTCAAGCGTCTCGGATTCATAGGCTTGGTAGATTTTCATAGACAGCTGAGGGCCAAAGCCGAACTGATTCAGGGAAATCATGATTTGCTCCAGTCCCTGATGCCGCTGCAAAGCACCGGCTAGCGTATCAGCTTTCTTTTTTGACAGTCTCGGTACATCATAAAGCACTGAGGCGTCAGCCAAAATTTTATTAATCGCGCTGTCGCCCAGCTTTTTCACAATTTCTTCAGCTGTTTTTTTGCCGATACCCTCGAACAAATCACTCGATAAATATTGAATGATGCCTTCCTTAGTCGTCGGGATCTCCTTTTTGAAATGCTCCGCCTGAAATTGGAGCCCGAATTTTGGATGGGTTACGATCTTTCCGTAAAACGTGTAGGTCTCTTCTTCTTGAAGCGCAGGGAAGTAGCCCGTCACGGATACGGCTTTATCTTCAATCGCTTCGGAGGTCTCTGTAACTTTCACTTTCAGAACCGTATATAAATTGGTCTCATTATGATAGATGACTGTGTTGACTGTCCCCTTTAAATAGGGCTCTTCCTCCAGTTTAAGCTGATCCGGATGCTGCTGCACGAGCTGTCCCTCCTCCTGTGCCTGTTATGATGGGTCGATTAGTTTTTTAGCATGAAGCGCAAGCATATGATCTGGCTGGATATCGATCGCCTTGTCCAGCATTTCCAGCGCTTTTTCTCGATTTTCTTTATAAGCATAAGCAACACCGGCATTGTAAAATGCATCAGCGTGGCCCGGTTCTTGCTCTGTTACAGCTGCAAACTGGCTGAGCGCTTCGTCCAGCATGCCCTCGTTCGCTAAGCACATCCCAAATTGAAAGCGCGCTTCCGTATCATTTTCATTCAGCTCGACCGCTCTTTGTAAATAAGGCAGTGCAAGCTTTGGCTGTTCGAGTTTGACAAGAACCGTTCCTAGCATGTAAAACAGGTCGCCGTTTTCCATCCCGGCTCGAAGCGCTTTTTCAAACATGTCTTTTGCTTCTTTGTACATTTCTTTTACAACATAGACATTTCCTGCCCCATAATAAGCAGTGGCTGCGCTATTGTCTAATTCAAGCGCTTTATCATAAAAAGCAAGCGCCCGTTCCAGCTCGTTTACGGATGAGAGCAGGTTAGCAAAATTGATATACGGAATCGCGTCTTCTTTATTTTCTTCAATCGCTTTTGTAAATGCCTCTGCCGCTTTCTCGTAATCGCCTTCCTGCATCGCCTCTATACCGAGTTGATTATAATCCACCGATCATCTTCCTTTCATTAAAAAACCCCAACTCAGTGTTGAGGTTTTTCATCTTTTATACGTACCACAATTTTGTTCCGTCTTTGTACACATCATCAATTGTTCCGCCGCCAAGGCATTCTTCACCCTCATAGAAGACAACGGCTTGTCCAGGCGTTACAGCGCGGACTTGTTCATCAAAGATGACTTCCGCTTCTCCTTCACCCGTCATGCGCACCGTTACTTTATGGTCTTCTTGGCGGTAACGGAATTTAGCCGTGCAGGCAATCTCTTCGCCCTTCATGATATCCGAACGAACCCAGCTGATATTGGTTGCTGTGATTTTGTCGGAATAAAGAAGCGGGTTATGGAACCCTTGATCCACGTAGAGAATGTTCTTTTCAAGATCTTTACCAATCGCAAACCACGGCTCGCCGCTTCCGCCGATGCCAAGGCCGTGACGCTGTCCGATCGTGTAGTACATCAACCCGTCGTGGCGTCCTTTTACTTCGCCGTCCATCGTCATCATATCGCCCGGCTGCGCAGGAAGATATTGGCTGAGAAATGTTTTGAAGTTGCGTTCACCGATAAAACAGATGCCTGTACTGTCTTTTTTCGTCGCTGTTGCAAGATCTGCTTCTTTGGCAATTTCACGCACACGGCTTTTTTGAAGCTCGCCGATCGGGAACATGACTTTGCTTAGCGTATCTTCTGTCAGTTGATTCAAGAAGTACGTTTGATCCTTGTTTTCATCAATGCCGCGCAGCATTCTGACTTTGCCGCCGCTTCTATCTACCCTTGCATAGTGGCCAGTCGCTAGATAGTCTGCGCCAAGTGACAGGGCGTGCTCTAAAAATGCCTTAAATTTAATTTCTTTGTTGCACAGCACATCCGGGTTTGGTGTTCTGCCTGCTTTATATTCATCAAGGAAGTATTGAAATACCTTCTCGTAATATTGCTTTTCAAAATTAACGGCATAGTACGGAATTCCGATTTGGTTGCAGACGCGGATCACATCTTCATAATCCTCTGTCGCCGTGCAAAAACCGTTTTCGTCCGTATCATCCCAGTTTTTCATAAAGATTCCGATTACATCATAGCCCTGTTCTTTTAACAGCAGGGCCGCCACAGATGAGTCTACTCCGCCGGACATGCCGACGACGACTCTTGTATCTTCCGGCCGTTTTTCCATTTCATTCACTCCAATAACTAAGCTGCCTTATTGTGTGAGCCGTTTTACAACGTCAGCCACATGTTTGGCAGCAGTTTTCACTTGCTCAGCCGTATTGCCAAGGCCGAAGCTGATCCGAATCGAGGACGTCAGCCGGTCACTCTCTTCTCCGAACATGGCAGTCAGAACATGTGACGGCAGGACTGAACCAGCCGTGCATGCTGACCCGCTTGAGACAGCGACTCCCGCCATGTCAAGATTCACCAGCAGCGCTTCCACTGATGCACCGGGGAAATAAAGATTCAGAACATGCGGCAGACTATGCGCATTGTCCCCGTTAATCTGGAATGCCACACCGGCATTTTCAAGCGTGTCGACAAAGATTGTTTTAAACGAATGATACTTCTCGTTTTTTTCGTCCCGTTCTTCATTTGACAGCTTGATCGCTTCTTTCAGCCCGATAATGCCGGGAACATTTTCTGTTCCGGCACGGCGTTTTCTTTCTTGCTCTCCTCCGAATAAGAGCGGGGAAAGCTTGACATCTTTACTTGCATATAAAAAGCCTGTCCCTTTTGGCCCGTTGAGCTTGTGCCCAGAAACAGACAGAAGGTCAATATGGCTGTTTTTCACATTGATTGGCAGCAACCCGAATGCCTGAACAGCATCGGTATGAAAATAAGCCTGATGTTCTTTGAGCAACTCACCGATTTCACCGATCGGCTGCACAGTTCCGACTTCATTATTTCCATACATCACTGTCACAAGGATTGTATCATCACGCAGTGCTTCTTTCACCTGTTTTGCACTGACTCTTCCATTTTGATCAACGTCCAAATACGTTACTTCAAATCCGTCTTCCTCAAGTTTTTCACATGTATGAAGCACAGCGTGATGCTCAATTTTTGTCGTGATGATATGTCTGCCCAGATCTTTTTTTGCAAGCGCGGTTCCCATGATAGCCAAGTTATCGGCTTCCGTTCCCCCGCTTGTAAAAATGATCTCCTGTTCTGCCGCTCCGATTTCTTCTGCAATCTGCGCTCTTGCTTCATCCACCCATTTTCGAGATTCTCTTCCAAATGAATGAATACTGGATGGATTACCAAAATTTCCGGAGAAATGCGGTATCATTTTTTCCAGCACCCGGTCATCCATCGGAGACGTTGCGGCATGATCTAAATAAATCCGTTCCATTATGTTTACACCTCTGATCTAAATATAGAACATATAAGCTTCTTGCTCTCCGTCTGTATAGCTGGCAAGATCCTCTAATGTGGTACTGTCTAAAACCTCTTTCACAGCATCCCGTATGCGAATCCAGAGCTCACGCTTGGCAGGCTCCTCGTCTTCCAGCACTTCAACAGGACTAATCGGCCCCTCAAGTACACGGATAATATCTCCCGCCGTAATCGCAACCGGCTCGCTGCCTAATACATATCCGCCGTATGCACCTCTGATGCTTTTTACTAAACCGGCATTTCTGAGCGGCGATACTAGCTGCTCCAAATAATGCTCGGACAAATTATTCGTCTGTGCGATGCTTTTTAATGAAGTCGGGCCTTCACCATGCTTTTTTGCAAGCTCAATCATAATCGTGAGACCGTATCTTCCCTTAGTTGATATTTTCAACATGAACACCTCTGTTATTTCATGATTTTCCACATTTATAATGGTAATTTCTATATGATTCGTCCGTTTATTATCTAATAGACCAACTGTTATTATAACATACCTTCAGCTAATTTTCATTGAGGCAGGCGGAAACGGGCCTTCCCCCTTTTCTAATGTCCGCTTTTCCGTTACCCTGTAATTAAGTAAGGAGAGATGATGATGAAGCCATTGGCATATCGGATGCGTCCGACTAAAATAGAGGATATTATCGGCCAGCAGCATCTGGTGGCTGAAGATAAAATTATTGGCAGAATGGTTCAGGCAAAACATTTGTCATCCATGATTTTGTACGGGCCACCCGGAATTGGAAAAACATCAATCGCAACAGCAATCGCCGGTTCAACAAGTATTGCTTTTCGAAAGCTGAACGCTGTCATTAACAATAAAAAAGATATGGAGATCGTAGCCCAGGAAGCTAAAATGTCAGGCAAAGTGATTTTAATTCTGGATGAAGTTCACAGGCTGGATAAAGGGAAGCAAGATTTTCTCTTGCCCTATTTAGAAAATGGGATGATCATTTTGATCGGAGCAACCACGGCAAACCCGTATCATGCCATTAATCCGGCGATCAGAAGCCGGACACAGATCTTTGAGCTTGAGCCGTTAACACCGGAACTGATTAAACAGGCTTTGGAACGGGCACTTCGTGATGAGCATCGGGGCCTTGGCACATATTCTGTATCGATCGATGATCAGGCGATGGAGCATTTAGCCCACGGATGCGGAGGAGATGTCCGCTCCGCTTTAAATGCGCTTGAACTGGCCGTCTTGTCAACGAAGGAGTCAGCCGACGGCGTAATTCACATTACATTAGAAACTGCGGAAGAATGTTTGCAGAAAAAGAGCTTTTCTCACGATAAAGATGGTGATGCGCATTATGATGTATTGTCCGCTTTTCAAAAATCGATCCGCGGCTCTGATGCCAACGCCGCTCTTCACTATTTGGCAAGATTAATTGAAGCCGGTGACCTGGAAAGCATCACAAGACGACTGCTTGTCATCGCCTATGAAGATATCGGCTTAGCAAGCCCGCAAGCCGGCCCAAGAGTGCTGCACGCTGTTCAGACCGCTGAGCGAGTCGGGTTTCCCGAAGCGCGAATCCCGCTGGCCAACGCAGTCATTGAACTTTGTCTCTCGCCGAAATCAAACTCAGCCATTCTGGCAATCGATGAGGCGCTTGCAGATATCAGAGCCGGAAAAATCGGGGATGTTCCAAAGCATTTAAAAGACGCGCATTACAAAGGAGCTCAGGAATTAGGAAGAGGAATCGACTATAAATACCCGCACAATTACGACAACGGATGGGTTGAACAGCAATATCTTCCTGATCCTTTAAAGAACAAGCAATATTACAAGCCGAAACAGACAGGAAAATTCGAATCTGCGTTAAAGCAGGTGTACGACAAATTAATGAAAAGAAAACAAAAACAGCCTTGATTATCAAGGCTGTTTTTTATGCGTTATTTATCTTTCACGCGTTTGATTTCAATGTCTTTCAAAAGATCCATGACAACATGCCCGCCCATAATCAAACCGGCAACTGACGGTACAAAAGCATTAGAGGATGGCGGCATTTTTGCTTTACGGATTTTCGCTTCGTCATTTCCCACTTCTTTTCTGACATCTTCCCGAATGACAATCGGGCTTTCGTCAGAGAAAATCACTTGAACGCCCTTTTTGATGCCTTCTTTGCGTAATCTCGTACGGACGACCTTCGCAATTGGATCAGTGTGCGTTTTTGAAATATCAGCGATTTGGAAACGTGTCGGATCCGTTTTATTCGCAGCACCCATGCTGGAGATGAGCGGAATATCCCGCTTCAAACATTCTTTCATTAAATGGATTTTATAATGAATGGTGTCTGACGCATCAATGACATAGTCAAGATTATATTCAAAAAATTGCTCATACGTTTCTTCCGTATAGAACATTTTTAACGCGATCACTTCACACTCCGGGTTAATGTCTGCGATTCGCGCTTTCATTAAATCAACTTTCGGCTGTCCGACTGTTGAAAGAAGCGCGTGAAGCTGACGGTTTACGTTTGTAATGTCCACATCATCTTTGTCGACAAGCAGAATGCGCCCGACGCCTGACCGCGCAAGAGCTTCCGCTGCGAACGATCCGACTCCGCCGACCCCAAGCACAGCAACCGTGCTGTGCTTCAGCGTTTCAAGGCCTTCTTTTCCGATAGCTAATTCATTGCGTGAAAACTGGTGTAACAAGAACCTCACTCCACATTCGTATTCTGGTTTCATCTATAAAATGGCTGTTCAAAAGCAGCCGTTTTTTCTGCGCACAAAAATAAAGTCCCAATAGTGCCGTTGTAGCTTTCCTTTGTTTTGAACCCGCTCTCAGCAGGTGGGTGCCCTCTTTTAAATCTTGTAAGTCCTCTTTACCGAATGAAAAGAGGCATGTACGCCATTTAAAAATGCGGGCTCCCAAATCAAAAAAATGTTCGGTCAAAACTAGGTGTACAACTAACACATCAGGACTTTATTTAACTTGTCAAAATCATATCACAGACGATTTTGATTTTCAAGAATCGAACTGCTTATTCAGCTCTTAACTTTTTTCTTAATAGCAAGGTGAAGCTCGTCAAGCTGAGCGTCGCTCACTTCCCCTGGCGCATCTGTCATCAGGCAGCTTGCACTTGCCGTTTTCGGGAATGCAATTGTATCTCTTAGGTTCGTACGACCTGCCAGAAGCATGACAAGACGGTCCAAGCCAAGCGCGATTCCGCCGTGCGGAGGAGCGCCGTAATCAAATGCTTCCAGTAAGAATCCGAACTGCTCAGCCGCTTCTTCTTGTGAGAAGCCGAGGAGCGCAAACATTTTTTCCTGAATATCCTTTTCGAAAATACGGATTGAACCGCCGCCAAGCTCATAGCCATTTAAGACGAGGTCATAGGCTTGTGCTTTCATGTCTTCAGGCGCTGTTTCAATCAATTCAAGGTCTTCACGGACAGGCATTGTGAACGGATGGTGTGCTGCGTAAAAACGCCCTTCCTCCGGATCATGCTCTAAAAGCGGCCAGTCGATGACCCATAAGAAATTGAACAGGTTTTCGTCAATCAGTCCGCGCTCTTTCCCAAGCTTTAAGCGCAGGGCGCCTAGTGATGCGGCTACAACCTCGAATTTATCCGCTCCGAACAGCAGCAAATCACCTTCAGCAGCATCAAGTGCTTCAATCAGCTTAGACTGCTTTTCTTCATCAAAGAATTTGGCGATCGGGCCTTTGACTCCGTCTGCCTCAACTTTTACCCAGGCAAGTCCTTTTGCCCCATAGTTAGCAGCAAAAGCGCCAAGAGCGTCGATGTCTTTTCTGGAGTAATCGCCGGCTCCGCCTTTTACATTGATGGCTTTTACCACGCCGCCGTTTTCCACTGCTGATGAGAATACTTTAAATTCGGTATCCTTCACAATGTCAGACACATCTGTCAAAAGCATGTCAAAACGCGTATCAGGTTTATCAGAACCGTATTTGTTCATTGCCTCGTCATACGTCATTCGAGGAAGAGGAAGCTTGAGTTCCACGCCTTTTGTTTCGCGCATAATCTTTGCCATCATGTCCTCAGCCAATGACATAATGTCTTCTTGGCTCATAAAGGACATTTCAATATCGATTTGCGTAAACTCAGGCTGGCGGTCTGCACGCAAATCTTCATCGCGGAAACAGCGGGCAATTTGATAATAGCGTTCAATGCCGGATACCATCAGAAGCTGTTTAAATAGCTGTGGAGACTGAGGCAGCGCATAGAACTCACCTTCGTGCACACGACTCGGCACCAAGTAGTCACGTGCGCCCTCAGGTGTGCTTTTTGTTAAAATCGGCGTTTCAATATCAAGAAACCCGTTTTCATCTAAAAAGCTGCGGGCAGCTTTCGTCACGTTATGGCGCATCTGCATCGTTTGAAACATAGCCGGTCTGCGCAAATCTAAGTAACGGTGTTTTAAACGGACGTCCTCTGATACGTCCTCTGCTTGGTCAGAAATCGCAAACGGAGGTGTCTTTGCAGCACTTAATACGGTCACTCCATCAGCTTGAATTTCGATTGCGCCTGTTTTCAAATTCGCATTGACTGTGCCTTCTTCACGCGCTACCACTTTCCCTTTAACATCAAGAACGTATTCGTTTCTAATGCCTTCCGCAATAGCAAGCGCTTCTTTTGACACATCAGGGTTAAACACGACTTGAACAATTCCTGTACGGTCACGCAAGTCAATAAATATCAATCCGCCAAGGTCCCGTCTTTTTTGGACCCAGCCTTTCAGCGTTACAGATTCGCCAATTGCTTTTTCAGTTATATCACCGCAATAATATGTTCTTCCAAACAATGCATTCCACTCCTTATCCCTTTTGGTTTGCCTTCATCACATGTATAAATTCATCAAGTGCCACTTCAATCTGTTCGCCCGTCTGTGCATCCTTTACATTGATTTTATTTTGGGCAAGCTCATCTTCACCCAATATCGCAATAAATCTGGCATTCAGGCGGTCAGCAGTTTTAAACTGGCCTTTCATTTTCTTATTTTCATAATCGATTTCGCTGGAAATGCCTGCTTCTCTCAGTTTGTACACCAATGAAACAGAATAATCCTTCGCTTTTTCACCGAGTGTGACAATATAGCAGTCGATTCCCTGATCAACAGGCAGCTCTCTTTTTTCAGCATCAATTGCGGCAAGCAGGCGTTCAATGCTCATCGCAAAACCGATGCCCGGCGCTTCAGGGCCGCCGATTTGTTCGACAAGTCCGTCGTAGCGTCCGCCGCCGGCAAGTGTCGTAATTGCGCCAAAGCCCTCCGCATTGCTCATGATTTCAAATGCGGTATGGTTGTAATAATCCAGCCCTCTCACAAGGTTAGGGTCAATTTCATACGAAATGCCCAGATCGTTTAAGTATTGTTTCACTTTTTCAAAATAAGCGGCCGATTCTTCATTTAAATAAGTCAGAATCGAAGGTGCCGATTTCATCAGCTCATGATCTCGGTCTTTTTTGCAGTCCAAGATTCTGAGCGGGTTTGTGTGCAGCCGTGACTGGCAGTCTGAACAAAACTCTTCGATGCGAGGCTCAAAATGTTTTACGAGTGCTTCTCTGTAGCTTTTGCGGCTTTCTTGGTCGCCGAGACTGTTTATCACAAGCTTAACGTTTTGCAATCCTGCTTTTTGATAAATACTCATCGCAAGCGCCATTACCTCGGCATCGATTGCAGGATCTTTCGAGCCTATCGCTTCAATTCCAAACTGATAAAACTGGCGGTAGCGGCCCGTCTGCGGACGTTCATAACGGAACATTGGCCCAACATAATAAAGTTTTGTCGGCTGGACAGGATTTGCGAATAGCTTGTTTTCATTAAAAGCGCGAACCGCCGCTGCTGTTCCTTCTGGACGAAGTGTCAGGCTTCTGCCTTTTCGGTCCTGAAAGGTATACATTTCTTTTTGTACGATATCCGTGGATTCTCCGACGCCTCTGGCAAACAGTTCTGTATGCTCAAAAATCGGTGTTCGAATTTCTTTATATTGATAAGTGCGGCAAGTGTCTCTCATAACTTGTTCAACAAACTGCCAGCGATCTGATTCTCCAGGCAGAATATCCTGTGTTCCTCTTGGAATGCTATATCCCATATGTAGACCTCCTTATGTATCCCTTATAAATATACAATGATCGTTAATGATGAAAATGAAAAAAACTCTCGTCCCTACTATACATGTATAGTAGGGACGAGAGTTATACCCGTGGTGCCACCCTAGTTGGAATATGTTCATATTCCCGCTCGATCCTTTAACGCAGGTTCACGTTCACTGCCTAATGACGGGTTTAACGCGTTCAGCAGGAAACCTCCGGAGTGTTGTTTCGAGAAAGACGCAATGGGATCCGCTTTCAGCCTGGGGCGGTTCCTCTCTAGCCATGCAATCTGACCTACTCTTCTCCATTATTGGTTCAAATCTTTCATCATTTGCTATGTACTCAATTTCTATTATAATAATGGGATTGGGGTTCTCTGTCAAGCTTTATTCCGGTTGTTTTTCCTCATCGCTGCTTCTTTAGACATAAGACCAAATTCAGATGCTGTTTCAGTAAGATAACCGGTCGTATCAGGATCTTCGTGATCGCTGTAATGCAGATTTGCTTCACCGTCGTGAAATGCACGTCCCATTTTTGGATGATATTTCATGATTTGCACACCTTTTTGATTGTATTTACGCCTAGTATAAACAAATCATTTTATTTTTATTTAAAAATCAGAAAGGACTTTACGATAATAAGCAAGAATGCTTTTTTTAATGATCATCAGAAAGGAGGACACAATGAGCAAGAAATACTTTGTTCTTATTGTATCTATTATTTTCGCCGGGGCGCTTTTCCCGCCACTTTCCTCCGTTACAGCCGCTCAAGGAGAGGCTGTCATCGCAACAGACGAAATGAACGTCAGAAGCGGCCCTGGGCTTAGCTACGGCATTACAGCGGAAGCAAAAAAAGGAGAGCGCTATCCGATTTTAAAGGAAGATGGAGACTGGGTGCAGATACAGCTTGGTTCCGGAGAAAAAGGATGGGTGGTCTCCTGGCTTATTACAAAGGAAGGCCAGGCCAGCACAAGCTCTTCGGAAAGCAGTGATACTGTGACATCAACAGACCCCGATCTGCGGATGAGAACTGGACCAGGCACTTCATACGAAGTCATCGGCAAATTCCCGCAAGGCAGCCAAGCGTCCGTCATTGATAAAGGTTCGGGCTGGGTCAAGATATCCTATCAAAATGCTACCGGATGGGTGTCATCTGAATATGTGACATCAGGCCACAGCAGTTCAGCGTCTTCGGAGAGTTCTCAAACCGAATCTTCCGGTGCTTCAACGGGCACGGTCGGTGTATCTTCACTAAATGTAAGAGCCTCCGCCTCACATGACGCAGCGATTATAACGAGACTTGATCGCGGAACGAAGCTGACGATTCTCAACGAGAAAAACGGCTGGGCTCACATCGAGGTGAAAGGGCTGAAAGGCTGGGTTGCAAGCCATTACCTTTTGACTAGTTCTGATCCAGCGGAAAGTTCGGCAAATGCCGGCAGTTCATCCTCCGCTAAAAAAGCCTATATTGTATACGGAGGAACGAATGTAAGAAGTGATGCATCAACATCAGCTTCGATCGTTGAACGCGCTGCCAAAGGAGATTCGTTCACCATTACAGGTTCAAAGGGCAGCTGGTATGAGATTAAGCTTGATAACGGACAGACTGGTTATGTAGCCAATTGGGTGGTCCAAACGTCTAAAAGCGCAGAAGAAGCAGGTGAACCCCCTGTCTCTGATTCCCCGTCCGGAAACGGTTCTCTGAACAATAAAACGATTATTGTTGACCCGGGACACGGAGGAAAAGACAGCGGAACGATCGGCTATTCGGGTAAATTCGAGAAAAACCTGACAATCAAAACGGCAAAACTGCTCGCCAGCAAACTCAGATCAGCTGGAGCAGATGTGTATGTGACACGCCAGGATGATACCTTTGTCAGCTTACAGTCACGTGTCTCCACATCTCACTATCGCAACGCTGACGCATTTATCAGCATTCACTATGACAGCTATGCGGATACTTCCACGAGAGGCAGCACTGCTTACTACTACAGTCCTGCCAAAGATGAGGAACTGGCATCGGATGTACACTCTGAAGTGGTGAAACGTTCTTCCATCCCGGACCGCGGCGTATTATTCGGAGATTATTATGTGCTACGTGAAAACAGACAGCCCGCGATGCTGTATGAGCTGGGATATGTAAGCCATCCGCAGGAAGAAGCCATTGTACATAGCAATTCATACCAAGAAAAAGTTACAGACGGAATCGAAAGCGGATTAGAGAAATACTTCCAATAAAAAAAGCTGCCTTTTGGCAGCTTTTTTATTTTGAATCCATTATGAGCGTGACCGGTCCGGAGTTTGTAAGCTGGACATCCATCATCGCTCCAAACGTTCCGGTCTCCACTTTGATTCCTTTTTCACGAAGCAGGTCGTTCCATTTTTCATATAGACCTAAAGCTTTATCAGGTTTAGCGGCGTTCATGTAGTTCGGACGGCGCCCTTTTCTCGTATCTCCGTAAAGCGTAAACTGTGAGACAGACAAAATCTCTCCTCCTATATCTAAAAGAGACAGATTCATTTTTCCTTCACTGTCGTCGAAAATACGAAGATGAACAACTTTATCGGCTAAATAAGCTGCATCCTCTTCTGTATCATCGTGAGTAATGCCGACCAGCACCATGATGCCTTGTCCAATTTGGCCGACGACCTCTTCATCCACTGTAACGCTTGCTTCTGTTACTCGCTGAACAACTAATCTCATTTTCTAACCCCTTTAGTTCATGACGCGGCGCACAGAATAGATATCTCTTATCTGTTTAATACGCTCGACGACTTTATGCAAGTGATTGATGTTCTGAATAAAAATCGCCATATGAATGGTTGCCACTTTATTGCGATCCGATTTGCCAGAGACAGATGAAATGTTTGTTTTCGTTTCATTCACTGCCTGAAGCACCTCGTTCAGCAATCCGCGGCGGTCATAGCCAAGAATCTCTATCTCAACATTGTACTCCTTGCGCTTTTGAACCTGTGACTCATGTTCCCACTCTACCGGGATCAGCCGTTCCTGAGCTTCATTCGTTTTGACATTCGGACAGTCTTCACGATGGACCGAAACCCCTCTGCCTTTTGTGATAAATCCGACTATATCGTCACCAGGTACAGGATTGCAGCATTTTGATAAACGGACAAGAAGATTGTCGATGCCTTTGACACGAACGCCCGCTTCCCGTTTTCTGCCCTGCGGGTATGGTTTAGATTCCGCATTGACTTCCTGAACGATCTTTTCCTGTTCTTCCTGATCGCGCTGCTTTCTCTCTTTTTCCGTCAGGCGGTTTGCCACCTGTAAGGCTGTAATGCCGTTGTAGCCAACCGCGGCGTACATATCCTCTTCATTTGAGAAATTAAACTTGTCAGCAACCTTCTGGATATTCTCCGGCGTTAAGACATCCTTCACTTCAAAATCCAGATTTTTAATTTCTTTTTCGACCAGTTCACGGCCTTTTTCGACATTTTCTTCACGCCGCTGTTTCTTAAAGAATTGACGGATCTTATGCTTCGCCTGGGATGTTTGCGCAAGCTTGACCCAATCCTGGCTCGGACCGTAGGAATGCTTAGAGGTGAGAATTTCAACGATATCACCCGTCCGAAGCTTATGGTCCAGCGTTACCATTTTTCCGTTTACTTTGGCACCGATTGTCTTATTGCCGATTTCCGAGTGAATCCGGTAAGAAAAATCAATCGGAACAGAACCGGACGGAAGCTCGATTACATCTCCTTTCGGCGTAAAAACATACACCATGTCAGAAAACAAATCGATTTTGAGTGATTCCATAAATTCTTCTGCATCTGTTGATTCATTTTGGAATTCTAAAATTTCACGGAACCAAGAAAGCTTTTTCTCAAAGGTTGCGCCTTCATTGGCCGCTTTCCCTTCTTTATAAGCCCAGTGAGCCGCAACCCCGTATTCCGCAATTTCATGCATTTCAAAGGTGCGGATCTGCACTTCCAGCGGATCACCTTTAGGCCCGATAACCGTAGTATGAAGCGATTGATACATATTCGGCTTCGGCATTGCGATATAATCTTTGAATCTGCCGGGCATCGGCTTCCAGCAAGTGTGAATGATGCCGAGCACCGCGTAGCAGTCCTTTATGCTATTCACAAGAATGCGGACAGCCAGTAAATCGTAAATTTCGTTGAATTGCTTATTTTGCAGCACCATTTTTCGATAAATACTGTAAATATGTTTCGGACGTCCCGAGAAGTCAGCCTTGATGTTCACTTCTTCGACACGTTTCTTCACTTCATTGACAACCTCTTCGACATAAAGCTCACGTTCTGCGCGTTTCTTCTTCATGAGGTTGACAATTCTGTAATATTGCTGAGGATTCAAATAACGGAGCGCCGTATCTTCTAATTCCCACTTAATTTTTGAAATCCCGAGACGATGTGCCAAAGGAGCAAAAATCTCCAGTGTTTCATTAGAAATTCTCCGCTGTTTTTCTTGAGGCAGATGTTTCAGCGTCCGCATATTGTGAAGACGATCCGCCAGCTTGATCAGTATGACCCGGATATCTTGAGCCATAGCGACAAACATTTTGCGATGATTTTCCGCCTGCTGTTCCTCTTGAGATTTATATTTAATTTTACCGAGCTTCGTTACGCCGTCCACAAGCATTGCCACTTCTTCGGAAAATGCTTCTTTCAGGTCATCGAGCGTCACATCTGTATCTTCCACGACATCGTGCAAAAATCCGCCCGCGATTGTGGAAGGGTCCATTTCAAGATCAACGAGAATCCCCGCAACCTGAATCGGATGAATAATATATGGCTCGCCCGATTTGCGGTATTGCTCGCGGTGAGCATCTTCAGCGTACAGATATGCTTTTTCGACAAATGCGATATGCTCATCAGATAGATAGCTGCGCGCTTTATCAATAACTTGCTCGGCAGTCAATACTTGTTCGTTCGCCATGGAATCACCTTTTTTAGAATGTAAACTGTATTGTAGTTTATTATCAAGAAAAAAACGAAAGATGTAAAGAGCAGAAGTTCAAATAGCCAAATATTATATAAAATAAATGCAAACAATAGGAAAAAAGCACCCTGACATGGAGTGCTTTTTTCGTTATGCGATTATCTTTAGTATTTCATCAATGTCAATATGTCATAATCTTCAAGCTTATTTCTGCCGTCAAGGTAAGAAAGCTCTATTAAGAAAGCGATACCAGCAACAATGCCGCCAAGCTCTTCAACAAGTTTGATTGTTGCTTCAATTGTGCCGCCTGTCGCAAGCAAGTCGTCTGTAATCAGCACACGCTGACCCGGTTTAATTGCATCTTTGTGGATCGTTAATACGTCTTTTCCGTATTCCAAGCCGTAGTCCACTTTGATCACTTCACGAGGCAATTTGCCTTCTTTGCGGACCGGCGCAAAGCCTACGCCAAGCGCGTAAGCAACGGGACAGCCGATAATAAAGCCGCGCGCTTCAGGGCCGACGACCAAATCAATTTGCTTTTCTTTCGCATATTCAACAATTTGGTCTGTGGCATAGCGGTATACGTCGCCTTTATCCATCAGTGTCGTAATATCTTTAAATTGCACGCCCTCTTTCGGGTAATCCGGTACAATTGTTACGTATTGTTTTAAATCCATCTGTTTTATGTCCTCCTCGTACTTTCATAAGCCTCTGAATCTTGTTTCATCAGCTTATTCAGCCATTCCTTCAGCTCTTCAGCAGAAGAATAATTCAGCTTTTGATCCAGTTCCATCAGCTGCTGTTTCGCCTGATATGTTTGTGAGTCTGTTAAGTCGCGTTTCTTTACTCCGCTAACCACAGACAGCACACCATTCTCTATTTTAACAAAACCTAGATCAAAAAACACCTTTGTCATGAAATTGATTGTTTCAACGGACCAGCCTTTATGTCTCGCTAGCTCTGAACCGTGTTTTTTTACGTCAAAAGCGCCTCTTTTCAGCAAGAACGCATAATACCATTTAAAGTGGTCTCTTGCGGGAAATGTTGATAAAAAGTGGTCCTCTTGATTGAGAAAAATGAAATATATCCGCTCAGGCGTCTTGCCTTCCAGCAATCGTGCAAGCATGTCCAAGGAAGGCGGCGGATCCAGTAATACAATATATGCACCATCGAGGTCAAACGCCTTCGCTTGATCTTCAGAGCTGATGACGTGCACTTCACGGCGAAGGTCTTCAGTCTGAAGAAGTGTTGTTGAGTCTTCTTTGAAAGAGACAATGGCCCGTTTAGCAGATGGAAGCACGGAAACTGTGTCTTCCCACATCCGTTTTCCCCTTAAATCAAACAGCTGCCATTCAGAAACAGCGGCATCCTTAATCATTAGCTGCGGTTTTTTTCTATTGTTCCATTCGTTGATAGACATCTCACCGACAATTGAAATTTTTGAACCCGGGACGATGCTTTCTTCGAGCTCACCTTTATTAAAACCGACGCAATCAAGCTGAGACGACTCGTTTCTGACCGTCATTTTTACATGATTTTTATTAGCGCCGATCTTGCGGACATCTTCCAGCACAGCGTTTTCTACGAGAACGTGCGGTTTCGGGTTCAGCATGCCAAACGGGGACAGCAGGTTCATTTCTGTGATGCTTTCAACCGTAATGTCCTCGACACCGCAGACGAGATCGACTTCCTGAACAGGAATAAAATCCTCTTCCGTCAGCGTATTGTCTGCTATTTCATTCAGCCTGTTACGCAAATCCGGCACATCTTCAGCATTCAGCGTCATCCCAGCCGCCATTGGATGGCCGCCGAAATGAGGAAGAATATCTCTGCATTCAGAAAGGCTCTCGAATAAATTAAAACCTCTGATGCTTCGGGCCGAGCCTTTAGCGATCCCTTTTTCTTCATCAATGCCAAGCACAATGGCCGGGCGGTAGAAACGCTCCACAAGCTTTGAAGCCACAATCCCGACGACTCCTGGATTCCACCCGGCTTTGGCCACGACGATTGCAGTTTGATCGAGACCTTGCTGTTCAACCATTTCAATCGCTTCATCCGTCATTTTGCTGACCATTTTTTGGCGCTCTTTGTTCAGCTGGTCAATTTCAGTGGCTAGCCCTTCCGCTTCAAACGAATCCTCTGACATGAGCAAATGAACAGCGGGATCTGCCTGTTCGATCCGTCCGACGGCATTCAGCCTTGGTGCTATCTGGAACCCGACAGTTTCTTCGTTCGCTTCTCCGATGTCTCCGCCTGACAGCTTGATCAGCTCTTTTAAGCCCAGCCGATTCGTCCGACGAAGTTTTTCAAGTCCTAGTGTTGCAATTAATCTGTTTTCGTCATGCAACGGGACAAGATCGGCAATGGTGCCGATTGCCGCCAAGTCAAGCACTTCATCTGGGAGTTCGCCCAATAAAGCGTGGGCAAGCTTAAACGCGACTCCGACTCCGGCAAGTTCTTTAAATGGGTAGGTGCAGCCGGGCTGCTTCGGATGCACGATCGCATGGACATCCGGAAGCTCCGGTCCCGGTTCATGGTGATCGGTAATAATGACATCCAATCCGAGTTCCTTTGCCACCTTCGCTTCATGCACAGCGGCAATTCCTGTATCAACCGTAATAATCAGAGAGAAGCCCCGTTCTTTAATCAAACGAAACGCCTGTTCATTAGGGCCATATCCTTCTTTAAAGCGGTCAGGTATATAAAAATCAACTTGAGCCGACAGCTTTTGCAGCGTGTGGAGCATCACTGACGTACTGGTAACTCCATCGGCGTCATAATCGCCATATATCATAATCTGTTCTTGTTGTGAAATCGCCTGTTTTATTCGATCTGCCGCTTCTTTCATGCCCTTCATTTCGAAAGGATCATAAAAATCGGCATCCTTTGTATGTAAAAACAGCCTTGCGCTTTCTGCCGTATCAAAGCCTCTTTTTACAAGCAGGGACGCAACAAGAGGTGTTATATGCAATTGTTCTGTGAGTGATTTGACCTTATCCTGATCTGGTCGCTGGATTTCCCATCGCATTTTTGACGCTAACATAAATTCACCCCTCAACCACCCTATTATACTAGAGCAGGCTGAGGGGTTTCAAATATTATTCGAAAACTAGTCTTTTTTCTCAAGTCCGGTTGATGTATCCTGTATGTCATTCTGTTTAGCATACAGTGTATCTTCTTGTTTATGTATCGTCTCTTGTGTTGTGTTGTTTTCTTTCCGCAACGCTTTTATTTCCCGTTTTAATTTCATCACCTGAAAAATACCGGCAGAAAATACGATCAGCGCGCCCATTAAAACTGAGCCTAAAATGACTAGAATGAGCGGCCACTCCGATCTGCCAAACAGGTAATCAACTTCTACGGCCCTTACATTAATAACTGCAAAAATAGCGACAATTAAGGTGAAAATAAGTGCGAATATTATTGTCCATTGTTTGTTCATTCTCTTTCCCCCAAAGTTTATTTACCTGAGGTAACTTTCCCTGTCAGGACTGGTTTTAAACATGGCTTGACACTCGGTCAAGCCATGTTTGCGGTTAATTTTTCCCGGATCAGTCTCTTCAGTCCATGTCCATCACCGGAAATTACAAGTGTATCGCCTTCATCAATGACTGTTTCAGATCCCGGATTAAGTTGTTTATCCTGATTCTTCTTAATAATCGCAATGACCGTCACATGGTATTCCTGCCTCGCATCCAAGTCACCAATTGTATGATGAATGGCAGGCGCTCCCGTCTCTGCTTTACACCACTCTATGATTAAATCATCAAGTGCTGCCTCGACCCTTTCTAATGCTTTTGGTTTATATGCCATTCCGCCGAGAATTGCAGAAATCTGCCTTGCTTCAGCGTCATCAAACTGCACGGAGGCAACACATTCTTCATGATCGTTTTCATCAAAATAGTACAACTCTCTCCGGCCGTCATGATGAATGATAATTGATATTTTATCGCGGTTTCTAGTAACGATTTCGACTTTATGCCCTATGCCCGGCAGCTCCGATTCGCGAACCCTCATATATAAACCCTCCTACATATCTGAAAACCAGTCACAAACACTCTTAACACCATTTATATGTGTAAATGTAAGCGTATGTCATTATAGCAAATGTCTATTTTAAGTTCAACGAAACTTAAAAAACAGGCTGCCCGCAAAGGACAGCCTGACATTTTTTATTGCACTGAATCTTTTTTCAGTTCTTTCCCTTTCCATACAAGCCAAATTTGTGCAGCAATGTAGAGAGAGGAATAAACGCCTGTTAACAGCCCGACCAACAAAGCGACTGAGAAGTTTGTAATCGAAGATGCCCCAAAGATGAGCAGTGTCACTACAACAATCACGACAGTTAATACAGTGTTAATTGATCGTGTAAAGGTTTGCTGCAGGCTCAGGTTTACAATATGGTTGAGGTCGGCAAATGTTTTCGGCTTGCGCTTCTTCATATGCTCGCGAATCCTGTCAAATGTAACGATTGTATCGTTAATCGAATACCCGATAATCGTCAGTATAGCGGCGATGAATGTAACATCTATCTCCAGCCTTGTAATACTGAAAACCGTGACGATAAAGAATGCGTCATATAGCAGTGAAGCTATTGCGGCGATCGCCATTCTATATTCGAATCGGATTGAAACGTAAATAATGATTCCGATAGAAGCGATAGCAAGTGCGTACAGAGCATTTCTTGCCAGCTCTTTACCGACTGTCGGTGAAACTGTGCTGACATTTGGCTCTGTCCCGTATTTGTCTTTAAAGTGCGTTTTTACTTTGGCAATCGTTTCTTTGTCTGGCACTCCAACAAAACGGGCAACACCGATATTTTTCTTTTCGCCTGACAGAACAATGGTGTCAGGGTCCATGCCAAGTGATTCAAAATCTTTCTCCACCTGCTCTGTCGTCAGCTTATGATCACTTTGGACTTCAATCCGTGCACCGCTCGCAAAGTCAATGCCCAGATTCAGCTTAAATACAAGCAGGATAATAACCCCGGCAATTGTGATTGCACTTGAGAAGATAAAGAAATACTTGCGTTTGCTCGTGAAATCCCATTTTTGGAACAACGTATGCGGCTCTGTATTTTCATCTGTATCCTGAATATTCATAATGTGTTTCTTGTTGACGCCAAACCAGCCTTTTTTCCGATCAAGCCATCTGCTTTCCACAAGAAGAGCGAGAAGAAATCTTGATAAGAAAACGGCAGTGATAAAGCTTGTCAAAATCGACAGAATCAGCATCGTTGCAAACCCTTTAACAGAGCTTGTCCCAAAGATGAAGAGTACAACAGCAGCAATAATCGTTGTAACATTCGCATCAAGAATCGTTGCGAATGACCGTCTGTTTCCTGAACGGAAGGCAGAGCGGACTGATTTTCCTAGCTTGAGCTCTTCTTTAATCCGCTCATAGGTGATGATGTTGGCATCGACAGCCATCCCGACACCTAAAATGAGCGCTGCAATTCCCGGAAGCGTGAGTACAGCATTCATCCAGTCAAAGACTTGAAGTGTAATGTAGATATAAACCGATAGCGTAATCACCGCAATAAATCCCGGCAGGCGGTAATAGAAAAGCATAAATAAGAAAATAATTGCGATACCGACAATACCGGCAAACACCGTATCATGGAGCGCCTGCTGGCCGAATTGTGCACCTACTGAAGTTGAGTATTTTTCAGTCAGTTTCACAGGAAGCGCGCCGGCGTTTAAAATGCTGGCTAAATCTTTTGCTTCTTGAACAGTAAACTGTCCTTCAATTGTAACGTCTGTTGTGTTTAATTCCTGACTTACATTTGGAGCTGATACATATTTAGGATGTTC
Source organism: Bacillus sp. NS1 (assembly GCF_058248265.1). Taxonomy (NCBI): domain Bacteria; kingdom Bacillati; phylum Bacillota; class Bacilli; order Caryophanales; family Bacillaceae; genus Bacillus; species Bacillus sp. NS1. The sequence goes on along the minus strand of NZ_JBZAZF010000003.1, from coordinate 347,039 downwards.
TTTTTGAACTTCTTTTTTAAAGGAGTCCCCTTTTTCGTAATCCATCCAAATGACAAGCTGGTTATTTGGCGCCATTTTCATGACCTTCTTGGTCACTTCGCCGAATTTATCAGCATCCTTCAGTTTAATACTGACAATCGGCTCATTTGTTTTGGCGTCATATGTTTGTTTAGCCCCGTTTTCGACGAGGTCAGAGCCATTCAGCAATTCCTTATCATTTGTATCCCTGAAAGAAAGCTGCGCTTCAGTGGCCAAGATTTCACGCGCTCTGTTTTGGTTTGTCACCCCAGCGAGCTGTACGCGAATCCGGTTATCTCCTTCAATTTGGATGTTCGGTTCGCTGACACCGAGAACATTGGCCCTGCGGTTCAACGCCTCTACTGTGCTGACCAGAACGTCTTTTGTGATTTTGTCACCTTTTTTTACAGGCTGTACATCATACAGCACCTCAAATCCGCCTTGCAAATCCAATCCTAACGTAATATTGTTCGCGGCAGGCTTCGTAAAGTAGCCCAAGCCCGTGCCGATCAATAAAACGAGAAGGAAAAACGCAATCAAGCGTCCTTTTTTCATTATGTATATCCTCCCTTAAACCTGTGCGAATCAACCTGCTATCTCAGCAGTTCTTCCAATGCTTCCTGGCCTTCTTCACTGCCCAGCCAATTAGACGTTTTAAATGACTCAACAGTTGCATAGTTCATAAATTCGCCAATTTTCACTGATAAAATATCACTCGTCATTTCATAGATGTGCAGTTCCGTTTTCTTTTTCCACTTCTTGCCTGTTAAGTATGACCACAAACTTTCGAGTTCAACATCATCATACCCTAGAATCTTAAACTCTTCCAGTTTGCTGTAAAGAAACGGCCTGACGTGGTCTTTATATAGATCAGCAGGATGCTTCTCCATGAATTCCACGCTCCTTTTTATTGTTTTTCAAGAAGACTTGTCATGCTTGGACGATATATACGCATATCTTTATTGTATATGATTACAGGTAGTTTGAGAAGGCAGGGGGTAAAAATGGCGAAACAGACGTTTTTAAGGGGCACTCTTATTCTGATCGCAGCAGGAATGGTTACAAGAATGCTCGGGTTTGTCAACCGGGTGGTTATCGCCCGTTTTATCGGTGAAGAAGGAGTCGGGCTTTACATGATGGCGGCGCCTACCTTCTTCTTGGCCACTACATTAACTCAATTCGGTCTGCCGGTCGCGATCAGCAAGCTTGTCGCTGAAGCCAGCGCGCGCGGAGATCATCAAAAAACAAAAAATATTTTAGTCATGTCTCTTACCATCACAGGAGTGCTCAGCCTGATCTTTACACCGCTGTTTCTGTTTTTCGCCCCGGTTATGGCTGAAACGATGCTGACAGATAAGAGAACACTGTACCCGCTCCTGGCCATTACGCCGGTTGTGCCGATTATCGCTATATCAAGTGTGCTGAGGGGATACTTTCAAGGAAAACAGAATATGAACCCGCTTGCTGTGTCCCAGGTTCTTGAGCAGGTCGTCCGCATTTCACTCGTCGCTCTCTGTACAACGATTTTTCTCCCTTACGGAATTGAATATGCCGCAGCGGGGGCAATGCTATCCTCAGTCGCAGGGGAGCTGGCGTCACTCCTGTATTTATTTGTTTGTTTTAAATATAAAAAGACAATTAAAATCAGAAAGCACTTTTTCCAATCGATTAAAAACGGAAAACAAACATTTTCCCAATTAATGAGTGTGTCCCTTCCAACGACCGGGAGCCGCTTTATTGGCAACCTTTCTTGGTTTTTCGAGCCGATTGTCGTCGCTCAAAGCCTTGCTATCGCCGGTGTAGCGACAGTTGCCGCCACAAAGCAATACGGGGAGCTGACCGGCTTTGCCATGACGCTGCTGACTCTGCCCAGCTTTATTACATATTCTTTGTCGACCGCGCTTGTTCCTGCGATCAGTGAAGGAATGGAGCAGAAAAAACTGCAGGTGGTGGAATACCGCTTGGAACAGGCCATGCGTCTTTGCCTGCTCAGCGGAGGCATTTCAGTTGTCATTTTATTTGTATTTGCGGATGAGCTGATGAGGGTGATGTACGGTTCCTCTGGCGCAGCTGTATTCATAAAAGTGATGGCCCCGTTTTTTCTGCTTTATTATTTCCAAGGCCCTCTTCAAGCTGTGCTGCAGGCGCTTAATTTAGCGGGGGCTGCGATGATGAACAGCTTAATCGGAGCACTTGTTAAAACAGGCCTTATTTTCGTCCTTGCCACCAGACCGTCTCTTGGCATTATGGGGGCGGCATTAGCCATTGTGACAGGCATGGTGCTCGTTACGCTTTTGCACGCGGCAACCGTAAGCAAGGTGCTGCCGATCAGTATCAAAATCAAGGAGTACGCGCTCAGCTTTGCTGTTATAGTAATTTGCGGATTCATCAGCTCCGCCATCAAACAATATGTAAGCTTTGGATCGTCCGAGGCTGTGAATGTCGCTGGATGGATTACGATAAGTACTGCCATCTATATCATCCTCCTGCTCGCTTTCCGTTTAATTAAAAAAGATGAGCTTCGCCGCATTCCTATTATCGGACGTCTGATCGTCCGCTAAAGGTCACGTGCGGTGCCCATCTTTCTCATCAATAAATAACTCATCGTCAGTAAACGAACAAAATGAAATGTCTGAAGGATTCGCATATCCGTGTTTTTTTAATTTTTCAAGCAGCCAATGTTTGTCTTTGCCGATTCTGGACAGGTTTTCTGTTTGAATAGATCCGTCTATGATAAGCGGCATTTCGAGCTGCCGGTGCTCTCCGTTGTTTTCTTTCTTTACAACAGTCAGTTTGCCTGACGGCTCTAAAATGGCAAATGAAACATCAGCTACTCTGTCGATATTATTTTCTCTGAGCTGAACCATTAAATCATCAAAATTATAACGCTGTGATTTCATGGCGTCTTCGTCAATTTTCCCATATTTAATAATAATGGTCGGCTTTCCGTCAAGAAGCTGGCGGACTTTTCGGTTTTTTAAAGAAAAGTATGCGAAAGTCACTTGGATGATCATTAATACAAGCATTGGCAAAATGGTGTGGAATAGATGATCATCTACGTTTTCTATTGCTAAAACAGCAATTTCAGCCATCATGATAAAGACAACGAGATCTAAAATACTAAGCTCCCCGATCTCCCGTTTGCCCATGAAACGAAAAATGATCAATATCACAAAATACAATATGATTGTGCGAAACGTAATAGTGAGAAGCTCTTCCATCATGCACCTCCAACTCATCATAGGATGCAACAAAACGAACAATTTATGTAACGAAAACCTAACGTATTTCATAAAGCTTTTACGTCTAATTCATAGGATAGGGGAATACATTTTTACAAAGACGAGCCATCAGCATGTCTGGCGGCTTGGTTCAAAAAGAACAGAAGCCTTTTAATATAGGCAGAGAGGAGACATTCATGGAGGAAACAAAACAAGTTGGAAAAGGCATTCTTTACGGCTTAATCGCCATATTCTCAGCCATGCTCCTGACGAGTTTAGCCGTTTCTCTTTTACTGACGGCAACCTCGCTGGAAGAGTCATCATTCAACTGGCTGATCACAGCTGTATCATTTCTATCTTTATTCATCGGCGGGTTCATTTCTGGCGGGAAAGGGAAGGAAAGAGGCTGGATGATCGGGGCATTGACTGCCTTAAGCTTTTCTCTGATTATTTTATTGTTTCAGTATTTAGGATTCGGAAAGACATTTACAGCGGAGCAGCTGCTCTTTCATCTTGGATTTTTAGGGGTGTGCATGCTTGGCGGGATTTTCGGCGTGAACCTGAGGGGAAACAGGTCTTCCACATAAAAAAGAGCGGGTTCACCCGCTCTTTTTTGTTTGCTATGTATAGCTCCTGCTGTTATTCAGCAGCAGAAACTTCTCTGATCGCACGGCGGTCGAATGTAAGACGTGTGTTTTCACCAGTCTTAATTACGACTTTGCTTTCGTCGATAGAGTCAACAGTACCGTGCAATCCCCCGATTGTCACTACTGAATCGCCTTTTTTCAGTTCCTCCTGCATTCGGCGTACTGCCTTTTGCTGTTTTTGCTGAGGACGAATCAGCAAGAAGTATAGGACCGCAAACATTAAAATAATAGGAACCAATGTACCTAAAGTGCCAGTCATCATTTTCACCCCTTTCTGTAAGCCTGTTATTTATTTTTATTTAGAAGCTTTTCGCATTTGGCTTGTTGTAGCCGTAACGCTCAAAGAACTCTTCTCGGAAATCACCCAGACGATCCTCGCGAATAGCCTGTCTTACCTGCTCCATTAAGTGTAACAGAAAATGAAGGTTATGGTAAGTTGTTAATCGAAGGCCAAATGTTTCATTGCAGCGGATCAAGTGTCTGATATACGCGCGAGTGTAGTTTTTACATGTATAGCAATCACACTCTTTATCAATCGGACGGAAGTCTCTTTCAAATTTCGCATTTTTCATATTGAGACGGCCTTCAGCTGTAAACACTGTGCCGTTTCTTGCAATCCGGGTCGGCAGTACACAGTCAAACATGTCGACCCCGCGGATCGCTCCGTCAATCAGCGCGTCCGGAGAACCGACGCCCATCAGATATCTCGGTTTATCCTTCGGCAAAAGCGGTGTTGTAAACTCTAGTACACGGTTCATGACATCCTTCGGTTCACCGACAGATAATCCGCCTATAGCATATCCCGGAAAATCAAGGGAAATCAAGTCCTTCGCACTTTGCGTGCGCAGATCTTCATATTCTCCGCCTTGTACAATGCCAAACAGCCCTTGTTCATCCTGACGGTTGTGGGCATTCAGGCAGCGTTCCGCCCAGCGGCTTGTCCGTTCTACTGACCGCTTCATATAATCGTACTCTGCCGGATATGGCGGGCATTCGTCAAATGCCATCATAATATCAGAGCCGAGTGCGTTTTGGATCTCCATCGCTTTTTCCGGAGATAAAAACAGCTTGTCTCCATTTAAGTGATTGCGGAAATGAACGCCCTCTTCCTCTATATTACGAAACTTGCTTAGAGAAAAGACCTGAAAACCGCCTGAATCTGTTAAAATCGCGCGGTCCCAGTTCATAAATTTATGGAGCCCGCCCGCTTCTTTGACAATATCGTGACCCGGACGGAGCCATAGGTGATAAGTGTTGCTTAAAATGATGCCCGCATCCATTGCTTTCAGTTCTTCAGGTGACATTGTTTTGACTGTCGCCAGTGTGCCGACCGGCATAAAAACTGGTGTGTCAAAGGAGCCGTGAGGAGTATGCACTTTTCCCAGCCGCGCCCCTGTTTGTTTGCATTCTTTTATAAATTCATAGCGTATTGGTTGTTCAGCCACTTTTGGTGAGGCCTCCTGTTCTTAAATTATAGAATCAGCATCGCGTCTCCGAAGCTGAAGAAACGGTATTCCTCTTCCACTGCATGATGATAAGCGCGCAGAACGTTTTCTCTTCCCGCAAGCGCACTGACCAGCATAATCAATGACGATTTCGGCAAATGGAAGTTTGTGATCATTCCGTCAATGGCTTTAAATTCATAGCCCGGATAAATAAAAATAGATGTCCAGCCGCTTGATGCTTTAAATTTCCCGTCATGTTCCCCGGCAATCGTTTCAAGCGTGCGTGTCGATGTCGTGCCGACAGAAATAATCCGGCCGCCATTTTCCCTTACTTTGTTTAAGGCTGCAGCTGTTTCTTCTGACATTTGATAAAACTCTGCATGCATATTATGCTCTTCAACATCATCGGCACTCACAGGGCGAAACGTTCCAAGGCCTACGTGCAGAGTGATGAACTCAATCTGCACACCTTTGTCTTTCAATTGCTGCAAGATTTCTTCAGTGAAGTGAAGGCCAGCAGTAGGCGCGGCCGCAGAGCCGATTTCTTTAGAATACACGGTCTGGTAGCGCTCTCTGTCATCAAGCTGTTCTTTAATATATGGCGGGAGCGGCATCTCTCCAAGGGATTCCAGCACTTCGTAAAAAATACCGTCATACTGGAACTCCATTTTTCTGCCGCCATGCTCAAGTTCTTCCGTGCAGACAGCCTTCAATCTTCCGTCTCCAAATGTCACAACGGTTCCTTTTTTTACCCGTTTCGCCGGTTTGGCAAGTGTTTCCCACCTGTCACCAGCTTCCTGTTTCAGCAAAAGCAATTCCACTTTCGCGCCGGTATCCTCTTTTGTGCCGAATAGCCGCGCAGGCAGCACGCGGGTATTGTTTAGTACAAGACAATCTCCTTCTTTAAAGAAGCTGATAATGTGTTTAAACGAGCTGTCAGTCAGCTCTCCTGTATGTTTATCAAGCACCATCAGCCTTGAAGCATCACGCTGCTCCAACGGCACTTGTGCAATTAAACGTTCCGGTAGTTCAAAATCAAATAAATCGACTTTCATGAGATTTCACCTTTATTCTAGTCTTTTGTTATTTCATTCTTCCGAAAAGATTAAGCAAAATTGATAATACCACACTTATGATGATACAAGTGACAACCGGGAAGAAAAATGTAACATTCCCTCTTTTCACAAAAATATCTCCCGGCATCTTGCCGACAAAATGCAACACTGCTCCGATGATAAGCAAAACAGCACCAAGAATCATAATGATCTTAGGGAATTCAGTCATACCGGGGAGCCTCCATTTGGAAATGATGATAAACGGCCGGTGTCACGATCCTTCCCCGCGGCGTTCTTTGGATAAATCCGATTTGCAGGAGGTACGGTTCGTACACGTCCTCAATCGTATGCGGTTCTTCGCCGATCGTGGCTGAAATGGTATCAAGACCCACCGGGCCGCCGTTAAATTTTTCGATCATGCCCATCAGCAGCTTGTGATCAATATGATCCAAACCGAGACGGTCAACCTGCAGCCGCTCCAGCGCATCCTGCGAAATCTCTTCCGTGATCCGGCTGTCACCCAGCACCTGGGCGAAATCCCGGACCCTTCTCAGCAGGCGGTTCGCTACGCGGGGCGTCCCTCTCGATCTCCTCGCGATTTCGAGAGCAGACGGTTTATCGATTTCAACCTCGAATACATCAGCAGTTCTTGTGACAATGTCCGCCAGCTCTTCTTGCGTATAGTACTCAAGGCGCGACATTACGCCGAATCGATCTCTTAACGGCGCCGTCAAAAGCCCTACCCTTGTCGTGGCGCCTACCAGCGTAAAAGGCGGAAGATCAAGCCGGACCGAGCGGGCAGAAGGGCCTTTCCCAATCACTATATCCAGACAAAAGTCTTCCATTGCAGGATAAAGCACCTCTTCAATCGATCTGTGCAGTCTATGTATTTCATCAATAAATAACACATCTCCCGGCTCAAGCGCTGTTAATATGGCAGCCAAATCACCGGGTCTTTCAATCGCAGGCCCAGATGTCGTACGCAATTCAACTCCCATTTCATTGGCAACGATGGAAGCAAGCGTCGTTTTTCCAAGTCCGGGCGGCCCGTACAGAAGAACATGATCAAGCGTCTCCTGTCTCATTTTTGCCGCATCTATAAACACGCGCAAATTTTCTTTCACCTTATGCTGACCGATATACTGCGCCAAATTTTGCGGCCTCAGGCTTTGCTCTATCACTGATTCATGGTTGTCTGCTTCACTTGAGACGAGCCGTTCATCCATGAACATCACCTTACTTCAATAGTTTTTGTAATGCTTTTTTCACGTATTGGTCTGTTGTCAGCCCAATATCTTCTTTCAGGTGAGGAAGCACCTTTTTGATTTCTTTTTCAGCATATCCAAGAACCCTGAGGGCCTCAAGCGCTTCTTCGAGGGCCGTTTCTGCTGTTTGCTTTTCAAGCCTTTCTTCATGATTAAACAGATTTTCAATCATTTCAGGCACAACATCAGCGAGCTTTCCTTTTAAGTCAAGAATAATCTGACGTGCGGTTTTCTTTCCTACACCAGGAAACTTGACCAAAAAGGCTTCATCCTCATTTTCAATCGCTTGGATTACCGCTCCCGGATCACCCGAGCCCAAGATGGCGAGTGCGCCTTTCGGACCGATACCGGTCACGTTTAACAGTTTTGTAAAGAGCGCCTTCTCCTCTCTTGTTGAAAAACCGTAGAGCGAAAAAGCATCCTCTCTAATATGATGGTACGTAAAAATCGTTTCTTGGTTTCTCTCCTTATATATAAACGGATTCGGCGTGAAAATCTGATATCCAATGCCGCCGTTCTCTATCACAATATATTGGGGAGATACATAATCAATCGTCCCTTTAACAAATTCAATCACGCAATTCACCTCTTTGACTGTTCTTCATTGTACCATAAAAACAGCCAAAGTCTTATAGAAAAGTTAACATACGTTCGCTTCTCTCTCATTCTTCCACGAAAAAAAAGACATGAATACATGTCTTCAATCAGCGGACGTTACCCGCTGTATGTCTTTATGTGTTCTATGACATCCTCAAACTCCGCTTTTGTCCGAAATGGAATGCCTTTCAGCAGATTTTTTTGCATATGGCTTTCCAGCCTTTCTAGATCAATTTGAAAAAAAGACTGAATCGGTTCGGAAGCTGACTCAGGCCGGCCGTGAAAAGTGGAAATCACTCCATTATCCGATACACCGATATAACCGTTCACCTTACTGAGCGGAGAAATATCGTCCATTTGCTTTCGGAAGAGCACATATCCCTTTTTTTGTTCGACAAGCGTCCAGCCGGCATAAGTTGCCCAAAAATCATCCATAGAAAGCACTTTTTCACGTTTATGCTCAATGCTGACATCGCCGTCCAAATACACCTTCTCAAGCTGCACATGCACCTGCAGCGGTTCATAGTGCTCCACTTCCGCCCCAAGCGCGCGGGGAGAAGCAACTATCAGAAAAGCTGCGGCTGAGCAAAGAATGCCCAGCAAAAGATACGCCGTGCTAAATCGTTTCACCCTCTACACCTCTTTGCACACGTTTATGACTAGTTTGACCAAAGAGGCTACAGCTTAACCGTTCTCTCGAAATTTGTTTGCACGTTTTCTCTGACAAGCCGTTCCTCCGTATACACATCAGCGCTTTTCTCAGAAATGGTCAAGAATTGTGTCAGAAAAGCGCTGAAAAAATACAATGCCGCAAAGATCCATATGACACCGCCTGCACCGAGCGGTCCAATGAAAAGACTTACGATGCCCGGCGCGATAAACGCACATAAACCAGATCCCAGATTCAACACTGACATGGCAGCGCCTTTATTATCAGGTGCAAGCGTTGGCAAAAGCGCGCTTAATGGCACGTAGCCAGCCAATGCAGCACCGTAACAGCAGGCGATAATCATCAGCACCCAATACTGATGCCCGATCAACTGAGGCGTGTAGTAAAGCGCCAGCGTAAAAATACCGCACCCGACACCGCCAAACCACATCACGGTAGTGCGCCAGCCCAGTTTATCTCCGACTGCGCCAAAAATGATATTAAACACAATATTAACAAAAAACAGCGTCCCCCATATTTGCAGCCATTCCGAAACGGAATACCCGTAACGCGCTAGATAGGTCGGGAGAAAAATGGCAAATCCGAATTGTCCTAAGGCATTAATCGTCTTGACAACTCCGCCAATGCCGACTTTAGGATTTTCAAACATAATTGTAAACGCCTTCGACAGTTCTTTCCATTTTGGCTGATCTTGTTTTTGTACCTGTGTAAATTTATCTTTGTTAAAAAATAGGGCGAGGAGTCCGCCTGCTGCTACAAACAGTAAAGCGCTCCAAAGCGTATTGATTTCTCCAAAGGCCGGAACCGCATAGCTGGAATAGAACGGACCGAGCACGCTAAGGCCGCAGGTAAACATAAACCAAAACCAGCCGACGGCCTTTCCAAGAAGCTTTTGAGAGGTGCTGTATGACACCCACACAAGAAAAGAGTACGCAAACAGCGGATATCCCAAGCCTCTAAGTGCATAGCTGCCTAAGAGAGCCGGATAATGCATATGAGGAATCGCCCAGCCGATAAAAGCGACTGAACCGAGGATAAATGCAAGCAAGCCGACAGTCATCGTTTTTCTCGGCCCCCAAGTTTGGACAAACGTGCCTGAAAGCCAAGCCGAAATGGTGACAGCAATGCCGTATATGGTAAAAAGCGATGCGGATTGCTGCATGCTGAGACCATGATCAACGAGAAAAGGAGACAGCCAGCCTTGTTCGAGCCCGTCTCCAATCATAAAGATGACAACGCCAATATAACCCCAAACCATGTGAGAAGGAATTCCGATTTTATTCAAAACATTTCCTTTAGCATGTGCTGTATTCATTTTCTCCACCGCCTACTTTTTTTCTAAAGTATCAATGGAGGTTCTATACCCAAGCTTACTGAATTGTAATCCTGTTTAATCAAAAAGCGACTTTTTCAGTATGCTCAATACTGACAGGCATGCCAAAAGCAAGCGATTGCTGTGCCGCTCTGGCAATCCGTTCCGCCTGAAAACCGTCATTGCCGGTGCAAGCAGTTTCCCGGTTGGTGTCGATCGCTTCTGCAAACCGAAGAATCTCCTCCTCATACGCATCCTTATAGCGTTCAAGGAAAAAGAAATGCGGTTTATCCTTCATCACAAAATCAGCAGTTGACACTTCGACCGTCGTCGGCCTGCTGTTGTCCGCTGCTGCAGAGCCTTTCGTCCCAAAAACCTCGACCCGCTGGTCATATCCGTACACAGCTTGGCGGCTGTTGTCAATCACAGCCATGGCACCGTTTTCAAAAGTCAGTGTAATGACAGCCGTATCAATATCACCCAGCTCAGCAAAAGAAGGATTCACCAAAGCTGCCCCTTTTGCATACACTTCGGTCACTTCGCTTCCCATAATATACCTGGCCATATCAAAGTCTTGGATCGACATATCCATAAACAAGCCGCCTGAAGTACGTACATAATCTATATTCGGGGGCTCTGGGTCCCGCGACGTGATTTTTAATAAATGAGGCGTACCGATTTCACCATTTTCAACAATTGTTTTGATTTTCTTAAAATGAGGATCAAAACGGCGGTTGAATCCGACTTGGAGTGCAACCCCGTGTTTCCGGACGGCCGCAAGCGCTTCTTTTGTTTCATTCAGAGAGAAACTGACGGGCTTCTCACAAAAAATATGCTTTTTCGCCTCGGCTGCTTCTCTGATCATCTGTGCATGTACGGCTGTCGGTGAGCAAATAAAAACAGCGTCAATATCCGGGTCGTGTAATAAATCGCGATAATCAGAGGTTATGTATTCAATCTGGTGACTGTCAGCCCAGCTTTTTATACGGCTTGCCTGAATATCAGAGACTGCTTTTATTTTCATATGAGGAATCCGGCGTATATTTTGAACATGAAGTTTGCCGATGCGCCCTGCACCGATAATCCCTGTCACAATCTGTTTTGTCATGGCTTGTTCCCCCTTGAACATTCACGAAAGCGCTTTATTTTAAATTAATACTATCCCATTTGTAAGCGCTTTTCAAGAATGGAAATGATCGCTCTATGTCTCTTTTATCACAATTAATGCTTATAGGTAGCCTTCTTCTTCAAGACCAGATACACTAGAATTAGGCTCTTTTTCCTGAACAGTTTATGATTTTCCTATAAACAACTGCATAAAATAGAGCAAAGAAGGTGAATGAAATGCTGACAAAAGCAGAGGCACTGGCCCATTCAGTCATATACCGCAAGAACAGCAGATTTGATAAAGTCAAAGAAAAACCTGAGGAATTAACACTAATCGGCAAGGGAAGAAGCGCCTATGTGTTTGCTTTAACAGAAGGCGATCGAAAAATGGCGCTGAAAGTATTTTTTCCGGAGTATCAAGCGACAGCCGTCAAAGAAGCCGCGATCTATGAAAAATTAGCTGGTTCCGCTTTCTATCCTGACATTTATGAAACTGGTGATTCATTTATTCTTATGGAATATATTAAAGGCGAAACCTTTTATAACTGCCTAAAGAAAGGCATTGCGATCAGTGATGGCATGATTCAGCAAGTTGAAGAAGCACTTTCTGACGCCCGTAAAGCCGGCTTGAATCCGTCAGACATTCATTTGCGCAATCTGATTCTGACAGAATCCGGGGCAGTGCGGGTGATTGATGTTGCAAGATTCGAACAGACAAAAACGTGCACCCAGTGGGACGATTTAAAATCAGCGTATCATGCACTCTACAAAAAACCGATATTCCCCAAAAAGATTCCGGGTTTTTGGCTGGAGATCATCGCATTTTTATATAAGAAAGATTGGTTCCAAAGGCATTTCGCACAGCGGAAAAGAAAATATTCTTAAATCAAAAAGGCAGCCGCACACGCGGCTGCCTTCATCCATATATATTTACTTTCTGATGGCAGAAATCAGCTTCATTTGTTGAGGCGACAGCTTAATTCGATAGCCTCTCACAGTTAAGTAGACCGCTTCTGAGCCTTTCTCGCTGGAATGACAATACGTTTTTTCCATCTCTGTCTCCCCTCACCCTTTATTTTATTTCATCATACCACCGCTTTATTGAGTGAATTTTAAGGAAATGTAAAGATAGTATGAACCTGCTATATGGTGCAACGCTGAAAAGCGCAGCGTAATCAATACGCGGCGTTTTTTCTTTTTCCCTTCCTCTTCTTATTGATACTTACCGGTCATATAATGTGACAGATCGATTGTAGAAATAGTTCGATTAGCCCAAAATATTTTTATACATGTAATCGAAATGAAGTGAGGAGGAAGCTTGATGGCAGATTTTGTTACTAGTTTAAACGAGGTCTTATGGAGTACCCCCGTTATTTATATTTTATTGGGAATTGGATTAATTTTTTCTATTTTGACCCGCTTTTTACAAGTCAGACATTTGAAAGAAATGATTGTTTTGATGTTCAAAGGAAAGAGCTCTGAAGCCGGTGTCTCTTCTTTTCAAGCGTTATCGATTGCACTGTCCGGACGAGTGGGGACAGGAAACATTGCGGGTGTGGCGACAGCAATTGCATTCGGCGGACCCGGTGCGGTGTTCTGGATGTGGGCGATTGCCTTTATCGGTGCGGCGAGCGCCTTTGTTGAGTCAACTCTTGCCCAAATTTACAAAGTGAAACAAGGCGGACAATATCGGGGTGGCCCGGCTTATTATATAGAAAAAGGCTTAGGCATTAAGTGGTTTGCCGTCTTATTTGCCGCAGCCGCCCTCATTTCAATGGCCCTTCTGATGCCGGGCGTGCAGTCCAACTCCATTGCGGCTGGCGTCAAAAATGCATTCGGCATCTCTCCTGCCATTACAGGCTGTGTTCTCGTTTTATTATTAGGGTTCATTATTTTTGGCGGCGTCAAACGAATTGCCAGTGCCGCGCAAATGATTGTTCCGTTTATGGCCATTGGCTATATCCTGCTGTCTTTGATCATTATTGCCATGAATGTTTCTGAATTGCCTGCTGTGATCTCATTGATTTTCAAAAGCGCTTTTGCTTTAGATTCCGCTTTTGGCGGCCTGATCGGCATGGCGATTTCCTGGGGGGTCAAACGAGGCATTTACTCAAACGAAGCCGGACAGGGAACAGGCCCCCATCCAGCAGCCGCTGCAGAAGTTTCTCATCCGGTCAAGCAGGGGCTGGTTCAGGCATTTTCTGTTTATATCGACACGCTATTTGTATGTTCCGCTACAGCTTTCATGATCTTGTTTACCGGCATGTACAATACCCAGGCTGCAGATGGTTCCTTTATCGTTCATCAACTTAAAGGCGTAGAGGCGGGGCCCGGTTTCACTCAAGCGGCCATTGACAACGTTCTTCCCGGATTCGGTGCAGGCTTTGTTGCCATCGCTTTATTCTTCTTCGCATTTACAACAATTATGGCGTATTACTATATCGCAGAAACAAATATCGCCTATTTAGCCCTAGGCAGAGAAAGCAAATGGGCAATGCTTGTCTTAAAAGTGATTATTTTAGCCGCGACGTTCTATGGAACTGTGAAAACCGCTTCTCTTGCTTGGGCATTAGGCGATGCAGGACTTGGCATTATGGTATGGCTGAACGTCATTGCGATTGTGCTGCTTGCCAAACCGGCGCTTCTCGCGTTAAAGGATTACGAGCGCCAAAGGAAGCAGGGCTTAGACCCGGTCTTTGATCCGAAAGCGCTAGGCATTAAAAACGCTGAATTCTGGGAGAAAGAATACACACGGGAAAATGAGCGTGTCTCTTGAATATAAAAAAACCGGCCCGATATGACATCGTGCCGGTTTTTTATAAGCGATAATTGGTATACACTTCTTGGACATCATCGTCACCCTCAAGGATGTCGATCAATTTTTCCAGCTTCTCAACAGCCTGATCATCGGCATCTGCATAGGTTTTCGGAAGCATGGTCACCTCTGCCGAAGAAATTGGATAATTCGATTCGAGAGCTGTTTTTACCTCTTCAAAACGCTCGGGCTCTGTTATTACCTCATATTGGTCTTCCTCAGTCTGCAGCTCTTCTCCCCCTGCTTCCAGCACATCAAGCATGAGCTCATCTTCTTCTATTTGCCGTTCTGTACGGTCGATTGCAATGAATCCCTTCCGTTCAAATAAAAAGGCTACACATCCGCTTTCTCCCAGACTTCCGCCATTTTTATTAAATGCTGTCCGCACATTTGACGCCGTTCGGTTTTTGTTATCTGTTACACATTCAACCATCACGGCAATCCCTGATGGGCCGTAGCCTTCATAGGTGATTTCCTCATAGCTGCTTCCATCCAGGCTCCCCGCTGCTTTTTTAATGGCACGGTCTATATTGTCATTCGGCATATTGGCGCCTTTTGCTTTTTCGATGACAAGACGCAATGCTGAATTTGCTTCTGGATCAGCTCCACCTTCTTTCGCTGCCACATAGATTTCTTTCGCAAGCTTCATAAATATTTTCCCGCGCTTTGCATCCTGCGCATTTTTTCTTTTTTGTATGTTTTTCCACTTAGAATGGCCTGCCATGTTTTCACCTTCTTTTTACGAATTTTCTATGTACACTTTAATCTGTATTGTTCACTGATGCAAAGAAAAAGGCTGCCGAATATCACTTCCGGCAGCCTTTCATCCTTAGCGAGCGTTCATTTTATGAAGTCTTGTGAACAGCCCTTTATCTGTGGACACTTGAACGTCACGGCCATTCGCATAGTTGCGTGCGGCTTTTGCGACATTATCCCTGTCGGACTTTGTGAAATCGCTGTGGCTTCTGACGGCGACGACTACTCGGTCGTCCGTTACCATCACTTGTGTGTCATTAACATTTTTCACTTGCTTCACACGGTTGGCAATTTTAGCTGCCAGTCTTCTGTTTTCTTGGTTGTCATATCCGTTGTTCGTCGCGTTTCGATTCATGTTTCTGTTATTCGTGTTGTTATATGTTCCGTCAGTTGCCAAAGGAACGCGGTCGTCAGCAGTAACACGGTCACGACGGTCATTTACATTCGTGGTGTTTCGGTTACCGTCGTTTTGGTCCTCCATTAATTCAGTAACAGGTCCGTCATTGTCGACAATTCCTTCTCCCTGTCTGTCAGCGTCATTTTCATTTGTATAATATCCGATTGGACGGGTATTGCCGTTATTGCGCGTATCATTCATAGCATTATCGTTTGCTCCGCATGCTGTTAAGCCGGCTGTCATTAAAATCAAGCTAGCGATCATCACTTTTTTACCCAATGGAAAAACCCCCCGTAGACAAATTGAGCATGTTTGCTCGTTTTTATCATGTGCGTCCGAGGGGCATGTTAAGCGTGTCAGTTCTGTCCATTTGGCGGTAATCTGCGCCGAAACAAAAAAAGGAACGATTTACATCGTTCCGAACAATCACTCATTTTCTTCTTCCGGCCGGCCAAACATTTGGTTTACAGAAGGCTGATTCGCCATTGGCATAGAAACTCCGGCCGCATATGGATTTGGATTCGCTCCGCCGTAAGGCATATTAGGGGTTCCATAAGCTCCGAGTCCCGAATAGCCAGGTGCGGAAAAATATGGCTGATGATCATCGTCACAGCCGCAGTCGTCATGGCCTTTGTACGGCATGTATCCTGGGGCCGCTGCCGGCTGGTATGCACCCATCACTTGTGGAGTGCCATAAGGGCCATACGGCATATGTCCATACGGAGATCCATAAGCCGGAGATGCGTATTGAGGCGCTCCGTATGAACCGAAATGTCCGTGATGGCTGTTTTCATGATGCTGGTTTTCATACTGACCCGGATCATACTGAGGCGACACAAAGCTTGGCTGGTATCCATGCTGCGGATACATTGGGTAAGCATGTGGAAAGTACGGGTAGCATAATCCTGACCCTGGAAGAATTGGTGAAACAGGAACCGGACATGGCACGAAATGAGCCGGATAATGATGGAAAGGCTGAACAGCCGGCATATTCGGGACTGTATGATGAACGTTTTCTTCTTCCATACCGCCTACCTCTGGCGCCTTTGGCATATTAGGCATATTCGGATAATTTGCATTTTCCATATTACTCATAGCCTCCTGTTGTGGAAATTGATCTTGGTCTTGCATGTGATACATATGATCCATATTTCCGTCATGATGTTTTTTCGGCTCCTCCGGTTTAGGAGGCGACCAAGGCTGGAAAAGCTGTTTCATATCATAATAATCGTTCACATCAGCTTCGGGATACACATTTTCCTGCAGATTAGGCATCGGCGGGACATACGGCATAGACTTCTTTTCTTTCGGCTTTGTGTCTTCTACGTCGACAACGGATTTAGGCTTCTCTTTCGCATATGGATGATCTTGCTTCACACTCCCGGCCGCCGGACTTTTGCCCGCTTTTGGCTCTTTTCTGACCGGGACACCTTCAGACGGCACTTTTATTTTCATTCCAGGCATGATTAAGTCTGGATTGCTGAGCTGTGTATTAAGCTTCTTCACTTCCTCAATATCAACTCCGTACTTTTCAGCTATTTTCAAGAGCGAATCGCCTTTTTGAACGATATGGATTTTCAACGTTTTCCCCTCCTATGCAAAACGTGAACAGTTCAGCTGTGATTACAATATGTTTCTTCACAACATATGCCTGAACAAAAGAAGTTATGAGTACAGGAGGGGAAATATTTCTGATTTACGTGATCGAAAGCATTCGATTCAGGGCAAGGAGGGCATCTTGCTGAATGGCTTTTGGCACCTTGATCACGCCTGAAGGTTCTCCTTTTTCTATTTGTTCCAAAGACCACAGTAAATGCGGCAAATCGATTCGATTCATTGTCAGACACGGGCACATATCAGGATTGAGTGATTCGATTTGTTTATCAGGGTGATCGTGAATGATCCGCTGGACAAGATTCATTTCTGTTCCGATTGCCCACTTGCTTCCCGCCGGAGCCTGGTTGATTGTATCGATAATATATTTTGTTGATCCGCTGTCGTCACTTAGCATCACGACTTCATGTGAGCATTCCGGATGCACAATGATCCGAATGTCAGGATCACGGTCCCTTACATCTTGGATATTTTTCGCGGTGAATTTTTCGTGAACAGAGCAATGCCCTTTCCACAAAATTACTTTCACATTCTTATGATCAAATTCAGTCACTAATTCATCTTTCATCGGATCCCACACAGCCATATCCTCAAGTGCGATACCCAGATCATATGCCGTATTTCTCCCTAAATGCTGATCAGGCAAAAATAAAATTCGTTTTTTCTGTGTAAACGCCCACTCAAGCACTTTTTTCGCATTCGAAGAAGTTACAGTCGCTCCGCCATGCTTACCGACGAAAGCCTTGATCTCCGCAGTGGAGTTCACATAAGTTAAAGGTATGATCGTATCTCCAAATATATGCTGAAGCTTCTCCCACGCCCTATTGGTCTGCTGCATGTCAGCCATGTCGGCCATAGAACATCCTGCTCTCATATCAGGCAGGATGACTGTTTGTTCTTCTCCTGTCAGCATATCAGCGGTCTCTGCCATAAAGTGCACGCCGCAAAAAACAATATAATCCGCTTCTTTGTTTTTTTCCGCAATTTGGGCCAGCTGCAGGGAATCGCCTGTTTGGTCAGCAAATTGTATCACTTCATCTTTTTGATAATGATGGCCTGGTATAAAGAGCCTGCTGCCGAACTTTTTCTTAATGGCTGCAACACGCGTTTCCATGTCCTTTCTCGATATTTCTTTATAACCTTCAGGCATCATATCATTCGATTGTTTTATCATATCAAGAATTGACATAACGGCATTCCTCCACAGATTCATTTGATAATGTAACATCCATACTGATATCTAAACTTTTGACGGAATGAGTCAGAAACCCTAATGAAATATAATTCACGCCCGTCCCTTTAAAAGCAGCCAAAGATTCTAACGTAATCCCGCCCGAAGCTTCAGTTTTTATATGGTTCGGTGTGAGATTCGCAAAATGACAGACCTTATCAGGCGGGCAATTGTCAAACATAATAACATCTGCGCCTGCTTCAATTGCTTCCCGGAGCTGTTCCTCCGTTTCAATTTCCACCTCAATATTTACCATATGGCCGACGGCCTGACGCGCTTTTTGGCATGCTTCTAAAATAGAGCCGCATGCTGCAATATGATTGTCTTTAATCATGACGCCGTCATACAAGCCGAATCGATGATTATACCCGCCACCCGCTCTGACAGCATACTTTTCCAGCATTCTCAGCCCCGGTGTTGTTTTTCTCGTGTCACAAATTTTAATCTGTTCATCATCCAGCCTACGAACAGCCTCCCTTGTCATCGTCGCAATTCCTGACAGCCTCTGAATAAGATTTAATACGACCCGCTCTCCCGAAAGAAGCGCTGCCGCAGGACCGCGTAATACGGCAATCACTTCACCTTTTCGCAAAATGTCCCCATCTGTTTTGTGTAAAATGGTTTGAACATTTTCATCTAATAAAGTAAAGCCTTCTTTTATCACTGCAGCTCCAGCAAAGATGCCGTCTGACTTTGCAACAATCTCCGCTGCACAGCTCTGTTCTCCAAAGATAGACTGTGATGTAAGATCCCCCATGCCTATATCCTCAAGAAAAAAGTGATTCAGCAATTTTTTCAGCTGTAAATGATTCATTTTTCCAAATCCCCTCGTTTTTTCTAATCTTCGTTCCTTTTTTTGTATGGACAATTTGTCTTCCTTGCCAGCGCACATCAGCTTGAGGAAAATCGGTGCGGAAGTGAGCCCCTCTGCTTTCCTCCCGCAAAAGCGCAGAAGATGTCATCAGCTTTGCCGCCTGCCATAAATGAGAAAGCTCCAGCTGAGGTATTGTGATATCCTTCACATTCACTTCCTGAAAAGGCAGCATATGAAGCCAGTTGCTCAGCTCAATCAGACTGCCTTGTTTCCTCAATATAGACATGTGGCTTGTCATTCTGCTTTGCAATTCATACAGCTCTGTATTCGGCACCTCGTAGGTTACGCTGATTTCTGATAATGATTGATATTGCCTGTTATAAACCGGTTTTTGCATAATATGCTCAGCTGCTCTTTTTCCAAACACCAGCGCCTCCAATAAGGAATTGCTCGCAAGCCGATTTGCTCCATGTAAACCGGTACATGCGGTCTCGCCAATTGCATAAAGACCCGGCACTGTCGTTTCCCCCCAGTGATTAACTGAAACACCTCCCATTAAGAAGTGCATACCCGGGGCAACAGGTATTTTTCCGTTTTGGAGATCAACTCCTGCTTTTTCACAAATAGCGGTGATGGTAGGGAAACGTGCTTCGAAATCAGAAATCGCACTGCAGTCGATATAAACGCGGTTTCCTTTTACCATTTCTTCATGAATAACCCGTGAGACAATATCCCTTGGAGCCAAGTCACCTAAAGAATGCCGTCCAGCCATAATCCGGCGGCCGTTTTCGTCTACTAAATATCCGCCTTCCCCTCTGACAGCTTCTGAAACAAGGCCGCATGTAACACCGTTTTTCACAAGTAGTGTCGGGTGAAACTGAGTAAACTCTAAATCAGTTAATTCCGCTCCGGCCCGGTAAGCTAAAGAAAGGCCGTCACCTGTGACAGATGGATCATTCGTATGATGAAGAAACAGGCTGCCGCAGCCGCCAGCCGCCAGCACAACTTCATCCGCGTGTCTTACCTTGATCTGTCCCTGGCTGTCTTTTGTCATGACGCCGATACAGCGCCCATTCTCAACAAGCAAATCAGCTGCTGTTTCATGCTCGATTAACTCGATTTTGCTGTCGATCTGTTTCAGCAAATAATCAACAAGCAGTCTGCCGGTTGCGTCTCCGCCCGCATGGAAAATGCGGTTGTATGAGTGGGCTCCTTCTCTGCCAAGACAAACATCGCCCTGTTCATTGCAGTCGAATGGAAATTCACTCTCCAATAGGCTTTGAATCATGATTTTTCCATCATGTAAAACGTCTGCTGCAATAGCTAGATCGTTATGTCCGCATCCTGCATATAACGTATCCTCCAGATGGGCTTCAATCGAGTCACCTTTTGCATACGCCGCAGCAATCCCGCCTTGCGCATAGACAGAGTTGCTATTTTTGACGCTTTTTTTTGTGATGACAGTCACTTTGTATGAGGGCGGGAAAGCTGACGCTAAAGAAAGTGCCGCCGCCCCTGAACCGATGACTGCAATCGTCTTTTTAGACATATGCCACCCTCCTGTCGTTTACACCTGTCTTGACACCTATATTTACACAAGGATAAAATAAACTCAAGAGTTTTTTATGGAGAACGGATGGAGGAAGACCAGATGATTTATTTAGATTATGCAGCGACAACGCCTATTTGCGAGGAAGCCCTTAACGTATATCAGAAGCTCAGCATGGATATGTACGGAAATGCCAGCAGCCTGCATGATGCGGGAGGAAAAGCAAAGCACATACTGGAGTACTGCCGTGAAAAAATCGCCGACATCATTGGCGGAGAAGCAAACGGCATCTATTTTACAAGCGGCGGCACTGAATCCAATTTTCTAGCCATTCAATCATTACTAAACGGCCTGCCAAATACAAAAAGACATTTCATTACGACTGCCATGGAACATCAGTCCATTCATAGCTGTGCTGCTTTTCTAAAACAGCATGGATTTGATGTAACGATCATTGAACCGAATGAATATGGACTTATTACCGAGGAAATATTAGCAGCTCATATCCGGCCGGAAACAGGCCTGGTATCTATTCAGCATGCCAACTCTGAAACTGGGATCATTCAGCCTATTCAACGCCTGTCTTCATACCTGCACAAAAGGGGTATTCTTCTTCATTGCGACGCTGTTCAAACATTCGGGAAAATCCCGATCAATACAAAAGAGCTGGGGGTGGATGCACTCTCAGTGTCCAGCCATAAAGTCCACGGTCCTAAAGGAGTGGGTGCGGTCTATATTCACCCAGGTGTCCCTTGGAAACCCGTTTACCCTCTCATTACTCACGAACACGGATTCAGAGCCGGCACCGTGAATGTCCCCGGAATCGGTGCCTTTACTGCCGCTGCAGAGCTGATCATAAACGAAATGGATAAACAGATATCCCGCAATAAGACATTAAGAACACACTTTTTAGAGCAAATCAGCATTCGGTCTCTCCCTGTAACCCTTGTGGCAGACCCTGTACAAACGGAATGTCTTCCGCATATTATCGGGTGTTTTTTTCACTCATTTGAAGGACAATATGTTATGTTAGAATGTAATCGAAGTAATATTTGCATTTCAACGGGCAGCGCTTGTTCTGCAGGTTATCACGGTCCGTCTGCAACGATGAAGGCATTAAGAAAAACAGAAAAAGAAGCTCTGCAATTTATCCGCATCTCTTTTGGAAGGCATACAACAGCTGAACAGCTGGATAAGTTATTACATACGTTTACAGCGCTTTGGGAGCAAAAGAAAGGAGAATTTAATATTGACCGAAGAACTAAAGCTTATGGGCGCCAACAGGCGTGACCAGCTTCTTCTGTGGCTGAAGGAATCTGCATCACCGCTGACAGGAGGGGAACTCGCAAAAAAAGCGAACGTTTCAAGACAAGTAATTGTTCAGGATATTTCGCTCTTGAAAGCGAAAAATGAACCGATCATCGCCACAAGCCAAGGATATGTATACATGGATGCAGCCGCTCAGCAGCACCAGCAGGCAGAAAGAATCATAGCTTGTCTGCACGATCCTGAACGGACAGAAGAGGAACTGCAGCTCATCGTGGACGAAGGTGTTACAGTAAAAGACGTAAAAATCGAGCATCCCGTATACGGAGATTTAACTGCAGCCATCCAAGTAGGCACCCGGAAGGAAGTTAGCAATTTCATAAAAAAAATTAATTCTACGAACGCTGCCTATTTATCACAGCTGACTGACGGCGTGCATCTCCATACACTGACAGCACCTGATGAACACCGCATCGATCAGGCCTGCCAGGCACTCGAGGCAGTCGGTATTTTAATTAAAGACTAAAAAAAGCCCTTTATTGGGCTTTTTTTATAATTGGTAGGACTGATATGCACCAAGAAGTTTCACTTTGCAGCCCAGTGCTTCGAGCTCCTGCATGGCACCTGGAATCAATACCTCATCAAACGCTTTCTCAATATCAATAATAAAGAAATAATGGCCCAATCCGGTCTTAGTCGGACGTGACTCAATTTTTGACAAGTTTAAGTTTCTCCAAGAAAAAGCAGACAGCACTCTGTGCAGCGCCCCTGATTCATCCTGAGGTAGCATTACCATTAGGGTTGTTTTGGGCCTTGAACTCAATTTGGAATTCACTTCAAAAGATATGTTTTCATCAGGAGCCAGGATAACAAATCTCGTATGATTGTCCCTATAATCCTGTATATCTCGTTTCACGATTTTTAATTCGTATGTAGAAGCTGCCATGTCATTGGCAATGACACCGATATTCAGCTCAGGATGGTCACTGACAAATTTTGCTGCCGCCCCAGTTGAATTGGCGTATTCATATGGAACAGAAGGAAATTGGCGATGGAGAAATTTATGACATTGCGCAATCGCATGTGAGTGCGAGTAAATTTTGTCGAGCTCTTTCCATGCATTCTCTCTGGAAGGATGGACAAGCAAGTGCTGATGAATCGGCAATGTCATTTCACCCACGATTGGCAAGGGCTGTTCATGTATTAAATAGTCTATCGTTAAATTTACTGATCCTTCTAATGCATTCTCTAAAGGAACAAAAGCGAAATCAACTTCGCCTGCAACTGCCGCATCTATGCACTCCGGTATGGTTCGGTAAGCAACATGTTCGGCGCCGTTTTGAAAACAAGAACTGACTGCTAGATGTGTGAATGTAGCTGCTGGACCTAAGTAACCGACTTTCATGACAATATTCTCTCCCTTATGCACCTGAACCTAATATTTCAACCTTTTCTACAAAATCAAACTTCCTGAGCTTATTCATTAACGTATGAATGTCCTCTTCCATGGCAGACGTGCTGATAGACAGTGTCACATTTGCTCTGCCCTGAAGCGGAATGGTCTGGTGAATGGAAAGAACGTTGCTTCCAGAATCCGCTACCGCCTGCAGGAGCTGGGATAACGCACCTGACCTATCCTCCAAATGAAAGAAAAGTGTGATAATTTGCTCTTTAACCATAGTGTAGAACGGAAAAACAGCATCTCTGTATTTATAAAACGCACTTCTGCTTAAATCGACCTTTTGAACGGCATCTGCCACTGAATCTGCTTTTTTTCGGTCAAGCAGCTTTTTGACTTCCAATGTTTTTCTCATCGCATCGGGCAATACATCTTCACGGACAAGATAAAATGTCTCCTCTTTCATTTGCATCCCCCCTTTAAAATAGAGAGCCTGACATCCAGGCTCTCCTTTTTGCCATCATTAATCAATAAATTCAAATTCGAATTCCAGAAGCCTGATAATATCTCCATCCTTGGCTCCGCGTTCTCTGAGTGCTTCATCAACACCCATTCCGCGCATTTGTCTTGCAAACCGTTTAACCGATTCATCACGTGAGAAATCAGTCATCTTGAAGAGCCGCTCAAGGCTGTCTCCTGAAAGCACAAATACACCGTCTGGATCGCGTGTAATGTCAAATGGCACTTCTTCATTTTCAATCGTGTACATAACGCGGTTTTGTGTAAGCTCTTCCTCGTCATACAGCGGGAATTCCGGCGTGTTCTCCAGCTGATTGGCGACTTCAAACAGAAGCTCACGAAGGCCTTCTCTTGTCACCGCACTGATCGGGAATACCGGGTAATCATCCGTCAGCTTTTCTTTAAAGGCTTCAAGATTTTCCGCAGCCTGCGGCATGTCCATTTTATTTGCAACAATAATTTGCGGACGCTCCGTGAGACGCAGATTGTACTCGCTCAGTTCCTGGTTAATCGTCACATAATCCTCATACGGATCGCGGCCTTCCAAGCCAGACATGTCAATAACGTGAACAATAACCCGCGTCCGTTCAATATGGCGCAAAAACTGGTGGCCAAGTCCGACGCCTTGGTGTGCGCCTTCAATCAGCCCCGGCAAATCGGCCATAACAAAGCTGCGTCCATCATCCGTTTCAACCATGCCGAGATTCGGGACAAGCGTTGTAAAGTGATAGTCCGCAATTTTCGGCTTTGCAGATGAGACAACAGACAGCAAAGTGGATTTTCCAACACTCGGGAACCCGACAAGTCCGACATCTGCAAGCACTTTTAATTCAAGAACAACATAGCGTTCTTTTCCCGGTTCGCCGTTTTCTGAAAGCTGAGGCGCGGGATTAGCCGGTGTAGCAAAGCGGGAATTCCCTCTTCCGCCTCTTCCGCCCCTTGCGATGACAGCCTGCTGCCCGTGCTCTGTTAAATCAGCGATGACCTGCTTTGTATCATCGTCTGTCACAACAGTGCCTGGCGGAACTTTAATGACCATATCATCAGCATTTCGCCCGTGCTGGTTTTTGGACATGCCATGCTCGCCGCGAATCGCTTTAAAGTGTTTTTTGTATCTAAAGTCCATCAAGGTACGGAGACCTTCGTCCACTTCAAAAACGACGTCTCCTCCCTTTCCTCCGTCACCGCCGGCAGGGCCGCCTTTCGGCACATATTTTTCACGGCGAAACGCAACCATCCCGTTGCCTCCGTCGCCGCCTTTTACATATACTTTGACCTGATCTACAAACATAATGTCCTCCGTTCTAAACCGTTAAAAACTCCGCTAGTCCAACCCAATTTCAATCAGACATTCGTGACTTGTGATCTCAAAACGCAAGATATCAACGTCCTCATATCCATTCTGCCGAATATCATCAAAAGCAGATGGATCGGCAAAGGCGCCGTGAAAATCAAGGTACAGAATCAGCTTTCTGTCAGGATGATCCGTTTGCAGCGAAACCGTTAAATGATTTTCGCTCTCTCTGCTGACTGCTTGATCAAACAGATAAAACAGCTTTCTCATCAGTTTCGCCAGCATTTGATCATAAGCCGACAAATCCTTAATTTCTCCAAGAACTTCATATTCAAGCGTCATATAATGAGTTTTCCAATTAAACGTAAGAAAATCAAACGCCAAATGCGGTGTTTTCAGGTTTGAGAGCTTTGATTCGTGCTTTGCGTCTATAACCATTTCTTCAATCATTTCAAAGACGCGGTCATACTTCTGCAAGCTTAAGTTTCCTTTAATCAGCTGCAGCTTATTCATCCAATCATGCCGGGAATGGCCGAGCAGATGAATCAGTTCGTTTGTTAATGCCGTGTCGCTTATATTTTCTTCTTGATTTTTTGAAACATCCTTCATTTTCGCACTCCCAATCATTTAATTTCTTATTTAGGAGTCTGTATAAGTGTGTATTATGAATTATAACAGAGAAGGCTTTGTTAGAAAAACAATTGTTTTTCCCAGAAATATCATGTTCCTTTTTTCTGACTATGGTTGATTTGCAGCCAGGCAGAACATTTTATGTATTACTGCTTGGGGAACATATCCAGTGGGTTTGAGATGTTTATTCTCATTCTTGGCGGGGTCTGCTCGCACATACTCTGCATTTCATTCTTGGTGTTTACTCCGCATATTGCAAAAAAAACTCCAGTCATCATCGACCGGAGTTTTTTGAATCATTATTGAGCTACAGGATATACGCTCACTTTTTTGCGGTCACGGCCGAAACGTTCGAATTTAACAGTTCCGTCGATTTTCGCAAATAGAGTGTCATCTCCGCCGCGGCCCACGTTTTCACCTGGGTAAATTTTTGTTCCGCGTTGACGGTAAAGGATAGAACCGCCTGTTACGAATTGACCGTCAGCACGTTTAGCACCTAAACGTTTAGCCTCAGAGTCACGTCCGTTCTTTGTAGAACCTACTCCTTTTTTAGAAGCGAAAAACTGAAGATCTAATCTAAGCATGTAGCTCACCTCCTATATTATGTTTGTGGTCACACGCAAGTTATCTTTGTAATCCCGTTCGATTGTCTCCAGCGAAACAACCATGCCTTCAATCAGCAGCTGAGCTTTTTGACGCACCTCCGGATCAAGAGATTCAGGGAATTCAAAGTAAAAATAACCCCCGTCCTCCCCTATATCAAGAAGCGGCTCGAAGCCCGCGAGCACAATGACCGCGTTAACGGCTCCAAACACAACGGCTGTCACTCCGGCACAAACAAGATCTTGTCCATGTTCAGCAAAATTCGCATGGCCCGTCATTTCAAAAGACAATATGCCTTTATCATGAGACCTTCTGATTGTTGCCTGAATCATGCTTACGCGTTGATTTTTTCGATCGTCACTTTAGTGTAAGGCTGACGATGACCTTGTTTTTTATGAACGTTTTTCTTTGGTTTGTATCTGAAAACAGTGATTTTTTTCGCGCGACCTTGTTTTTCAACTTTAGCCGTTACTGTTGCGCCTTCAACTGTAGGGTTGCCGACTTTCACGTTGTCTCCGCCAACAAACAAAACGTCTTCAAAAGTAACTGTTTCACCTGCTTCAGCAGCAAGTTTTTCGATGAAAACAGTTTGGCCTTCTTCAACTTTGATTTGTTTACCGCCTGTTTTAATGATTGCGTACATTCTCTGCACCTCCTATTAGACTAAGACTCGCCAGATACCAGGGGGCTGTAAAAGCTCTTAACACCTGTACTGAGCGGTTGTAGCAATGGTGCTACATCCATAACATTAAAAAATATACCAAAATACAAGGTGTTTGTCAATCAATTTTAGTAAGGCAGCAGCAGTTCCTCCATAGAGGAATTCGTCCGCTTATCGGCAAAGTAAGCATGGAGCACTTCATTCTCGTCAAGCTGGCTGAGCTTTTGGCCTGATTTCTCTACTATAATCGGATGTTTACAGCCGCGTTTGAACTCTGCCATCACATGATAGACTTTGTCCTCTGCCTTTACAGTCAGCGGCAGCAGTTTTTCAAGCTCACGGTTTTTTCCATAATACCTTTCAAGGAGAAATCTCACATGGATATAATGCCTTTGCCTGTATTCCTCGAACAAAGAAACAGCGAGAAAGACAAACAAAACCCATGCGCTGATTTGCAGAGGAATCACAAATAAAACCCAGCACCCGAGCAACAGGCAGAAGCAGAGCGACGTTTTTAAGTTGAGCCGGTGAGCCTTTTGAAAAGGCAGCTGTTTGGAAAACAGCAAAAACAACAGTTTTCCGCCGTCAAGCGGCCAGATCGGCAGCAGATTCACAAATAAAATAGAAAGATTATAAAAGGTGAAGAGTTCAAAGGTATGCTGATGAATCACCGAGAATTCTGCAAGCATCCAGGCAGCAAGCTGAAGCCAAATGTGCTGAAGAGGGCCGGCAATAATCACCGCAAACTCTTCCTTTAACGGCCGATTCCCGTGCTCTTCCACTTCCACCGTTCCGCCGAACGGCAGCAAAAAAACACGCTTGATTCTCCAAGAAAAAAACACGGCCAGAGCAGCATGCCCCAGCTCATGGACCAGTACAATCAGGAGCAGACATAATAATGCTTTCACATGGCCTGTGATCAGCCCAAGCGCCGCGATAATCCAAAGAAAAGGATGCACATGAATCTTCAAGATAAGGTCAAGCCATTTATTCAAATGAAATCACCTGAATCGGATCAATAAATTTATCGCCGTCTTTCATGGCAAAATAATAGACCCCTTTATTATGATCATCAAGTTTAATTGAGCCGAGTTTTTTTCCTTTATCTACAAAATCATATAAAGCAACATCCACATCTTTGAGCTTGCCATAAATACTATAGGTATTGTCAGCGTGCTGTACCTTAACTGTCAGTCCCGTCTGGCTGTCTTTGCTGACTTCAACTACATAGCCTTCTTTTATGCTATCAATTGCATCGCTGCTTGTTTCAACTTTAATCCCTTCCCCGTTGTCCTGAAAATCCTGCTGTACTTTCCCAGATGCAGGCGCGACCAAGTCTTGGCCCACTTCAACCTGCTCTTCCTTATTTTTATGTTCAGGAGCCAGAAAAGCGAGCGGATTGCCGAATTTCGTTTCAAACCAATGGCTTGCTGAAGCAAATTGAAATTCAGTTTCGAAGGTTTTGGCAACAGCGGGTTTAATCTGGCTGACCGGCCCAATGTTTGTTTTATAGGCTATGGCGGAAACGAGAACAATGCAGGCCGACAGAAGACATTTCAGGATAATTGAATCTGTTTTAACCAAAGGGTGCTTTCCGTTGAATGTTGAAATGTTATCTTCATAGACCGGAAGAGTTCCATGCTTTTCCTGATCCGATACCATTACCCAAGACGGGGGTTTCTGCTTTTCAGAAACTGTCTGAGTAGAGAAACGTTTTGAGCCGGAAAGATGTTTTCTTCTTTTCTCTAATCGTTTTCTGATTTCATCTGCTCTGTGACTCATTGCCATCATCCTTTGCATTCGTTGGGTTTGTACATGATATGTCTTGTCCATGGCAAATATTCGTTATCCTCAAGCACAAAGCAGACAAAAACAAAAAAACCTGACACAGCATTTGCTTTGTCAGATTCTTCTCTTTGATTCTATCACATTAAGATCTTACTCCGAAAAATGATTTAATCTTAGCCACCATTCCTTTGTTTTGCTCTTCAAGCACCTGCAAAGGAACAGATTCGCCTAAGATGCGGCGGGCAATATTGCGATATGCAATGGAAGCTCGATTTTTCGAATCCATTGCAATCGGTTCGCCATGGTTGGAAGCTTTAATGACTTCATCATCATCAGCCACGATTCCGAGCAAATCGATCGACAAATGCTGTACGATTTCGTCGATATCCATCGTGTCACCGTTTTTCATCAGGTGATTTCTGATTCTGTTTACAACGAGCCGCGGCGGTTCAATATTTTCCTCTTGCTCCAGCAGCCCTATAATACGGTCAGCATCACGAACAGCTGAGATTTCAGGCGTTGTGACCACAATCGCTTTATCAGCTCCGGAAACGGCATTTTTGTATCCTTGCTCAATTCCGGCAGGACAGTCTATGATGACATAATCAAATTCCTGTTTGAGCTCTTGAACCATATTTTTAATTTGTTCAGGAACAACGGCTGTCTTATCGCTCGTTTGAGCAGCGGGCATTAAATAGAGCAGATCATCGAAACGTTTGTCTTTTACAAGCGCCTGATGCATTTTGCATCTTCCCTCTACAACGTCTACTAGATCGTAAATAATTCTATTTTCGAGACCCATTACAACATCAAGGTTGCGCAGTCCTATATCAGTATCTAATAAGCATACACGCTTCCCTAAAATGGCTAAGGCGGTACCGAGGTTAGCAGATGTTGTCGTTTTACCTACTCCGCCTTTTCCCGAAGTTATTACGATAGCCTCACCCAATTCACATTCCTCCCTCAAGCCTTGTTAGATCAGGTCTTAAATGAGCCAAATGTTGAAGGCGTTCAATGACCATATTTCCGTCTGTATCTAAATAAGCACATTCCATTTCGTTCCCTTTTTGAATGTGGTCTGGGGAGCGATTTAACACGTGATTGATTCTTAATTGTGTCGGCAGCATTTCAGAGGCGGCGATGACCGCTTGATTATTTCCGTTGAATCCAGCATGCGCGATTCCTTTCAATGAGCCAAGAACAAAAATGTTCCCTCCAGCCATTACTGTTCCGCCTGGATTCACGTCACCGATCAGGAGCAAGTCGCCTTTCACCTGCAGCACTTGGCCTGAACGGACAATCTTTGAAACAGAAATAATTTCAGCTTCCTCTTTCATACGCTGTGCTTCTTTTTTAGTAATGACTTCACTGTCAATAGAATGAACAAACAAATCTTTCTTTGACGCAATCAATTCGGTTAGCTGTTCCTCTTGCTCCTTATATAAAAAGCGATTTCCCAGCTTAACATGGACGCTGATTTTCTGGCCTTTTCCATCCGTATATTGTTCAATTGACAGCATATTCTGAAGACCATCGAGAAGCTCATCAAAAGAACACGCATCATCCAGATGCAATGTTAATCCATTCTTTGTTCCTTTTATTGTTACATATTGCTGCTTTTTGGTCTTCACAATATTCACCTCAACAACATACTCATTTCGTCAAAAAAAGATAAAATCCTTTTTACTCATCTCTCAATTCTTTCTTTAGACTCATAAAAAACAATCTAAATGGCAGAACCAGAATAAGAGCCGCTACAATATTTAATAAAATTGTCGGTATAAAGCGATCAAGCACAAACCCGTTAAACGTCATGATGTCCTTATGAATCAACGACTGAATGCCGAATACGTAAAATTCGAGCAGGCAGACAGCTAGAACTGCTATCAATATCACTACAAATGCGTTTGTGTGCAGCACTTTAAACGCTTTTGAAGCCAAATAGCATAACCCGGCAAAACCAAACATATAAACGCCTAATAGACTTGTATAGTTCATGTCATATAGAAGGCCAAAAATAAATCCGTAAATCATCGCGTGTTTTTGGTTGATGAAAGCTGACATAAATATCAGTACAACCATCAGAAAACGCGGGGCAAGCACCTGATCATCTGTAACGAACGGAAAATGCACCAGATCTGTAAAAATGCTTTCCGCAGAAAAAACAAGCATCATAACGAAAGGGAGAAGGAAACGTTTCACGATCCTTCCTCCTCTGTATCGACAGTCGGCAAATCACGGTTAACAACGATCACATTATTTAAATCGGTAAGGTCTGCAGCAGGTTTTACATAAGCAACTTTCGTTAATCCATAGGAATCTGACTCGATATCAGTCACTTCACCGATTGTCAGCCCCTCAGGGAAAACACCGCCTGTGCCTGACGTTTCAATAAGATCGCCTTTTTTCACGTCTTGTTTATCCTTACGCTCAATAATTGTCATCTTAAGACGTTTTTTCTCTTTGTCATATCCTTCGATCAGGCCGTAGCCTTTGCTGCCTTTTTTTCCTGAAATTTTCGTCGCGACTCTGTTATTGCGGTCAGTATCGCTTAAAAGCTGAACAGTAGACGTAAAATTATTAAGACCGGAGCTTTTGATCTTGCCGATTAATGCGCCTTTTTCGTTTGTTACAGCCATATCTTTCGCTACGTTTTGCTGAGTCCCCTTATTAATCGTGACCTGTTTCGCCCAATTATCCGGGCTTCTGGCAATGACCGTTGCTAAAATCGGCTTGTAATCTTTAATCGATTTGACATGGCCAAGCTCGTCACGCAAGGATTTGTTTTCTTCTTCAAGTTCTTGAAGCTTGGCTTCATATTGTGTCTGTCCGTCAAGCTTCTCTCTCAGACGCTCGTTTTCTTTGTATGTGTTTTTTAAATCATTAATGTTCTCAAATATCCCTGCAAAAAATTCGGCAGGCGTATGAAAAATATTTTGAAATACTCCCGTCGTATCGCCGATCACTTTCTCAGGCCAGGTGGTATTGCGGCCGCCCTTCAGCGAAAATCCAATCATAGCCACCAATATGATAATACACAGAAGTAATAGCATTAACCGTTTATTCGGCATCGTGTTACACCTCTTCTATTGAACTCCCGATTATCTAGTTTTTCCTTTGAAAAGATGGATGTGCTCCAGTGCTTTCCCTGTTCCGATCGCTACACAATCAAGCGGGTCTTCGGCGATAAGGACCGGCATTTTTGTTTCTTCGCTGATGACTTTATCCAAATTGCGAAGAAGAGCTCCGCCGCCGGTTAACACAATACCTCTGTCCATGATATCTGCTGCAAGCTCAGGCGGTGTTTTTTCAAGTGTGCTCTTCACTGCTTCAACAATTGTAGACACAGTGTCGCGCAGAGCATTAGAAATTTCTTTTCCTGTAATTTCGATTGTTTTCGGCAGACCTGTCAGTAAATCGCGTCCGCGGATTTCCATTTTATCGGATTCTTCAGGAGCTTCTGCAGATCCGATCTCCATTTTAATCGCTTCAGCCGTACGGTCACCGATCATCAGGTTGTACGTTTTTCTGATGTAGTTGATGATCGCATCATCCATCTCATCACCGGCTACGCGGATCGATTGAGACGTTACAATGCCTCCGAGTGAAATAATCGCAACCTCTGTCGTACCGCCCCCGATATCAACAACCATGCTTCCAGTCGGCTCCCAAACTGGCAGATTGGCGCCGATCGCTGCGGCAAACGGCTCTTCAATCGGATACGCGTCACGCGCTCCCGCCTGTCTAGTCGCATCGATGACAGCGCGTTCCTCAACAGCCGTAATACCTGATGGAACACAAACCATCACATATGGTTTTCTAGCAAACATGCCTTTATTTTTAATGGCCTGATTGATGTAATATTTCATCATCGTCGCCGTTGTTTCATAATCAGCGATAACGCCGTCTTTCATCGGGCGAAGAGCCACCACGTTGCCCGGTGTCCGTCCGATCATATTTTTCGCATCATTTCCGACAGCAACAATCGACTTCGTATCCGTTTGCAAAGCGACAACTGACGGCTCTCTCACAACAATTCCTTTTCCTTTTACAAAAACAAGCGTATTCGCAGTTCCAAGATCTATACCAAGGTCTCTTGCACCAATTCCAAACATATGTATGTATCTTCCTTTCTTAAAGCAAAAATACCCTAAAGGGAAAAACTCATAAACTCTATTATAGCTTAATTCGACGAAAAAAAAAGTGTTACAAATATCCTTTTTCCTTTAAACTCACAAATTTTTTGTCCCCGATCACCAAATGGTCAAGCAGCTCGATGCCAATCAGGTTTCCGCATTCAAACAGCCGTCTTGTCACTTCAATATCTTCCCTGCTTGGCGTCGGATCTCCAGAAGGATGATTATGAACACAGATAAAGGAAGCGGCAGAGCGTTTAAACGCTTCTTTAAACACCTCTCGCGGATGGACAATAGATGAATTCAGGCTTCCGATAAAAACGGTGCGTTTATGGATGACTTGGTTTTTTGTATTTAAGTATAAACAGACAAAATGCTCCTGGGTTAAAAAGCGCATATCCTCCATGACAAGATTTGCGCCGTCTTCCGGGGAGCGAATGACGAAATGTTCTTCGTTGGCTAATTTATGAATACGGCTTCCAAGCTCAACCGCCGCCAGTATTTGAACCGCTTTTACCATACCGATTCCCGGGATGCTCGACAGCTCTTCAACAGAGGCTTCTTTCAGCAGCCGCAACCCGTCAAAAGAGCGCAGCAGCCGGTTTGACAGGTCCATAACAGATTCTTGTTTAGTGCCTGTCCGCAATAATATAGCCAAAAGTTCATGACTCGCTAGGTTCTCGGCTCCGACTTTCAGGAGCCGTTCTCTTGGCTTTTCTTTCGTTGGGAAATCTCTGAGTTTTAATGGCAGATCGTGTATGATCAAGCACTCCTTTTCTTTCCCTTCCCGTTTATAGAACCGTCATGCCTTTATATCAAAATGGCGAAGAGCTCTCATCGTTTTTGATATAGGAAGGCCCATGACTGAATAATAATCTCCGTCTATTTTCTTTACAAAAAGCGCGCCTCTTCCTTGGATGCCATATGCACCTGCTTTATCCATCGGCTCTTTTGTTTCAATATAAGTCCAAATCTCTTCTTCACTGAGAGGCCAAAACGTAACTTCTGTCTTATCAAAAAAAGTCTCGCTGTGATTTTCGGCTTGTATGCTGACTGCGGTGATTACTGAATGACTTCGACCTGAAAGCCTCCGCAGCATAGAAGCAGCTTCTTCTTGATCTTTCGGTTTACCGAGGCAATTGCCGTCCAGGCATACCATTGTATCAGCTCCGATAACAATTGCATGCGGATGGAGATCAGCTACAGCCTTAGCTTTTTGTTTTGCCAACCATTGGACGTTTTCTTCAGGTGAAAAGTTTCGATTTAATTTTTCCTCTACTTCACTGACAATAATGGAGTAGGGCAGCTGGAGAAGATCGAGGAGTTCTTTCCTGCGCGGAGATTGTGATGCAAGTATTAGCGGCTTTGTCATGTTCGTCATCCTTTCAGGGTTTGCTTAAGAAAAAAAGATACTCGTTTATCCTACCAAATCACGAGGCTTGTCACAATTTCAGAAAAATAACTTTTTCATGACAAAATAAAAAAAGCCTGTCACTAAAGGACAAAGGCTCAGGCACTTTCTCTTATTTAATGACGGCTAACAGTTGCTGCTGAGCCTTCCATCCGGCTTCAGCACTTGGGTCCTCTAATTCCTTTAATGCCTGCAAAATCGCTTTTTTCTCTCCTGCTTCTGATGCTTCTGTTTCACCAAGCGACTTTTCTATTTTTTCTACACTCGCTTTTGTAATATCTTCACCGAGAATCGCCTTTGCTGCAAGCTCAGCTGTTTCCTTGAAAGAATCTGTCATATCTGACTCTATTGATAATGAAAGCTCCTTGCCTCCCCAAGCTTCAAAATCGCTGTCGATTAAAAGCTGCCCTAACTGCTGTGACACATCCTTATCACTGGCTAAGCCTGCGATGACATACGTATACCCGTCATCCTTTGACAGTGAAACGGCGGAATAACCTTTTTCAGTCAGCTGTTCTGTTAACGTTTCGGCACCCTTTTCATTTGAAAATTTTCCGGCTTGTACAGCGTACGTTTTATATGTACCTTCAGCTGGTGCCGCCTGTTTCTCCGCGCCTGAGCTTTGTTTATCAGCAGAAACATCTCCGGCTTTTGCCGTTTGGCTGCCCAGAGAATCATCTAAAGAGGCTGGTGCTGCCGCTTCTTTATTGCCCGAGATGTTCAACGCGAATAAACCTAATCCGGTGCCTATGACAGCTGCAAAGGCAATCGTCGCCGCCACTCTTTTTACCGGCTTGGCAGTCCCGGCCTTTCCTTTTGCATACAGCTTTGTTTTTTTCTTTTGGTAAGGCGGAACGACTTTTGGATCTTCTTTAAACACCTTGTCCTCTTCTGAATCCCAGTTAAATTCATCTTCATCGGGATGTTCATGGGAAGCCGCGACCTCCTGTTCTGCCTTTCTCTTTTCCTCCCAATTTGAAAATGTCATGTTTTTATCCGTCTCAGTCTCAGACGTTTCTTGTTCGTAAACCGTCTCTTCTTTTCCATTAATCGTCACCTTGAGGGCTTTTTCTGCGGCTTTACTGTTTTTTTTATTCTTTCTTTTTTTCAATTCCGCTTCCTCCCTTCATTTGCTTGACCGTTCTTGTCGGCTTTTCATGCTACACACTTTAGCACAGGCGAAAAAAAAAAGAACAAGACTTTTGTCGTCTTGTCCAAAAAACGTTCGTCAAATTTTTCAGCGGTCAGCCCATTGCCATTTTAATATAAAAAGAAATGATAGAGTCACCGTATAAATAGGCTAAAATGCTCCCTGCCGCAATTGCGGGGGCAAAGGGAAGCGGCTGCCCTTTGGCGAGTCTACCAGTCAGAACGGCTGCCGCTCCATACAATGAACCTATCAAAACAGAAAAGAAAAAGGCAGCTGCCAGCATTTTCACACCGAGCACAAAGCCAATCACCGCAAATAATTTAATATCTCCTCCCCCTATTCCTCCATGGGTGATTGCAGCAATTAAGGCCAGAAATAGAAACCCGGCGGCAGCACCTAACAGGCCGGCATACCAGGGATCAAGCGGAGAAATCAATCTTGCACCCGCCAAAAAAGGAAGAAAGAAAACCAATATTCGATTTGGAATTAGCATAAAATGAATATCTGTCACTGCAACAATGATAAGAAGAGAGATAAACACAACAGCAGGAAACAGTTCAAGCGACGTGCCAAAGCGTATTCCTGCGGCGGCAAATAAACACGCTGCCACAAGCTCTATTACGGGATACATAATAGAAATCCTCTGCCCGCAGTTTTTACATTTACCTTTTTGGAAAAGGAATGACAGGATGGGAATTAATTCTGCAGGAGTTAAGGTCCGCCGGCAAAACGAGCATGATGAACGGGGCGCGATAATAGATAGATGTAAGGGGATACGGCGCCCGGCCGTATAATAAAATGAACCAAGGATTAGCCCGAGGATAAAAAGAATGGGAAGCATAGACAACACACCTTTACAAAATACTGGTATGGATTGTAGCAAAGTGAGCGGGCTGAATTCTAATCGGGAATATTCAATTTTACACATAAAAACCCCGGCAGAATCTCATTTTTTGATACTGCCGGGGCTGGACGCCTTATTTCAATCTTTTGCGAATGTCAGAAATAAAATAAAGTGATCCCGTAATCAGCACAATTTCATTTGAACCCTTTTTGCTTTCTATGAATTCGAGCACATCGCCAGGATCTTCACTCCAGCTTTTATTGCTGATTTCACTTGCATCATAGAGATCTTTTGCAAGAGAAGCACGCGGGAAATCAAAAGAAGCAAAATGAATCGCATGCGCTATGGTTTCCAGTTTCTTAATCATGTTTTGATACGGTTTGTCCTTTAACGCGCTAAACACCACAGAAATGCAGGAATCAGGGAAACGCTGTTTCATCGTTTCCGCCAACTTCTCAACGCCTTCTTCGTTATGCGCACCATCTAAGTATACCGGTGGATGTTCCTGAACAAGCTCTAAGCGACCCGGCCAAGCAGCCTTTACAAGCCCGCTTCTTAACGCTTCATCACTGATATGGGCAATGCTCTCCCTATTAAGCCACTCAGCAGCCAAAATGGACAAAGCCGCATTTTGTCTTTGATGGGTGCCGATCAGAGTTGTTCGAACATCTTCATAACACTTCTCGGCCGTTTTGAATGAAAACTGTTCTCCCGCAGGCAGAGCCTCTTCATTAAAAATAACACATGTATCATGTAATGACTGGAACGGCGCAGCATGTCGTTCAGCTTCATAACGAATGACCTGTACGGCTTCCGGCTGAGTAACAGCTGTAACAATAGGTATACCTTCTTTAATAATTCCGGCCTTTTCTCCAGCAATTTCTTCAATGGTGTTTCCAAGAATATTCATATGGTCGTGTCCGATGCTTGTAATCATAGTTAAAAGCGGTTCAACTACATTCGTAGAATCGAATCTACCTCCCAGACCTGTTTCAAAAATAACAAAGTCGACCTTATGAAACTCTGCAAAATATAAAAATGCACAAGCCGTCATAATTTCAAATTCTGTCGGCTGTCCGTATTCCGTTTGATCCAGCGCTTCAACGTGCGGTTTCATCTGATTGACGAGTGCTGTCCATTCCTCATCTGAAATCGGTGTCCCGTTAACGCTGATCCGTTCATTAAACGTAATGATATAAGGTGACGTAAACGTTCCAACCGTATATCCGGCTTCTTGCAGCATAGAACGGATAAAAGCGACAGTTGATCCTTTACCGTTTGTTCCTGCGACGTGGAACGCGCGGATTTTCTTTTCAGGATGCCCTAACCGCGCCATCAGCTGCTCCATTCGGCCAAGTCCGGGCTTCACTCCGAATTTCAGCCGCCCGTGAATCCAGCTGCGCGCTTCTTCATATGCAGTAAACAATGATAATCCCCTCTTTTATAAGACAAGGCGGTTTCTCTAGAAACCGCCCCGGCTTTTCATTAGCCCTTCAGCTCAGCCATTCGT
Organism: Bacillus sp. NS1; assembly: GCF_058248265.1. Classification (NCBI taxonomy): domain Bacteria; kingdom Bacillati; phylum Bacillota; class Bacilli; order Caryophanales; family Bacillaceae; genus Bacillus; species Bacillus sp. NS1. The sequence continues at coordinate 309,315 of NZ_JBZAZF010000003.1, read as the reverse complement.
TTTTGAACAGCGTCACGCTTTGCCACATAATCTTTTTCTTTTTCACGTTCTTCATCAATTACGTGCGCAGGCGCTTTTTTCATAAACCCTTCATTACCAAGTTTCTTTTGGACGCGCTCGACTTCTTTCGTCAGCTTATCAAATTCTTTTTGCAGACGGGCAATTTCTTCATCAATATTAATTAAGCCTTCTAGCGGAAGAATAACCTCTGCTCCTGAGACAACGGCCGTCATCGCTTTATCAACAGCCTCGATATCCGTGCCGATTTTAAGCACGCTCGGATTCGTAAAGCGTTCAACATATGAACGGTTCGCTTCGAGACGGGCTGCTATTTCATCTGTGCTTGTTTTAATATACAATTCGACTTGCTTGCTCATTGGCGTATTGACTTCACTGCGGATATTACGTACAGAACGAATCAGCTCAACAAGAAGCTTCATGTCAGCTGCCGCTTCAGTATCGGTATGCTCCGGTACTACAACAGGCCATTGACTTACTGTAATCGATTCCCCTTGATGAGGAAGGTGCTGCCAAATTTCCTCCGTTAAGAATGGCATAAACGGATGGAGCAGGCGCATCGTTTGATCCAGTACGTAAGCAAGGATAGAACGGGTTGTTTTCTTAGCCGCTTCGTCTTCTCCGTAAAGCGGAAGCTTCGCCATTTCAATATACCAATCACAGAAATCATCCCAAATAAAGTTATATAAATGGCGTCCGACTTCACCAAATTCATATCGATCAGCAAGCTGGGTCACGTGTTCGATTGTTTCATTTAATCGCGTTAAAATCCATTTGTCAGCAACTGATTTTTCGCCTGACAAATCGAGCTCATCGTATGTCATGCCGTCCATGTTCATTAATGCAAAACGGGAGGCATTCCAAATTTTATTGGCAAAATTCCATGTCGATTCCACTTTTTCATAACTGAAGCGCAGATCTTGGCCAGGAGAGCTTCCAGTCGCAAGGAAATAACGCAGAGAATCGGCTCCATACTTGTCAATGACATCCATCGGATCGACACCGTTGCCGAGAGATTTACTCATTTTCCGGCCTTGCTCGTCACGGATTAAGCCATGGATCAAAACATCTTTGAACGGGCGCTCGCCTGTAAATTCAATGCCTTGGAAAATCATGCGTGATACCCAGAAGAAAATGATATCGTACCCTGTCACGAGTACGTCTGTCGGGTAGTAGCGTTTAAAGTCTTCAGCCGTTACATCAGGCCAGCCCATAGTGGAGAAAGGCCAGAGTGCAGAACTGAACCATGTATCCAGTACGTCTGTATCCTGTTCCCAATTTTCGCTGTCCTCAGGCGCTTCAAGCCCGACATATAACTCGCCTGTTTCTTTGTGATACCAAGCCGGAATGCGGTGGCCCCACCACAACTGACGGGAAATACACCAGTCGCGGATATTTTCCATCCAGTGTAAATACGTTTTTTCGAAACGGTCAGGCACAAAGTTGACTTTTTCTTCTTTCTTTTGCAGCTCAATCGCTTCATCAGCAAGCGGCTGCATGCGCACAAACCATTGTGTAGAAAGATAAGGCTCAACAACAACCCCGCTTCGTTCACTATGGCCGACAGAGTGCATATGATCCTCGATTTTGAAGAGAACTCCCGCCTCCTGTAAATCTTTTACGAGCTTTTTGCGGCATTCAAAACGATCCATACCTTGATATTGCAGGGCATTTTCATTCATCGTTCCGTCTTCATTCATGACAAGAATGCGTTCTAAATTGTGGCGGTTGCCAAGCTCGAAATCGTTCGGATCATGAGCAGGCGTAATTTTCACTGCACCAGAACCAAATTCCATATCAACGTAGTCATCACCGACAATCGGAATTTCACGATTTGTAATCGGCAGGATCACCGTTTTTCCGATAAGATGCTTATAGCGCTCATCTTCAGGATGAACAGCAACAGCTGTATCACCAAGCATCGTTTCAGGACGTGTCGTCGCAATTTCAATCGAACCTGAACCGTCAGCGAGCGGATAGCTCATATGATAGAACGCGCCTTGAACATCCTTGTAAATGACCTCAATGTCGGATAGGGCTGTTTTTGTCGCAGGGTCCCAGTTAATAATATATTCGCCTCTGTAGATCAGGCCTTTTTCATAAAGCTTAACGAAAACTTCGCGAACCGCTTTGCTTAAGCCTTCATCCAGCGTAAAACGTTCACGGGAATAATCAAGGCCAAGCCCTAATTTCGCCCACTGGCTGCGAATAAAGTCAGCATACTCTTCTTTCCACTTCCACGTTTCTTCGAGGAATTTCTCGCGGCCCAAATCGTAGCGGGATTTGCCTTCTTCACGAAGTTTCGCTTCCACTTTAGCCTGTGTCGCGATGCCGGCGTGGTCCATACCCGGAAGCCACAGCACATCATAGCCCTGCATGCGTTTCATTCTTGTTACAATGTCTTGCAGCGTTGTGTCCCACGCGTGGCCAAGGTGAAGTCTTCCTGTTACGTTTGGCGGCGGAATGACAACAGAGTATGGCTCTTTTGTCTGGTCACTGCCAGCTTCGAAAAATTTGCCTTTTAGCCAAAAATCATATCGGTCTTTTTCAACTGCTGCCGGATCGTATTTCGTCGGCATTGTTTGTTCATTCGTTTCCATGATAACCCTCCAGCATGTTTAAAAATGGCTGAGAACGAAAAAAGAGCTCTTCATCCCTGTAAAAGGACGAAAAGCTCTTTCGCGGTACCACCTTTTTTCATGAACTCTATCAGTTCATGCACTTACAACGGATAACGGGTGTTTCCCGAATTTCTCTACTCTCTTTCAAGAAATTATGCTCCCGGGCGACCTTCCAATCAGACAACATAAGAAACCTTTCAGCAAACGGCTTCTCTCTCTGCATGCGCCTTTTTTGTACTCTTCCCGTTCTAAGCAGGTGTATTTATCAGCTCATTATATACATTATTTATGTTCTTTATTATAGTAAAAGTGTTTTTGATTCGTCAATCATCTTTTCCAAAAACGCCGCTTTCTATACAGATGGGCAGGCACCTATTGCCCAAGTTTACATATGATGCTTGTAAATGCGTAGAGGAGGATGCACCGTGAAGAAACGTTTCAGCTCTTATTCGCTCCCGCCGTGGGTTAGGCAAATTCGGCTTGTATCCGCACAAGTGATTATTCCCATTACGATTTTTCAAGGAATCAGAACTATTTTCTTTCCGACAACCTTTGATGTTTTGCTGCTCGCAATCCTAATCTTTTTAGCTTGCGCCCTTCATTTAGAATGGATATAAACAAACAAGTCCGCGCCATTAAGACGTGGACTCGTTTTCAGCCTGGAATTTTTTCTCTTGTTCTACCTGATGGATTTTCATCACAAACGGCTCTATATTTTTCATTTGCCAATAAGCCTTTAATAATTGCGTACATTCATTTTTTTCATGCTGTCTTTTTCCGGTTTGATAACGGTTCAGCACCTTGTACATGGCCGTCGGATATGCCATATAGCTGAGAAAAAGGCTGACTTCCGCATCACGTAAAGGGAATGATTTCGTGTATGCATAAAACCATTCGACGCATTCCGGACAAGCTTTCGGAAAGCCTCTGAACATTTTTGTATAAAAGCCCAGTAAGTCGTTTTGCGGCGGGCCTGCAGACGCTCTTTCGAAATTTGTGAAATATCCGGCCCCGGCATCATTATATAGAAAATGGTGTATAGACAGGCTGCCGTGGTTTATCACAACCCTTGAGACGCCCTTTTCTTTTGCTGATTCATACCAGTCTTCCAACCGCTCCAGCGCAAAGTTCACCGCCGAAATGGTTTCTGAAAAATAGGTTACGGCCTGGAGTTCAAAAGGGGAAAGGTACCATTCCTTCTCTGCTCTGTCTACAAACTGTTCATAAAAAATTTTATCATGTTCCCACTTTTTTTTCGTTTGTCCGTAATAACGTTCAATATCATCACGGCTCGCCTTTATTTCCTGCGCGGTTCTCTCGTGAAGGCGGGCTGTTTCTCTAAATAAATAGGCATGCTTCTGATCCCGTTCTTCCTCCTGGTCAAATTGGAGCCAAGGCATTAAATAATAGGAATCTCCGGATTGTATACCTTCTGAGAAAAACTCACCGCTATTTGTTCTGTAAACGGGAACAAATGAACGAAAACCTTTTTCTTCAATCGCCACCATATGATCTGTGAACTGTTTGCTGCGAGCTGATTTCAATTTTTTCAGGGCAAATATGCCGTAGTCTGTATACACTTTCCACACAAGAGGACTGACAGGCTCAATAAATTGAGCAGTCAGTCCGTATTTCTGAAGAACCGATTGGGTATCTTCCATTCCATTCACCACATTTTCCGATCGCTTACGGTTTACGCATGGCTGTTGTTATATTGAGGAATATAGAGGATCTGTCCTGCTTTCAATTCATCGTCCAAGGCTAAAGAATTCATTCTGATCAGCTGCTGGGATGTGATTTCATACCGTTCGCATAAACGTTCGATCGTATCTTCCTGCTGAACAATGCATATTTTCATTCTCGAAAACTCTTCCTCTTCTCTCGTAAAGAGTTTTGTTAAATAAAGAGAATTATCACTTTCCTTTGTTTGAGGTTCCTTCGTTTCAGCAGCAGGAGCAACCCTAGGAACAGCATTCGCTTCCTTCCTTTCAGTCTCTGAGGTATCAGGCAGCTGGAAGGACTGAAGAGGTGTTTCTTCCTCAGGCTCATTCGCCGGTGGTATTTTTCTCACTTCAATTTCAAAGCTTTCTTCCGCTTGTTCCTCCTCTTCCAGCAACTTAGGCGCTGAATAAAAAGAATCCTCCTCTTCATGTTCGGGCAGGAAGGTACGGTATGCCGGTGCAGGCTCTTCTTGAGTTGCCTCCTCCAAGTTTGCTTTTTGATTGAAATGAAGCTGTAAAGCGGTTTCGTCATTCTCCACATTTGGAGCTGAGGCTGGTTTCTTCTCTCTGCTTTCTTCTATGGAGAGTACGGCCTGAGATTCAGTCTCCTGAGCTTCATCCGCTACTTGACGAAGCGCGGGTTCAGCATGTTCTAGTTGAGCCGCTTCTTTCTCTTCATGACGGAGTGCGGGCTCCGCGTGTTCCGGTTGAGCCGCTTCTTTCTCTTCATGACAGAGTGCGGGCTCCGCGTGTTCCGGTTGAGCTGCTTCTTTCTCTTCATGACGAAGGGCAGGCTCCGCGTGTTCTGGTTGAGCTGCTTCTTTCTCTTCATG